>CAWGSW010000014.1:0-6632 GCA_963825275.1 uncultured Actinomycetota bacterium | reverse complement strand
CGGCCCATCAGGTGGCCCAGGGAGAACACGTGCGCCATCCGGCAGGTGATCCACAGCTCCACCGGACGGTCGAGCTCGGGCCGTCCCGCGACGTCGAGCCACGCGAAGCCTCCGGCCGGGTGCCGGGCGGACCGGCTGAACGCGAGCAGCCGGTCCCCCTCCGCCTCCAGCCAGCGGTGGTGCGCCGGTGACCGGAACCCGTCCATCACGAGCCCAGGTCCGAGTAGCGCGCCCCGACCTTGTAGGTCGCCACGCCGAGCGTCGAGTCGCTCTGCCCGTAGTAGGCGAACCAGGTGTCCTTGAAGAAGACCAGTCCCTCCACGAACGTCACGTTCGAGACCAGCCCGTGGGTGTCCTCGTACGTCGACGGCTCGAGCCACGGCCGGTTCATCTGGGCGAGGATCGTGGTCGGGTCCGCGGGGTCGAAGAGCAGCTGTCCGCACGAGTAGCGCACCGTGCCGTCCGGGTTCTTCACCGCGGCGTTGTGCAGCAGCAGGATCAGCCCGTTGTCGGTGATGATCGGCTGCGGACCGACCTCGACCAGGAACTCCCCGAACGTGCCCGGCCCGGTGGGGACCATCAGCGGCTCGTCGTTGGAGCAGGGCGTCCAGTGGATCAGGTCGTCGGACCAGGCGTACCAGATCGATCCCTCACCGAAGTACATCAGGTAGCGGCCGTCGATCGGCACCGGCAGGATCGCCCCCGCCTTGCTCCACGGCGCGTCCTGCCCGTTGCCCTGCGGCAGAAAGGTGTTGAACTCCGGGAACAGCGGTCCGTGCTTGGTCCAGGTGAACAGGTCGGTGGACGTCGCGAGGCACAGCTGCGCGGACTTCCGGTCCCACCCGGTGTAGGTCAGGTAGTAGGTGCCGTCGACCTCGGTGACGCGCGGGTCCTCGGCACCGAACTCCTCGTAGGGCTCGGTCGGCGAGAGCACCGGGTCCGGGTGCCGGTCGAAGTGGATCCCGTCGTCACTGGTGGCCAGCCCGACGTGCGACACGATGTCGTCGGCGTGGGCGCGGTAGAGCAGCACCACCTTGCCGTCCTTGACCACGGCGGCCGGGTTGTAGACGCTGCCCGACTCCCAGCCGTCGCCCTTGGGGTGCAGGATCGGGTTCTGCTCGTAGGGCGTGAAGGGCCCCAGCGGGAACTGGGCGTCGGGGTTGACGTGTGCGGTCATGGCTCCTCGTTCAGTTGGGTTCATCGGACGTGAACAGGTGGGGGCGAGACCGATACGGCCCGCTGGTCGTACGCGGAACGGGTGGCGGCGGTCGCCACGGCGACGGCGGCGGCGCCCTCGCGGACCCCGCTGAACGGCTTGCCGCCGTCGGCGATGCGACCCACCAGGTCGGCGAGGGCGGCGCGGACGCTCTCGGCGTACGCCTCCGGCTTCGCCTCGTGCCCACCCAGGGTCAGCTCCAGGCGGACGTGGTGGGGCACGTCGAGAGCGACACCGCGGCCACGTGCCCGGCGAGGGCCCGCGTCCGGCTCGCTCGCGACCGTGACGCCCGCACGGTGGCCGAGGCGGAAGCCGTCGACGTGGAGCAGCTCGCCGGCCCGCTCGGGCAGGCCCTCTGCGAAGCGCAGGCCGCCGGCGTCGGTCCAGGCGTCGACCACGGCATGCACGGGGATCCAGCCCTCGACCCGGACCTCGGCGGGCCCGCAGTCGAGGCGCATCAGCTGGCGCTCGCAGCGGTGCGCGTGGGTGAAGGAGTGCGTGTGCGTGGCGAGCACGTCCTCGCCGTGCGCGACGGTCGCCGACACCAGGTCGATGGGCCCACCGGGGCGGCGCGCGGCGACTGCGTGCACCGAGGTGGCCTCGCGCTCCAGCAGCATCGCGGCGGCGTCGAAGAAGTGGACACCGTGCTCGACGAAGATTCCGCCGCTGCGGGACTCATCCCAGAACCAGTGGTCGTCACCGAGGTCCTCGTCGCTGGCATCGTTCTCGAAGCAGAAGCGCTGGACAGGGCCGAGCAGGGACCCCCGCAGCCGGGTCAGCGCCCGGAGCAGCGGGTTGTAGCGCAGCACGTGGTCGACGACCAGCACCCTTCCGGTCCGCTCGACGGTGTCCACGAGGTCGGCGGCATCGGCGTCGTCGAGGGCCAGCGGCTTCTCGCAGAACACGTGCTTGCCAGCCTCGAGCGCCGCCCGGGCGATGCCGGCGTGGTCCGCGGGAGGGGTGGCCACGACGACTGCGTCGACGTCGTCGTCGGACAGCAGGTCGCGCCACGACGCGGTCGCCCGCGCACCGTGCGGTCGCGCGAGCCGCTCGGCCGCGTCGGGGCGCGGGTCGGCGACCGCGCGCAGTGCCACCGAGGGCAGCGAGGCGGTGGACCCGGCGAGGAACGAGGCGAAGCCCCCCGCTCCGACGAACCCCAGCCGCACCACGTCGGCTGACGTCATCCCTTCACACCGGATCCGAGGTCGGAGCTGGTGAAGTGCCTCTGGAAGGCCACGAAGAGCGCGACCGCCGGCGCCGCGAGCACGACGGCACCCGCGAGGATGGAGCCGAACGGGTTGGCTGCCCGGCCCGCCATGGTGTTGATGTAGTTGGCCAGCGAGACCGCCAGTGGCTGCATGTCCGCGTCCTTGGTGACCAGGAACGGCCACAGGAACTCGTTCCACGGACCGATGAACGTGAGCAGCGCCGCGGTGAGGAGTGCCGGCCGCGCCAGGGGCAGCGCTATCGACCACAGGATGCGGAGCTCGCTCGCGCCGTCGAGGCGGGCGGCGGAGAACAGCTCCTCGGGCAGCTGGAGGAAGAACTGCCGGAAGATGAACACCGCGGTCGAGTTGATCGCGAACGGGACGATCATCCCCAGGTAGGAGTCCGCGAGCCCGTAGGTCCGCACGACCATCACGTAGATCGGGATGATCAGCAGCTGGAACGGCACGATCTGCACCAGCAGCATCACCGCGAACAAGGTGCCCTGACCGCGGAAGTGCAGCCGGGCCAGGGCGTAGCCGGCGAGGACCCCGAACACGATCGTGCCGAACAGCACCCCGCCGGTGAAGATCCCGGAGTTGAGCAGCGACCCGACCAGGTCGACACGACCATTGATGGCCGCGTAGTTGTCGAGGGTCAGGCCGCCTGTGGGGAACGCCCCTGCGAGCGACGTGTCGGGCTCCTTCTGGAACGAGCCGATCAGCATGTAGTAGAAGGGGAACAGGAAGAGGAGAGCGCCGAGGAAGAGCGCCCCACGGCGGAGCCACGAGCCTGCCATGTCAGTCCCTTTCCAGGATTCGTCGGTTCACGAGGGAGAGCAGCAGCACGCCGATGACCAGGATCACGCCGATCGCGGAGGCGACGTCGGGGTTCCCCTGCTCGATGCCCTTCTGGTACATCACGAGGACGGGCGACGCCGAGGCGCCGTTCGGGCCGCCACCGCTGGTCAGCAGGTAGGGCTCGGTGAACAGGTTGGCGCCGGTGATGGTCGCGAGGATGACCACGAGCGTCGTCGCCGGCCGCACGCCCGGCCACGTCACGTTGCGGAAGGCGGCGAGACGGCCCGCGCCGTCGACCTGTGCCGACTCGTAGAGCTCTTTCGGCACGTTCTGCAGCGCGGCGAGGTAGAGCAGGATGAACATGCCGAGCTGCTTCCAGGTCACGAAGATCGCGATCACGGGCATCGCCAGGGTGCTGTTGACCAGCCACGAAGGGTCCGGGGCAGCCGGGCCGAGCACCTGGTTGACCATGCCCTCCTTGCTGAACAGGAACAGCCAGACGGAGACCAGCGCGACGCTCGCGGTCACGTAGGGGACGTAGTAGGAGACACGCAGGAAGGTACGGCCACGGATCGCGGTGTTGAGCGCGGTCGCCAGGCCCAGAGCGAGTGCGACGGTCAGCGGGACGTTGATGATGAGGAACTCCGCCACGTTCAAGAACGACCTGCGCACCGCCGGGTCGCCGAGCACGGTCCGGTAGTTGTCGAACCCGACGAAGGGCCGGTCCACCTGTGCGCCGGGGGCAGCGAAGAAGTAGTCGTGGAAGGAGATCCAGACCGCGAGCACGAGGGGGTAGGCGAAGACGGCGGCCAGGAACACGGCGTACGGAGCGGCGAAGGCCATCCCCACCGGCTGACGGCCCAGGAGGGCCGTCAGCCGGGAGCGACGGTGGTTGACCGCGCCGCCGCTCGACACGGGAGCAGGCGTCATGGTCGTCATGGTCGGCGCGCCACCCTCAGGACTGGCCGGCGAGCTCGGTCGCCTTGTCGGCCGCCGTCGTGAGCGCTTCGTCGGTCGAGGTCTTGCCGAAGATCACTGCGGACGACCACTCGTCGCGGAACTCCTGCCAGATCTCGATCGAGCTCGGCACGTTCGGGACCTCGACGGTGCGCGACGCCTGGTCGGCGAAGAGCTTGTACTCCGGGTGCTCCGAGAAGTAGTCGGGGTACGTCGCCTGCAGATCAGTGCGCAACGGCATCTGACCGGTGGTCTCCAGCAGCTTGCCGTCCTGCTCCTCGCTCGTGGCGAACTTCAGCACGTCGAAGGCCGTCTTCTGGTTGTCGCAGGCGGAGTAGAGGGCGATGTTCTTCGCGTCGGAGAAGGTGTAGGTGTCCTCGGGGCTGATGCCGTCGGACGTCGGCACAGGGGCGACGCCCCAGTTGACGTCCTTGCCGTAGACCGCGATCGCCCACGGGCCGACGGTGGCCATGGCGGACTTGCCCTCACCGAAGGCGTCACCGTTGTAGGCCTCCTGGGGCGACAGGCCCTCCTTGTACATCGTGGCCCAGAGGTCGGCCACGGCCTTCCCCTCAGGTGAGTCGAAGGTGGCCTGGCCGTCCTCGACGAGCTGCTTGCCGCCCGTCTCGGCGGCGTACATCGGGTAGAAGTCGAACCAGGACTGGAAGAACTGGCTGTCCGGGGAGGGCCAGATCGCGGCGTCGGCGGCACCGCTCTTGACGATCTTGCGGGAGGTGTCGAGGAACTCGTCGTAGGTGGCCAGCGGCGGGTTCTCCGGGTCGACGCCGGCCTTCTTCAGGAGGTCCTTGTTGTAGAAGATCATGACCGGGTTCGACTTCCAGGGGATCTGGTAGTACTGGCCGTCCGGCGACTGGTACTGCGCGGCGACGTCACCGCTGCGCGACTCGACGTAGTCGGTGCCGCCGTCGAAGCTGTCCAGCGCGACCAGGCCGCCCTGCTTCTGGAACTGCGGGACCGCGGCCGGCGAGGTGTTGAACACCAGGCACGGGCGCGTTGCCCGCCGTGATCGCGGCTCCGATGACCTCCTCGGAGGTCTTGCCTGCCGGGATCTCCTGGGCGGTGACCTTCTCGTCGGGATGGTCGGCGTTCCACGCCTCGACCATCTGCTTGCCCCAGGCGATCTCCTCTGGGTTGTTCGAGAGCCAGACCTTGATCGGCCCGGTGGAGCTGGTGGCGCCGTCGGAGTCTCCGGACCCACCCCCGCAGGCGGCGGTCATCCCGAGTGCCAGCACGGCCAGGGTTGCGGTAGCGACCTTCGATCTCATGTGCTTCTCCATTTCGTGTACTGCCTGGTCACGCGGGTGCGGGGCCGGTGGATCCGCGCACCACGAGCTGCGGCGAGCGGAGGAGGACGTCGGTGCCGGGACGGCCGTCGACCAGCTCGAGGAGCCGCTTGGCGGCGGCGCTCCCCCAGCCGATGACGTCGGTGCTGACGGTGGTGAGGGGCGGCTGCAGGTGCGCGGCCAGCTCGGTGTCCTCGTAGCCGACGACGGAGAGGTCGGCGGGGACCCTGAGACCGCGGCTGACGGCGACCGCGAGACCCGCGATCGCCATCAGGTCGTTCGCGAACACGATCGCGGTCGGGGCGTCGTCGAGGTCGAGCAGCTGCCGGGTCGCCGCGGAGCCGGCTTCGGCCGAGAAGTCGGTCTCGACGCAGTGCCCTTCGGGCAGGCCGGCTGCGTGCAGGGTGTCCGCCCAGGCCCGGCGGCGCGAGCGACCGTGGACCATGCTCCCGGGGCCGGCGACGTGCGCGATGCGGGTGTGACCCAGGTCGATGAGGTGCTGCACGGCGGCCACCACCCCGGGACCGTCGTCGACGCCGACCGCGGGCCAGAACGCCTCCCCGAGCGCCGGCCCGACGATCACCGCGGGCAGCCCGATCTCGGCGAGCAGCGCCGGCCGCGGGTCGTCGACGTACAGGTCCGTCACGAACACGCCGTCCACGCGGCCGTTGTCGGCCAGCCGACGGTAGCTCTGGTGCTCCGTCTGGTGCTCCGGGACCACCTGGAGCAGCAGGGCGTAGCCGTGCTCCGAGAGCTCCCCCTCCACGCCCGCGATGAACGACGGGAAGAACGGGTCAGCGCGCAGGGTCTCCGGAGGCCGGGCCATCACGAGGCCCACGGCGAACGAGCGCGAGACCGACAGGGCGACGGCACGCGAGCTGGGGCTCCAGCCGAGCTGCCGGGCGGTCTCGAGGATCCGCTCGCGGGTCTCGGGGGCGATGCCCGGGCGGTTGTTGAACGCGAACGAGACGGCGCCCTTCGACACACCCGCGGCACGGGCGACGTCGTTGATCGTGGGGCGGCTCACCTGATCGACTAAACCGGTTTAGTAAACCCCTGTCAAGACCCCTCGTCCTGATCTGTCCGACTCGGCGGGCGCTCAGCCGGGCTGCGCGACCGGTTCGCGGCGGGCTACGCGGAGGCGCGGGA
>CAWGSW010000013.1:0-14353 GCA_963825275.1 uncultured Actinomycetota bacterium | reverse complement strand
GTCGCCGGCTGACCGAGCACCTCCCTGGTTCGGGGGGTTGCCGAGCGCAGCAGCGCTCAGAAACACCGCGGACCGCATGACAGCCGAAGGCCCGGCCCCCGCTGGGGGGCCGGGCCTTCGTCGTGCCGTGTCGGGGAGGGGTAGTCGCAACCAGCTGCCGTAGAGAGCCCTCACGCCATTGCCGTCGGTGCTGGTGAAGCTGAGGTCGTCGGAGGACCCGTTGCACTGGGGGTAGTGCATGATCGACGCGCTGTCGTAGGGAGTCAGCGGACGCCAGTTGTTGTCCTCGAAGCAGGTGCCGGACTCCGGTGGGTGTGCTGGTGCGGAAGCCCAGCGGGTGTGGCCGAGCTCGTGGCCAAGGATGTTGGTCGGCGTCCACGAGCCGCTGGTCCAGATCGAGTCGTCGACGAGGACGTTGCGCGAGCGCTTGGGGCTGCTGGGGAAGAAGGCCCGGGCGATGTACTGCGTCGTCGACACGGGCTCCACGGAGCAAGACCACGTTGTTGTTGCGGGTGTTGCAGCTGGAGTCCTGGCTGGGGACGTAGACGAAGTTGACCTTGGAGGATGCCGCCTCCCAGCAGGGCCGGCGCCCCTGGCCATGGCCGCAGACGATGCGGGCAGTGGTCGCTGCCGAACTTCGTGCTCACGCAGTAGGTCAGGTTGCCGCACTTGCGACAGGCTCCACTTGTCGTCGGACCCGCCCACGGTGTTGACGATGAGCGAGTCGTCGTCGGTGTGCGGCTCCTTCGGGTCGACCATCCGGTCGTAGAAGATCCGCATCCCGCCGTCGCCGCCCCTCCGGCTCGTCACCGACTGACCATGTACTGGCCGTCGACGTCCCGGTAGCTGCTGTCGAGGAACTCCTGGAACGTAGGGAGTCTCGCCCGACGTGGAACCGGCAGGTGCCGCGGCGGCGACGCCGAGCGTCGCACCGGTGATGGCGGCAACGCCGGAGATGGCGAGGGCGATGCGAGTGGATGCGCGCTTCATGGATCTCCTTCGGTGGTGGGACCCGTGTGTCCCTGGTCTGCGCCGGGTGGCGCAAATGCCGATCACCCTAGGAAGAACGAGGTCTGCGGAAGCAGAAGGAAGTCTCCGGAATGCGCCCGGATTCCACACCTACAGGTCAAGGTTCGGCAATGCCGGTCAAAAACCTCCGGCGTGGGTCCAGTCGGAGTGCGTGATGGTCACCGCTGGTCGATCATGACCTCGATCGTGTAGTCCTGCGCCCGGTAGCAGTGGTCGCCGTACTCCACCGGGTTGCCGACGGCGTCGAAGGCGCTGCGGGTCATGGTCAGCACGGGCTGCGACGGCCGGAGCTCGAGGTGGCGGCGTTCGGCCGGGGTGGGCGTGCGGGCACCGATGGTCTGGTGGGCCACCACGGGACGCACGCCGCGGTCGCGGAGCACGGCGTAGAGGCCGTCCTTCTCGAGCTCCTCGCGGCTGATGTCGCTGTAGGCCGGCGGGAGCCAGTTGTGCATGACGGCAAGGGCAGGTCGCCCGCCTTGCGGAGTCGGACCACCGAGAGCAGAGGGGTGTCCGGCGGCAGGCCCATCGCCGTCGCCGCGCGCTCGTCCTCGACGATCTCGTGGACCAGCACGGTCGTGCTCGGCGCCGAGGCACCCTCGCGCTTGAGGTCGTCGAACAGGCTGGTGAGCTCGGCCTTGCGGTGGATCTGTCGGTTGGCGACGGTGGTGCCCAGGCCGCGCCGGCGCAGCAGCAACCCCTGCGCCACCAGCTCGTGGATCGCGCGCCGGACCGTGGGTCGCGACAGGCCGAGCCGGTCGGCCAGCGCGATCTCGTTCTCGAACGGGTCCCCCGGCTGCAGTGCTCCGGTCGCGATCGCGTCGCTGAGCTGCTCGGCGAGCTGGTGGTAGAGCGGGACGGGGGAACCGCGGTCGATGCGGACGTCCAGCTGTTTGACCATGGGCAGAGCGTAGCGGCAACTTGGGGGCTTAGATAGCACGTGAGAATGTAAGGACAAAGGGTTGACATGATGTTCCCGCGCTTGCCACGCTGATCGACAGCACCCGGGTCCGAAGCCGGACCTGACGAGACACAGCGACGTGGGACGGAGTACGGCATGCGGATCGGGCTTGCAGGCGTAGGGAGGATCGGCGCGTTTCACGCCGAGACCCTGAAGGGGCTGGACTTCGTGGAGGAGCTCGTCCTCACCGACGCCAACACCGAGGCCGCCCGTGAGGTCGCTGACCGACTGGGCACCGAGTTCGCCCCGAGCGCCGAGGCGCTGCTGGCGTCGGGCGTCGACGGCTTCGTCATCGCGGCCGCCACCCCGGCCCACGCCCCGCTGCTGCGCCAGGGGGTCGAGGCGGGGGTGCCGACCTTCTGTGAGAAGCCGGTCGCGTCCAGCCTGGACGAGACCATCGGTCTGGCCAAGCTCGCGGCGAGCAGCGAGGTGCCGGTGCACATTGGCTTCCAGCGGCGTTTCGACCGCGGCTACCAGCGGCTGGCCCGGGCGGTCCAGGGCGGCGAGCTCGGCTTCGTCCACTCGATCCGCGCGGCGACGCACGACCAGTCGCCGCCCCACGCGGCCTACATCCCGACCAGCGGCGGCATCTTCCGCGACTGCAACGTCCACGACTTCGACATCCTGCGCTTCGTCACCGGCCGCGAGGTGGTCTCCGTCTACGCCACGGGCGCCAACAAGGGTGAGAAGTTCTTCAGCGAGGCGGGCGACGTCGACACCGCCGCCGCCGTCCTGACCCTCGACGACGACACCATCGCCCTGGTGTCCTCCACCCGCTACAACGGTGGCGGCCACGACGTGCGCATGGAGGCCCACGGCAGCAAGGGCGCCATGGCCGTCGGCCTCGACGACTCCCTGGCCTTCCGTTCCGCCGAGGAGGGTGTCGACTTCCCCCACGGACCCCAGCACTGGTCCTTCATGGAGCGCTTCCTGCCGGCCTACCGCGCCGAGCTGACCGCCTTCGCCGAGGTCGCCAGGGGCGACCGTCCCACACCGTGCACCGTCGAGGACGCCCTCCAGGCGTTCCGCATCGCCGAGGCCTGTGAGCTGTCCCGCCACGAGGGGCGCCCCGTGCGCCTGGAGGAGATCGAGACCCTGTGAGCACCACGATCCTGCCGCTGGAGGAGCGCGTCGCCGGCGCCCCCATCTCCTGGGGTGTCTGCGAGGTCCCCGGCTGGGGCTGGCAGTACGACCCGGCCACCGTCCTGGACCAGATGAGCGAGGTCGGCCTCGCCGCCACCGAGTTCGGTCCCGACGACTTCCTTCCTGCCGACCCGCGGGCCAAGGCCGACCTCCTGGCGTCCCAGGGGCTCAAGGCCGTCGGGCAGTTCGTCCCCGTGGTGCTCCACGACCCGGGCCACGACCCGCTCCCCGAGGTGGAGCACGCGATGGAGGGCCTCGTCGCGGCAGGCGCCTCGACCGTCGTGCTGGCCGCCGCGACCGGGCAGGAGGGCTACGACGCCCGTCCCGTGCTGGACGACGCCGGCTGGCAGACCCTGCTGGGCAACCTCGACCGGCTCGGCGCGGCGGCCGCCGCTCGAGGCCTCACGGCCACCCTGCACCCGCACGTCGGCACCATGGTCGAGAGCGGGGAGGAGACCGAGCGGGTGCTCGACGGCAGCAGCATCGGGCTCTGCCTCGACACCGGGCACCTGCTCATCGGCGGCGGCGACCCGGTCGCGGTCGCGAAGTCGCACCCGGACCGGATCGCCCACGTGCACCTGAAGGACGTCCGCCTCGACTGGGCCCGCCGGGTCCAGGCCGGTGAGGCGACCTACACCGAGGCCGTGGCCGGCGGGATGTACGTCCCGCTCGGCGAGGGCGACGTCGACATCGCCGCGATCGTCAACGCCCTCGAGGACGACGGGTATGCCGGGTGGTACGTCCTCGAGCAGGACACCATCCTTCCGGGGGATCCGGGAGGCACGGGGCCGGTGGACGATGTGCGCACCAGCCTGTACTACCTGCTCGGTGTGGCCGGGCAGCGCTCCGGCGTGGGGATCTGAGATGACGACGGAATCCAGCACCGCGGCATACGACCTGGTCGCCATGGGGCGCATCAGCGCCGACATCTACCCGCTGCAGAGCGGCGTGGGCCTCGAGGACGTGCAGACGTTCCAGAAGTTCCTCGGCGGCAGCGCCACCAACGTCGCGGTCGCCGCTGCCAGGTACGGCCGCCGCGCCGCCCTGATCACGCGCACGGGCAAGGACGCGTTCGGCCGCTACGTGCGGGCCGAGGCCGCCGCGCCTCGGCGTCGACCCGGCCTTCATCACCGAGGTCGACGGGCCGCCGACGCCGGTGACCTTCTGCGAGATCTTCCCGCCCGACGACTTCCCGCTCTACTTCTACCGCTACCCGATCGCGCCCGACCTGATGATCGAGGCCGACGAGCTGCCCCGCGAGGCGATCGAGACGGCCCGCATCTTCTGGGCGACCGTCACCGGCCTGTCGCAGGAGCCGAGCCGTGCCGCCCACTTCGCCGCCTGGGAGGTCCGCGGCCGGCGCCGGCACACCATCCTCGACCTCGACTACCGGCCGATGTTCTGGCCGCACCCGGAGGAGGCCAGCGCCCAGGTCGGCAAGGCCCTCGAGCTGGTGACCGTCGCCGTCGGCAACCGCGAGGAGTGCGAGGTCGCCGTCGGCGAGACCGACCCCCAGCGGGCGGCCGACGCCCTCCTCGAGCGCGGCGTCGAGCTCGCCATCGTCAAGCAGGGCCCCAAGGGCGTCCTCGCCGCCACCCGGGACGAGCGCGTCGAGGTGCCGCCGTTCCCGGTCGAGGTCGTCAACGGCCTCGGCGCCGGTGACGCCTTCGGCGGGGCCCTCTGCCACGGCCTGCTGAGCGGCTGGGACCTGCGCCGCATCCTCGAGTTCGCCAACGTCGCCGGGGCCATCGTGGCCTCCCGTCTCGAGTGCTCGACCGCAATGCCCACTGTGGCCGAGGTCGAGGAGCACCTCGCCAGCCGCGAGCCGATCGCGGCCGAGTACGTCGCAGCCGAGGAGGCGTGATGAGCACCAGCCCGACCGTGTCCGTGGCGGACCTGACCGAGATCCGGGTCCGCGAACCACAGCGGATCGCCCAGGCCTGGGCCGCCCGCACCCGGCGGGACCTCGCCGGGACCGACGGCCGGCTCCTCCTGGTGGCCGCCGACCACCCGGCCCGCGGCGCCCTCGGGGTGCGCGACAACAAGACCGCCATGGCCAGCCGCAGCGGGCTGCTCGAGCGCCTCGCCACGGCGGTCTCCCGCCCCGGCGTCGACGGGGTGCTCGGCACCCCCGACATCCTCGACGACCTGCTGCTGCTCGGGGCGCTCGAGGGCAAGGTGGTCATCGGCTCGATGAACCGCGGCGGCCTGCAGGGGGCGAGCTTCGAGCTCGACGACCGCTTCACCGCCTACCGGGCCCGTGAGATCGCCGCGAACGGCCTCGACGGCGGCAAGATGCTGACCCGCATCGCGCTCGACGACCCCGGCACCGCCCCCACCCTCGAGGCCAGCGCCCGGGCCGTCACCGAGCTGGCCGAGCTGGGCCTCATGGCGATGGTCGAGCCGTTCCTCTCCGAGCGCCGCGACGGCCGTGTGGTCAACCTGCTCGACCCCGACTCGACGATCAAGTCGATCCACATCGCGGCCGGGCTCGGTGCCTCGAGCGCCCACACCTGGCTCAAGCTGCCGGTCGTCGACGACCTCGCCCGCGTCATGGACGCGACGACCCTGCCGACGCTGCTGCTCGGCGGCGACCCGCAGGGCGACCCCCACGAGACCTACGCCTCCTGGGGCAAGGCCCTCGACCTGCCGGCCGTGCGCGGCCTGGTGGTCGGGCGCGCCCTGCTCTTCCCGCCCGACGGCGACGTGGCCGCCGCCGTCGACATCGCCGCCGAGCTGGTGCACGGGGGCGCGCGATGACCGACAACGAGCGCTGGGTGCGGCCCCTCGGCACCGCCACGACCGACAGCTGGGAGGTCGCCATCGACGACGGCGTCGACGGCTGGCAGCACACGAGCCTGTATGCCGGCCGGCTGGCCGAGGGGGAGAGCCGAGAGATCCCCGCCGGGGAGTGGGAGCACGTCGTCGTGCCGCTCTCCGGCTCGGTCACCGTGGAGTCGGCGGCGGGCAAGGCCACCCTGGCGGGACGGGAGTCCGTCTTCGCCGGGCCGACCGACGTCGCCTACGTGGGCCGGGACAGCAGCTTCACCGTCACCGCCTCCGGTGGGCCGGCACGGGTCGCGGTGTGCGGTGCCCGGGCGGCTGCCCCGAAGGAGCCGGCGTTCCGCCACATCGCCGTGGACGACGTGCCGGTCGAGCTGCGTGGCGCCGGCAGCGCCAGCCGCGAGGTCCGCAACTTCGGCACCCCCGGGGTGCTCGACGCCGACTCGATCATCGCCTGTGAGGTCATCACGCCCGCCGGCAACTGGAGCTCGTACCCGCCGCACAAGCATGACGAGGAGCGCGACGGCATCGAGACCGAGCTCGAGGAGATCTACTACTTCGAGGTGCAGACCGAGGCAGGAGCCCCGGCGGCCGAGGGCGCGGATCCCATTGGCTACCAGCGGGTCTACGGCACGCAGGAGCGCCCCATCGACGTCCTGGCGGAGGTCCGGAGCGGAGACGTCGTGCTGGTGCCCCACGGCTGGCACGGACCGGCCATGGCGCCCCCCGGGTACGACCTCTACTACCTCAACGTGATGGCCGGCCCCGGTCAGGAGCGGGCCTGGCTGATCTGCGACGACCCGGTCCACGGATGGGTCCGTGAGACCTGGGCGTCGCAGGACGTCGACCCGAGACTCCCCCTTGGAGGAACCCGATGACGCAGGAGACCGTGCGGCTGACCGTGGCCCAGGCCGTGGTCCGCTTCCTCGCCAACCAGTGGAGCGAGCGCGACGGCGAGCGGCAGAAGCTCTTCGCCGGCTGCTTCGGGATCTTCGGCCACGGCAACGTCGCCGGCATCGGGCAGGCGCTGCTGCAGAACGAGCTCGAGACCGACGAGGCCGACCGCCTTCCCTACGTGCTCGCCCGCAACGAGCAGGCCATGGTGCACACCTCGGTGGCCTACGCCCGCCAGAAGGACCGTCTGCAGACCTGGGCCTGCACGGCCTCCGTCGGCCCCGGCTCGACCAACATGCTGACCGGTGCCGCGCTCGCCACCATCAACCGCCTCCCGGTGCTGCTGCTGCCCTCTGGCACGTTCGCCACCCGGGCGTCCAGCCCGGTGCTCCAGGAGCTCGAGCAGCCGTATGCCGCGGACGTCACCGTCAACGACGCCTTCCGGCCGCTCTCGCGCTTCTTCGACCGGGTCAGCCGGCCCGAGCAGCTGCCTGCCGCCCTGCTGGGCGCGATGCGGGTGCTCACCGACCCGGTCGAGACCGGCGCGGTGACCATCGCCCTGCCGCAGGACGTGCAGGCCGAGGCCTTCGACTGGCCTGTCGAGCTGTTCGCCGAGCGGGTGTGGCGCGTCGCCCGTCCGCTGCCCGAGCAGGTCGACATCCAGGACGCCGCCGCCCTCGTCCAGGCCGCGAAGCGGCCGCTGATCGTGGTCGGGGGCGGCGTGCACTACTCCGGGGCCGAGGAGGCGCTGCGCGCGCTGTGCGAGCAGACCGGCATACCCGTCGGTGAGTCGCAGGCGGGCAAGGGCTCGCTCCCGCACGGCCACCCGCAGGAGATGGGGGCCATCGGCTCCACCGGGACCACGGCCGCCAACGCGCTCGCCGCTGAGGCCGACCTGGTCATCGGCGTCGGCACGCGGTGGAGCGACTTCACGACGGCGTCGCGAACGGCGTTCCAGGACAACGGTGTCCGCTTCGTCAACATCAACATCGCCCGGTTCGACGCCGGCAAGCACGCCGGCCTCTCGGTCGTGGCCGACGCCCGCGAGGCCCTCACCGCGCTTGCCACGGCATTGGAGGGGTATGCCGTGGAGCCCGCCTACCGCGAGCGGCAGGCCGCGCTGTGGGCAGAGTGGGACGCCGAGGTGGAGGCGGCCTACCACCCGCCGGCCGAGGTGACCGACGCCCTGGCCGAGGGCCTGCTGACACAGGGCCAGGTGCTCGGCGCCGTCAACGAGCTCACCGACCCGCGCGACGTCGTGCTCTGCGCCGCCGGCTCGATGCCGGGCGACCTGCACAAGCTGTGGCGGGTGCGCGACCGCAAGGCCTACCACGTCGAGTACGGCTACTCGTGCATGGGCTACGAGGTGCCGGCGTCGATCGGCATCCGGCTGGCCGACGAGTCCCGAGACGTGTTCGCGATGGTGGGCGACGGCGGCTACCTCATGATGCCTACCGAGCTCGTCACCGCCGTCCAGGAGCGGGTCAAGGTCATCGTGGTCCTGGTGCAGAACCACGGTTTCCACTCGATCGGGTCGCTGTCGGAGTCGCTGGGGTCGCAGAGGTTCGGGACGAAGTACCGGTTCCGCGACGAGAAGACCGGCCGGCTCGAGGGGGCGCGGCTGCCCGTCGACCTCGCCGCCAACGCCCGCAGCCTCGGCGCCCGTGTCATCGAGGTCCACTCGCAGGACGGGCTCGAGCAGGCCATCAAGGAGGCCAAGGCCGCGCCGGCCGATGGCGGCCCGGTGGTCATCCACGTCGAGACCGACCCCACGGTCTACGCGCCCGACAGCAACGCCTGGTGGGACGTGCCGGTCAGCTCGGTCTCCGAGCTCGAGAGCACGACGACCGCCTACGGCGAGTACACCGACCACAAGGCCACCCAGCGCCCGCTGCTGGCGCCTGCACAGAAGCCGGAGAACCCCTCATGACCCGCGCCGTGAAACTGGGCAGCGCGCCCGACTCCTGGGGCGTCTGGCACGCCGACGACCCGCTGCAGACGCCCTGGGAGCGGTTCCTCGACGAGGTGGCCGCCGCGGGGTACACCCGCATCGAGCTCGGCCCGTTCGGCTACCTGCCGACCGACCCGTCCCGGCTGAAGGACGAGCTCGGCAAGCGGGGCCTGGAGATGACGGCCGGGACGATCTTCGAGCACCTGCACCGCGCCGACTCCTGGGACTCGACGTGGGAGAACGTCTCCGCGGCTGCGTCCCTGACGGCGGCCATGGGTGCCAAGCACCTCGTGGTCATCCCGGACTTCTGGCGCGACCCCGCGACCGGCGACCTCATCGAGGAGCCGCAGCTCACCGACGAGGAGTGGAGCCCCGTACGCCCGCAACATCGACCGGCTGGCCCGGCAGATCAGCGAGGAGTTCGGCCTGCAGTTCCAGTTCCACCCCCACGCCGACAGCCACGTGGACACCCACGAGAACGTCGAGCGATTCCTGGCCGCCACAGACCCCTCGCTCGTGAGCCTGTGCCTCGACACCGGCCACATCGCGTACTGCGGCGGCGACAGCCTCAGGCTGATCCAGGACCACCCGGACCGCATCGGCTACGTGCACCTGAAGCAGGTCGACCCCGCGGTCGTCGACCGGGTGCACGCTGAGGGCATCGGCTTCGGCGAGGCCGTGCGGATGGGCGCCATGTGCGAACCGCCGCTCGGCGTACCGGAGATGCCGCCCATCCTCGACGCCCTCTCCGAGCTCGACGTCGAGATGTTCGCCATCGTCGAGCAGGACATGTACCCCTGCCCGCCCGACCAGCCCTTCCCGATCGCCAAGCGCACCTACGACTACCTCATGACGTGCGGCGGAGGCCGGCTCGTCTGACCCACCCCGCGGCACACCGCCGCACCCCAAAGACCCGTCTCAAAGAGGAGACGGCCCCTGAAAGGCAGGACCGACGATGATCCGATCCAACCGTTCCCGCGCAGCAGTCGTCGCCATGGGAGCGACCTCGGTGCTCGCCCTGGCGGCCTGTTCCTCCGGCGGGGGGAAGCAGGAGACCGAAGGCGGCGGCGCGCAGGGCGCCAAGGCCACGACGATGACGGTGGCCATGATCACCCACCAGGCCCCCGGCGACACCTTCTGGGACATCATCCGCAAGGGTGCCGAGGCCGCCTCGGCGAACGACGGCGTCAAGCTCGAGTACACCAACGACCCCGATGCGACGAAGCAGGCGCAGCTCATCCAGGCCGCGATCGACAAGAAGGTCGACGGCATCGCGGTGACGAGCCCCAACACGGGCGCCCTCAGCGGGTCGATCAAGAAGGCTGTCGCAGCGGGCATCCCCGTCACGATGTTCAACGCCGGGGAGGCCGACTTCCAGAGCCTCGGGGCGATCGGCTACTTCGGCCAGGGTGAGAAGCCGGCCGGCGTGGCGGTCGGGGAGCGGGTCGTCAAGGACGGCGGCAAGAACATCCTCTGCGTCATCCAGGAGCAGGGCCAGCAGCAGCTCGAGGACCGCTGCGCGGGCGTCCTCCAGGGTGCCGGTGGAGCGAAGGTCGAGCGACTCTACGTCAACGGTCGCGACGACGCCGCCGTCACGACCTCGATCCAGGCCAAGCTGACCCAGGACAAGAGCGTGGACTGGGTCGTCACCCTCGGCGCACAGTTCGCGCTCGACGCGGTGAAGTCCGTCTCCGGGGCCGGCAGCTCGGCCAAGATCGGGACGTTCGACACCAACAAGGAGCTGGTCACCGCGGTCAAGGACGGCAAGGTCGCCTGGGCGATCGACCAGCAGCCCTACCTGCAGGGCTACCTGGCGGTCGACGCGCTCTGGCTCTACAAGACCAACGGCAACGTGATCGGTGGAGGCAACCCCGTCGCGACCGGGCCGGCCTTCATCGACTCCAGCAACATCGCGCAGGTCGAGCAGTTCGCCGCGAATGGCACGAGGTGACCTGAGATGGCAACCGTGACCACAACGGCGACCCACGACGATCGGGTCAAGACCCGGTCGGCCCTGTCCACCCTGTTCGGGATGCCGGCTGTCGGCGCCCTCATCGGTGCCGTGGCTGTGGCCCTGCTCTTCCTCGTGACGGCACCCGCCTTCCGCAACGTCGAGAACATCGGGACGATCCTCTACAACGCCTCGACCATCGGGATCATGGCCGTCTTCGTGGGCCTGCTCATGATCGGCGGCGAGTTCGACCTCTCGGCGGGAGTGGCGGTGACCGCCTCAGGTCTCGCCGCTGCCCACACGGCGTGGTACTTCGGCCTCAACGTCTGGGTCGGTGTCCTGGCGGCGCTGGTGTTCTCCCTTTCCATCGGGGGCTTCAACGGGTGGCTGCTGCACAAGACGGGCCTGCCGAGCTTCCTCGTCACCCTGGGCACGTTCTTCGTGCTCCAGGGCGTCAACCTGGCCGTCACGCGTCTCGTCACCGGCGGTGTGTCGTCCAACACGATCAGCGACATGGACGGTTGGGCGAGTGCGCAGGCGGTCTTCGCCTCGAGCTTCGACATCGGTCCCGTCGCCATCAAGATCCCGGTCCTCTACTGGATCGTGCTCACGGCCGTGCTCTCGTGGCTGCTGCTGCGGACCCGCGTCGGCAACTGGATCTTCGCGGTCGGGGGCGACTCAGCCGCAGCACGCGCCGTCGGTGTGCCGGTCGTGGCCACCAAGGTGGGCCTGTTCATGGGGGTCGGCTTCGGGGCGTGGCTGCTGGGCATGCACATGCTCTTCGAGTACAACAACGTGCAGTCCGGCCAGGGCGTCGGAAACGAGTTCATCTACATCATCGCGGCCGTCATCGGCGGCTGCCTGCTCACCGGCGGCTACGGCTCGATCCTCGGTGCGGCGATCGGTGCGCTGATCTACGGCATGACCCAGCTCGGCATCTCTTACGCCGGCTGGGACGTCGACTGGCTCAAGACCTTCCTCGGCATCATGCTCATCGGCGCGACCCTCGTGAACATGTACGTCAAGAAGAAGGCAGACGCGCGATGAACACTGCAGCGGTCCAGGACGCGACGACCAGCACGACGGACGCGAGCGCACCCGTCCTCGAGATGGTCGACGTGGGCAAGAGCTACGGCAACGTCAACGCCCTTCGCGGAGTCTCGCTCCGCGTGCGCCAGGGCGAGGTCACGTGCGTGCTCGGCGACAACGGCGCGGGCAAGTCGACCCTGATCAAGATCATGGCCGGCCTGCACGACTACACCGAGGGCCAGATGAAGGTCAACGGCATCCAGCGCAACTTCGGGTCCCCACGCGTGGCCCAGGCGTCCGGCATCGCGACGGTCTACCAGGACCTCGCGCTGGCCCCGCTGATGTCCGTGTGGCGCAACTTCTTCCTGGGCAACGAGATGTACAAGGGTCTCTTCCGGAACCTCGACATCGACGCCATGAAGGAGGTCTGCGACGAGGAGCTCACGAAGATGGGCATCGTCATCCCCGACCTCGAGCGCCCCGTCGGGAGCCTGTCCGGCGGCCAGCGCCAGTGCATCGCGATCGCCCGGGCGATCTACTTCGGTGCCAAGGTCATCATCCTCGACGAGCCGACGGCGGCCCTCGGTGTGAAGCAGTCGGGCGTGGTCCTGAAGTACATCGTCAAGGCGCGCGACGCCGGTCTCGGGGTCGTCTTCATCACCCACAACCCGCACCACGCCTACCTGGTCGGCAACCACTTCGTCATCCTCAAGCTCGGCCGGGTGGTCCTCGACGCACACCGCGACGAGCTCACGCTTGACCAGCTCACCGGGGAGATGGCCGGCGGCCAGGAGCTGGCGGAGCTCAGCCACGAGCTGAGGGGTGTGGACCCCGGGAAGGTCGCGGCGCCGCACGTGGTCGACCACGGGGCGCTGGACCCGGGGCTTTCCCAGGAGGAGGCGGCCGAAGTGCAGGACGAGTTCGCCGACAACCGCAGCGAGGAGAAGTAGATGGCAGTGCGGGACCTCCGCATCGGGGTGATCGGCGTCGGCATGATGGGCGCCGACCACGCCGAGCGGGTCGTGAACAGGATCGCGGGTGCCAGGCTCGTCGCGGTGTCGGACCCCGACGCCGCGCGGGCCCGGGACCTCGCGGCCGGCTTCGAGGGGGTGCGCAGCATCGGTGACCCGCTCGACCTGGTCGCCGACGACGAGGTCGACGCGGTGGTCATCGCCTCCCCGGGCTTCGTGCACGAGGAGCAGGTGCTCGCCTGCATCGAGCACGGGAAGTACGCGCTGTGCGAGAAGCCGCTGACGATGGACAGCGAGTCCTCGCTGCGGCTCGTCGAGGCCGAGCTGAAGGCCGGGCAGCCGCGGGTGCAGGTCGGCTTCATGCGGCGCTTCGACCCCGAGTACGCGCAGATGAAGTCCCTGCTGGACAGCGGCCAGTTCGGGCGAACGCTGGTGCTGCACAACACCCACCGAAACGCCACCGTCCCGGACTCGTTCCGGTCCGAGATGATCGTGCGCGACTCGCTCGTCCACGAGGTCGACGTCGCGCGGTTCATCTTCGGCGAGGAGATCGCCGAGATCACGGTGCTCGCAGGCACGCCGACCGGGGTGGCCGCCGAGGGTGTCCTCGACCCGCAGGTGTCGATCTTCAGGATGGCCGGTGGTGGCTTGGTGACCTCGGAGGTCTTCGTCAACAGCCAGGTCGGTTACGAGGTGCGCTGCGAGGCGGTCGCCGAGCGCGGCACCCTCGTCGCGGGCAGGAACAGCACCGGGATCTACAGCACCGTGGCCGATGAGCGGGGCGGGTACTGGGGCGGTCAGATCGCGCCCGACTTCCGGGTCCGCTTCGCCCGGGCCTACGACCTCGAGGTCCAGGCCTGGGTCGACGCCTCCCGCCGTGGCGAGGTCGTGGGACCGACGAGCTGGGACGGCTATGCCGCGACGGCCGTGTGCACCGCGGGTATGGAGTCCCTCGCGAGCGGTCTTCCGGTGAAGGTCGACCTTGCGGACCGCGCGGCAGTGCTGGGCGGTGGCGGCTGATGAAGCTCGCCCTCGACCCGTACATGTTTCGTGACGTCCCGCTGCTGCAGCTGCCCGCACTGGTGGCCGAGCTCGGCTACGAGTGGATCGAGCTGTCGCCCCGCGAGGACTTCACGCCGTTCTTCAACCACCCGCGCGTGGACGACACCCGCGTGCAGGAGTTCAAGAAGGCCCTCCGCATCGCCGGGGTGGGCGTGGCCTCCGTCCTGCCGCTGTACAAGTGGTCGGGCCCGGACGAGGAGGACCGGCAGGCCGCGGTCCGCTACTGGAAGCGAGCCATCCAGATCACCGCCGACCTCGGTGTCGACACGATGAACTCCGAGTTCAACGGCAACCCGCGCGAGGCGGCGGTGTGCGAGCGCCAGTTCTGGCGCTCGCTGGAGGAGCTGCCGCCGGTCTTCGAGAAGGAGGGCATCCGGCTGGTCCTCGAGCCGCACCCCGACGACTGGGAGGAGGACGGCAAGCGCGCCGTCGACCTCATTCGCGGGATCAACTCCCCGAACGTGTCCTTCCTCTACTGCGCGCCGCACACCTTCCACCAGGGCAACGACTGCACCGGGATCATCGAGAAGGCCGGCGACCTGCTGACGATGGTGCACGTCGCGGCAGCCTCCACGACAAGG
>CAWGSW010000012.1:0-497610 GCA_963825275.1 uncultured Actinomycetota bacterium | reverse complement strand
GTCTCCGGCGGGGTTCCGGGCCCGGGGCGGTCAGGTCACACTGCTCCTCACGCTAGGCGCCGTTCGCTCCCGGTTGCATGCCCAAAATGGGCCCACATGGGGTGGTGCGCCGGCCCTCGCGACGTGCTCCGGGGAAGGTCGCGGGAAGGTCAGGCGAGCACGGTCGTGGCCATGACGAATCCACCGATCGGCGCCGTCGCGCGCCGCACCCGCACCGTGACCCGTCGCGACATCGAGCTGTTCACGGATATCACCGGCGACCGCAACCCGATCCACTACGACGACGAGCTGGCGAGGATGTCCCGCTTCGGCGGGATCGTCGTACAGGGCGGCGTCACCACGGGCCTGCTGAACGCGCTCGTCGCCGAACAGCTGCCCGGGCCGGGAAGCGTCTTCCTCGAGGTGGCCTGGCGCTTTCCCGCGCCGGTCCGGCCCGGTGACGTGATCACCGCTGAGGTGACCGTCACGAGCGCCCGGGAGGACAAGCCGGTGACGACGCTCGCGACGCGGATCACCAACCAGGACGGCGCGACCGTGCTGGACGGCACGGCCGTGGTCTGGCGCGACCCGGCCGTCGCGGAGATCGCCGGCTGAGCAGGCTCAGCCGTGGCGTGCCGCGGGGACGAAGCCGAGCTCGGCGTTCTCGGCGTCCTCCAGGGGCCCGGTGGTGGGCTGCACGTGGGTGTCGGGGATGAACGCGGCCGCGACGGCGGCGAGGAGCATGCCGACGGCGAGGAGGGCGAAGCCGAGCGTGTAGCCGCTCTCCGCGGGCAGGCCGGTCGGCCCCATCTTCGCGGTCACGACGCCGGCCATGACCGCGGAGCCGATCGAGCCTCCGATGGTCCGGATGTTGGCGTTCATGCCGCTCGCGACCCCGGTCTGCTCGCGCGGCACCGAGGCGATCACCACGCCGGCGAGGCTCGAGAACACCAGGCCCGAGCCGACGCCCTGCACCGTGGTCGCGCCGTACAGCTGCCAGGTGGCGTCGTGCCAGATCGCCACGGAGGCGAACGAGAGCGCGTTGAGGACGGTGCCGGTCACGATCACCAGCCGCGCCCCGAACACGTGCACCAGCCGAGCCGTGAAGAAGCCGACCAGGAAGCTCGCCAGCGCCGAGGGGAGCAGCAGGTTGCCGGACTCGCTGATCGAGGCCCCGAAGCCGTAGCCGGCCGAGGAGGGCGTCTGCAGGAACTGGGGCAGGAAGCCGAACGACGCGAACATGCCGAAGCCCACGAAGGCCGCGACCAGGTTGGTGGTCCACACGCCGCGCAGGCGCATCATCTGCATGTCGATCATCGGCACCGGCACGCGGGTCTCCACCCGGACCCACGCGGCGGCCACCAGCACGGCGGTCGCGAACAGGCCGAGGATGCGCGGCGAGCCCCAGCCCCACGCGTTGCCCTCGCTGAGGGCGAGCAGCAGGGCGACCAGCCAGACCGCCAGCAGCACCGCCGGCAGGACGGGGAGCCGGCCCGGCGTACGCACCGGGGACTCGGGGATGAAGAACAGGGCCGCGACCGCCGCGACGGCGGTGGCGATCATCGGCAGCCAGAACAGCCAGTGGTAGCCCAGCCCCTCGACGATCGGTCCCGCGATCACGATGCCCGCTCCGAACCCGACGGCGGTGAGCGAGGCGATGACGCTGAGCGCGGAGGTGACCTTGTCCTTGAACTCGTCACGGATGATCCCGAAGCTCAGCGGCAGCACGCCACCGCCGGCGCCCTGCACCACCCGCGCCGCGATCAGCCACCCGATCGACGGCGCCAGCGCCGCGCGCGAGGGACCCGATCGCGAGCGCCGAGAGCGTGACGACCAGCATCCGCTTCTTGCCCACGACGTCGCCGACCCGGCCGAGCAGCGGCGTGCAGATCGAGGCGGAGAGGAGGTACGCCGTCAGCACCCAGGTCACCGTGCTCTGGTCGGTGTCGAACTCGATCTGGATGCGAGCCAGGACCGGGACGATCAAGGACTGGAGGAGCGCGAACGACGAGACCGCGATCGTGAGGACGGCGAACGTGATGCCCGGGCGTCCGCGCAGCGAGGGTGACACGTGGGTAGCTCCTCGTGTGGAAACTGGTGGGGGAAATGACGACGAAGGCCGGTCCAGGAGGACCGGCCTTCGTGGGTGGTACGGCATCAGGGACTCGAACCCCGAACCCGCTGATTAAGAGTCAGCTGCTCTGCCAATTGAGCTAATGCCGCGTGGTGAAGCGACGTGAACTCTATCAGCGGACGACGGTGGGGAAAAATCGGGGCCGGGTCACAGGAGTCACAGGTGGGGTCACAGCGACGCGAGCACGGCCTGGGCGGCGTTGTGGCCGCCGAGGCCGGACACGGCGCCGCCGCGACGCGAGCCGGCGCCGCACAGCAGCACGGCCGCCTCGTCGGTCTGGACGCCCCACTGCTGGGCCGGCGTCTCCATCCGGGAGCGGTTCGGCGCCCATGGCCAGTCCAGGTCGCCGTGGAAGATGTGGCCGCCGGGCATGGCCAGCTCGGCCTCGATGTCCTGGGGGATCTTGGCCTCGATGCACGGGTTGCCGGCCGCGTCCCTGGCCAGGCAGTCCTCGATCGGCTCGACCAGGTGCTCGTTGAGTGACGCCAGGGCCCGCGACACGGCCAGCGACCTCGTCGCCGCCGGGTCGGTCGCGAAGAGCGACGCCGGTGTGTGCAGGCCGAAGTAGGTCAGCGTGTGCATGCCTGCGGGTGAGGAGCCCAGGATCGTCGGGTCGGTCAGCGAATGGCAGTAGACCTCGCCCGGCAGCACCGCCGGCACCCGGCCGGCGGCGGCATCGGCGTACGCCGCCTCGAGCTGGGTGTAGTCCTCGGCCAGGTGCAGGGTGCCGGAGAACGCGACGGCCGGGTCCACGCCGGACTTCAGCCGGGGCAGCCGGTCGAGCAGGAGGTTGACCTTCAGCTGCGCCCCTTCGGGCTTGGTCTCCTCGTCGGCCTCCTCGCCCATCAGGATCCGCAGCACCCAGGGCGCGACGTTGGCCAGCACGAAGCGGGCCTCGACCTTCTCGGTGCCCATGCCGTCGTGCCAGGAGACCTCGGCACCGTCCGCGGAGCCGCGGATGCCGCTCACGCCGGCGGAGGTGATGATCTCGGCGCCGGCCCGGCGGGCGGCCCTGGCGAGGGCTGCGGTGACGGCCCCCATCCCGCCGACGGGGACCCGCCACTCGCCGGTGCCGTTGCCGATCAGGTGGTAGAGGAAGCAGCGGTTCTGCGCCAGTGACGGGTCGTTCATCGAGGCGAAGGTCCCGATCAGGGCGTCGGTCGCCACGACTCCCCGGACCGTGTCGTCGGTGAAGCGCGCCTCGACCGCCGCGCCCAGCGGGTTGACCACGAGGTCGCGCCAGATGCCCGGGTCGACCTGCTCCCGGATCGCACGCTCGGTCGGCAGCGGTGACAGCAGGGTCGGCGCTACGACGCGGGCCAGCTCGGCGACGTCGGCGTAGAACTCGCGCCACGCGTCGTACTCGTCGTCGCTGCCGGTCAGCGCCGCGAACGACCGGCGGGTCGCCTCGCCCTCGGGGCGTTCGACCAGCAGACCGCCGGGCTTGCCGTCGCGCAGCAGCGGTGTGTACGACGACGTGGTCCGCGAGGCCAGCGCGATGTCCAGGCCGAGGTCGTCGATGAGCTGGTTCGGCAGCAGCGAGACCAGGTAGGAGTAGCGTGAGAGCTGCGCCGCCTGGCCCGAGAACGCCATCGCCGAGACGGCCGCGCCACCGGTGTGGCCGAGCCGTTCGAGGACGAGGACCGAGAGGCCTGCGCGGGCAAGGTAGGCCGCCGAGACGAGGCCGTTGTGGCCCCCGCCGACGACGACAACGTCGTACTTCTTCTTCGCCGAGGTCACCGGGCCAACCTAGTCGTCGGACGGACCGGGCGCGCAAGTGAGCGGCAGGAATATCCAATCTTCAACTACCGTTGGAACCGGAGTCCGAGACCCCCTTGAGGAGGTGGGCACGTTGCCCGCAATCACCGTGAACGACCTGACCGTGCTGGACCGCGTGCGCGCACCCGGTCTCGGCGACCAACCCCGCCCCGTCTGGCAGGTGAGCACCGCTCCGCAGGGCTACGAGGGCGAGGGATTCCCGGTCCGCCGCGCCTTCGCGGGCATCGACCTGGCCCACCTCGACCCGTTCATCATGATGGACCAGATGGGCGAGGTGGAGTACGCCGCCGGCGAGCCCAAGGGGACACCGTGGCACCCACACCGGGGCTTCGAGACCGTCACCTACATCATCGACGGCACCTTCGACCACCAGGACTCCCACGGCGGCGGCGGGAGAATCACCAACGGCGACACCCAGTGGATGACGGCCGGTTCGGGCCTGCTCCACATCGAGGCGCCGCCGGAGTGGATGGTTCAGCAGGGTGGCCTCTTCCACGGCATCCAGCTCTGGGTGAACCTCCCGCGTGACGCCAAGATGAACGCGCCGCAGTACCAGGACCTCCGCTCCGGTGAGGTCTCGCTGCTCACTTCGCCCGACGCGGGTGCGCTGGTGCGGGTCATCGCCGGCTCCGTGGACGGCCACGCCGGCCCCGGGTCGACGTACACCCCCATGACGCTGGTGCACGCCACCCTCGAGCCGGGGGCCCGGCTCGACCTGCCGTGGGACGTCGACTTCAACGCCCTCGTCTACGTGCTCAACGGGCGCGGCTCGATCGGCACCGACGCGCGCCCGATCCACATGGGGCAGTCCGCGGTGCTGGGGGCCGGTGACTACCTCACGATCGCGGCCGACGCCGGCCAGGAGAGCCGCTCGCCGAAGCTGGACGTCATCGTCGTGGGCGGCCGGCCGATCCGCGAGCCGCTGGCCTGGGCGGGCCCGTTCGTGATGAACACCAAGTCCGAGGTGCTGCAGGCCTACGAGGACTTCCAGCGCGGGCACTTCGGGCACATTCCGGCCTGATCCCACCGGCTTATGCTGACCGGGTGGACCTGGAGTTCAGCGGCGCGGTGTGGTTCTGGCGGGGGCCCTCGCCGTACCACTTCGTCACCGTGCCCGAGGACGAGAGCGCCGAGCTCCAGGAGACGGCTGCCCTGGTGACCTACGGCTGGGGCATGGTCCCGGTCGAGGTCCGGATCGGGTCGACCCGGTGGACGACCTCGCTGTGGCCCAAGAACGGCGGGTACGTCGTGCCCCTGAAGGACCTGGTCCGCAAGGCGGAGGGGATCGACGTGGGCGACACCGTCGCGGTGCGCCTGGTCGTCGACATCTGACCCGCGCTCGTCGGCGCGTGCCTCTAGGCTCGCGCCATGGCAGGAGTCCACGAGCTCAGCCGCACGGACGCGCGGCGGATCGCTGTGCGGGCCCAGCTGCTGACCAGGCAGCGCCCGACCGACCTGGTCGAGACGGTCCGGCAGCTCTCGCTGCTCCAGCTCGAGCCGACCAGGGCGATCGCGCCGAGCGCCGAGCTGGTGATGTGGAGCCGGCTGGGCTCGGCGTTCGATCCGCAGGAGATGTGGGACGCCGTCGACGAGCAGCGGCTGATCGAGCTGCACCAGGCGCTCCGGGTGCCCGACGACATCGCGCTCTTCCGCGCGGAGATGGCCGAGTGGCCCGGCTCCGGCGAGCTGCGTGCCTGGCAGGTGGAGGTGCGCGACTGGGTGAGGGCCAACAACGACTGCCGGCGCGACATCCTCGAGCGGCTCCGCGCAGACGGGCCACTGCCGGCCAATGAGCTGCCCGACACCTGCGTGGTGCCGTGGGCCTCCAGCGGCTGGAACAACAACCGGAACCTGCGGATGATGCTCGACAAGCTGGTGGAGCGCGGCGAGGTGGCCGCGGCGGGCGGGACCGGTCGCGACCGGCTCTGGGACCTCGCCTCCCGGATCTATCCCGACGACCCCGTGCCCCCGGTGGAGGAGGCGCGACGACTGCGCGACGAACGCCGCCTGCGCTCCCTCGGCATCGCCCGCGCCAAGGGGACCAAGCTCCCCTTCGAGCCGGTCGACGTCGGCGAGGCGGGGGAGCCCGCCGTGGTCGAGGGGCTTCGCGGCCAGTGGCGGGTCGACCCGGCCCAGCTCGGCCAGCCCTTCGCCGGCCGCGCGGCGCTGCTGTCGCCGTTCGACCGGCTCCTTGCCGACCGCAAGCGGATGGACGAGCTCTTCGAGTTCGACTACATCCTCGAGATGTACAAGCCGGCCGGCGCGCGGATGTGGGGCTACTACGCCCTCCCGATCCTGTACGGCGACCGGCTGGTCGGGAAGCTGGACGCCCGGGCCGACCGCAAGGAGGGGGAGCTCCGGGTCGCGGCGATCCACCGGGACGTGCCGTTCAGTGCGGCCATGACGGCCGCGGTCGACCGCGAGATCGAGGACCTGGCCCGCTGGCTCGACCTGGAGCTCGTCCTGCCCGACTGACCTCAGCGCTTGGTCGACTGGATCCTCGTGGCCGCCGCCACGATCAGCAGGCTCAGCAGGAAGACGAGCAGCAGCACCGGGGACAGGACCGCCACCAGCAGCAAGCCCACCAACGCGGTCACGATCGCAGCCTTGCCAGCGGCGGTGCTTCCCGACCACGCTCCCTTGACGACTGCCCAGACCGGGTTCTGGCCGCGGAGGTGCGCCTGCACGCCCCGGACCCCCGCCTGCTGGGTTGCTCCGCCGCTGGTCGCGGCCTCGTCGACCAGCTCCGTGACGCCGGCCGACGCATCTCGGCTGCTGTTCCCAGCGATCTCGTTGAGCTTCCCGGTCCAGCGGTCCGTCGTGCCTGAAACCTTCGCGACGGCGAACTCGAGCGCCGTGCTCATCACCATGGTGAACACCGCACCGGCACCCTGCGGCGGGGCCCCTGTCTGGGCCTGAGTCTGGGGGCGGGCGGTCGTGGTGTCGGCGGTGCCAACAGCTGCAGTCATGGATTGATCACTCCCTCACGGCGACCGTACCCGTCAGGGCGTCAGGCCAAGCCGAGCTCGACGCACCGGCAGCCGGCACAGTGCCCGCCGCCGGTCGGGGCGGGGGCGGGCAGCTGGTGTCGTTCCAGGTCGGCGAACCGTTCGGCCAGGACGGCGAGGTGCGCGTCCACCGGGTCCATCCGGTAGCCGGGGCGCAGTCGCACCGGGGTGAACCGCGCCTCGCTCAGCGTGGTGGAGGTGACCGATCCGTCGCGGGTGCTCAGGGCCCGCTCGCACCGGGTGACGAAGGCGTCGACCTCGTCGATGTCATAGCCCTCGAGGAGACGCCCGGTGGTGGGGAAGCGGGTCCCGGCGGGGTTCGCAGGATCGATCGGTGACACAGCAGGTGCTCCATCTCTGCCCGGCTGGGCGGTGGGGGGCAGCGGTGGAAGAGCATCGAGCCGGTACCGGCCGCGTGGCCGGTGGTACCGGACACTACGCGTGGTTCCTTGCGGTTCGGAGCGGCCTGCACGCGTGCCCGGTGGTGAACCCGGCGGTCATTCCACGCGGGCGAGCAGCAGCCGGATCCGATCCAGTGCGGCACGGTGCACCAGAACCGGGACAAAGGTGCGGACCCGGGCATCGCTGAACTCCTGGAGCGCGTCGACGACGATCTCGTGGATCAGGTCGGGACGTGCGTCAGGGAACTTGGAGATGAGTCCTTCGCGCACCAACGTGATGGCCTCGGGCTCATCGACTTCCTTGGTCATGCCTCCAGTGAAAGGAGGTGCTCGGGTCGGCAGAAGGGCCCAATGGCACAAGGTTCGTCAACCGTTCATCTCGGGCTGTGACAATCAGTGGGTGACCCCACCGAGCGCCGCCCCTGCGGCAGGTTCGGCACTTCTCCGTGCCGACAGTGCGCCCGTTGCGAGGACCTTGGTCGAGATCCTCCGGGAGACCGTCGAGCAGCATCCGGACGCTCCGGCGGTCGACAACGGCGCCGAGGTGCTGACCTACGCCGAGTTCGCAGACGCTGCCGAGGATGTTGCGGCGGCCCTCAACGCCCTCGGTATCGGGCGGGGCGACCGAGTGGGGGTGCGGATCAGCTCCGGCGCCGTCGAGCTGTACGTCGCCATCATGGGCGTACTCGTTGCCGGCGCGGCCTATGTCCCGGTTGACGCCGACGACCCCGACGAACGGGCACGGACGGTGTTCGGCGAGGCCGACGTCAGGGCCGTCATCGGCGAGGCGGTGACCATCGTGACCCGGGGCGAGACCCGGCCCGGCCCGGTGCCGGCCGAGCTGCCGACGCAGCACGACGACGCCTGGATCATCTTCACCTCGGGGTCGACCGGAACCCCCAAGGGCGTCGCGGTGTCCCACCGCTCCGCCGCCGGCTTCGTCGACGCCGAGGCCAGGCTGTTCCTCCAGGGGCGGCCCCTCGGCCCGGGCGATCGGGTGATGGCCGGTCTGTCCGTGGCGTTCGACGCCTCCTGCGAAGAGATGTGGCTGGCCTGGCGCCACGGCGCCTGCCTCGTCCCAGCCCCGCGATCCCTGGTGCGCAGCGGAATGGATCTCGGGCCCTGGCTGGTCGCCAACGACATCACCGTCGTGTCGACGGTGCCGACCCTGGTGATGTTGTGGCCGGTCGACGCGCTGGCCGACGTACGGCTGCTGATCCTGGGGGGCGAGGCATGCCCGCCCGAGATCGGCACCCGGTTCGCGAACCCGACCCGCGAGGTCTGGAACACCTACGGCCCCACCGAGGCCACCGTGGTCGCCTGCGGCGCTCGGCTGACCGGTGAAGGTCCCGTGCGCATCGGCCTTCCCCTCGACGGCTGGGACCTGGCCGTCGTCGACAAGGCCGGCAACCCCGTCGGACCAGGGGTGGTCGGCGAACTGGTCATCGGCGGCATCGGGCTGGCGCGTTACCTCGACCCCGTGCTGGACGCCGAGCGCTACGCCCCGATGCCCACGCTCGGCTGGGCGCGCGCCTACCGCAGCGGTGACCTGGTCCGCTACGACGGCGAGGGACTGGTCTTCGGCGGGCGAGCCGACGACCAGGTGAAGATCGGCGGTCGACGCATCGAGCTGGGGGAGATCGACAACGCCCTGCTCGAAGTCCAGGGCGTGACCGGGGCCGCAGCCACGGTGCGGACCACAGCATCGGGAAACAAGCTCCTGGTCGGCTACATCGCCGTCGACGACTCGTTCGACCACTCCGCCGCGATGGATCGGTTGCGTGCCGAGCTGCCGGCGGCCATGGTGCCTCGGCTGGCCCAGGTCGACGAGCTTCCCACCAAGACATCGGGGAAGATCGACCGCGATGCGCTCCCGTGGCCACTTCCCGGTGGCGCCTCAGGCGCTGGCCAGCTCGAAGGAACCGCGAAGTGGCTCCAGGAGCTCTGGGGGAAATCCTCGGGGCCGGTGCGGGGACCGGCTCCGACGACTTCTTCGACCTCGGCGGCAGCAGCCTCACAGCTGCTCAGCTGGTGAGCCGACTGCGCGCGCAGTTCCCCGAGGTGACCGTCGCCGACGTCTACGAGCACCCGTCCGTTGCCGGACTGGCCGCAACTCTCGACGCGATGGCCACCCCGTCGTCACGGACGAACCGTCGGGTGCGTCCGGTGCCGTTGAAGACGCAGATCGGCCAAGTCGCCTTCACCTTCCCCCTGCGCTCCCTCACCGGGCTGCGCTGGCTCACCTGGATGGCAGCGACCAACAACCTCGCCGCCGCCGGCTTCGACCTCGGCTGGCTGCCCACCGTCTCCTGGTGGTGGGTGGCGGTCGGATGGCTGCTGCTGATCTCGCCGCCCGGTCGGATGGCCGTCGCCGCCGGAGGTGCACGGGTCCTGCTGCGCGGCGTCACCGCAGGCGACTACCCACGGGGCGGCAAGGTTCACCTACGACTGTGGCTCAGCGAGCGACTGACGGACGAGATGGGCGCCGCCAACCTGGCCGGCGCCGCCTGGATGCGGTTCTACGCCCGTGCCCTCGGCGCCACTGTGGGACGCCACGTCGACCTGCACTCGATCCCTCCCGTCACCGGCATGCTCACCCTGGGGGACCGGTGCTCGGTCGAGCCGGAGGTAGACCTGAGGGGGCACTGGCTGGACGGAGATGTCCTGCATCTCGGCGCTGTGGACATCGGTGCGGATGCACGCGTCGGAGCTCGCAGCACGCTCGCCCCGGGGGCTCGCATCGGCGACGGCGCGGAGATCGCGCCCGGCAGTGCCGTGTTCGGGGAGGTCCCGGAGACCGAAGCCTGGTCAGGGGCTCCGGCCGGTCGAGCGGGTCGCGCCCGGGGACCGTGGGAGCTTGCGCGGCCCGCCAACCGACCGATCTGGATCGCCGCCTATGCGCTGGGTGCGGGCGCCATCGCCGTCCTGCCGCTGGTGGCAGTCCTTGCCGGTCTGCTGGTGATGGCACCTGCGGTGGTCGGTGAGAGCGCGATCCGCGATGCCGCCCTGACGGCGTTCGCCTTCCTGCCCGTGTCCGTCGCTGTCGCAGCCCTGGTCCTGATGATCCTCGTGTGGCTGTGCGTCCGCCTGCTCTCGATCGGCCTCGAGGAGGGCCACCACCCGGTCCACGGCCGTCAGGCGTGGCAGGCGTGGTCGATCCTCCGGGTGCTCGACGAGGCGCGCACCTGGCTGTTCCCGCTCTACTCCAGCTCGCTCACCCCAGTCTGGCTCCGGGCGCTCGGGGCTCGCGTCGGGAAGAACGTGGAGGCCTCGACGGTTCTGCTGATCCCCAAGCTCACGTCGGTCAGCGACGGAGCCTTCCTGGCCGACGACACGCTGCTCGGGGGCTACGAGCTCGGTGGCGGTTGGCTGCGGATCGCCCGGGTCAAGATCGGCAAGCACGCCTTCGTCGGCAACTCCGGCATGACGGCCCCCGGTCGCAAGGTGCCGAAGCAGGGGCTGGTCGCGGTGCTTTCGGCCGCGCCCCCGCGTACCAAGGCCAAGGCGGGCACCGCCTGGCTCGGCAGCCCACCCACCAAGCTCCGCCGTGAGGCCGGTGACGGTGACGACAGTCGCACCTACAACCCACCCACCCGGCTGAGGGTGGCGAGGGCCTTGGTCGAAGTGCTGCGGCTCGTTCCCGTGGTCGTCTTCTTCGCCATCGGGCTCGCCGTCGTCGTCGCACTCGAGCTGGTCGCCGACCACGTGGCCTGGGTGGTGGCTGCGCTGCTCTCCGGTGTCGTCCTGATCGTCGCCGGCGCCGTGGCAGCCGGAGTCACCAGCGCCGCCAAGTGGCTGCTGGTCGGTCGGTTGAAGGTCTCCGACCATCCGCTGTGGAGCTCGTTCGTGTGGCGCAACGAGCTGGCCGACACCTTCGTGGAGTACGTCGCCGCACCGTGGTTCGCCCGGGCAGCCACCGGCACGCCCGCGCTCAACGTCTGGTTGCGATCCCTCGGAGCCAAGGTCGGCAAGGGGGTCTGGTGCGAGACCTACTGGTTGCCCGAGGCGGACCTGGTCGACCTCCGCGACGGGGTCACGGTCAACGAGGGCTGTGTGGTGCAGACCCACCTCTTCCACGACCGGATGCTCAGCATGGACACCGTCACCCTCCGTGCCGGCGCGACCCTCGGGCCGCACAGCGTCATCCTCCCCGCGGCGGTGCTGGGCCGGCACGCTACGGTCGGCCCGGTGTCGTTGGTGATGAGGGGCGAAGTCGTCCCGGACAAGACTCGGTGGATAGGCAACCCGATCGGCCCGTGGGTCGATCCTGAGGTCCCCAGGAGCAACGGATGAGCGATTCCCAGGAAGACGGCTACTTCCCGGAGTACGGCGACGACTCCTACGACGTCCTGCACTACGACCTGCGGATCGCCTACCGGGTCGACGCCAACCACCTCGACGGTCGGGCCGAGCTGCGGGCCGTCGCGCTCACCGACGTCGACGAGCTGCACCTCGACCTCAAGGGGCTGCGTGTCAGCAAGGTGCGTGTCGACGCGGTCCCCGTCACGAAGTTCATGACGAGGCACGGAAAGCTCGTCGTCCGCACCAAGAAGTGCATCGAGGCAGGGCAGGAGTTCCGGCTCAGCGTGAGGTACGAGGGGCAGCCGCGGCCGATCGCCGATGGAGATGGAGACATGGGGTGGGAGGAGCTCACCGACGGCGTCCTCGTCGCGGGACAGACCAACGGAGCCGCCTCCTGGTTCCCCTGCAACGACCGGCCCGACAACAAGGCCGGCTACCGCATCGAGGTCACCACTGCCTCGCCCTACTACGTGGTGGCCAACGGATCCCTGACATCACGACGCCAGGGCGCTGGGGTGACGACCTGGGTCTACGAGCAGGCCGAGCCGATGGCCACCTACCTGGCCACGGTGCAGATCGGCCGCTACGTCGCCCGCGAGATACCGGAGTCGCCGGTCCCGATGACAGCCGTGCTGCCCGCCGGGCACCTCGAGCGCTACGACGCAGGGTTCGGCCGCCAGGCCGAGATGATGGAGTTCTTCGTCCGGACGTTCGGCCCCTACCCGTTCGCGTCCTACGCCGTCGTGATCACCGAGGACCCTCTCGAGATCCCGCTCGAGGCACAGGGCCTGTCGATCTTCGGGTCCAACTTCCTCACCGACGACTGGGACTCGGTGCGCCTCGTCGCCCACGAGCTGTCCCACCAGTGGTTCGGCAACAGCCTGACTGCCAGCTCATGGCGCGACATCTGGATGCATGAGGGCTTCGCCTGCTACGCCGAGTGGCTCTGGTCGGAGCAGTCCGGGGGGCCGTCGGCCCATGAGCGGGCGCTCGAGCACTGGAAGAAGCTGGCCGGCCTGCCACAGGACCTCCTGCTCGGTGACCCGGGGCCGGACGACATGTTCGACGATCGCGTCTACAAGCGGGGGGCTCTGTTGCTCCACGCGCTGAGACAGGACGTCGGGGACAAGACCTTCTTCACGGTGCTGCAGGAATGGGTACGCCGCCACGCGCACGGATCCGTGACCACCGCGTTGTTCATCGAGCTGGCCGAGGAGCTCGCCGACCGTCCGCTCGAGGAGCTCTTCCACCGCTGGCTGGCCGAGCCCGAGCTGCCTGAGCTGACGGCCTGACGACGAGTTCCGGAGCCGTGGCGGCCAGCACCGTCACGGCAGCCACGTGCGAGCGCAATGTGCCCACGTCGAACATCCATGCCGAGCCCGGCGGTCTGGGAGCCGACCAGTCGACGAGCGCCGGTGGCTCGGAGGGCCCGGTGAGCCGGATGCGCCGGGGATCGACGCCGAGGCCGTGCCCGGAGGCCTTCAGCAGCGACTCCTTGCGCACCCAGGTCACCGTCCTTGCCCGCGCCGTGGTCGCCCCCTCCGACGGGTGCAGTCCCACGTCGGCGAACCGGTCGAAACCAGCTGAGCCCTTCCGCTCGACATCGACCCCCACGGGACCGGCATCGCACAGGGCCACCAGGCTCACCCGGTCCGCCCTGCTGATACTGACGTGCGGGACCGTCAGCCCCCGGATCGGCGCCAGCAGCGGCCTCCCGTGACCGCTGGAGCCGCAGGACGGGCAGAGCCGGAGCAGCCGCAGCTCGTCCTCGCCGACGCCGAGCCACCGCGCCGCCTCCACGCGGACCAGACGGTCGGCCAGGTCCGGAGTGGAGTCGGAGCTCCACACGACCAGGACCCGCGCCGGCGCCGCTGTCACTTCCGCAGCCAGCCGCGGAGGTCCCTGCGGGGCAGCCCAGAGAGCACCCCGGCGTAGTCGCGCTCGAGCTGGACGGCCCGCGACTCCTCGACTGCGTGCAGGCGCCCGAAGGTGAAGCCGTTCTCGCCGTCCAGGTGGGCACGGATCCCGATCTCGCGCAGCGTTGCGCGGGCGACCACCGTGTCCTGGTGCTCGCCGAGCAGCTCCTGGATCGCTTCAGCGCGGACCGCAAGTCGCATCGCCCGCGCACCGAACACGGGCCGGGCGCTCTCCGAGGCGTACCTCAGCCGCTTGGCGGCCTTGCGGACCTCGTGCAGAGCCAGGTTGCGCTGGTGGGAGGACGTCGCCTTCCCGTAGGCGCGGTGCCGCTTGCGCAGCCGGTCGAGATCAGCCTGCAGCAGCGCAGGGGCGATCTTCCGTGCGCGGCCCCGGGCACCCTCGGTGAGCGGCGGTGCGCCCAGGAACGTCTCCAGCCGGTCGAGCAGCCGGTAGTAGCGCTGGCTGTTGAGTGCCTCGTCGGCGTCCGCGCGGCCCTTGCGGAACTTCCCTCTCATCTCATCGTCGATGCGGGTCTGCACCGGCCCGAGCACGAGCTCGGTCTCCTGTTGCATCACGAGAGCGCTCAGCCGCTCCTGCATCACCTGTGCGTCACGGGCCTCCGCCAACACACCGCCGAGCCACTTCAGCTCTGCTCGAAGCTCGGTGGTCGCGCCGGACTGAAGCACGGGTGCGTAGGTGGCCAACGCCGAGCGCATCCTTCGGGCGGCGATCCGCAGCTGGTGCACGCCCTCCTGGTCGCCGGAGCGCAGCAGCTGGTCCTGCTGCTCGAGGCGCTCGAGGTGCTCGCCCATGTAGGCAGAGAACAGCTCTCCGGCCGACGACTTTCCGCCGAGCTCGGTTCGCACTCGCCACGCAGGTCGGACCGGGAGGGCCTCGGCGAGCACCCGCGAGAGCTTGGACGCCACGACCGAGCGCCTTGCGCCAGCCGCAACCAGGATCGGCTCCGCGAGGTCGAGGAGGTCGTCGGGGCCGTCCACGAGCTCGAGCTCCCACTCGCGCCACTCCTCGACGGTGGGCGACTGGGAGGACGTCTCCGCCCTCACGTGGTCGTCGCAGAGCGCGGCGAGCACGGTGCCCTTCTCGTCGAGCAGTCGGTGGACCACCCGTCGCGTGCTCAGCACGGCTGACGGTGCGACCGGGCTGTCGCGGACCATGACGCGGACCCGGTCGAGAAGCAGGTCCGGCGGCCCTTCGTCCGGTTCGGTGAGGACGACCCGAATCTCCTCGCGCCGGTCATCGCCACGAGGGAGCTTCAGGTGCCAACCGTCGTCCACGCCACCGGTCCGACGGCGCAGGGTCACCCCCGCGCAGAGGAGTCGAAGGTCGGGGGTGTCGAAGTAGGTCGCGACGTGCTCCAGCTCGACGGGTGCGGCCATCTCGACCCCGCCGATGACGGTGAGGTCCGGCACGTCGCAATCCGGGTCGACGTCGTACTTCCGCTCGATCTCGTCGTGCTGCTCGATTCCCATGGCCCTCGCCCCATCCGTTCTGTGCTGTCGTCACTCTCGCATCCAGCGTCCGGAAGCCGAGCTCGCGGGAGAGGTACTGCTCGACGGTGAGGACATCCACGACCCGGCCAAGCGGCTCATCGACGCCCGGCGCTGCTGGTCTGCCCGGGTCTCGCACGTAGGCCACGGCGCCGGTCAGGGGGGAGCAGCGGCGCAAGATGCATCGAGCCCCTGCCCGCGTTTCCGCAGGTCAGGGGCTCGATACGACTGGGGTGAGTAACGGGACTTGAACCCGCGACATCCGCCACCACAAGGCGGCGCTCTACCAGCTGAGCTATACCCACCAGGGAGTCCGCCAGTTTGGCCGGACCGGAGAGGAGTGTACTAGTTCGTGGCGCCAGTTCCCGCATCGGGAGTGTCGGCCGTCAGTCCGGTCAGGGAGCCGCCGTGTCGCTCCGCGATCGTGCGGGCCGCGCTGCTCTCCGGGCCGGGGGAGGGGACGAAGACCGCCTCGCGGTAGTAGCGCAGCTCCTCGATGCTCTCCTGGATGTCGGCGAGCGCCCGGTGGTTGCCGCGCTTGGCCGGCGCCTGGAAGTACGCCCGCGGGAACCAGCGCCGCGACAGCTCCTTGATCGAGGACACGTCGACGATCCGGTAGTGCAGGAACGACTCCAGCAGCGGCATGTCGCGGGCCAGGAAGGCGCGGTCGGTGGCGACCGTGTTGCCGGCGAGCGGCGGGCGGCTGCCGTCCGGGCAGTGCTCCTTGATGTAGGCGAGCACCCGCTCCTCGGCCTCGCCCATCGTCAGCCCGGAGTCGAGCTCCTCCAGCAGACCAGACTTCTCGTGCATCGTGCGCACGAAGTCGTTCATCTGCTCCAGGGCCTCTGCCGGGGGCTTGACGATGATGTCGATGCCCTCGCCGAGCACGTTGAGGTCGAAGTCGGTGACCAGGGCTGCGACCTCGATCAGCGCATCGGCGCCGAGGTCGAGCCCGGTCATCTCACAGTCGATCCAGACCAGTCTCTCGTTCACGAGAGGTCACCCTACGCCCGCCCGCGTGCCTCTCAGGAATGGCTCAGTCCCGCCCTCTAGGGTCGGTCGTATGAGGGAGTGGTTCGGACTCGTCGCCCGGCTGGTCACGGGCGGGGTGTGGATCGTCGCCGGCGCCATCAAGCTGCCCGACCCTTCCCAGAGCGTCCAGGCGGTCCGCGCCTACCAGCTGCTGCCCTCGTCGGTGGTCCCGACGGTCGGCCAGCTCCTGCCCATGGTCGAGATCGTCGTCGGGCTGATGCTCGTCCTCGGGGTCCTCACCCGGGGCGCCGCGGTCGTCTCCGGGCTGCTGTACCTCGCCTTCATCGTGGGCATCGCGAGCGTCTGGGCCCGGGGGATCACGATCGACTGCGGCTGCTTCGGTGGTGGCGGCTTCGACCCCGACGCCACCTCGCAGTACCCCTGGGAGATCGCGCGCGACACCGGCCTGCTGCTCCTGTCCGGCTACCTGGTCTGGGTGGGGCGCACCCGCCTCGCCCTGGACAACCTGCTGTTCCACCGCACCGCCTCACCCGAAGGGACCTGAGCCGTGTCGAAGAAGTCCGCCCACACCTCCCGCTCCGAGCGCGCCGCCGCAGCGCTCCACGAGCAGCAGCGCCGCGAGAGCCGGCGCAGGAACCTGATGATCGGCGGCGTCGTGCTCGCGATCCTGGTGATCGTGCTCGGCGGCTTCCTGGTCAACCGGGCGCGGGACACCAGCACCGACGTGTCCGCCCCCGCCGCGGGCTCCGGCGACTACGGCGTGGCGATCGGCGACAAGAGCGCGCCGCACACCGTGGTGGTCTACGAGGACTTCCTGTGTCCCTACTGCGGCGAGCTGGAGAAGCAGACCCACGAGGAGCTCACCTCGCTCGCCGACAACGGTTCGGTGTACGTCGAGTACCGACCGTTCAACCTGCTCGGAACCGACTACTCCGTGGCCTCGGCCGCCGCCTTCAAGGTCGTGCTGGACGAGTCCGGACCGACGGTCGCCAAGAAGTTCCACGACCTGCTCTACGCGGAGCAGCCCGACGAGGCCGGCCCCTACCCGGACAGCGCCTGGCTCGTGGACAAGGCCGTCGAGGCCGGCGCGACCGAGAGCGACGTACGGGACGGCATCGAGAACCAGACCGGCACGTCGTGGGTGGACGACGCCACCGCGGCGGCCCAGGACGCCGGGGTCAGCAGCACCCCCACGATCCTGCTCGACGGCACGGTCTTCCAGGACGGTCGCACCGTGGACCAGCTCGCCAGCAACCTCCTCGCCGAGCTGCAGTGAGGCCCTAGGCTCACGACATGCAGGTCGAGCGGGTCCAGAAGTGGGTGATGTCGGCCCTGCTGCTCACCACAGCGACGATCTTCGCGGGCGGCCTGGCCGTCCTCGCCGGGACCGCGGACCGCGCCGGGGCGAAGCCGGGCCTGCTGGTCATCGCCGCCGTGGTGGGGCTGATGGCGATGGCCGGGGTACGCACGATCAACGAGAAACGGATCCTGTCGCCCTGGCTCCTGCTCGGTCTGCTGCCCGCCGGCGTTGGTTGGTACTTCCTGTTCGTCGCCTGACAGAGTGCGCAGCGTGAGCACTCCGACCTCCCACGCCGCTTTCATCGCCGGTCTGCCCAAGGCCGAGCTGCACGTCCACCACGTCGGCTCCGCATCCGCCCGCATCGTCGGCGAGCTGGCCGCGCGTCACCCCGGCACCGTCCCGAGCGACCCCGACGAGCTGCGCCGCTTCTACGAGTTCCGCGACTTCGCCCACTTCATCGAGGTCTATCTCGCGGTCGTCGACCTGATCCGGACACCGGACGACATCCGGTACCTGACCTACGAGGTCGCGCGCGAGATGGCGACCGGTCAGAACCTGCGGTACGCCGAGCTGACCTGCACGCCGTACACCTCGGTGCGCCCGCACGAGCAGGGCGTCGGCATGGCGATCGAGGCCTACACCGAGGCGATCGAGGATGCCCGGATCGCGGCCGAGCGCGACTTCGGGCTGGTGATGCGCTGGATCTACGACATCCCCGGGGAGGCCGGGCTGCCGGCAGCGGAGTCGACGCTCGACTACGCCCTCAACCACCGCCCCGAGGGGCTGATCGGCTTCGGTCTGGGCGGCCCCGAGATCGGGGTGCCGCGGCCGCAGTTCCAGCCGCACTTCGACGCCGCCCGGGCCAGCGGTTTGCGCAGCCTGCCGCACGCCGGCGAGACCACCGGGCCGGAGACCGTCTGGGACGCGTTGCGGCTGCTGGGCGCCGAGCGGATCGGGCACGGCACGTCGTCCGCGCAGGACCCCGACCTGCTGGTCCACCTCGCCGAGAGCGGGATCCCGCTGGAGGTCTGCCCGTCCTCCAACATCGCGACCCGTGCGGTGGCTGCCCTGGACGAGCACCCGATCCGCGCCTTCCGCGACGCCGGCGTCACGATCACGATCAACTCCGACGACCCGCCGATGTTCGGCACCACCCTCAACCGGGAGTACGAGATCGCGGCCGACCTGCTCGAGCTCGACGAGGCCGGCGTGGCCGACCTGGCGCGCGCGGCGGTGACGGCGTCGTACGCCGAACCCGACGTGAAGGCGCGGGTGCTGGCCGAGATCGACGCGTACGCCGGCTGACCGGCCTCCGGGATGCGCGTCGGCCGGTTGCCCGGGTCCATCTCCCGCTGACCGGGTTCGAGGAGGATGCTGGAAGTTACGGACTTGGCTCCACTTCCACCTTCAGGGTGAAATAGGATCTGCTCATGGCTCCCGACCCGCGCACCCCGCTGCGCATCGCGATCGTCAACGACTACGAGATGGTCGTGGCCGGCATTGCCGCGATGCTCGCTCCCCATCACGAGCGGATCGCGATCGTCGAGCTCGCCTCGGGGGTGGGGGTGGTGAGCGACGTGGACGTGATCCTCTACGACACCTTCGGCCAGGTGCAGGGCGACGGGGTGGACCTCGAGGACCTGGTCCACGGCACCAGCGCTCGCGTCGTGATCTTCAGCTGGAACACGCAACCGGACCTGGTCGAGCGCGCGATCACCAAGGGAGCCTCCGGCTACCTCTCCAAGCGGGTGTCGTCGAAGGAGATCGTCGAGGCCCTCGAGGCAGTCCATGCCGGCGAGATCGTCATGCCTGACGTGGCCGATGTCGACGGCGACGGCGGCATCGGGAACTGGCCCGGCCGCGACGCCGGGCTCACCGCCCGGGAGGCCGAGGTCCTCGCGCTCATCACCCAGGGGCTCAGCAACCAGGAGATCGCCGAGCGGAGCTACCTGAGCATCAACTCGGTCAAGACCTACATCCGCACGGCCTACCGCAAGATCGGCGTCACCCGGCGGGCGCAGGCCGTGGTCTGGGGCATGACGCACGGCTTCGAGCCCGACCGCGCGCGGGCGGTCGACAGCGCGGCCGGCCGCGGCTAGATGCCCCTGGGCACGAACGCTCCCACGGAGTGGCGCCCCCGGCAGGACTCGAACCTGCGACCTAGAGATTAGAAGGCTCTTGCTCTATCCAGCTGAGCTACAGGGGCGGGGGATCGGAAATACGGTCGGGACAAACATGGGGACAACCCCGATGTAGTTCACCCCGGCCGTGGAGCCGATCCGGGCGCAAGTATGCCTCAGCCTGCGGCAGGGTCGGCGGACGCGGCCTCCAGCGCAACGGCAACCGCCGCGGGCAGGTCGATCGCACTGTCATGTCGATGACAGTGAAGCCCACCAGGAGAGCACCTACCGCCGACGCCAACGAGATCCCATACTGAGAAATCAAGCAACGGAGGCCATCATGGATGCCTTGGGCGACAACAAGGCGCTGGTCCGCAAGTTCTATGCGGAGATCGACGCCGGAAACCTCGCGGCGATGGACGAGCTGGTCGCCCCGGATTTCGTTGACCACGACCCGCCGCCCATCCCAGGTCTCGCTGCCGGTCTCGCTGGGCTCAAGCAAGCGTTCGAGATCTTCCTGCACGCCACGCCGGGCACTCACGAGGTCCTCGACCAAGTCGCCGAAGGTGATCTCGTGGCAACGCGCCTCCGAGCCCGCGGTCGCTTCGCCGAGAACCTTGGCGACATCCCGGCAACCGGAGGGGACCTCGACGTGACCGCGACCACCGTCTATCGCGTCGCCAACGGCCAACTCAGCGAGCACTGGGGAGAGACCGACTCCCTGGCCCTGATGCAGCAGCTCGGGGTACTCCCCGCACCGGCAACCCAGGACTGATCGCGGATGAGTGGGTGCTTCCTCGACTGGAGGACGTCCGCATCGCTGAGCAGTGTCAGTTCACGACCACCTCGATGAGGCCTGCGCCGAGACCGATCAGGGCGCAGGCGCCGAGGGTGCGCAGGACGCTCCACTTCCAGCGGAACAGAAGGAAGGCGGCGAACAGCGCGACCGCCAGCGACAGTGGCTTGAGGGTTCCCGGCTCCGGCGCTTGCAGGTGCACCGGTCCCCAGGTGAGCGTGGCCACGTCGGAGAAGAGGGTGTGGACCGCGAAGAAGATGGCAAGGTTGGCAATGACCCCGACGACCGCGGCCATGATGCCGGTCAGGGCGGCGGAGAGGGCGTGGTTGCCACGGAGCCGTTCCACGTAGGGGGCCCCGACGAAGACGAACACGAAGCACGGCACGAACGTCACCCAGGTCGTCAGGAGCGACGCGAGCACTGCCGCGACCCACGGGTTGAGGTCCCCGGGATCTCGGTACGCGCCGACGAACGCCACGAACTGAACCACCATGATCAGCGGACCGGGTGTGGTCTCGGCGAGCGCCAGTCCGGTGACCATCTCGCCGGGGGTGAGCCAGCCGTAGACCTCCACCGCCTTCTGGGCGACGTAGGCCAGCACGGCGTAGGCGCCGCCGAAGGTGACCAGTGCGGCGCCGGTGAAGAAGAGTGCCTGGTCGGTGAAGATGCTGTCGCGGCCGGTCAGTGCCACCACGGCGCCGACGGGGACCGCCCACGCGACCAGCCCGAGGACGACGACCTTGACGGCGTGGGAGCGGCTGGGGCGTTCGGTGTGCAGGGCGTCGTCGGAGATCAGCGGTGCCGGTCCCTCGTCCCCGCTCCCGTGCTTCGTCGGTGCCTTCATGGTGTGCGGGGCCCACCGGCCCAGCGCCCACCCGATGACCGCGGCGACCCCGATGACGATCGGGAAGGGCACGGCGAACATCCACAGTGCTACGAACGCTGCGACAGCGAGGGCGACCAGTGCGGGGTGGCCGAGGGCTCTTCCGCCGACCCGGAACACCGCCTGCGCGACGATGGCCAGGACGGCCGAGGCCAGCCCCGCGAGGATTGCAGTGACCAGGGTGGTATCTCCGGCGCCGACATAGAGCGCGGACAGTCCCAGCAGGGCGAGTACGCCGGGGAGGACGAACAGGGTGCCCGCGATGAGGCCGCCGCGGACGCCGTTGAGGAGCCAGCCGATGTAGATGGCGAGCTGTTGTGCCTCTGGGCCGGGCAGCAGGGTGCAGTAGGACAGGGCGTGCAGGAACCGCTTCTGGCCGATCCAGCGCTTCTCGTCGACCAGGGTGTGCTGCATGACCGCGATCTGCCCGGCCGGGCCACCGAACGTCTGCAGGGAGATCGCGAACCAGGCGCGCGTCGCCTCGGCCAGAGGTATGACGTCCCCGTCGACCAGTCGGGGGCCGTCGACCCACGGCCCGGTGTCGTCAGACTCGGTCACCGGGTGCTACCGCCTTCCCGCGACAGGGCACGTCACCTCAATGGTCGGGCGACAGTCTCGACACCGAGCAGCATGGCACGGGGGCACCCCACGGCAGTTGCCCCATCTCGGCGTGCCTCCGGGGGGCCGTCCCCACCATCGGGGAAATTCGCTCGGACGTCCCGCCTGACCCGGACACTGTGCCAGCGTCGCAGACGCAGCCCATCAGACGAGGAACGACCATGTCCGACGTCAACGAGCCACAGCCCGACAAGCTCGCGGAGAGCGGCCCAGAGCCCACTCCCGGTCCCGACAGCGGCGACACGACGCCGGCGGCGTACGCCGCCGGGGGTGCGCCCGCGGTGGCCGCGCCCGTCGGCGAGATCCGCGAGACCTCCATCTGCATCCTGCTCACCATCGTCACGCTCGGCTTCTACACCTGGTACTGGTACTACAAGACCCACGAGGAGATGAAGCAGCACACCGGCACCGGCATCGGCGGACCGGTGGCCCTCATCCTCGCGATCTTCGTCGGCGTCGTGATGCCGTTCCTCAGCTCGAACGAGGTCGGCGGCCTCTACGAGCGCCGTGGCGAGGCCCGGCCCGTGAGTGCCGTGACCGGCCTGTGGGTGCTGCTGCTGGGCTGGTTCTTCTTCGTGGGCCTGATCGTGTGGTTCGTGAAGACGAACGGCGCGCTCAACGACTACTGGCGGTCGGTCGGCGCGCGCAGTCAGCACTGACGTCCGCAACTGAGCCGCCGCCGGTGCTCAATCCGCCATGGGTTCGACCGGGACCAGGAACACGGTCTTGGCCTGGAAGGGCTCCTCGCCGGGACACCCGATGACGGCGACCTCCATGGCGTCGGTGACCCAGCTCTGGAAGCGGCACGCGGTGGCGTTGTAGACCACCCGGTCGCCCGGCTCCAGGTCGTTCAGCGGCTTGACCTGCAGTGCCCGTTGCACGTCCTCCGGGAGGGGCGATGCGGGCGGCGACTCCGAGGGTGTCGCGGGGGCGGTGCTGGGCGCCCCCGAGGTCGGCGTCGGTTCCGACGCAGACGTCTCGGAGTCGTCCGAGCCCATCACGAGTACGCCGGCCACCGCGGCGGCCACCAGCACGCCCAGCAGGAAGGCTGCCAGCAGGAACAGCCGGGGGTCGACGTGCCTGCCGGAGGAACGGCGATGCTCACGCCCGGACATGCCAGGATCCCGCGCAAGCCGACGCAGACCGTTCGCGCATCGCGGCCTCCCTTTCCGACCCTGCGTGTCTCACTTCGTCCTACACCCCGGGCACCCGATGGACAACGTGCATTCGGCCCTTCGTGTGGGGTGACTCGCTCACGCCTGTGTCTGACGCCGCTGGTCAGGCGACCGCATCCGGGGGAGCCCGCGCACCGCCAGGTCCGGCACCGGGCCGCCCGGCTCGGGGCCCCGAGCGGCGGCCGCTGCGCCGTACCTGGCGGCCAGGGGGCCGGCGGTGGCGCCGTGCGCCAGGACGCTCAGGAACACCGTCACCGCGATGACGGCGACGGCCTCGTCGGCACCGGAACCCAGCTCCTCCAGGGCGATCAGGGCGAACACCAGGGACGCGAGCCCCCGCGGCCCGAACCAGCCGACGAAGAGCACCGAGGCACGGTCGAGACCCGATCCGACCGACGCCAGGGCAACGGGAACCATCCGCACCAGGGTGAGGCTCAGCACGGCGTACAGCACGATGCCGGCGTCCACGCCGTCGAGGACCAGCGGTACGGCGATCGCGCCGAAGGCCAGCCACACCAGCAGGGAGACCAGGCCGCTCGCCTGCTCCAGGAAGACCAGCTCGGCGGGCCCGCGCCGGCCGGCGGCCGCCCCGAACGTCAGCCCGCCGCAGAAGGCCGCCACGAAGCCGTTCCCGTCCAGCGCCAACGCCAGCGCGTACGCCGCCAGGGCCAGCGCGAGGACGGCGATGCCGGCGAACTCCTCATCGGCCCACCCCCGGCGACGGGACAGGCGCAGCAGCCAGCCGCCCCCGAGGCCGACCAGCGCGCCGACCGCAGCGCCGATGGCCAGCTCCGTCAACGCGGTCCCGAACCCGGTGGCGCCCTCGACTCCGGCATCGGACGCCGCTCCTGCGATCGCGACCATGACCACAGGCGTGGCGATCCCGTCGTTGAGACCGCTCTCGACCGTGATCAGCCGCCGGATCCGGGACGGGACCACCGGGTTCGTCACCACCGGGACCCCGAGCGCGGCGTCGGTGGGCGCGAGTGCGGCGGCGATGAGGAGCGCGAGCCACAGGTCCAGGTCCGGGAAGAGCCAGACGGCCAGGCCCCAGCCGGCGAGCACGGTCAGCGGCAGGCCGACGCCGAGCAGCCGCACGTAGCGCCCGAGGTCTGCCCGGAAGTCATGGACGCGCGCGGCGTCGGCGAAGAGCACCCAGACGAGCGTGATCTCGACCAGGGGCTTGAGATTCTCCGGGGCCGACGGCGAGTCCACCAGGTCCAGACGATCGAGTGCCGCACCGACGGCCATGAAGACGATCGGCGCGGTGAGGTCGGCCCGCTCCAGCCGGGCCGAGACCACTCCCCAGGCAAAGATCGTCGCGGCGATGAGCACGACGGCGGTGTCCTCCACCTCGGCAGTGTCGGCCGTGGGGGACCGGCGAAGCGTCACCCGTCGTAGATGACTTCTCTCCCCGCAGCCACGTCGCTGCCCCGGGCCATGGCCGAAGTCATCCGTTCTGAGTGAGGCGGTCGGAGGTGGCTGCGTCCGACGCTGGAGGACAGGCACGAAATGGGAGGCACGGCATGACGGATCAGATGACGGCGAACGCCACGGAGACCCTGGACGAGCTCGGCCCGGTCGACTGGATCGTGGTGGAGTTCCCTGGCAGCAGGTTCACGGGCGAGATCGCCCCCACCCTCGTCGAGCTCACCGATCGCGGCATCATCCGGGTCCTCGACCTGCTGCTGATCAGGAAGGAGGAGGACGGCAGTCTCGACTTCTTCGAGCTCAGCGACCTCGAGGAGAGCGAGATCGGCAGCCTGCGTGCCTTCGAGGCCGGGTTGGCGATGCTGCTCAGCGAGGAGGACGTCGCCTCGCTCGCCGCGGCCGTCGAGCCGGGCAGCACTGCGGCCCTGCTCGTGTGGGAGAACACCTGGGCCGCGCCGTTCGGGTCGGCCGTCCGCCACGCCGGTGGACAGCTCGTCGCCAGCGGGCGGATCCCGGTGCAGGCGTTGCTCGCCGCGGTCGAGCAAGAGGAGCAAGGAGCAGGAGAGGAGAGCTGACATGCCGTTGGCAGCGAGAAGAGCACGCAGAGGGGGCGTCGTCGGGCCGGCGCCGGTCGCCCGGACCGCCACCACCGTGGCGACGGCCGCCGTGGTGGCGCACGGCGTCGGCCGGAGATCCGACCGCCGCGAGGACCGCCGAGAGGACCGACGGGATCGCCGGTGACCCTGCCCACGGCTCCGGCCGCCTTCCACGTGATGTCCAAGCCCACGGGCGCGATCTGCAACCTCGACTGCGAGTACTGCTTCTTCCTCTCCAAGGAGCAGCTGTACCCGGGCAGCAGGTTCCGGATGGAGCCGCACGTGCACGAGGCCTACCTCGAGCAGCTGCTCGCTGCCCACGAGGGCGTGGAGGAGGTTGTGGTCGCCTTCCAGGGTGGGGAGCCCACGCTGATGGGCCTGGAGTTCTTCGCGCGGACCCTGGAGCTCGAGGAGAAGCTTCGACGGCCGGGGCAGCGGATCCTCAACACGATCCAGACCAACGGCACCCTGCTCGACGACGAGTGGGGTGCCTTCCTGGCGGCGAACCACTTCCTCGTCGGCCTGTCCATCGACGGGCCGCGCGGCATGCACGATGCCTACCGGGTCGACAAGGGCGGCAAGCCCACGTTCGACCGCGTGCTGCGCGGACTCGACGTACTCCGCCGTCATGAGGTGGAGTGGAACGCGCTCACCACGGTCAACACGGCCAACGGCGACCACGGCCGGGAGGTCTACACGTTCCTGCGCGACGAGCTCGGCGCGCAGTTCGTGCAGCTCATCCCGATCGTGGAGCGGGTGCTGGACCGCGAGCGGGGCGACCTGGTCACGCACCGCACCGTCGGTGCGGAGCAGTACGGCCAGTTCCTCGTCGACGTGTTCGAGGAGTGGGGGCGGCACGACGTCGGCGACGTCTTCGTGCAGGTCTTCGACACTGCCCTCGCCCACTGGATGGGGATGGACCAGTTCGGCATGTGCGTGCACAACCGGACGTGTGGTTCAGCGGTGGCACTGGAGCACAACGGTGATCTCTACTCCTGCGACCACTACGTCGAGCCCGACCACCTGCTGGGCAACATCGCCCAGGGCCGCACCCTGCTGGAGCTGGTCTCCTCGCCGCAGCAGCAGGCGTTCGGGCAGGACAAGCTCGACAGCCTGCCGGCGTACTGCCGCCGCTGCGACGTCCGCTTCGCCTGCAACGGCGGATGCCCCAAGGACCGCTTCCTCACCACCCCGGACGGTGAGCCCGGGCTGCACTACCTGTGTGCCGGCTACCAGCGTTTCTTCCGGCACATCGACGAGCCGATGCGCGTGATGGCCGACCTGCTGAGTCGCGGCGAGGACGCCACCGGGCTCAGGGACTGGTACGCCGCCGCCGATGCGGCCGGCACAACGAAGGAGAAAGCGTGATGACCAAGACACCGACCGACGTGCTCGTCGCGGGCTACCCGGACATCCAGTCCGCCGGCAAGGACTTCGAGGCGCTGGTCGACCTGGTGAACCAGGACAAGGTGGCCATCGACGGCCTCATCCTCGTCACGCACGCCCAGGACGGCACGGTCGCGGTCGAGCTGACCGGCGACGACCTCGGTCGCAAGGGCGTACGCCGCGGCGCAGGAGCGGGGCTGGCCCTGGGGATCCTGGCGCCGCTCTTGCTCCCCGGGACCCTGGCCGCCGGGGCCGTGACCGGAGGGCTGGTCGGCCGGTTCACCGCCAACCGCCTCGAGAAGGAGATCTACGCGCGGATCGGCACCCACCTGCCGCCCGGCTCGGCCGGGATCATCGCGGTCTTCGAGGACACCGAGCGTCTCAAGGTGGAGAAGGCGCTCGGCGCAGCCCTGCTGCGCTCCGTCGTGCAGGGCGACAAGGAGGGCATCGGCGCGCTCAAGGCCTCCCTCGCGGAGGCGATGGCCAAGCTCAACCCCGACCGGACGGTCCTGCCCATCCCCGACAAGAACTTCGGCGGCGTGGCGGGCCGCACCCTGGGCCAGTCGGTGCCGGACTGGAGCATGATCCCCGGGCCGAAGGCTCCGGAGGGGGCCCCGAACGTCCTCATCGTCCTGATCGACGACGCGGGATTCGGCGGTCCCACCACCTTCGGTGGCGCCATCGAGACGCCGAACCTGACCCGGGTGCAGCAGCGAGGCGTGACCTACAACCGGTTCCACGTCACGGCGGTCTGCTCGCCCACGCGCGCGGCTCTGTTGACCGGTCGCAACAACCACCGCGTCGGGTTCGGCTCGATCGCGGAGTACCCCGGCCCGTTCCCCGGCTACACCGCAGCGGTCCCGCGCAGCTGCGCGCCGCTCCCGCGGGTCCTCAGGGACAACGGCTACGTCACCGGCGGCTTCGGCAAGTGGCACCTGACCCCGGACAACGTGCAGGGTGCCGCCGGGCCGTTCGACCGCTGGCCGCTCTCGTGGGGCTTCGACCACTTCTGGGGCTTCCTGAGCGGCGCCGCCGGCCAGTACGACCCGATCATCACCCAGGACAACACGACCCTGGGCATCTCGGAGGGCAAGGACGGCGAGCAGTACTACTTCCCGAACGACCTGACGGACAAGGCCGTCGAGTGGCTGCACGCGGTCCGCGCGCAGGACGCGACCAAGCCCTGGTTCATGTACTACTCGACCGGCTGCAGCCACGCACCCCACCACGTGGCTCGCGAGTGGGCGGACAAGTACAAGGGCACGTTCGACCAGGGCTGGGACGTCTACCGCGAGCAGACGCTGGCGCGCCAGAAGAAGCTCGGGATCGTGCCCGAGGACACCCAGCTCACCGAGCGGCCCGATCTCTTCCCCGCGTGGGACTCCCTCACCGAGGCACAGCAGAAGCTCTACATCCGCCAGATGGAGGTCTTCGCCGGGTTCTCGGAGAACGCCGACTGGAACGTCGGCCGGCTGCTGGACGCGGTCGAGGAGATGGGGGACCTCGACGACACGCTCGTGATCTACGTCTGGGGCGACAACGGCGCCAGCATGGAGGGCACGACCACCGGGTCGTTCAACGAGATGACCTTCCTCAACGGTGTCGTGCTCGACGCCGAGCAGCAGCTCGCGCTGATCGAGGAGTACGGCGGCGTCGAGGCGCTGGGCGGCGACCACACCGCGCCGCACTTCGCATCGGCGTGGGCCCACGCCAACAACACGCCCTTCCAGTGGGGCAAGCAGACCGGGAGCCACCTGGGAGGCACGCGCGACCCGATGGTGGTGGCGTGGCCGAAGCGGATCAAGCCCGGGGACGGCGTGCGCTCGCAGTTCACCCACTGCACGGACATCGCACCCACGGTGCTGGAGGCCGCGGGCATCCCGGAGCCCACGGCGGTCGACGGCATCGGGCAGGAGCCGATGGACGGCACCAGCTTCCTCTACACCTTCGACGACGCCGAGGCGGACGAGCAGCACACGGTGCAGTACTCCGAGGCGTTCGGCAGCAAGTCGATCTACCGGGACGGATGGTGGGCCTGCAGCCGGCTGGACCGCGCCCCGTGGGACTTCTCGCCCGAGACGCTCGCGCGGTTCGCGCCCGGCGTCTATGACCCCGAGCGGGACGACGTCTGGGAGCTCTACTACCTGCCGGAGGACTTCTCCCAGGCCTACGACCTGGCCGCCGAGGAGCCCGAGAAGCTCGCCGAGCTCAAGGAGCTGTTCTGGCAGGAGGCGGAACGCAACCGGGTGCTGCCCCTGCTCGGTGGGATGGCGATGTTCTTCGGCATGCTGCCTCCCCTGCCCGCGGTCACCCGGCTCACGTTCGCCGGGGACGTCCAGAACGTCCAGCGGGGGATGGTCCCGCGGATCGCCGGCAGGTCGTACGCGATCGAGGCCGAGATCGAGATCCCCGGGGAGGGCGCGGAGGGCGTGATCGTGGCGAACGCCGACTTCATCGGCGGCTTCGCCCTCTGGGTGGACGAGGACCGCATGCTGCACCACACCTACTCCTTCCTCGGAGTGGAGACCTTCCGGCAGACGTCCACGGAGCCGCTGCCCACGGGCGAGGTCAACGTGAAGATGGAGTTCGAGGCCGACGAGAACAAGCCCGGCACCGGTGGTCTCGTGACCCTGTGGGCCAACGATGCGCGGATCGGTGAAGGCCGGATGTCGCGGACGGTGCCCGTCGCGTTCTCCTCCTATGCCGGCATGGACATCGGGCGCGACAACGGCCTCGTCGTCGACCGCGACTACGAGGACAGGGCGCCGTACGCCTTCACCGGCACCGTCAGGAAGGTCGTCTTCGACCTCGCGCCGGCGGCGGAGGCGGACGAGCACGCGCTGCACGAGCACACCGCGATCCATGCGGTGGCCGACGGAGCCGCCCGCTGAATCAGTCGTGGGCCATCATGTCGATGGCGACCGTGGCCGCCAGGACCAGCACCGGGTCCTGCGCCGGGTCGATCTCCACGCCGTAGGAGTCGGCGACGCGGAACCACTTCTTCGACACCTCGGCCACCGGCGTCCTCCCGTCGGAGAACGTGTACTCGTGGTCCAGGACGTTGCCCTGGACCTCCAGGTCCGGCCCGTCCTCGATCTTGACCTCCCAGCGATCCCGCAACGGGCTGATGAGGGCCTTCTTGACCAGGGCGAGCCGGTTGCCGTCGGCGTCCTCGATCTCCATCGAGTCCTTGATCCGGGCCACCCGCTCCTGGATCTTGGCGAGCTCGTGGCCCTGGGGGTCCTCGATGACCAGCGTCTTGCGCAGCCGGAGCGCCTTCCCGTCGACCTTGTAGGCCCGCTCTCCCCGGTCGGTCTCGATCCAGAAGTCGTCTCCGATCGACACCAGACGCTGCCGCATCTGGTAGTGCACGCTCAGGTTCTCCCCGCGCCGCTCTTCACGACGTTCTCGTCCACGCATGACGCCCTCCTCACGATTGGTCTCCCGCGACGCTAGGAGGCACGCGAGCCGGCCGCCTCATCCCTGGGGGGTGATCGAGGTCCCAGGAATGGGTACGACGCGAGTGGCGGTCCGCGACCGCGAACCGGCCATCATCACGAGACCGCCCGTCACGGGGAGGGCGAGCGGTCGATGGGAGGTCTGACGATGAAGCTGCTCCGAGGGTTGGGCGGCACGGTCCTGTGGCTCCTCGCCGCCGTGCTGGGGCTCGTTGCCGTGCTGCTGTGCGTGACCATCATCCTGCTGCCGCTGGGTATCCCGCTGCTCATGTATGCGCGGCGCCTGTTCACCCAGGCCGTCCGGCTGATGCTGCCGCGTCGCCAACGCCGGCTCCCGGGCTGAGACGGCGGCTGGCTCCCGGTGAGCCGTCGGCGTACGTTCGTCCATCGGGGGTACTGAGGGTTGTCCCACGCACGTCGAACCGCCCGGGAGGGGAACATGCAGCAGCACCAGCAGAGCCAACAGGACGAGCACGACACCAGGCACGAGCTCTTCGAGCTCCTGCTCGACAAGGTGGCCAAGGACCCGTTCCCGTCGACGACGATGATGGACCTGATCGAGGAGCTCCTGACCCCGGAGGACGTGCCGGCCTACGCGGCGGTGCTGATGGACAAGATCCGCAAGGACCAGTTCCCGAGCCTGGACCTCATGACCCGGGTGCAGTCCCTGGGATGAGATGACACTGGCGGGTTAGGTTTCCGGTGAGCCCGCGATCCCGCGGGCGCGCCGAGGGGAGCCGTCATGCCCGCAGAACCGATCTGGCTCAGTTCCTACGGTCCCGGGGTGCCTCACCACCTGGAGTACGGCGACACCACGGTGCTCGACCAGTTCGAGCGGTCCGTCGAGAGACACGGCTCGCGCCCGGCGTACGACTTCCTCGGAAGGACCACGACCTACGCCGATCTCGGCGAACGGGTACGCCGCGTGGCCGAGGCCCTGCGCCAGCTCGGGGTGGGAGCGGGGGACCGGGTGGCCCTGGTCATGCCCAACTGCCCCCAGAACGTCGTCGCCTTCCACGCGGTGCTCAGGCTGGGGGCAGCCGTCGTCGAGCACAATCCGCTCTACACCGCCGGCGAGCTGCGCCACCCGTTCGCGGACCACGGCGCCCGGGTCGCGATCGTCTGGGACAAGGTCGTGCCGGTCATCGAGCAGGTCCGTGCGGACTCGGCCCTCGAGCACGTGGTGTCGGTCGACCTGACCACCGAGCTGCCGCTGGCCAAGCGGGTGGCGTTGCGGATCCCGGTGGCGAAGGCGCGTGACGCCCGGGCGGCGCTCACCGCGCCGGCGCCCGGGACGATCCCGTTCACCCAGCTGCTCGCCTCCCCGCTCCTCGACGAGGGCCACCCACGCCCGGTCGCGGACGACGTCGCGCTCCTGCTCTACACCTCGGGCACCACCGGCGTGCCCAAGGGTGTGCCGCTGCTGCACCGCAACCTGGTGGCCAACTGCGTTCAGGGCCGGGCCTGGGTGCCCGGTCTGGAGGAGGGTCGCGAGACGTTCCTGGTCGCCCTCCCGATGTTCCACGCGTACGGCGTGACGATCAGCGTGCTCTTCGGGATCAGCCTCGGGGCGAAGCTGGTGCTGCTGCCCAGGCCCGAGATCGGCCTGCTGATGGATGCGATCAAGCGCGACGTCCCGACCTTCGTCCCGGCCGTGCCGCCGCTCTACCAGCGCATCGTCGACGAGGCCGAGCGCCGGGGCGTGTCCATCAGGGGGGTGCGCTACGCGCTGTCCGGAGCGATGCCGCTGCCGGCCGCCCTCGTCGAGCGGTGGGAGGCAGCGACCGGCGGGCTCCTCGTGGAGGGCTACGGGCTGACCGAGACCTCGCCGGTCGTCGTGGGCAACCCGATGACGCCGGCTCGGCGCCCCGGGTCCATCGGGGTGCCCTTTCCCGACGTCGAGGTGCGGCTCGCCGACCCCGATGACCTGTCGCGTGACGTGCCGCCCGGCGAGCGCGGCGAGCTCCTGGTGAGGGGTCCGCAGGTCTTCGCGGGCTACCGCGACCTGCCCGAGGAGACGGCAGAGGCGTTCCACGACGGCTGGTTCCGCACCGGCGACGTCGTCACGATGGCCCCCGACGGGTTCATCACGGTGGTCGACCGGATCAAGGAGGTCATCATCACGGGTGGCTTCAACGTCTATCCGAGCGAGGTGGAATCGGTGCTGCGCACGCACCACGCGGTCGCCGAGGCCGCGGTGGTGGGGATCCCCCTGGCGGGCGGCAGCGAGGAGGTCGTGGCCGCGGTGATGACCGTTCCGGGGACGGACCTCGACGTCGAAGCGCTGACCGCCCACGCGCGCGAGGCCCTGACGGCGTACAAGGTGCCGCGTCGGTTCGTCCGGGTCGAGGAGCTGCCCACGAATCCGATGGGCAAGGTCCTGCGTCGCGAGGTCGTGGCGCTCGTCAAGGAGAGCTGACGCATGCGGGTAGCAGTGGCAGGAGGGACCGGCGTCGTCGGTTCGTACGTCGTGACGGCGCTGACGGCCGCGGGGCACGAGCCGGTGGTGCTGGCTCGGTCTCGCGGAGTGGACCTGACGACGGGGGCGGGGCTGGACGCTGCCCTCGAGGGTGCGCGGGCCGTGATCGACGTCAGCAACCTGTCGACGACGAGCAGGAAGAAGTCGGTCGCCTTCTTCTCCGAGGCAGGCCGGCAGCTGCTTGCAGCCGGGCAGCGAGCCGGGATCGCGCACCATGTCGCGCTGTCGATCGTGGGCATCGACCGGGTCGACTTCGGCTACTACGAGGGCAAGCGGCTCCAGGAGGAGCTGGTGCTGAACGGCCCGGTCGCAGCGACCGTGCTGCGGTCGACCCAGTTCTTCGAGTTCGCCGAGCAGCTCCTGGCCCGTGGCCCGCTCGTGGTGGTGCCGCGGATGCGCACGCAGCCGGTCGCCGCCCGGGAGGTGGCCGACGCGCTCGTGGCGCTCGCGCTCGGCCCGGCCGTGGGGCGGGCCCCGGAGCTGGCCGGGCCGGAGGAGCTGCAGATGGTGGCCATGGTGCGCGCGGTCCGGCGGGCGTGCGGTGCGCGCAAGGCGCTGCTCCCGGTCCGGTTGCCCGGACGAGTGGGACGGGCGATGGCCGACGGCGCGCTCCTGCCCACCGGGCCCGGCCCGCGTGGGCAGCAGACCTTCGCCGAGTCGTTGGCGGTCTCCGGCTCCCGGGGCCGGTAGGTCAGCGCCGGCCGGCCATCCACTCCTCGACGTCGGAGGAGGTGCGGGGAAGGGACGCGGAGAGGTTCCGCGAGCCGTCGCCCGTGACGAGGATGTCGTCCTCGATGCGGATGCCGATGCCGCGCAGCTCCTCGGGGACGAGCAGGTCGTCCTCCTGGAAGTAGAGCCCCGGCTCGACGGTCAGCACCATGCCCTCGGCGAGCGTCCCCTGGGTGTAGGACTCGACCGAGGCCTGGCCGCAGTCGTGCACGTCCATGCCGAGCATGTGGCTGGTGCCGTGCAGCGTCCAGCGGGAGTAGACCTTGCTGTCCGGGGACAGCGCCTCGTCGACCGGCACGGGCAGGAGCCCCATCGCGTCGAGGCCGTGGGCGAGGACGGACATGGCTGCCTCGTGGGCCGCGAGGAACGGGACCCCGGGACGTACGGCGTCGATGCCGGCCTGCTGGGCGTCGTGGACCAGGTCGTAGAGCTGGCGCTGGGTGTCGGTGAAGCGGCCGTCGACCGGCAGCGTCCGGGTGACGTCGGCGGTGTAGAGGTTGTGCCCCTCGACGCCCATGTCGAGCAGCACGAGCTCGCCCGGCGTGATCGGGCCGGAGTTCTCGATCCAGTGCAGGGTCGTGGCGTGCTTGCCGCCCCCGACGATCGAGTCGTAGCCGATGTCGTTGCCCATGGCGCGGGCGCGGCGGAAGAAGGTGCCCTCGATCCAGCGCTCGCCGTACTTCAGGACGTCGTCCCAGTCGCGCACCGAGTCCTCGAAGCCGAGAGTCGTGATGTCGCAGGCCTCCTGGAGCTCGCCGATCTCCCAGGCGTCCTTGACCAGGCGCATCTCGGAGGCCACCCGGGCGAGCTCCTCGTCGCGGGACTCGTCGCCCGTGACCGCCCGGTCGACCTGGCTCGACAGACCGCGGTGCACGCGGGTCTTGCGGGAGCCGGACAGGGCCTGCTCGAGGTCGTCGATGTGGCGCACGGGCAGGCCCAGCGAGGAGGACATCTCGTTCAGGGACGGGCGACGGCCGGCCCAGAGCTCGCCGTACTGGCGGTCGCGGAAGAACTCGTCGGTCTCGCGCGAGGAGCGCGGGCGGGCGTAGAGGACGGCGTCGCCGTCCTCGATCACGAGGACGGCGTCACTGGTCTGGTTGCCGGAGAAGTAGGTGTGGGCGGTGTCCGAGCGGAAGCGGTAGTCGGTGTCGTTCGAGCGCACCTTGTAGGTCCCCGACGGCAGCACCAGCCGCTCGCCCGGGAACGCCTCGGCGAGCGCGGCGCGACGCCGGGCCGCGGGCTCGGCGACGGGGTGCACCGGCAGGTCCAGCTCGCGTTCGCCCCAGCCGGTCCGCATGAACGCCTTCCAGGCATCCGGGACCTTCGGGTCGTGCGACTCCGTCTTGGGCTGGGTCCTGGGCTGGGTCTCGGGCTGGGTCGTCGGCTCGGTCACGATCGGGGTCGCGGTCTCGGAGGTCGTCTGCTCGCTCACGTTCGTCACTCTACGCCGGAAGACGGGCTCGGCCTCGACTCCCGATAGTCTTCCGCCCATGCCAGGGACCCGCCGCGAAAGCCTCGCCTTCACGGTCGTGGTGACCGTGCTGGTGTGCGTCGGCGCGCTCCCGATCCTGCTCATCATCGCCCTGTCCGGTGCGCCGGGCTCGCTGGTCCTCGCGACCGCGCTGGCGGCGCTGCCGGTCGGTCCGCTGGTCGGCTGCTACCTCTGGCTGGACCGTTACGAGCCCGAGCCCAAGCGACTGCTGGCGATGGGCCTGCTCTGGGGCGGCTTCGTGGCGACGGCGGCCGCGTTGCTGATCCAGGGCATCGGCGGCTTCTTCGTCGGCTTCACCGAGACCGAGAGCCTCGGGCTGGTCGCTCCCATCACCGAGGAGGCGAGCAAGGGGCTGTTCCTGCTGCTCCTGCTCTGGTGGCGACGCGGCGAGCTGGACGGGATCCTCGACGGGATCGTCTACGCCGGCATGGTCGGCGTCGGCTTCGCCTTCGTGGAGAACATCCTCTACCTCGCGGCGGCCTACAACGGCACCGACGGCCTCGGGCCCGGCGGCACCGAGGCGCTCACGGGGACGTTCATCGTGCGCTGCCTGTTCAGCCCCTTCGCCCACCCGCTGTTCACGACCTTCACCGGCATCGGCGTCGGGATCGCGGTCGGGTCCCGCTCGCGCGCCGTACGCTTCCTCGCGCCGTTGCTCGGCTACTGCTGCGCGGTTGCGGCGCACGCGCTCTGGAACACCTCGACGGTCTACGGCTTCGACAGCTTCCTGGCCGTCTACGCGCTGCTCATGGCTCCGGCCCTGGTCGCGGTCGCCTGCTTCGCCATCTGGTCGCGCCGCTCGGAGCGCCGGATGCTGACGGCCGCCCTCGGTGACGCCGCCCAGCGCGGACTCATCCCCGCGACCGACATCGGCTGGGTGGTCGACCTCGGCGCCCGGCGCCGCAGCCGCGCCTTCGCCCGTGCGCAGGGCGGCAAGGCGGGGGAGCGCGCCATGCGCGACTACCAGCAGGCAGCCATCGAGCTGGGCTTCCTGCACCATCGTTTCCTGCGGGGCACCCCTCCGCCCGACTTCGCAGCGCGGGGCCGGGAGTGCGTCGTCCGGATCGGCGCCGTCCGTCCCTCGATCGCCTTCCCCGGACAGGTCGTACCCACCCGAATGAGTGCCCCATGAACGCGCCCCAGCCCGACAACACCCAGATGCTGACCTCCCTCGTGCGGCTGCGCGGGTCGCTGCAGGCCGCCCTGCTCCCGCTCGAGATCCCCGGCGTGGAGGAGCAGCGCGCCGCTCGCCAGGAGATGGTCGACCAGCTGGAGGACTACGTCATCCCGCGCCTGATGACGATCGACGCGCCCCTGCTCGCCGTCGTCGGCGGGTCGACGGGTGCCGGCAAGTCCACCCTCGTCAACTCGCTGGTGGGCCACCGGGTCACCCAGCCCGGCGTGCTGCGACCGACGACCCGGTCTCCGGTGCTGGTCCACCACCCCGACGACGCCCAGTGGTTCGGCCAGGACCGCCTGCTGCCCGACCTGGAGCGGGTCACGCACTCGACGAACGACCCGGCCGCGCTCCAGCTCGTGGCCTCCGAGGCCGTGCCGGCAGGGCTGGCCGTGCTCGACGCCCCCGACATCGACTCGGTCGAGGAGCGCAACCGGACCCTGGCTGCCCAGCTGCTGGCCGCGGCCGACCTGTGGCTGTTCGTGACCTCCGCCGCCCGCTACGCCGACCAGGTTCCGTGGGGCTTCCTGAAGCAGGCCGCCGAGCGGTCCACGGCCGTCGCCATCGTGCTCGACCGGACGCCCGCCGACGCCGTCCAGACCGTGGCCACCCACCTCGCCCGGATGCTGGCGAGCCGGGGGCTCAAGGACTCGCCCCTGTTCACCGTCAACGAGGGGCCGGTCTCCCAGGACGGCCTGCTGCCCGCCGCCGAGGTTGCGGACATCCGCGGGTGGCTCGAGTCGCTCGCCGAGGACACCGACGCCCGCGCCGCGGTGGTCAAGCAGACCCTGGAGGGCGCGATCCGCACCCTGACCCGGCGTTCCCACGGCGTGGCCGACGCCGCGGCCGAGCAGGTAGCGGCGACTCGGCGGCTGCGCGAGGACGCCGACAAGGCGTACGACGACGCGATCGCCGCGGTCACGACCGCCTCGGCGGACGGCACCCTGCTGCGCGGCGAGGTGCTCGCCCGGTGGCAGGAGTTCGTCGGGACCGGCGAGCTGCTCAAGTCGCTGGAGAACCGGGTCGGCTGGATCCGCGACCGGATCGTCAACACCGTCAAGGGCAAGCCGCAGCAGGCCGAGCGGGTCACCGTCGCGGTCGAGTCCGGCCTGGAGACGCTGATCCTCGAGCACGCCGAGGCCGCAGCCGAGCGGGCCGAGGCCTCGTGGCAGTCGCTGGCCTCCGGCCAGGCCCTGCTCGGCGTCGCCGGCGAGGACCTGGGGCGCGCGTCGCGCGACCTGCGCCGCAAGGCCGAGCGGGCGGTGCGCGACTGGCAGCAGGACGTCCTCGAGATGGTCCGCACCGAGGGTGCCGACAAGCGCGGCACCGCCCGCTTCCTGGCCTACGGGGTCAACGGTCTCTCGGTCGCGCTCATGGTGGTGGTGTTCGTGCACACCGCCGGCCTGACCGGGACGGAGGCCGGGATCGCCGGCGGCTCGGCCGTGCTGGGCCAGAAGCTGCTCGAGGCGGTCTTCGGGGACCAGGCCGTGCGCAGCCTCGCCGAGCGCTCCCGCCAGGCCCTCGAGGCCCGCGTCCGCGAGCTGCTCGACGCCGAGCGTGCCCGCTACATCACGCTGCTCGACGCCCTCGAGATCGCCCCCGACGTTCCGGACCAGCTGCGCGCGGCCGCGAGGCGGGTCGACGACCTGCGTTTCGCAGTGGCCGCGCAGGGACGCGACTCCCGAACGTGAGGAAGCCAAGCCCTAGCATGTACGCCAGCACTGTTCAGGGGCACCGATCGTCCGTACGCCTGGGACGAGGTCGAGGGAGAAGATGACGTCCTTGCTCGAGGGGGCCAAGAAGCTGGTCACTCGGGGTACCGACATCGGTGCCCGCATCGACGGGCTGGACGCGGCCACCGAGGCTGCCCGCGGACGCCTCGACGACGCACTCGTCGACGACGCGCGGGCCGTGGTCGACCGGGCCTCGGGCCGGCTGCGCCTGTCCGCCGACCACACGGTGGTCGCGATCGCCGGGGCCACGGGTTCCGGCAAGTCCTCGACGTTCAACGCCCTCACGGGGATCGAGCTGTCGGCCGTGGGAGTGCGTCGCCCGACGACCTCCTGGGCCACCGCGTGCGTCTGGGGGACGGACGGTGCCGCCGAGCTGCTCGACTGGCTGGGGATCCCGCCGCGCCACCAGACCACCCGTGACTCCATGCTCGACACCGGTCGCGAGGACAACGCCCTCCGGGGGGTCGTCCTGCTCGACCTGCCCGACCACGACTCCACCGAGGTCTCCCACCACCTCGAGGTGGACCGGCTGGTGCAGCTCGCGGACCTGCTGGTGTGGGTGCTCGACCCCCAGAAGTACGCCGACGCGGCGATCCACGACCGCTACCTCGCGCCCCTCGCCACCCATCGCGACGTCATGCTGGTCGTCCTCAACCACATCGACACCGTCCCCGAGGCCGGCCGCCAGGGCATGGTCGACGACGTACGCCGCCTGCTCGCCGCCGACGGCCTCGACACGGTGCCGGTCATCGCCGTGAGCGCCCGGGAGGGCCTCGGCATCGCCGAGCTGCGCACGGAGATCGCGAAGCGGGTGTCGGCGAAGAAGATGACCCGCGCGCGGCTGGAGGCGGACCTCAGGTCCGTGGCCGCGCGGATGGACGACGTCTGCGGCTCGGGCAGGACCCGCGCCCTGTCCGCGCAACGCGCGGCTGCCCTCGAGGACGCGTTCGCCGACGCTGCGGGGGTCCCGACCGTCGTCAGTGCCGTCGAGCGCTCGACGCGGATGCGGGCCGGCCGCGCCACCGGCTGGCCGGTGACCGCGTGGTTGTCGCGGCTCAAGCCCGACCCCCTCAAGCGGCTCCACCTCGACCTCGGCGCCGCCGGCAAGCAGCTCACCGGACGCTCGCGCACCTCGATGCCCGAGCCGACCCAGGTGCAACGTGCCCGGGTCGACAGCGAGGTCCGGGCCCTGGCCGACGACGTCTCCGGCGGGTTGTCGCGGCCGTGGGCCGACGCCGTACGCCGGGCCTCGGTCTCGCGCCTGCCCGACCTCGGTGACCGGCTCGACGGCGCCCTCGCCCGGACCGAGCTGGGGGCCGACCGGATGCCCGTCTGGGCCGGCGCCGTACGCCTCCTCCAGTGGGTCCTGATCCTGGCCGCCGCCGGTGGCGCGGCCTGGCTGGGTGCCGTGGCCGTGATGGGCTACCTCCAGATGCCCGAGCCGTCGACCCCGCGGGTGATCGGCCTGCCGTTGCCGACGCTGCTGCTGCTCGGCGGGGTGGGGCTGGGCGTGGTGCTCGCGGTGCTCTGCCGGTTCCTGGTGGGGCTCACGGCACGCCGGCGTGCCCGGGTGGCCGACCAGCGGCTGCGCGAGGCCGTGCGCGTGGTCTCGCAGGAGCTGGTGATCGCACCGGTCGAGGCCGAGCTGCAGGCCTACACGACGGTCCGCAACGGGCTGTCCAAGGCCCTGAAGTAGGCCCGCTTTCCGTCCACAGGGCGACCTGGCGTTGCCGTTCCCACAGGACGGCGCCGGCCCTGCGATGAACGTCGGCGACTCAGACGAGTCTCGATCCGGATCACACGGATCGAGACAAGGAGAGCACCGATGAACGAGACAGTCGTGACGTTGCAGGGGTGGCTGGGCGGAGACGTCACCAGCCGTGAGGTGGGCGAGGCCGTCGTGGCCAGCTTCCGGGTCGCCTGCACCCCCCGCCGCTACCAGAAGAAGACCGACGAGTGGGTCGACGGCAGACACCCAGTGGTACACCGTCAACGCCTGGCGCGCGCTCGCCGAGAACTGCGGCCAGTCGCTGCGGCGCGGCGACCCGGTGGTCATCCACGGCAAGCTCAACGCCCAGACGTGGACCAACTCCGCCGGGATCGAGGTGACGTCGTTCGAGGTCGAGGCACTCTTCGTCGGCCACGACCTCAACCGGGGGAGCAGCCAGTTCACCCGCACCGTGCGCGCCGCGCCCGACGCAGCCGCCGAGGGTGCTGACGAGGCGGCCGACGCCGCGGCATGACGCTGGTGGGCCACGGGGCCAATTCGGCCCTGCCGGAGCGGCCCCGTAGGCTCATCCACCATGGCCGAATATGTGTTCACCCTGCGCAATGTGCGCAAGGCCCATGGCGACAAGGTCGTCCTCGACAACGTGACGCTGTCGTTCCTCCACGGTGCCAAGATCGGCGTCGTCGGCCCCAACGGAACCGGCAAGTCCTCTCTCCTCAAGATCATGGCGGGGCTCGACCACGCCAACAACGGCGACGCGATCCTCGACCCCGACGCGACCGTCGGCATGCTCCAGCAGGAGCCGCCGCTGAGCGAGGGCAAGACCGTCCTGGAGAACGTCGAGGAAGCCGTCGGCGAGATCAAGGGCAAGCTCGACCGCTACAACCAGATCTCCGAGGAGCTGGCCCACCCCGACGCGGACTACGACACGCTGCTCGCCGAGATGGGCGACCTGCAGACCGACCTCGACCACGCCAACGCGTGGGACCTCGACAGCCGGCTCGACCAGGCGATGGACGCGCTGCGCTGCCCGCCGGCGGACGTCCTCGTCGACAACCTGTCGGGTGGTGAGCGTCGCCGGGTCGCGCTCTGCAAGCTGCTGCTCCAGCAGCCCGACCTGCTGCTGCTCGACGAGCCCACCAACCACCTCGACGCCGAGTCGGTCCAGTGGCTGGAGAACCACCTCGCGTCGTACCCCGGTGCCGTCCTCGCCGTCACCCACGACCGTTACTTCCTCGACAACGTGGCGTCCTGGATCCTCGAGCTCGACCGGGGCTCCGCGCACCCCTACGAGGGCAACTACACGACCTACCTCGAGACCAAGAAGGACCGCCTCAAGATCGAGGGCGCCAAGGACGTCAAGCGGGCCAAGATGCTCGAGCGTGAGCTCGACTGGGTGCGCTCGAACCCCAAGGCGCGACAGGCGAAGAGCAAGTCGCGTCTGGCGCGCTACGAGGAGATGGCCAACGAGGCCGACCGGATGCGCAAGATCGACACCTCCGAGATCAACATCCCGGCGGGTCCGCGGCTCGGCGACATCGTGCTGGAGTCGCACGACCTGACCAAGGGGTTCGACGGGCGCATCCTCATGGAGGACCTCTCGTTCACGCTCCCGCGTGCCGGCATCGTCGGCGTGATCGGGCCCAACGGCGTCGGCAAGACCACGCTGTTCCGGATGATCACCGGCGAGGAGGAGCCCGACAAGGGCGAGCTCAAGGTCGGCACGACCGTCAAGATCTCCTACGTCGACCAGAGCCGCGGCGGGCTCGACCCCACCAAGAACGTCTGGGAGGTCGTCTCGGACGGGCTCGACTTCATCAAGGTCGCCAACTTCGAGATGAACTCACGCGCGTACGTCGCGTCGTTCGGCTTCAAGGGCCCCGACCAGCAGAAGAAGGCCGGCGTCCTCTCCGGTGGTGAGCGCAACCGGCTCAACCTGGCGCTGACGCTGAAGATGGGCGGCAACATGCTGCTGCTCGACGAGCCCACCAACGACCTCGACGTCGAGACCCTGTCCTCGCTCGAGGACGCGCTGCTGGAGTTCCCGGGCTGCGCCGTGGTCACCTCGCACGACCGGTGGTTCCTCGACCGCGTCGCCACCCACATCCTGGCGTGGGAGGGCGACGACGAGAACCCCGCCAGGTGGTTCTGGTTCGAGGGCAACTTCGCGTCCTACGAGGAGAACAAGATCGAGCGCCTCGGCGCCGACGCAGCGCGACCGCACCGGGTCACGCACCGGCGCCTCACGCGCGACTGACTGGTCACCGACCCGCCCGGACCCGGGCGGGTCGGTGCCTCAGCGCAGCTCCATCTCCGGGTGCGCGGCCACCAGGTGGTCGGCCACCGCGTTCATCACGCGGCCGACGGCCTCGAAGTCCTCGGGGCTGACGAGATCGACCAGGTGGTCCCGCACGCCGTTGACGTGCGTCGGCGCACACCGCACGAGCAGGTCGTGGCCCTTCTGGGTCATCTTCGCCAGGATGCCGCGACCGTCCTCGGGGGAGGTGCACCGCTCGACCAGCCCCGCGCGCTCCATCCGCGCGACCGTGTGCGTCACCCGGCTGCGGCTGTGGGCGAGGGCGTCGGCGAGCTGGGCCATCCGCAGCTGCCGGTCCTCACGCTCGGAGAGCCGGACGAGGATCTCGTACTCGGTCAGGGAGAGGTCGAAGCCGCGACGCAGGTCCTCGTCGAGCCGATCGAAGAGCAGGGTGGTCCCCATGACCAGCGCACGCCACGACTGCTGCTGGCTGGACTCCAGCCACCGGGCCGTGCTCGCGTCCGTCATGGGGCCACCCTAACTGTCGATCAGGGTGGAGAAGCAGGTTGGAACCAGGTCAGCCCAGGCGTTCGAGGATGAGCGCCATGCCCTGGCCGCCACCGACACACATGGTGATCAGGCCGGTCGACTTGTCGTGCCAGTCCAGCGAGTTGAGCATCGTGTTCTGCAGGCGTGCACCGGTCATGCCGAACGGGTGGCCGACCGCGATGGCGCCGCCGTTGACGTTGAGCCGGTCGAGGTCGATGCCGAGGTCCTGGTAGGACGGCACGACCTGGGCGGCGAACGCCTCGTTGATCTCGACCAGGTCGATGTCGCCGATGCTCATGTTGGCGTGTGCCAGCGCCCGCTTGGTCGCCTCGACCGGACCCAGGCCCATGATCTCGGGGGACAGGCCGCTGACGCCGGTCGACACGATGCGGGCCAGCGGGGTGAGGCCGAGCTCGGCGGCCTTGGTGTCCGACATGATCACGACCGCGGCGGCCCCGTCGTTGAGCGGGCAGCAGTTGGCGGCGGTGACGACACCGTCGGGGCGGAAGACCGGCTTGAGCTCGCGGGCAGCCTCGATGGTCACGCCGGCGCGCGGGCCGTCGTCCTTGCTGACGACCGTGCCGTCGGGAGCGGTCACCGAGGTGATCTCGCGGGCCCAGAACCCGTCGTTGATCGCCTTCTCGGCGAGGTTCTGCGAGCGGACGCCGAACTGGTCGAGCTCCTCGCGGGAGAGGCCGCGCAGTCGCGCGAGGTTCTCCGCGGTCTGGCCCATCGCGATGTAGGCGTCGGGCAGCAGGCCGTCCTGGCGCGGGTCGTGCCAGTCCACGCCACCCTCGGCGGTCTTCGCGGTGCGGGCCTTGGCCTCCTCGAAGAGGGGGTTCTGGGTGTTGGGCCAGTGGTCGGAGGTGCCGTGCGCGAAGCTCGACACCATCTCGACGCCGGCGGAGACGAAGACGTCGCCCTCGCCGGCCTTGATCGCGTGGAAGGCCATGCGCGTGGTCTGGACCGAGGAGGCGCAGTAGCGGGTGATCGTCGCGCCGGGGACGTTGTCCATGCCGTTGAGCACGTTGACGATGCGGCCCATGTTGTTGCCGGACATGCCGCCGGGGAGACCGCAGCCCAGGTAGACGTCGTCGACGGTGTTGGCGTCGAGGGCAGGCACCTTGTCCAGCGCGGTCTTGATGATGAGCGCCGCCAGGTCGTCTGGCCGGAAGTCCTTCAGCGACCCCTTGTTCGCGCGGCCGATGGGGGAGCGGGCGACGGAAACGATGACTGCCTCGGGCATGGAAACTCCGATCTCGGGGTGGTTGCTGCCTCGTCACCCTAGACGTTCGGACAGACCGGCGGAGGAGGCGTTCGTCACTCCCGGATCAGGCTGGACCGGGCCCGGCCAGGGAGCTCATCAGCAGCCCGAGGGACCGGGCCAGGAACTCCTGGCGCGTGCGCGGCGGCTTGAGCAGGGCCGCGAAGAGGATGCCGTCAAGGGAGGCGACGAGGGTCTCGGCGCGCTCGCCGCTGCCCTGCGTGCCCCGACTCGCCATGACTCCCTCGACGACCTCGACCAGCCGGGCCCGCCAGCTGGCGAGCAGGGCTGCCAGCTCGGGATCGCGCGAAGCCTCCAGCGACAGCTCGAGCTTGGCCAGCAGCTTCCGGCTGTCCAGCCAGCGCAGGAAGAGCTGCAGCGTGAGCTCGACGGCGCGGTCGTCGGCGCCCGAGCAGCCCTGGAGGTCCTCGGCCAGGGCGTCGACGTCGGCGGCGAGCGCGCCGGCGACGTACTCCGTCAGCGCTGCCTGGAGGGCGCGGCGGGTGCGCAGGTACGCCGAGCAGCTGCCCTCCGGCAGCCCGGCCTGGCGGTCGACGGCCCGATGGGTCAGGCCGCGCAGGCCCTGGTCGGCAACCACCTGCAGGGCGGCGTCGAGGAGCTGGCGACGGCGCGGGCTGAGTGCCTGGTCCGGGGCGAGGGTGGGCATGCGCGGACCTCCGATCGGGTGTGGCCGGTGACACTACCCCGCGGCTTGCGCGCGGCCGGATCGGGACGTATCTTCTACATGTGTAGAGATTCTACGCATGTAGAAAGGACTTGTGATGGTCAGCATCGACCCCACCACCCTCGGCTACTTCCTCGTCGCCTTCTTCACCGTCGCGGCGCTGAGCGCTCTCCTCGGGCTTGCCGCGCTCGCCGAGTTCGTCGTGAGCAACCGCCGGACCCGTGTCGCCCGTGAACAGTCCGTGCGCACGTACTACCGGGGGATGGCCCTCAGCCACTGACACCCGGACGGTCTGGCAGCATCGTTCCCGTGCGCCACGTCTACGAATGTCCGATGCGCTGGGCCGACCTCGATCTCCTGGGCCACGTCAACAACGTCGTCTACGTCGACTACCTCCAGGAGGCCCGCGTCGACATGCTGCGCACCCACGGCCCCGCCGCCCAGACGGGTGAGCTGGCCGAGGGCGTCGTGGTGGTCCGGCACGAGGTGTCCTACCGGGCGCCGCTGGCCTTCCGGTTCCGGCCGGTCCGCATCGAGTGCTGGGTCACCGAGATCCGGGTTGCGTCGTTCACGATGGCCTACGAGATCTTCCACGAGGATCCGGAGGCCGAGGGGGGCCGTCAGGTCTACCTGCGGGCGACGACGCTGCTCACGCCGTACGTCTTCGCCACCGAGCGTCCGCGCCGGCTCACGCCCGTCGAGCGCGAGACCTTGGGCGTCTTCCTCGAGCCCGTCGAGCGGGCGACCCGGGTGCCGTTGGCTCCCGCCCGGCACGAGGAGGTCGGGCACTACCCGGTCAACGTCAGGTTCTCCGACGTCGACGTCTACGGGCACGTCAACAACGTGAAGTACTTCGAGTACTTCCAGGAGGCCCGGATCCTGCTCACGGCCCGGCTCTGGAAGGACCTGCCGGACGGCACGCCGCCGGTCAGCATCGTCGTCGCCCAGACCGACGTCGACTACAAGGTGCCCATCCTCTTCCGCCCGGAGCCGTACGACGTGTGGTCGTGGATCTCCCGGGTGGGGAACCGCTCCGCCACGATCGAGTCGGTGATCTGCGACGGCGAGACCGTCCTGTCCCGGGCCCGGGTGGTGTTCGTCTTCTTCGACCAGCAGACCCAGCGCTCGGCCGAGCCGCCGCAGGTCTACCGCGAGCGGCTGACGACGCTGCTCGTCTGACTCACGAGACGAGCTCGCCCTCGGCGGGGCGAGGCGCGACGCGACGCAGGCGCCGCAGGCCGCGGTGGCGTGCGACCCGGACCGCGACGGGACTGATCCCCAGCGCGCGGGCGGTGCCGTCCACGTCCAGGCCGACCACCTCCAGGCAGGCGATGACGTCGCGCTCCCGGGGAGGCAGGGTCGCCAACGCCCGGGCGACCCAGTCCCGCGCGACCGTGAGGGTCTCGGGGCCCTCCGCCGGCGTGGATTCACCGGCCTGGTCCAGGGACGAGGGAACGGTGTCGCGCCGCACGCTGCGGCGTCGGGTGTTGGCCGAGAGGTTCCGGGCGATGCCGAAGAGCCAGCCCGCGAAGTCGGAGGCGGACCCTGTGAACTCGGGGATCTTCTGGGCGGCGGTGAGCCAGGCCTCGGCGGCCAGGTCCTCGGGCGAGACCGCTGCGTCGCCACTGGGGCGGGTGCCCAGCCAGACGATCAGGCGTCCGGCGTGGGCACGGTAGAGCTCACACCAGGCGGTCGGATCGCCGTCCTTGGCACGCAGGACGACCTCGTCGTCGGCACTCACCCCCGCGGCCTCAGTCGTCGGCGCCGGAGGGATCGGACCCGACCCGGCCCACGTCGTCCGTCGCGTCGTCCGGCTGGTCGCTCTCCTGTGGGTCAGGCTCCTCGCTCCCGTCGGGCTCGTCCGTCTCGTCGTCGTCCGGAGTGCCGGGACCGGACTGGTCCCCCTGGTCGGGTTCGTCGTCGGTGCCCGGGGTGCCCGGGGCGGACGGGTCGGGCGCGTCCGGATGCGAGGTGGTCGGGTCGTCCCCGTCCGGGGGCGAGGTGGTCTGGGCGTCGTCCCCCGGTTGGGAGGGAACCGGTGCCTGGGGGTCGTCGTCGGAGCTCGACGGAGGCGTGACGCCGGGCTGTCCCGACGTCGCCTGGCCACCGGCACCGGAGCTCTCGGCGCCCGGGCCCGGATCCTGCACTGCTCCTGCGGTGGGCTCGACCGTGGGCTCGCGGGTGCTCGGGGGTGGGAGAGGCGTGGGCTGGACCGGCCGGGTGACCGGCGAGGTCGGTCGCAGGGGCGACTCCGTGCCCGGCAGCACCCCGGACGCCCAGGCTCCGCCGGTGGCGATCACCGCCACGCTCGCAGCGGCGAGTGCGACGTTCCAGACGGGGCGTGAGACGGGCGCCGCGGCCCCGCGGGGCGAGCCGGCCGCGGACGCGAGCTGCGCGAGACGCGCGACGAAGAAGTCGTCGGGCTCGAGCGTCGGAACCGCCACCCGGAGGTCGGGAAGGCCCTGCTCGCGTCGCGCCATGATCGGTCCTTCGGGGGGAGGAGGCGTCCCGACGGTAGCGCGGGGGGTCGCTACCGCCGAGACGGGTCTGGGTCTGAGCCTCAGGGGCTCAGGGGCTCAGTGGTCGTGGGCGCCGCTCTGGCCGCCCTCGTCCTCGCCCTGGTCGTCGGCGTCGTCAGCCTGCTCGTCGTCGCCCTGGTCGCTCTGGTCGTCCGCCTGCTCGTCGTCGCCCTGCTCGTCGTCGCCCTGGTCGTCGGCTGTGTCGTCGCCCTCGACGTCGTCACCGAGGTCGTCGGTGTGGTCGCCGTGTTCGGAGGCGTGCTCGTTCGGGTGGTCGCCGGCGTGCTCGTCCGGCGTCGTGCCCGGGTGCTCGTCGCCGGACTGGCCGGTGGTCTCGCTCTCCGACCCCTGCTCCTCGGAGTCCGCAGCGTCCTCGACGTCCGCGGCGTCGTCCGAGCCGTCCGTGGTCGGCTCCTCGGTCGGCTCCTCGGTCGGCTCGTCGGCCGGCTCCTCGGAGGTCTCGTGCTTCGCCCGGGCGTCGGCAGCGCGCTGCTGGCCCTGGGCCGCGTGCTCGTCGACCTCGTGACCGGACTTGTTGACCACTGTCGTGGTGCCGCTCTCCTCGGGGGCCGGGGCGCCGCCGGTGGCGTAGGCCGCTCCCACGGAGGTGACGGCGGCGACGGCTGCTGCAGCGGCGATGGTGCGGGCGAGCGTGGTCCTGCGCATGGGGGATGACTCCTCGTGTCGAAGCGGCGGGGGGCGCCTGGTCATCCGTTACTTGTCGCGAGGTGCGTCGGTTGTTACACGGAGTCCGAAACTTTCTCGGATCGATCCGGGCTCACTCCAGGGTGTTGACCATGAACTGCGCCGCATGGGTGACGTAGTCCCAGAACTGCGCGTCCTGCTCGGGGGTCAGCTCCACCTCGTCGAGCCCCTCCCGGAAGTGCTGCAGCCAGTGGTCCTTGGCCTCCGGTGTCACCGCGAACGGTGCGTGCCGCATCCGCAGCCGCGGGTGACCGCGGGTCTCGCCGTAGGTCGTGGGGCCGCCCCAGTACTGCACGAGGAACAGCAGGAAGCGCTCCTCGGCCGGACCGAGGTCCTCCTCGGGATACAACGGCCGGAGCACCTCGTCCCCGGCGACGCCCTCGTAGAACTTCGCGACGATCCTCCGCATCGTCTCGAAGCCGCCGATTTCGTCGTAGAACGTGGTCACGCGCCCCATTCTGCCGAGACCCCAGAAGCGACTCGACACCGGCGTGGAACACTCGCACCGAGAGTTCCAACCCACAAGGAGTGATCTGCAGATGGCAACCACCCGCAAGGCGACGACTCACTGGGAAGGCAGCCTCTTCGAGGGCGCCGGCAAGGTGACCCTGGATTCGTCCGGCCTCGGCACGTACGACGTCTCGTGGCCCGCCCGCGCCGAGGAGCCCAACGGCAAGACCAGCCCCGAGGAGCTGATCGCCGCGGCGCACTCGTCGTGCTTCTCGATGGCGCTCTCCAACGGACTCGCCAAGGCAGGCTCCGCACCGACGTCGCTCGACACGAGCGCCGAGGTCGAGTTCACGCCGGGCACCGGCATCACCGGCATCAAGCTCACCGTGCGCGGCGTCGTCGACGGCATGAGCAACGAGGACTTCGTCGAGGCCGCGGAGGCCGCCAAGGTCGGCTGCCCGGTCAGCCAGGCCCTGACCGGTACCACGATCACGCTGGACGCCTCGCTGGCCTGACGCTCCAGCCTCGGTACGCACCTGAGCCGGGTCCCCGTCACGGGGACCCGGCTCAGCTGCGTCTCGGGCCGGTCGGTCAGGCGTCGGCAGGGGCGCCCTCCGGCTCGGCTGCCGGGGAGGCAGCGGCCGGCTCGTCGCGGTGCCACACCATGCGTTGGGGGATCGGGATCTCGATGCCCTCGTAGGCGAAGCGGGCCAGGATCCGCTCGCGCATCTCGCGCGCGATTCCCCACTGCTCCATCGGGGCGGTCTTGAGGGTGACCCGCACCACCACGCCCTCGGGCGTGATCGACTCCACGCCCCAGACCTCGGGCTCCTCGATGATCTGGCCCTTGAAGTCGTCGTCCTCCCACAGGTCGTGGGCCACGTCGCGCAGCACGCCACGCACCTTCACCAGGTCCTCGTGGAACGACACGTTGACGTCCAGGACGCTGCGGGCCCAGTTCTGGCTCATGTTGCCGACGCGCAGGATCTCGCCGTTGCGGACGTACCAGACGGTGCCGTTGACGTCGCGGAGCCGGGTCACCCGCAGGCTCACCGCCTCGACCGTGCCGCTCGCCTCGCCCAGGTCGACCACGTCGCCCACGCCGTACTGGTCCTCGAAGATCATGAAGATGCCGGACAGGAAGTCCTTGACGAGCGTCTGTGAGCCGAAGCCGATGGCCACGCCGATGATCCCGGCGCTGGCCACGATGGGGGCGATGTCCACCCCGACCTCGCTCAGCATCATCGTCACGATCACGGCGAAGACCACGCCGGTGACGATGCTCTTGAGCAGGCTGCCCATGGTCTGGGCGCGCTGGACCCGTCGGGTGCGCACGACCATGTCCCGGGCCGAGCTCACCTCGCCGCCCCGGGCGTGGCCCATCCGGCTCATCCGGTCCGGGAGGACACCCTCCTCGGCCCGGCTGACCACCCGGTCCACCATCCGGTGCAGCGCCCAGCGGGCGAAGATCCCGAGGAGGGCGAGGCCCAGCAGGGCGAGGGGCTTGCCGATGACCACGTCGGCGATCCGGGCAACCGTGGGATTGTCCGTGAGCTCCATCGCGGCTCTGCAGATCTGCTGGCCGGATTCGCACGCGGCGTCGGACGTCTGGAGCACAAACATGGCCCCCAGTATGTACACCGGGGGACCGGTGCCCGACCACCCCCGGGGCAGGGTGTGACCCAGTCGACGGGGACGATGGCAGGACCGGGGCCGGAAGCCGATATCCTGCTGTGCGTGACTGCCACCCTCGCTCGCCGGACCGCCGCCGTCCTTGTCGCTGTGGCGACCGTCGTCGCCATCGCCGGACCCGCCAGTGCAGAGATCCCGGAGGGCTTCCCCGAGCCGGACGATGTGTCCGCCCTGCATGCCATCCTCCTGCTGGGCGGGGTCCCGCTCCTGCTCTTCGTGCTGATCACCCTGGCCGTCTACGTCCCCGCGATGGTGCGCGGCGAGCGGGTGGCCCCCGGCAGCTCCGCCGAGAACCAGTGGTTCGGTGGCCCGCGCAAGGGCACCTCCGAGCTGGCCGGTCCCGACAGCAACGAGTCCGAGGCCGGTGGTGCAAGTGGCCGCTGGTGACCCCTTCAGCAGCGGCGAGCGGTTCGCGCTCGATGCCGCCATCCGCAAGGCCGAGCAGCTCTCCCGGGTGGAGTTCTCGCTGTTCGTCGGCCACGCCGAGGGCGACCCCCGGGCGTTCGCGACCCAGCTGCACAACTCGCTGGTCGCACCGGCGCGCAGCATCTTGATCATGGTCGACTCCCACGCCCGGGCCCTCGAGATCGTGACGGGCGGCTACGTCCGCCGCACCCTGTCCGACACCGAGGTCGAGCTCGCTGCCCTGCAGATGCAGAGCGCCTTCGCCGAGGGTGACCTCGTGGGCGGGATCAAGCGGGGCATCGCGATGCTCGCCGACCACGCCCGGCCGCAGAACACACTGCACGCAGGCGCGTAGCCCCCTCGCTGGTTCAGCGGCTGGTCAGCGGCTGGTTGGCGGGGGCTCGGCGACGACCTGCCGGAACTTGCCGCTCCGGCCGCTCTGCTCGGGCGGCTCGCTGCCGTGGACCACGTCGATGTCCGTGAGCCCGAGGTCGGCCAGGTAGGCCCGGAGCCTCGCGGACACCTCGCGCCAGGCCTGCTCGGCGTCCGCACCCGGTCTCGGCTCCAGTCGGACGCGGAGCGACGTCGGCCCTGTCCGGATGATCTGGCTCCGCTGGACGGAGGGGCCCTCGACGACGGAGCCGATGGCGAGGGGGAGCACTGTCACCTCGCGTCCGTCCGCTGCGCGCAGGCGCAGGACGTCGTCGCGTCTGCCGGAGACCCGGATGGCGGGCAGGGCACTGCCGCAGGGGCACGGATCCGGTCTGGCGAGGACCGAGTCGCCCAGGTCGTAGCGGATCAACGGCTGGACCCGGTTGGCCAGGTTCGTCAGGAGCACCGTGTGGGAGGGCGTGCCGGCCGGCGTCGGGCTGTGGTCGGCCTCGACGGGTTCCAGGATCACCCAGTCGCTGTTCACGTGCAGCCAGCCGTGGGCACAGTCGACGGCCAGCGGGCTGAACTCGGACGCGGCGTACGCGTCGTGGACCGCGCGTCCCCAGACCGCCTCCAGCCGGGCGCGGCCCTCGCGACCGAGGGACTCGCCGGCGAGCTCGACGATGACCGGCCGCACGTGGAGACGACCGGCGGCCTGCTCCTCGGCGAGGAGCTCCAGGGCACTCGGGTAGCTGGTCAGGATCGCGGGGTCGAAGGCGTTGAGCGCCGCGACCAGCACGGGGAGCGGCTCCTGGACCGAGAACACCCGATAGGCGTGCCGTCGCCAGCGGCTGCGGCGCCGCTCGGACTCCATCCACCCCTCTCCGGCGAAGTGGCCACCGGTGCCGACCACGCTGGCCCAGCGGAGCCCACGGCGCCCCAGGCCCAGCCACTGACCGGGGGAGAGCCAGGCCAGGTCGATGCGGTAGGTCAGCGCCCGGTAGACCGCGACGGCGCCACGATCGTGCACGAGCAACCCCGGGTGGCCGGTCGTGCCGGAGGTCGAGCAGACGTAGTACTCGCCCCGGTAGGGGGTGCCGACCAACGCAGGGTCGGCGATGAAGGCCTCGACACCGGCTCGGGTGACACCCGGGTCGGTGACCCAGTCGTCGAACGAGGCCATCAGGTCCGGCCGGGCGACCGGGGGCAGGTCGTGCAACGCGGGGTGAGCGGGCAGGCCGCCGTACAGGCGCCGGTAGTAGCGGGACCTGGCCCGGGCGTGCGTCACCAGGGCGTCGAGCCGAGTCGCCTGTCGCCGGGCCAGCGCGGCCTCGCCCGCCCGCTGGGCACGCAGCAGGTCGAGGGCGAGGCGCGCCGCGCCCGGTTGGTTCAGTTCTGGGCGTCCTTGGCCTGGGCGGCGAGCGCCCGGGCCACGTCGGCCCGACCCTCACGCACGTAACGCTTGGCAGCCGGGTTGGCCGACGAGCTCTCCAGCCAGGCGTCCACGCGGTCGAGCAGGTCCTGGCTGGCCAGCGGACGCGGGAACATGAACTCGAGCGCGGTCGAGGCGCGTTGGGTGCCCTTGTCCTCCCACATGGTGTCTGCGGCGGCGAGGTACTGCTCGACGTACGGCGCGAGCACCTCCTCCTGTCCGAAGCCCATGAACGACAGCACCACGCTGCGCTGGGTCTCGTTGGGGATGTCGTCGCGCACCATCGCGTCCACCCATGCCTCGGCCTTGGCCTCGGCGGTGGGGCGGGCGGCCCGGGCGGCGGCAGCGTGCTCCTGGCCCGAGATGGTGTTGTCGCGCGCGAGCTCCGCGGCGATCCGGTCCGCGTCGGCGCGCCCGGCCTTGACCAGCCCGGTCAGCAGCGTCCAGCGCAGGTCGGTGTCGATCGCGAGGCCCTCGATGACCAGCGAGCCGTCGAGCAGCCCGTCGAGGTCGGCCAGCGCCTGGTCGCTGTGGGCCGCACCGGCGTAGGCCCGTGCGAACGACAGCTGGTGGTCGCTGCCTGCCTCGGCGTCCATGAGCAGCTCGCGCAGCCCCTGCTCCCACGTGGCCTTGAGGGCGGCGCGGTTCTCGGGGGCGGCGAAGGTGTTGACCGCCTGGGCGGCGTAGCCCGGGATGCGGCTGACGCCGAAGGCGTCGGTCTCCTGGCCGACCGCGCTGAGCACGAGGGTCACGAAGTCGGTCGCCGACATCTCGGCGTCGCGGGTCATGTCCCACGCGGCACCCCAGCACAGGGCGCGCGCCAGCGGGTCGTCGAGCGTGGCGAGGCCACCGATGACGGTCGCGAGCGAGCGCTCGTCGAGGCGGATCTTGGCGTAGGCGAGGTCGCCCTCGTTGAGGAGCAGGAGCGCGGGCTGCCGCTGGCCGACCAGGTCGGCAACCTCGGTCAGCTCGCCCTCGACGTCGATCTCCAGGGAGGTGCGACGCACGAGGCGGTCGACCCCCTCGGTGTTCGGGACCACGTCGTACAGGCCGATGCCGAGGCGGTGCCGGCGCAGGGTCGGGTGGTCGGCCGCGGCGGTCTGCCGGACGGCGAACGAGGTGAAGCTGCCGTCGGCGGCGAGCTCGAACTGCGGGGTGAGCGTGTTCACGCCGGAGGTCTGCAGCCACTCCTGCGCCCACGACTCCAGCTCGCGGCCCGACGACTTCTCGAGCGCGGCCAGGAGGTCGGCGAACTCGGAGTTCGAGAACGCGAAGTCCTTGAAGTAGCCGCGGATGCCCTCGAGGAAGTTCTCGAGCCCCACCCACGCGACGAGCTGCTTGAGCACCGACGCGCCCTTGGCGTAGGTGATGCCGTCGAAGTTCACCTCGACGGCCTGCAGGTCGTAGTTGTCGGCCGCGATCGGGTGGGTGCTGGGCAGCTGGTCCTGGCGGTAGGCCCAGTTCTTGCGGGCGTTGGTGAAGCCGACCCACGACTCGGTGAACTCGGTCGCCTCGACGGCCGCGTGGTAGCAGGCCCACTCGGCGAACGACTCGTTCAGCCAGAGGTCGTCCCACCAGCGCATCGTCACCAGGTCGCCGAACCACATGTGCGCCATCTCGTGGAGGATGACCTCGGCGCGGAACTCGTAGAACGAGCGGTCCTGGCGGGAGCGGGGGAGGTACTCGTCGCGCAGCGTCACGCAGCCGGCGTTCTCCATCGCGCCCATGTTGTACTCCGGCACGTAGAGCTGGTCGTACTTGCCGAACGGGTAGGGGTAGTCGAAGGCCTGCTCGAAGAACGCGAAGCCCTGCTCGGTGAGCTTGACGAGCTCCTCCACGTCGAGGTGCTCGACCAGCGACTGGCGGCAGTAGTGGCCCAGCGGGATGTCGCCGTGCTTGCCGGCGTAGGTGTGCTGGACCTCGTGGTACTCACCCGCGACGAGAGCGGTGATGTACGTCGACATCGGCTTGGTCGGCTCGAAGCGCCACAGCGCCGTGCCGCCCTGCCCGTCGCCGGCCAGCTCCGTCGGCTCGGGGCTGGGGGAGTTGGAGACGACCTTCCAGTGCGACGGTGCGGTCACGTTGAACGTGAACGGCGCCTTGAGGTCGGGCTGCTCGAAGGTGGTGTAGACGCGGCGGGCGTCGGGCACCTCGAACTGGGAGTACAGGTAGACGCGGTCGTCGACCGGGTCCACGAAGCGGTGCAGGCCCTCACCCGTGCGGGAGTAGGTGCACTCCGCGCGGACGACGAGCTCGTTGTCGGCGGCGAGGCCACTGAGCGCGATCCGGTTGTCGGCGTAGGCCGCCGTGTCGACCGGCTCGCCGTTCAGCGTGATCTCGTGGATGGTTGCGTCGACGAGATCGGCGAAGGTCTCCGCGCCGGGCTGGGTGCAGGTGAAGCGGATCGTGGTGGTCGAGCCGAAGGTCTTGTCGCCGGTCGTGAGATCCAGGTCGATGGAGTACGACGTGACGTCCAGGAGGGCGGCGCGGGTGGCGGCCTCGTCCCGGGTGAGGTTTGTTCCAGGCATGGGCCGCATCATGTCACTCAGGTCACGTCCGCCGGAAAACGGTCGTCACCCATGACGGGGACGTGAGCGGGGACCACGGGGATCGTCGCAGCACGCGTGATCTGGTCGTCCTCGCCTGACGGGAATCCGGACCGTGGTCCGGTTGTTGTGAGTGATCATGACGAAGACCAACGCTGACTTCTGGTTCGACCCCCTGTGCCCGTTCGCCTGGATCACCTCCCGCTGGGTGCTCGAGGTCGAGCAGGTGCGCGACGTCGAGATGAGCTGGCACGTGATGAGCCTCGCCTACCTCAACCAGGACAAGGACGTCCCCGACAGCTACCGCGAGATGCTGCGGTCCGCCTGGGGCCCGGTGCGTGTCCTCATCGCCGCCGAGCAGGCCCACGGCAACGAGGTGCTGCTGCCGCTCTACACCGCGATGGGCAACCGCATCCACCTCGAGGGCCAGGGCACCGACCGGGTCATGGTCGAGGCCGCGCTGGTCGAGGCCGGCCTGCCGATCGGGCTCGCGGACGCCATGGACTCCGAGGAGTACGACGACGCCCTCATCAAGTCCCACCGCCTGGGCATGGACCAGGTCGGCGAGGACGTCGGCACGCCCGTGATCGCGTTCGAGGGTGCGGCCTTCTTCGGCCCGGTGCTGAGCAAGGCGCCCCGGGGCGAGGAGGCCGGCCGGATCTGGGACGCCTGTGTGGTGCTCTCGGCGCAGCCCGACTTCTTCGAGCTGAAGCGCAGCCGGACGCGGGAGCTCGACTTCAGCTGAGTCGACTCCGTGACGGGAGTGACGCATGATGGTGCGTCATGGACCATCCGGGTGTGCCAGCCGTACGTCGCGCGTGCAGCACTGCTGTCGCCTCCCTGCTGATCGCAGCAGGGGGGACGGTGGTCGTGCCGACGGCCGTCGCGGGGCCGACGCGCCCGGCGCCGCTGCTCCGCCTGGAGCGAGACGCGAGCTCGGTGGTGGGGTCGCTGACGGTTCCGCTGGGCCCGTCGCTGAGCCCGTCTCCGGGCTCGTCGCTCGACCCGGGGGAGCACCGGACGGGGCGGCTCACCACCACGGCGTACGAGATGGTCGGGTTCACCTGGCACGGTCCGGATCCTGACCTGCGCGTGCGCACCCGCACTGCCGGCGCCTGGGGCCGCTGGCTGCCGGCTCCGGCCCTCACCGACGTGCCCGACCAGGGCAGCGGCGAGGGACGTGCCGGCACCCGCGGCTCGCAGCCGCTGTGGGTCGGTCCCTCCGACGGGGTCCAGGTCTCGGTCCGGGGTGCGTGGCCCGGTGACCTCGCGCTCGTGCTCATCGATCCGGGTGAGCTCGCCGGTGACCGGGCCGCGTCGGCCCGCCCGGCCCTGCCGCGCACCGGCACTGCCCGGACCGCCGAGCCGACGGCGGCGCCGCGGCCGGAGATCCTGTCCCGGCGCACGTGGGGTGCCGACGAGACCTGGCGCAACAGCGCCCCGCGGCGCAACCGCACGATCAAGCAGGTGCACCTCCACCACACCGCCACCGGCAACGACTACTCACGCCGCGACGTCCCGGCCCTGATCCGGGGCATGTACCGCTACCACACCCATGACCTGGGCTGGTCCGACATCGGCTACAACTTCCTCGTCGACCGGTTCGGCCGGTCCTGGGTCGGGCGGGCCGGTGGCCCGGCCAAGCCGATCCGGGGTGCGCACACGCTGGGCTTCAACCACACCTCGACCGGGATCGCGGTCATCGGCAACTTCGAGGACGCCGGACCACGAGACGAGGTGATCCGGGCCGTGGTGCGCCTGGCGTCGTGGAAGCTCGATCGCTACGACCGCGACCCGAGCGGCTCGGCGAGGGTCTACTCCCACGGCAGCGACCGCTATGCCGAGGGCACCCGGGTCCGGTTGCCCGTCATCGACGGCCACCGCGACACCAATGAGACGGCCTGCCCCGGGCAGGACCTCTACGACCTGCTGCCCGTGATCCGGCGCCGCGCGGAGCGCCGCGTGGAGCGTTTCTGAGGGGGGCCGGCCGCTCGTCACCAGAGCCGCTCAGGGCCCATCGGTCACAGCAGCAACTCAGGTAACAGGTTCATAAAGATGTTCAGCCCCCGGCGTGTCGCTTGACGGGTGGCCCTAGCGTCCCCCCGTGATCATCGAGCCCGGGCATGCGCGCCCCCGAGTGCGTCTGCTCGGGTTCCTCGTCGCGCTCGCCCTCGTGGCGCTCGGGGTGCCGATGGCTCCCGCCCGGGCCGACTACGTCGCGATCTGCACCGGGTACGTCGGGTGCAAGGACGCCGGCTACTCCAACGACGGCTACAAGAGCACGTCCGGGACGTCGTACTGGCGGATGTACACCGGGCACAACTGCACCAACTACGTGGCCTACCGCATGGTCCGCGCGGGCCTGCCCAACACGCGCCCCTGGTCCGGCGGCGGCAACGCCGAGAACTGGGGACACGCGATGTCCTCGATCACCGACCTGACCCCCATGGTCGGGGCCGTGGCCTGGTGGGACGCAGGCGTCAGGCCCGCGGGCAGCAGCGGCCACGTCGCCTACGTCGAGCGCGTGATCTCCAGCAGCGAGATCTGGATCTCCGAGGACAGCTGGGGTGGCGACTTCCACTGGCGCCGGGTCACGAAGTCGGGGACGGGGTGGCCCAGCGGCTTCATCCACTTCCGCGACGTGGGCCTGCGCAACACCACGGTGCCCACGGTCTCCGGCACCGCGGAGGTCGGTCAGACCCTCACCGCCACTCCGGGCTCGTGGTCGCCCGCGACGTCGGCCGTCAGCTACCAGTGGCTGGCGGACGGGGTGCCCGTCTCCACGGCCACCGCGCCGACCTTCGTGCTGGGCCCCGGCAGGGTCGGGCAGCAGATCTCGGTCGCGGTCACCGCGAGGGAGCCCGGGTACGCCGCGAGCTCGGCCACCTCGCCGGCGACCGCCGAGGTCGCGCCCGGCACCATGACCGCTGCCGAGAAGCCGGCCATCGACGGCGACGCCGAGGTCGGGTCCGTCCTCACCGCCACGGAGGGGACCTGGACACCGGACGCGCGGACGCGGACGATCCAGTGGCTCTCCGACGGCAAGCCCCTCGACGGCGCCACCGACTGGACGCTCGCGCTGGAGCCGGAGCATGCCGGGACCGTGATCACGGCCGCTGTCACCGCCAGCCGCAAGGGCTACGAGCCCTCGACCGTCTCCTCGGAGCCGACCGAGTCCGTGCTGGGCGGCGAGGTCACCCTGACCACCCCCTACGAGCTCGCCGGCGTGGCGGGGCTCGGGCAGGAGCTGCGCGTCGTCAACGGCGGCTATGAGCCGACGACCGCCACCGCCGGCTACACCTGGTTCCGCAACGGGACCGCGGTCGCCGCGGCGACGGGGCCGGCGTACGTCCTGGGCGAGGGCGACGTCGGAGCCCGGATGTCGGTGCTGGTGGACGTGACCAACCCGGGCTACAAGCCGGCCTCCCAGACCATCGGAGCGGCGACCCGCGTGCACACGGTTCCGCAGCTCGACGTCACGGCGGTGGGCGGCCGGCTGCGGGCGACCGTCACGGTCGCGATCGGCGCGCCGGGCGTAGCCGTGCCCCTCGGCAAGATCACCGTGCAGGTGGGGACCCAGTCCCGCACCGTCCGGCTGCGTGAGGGCGAGCGCAGTGTCGTGCTGCGTGACCTGCGCGCCGGCGACCGGAGGGTCGTGGTCCGCTACCTCGGCCGGGGCCTGGTCGACGCCGGCGTGTTCAGGGGTTCCGTGCTGGTGGGCCGGCGCTGACCGGCGCCCGCCTCAGGACAAGACAAGGGATGGTGCGCATGTACGACCTCGATCCGGCTGTCAGCAACGGCGACCTCTACCACGTGGTCTTCGAGAACGAGCGCGTGCGCGTGCTCGAGTATCGCGATCGCCCGGGCGACCGGACCACGCCGCACGCGCATCCCGACAGCGTGATGTTCACGCTCTCGTCCTTCCGTCGCCGGCTCGTCGCGGGCGCCACATCTCGCGACGTCGAGCTCGAGTCGGGAGTCGCCAACTGGCTCCCCGCGCAGCAGCACAGCGGCGAGAACATCGGGGACAGCGAGACCCACGTGCTGTTCGTGGAGCTCAAGGAGCCGGCGCCCGGCGCCGCTGCGGCCGGAGAGGTCCTGGGGCCCGAGGCGTAAGGCGGTTCGTGGGGTGGCCCTCCTGACTCCTAGGATCACCCCCATGAGCAAAGTCCTGTCCGCCGTCGCCTGGCCGTACGCCAACGGCCCGCGCCACATCGGCCACGTGGCCGGTTTCGGTGTGCCCTCCGACGTCTTCTCCCGCTACATGCGGATGGCCGGACACGACGTGCTCATGGTCTCGGGGACCGACGAGCACGGCACCCCGATCCTGATCGCCGCCGACGAGGCCGGTGTCAGCCCGCAGCAGCTGGCCGACAAGTTCCACCGCATGATCGCCGAGGACCTGTGCGCGCTGGGGGTCACCTACGACCTCTACACGCGCACGACCACGCCCAACCACCACGCGGTGGTGCAGGAGCTGTTCCTCGGGGTCTACGAGAACGGCTACTTCGTCGAGCAGACGACGTACGGCGCCATCTCGCCGTCGACCGGCCGCACCCTGCCGGACCGCTACATCGAGGGCACCTGCCCGATCTGCGGCTACGACGGGGCCCGCGGCGACCAGTGCGACAACTGTGGCAACCAGCTCGACCCGCACGACCTCAAGGACCCGCGCTCCAAGATCAACGGCGAGGTGCCGGAGTTCGTCGAGACCCAGCACTTCTTCCTCGACCTGCCGGCGCTGGCAGAGGCGCTGGGGGAGTGGCTGGACGAGCGCGAGGCGTCGGGGACGTGGCGCCCCAACGTGATCCGCTTCAGCCAGAACATCCTCAAGGAGATCCGGCCGCGGGCGATGACGCGCGACATCGACTGGGGCATCGCCGTCCCCCTCGAGGGCTGGCGCGAGAACCCCACCAAGAAGCTCTATGTCTGGTTCGACGCGGTCGTCGGCTACCTGTCGGCGTCGATCGAGTGGGCGCGCCGATCGGGCAACCCGGACGCGTGGCGCGAGTGGTGGAACGACCCCGAGGCGCTGTCCTACTACTTCATGGGCAAGGACAACATCACCTTCCACAGCCAGATCTGGCCGGCCGAGCTGCTGGCCTACTCCGGCAGGGGCAGCAAGGACGGCAAGCCGCGTGAGTACGGCGAGCTGAACCTGCCCACCGAGGTGGTCTCGAGCGAGTTCCTGACGATGGAGGGTCGCAAGTTCTCCTCCTCGAAGCGGGTCGTGATCTACGTGCGTGACCTGCTCAGCCGCTACCAGCCCGACGCGTTCCGCTACTTCGTGGCCGCTGCCGGCCCGGAGAACCAGGACTCCGACTTCACCTGGGCGGAGTTCGTGCGCCGCACCAACGACGAGCTGGTCGCGGGCTGGGGCAACCTGGTCAACCGCACGGCCAACCTGATCGCGAAGAACTTCGGCGAGATCCCGCCCGCCTCGGCGCTCACCGAGGAGGACGAGACGCTGCTGGCGAACGTCGAGGCGGCGTTCACCACCGTCGGCGACCTGATCGCCCGGCACCGCCAGAAGCAGGCGATCGGCGAGGCGATGCGCGTGGTCGGCGAGGTCAACAAGTACGTCTCGGACACCGAGCCGTGGAAGATCGCCAAGTCGGATTCTGGGGCGGACCCGGAGCGGCTGGGGACGGTCCTGCACGTCGTGGCGCAGTGCGTCGCCGACCTGAACGTGATCCTGTCGCCGTTCCTGCCGTTCGCGGCCAACGACGTCGACCGGGCGTTCGGCGGCGCGGGCGACATCGCCCCGATGCCGCACCTCGAGGAGGCCGACGACCTCGACGGCGGCGCGCCGTACCCCATCATCACGGGCGACTACACCGCCGCGCCCGCGTGGGAGCGTCGGCCGATCGTCGTCGGGACGACGGTCGTGAAGCCGACCCCGGTCTTCACCAAGCTCGACACCTCCGTCGTGGACGAGGAGCTCGCCCGGCTCGCCGAACCCGTCTGATCGCGGAGCTTCCGGCGCACGGGGTGCGCCGTGACTTCCACGATCACGCAGGGGGCACGAGGTCGGCGCAGCGCGGGTGTGGCCTGCCAGCCCCACACCCCGAACGCCGCCATGGCAAGCAGCTCGTCGACGAAGACGAGCCCCAGGACCGTCCATCCGAAGACGCGCACATCATCATGGTGCGCCGCTAGGGTCTGGCCCATGACGGCCGCGATGTACCTGCCCATGTTCTACGTCAAGCAGAAGTTCGCCATGATGACGAACCGCTACGAGATCTTCGCCACGAACCCGGACGGCAGCTTCGGGCAGCTGATGGGCCTCGCCGAGCAGAAGAAGATGGCGCTCAAGGAGCAGGTCACGTTCTACAGCGACCAGACCAAGACCCGGCCGGTCTTCGCGTTCAAGGCGCGCAAGGTCATGGACCTCAACTCCGGCTACGACATCACCGACGAGCACGGACAGCAGATCGGCTTCTTCCGCAAGGACTTCGGCGCGAGCCTGCTGCGCTCGACGTTCCACATGGAGGGCCACGGCCACTCCGGCACCGGCCAGGAACGCAGCCAGCTGGTGGGGTTGGTGCGGCGCTTCACCGACATCCCGTTCCTGCCGATCCACTTCGACTTCCACAGCCCTGAGGGCCAGCCGCTGCTGGCCATCGAGCGCCAGGGCTCGGTGCGGGACAAGTACACCGTGCACGTCCCCGACCCGCGCGTGGACTTCCGCGTGGCTGCTGCCATCGCGGTCGGCCTCGACGCGCTCATGGCCCGCTGACGCGCGGTACCACCCAGTGCTCAGCCCGCAGGCCCGCGTCGCGCTCGAGGCGGCGGCGGACGCTCTGCCCGTCCACGACCCGGCGTTCGACATCGCGGCCGACCGGGCGAACGCCCGCGCCCTGGCTGCGGCCCTGCCGAGGGAGGAGGTCGACCGGGTCCGCGACGTCGACGCCGACGGAGTGCGTTGCCGTCTCTACGTCCCGGACGGCGCCGACGCGACCGTCGTGCTGGCGCACGGCGGCGGCTTCGTGTTCCACGACATCGACGTGTACGACGCGCCGTCGCGGCGGCTCGCGAACCGTTGCGGCATGGCGGTGCTCAGCGTCGACTACCGCCGTCCGCCCGAGCACCGGTTCCCGGCGGCCGTCGAGGACCTCGACACCGTCGTCCGCTGGCTCGACGCGAACGCCGCGGACCAGGGCCTCAGCGGACCGACGTTCGTCCACGGAGACAGCGCCGGGGCGAACCTCGCGCTGGTCGCTTCCCTGCGCAACCCCGGACGCTTCGCCGCGGTCGCGCTGATCTACCCGTTCCTCGACCCGGGGGGCGCCGGCGAGTCCTACCGCACCGAGGCGCACGGGATGGATGCCGCCGAGGGCGAGTGGTACTGGCAGCAGTACGCCGCCACCGCGGCCGACCGCACCGACCCGGACCTCGCGCCCCTGCTGTCCGAGCGCCTGCACACCCTCCCGCCGACCCTGGTCGTCACCGCCGAGCACGACCCGCTGCGCGACGAGGGGGAGCGGCTCGCCGCCGAGCTGGCCGAGGTCGGGGTCGAGGTGGTCGGGACCCGTTACCTCGGCCAGGTCCACGGCTTCTGGCGCCACGACCAGGTCTTCCCCCAGGCGGAACCCCTGACCCGGCAGGTCGCCGGGTTCCTCCGGATGTACCTCTGAGCAACGCCTCTGCGAGAATCCGGGCATGCGCGTGCACCTTGGCTCCGACCATGCCGGCCTCGACCTGAAGGACCACCTCCTCAACTGGCTCGCCGACCACGGCTACGAGCCCGTCGACCACGGCCCGTTCGTCTACGACGCCCTCGACGACTACCCCGTCTTCTGCCTGCGGGCCGCCGAGGGTGTGGCCGCCGACCGTGAGGAGGGCATGGACAGCCTCGGCGTCGTCATCGGAGGCTCCGGCAACGGCGAGCAGATCGCCGCCAACAAGGTTGTCGGCGTCCGCTCCGCGCTCGTCTGGTCCGAGGAGACGGCCGTCCTGGCCCGCGAGCACAACGACTCCAACGTGGTCTCCGTCGGTGGTCGGATGCACTCGCTCGAGGACATGACCCGCTTCGTCGAGGTCTTCCTGTCCACCCCGTTCCCCGGCGACGAGCGGCACGTGCGCCGCATCGGCCAGCTCGCGTCGTACGAGACCTCGCGCGAGCTGCCCCCGCTCCCGGCCTCGGCCCTGGCCGGCCCTGCGGGCGATGCCTGAGGGTCACACCCTCCACCGGCTCGCGGGTGAGCTGTCGACGACCTTCGGTGGACGACTGGTCCGGGTCGGGAGCCCGCAGGGGCGCTTCGCCGACTCGGCGGCGCTCGTGGACGGGACCGTCCTGGAGGGCGCCGAGGCTTGGGGCAAGCACCTCTTCATCCGCTTCCCGGCCGAGCGGTTCGTCCACGTCCACCTCGGGCTCTACGGGAAGTTCGACGTCCACCGGTCGGTGCCCGAGGTGCCTGTCCCGGTCGGACAGGTCCGGCTGAGGTTGGTCGCGAAGGGCGAGACCACGTCGTACGCCGACCTCCGCGGCGCGACCACCTGCGAGCTGGTCACCACCGGGCAGCGCGACGCCGTCGTGCTCCGGTCCGGGCCGGACCCGATCCGGCCGGACGCGGACCCGGTGCGCGCCTGGGAGAGGATCCGGCGCAGCCGCGCTCCGGTGGGCGGGCTGCTCATGGACCAGACCGTGCTCGCCGGCGTCGGCAACGTCTACCGCGCCGAGCTGCTGTTCCGGCACCGGATGCACCCCCTGCGGCCCGGCAACACGCTGCGGGTCGGCCAGTTCACGGCGATGTGGGCCGACCTCGTCGAGCTGATGGCCGAAGGCGTGCGCACCGGCCGGATCGACACCGTCCGTCCGGAGCACACCCCGGAGGCGATGGGGCGCCCGACCCGGGTCGACGACCACGGCGGCGAGGTCTACGTCTACCGCCGCACCGGGCAGGCCTGCCACGTCTGCGGCAGCGCCGTGCGTACCGAGGTGCTGCTGGGCAGAAACCTGTTCTGGTGTCCGCAATGCCAGCCCCGGTTCCGCTCCCGCGCCGTACAGTGATCCGCACCCGAGACCGAGGAACGACGACCATGACCGCTCTCCGCGAGCCGGCCCGGCCTGCCGTGACCAACGGGTTCCGGCGAGCCCGCAGCAACTACCTGCGGCGCAGGAACGCCTCGCCCGAGGTCCGGCTGCTGGTCTGGCTGGGTGCCATCGCCGTCCTGGTCGCGGGCGCCATGCTGGCCTGGCCCGAGAACGTGCCGCTCACCGCGCTCGTGATCCCGCTGATGCTCGGCAGCCTGTTGATGGGGCCCCGCCAGCTGCCGTGGTTCGTCGTCTTCAACCTGGTCATGCTGATGCTGGCGCTGACCCGTCAGCCGGAGGTGACGACGCGGACCGTCGTCGCCGTGGCGATCCTGTTCCTGTTGAGCTTCATCATCCTGCTGACGTCGTTCCGGCGCTCCCGGCTGGGCGTGGCCGGGGTGCTCGGTGAGTCGATGTTCGTCGACCTTCGTGACCGGATCCTCGGCCAGGGCGGGGTCCCGCAGCTGCCCGCAGGCTGGTACGCCGAGTCCGCGCTGCGCTCGGCCGGCGGCACGCCGTTCGCCGGCGACTTCATCGTGGCCAGCGCACCTGCCGGTGGCCGGGTCGACGTGGTCGTGGTGGACGTCTCGGGCAAGGGCGAGCAGGCCGGCACCCGTGCCCTGCTGCTCTCGGGTGCCTTCGGCGGCCTGCTGACAGCCCTGGCGCCGGCCGACTTCCTGCCCGCCGCCAACGACTACCTCCTGCGCCAGGACTGGGCCGAGGGCTTCGCCACCGCGATCCATCTGTCCCTGGACCTGACCGACGGCCGGTTCGAGCTCCGGACCGCCGGCCACCCGCCGGGCGTGCACCTGAGCGCGGGAACGGGGCGCTGGTCGGTCCTCGAGACCGAGGGGCCGGTGCTCGGCCTGATCGAGCACACCGAGTTCCCGAGCGTGTCCGGCGTGCTGCGCCGGGGGGACGCCCTGCTGCTCTACACCGACGGCATGGTGGAGACGCCGACCCGCGACATCGGTCTCGGCATCGACCGGATGCTGGGCCAGGCCGAGCGGCTGCTGCGTGGGAACTTCGACGGCGGAGCGGCCCGGCTGGTCGACGCCCTCGGGTCGCGCAACGACGACCGGGCCCTGTTCCTGGTGCACCGGCGCTGACGCCTGCGCCGACACCCGGCGTCGGCCGCCGGTCCACCGCGGACGCCTCGGTTGGGGAGGAGTGGTCCCCGTGTGGCACGATGACACCCGCAATTTAGTGCGCGCGGATGTAGCTCAATGGTAGAGCTCCAGTCTTCCAAACTGATTACGCGGGTTCGATTCCCGTCATCCGCTCCAAGCAGGGTCCGGCGACCGCCGGATCCCACTTGGCGGGGCGTAGCGTAGTGGCTAGCGCGCCTGCTTTGGGAGCAGGAGATCGCAGGTTCGAGTCCTGTCGCCCCGACGTAGATCGACCACCGAACCAGACAGAGGAGACCACCTGTGAAGAGCGCCGTCGAGACCTTGAGCCCGACTCGGGCCAAGCTGACCGTCGAGGTGCCCTTCGAGGAGCTCAAGCCGAGCCTCGACGCGGCGTACAAGAAGATTGCCCAGCAGATCAACATCCCCGGCTTCCGCCGCGGCAAGGTGCCCCCGGCCGTCATCGACCGCCAGGTCGGCCGCGGTGCTGTGCTCGACGAGGCGATCAACGACGTCCTTCCCAAGAAGTACGTCGAGGCGCTCGAGGAGAACTCGCTCCAGCCGCTGACCCAGCCGGAGATCGAGGTCACGAAGTTCGAGGACAACGAGACCCTGGAGTTCACCGCCGAGGTGGACATCCGTCCCGAGATCACGCTGCCTGCCTACGAGGGCATCGAGGCCGAGGTCGAGGACATCGAGATCAGCGACGCCGACGTCGAGGAGCAGGTGCAGGCGCTGCGTGAGCGCTTCGCGACGCTCAACGACGTGGAGCGGGCCGCGGCCGACGGCGACTTCGTCGTGCTCGACCTCAAGGCCTCCCGCGACGGCGAGGTGCTCGAGGGCGCCGAGGTCGCGGGCATGTCCTACCAGGTCGGTCGCGGCGGCATGCTCGACGGACTCGACGAGGCCCTCACCGGCATGTCGGCCGGCGAGACCAAGACCTTCTCCTCCCAGCTGGTGGGCGGTGACCTGCTCGGCGAGGACGTCGAGGTCGAGGTCACCGTGAACCAGGTCCAGGAGCAGGAGCTCCCCGAGTTCGACGACGAGTTCGCCCAGCTGGCCTCCGAGTTCGACACCGCCGAGGAGCTCAACGCCGACGTGCGCGAGCGCCTGGGCCGCGGCAAGCGCCTCGAGCAGGCCGCCGCTGCGCGTGACGCGGTCCTCGAGCAGCTGCTCGAGAAGGTCGAGATCCCGCTGCCCGAGTCGATCGTCACCGACGAGCTCAACGCCCGCCGCCAGAACATCGAGCAGCAGCTCGGCTTCGCCGGCATCACCATGGACAAGTACCTCGAGGACGAGGGCCAGACGGTCGAGGAGTTCGAGGCCGACCTCGACCGCCGCGTCCGCGACGCCGTCGCCGCGCAGTTCATCCTCGACGAGGTGGCGAAGAAGGAGGAGCTCGGCGTCGACCAGAGCGAGCTCTCCCAGCACCTGGTCCGCCGCGCCCAGCAGTCCAACCAGGACCCGCAGGAGTTCGCGAACCACATGTTCGAGCACAACCACATCCCCGACCTCGTGCAGGAGATCCTGCGCGGCAAGGCGCTCGCGACGATCGTGGAGTCCGCGGTCGTCAAGGACGCCTCGGGCAACGTGGTCGAGCTGAAGAACCTGCGCCCCGACGGCACCATCGGTGAGCCGGAGGCCGAGGCAGACGCAGAGGTCGAGGCCGCAGAGGTCGAGGCCGCCGAGGACGAGGCCCCGACCGAGGCCTGATCGCCCGCTGTCGTTCGAACGGCCCCGTCACCCCTGAGGTGGCGGGGCCGTTTCGTCGTCGTCCGTGGCGCGCTCCCCGGAGTAGCCTCGAGAGGTCTGCGAGGGAGGTGCGCCGTGACCGATGCGCCCGACGACGACGTCCTGGCGGTGAGTCGGCTGGTCCAGGGCGGATGGGTGGCCATGTGCCTGCGCGCCATGGTGCAGCTCCGGCTCCCCGACGTGATGGATGCCCCGCACGATCTCGCGACACTCGCCGAGCGGACCACCGCTCGCCCCGACGTCCTCGTCCGGCTGCTGCGCGCCCTCGCCGACGTCGGCCTGGTCGCTGAGGACGAGTCGGGCCGCTACCTGCTCACCGGCCGGGGCGCGCTGCTGCGCAGCGACCATCCGGGCGGGCTGCGCAGCCTCGCACTGACGCAGACCTGGCCGCTCAACATCGCCGCGTGGAGCCGGCTGGCCGACGCGGTCCGCACGGGCTCCGGCACCTTCGAGGAGGTGAACGGCACCTCGATGTGGGAGGCGCTGAGCCGCCATCCCGCCCAGGAGGCGATCTTCAACGCCGCGATGGCGCGGCGCGGCGCCATGCAGGCCGAGACGCTGCTGGAGGCCTGCGACCTCAGCGGGGTGGGTTGCGTGGTCGACGTGGGCGGCGGCAGCGGCGCCCTGCTGGAGGCCCTGCTCGGCCGGGAGCCCCGGCTGCGCGGCGTGGTGGCGGACCGTCCCGACGTGGCGACCGAGGCCGAACGGCGGATGGCGGCGGCGGGGTTGGCCGAACGGTGCGAGATCGTGGCCGCCGACTTCTTCGACCGGGTGCCCGAGGGCGGCGACGCCTACGTGCTGTCCAACATCCTGCACGACTGGCCGGACGCGGCATGCCTGCGGATCCTGCGCGTCGTCCATGCCGCGATGGCGCCGGGCTCGCGGCTGTGGGTGCTCGAACGTGTCCTCGACCCCACCCCGCCCCGATCGGCCGCCGGGCAGGCGGACCTGCACCTGCTCGACCTGAACATGCTCGTGCTGTTCGGCGCCCGGGAGCGCACGGCGCAGGAGTACGACGACCTGCTCGGCCTGGCCGGTTTCGAGCGTCCGGTGGTGCACTCGCCGTCGACTCCGCTCAACGTGATCGAGGCGGTCCGCCCCTGACACGCGACGCCTGACACCAAGCCTGCTCGCGGGAGGAAGGCCACGTCAGTGAACGAATGTGCACTGATGTCGTTGACACAGGTGCCCCGTATCTCCATTCTCGTCACATGAGCCCCTCCCGCCGCACTGTGGCTCCCTCGGGACCCGGCGTCCTCGATGCCCTGTCCCTGCTCACCGAGGTGGCTGACGAGCTGGTCGTGCGCACGGTCCGTGACACCCACCTCGCGTGGGCGGACCGGGTCCACGGACTCGTCCGCCGCCGGACCGACGGCACGCCGTCGGTGCCCGAGCTGCTGCACCGTGGCATCGCCGCCGCGGTCTACGGCGGGCTCGGCGGCGGACTGCGGGCCGCCTCGAAGGGGCTCGACGCCGTGGCCAGTGCCGGCGTCGGTCCCCGTCTCGAGGACGGCGGGCGCGGCCGCTTCGTCTCCTCGGCCATCAACGGACTCATCGGCGACCGGCTGGTCCACGAGCGGCCCCGGCTCGCCATCGAGATGGGTGTGCGGGTCGGTGGGCGCGACGTACGCCTCGATGAGGACGGCCTCGCCGCGGCCTTCCCCCGGGCCACCGGCAAGCTCGTCGTCCTCCTGCACGGGCTCTGTGAGAACGAGGCCTACTGGAACAAGAATCGCGAGGCGGTGGGCACGACGTACGCCGAGGCGCTCGCGGCGGAGGGGTGGACGCCGGTCTTCCTGCGGGCGAACACCGGCCTGCCGCTGCGCGAGAACGGCGTGGCCCTGTCCGCGCTCATGCAACGCCTCGTCGGTGCCTGGCCCGGGGAGGTCTCGCGGATCGCGCTGGTCGGCCACTCGATGGGCGGGCTCATCCTGCGGGCGGGCGGCGCGGTCGCAGGAGAGGCGGACCGGCCCTGGACGGAGCTCGTCTCCGACGTGGTCACCCTCGGGACCCCCCACCTCGGTGCGCCCATCGCCCGCGGCATCGGCCACGGCAGCCGGGGCATGGCCAGGTTCCCCGAGACCTCCGCGTTCGGCCGGATCCTGGACTGGCGCTCGCTGGGGGTGCACGACCTGGTCACCGGGCTCGCGGAGGACGTGCCGCCGCTGCCGCACGCGCGCTACCGCCTGGTCGCCGCCACGCTGACCGCTTCGCACCGCCACCCCGTGGGACACGTCGTGGGCGATCTCCTGGTGCGGGTGCCCTCGGCGTACGGCCGTGACCGCCACGGAGCGGAGCTCTTCCCGGGCGCCGACGTCCTGCACGTCGGCCGCACCGACCACTTCGGCCTGCTCAACCACCCGGACGTCCACCGCGCCCTGCGCGGCTGGCTGGCATGATCGGCCGATGACGACCCCCACCGGAGCCGACCGCGAACTACGTGCCGAAGCGGTCGTGGCCGCCCCACCCGAGCGGGTCTGGGAGCTCCTGACCGACTTCTCGCGGATGCCCGGCTGGAGCCCCGAGCTGGTGTCGATGCTGCCGCTGAAGCCTGGTGGGCTCCGCGTCGGCCAGTGGTACCTCGGCATCAACCGCCGCAAGGGCGCCGTGTGGCCCACACGCAGCGTGCTCGCGGTGCTCGAGCACGGCCGGGCCGTCGCCTGGGACACCAGGTCCAGCGGCGCCCGCTGGATCTGGGAGATCGCGGCCGCCGGCGGGACCGGGACCCTGGTGGTGCACCGCCGTCCGGTGCCCCAGCAGCTCACCCTGCTCAGCCGGCTCTTCGCCCCCGCCGTGCTCGGAGGCAGCGCGAGCCACGCCGACGAGCTCGAGGTCGGCATGCGGCAGACCGTCGCGCGTCTCAAGGCGGCGGCAGAGGCGCCCTGACGCCGACAGCGTGGCCGCGAGCACGAGCGGCGGCCCACCGCCGAAATCTGCTGTCGGCGAACAGCGGGGGATTGGCAGTGGAACTGTCGTTGCCACGGGCTAGGGTCGCAGCGTGACCCAGACTTCCAGCCCCTCGCTCTCGACCGAGTTGAACGGCTCCCAGATGAACGGGGGAGCGGGCTTCAACGTCCTCGACGACCACATCTACCAGCGCCTGCTGCGCGAGCGGATCATCTTCCTCGGCTCCGAGGTGCGCGACCAGAACGCCAACGCGATCTGCGCCCAGCTGCTGCTGCTCTCGGCGGAGGACCCCGAGGCCGACATCTTCCTGCACATCAACAGCCCCGGTGGCTCGGTGGATGCCGGCATGGCGATCTACGACACGATGAACTACATCCCCAACGACGTCGCCACCGTCGGCATGGGCCTCGCGGCCTCGATGGGCCAGTTCCTGCTCTGCGCCGGCACCAAGGGCAAGCGCTACGCCCTGCCGCACGCGCGGATCATGATGCACCAGCCGTCCTCCGGCATGGGTGGCTCGGCCTCCGACATCAAGATCCAGGCGCAGCAGTCGCTGCACATCAAGAAGGTCCTGCTCGAGCTCATCGCCCAGCACACCGGCCAGACGGTCGAGCAGGTCGAGGCCGACGCCGACCGCGACCGATGGTTCACCGCTGAGCAGGCCCTGGCCTACGGCCTCGTCGACCAGGTCATCACGAGCGCCCGCGAAGCCGCCGACGACGGCCGCCCGGCCCACCAGAAGGACTGAACATGAACTACTACATCCCGCAGTGGGAAGAGCGCACGTCCTACGGCTTCCGTCGGATCGACCCCTACGGCAAGCTGTTCGAGGAGCGCATCATCTACCTCGGCACGCCGATCTCCGACGACGTCGCCAACGCCGTCATCGCCCAGCTGCTCTGCCTGCAGTCGATGAACCCCGACCAGGACATCAGCATCTACATCAACTCGCCCGGTGGCTCGTTCACGGCGCTCACGGCGATCTACGACACGATGCGGTTCATCAAGCCGGACGTGCAGACCGTGTGCCTGGGCCAGGCGGCCTCGGCGGCGGCGATCCTGCTGGGTGCCGGCACCCCCGGCAAGCGTCTCGCGCTGCCCAACAGCCGGATCCTCATCCACCAGCCCTACACCGAGGGCACCTTCGGCCAGACCTCGGACATCGAGATCCAGGCCAACGAGATCCTGCGCATGCGTGAGCTCCTCGAGAAGATGATCAGCGACCACAGCGGTCGCAGCCTCGAACAGGTCAGCCACGACATCGAGCGCGACAAGATCCTGACCGCCGAGCAGGCGGTCGAGTACGGCCTGATCGATGCCGTTCTGGAGTCGCTGAAGGGCACGCCCGCTGTTGCGGGGTGACCTCATGATCTGCCCTTGACGCGTTCCTCGTGTCCGCCCCCATCGGGGGGCGGCACAGGGTACCGTCGAGTGGTTTGCACCGCGCTCGACCCGCACCTGACCAGCCCGCTCGACGTACGACTGCCGGCACCAACAGCCGCCGGCCGAATCCGGAGGATGACCGCCCGTGGCACGTATCGGTGACGGAGGCGACCTGCTGAAGTGTTCCTTCTGTGGGAAGAGCCAGAAGCAGGTCAAGAAGCTGATCGCCGGTCCGGGTGTCTACATCTGTGACGAGTGCATCGACCTCTGCAACGAGATCATCGAGGAAGAGCTGAGCGAGGGCACCGAGGTCAGCCTCGACGAGCTGCCCAAGCCCAAGGAGATCTTCGAGTTCCTCAACTCCTACGTCATCGGCCAGGAGCACGCCAAGAAGTCGCTCGCGGTGGCGGTCTACAACCACTACAAGCGGGTCCAGGCAGGCCTCCAGCCCATCGCGGGCAAGCACAGCAAGGAGGAGGTCGTCGAGGTCGCGAAGTCGAACATCCTCGTGATCGGACCGACCGGCTGCGGCAAGACCTACCTCGCCCAGACCCTGGCGCGGATGCTCAACGTGCCCTTCGCCATCGCCGACGCCACGGCGCTGACCGAGGCCGGCTACGTCGGCGAGGACGTCGAGAACATCCTCCTCAAGCTGATCCAGGCTGCCGACTACGACGTCAAGAAGGCCGAGACCGGGATCATCTACATCGACGAGATCGACAAGGTGGCCCGCAAGGCGGAGAACCCCTCGATCACCCGGGACGTCTCCGGCGAAGGTGTCCAGCAGGCGTTGCTCAAGATCATCGAGGGCACCACGGCCTCGGTGCCGCCGCAGGGGGGACGCAAGCACCCCCACCAGGAGTTCATCCAGATCGACACGACCAACATCCTGTTCGTCGTGGGCGGGGCCTTCTCCGGCCTCGAGCACATCATCGAGCAGCGGGTCGGCAAGAAGACCCTCGGTTTCACCGCCGACATCCGCGGCGCCGCCGAGCGCGAGGCCGAGGACCTGCTGGCCCTGGTGCGTCCCGAGGACCTCACCAAGTTCGGCCTGATCCCCGAGTTCATCGGCCGGCTCCCCCTCATCACGAGCGTGACCAAGCTCGACAACGAGGCCCTGGTCCAGATCCTCACCGAGCCCCGCAACGCACTCGTGAAGCAGTACCAGAAGCTCTTCGAGCTCGACGGCGTCGACCTGGAGTTCACCCCCGAGGCCATCTCCGCCATCGCCGACAAGGCGATGGAGCGGGGGACCGGTGCCCGCGGGCTGCGCGCCATCATCGAGGAGGTCCTCCTCCACGTGATGTTCGACGTGCCCTCGCGCGCCGACGTCGCCAAGGTGATCGTCACCGGAGAGGTCGTCACCGACGACGTCGCACCGACGCTGATCCCGCGCGAGTCCGAGGCGAAGAAGAAGAAGTCCGCCTGACCGATCGACACCAGGCCCTGACCCGATCGGGTCAGGGACCGTAGTCCGATCGGGCCATTTGGCCCTCGGGATTGGCGGATCTGGCCGGCCACACGCGACACTCGGGCCCCACCGCCGATCCGTACCCTGGCCAGGAAGGCCCTGTCGTGAGCCACGACCACAAGCGTCCGTTGATGGCGTTCGTCATCGTCGCGCTCGCCTGTGGGGTGATCATGGTCAACGCGCTCCGCAGCGAGGCGGTCGTGGCGATGCTGCGTGCCGGAGCGGCCGAGGTCGTGGCCGGTGTCGCGTTCGTCCCCGAGCTGCTCGACGGGCCGGGCCACACCGCGGCGCAACCACCGGTCGTCCGGCCGCTGGTGGCGGCCCCGGTTGCTCGACCGGCCGCCCGGCCCGCCCCGAGCAGGGCAGCGTCCGAGCAGGCGTCCGGGCACGACACCGTCCAGCACGCCGGCCAGCACAGGGGGCAGCACGCCGGGCGCCAGCCGCACGCCCAGGGAGATCCCGAGGCCCACGGATCACGTGGCGCTGGTCACGGCGCGGGCCGCGACCACGGTGTCCACCGTGGGCAGGGCCGCGAGCGCGCCCACCACGTGTCCCTGCGTGGGCGGGACCGTCACCCTGCCCACTCCGGCCGAGGTCATCACCGAGGTCATGACCGGGGCCATCACCGGAGCCATGAGCGGGGCGATGACCGCACCACCCGTGGCCTGCGAGGCCACGGGTGGGGTCACCGGCGCTGAGCCGGGTCAGTCCGCCTGCGGCGCCAGCTCGGCGGCGACGACGAGCTCGCCGGACGCCTCACCGGTGGCGGTGAAGACCAGGTCGCCCGTGATCTTGCCGCTGCGGCGCAGGTCGTCCGCCGCCGCCTCGGCGGCGCGGACCAGGGCCTCGGGTCCGGAGATCTCGACCCGGGACAGCTCGGCCCGCATCGAGACCTTGGCCTTCGACTTCGCGCCCCGGATCCCGACCAGGGCAGCGGCGACGGCGTCGACCATGGCCGGGTCGGCCGCGGCCGCCGCACCGAGCTCGAGGGCGGTGGGCCAGCTGGCCCGGTGGATCGAGCCCTCCTGCCACCAGGACCAGACCTCCTCGGTCACGTAGGGCAGGAAGGGGGCCAGCAGGCGCAGCTGGACCTGCAGCGCGATCGCCAGGGTCGCCCGTGCCGACGCGGTGGCCGCGCCGCCGTCCTCGGCGTACGCCCGCTCCTTGACCAGCTCGAGGTAGTCGTCGCAGAACTCCCAGAAGAACTTCTCGACCGTCTCGAGCGCGGTGGTGTAGTCGTAGGCCTCGAACGCCTCCGTCGACCGGGTGAGGACCTGCTCCAGCCGGCCGAGCAGCGCGCAGTCGATCGGCTCGGAGACCTCGAAGTGGTTGAGGGCGCTCGCGCCGACGCCGCCGAGGACGAACTTCGAGGCGTTCAGGACCTTCATCGCCAGCCGGCGGCCGACCTTCATCTGGCTCTCGTCGAAGGGCGAGTCGAGACCGGGTCGCGCCATCGCGGCGCGCCAGCGCACGGCATCCGCGCCGTACTTCTCCAGCACGTCGGTCGGGACCACCGCGTTGCCCTTGGACTTCGACATCTTCTTGCGGTCGGGGTCGAGGATGAACCCGGAGATGAGCGCGTGGCTCCACGGCGCCGCGTGGTTCTCGTAGTGGGCGCGGACCACGCGGGAGAACAGCCAGGTGCGGATGATGTCGTGGGCCTGGGTGCACAGGTCCATCGGGAAGACCCGCTGCCACAGGTCGTCGTCGGACTCCCAGCCGCCCGCGATCTGGGGCGTGAGCGAGGAGGTCGCCCAGGTGTCCATCACGTCCGGGTCGCCGACGAAGCCGCCGGGCTTGCCGCGCTGGTCCTCGCCGTAGCCCTGCGGGGCGCGCGTCGACGGGTCGATCGGCAGCTCCTCCTCGCGGGGGAGCAGCGGGTGCTCGTAGTCGGGCTCGCCGTCGGCGTCGAGGGGGTACCAGACCGGGAACGGGATGCCGAAGAACCGCTGGCGCGAGATCAGCCAGTCGCCGTTGAGACCGCCGACCCAGTTGTCGTAGCGGTGCTTCATGTGCGGCGGGAACCACTCGACCTCGGCGCCCCGCTCGAGCATCTCGGTGCGCAGGGCGGCGTCGCGCCCGCCGTTGCGGATGTACCACTGGCGGGTGGCGACGATCTCGAGCGGCTTGTCGCCCTTCTCGTAGAAGTTCGTCATCCGCTGCGTGGGGGTGGGCTCACCCTCGAGGTCGCCGGTCTCGCGCAACTTCGCCACGACGGCCTCACGGGCCGAGAACGCGGTCTTGCCCTTGAGGTCCTCGTACGCCGCTGCAGCCTGCTCGCTCGCGAGCCACTCGGGCGTCTCGCGGGACATCCGGCCGTCGCGGCCGAGGAGCGTGCGCACCGGCAGGTCGAGCTCGCGCCACCAGGTGACGTCGGTCAGGTCGCCGAACGTGCAGCACATGGCGATGCCCGCGCCCTTGTCCATCTCCGCGAGCGGGTGGGCCAGCACCGGGATCTCGACGCCGAAGACCGGGCTGGTGACCGTGGTCCCGAACAACGGCTGGTAGCGCTCGTCGTCGGGGTGCGCGATCAGCGCGACCACGCTCGGGATCAGCTCGGGCCGGGTGGTCTCGATGTGGATCCTGCGAGGACCGTCGGGGCCTCCCGCACCAGCATGGAAGGCGACCCGGTGGTAGTGGCCGGCGTACTCGCGCGCCTCGAGCTCGGCCTGGGCGACCGCCGTCTGGAAGGTGACGTCCCACAGGGTCGGCGCGTCGTGGAGATAGGCCTCGCCCCGGGCGAAGTTGCGCAGGAAGGCGCGCTGGCTGACCGTCTGGGCCTTCGACCCGATGGTCGTGTAGTGCTGCTTCCAGTCCACCGACAGCCCGAGCGTGCGCCACAGGCTCTCGAAGATCTCCTCGTCCTGCTCGACCAGCCGCTCGCAGAGCTCGATGAAGTTGGGCCGGCTGATCGGCACCTGCTTCTTCGCGTCCGGCTTCTCGGGCGGGGTGAAGTCCGCCTCGTAGGGCAGGCTCGGGTCGCAGCGGACACCGAAGTAGTTCTGGACCCGCCGCTCGGTCGGCAGCCCGTTGTCGTCCCAGCCCATCGGGTAGAACACGGACTTGCCACGCATCCGCTGGAAGCGGGCGATCAGGTCGGTGTGCGTGTAGGAGAAGACGTGCCCGACGTGCAGGCTGCCGCTCACGGTCGGCGGCGGGGTGTCGATCGAGTAGACGTTCTCGCGCGGCTGGGTGCGGTCGAAGGCGTAGGTGTCGTCGGCCTTCCACTGCTGGCTCCAGGTGGCCTCGAGACCCTCGAGAGCAGGCTTGTCCGGTACGACGACGGCACGCTGGTCGGTGCTCGTCGCGTCGGGGGCCTGAGGCTGCGGGGTCTCGGTCATGGCGAAATCCTAGGCGGAGGTGACCGACCTCATGAAACCGGTTGTGTGCAGGCACCCCGTACTCCCTAACCTTTCGCCATGACGGGCGACGGGCACAGCGGGGACCTCGCGGTCGAGATCACCGAGGACCCGGCGGTCTTCCTGGCTGCCGCCGAGGCGCATCTCGCCCACGACCCGGTGCTGACGACCGTCGTCTCGTCGGTCACCCACCGGGCCCAGGCCGAGATCGCCCGGGGCCTTCCCGCTCCCGACCACCCACGCTGGTGGGCCGTGGTGCGCGAGGGGGCAGAGGTCGTCGGGGTGGCGATGCGGACGGCGCCCTTCGCGCCGTACCCGCTCTTCGTGCTGCCGATGCCGGACGCCGGCGCGCGGGCGCTCGCCCGGACCCTGCACGCCCGGGGCGAGGTGGTCGGGGGCGTGAACGGTGCGCTGCCGGCCGCGCAGGCGCTGGCGGACGAGACGGCCCTGCTGGTCGGGGGAGCGGCGTCGGTGTGGGAGCACACCCGCCTCTTCGAGCTGGGCGACCTGGTCGAGCCGGCGCCGGTCCCGGGCCGGCTGCGGGCGGCGACCGACGACGACACCGATCTCGCGCTCGCGTGGTTCGGGGCGTTCTCGGCCGACGCCGCCGAGCAGGCCGGCCGGGTCGGTGAGTCGTTCATGGGCGAGCACCACACCCGCGAGGAGATGGCCGCCCGGATCGCGGCGGGCAGGATCTGGTTCTGGGAGGACGAGTCGGGGGAGTGCGTGCACCTGACCGCCGCCAACCCCCCGAGCTTCGGCGTCGCCCGGGTCGGCCCGGTGTACACGCCGAAGGAACACCGTGGTCGCGGCTTCGCGAGCGCCGGTGTCGCCGGGGTGTCGCGCGAGCTGGTCGCGGCCGGGGTGCGGGTCTGCCTGTTCACCGACCAGGCGAACCCCACCTCGAACAAGATCTACCAGGCGATCGGCTTCCGGCCGGTGGTGGACATGGCGAACCTGGCGGTCACCACACCAGCACCGGCTTGACCACCCGCCCGGCGACCACGTCGTCGATGGCGGAGCTGATCTGGGTGAAGGGGTACGGCGTGACCAGCGCGTCGACGTCGAACTTCCCCTCCGCGCTCAGCCGGAGCAGGCGGGGCACCATCTCCAGCGGGTCGGAGTCGCCCTCGACCGAGCCCCGGATCACCTTCCCGTTCTGCATGAGGTCGATGGCGTCGACCGGGAACTCCTCCGCGCCCAGCCCGAGGATCACGAGCTGGCCGCGGACCGCCAGGGACTGGGCGGCCTGCTTGATGACCGCGGGGACGGCGGTGGTGTCGATCGCGCCTGTCGCACCACCCCCGGTGAGCTCCTTGACCCGGTCCACGACCGACACCCCGCCCAGACCGGCCGGGTCGACCGGGTGGGCGCCGTACGACGCCGCGGCCTCGAGGCGGCTCGCCATCAGGTCGACCGCCACGATCGTGCCGACTCCCTGACCGGACGCGGCGGCGATGGCGGCCAGTCCGACGGCGCCCACGCCGTACACGACCAGGCTGTCGACGGGGCCGGACTGCAGCACGTTCAGCACCGCGCCCGCACCGGTCTGGAAGCCGCACCCGTACGGGCCGAGCCGGGCCAGGTCCAGGGCCTTGTCCACGACGACGATGTTGTCCTGCGAGGCGATCGCGTGCTGGGCGAAGCTGGACTGGCCGAAGAACGAGCCGTAGACCGGGCCGGAGTCACGCGAGTAGGTCGTGGAGCCGTCCATCCGGAAGCCCATGTAGTTGAGGACGAGGCTGTTCTCGCAGTAGCCGACCTGTCCGGCCTCGCACCGGGCGCAGGCGCGGCACGAGCGCAGGCTGAGCACGACATGGTCGCCGACCGCGACGCCGGAGACCTCGCTGCCGACCTCCTCCACGACGCCGGCGCCCTCGTGGCCGAAGACGCGCGGGAACATCTCCGGGGGCAGGGTGTCGCGCAGCGAGATGTCGGTGTGGCACAGGCCGGTGGCGACGATGCGGACCAGCACCTCGTCGGCTCGGGGTCCGTCGATCTCCACCTCGTCGAAGGTGAAGTCCTGGCCCTGCTCGTTGACGATCGCGACGGTGGTCCTCACGCCTCGCGCTCCAGCCAGAAGTAGTAGAGGTCGGAGATGCCGAAGGCGCTCTCCAGCTTGCCGTTCATGATCCCCATCAGCGTGTCGTCGTCGACCTTCTTGAAGTGGTCGAACACCGGCATCCGGTCGTAGACCATCGTCGCCGTGGTCTCGTCCCGGAACTCGACCGGCCACAGCGAGGCCTCGCCGCCGCCGCCGGCCTTCAGGTTGGAGTAGTGCTCGCCGTCGTCGCCGACGCAGATCAGCGGCTGGGCGTCGAGCGCGGAGTGGAACGTCTTCCCGTGCCAGCGCACCTGCGTGAGGACCGCGCTGGCCGGGTGCCCGGTGGCGAAGTCGCCCCCGCGCCAGGCGCCGAGGACCTCCTCGACGCCGACTGGGGTCAGGTCCGCCCAGAGCGCGTCGAGCTCGACGGGGGAGGGGGAGTCGGAGGTCCGGAGTCGCTGGAACCTCTCGTGCAGGTCAGTCATGGCGCTCACGGTAGAACGCGTTCCAGTTTCTGTCACGGTCTCGTTCCGGCCCGTCACGCCTCCCGGGCCGCCAGCGGTCATCAGCCTCCATGTGCCGTCGACGGTGCCACGGGGTACCCGTGCGTTGTTGCGGGCGAGTGTGACGCCGATGAACTGTGGCCCGTACGTCGTCTGCCACACCTCCGCGCGTCAGCGGGAGGCGGTGGACGGAGTCGTCAGGTGGGAGGTCGTGAATGCCCGCGGCGACCAGACGCCGATTCTCGGGCGCAGTGTCGTCAGCGACGGACGCGCGCGCTTCCGGACCCCTCGCCTGCTCAAGCGCGGCAGGTACGTCGTCAGGGCTCGCTACCACGGGAAGCACTTCGTGGACTCTGACAACCGGGCAGAGTTTCGCGTCACCCGTCCCTGACCACCGGCGAATACGTGGGCACGGGACGCCGCCCTAGACTCGCAGCGAGATGACTGAGACCCCCGAAGCCCCCCGCCTCGCCGAGACCTTCGCCGAAGTCGAGGACGCCCTGCTGTCCCGCTGGCCCGAGACGCGGCTGGAGCCCTCGCTGGACCGGATCCGCGCCTTCACCGAGCTGCTCGGCGACCCGCAGGCGTCGTACCCCGTCATTCACCTGACCGGCACCAACGGCAAGACCTCCACGTCGCGGATGATCGACACCCTCCTGCGCGCCCTGGACCTGCGCACCGGTCGGTTCACCAGCCCCCACGTCCAGCGGATGACCGAGCGGATCTCGATCGACGGCGAGCCGCTCACCGACGAGGAGTTCGTCCACGCCTTCAACGACGTGGCGCCGTACACCCACCTCGTGGACCGCGGCCAGGAGCACCCGCTGTCGTTCTTCGAGACGGTCGTCGCCATGGCGTACGCCGCCTTCGCCGACGCCCCGGTCGACGTCGCCGTCGTCGAGGTCGGGATGGGTGGCTCGTGGGACGCGACCAACGTGGCCGACGCCCAGGTGGCCGTGGTGCTGCCGATCGCGGTCGACCACGCGCAGTACCTCGGCGACTCGCCGGCCGACATCGCGCTGGAGAAGGCCGGCATCATCAAGCCCGGATCGTTCGCCGTGCTGGCCGACCAGCGGCCCGAGGTGGCCGAGATCCTGCTCGCGCGCGCGGCCGAGGTCGGCGCCACCGTCGCCCGGGAGGGGATGGAGTTCGGTGTCGTCGACCGGGTGCCCGCCGTGGGTGGCCAGGTGATCTCGCTGCAGGGCCTGCGCGGTCGCTACGAGGAGATCTTCCTGCCGCTCTACGGCGCCCACCAGGCGCAGAACGCCGCCGTGGCGCTGGCCGCGGTCGAGGCGTTCGCCGGGGACGAGGTCCTCGACGACGAGCTGGTCCGGGCCGCGTTCGCCGAGGTGACCTCGCCGGGCCGGCTCGAGATCGTCCGCCGCAGCCCGACGGTCGTCCTGGATGCCGCACACAACCCGCACGGCGCCGAGGCGGCCGCTGCCGCCATCGACGACTCCTTCACCTTCTCCCCGCTGATCGGCGTGATCGGCGTGATGGCGGACAAGGACCACGAGGGCCTGCTCGCGGCGTTCGAGCCCCAGCTGGCGCACGTCGTCTGCACCCAGAACTCCACGCCGCGGGCGATGCCGGCCGAGCAGCTCGCGGTGCTGGCCCGAGACGTCTTCGGCGAGGACCGGGTCACGGTCGAGCCCCGCCTCTCCGAAGCCCTGGATCAGGCCATGACGCTGGCCGAGGCCGGCGAGGCGTTCGGCAACCCGCTGGGCGCCGGCGCCGTCCTCGTGACCGGTTCGGTGGTGACCGTGGGTGAGGCGCGCACGATGCTCACCCGCCCGAGGGACCGCGCATGAGCGAGCAGCCGACGCCGGCACCGGCCGCCGCGGGTCGCTCCCCGCGCCGTGGCATGTGTGCCGCGATCCTCTGCCTCGAGGCCATCACGCTCGGACTGACCACCCCGGTGATGATCTCGGTCGCCGACGTCGACACGGGTGCCGCGCTCGGGGTCGGGCTGGGCCTGACTGTGGTGTGCCTGCTCCTGGCCGGGATGCTCCGCGCGGAATGGGCCTATGCCCTGGGCTGGGCCGTCCAGGTCGCCGCGATCGGGCTCGGGTTCGTCGTCCCGCTGATGTTCGTCCTCGGTGCAATCTTCGCCCTGCTCTGGGGCACGGCGTACTTCCTCGGCCGCAAGATCGAGCGCGAACGGGCCGCGGCCTACGCCGCCCTCCACGCCGACTCGGCGTGAAGTAGCCCTCCAACCCTGCCGAGGCGGCGTGAAGTTCCCGCTGGATCCTGCCGAGGCGGCGTGAAGTTCCCCGTGGAGCCTGCCGAGTCGGCGTGAAGTTCCCGGTGACGCGGAACTTCACGCCGACTCGGCGTCGTGTGGGGGGCACTTCACGCCGACTCGGCGTCGTATGGGGGGCACTTCACGCCGCCTCGGCGTGGTGGGGGAGGGATCGGTAGGGTGCGGCCCATGACCCAGCCCTCGACGCCCGCGACGCCATCGACGCCCTCGACGCAGCGCACCCTGGTCCTCCTCAAGCCCGACACCGTACGCCGTGGCCTGGTCGGGGAGGTCCTCTCCCGGTTCGAGGCCAAGGGCCTCTCCCTGGTGGCGATGGAGCACCGCACGATCGATGCAGGGAAGGCCGACGAGCACTACGCCGAGCACGTCGAGCGCGACTTCTACCCGCCCCTGCGCGCGTTCGTGACCAGCGGCCCGCTGGTCGCGGTGGTGCTCGAGGGTGACGAGGCGATCGAGGTCGTGCGTGCCCTCAACGGCGCCACCGACGGTCGCAAGGCGGCTCCCGGCACCATCCGCGGCGACCTCTCGCTGTCCAACCGCGAGAACCTCGTGCACGGCTCGGACTCGCCCGAGTCCGCCGAGCGCGAGATCAAGATCTGGTTCCCGAACCTCTGAGCCACCGCCCGGAAGGGCAAAACACCCGCAGCCCGGCAATTCCTGCCGGTCCGGGTCCGCGTGTCCTACCGGAACGGGCCGCCACCGCTCCTTAGCCTTGAGGCACTTCCTCACCAGCAGCACCAAGGCGGCAGCACATGGCGAACAGCTTCATCGGCCGGGACATGGCCGTGGATCTCGGCACCGCCAACACGTTGGTCTACGTCCGCGGCAAGGGCGTGCTCCTCGACGAGCCGAGCGTCGTGGCGCTGAACGCCACGACCGGCGAGATCCTCGCGGTCGGGCACGAGGCCAAGCGGATGATCGGGCGCACCCCCGACAACATCACCGCCATCCGGCCGCTGAAGGACGGCGTCATCGCCGACTTCGAGGCGACCGAGCAGATGCTGCGGTTCTTCATCCAGCAGGTGCACCGGCGCCGCTACTTCGCCAAGCCCCGCATGGTCATCTGCGTGCCCAGCGGGATCACCGCTGTCGAGCAGCGGGCCGTCAAGGAGGCCGGCTACCAGGCCGGCGCCCGCCGGGTCTACATCGTCGAGGAGCCCATGGCGGCCGCGATCGGTGCCGGGCTGCCCGTGCACCAGGCGACCGGCAACATGGTCGTCGACGTCGGCGGCGGCACCACCGAGGTGGCCGTGATCTCCCTCGGCGGCATCGTGACGAGCCTGAGCATCCGCACCGCCGGCGACGACCTCGACGCCGCGATCGTCGCCTGGATGAAGAAGGAGTACTCCCTCATGCTGGGGGAGCGCACCGCGGAGGAGGTCAAGATGACCCTCGGCTCGGCCTTCCCGCTGCCCGACGAGCCCGAGGCCGAGATCCGCGGCCGCGACATGATCTCCGGCCTGCCGCGCACCGTCGTGGTGTCCAGCTCCGAGGTCCGCCAGGCGCTCGAGGAGCCCCTGCACGCGATCGTCGACGCAGTGCGCGCCACCCTCGACCAGACCCCGCCCGAGCTGGCCGGCGACATCATGGACCGCGGCATCGTCCTGACCGGCGGCGGCGCCCTCCTGCGCGGCCTCGACGAGCGGCTGCGCCACGAGACCGGCATGCCGGTCCACGTCGCCGAGAACCCGTTGACCTCCGTGGCCCTCGGCGCCGGCAAGTGCGTCGAGGAGTTCGAGGCGCTCCAGCAGGTGCTCGTGTCCGAGCCTCGGCGCTTCTGATGATCGACCGCGAGAAGCGCTGGCGCGGCATCGACCGGCTGGAGGAGCGTGGCCGACCGTCGCGCTCGCTCATGGCCGCGCTGCTGCTGGGCTGCCTGACCCTGATCACGCTCGACTACCACGGCGGTGCCGACTCGCCGATGGAGCCGGCCCGACGGGTCGCCGGCGAGGTCTTCGGCCCGGTCGAGACCGGGATGACGACGGCGATCCGGCCGTTCACCGCGGTGCCCCAGTGGGTCCGCTCGCACGCCGCGCTGCGCGACGACATCGAGACGCTCGAGGCCGAGAACTCCCGGCTCCGCTCGCAGGTGGCGACGTCCGGCTATGACCGCAACCGGCTGGCCGAGTTCGAGGGGCTGACCACCGCCGCCGAGAACCTCGGCTACGCCCTCGTCCCCGCCCGGGTCGTCGGGCTGGGCTCGACCCAGTCCTTCTCCCGCACGGTCACCATCGACGCCGGCTCGAACGCCGGTCTGCGCCCCGACATGACGGTGCTCAACAACGACGGCCTGGTCGGCCGCATCCTGCGGGTCACGCGCACCACCGCCACGGTGCTGCTGATCGTCGACGGCGAGTCGGTCGTCGGTGGCCGGGTCGGCGAGAGCATGGAGGTCGGCTTCCTGCACGGCCGTGGCATCCTCGGCAAGGACGGGCGCCTGGACCTCGAGCTGGTCGACGAGTCCGTGGTCCCGGCGCGGGACGACACGGTCGTCACCTGGGGCAGCGAGGGCGGCGCGCCGTACGTCTCCGGCATCCCGGTCGGCCGGATCACCAGCGTCTACAGCAGCCTGCGCGAGACCTCGCAGCGTGCGGTCATTGCGCCGTACGTCGACTTCGGCTCGCTCGACCTGGTCGGCGTGATCGTCCCGTCCGGCACGGCCAGTGACCGTGCCGTCATCGAGGCGGACGGGAGCCTCCAGTGACGCTCCTGCGCGGCCTCGCCGGCGTCCTCGCGGTCGCCCTCGCCCTGGTCCTCCAGGTCTCGCTCTTCCCGCACCTGGCGTGGCAGGGGATCGTGCCCAACCTCTGCCTCCTGGTCGTCGTCGGCGCTGCCCTCACCCGAGGGCCGCAGTTCGCGGCCGTCCTCGGCTTCGTCGCCGGCGTCGCGCTCGACCTGGCCCCGCCGGCCGACCACGTCGCCGGCCGCTGGGCGCTCGCCCTCGTGATCGTCGGCTACCTCGCCGGCCGGATGCGCCAGGACGTCAAGCCGACCGCCAGCGCCGTGGTCGCGACCGTGGCCGCCTCGTCGTTCGTCGGCACCTCGGTGTTCGCGCTCAGCGGCCTGCTGCTGCGCGACCCGTCGATGGCGATCCCCGAGCTGCTCCAGGTGATCCTGGTGGCCGTGCTGTGGGACATCCTGCTCACGCCGTTCGTGCTGCCCCTGGTGATGACGATGTTCCACCGCTTCGAGCCGGCGCGGACCACGTGATGGCGTCGGCCGGCGGCCGGGGACCCAGCGCCGAGACGACCAGGAGCCGGTTGCGCCTCATCGTGATCCAGGCGCTCGTCTTCTCGCTCTTCGTGACCCTCTTCGCGCGCCTCTACTACCTCCAGGTGGTCGGCGGCGACGAGTACCACGCCCAGGCTGCCTCCCAGTCGGTCCGCGAGATCGTCGTCCAGCCCCAGCGCGGACTGATCGTCGACGACCAGGGGCGCCCGCTGGTCGCCAACCGCACCTCCTGGGTCGTCTCGGTGGACCGCACCATGCTCGACAAGATGGCCGCGCACCAGCGCCAGGGCCTGATCGCCCGGCTGGCCGAGGTCGTGGGCCAGAGCCCCCACAAGATCCGCCAGCGCCTGGTCACCTGTGGTGACGAGGGCAGCATCGTGGGCACCTGCTGGAACGGCTCGCCGTACCAGCCGGTCCCCGTCGCCACCGACGTCCAGCAGTCGCTGGCGCTGCGCGTCCTCGAGCAGCCCGAGGACTACCCCTCGGTGCTGGCCGAGCAGCAGAGCGTGCGCGCCTACCCCCGGCCGTACGGCGTCAACCTCGCCCACGTGCTCGGCTACCTCAGCCCGATCACCGAGGAGGAGTACGACACCGCCCAGGACGACGGGGACCGGTCGGTCAACGGCGCCTCCTCGGTGGGTCGGGCCGGTGTCGAGAAGGAGTACGACCGCTGGCTGCGCGGGATGCCCGGCTACAAGCGGGTCGCCGTCGACTCGATGGGCCGGGTGCTCGGTGACGACAGCGAGATCCAGGGACAGCCCGGCGACACCCTGGTGACCTCGATCGACGCCAAGGTGCAGGGCGTGGTGGAGAGGCAGCTCGCCGACACCATCAAGCTGGCCCGCCAGACCTACGACGACGTCACCCACCGCAACTACCGCGCCGACTCCGGCGCGGTCGTGGTGATGGAGGCGAAGACCGGCCGGATCGTCTCGATGGCCAGCCAGCCCACCTACGACCCCTCGGTCTGGGTCGGCGGGATCTCCCGGCGCCAGCTGGCCCACCTCTACTCCGAGGAGGCCGGCACCCCGCTGCTCGCGCGTGCCACCCAGGGCCAGTTCGCACCCGGCTCCACCTGGAAGCCGCTGATGACCGTGGGCGCGCTGAACAACGGCTACTCCACCGACACCCGGCTCGACTGTTCCTCGGGGCTCCAGGTCGGCAACCGGTGGTTCAAGAACTACGAGTCCTCGTCCTACGGGATGATCGGTTTCGACCGCGCCATGCAGCTCTCCTGCGACACGTTCTTCTACCGCGTCGGTATCCACTACTGGCAGAAGTACGGCTCCGACCCGACGAACGTCGACGCCCGGGACCCGCTCGTCGAGCAGGCCAAGAAGTTCGGGTTCGGTGACGAGACCGGCATCGACCTGCCGGGTGAGGCCAGCGGACGCATCGCCGACCGGCACTGGAAGCTCTCCTACTACAAGGCGATGAAGGGCTACTACTGCAAGGTCGACGCGAAGTCCGACGGCCAGCGCGACTTCCTGCACGTCTTCGCCCACGAGTTCTGCCTCGAGGGCAACTACTACCGCGCCGGCGACGCCGTGAACTACGTCATCGGCCAGGGCGACACGATCGTCACGCCGCTGCAGCTCGCGCGCGCCTACGCTGCCCTGTCCAACGGCGGGACGCTCTGGGAGCCCCGGATCGCCAAGGCGATCGTCAGCCCCGACGGCCGGGTCCTCAAGCGCTTCACGCCCCGGAAGGCCGCCACGTTGGACGCCTCCGCGGAGAGCCTGCGCTACGTCGACACGGCCCTGCAGGGCACTCCCAAGGTCGGCACCCTGGCCTGGAAGTTCATCGACTTCCCGCTCGACACGGTCAAGATCCGCGGCAAGACGGGCTCGGCCGAGGTCTACGGCAAGCAGTCGACCTCGTGGGTCGCGACGTACGACGAGAACTACGTGGTGATCATGATGGTCAGCCAGGCCGGCACCGGCTCGGGCACCTCGGGCCCGGCCGTCCGCAAGATCTGGGAGGCCCTCTACGGCATCGACGGCATGGACGTGAACCCGCGCCGCTCCGCCATTCCCGGCACCACCCCGCCGGCGGGGCTGCCCACCTTCATGAAGGACGGCTCGATCCTGCCGCCCGCCCGGAGGGACTGAGATGGCGACCCGGACCCCCAACCGCCCCGCGCTGCGGGCGCCCGGCCTGGACTGGCTGCTGATGCTGGCCGTCCTCGCGCTGGTGACGCTCGGCGGCCTGCTCGTCTGGTCGGCCACCTCGCACCGCGAGGACCTCACCCTGGGCGACCCCTCGTCCTACCTCAAGAAGCAGCTGGTCAACGTCGCCATCGGCCTGCTGCTGCTCACGATCGTGATGGCCACCGACCACCGCTGGGTGCGGATCATGGCCCCGCTCGTCTACCTCGCCTCGATCGCCGGCCTGGCCCTGGTCCTCACCATGGGCAGCACCATCAACGGCTCCCGCTCCTGGCTCCAGCTCGGCGGCCTGTCGATCCAGCCGTCGGAGTTCGCGAAGCTCGCGGTGGTGATCGGCATGGCTCTGCTCGTCGCCGAGCGCGCCGAGGGCAGCTGGCGCAGCAAGGTCGGGACCGCCGAGGTCGTCGGCATGCTGGTGATCGCCGGGATCCCCGCGACGCTGATCATGCTGCAGCCCGACCTCGGCACGATGCTCGTGCTGTCGGCGACCGTCTTCGGCGTCCTGGCCGTCTCCGGTGCCCCGCGCCGGTGGCTGCTGCTGCTGACCGGTGGCGGCGTCACCGCAGCCGTGGCCGCGGTGGCCGCCGGCCTGCTCAAGCAGTACCAGGTCGACCGGTTCCTGGCCTTCACCAACCCCGACCTCGACCCGCGGGGAGCCGGCTACAACGTCGAGCAGGCCCGGATCGCCGTCGGCAACGGCGGCCTCTTCGGCCAAGGGCTCTTCCACGGCTCGCAGACCCGCTCGGGCTTCGTGCCCGAGCAGCACACCGACTTCATCTTCACCGTCGCGGGCGAGGAGCTGGGCCTGGTCGGCGCCGGCGTCCTGATCGCCCTGCTCGCGATCGTCATCTGGCGGGCGCTCTCCATCGCCGCGCACAGCGACGACGTCTTCGGGCGGGTCGCCGCCGCCGGCATCGCCTGCTGGTTCGGCTTCCAGGCGTTCCAGAACGTCGGGATGTGCCTGGGCATCATGCCGGTCACCGGCGTCCCCCTGCCGTTCGTGTCGTACGGCGGCAGCTCGATGTTCGCGGGCATGCTCGCCATCGGCCTGCTCCAGAACATCCACCTGCGCTCGACCGCGTCGGTGCCGACGCGTTACGTGATGCCGGTGCGCGTCCTCGCCTCGCGCTGAGGGGTCATGATCGCCCGCTTGGGCCATGGCGAACCGCACCACCCGGTGACACCGTGAGGGACGTGCCTGGTCCGCGTGGGCCGCACCGCGCTCGTTGAACGGAGGACCCTGATGGATCTCAACACGCTCTACCACCGCACGGTCGAGACCTGGGCGGAACGGGTCAACGCAGTCAGGGCCGACCAGTGGGACGACCTCACCCCGTGCCGGGAGTGGAACGTGCGGGCCCTGGTCAACCACGTGTGCGGCGAGGACCTGTGGACCGCGCCGCTGATGGCCGGCCGCACCATCGCCGAGGTGGGGGACCGTTTCGACGGGGACCTGCTGGGCGGGGACCCGATCCGCACCGCCCTGGCCGCTGCGTCCGAGGCGACCCGGTCGGTGGCCGAGACCCTGCCGGCGGGCGGCACGGTGCACCTGTCCTACGGCGAGGAGAAGATGGAGGAGTACGTCCACCAGCTCGCCGCAGACCACCTGATCCACGCCTGGGACCTGGCGGCGGCGACCGGGGGCGACCCGCGGCTGGACCCCGCACTGGTGGCCGAGGTGGCCGCCTGGTTCGCGGAACGGGAGGAGCTCTACCGGGCAGTCGGCGCCGTCGGTCCCCGGGCCGCCTCGCACGGGAGCGCCCAGAGCAACCTGCTCGCGGGCGCCGGCCGGGACGCCGAGTGGGGACCCAACCACGCCACCCTGGCGCGCTTCTCGGCCGCCTTCGGCCGCGGTGACGTGGACGCGATCATGGCGCTGATGACCGACGACTGCGTCTTCGAGGCGACCGGCCCGGCACCCGACGGGACCCGGCACGAGGGCGCGGACACCGTCCGCGCGGTGTGGGAGGAGCTCTTCGGGCAGACCCGCGACGCCGCCTTCACCGAGGAGGAGTCGTTCGTGGTGGGCGACCGCGGCGTGCTGCGGTGGCGCTTCGACTGGGCCGACGACCAGGGCGAGCCGGGACACGTCCGCGGCGTCGACCTGCTGCGGCTGCGGGACGGACGGGTCGCGGAGAAGCTCTCCTACGTCAAGGGGTGAGGCCGCCTCGGCGGGCCGGGGTCGACGGATCGGGTCTGCTTGGATGGAGCCATGACCGAGCACACCATCGACCCGGCCATCATCGAGGCAGTCCAGGGCGTCGCCAACCGATTCGGGGCGGCGGGGCTCGAGGACCTGATCACCGAGGCGAGCCGCGAGCTCGAGGAGGCGCGCGCCGCCCTCGCCCTGCTGGCCGAGGTCGCCGAGAGCCCCGGTCCGGCCGACCCGGCGTCGTAGCCGCGCGGGTCGCACGCCGGTCCGCCGGGTTCGCCGCTGGCCCGGCCGGGGTCGTACCCTTGGGGATTCCCGATCACCTGTGAGGTACCCCTTGTCTGCCACCACGTCCGAGAGCGTCTTCGCCCGTCTCGAGCCCCGGCTCCCGTCGGTGCAGAAGCCGATCCAGTACGTCGGCGGCGAGCTCAACTCGACCGTCAAGGAGTGGAACTGTGCGCCCGAGGGCGAGACGGTCCGCTGGGCGCTGATGTACCCCGACGCCTACGAGATCGGGCTGCCCAACCAGGGCGTCCAGATCCTCTACGAGGTGCTCAACGAGCGGGACTGGATCGTCGCCGAGCGCACCTACTCGGTGTGGCCCGACATGGAGCAGGTCATGCGGGAGGACCAGATCCCGCAGTTCACGGTCGATGCCCACCGTCCCGTGCGCGACTTCGACGTCTTCGGCCTGAGCTTCTCCACCGAGCTCGGCTACACCAACATGCTCAACGCCCTCGACCTGGCGGGCATCCCGCTCCACGCGGTCGACCGGAGCGATGAGGACCCGATCGTGCTGGCCGGTGGCCACGCGGCGTTCAACCCGGAGCCGATCGCCGACTTCATCGACGCGGCCGTCCTCGGCGACGGCGAGGAGATCGTGCTCGCGATCTCCGAGGTCGTCCGCGAGTGGAAGGGCGAGGGTCACCCCGGTGGGCGGGACGAGCTGCTGCGGCGCCTGGCCGTCAGCGGTGGCGTCTACGTCCCGAAGTTCTACGACGTGGTCTACGCCGAGGACGGCGCCATCGAGGCGGTCGTGCCCAACCGGCCGGGCATCCCGTTCCGGGTCCGCAAGCACACCCTGATGGACCTCGACGCCTGGCCCTACCCCGCCAAGCCGCTGGTCCCGCTCGCCGAGACCGTGCACGAGCGCTTCTCCGTGGAGATCTTCCGGGGCTGCACCCGCGGCTGCCGCTTCTGCCAGGCGGGCATGATCACCCGCCCGGTCCGCGAGCGCTCGCTGGAGACCATCGGCGCCATGGTCGAGAACGGCATCCGCAAGTCCGGCTTCGAGGAGGTCGGGCTGCTCTCGCTGAGCTCCGCCGACCACACCGAGATCGGCGACCTCGCCAAGGGCCTGGCCGACCGCTACGAGGGCACCAACGTCTCCCTGTCGCTGCCCAGCACGCGGGTCGACGCCTTCAACATCTCGCTGGCCAACGAGTTCTCCCGCAACGGCCGTCGCTCAGGACTGACCTTCGCCCCCGAGGGTGGTTCCGAGCGGATGCGCAAGGTGATCAACAAGATGGTCACCGAGGAGGACCTGATCCGCACGGTCGCGGCGGCGTACTCCCACGGCTGGCGACAGGTGAAGCTCTACTTCATGGTGGGTCTCCCCACCGAGACCGACGAGGACGTCCTCCAGATCGCCGACCTCGCCCGCAAGGTCATCGCGAAGGGTCGCGAGGTGTCCGGGCGCAACGACATCCGCTGCACCGTGTCGATCGGCGGGTTCGTGCCCAAGCCGCACACGCCCTTCCAGTGGGCCGCCCAGCTCGACGTCGAGACCACCGACCGGCGCCTCAAGGAGCTGCGCGACCTGGTCCGCGCCGACAAGAAGTTCGCCCGCGCCATCGGCTTCCGCTACCACGACGGCAAGCCCGGCATCATCGAAGGACTGCTCTCGCGCGGGGACCGCCGCGTCGGCGCGGTCATCGAGCAGGTGTGGCGCGACGGCGGCCGCTTCGACGGCTGGAGCGAGCACTTCTCGTTCGACCGCTGGGTCGCCAGCGCCGAGACCGGCCTCGCCGGCACCGGCGTCGACCTCGACTGGTTCACGACGCGCGAGCGGGAGTACGACGAGGTCCTGCCCTGGGACCACCTCGACTCCGGGCTCGACAAGGACTGGCTCTGGGCCGACTGGGAGGACGCGATCGACCCGTCGACCGACGTCGAGGTCGAGGACTGCCGCTGGACCCCGTGCTACGACTGCGGCGTGTGCCCCGAGATGGGCACCGAGATCCAGATCGGTCCCACCGGCCAGCAGCTGCTGCCGCTGAGCGTTGTCTGAGGAACGGGCCGAGGTCCGCGTCGCCACCTGGGAGGACCGGGGCGCCGTGGCCGCGCTGCGGCGCGCCTGGACCGAGGAGAACCGCGTCGCGGCGGGGCAGGACGGCCCGATCGAGGACGACGACTACCTCATGCGCTTCGACGCCTGGCTCGAGCGCGAGCAGCACCAGCGGGTGACCTGGCTCGGGTCGGCCCACGGCGCGGCCGTCGGCATGCTCAACCTGCTGGCCTTCACCCGGATGCCGCGGCCGGGGGAGTCCGCGCCCAACCAGTGGGGCTACCTCGCCAACTGCTACGTCCGCCCCGAGCACCGCAACACCGGGCTGGGGTCGCGGCTGCTCGCCGCCTGCACGGCGTACGCCGACGAGCACTCCTTCGTGCGGATCGTGCTGAGCCCCAGCACCCGCTCGGTGCCGTTCTACGTCCGGTCGGGCTTCGAGCCCGCGACGTCACTCATGGTGCGGCCCGCGCCCGGCAGCTGATCCTCGATGTACGCCGGCCGGGCGACGTACATGCCCAGCGCGATCTGCGGCGCGATCAGCACGATCATCAGCGTCAGCGGCCAGGTCCAGGCGCCGGTGGCGTCGTAGATCGCACCGACCGCGAAAGGTCCCGCGGCGGCCAGCAGGTAGCCCAGCGACTGGGTCAGCCCGGACAGGGCCGCCGTGCCCTCCGGAGTGCGGGAGCGCAGCCCGATCAGGGTCAGCACGATCGGGAACGTCACCGTGCCGACGCCGACGAGCAGTGCCGACGGGATCGCCAGCCCGTGCGGCGCGAGCATCAGGCCGAGATAGCCCAGCGGGTAGCAGGCCATCACCGCGAGCAGCAGGCCGCGCTGGTCCTCGCGGCGGGCGGCGGCGGCAGGAGCCCAGAGCGAGAGCGGGATGGACACCGCTGCGAGCATGCCCAGGAGAGCGCCGGCCTGACCGGCGGTGTAGCCGTTGTCGCGCCACAGCTGGGCGAACCAGCCGAAGATCGCATAGGCCTGCAACGACTGCAGGCCGAAGAAACAGGCCATCGCGAGACCGAGCCGGGTCCGGGCGACGTCACCGAACCGGATCGTGCGGGGCGTGCTCTCCAGGTGCTTGTCGTGGACGACCAGGCCGAGCCACGGGATCGCCGCGACCAGCGCGACCAGCGCCCACGCGCCCAGCCCGACCCGCCACCCGCCGTACGCCTCGGAGATCGGGACGGTCAGCGTCAGCGCACCGGTCAGGCCGATCGCCAAGCCGGTCGTGTAGAGCGCCGTGACCAGGCCGATCCGTTGGGGGAAGTGCAGCTTCACGAGCGAGGGCAGCAGCACGTTGGCCATCGCCATGCCGGCCAGCGCGGCCATCGACAGCGCCAGGAAGGCTGCCTCGCTGTGCACCGCGGCCCGACCGGCGAGCCCGGCCGCGACGGAGAGCAGGGACAGCAGGGTCACCCGGTGCACCCCGACGAGGCGGGCCAGTCCGGGGGCGAGCGCGCCGAAGCAGGCGAAGGCCAGCACGGGCAGCGAGGTGAGGAGGCCAGCGGCGAGCGGTGACATGCCGAGCCCGTCGCGGACCTCAGCCAGCACGGGTCCCACGCTCACCGCGGCCGGTCGCAGGTTCACGGCGAGCAGGAGCATGCCGGCGAGCACCAGCAGGGAGGTACGGCGAGAGGTCACCGGACAGATGTTCTCAAGGCAGGGGGTCAGCGACAGCGCCGGGGGCGGAGCAGGTCCAGGTCGACGCGGAGCGCCCGGTGGTCGGACACGGCGGAGAGCAGGGTCTCGGCGCTCGTCGGCACCCAGTGGTCGTCGTGCAGCACGTAGTCGATCCGGCGGTGCGGCACGTGCGCGGGCACCGTCAGCCCCGCCCCACCGCCCACCGCCGACCACGAGTCGCCCAGGATGCTCGCGGTGACGCCGAGCGCGGGGGAGTCGGGGGTGGCGTTGAGGTCACCGCCGAGCAGGTGGGGATGAGGGTCGCGGGCCACGATCCGGCGGATCGCGCGCAGCTGGAGGATCCGGATGTTCCCGCGGGTGTGCTGCAGGTGGGTGTTGTAGATGTCGACCGACTGGCCGGCCGCCCGCACCGTGACCCGCAGCAGCCCGCGCGGCTCCAGCCCGGGCTGGTTGGGAAGCCGCACGTTGCTCCAGCTGCTGATCGGCAGGCGTGACAGGGTCGCGGTGCCGTACTCCTGCCGGGGCTGCCCCGGGGTGACCGGGCGGCGTACGACGTTGCGGCCGAACGCGACGTGCATGTCCAGCCTGGCGGCGAGCCAGGCCGGCTGGTCGTCGAAGGCCGTGCGGAGACGGTGCCGGTCGACCTCCTGGAGCAGGACGACGTCGGCGTCCCAGGCCTCGATCTCCCGCGCGATCTGCTCGAGGTCGTAGCCCGAGTGCGAGAGCCCGCCGTGGATGTTGAAGCTCAGCACGGAGAGGGCGTGGCCGGGGCCGGGCACGGGGCTGGGCGCGGGGCAGGGGGCCATGGTCGTGCCCGGGTCGGTCGGCTGCGGCTCGCGGGGGGTCGTCTGGGTGGGCACGGGGACGGGGAGGCTCGGTGCCGTCGACGGCGGCGGCAACGGGTCGGGGTGCGGCCACAGCACGACCAGGCCCACCACGACGGCCAGCGCCACCAGGGCGAACATCGCGTGGATCCAGCGGTTCATCGCACCTCCTTGTCACGGTTGCGCTCCGGCAGGATAGGCGTCATGCGGTACATCCCCGACGTCGAGCGTCGCGCGCGGCTGGCGCGTCGCCACGCGATCGCCCCCGCGGCCCGGGTTGCGGACCCGGTCGCCGCCACCCGGGCGATGACGGTGTTGCACGCCACCGAGCCGGCCAGCGTCCACCTGTCGCTGCACGCCCGCGTCGACGACCTGACGGTCCAGGACGTCGACCGGGCACTCTACGACGATCGCTCGCTGGTCAAGCAGCTGGCGATGCGGCGCACCCTCTTCGTCTTTCCGCGCGAGCTCCTGCCGGCTGCCTGGGGCAGCGTGTCGGCGCGTGTGGCCCTCCAGCAGCGGGCCCAGCTGACCAAGGCCGTCGAGAGCGGGGGACTGGCCGACGACGGCGCGGCCTGGCTGGACGCCGCGTGCGCCGCGGTGCTCGCCCGGCTCGCCGACGGCTCCGCCCTGTCCGCGCAGGCGCTCCGGGAGGAGCTGCCGGAGATCGCGGGCCGGATCGAGCTGGCAGCCGGCAAGTCCTGGGGCGGGTCCTTCCCGATCGCACCCCGGGTGCTCACCCTGCTCGGGGTCGAGGGCGCGATCGTCCGGGGCCGCAACGGGAGCCACTGGCGCACCTCCCGCCCGGCATGGACGCTGATGGAGTCCTGGCTGGGCGCGGCCCCCGAGCCGCTCCCGGAGGCCGAGGGGTACGCCGAGCTGGTGGCGCACTGGCTGGCGACCTTCGGGCCCGGCACCGCCGCCGACCTGCGGTGGTGGCTGGGCGCCACGGCCGGCGCCGTGAAGCGGGCCCTGGCAGACGTGGGTGCGGTCGAAGTCGCCCTGGACGGCCCCCGACCGGCCCCGCGACCGGCTGGGTGCTGCCCGACGACGTCGACCCGGCGCCCGAGGTCGAGCCCTGGGCGGCGCTGCTTCCGGTCCTCGACCCGACCGTCATGGGATGGAAGGAGCGGGACTTCTACCTCGGCGAGCACGGCTCCTGGCTGTTCGACGCCAACGGCAACGCGGGCACCACCGCGTGGTGGGACGGCCGCGCGGTCGGGTGCTGGGTCCAGGACGCCGAGGGGGTGGTCCGCCTCGGCCTGCTCGAGGACGTCGGGGACGAGGCCCGCTCCGCGCTGGCGGTCGAGGCGGAACGGCTCACGACGTGGCTGGACGGCACCCGGGTGAACACCGTCTACGCGACGGCCGCGATGAGGAACGCGGCTGCGGCCCCCGGCTGAGGACGCCGTAGCCTTGCCGGGTGCGTGAGCAGCCCGAGCAACAAGCCCCTCCCGTCCAGCGACTCCGGATCCGCTACGCGAAGCGGGGACGGCTCCGGTTCACCAGTCACCGGGACTTCAGCCGGGCCTTCGAGCGGGCGGTCTTCCGGGCGAGGGTGCCGATGGCCTACTCCTCGGGCTTCAACCCGCACCCGCGCATCTCCTACGCCGGCGCCGCGCCCACCGGGTCTGCCAGCGAGGCGGAGTACCTCGAGATCGGGCTCGCCGAGATCGCGGACCCCGCGACCGTGCACGCTGCCCTCGACGAGGCGCTGCCGGACGGCCTCGACGTGGTCGAGGTGGTGGAGTCTCCCGGCGGACCCCTCGCCGAGCTGCTCGAGGCCAGTCGCTGGCTGGTCGACGTCAGCGCCCCGCCCGACGACGTGCGCACGGCGGTCGCCCGGTTCCTCGACACCGACGCCGTGCTGGTGTCGCGGATGACCAAGAAGGGGCTGCGGGAGTTCGACTGCCGCGCCGCCGTCATCAGCCTCGAGGTCGCCGAGCACGAGACCGGGTCCCGCCTCGACCTGGTGCTGCGACACGCCGTACCCGCGGTGCGTCCCGACGACGTCCTCTCCGGGCTGGCCGAGGTCGCAGGGCTGGTCGTGGGACAGGCGCCGCTGCTGACCCGGCTGGCCCAGGGCCCGCTCGACGAGGCGACCGGCTCGATCGGCGATCCGTTGCGCACATCGACGTCGTAACGGGAAATCCGCGGACGGTGTGCGATACTCGCCGTGGTTGACGACAAGCGGTGGTTCCCTCGGAAGGGCGCCCAGCGCCCGTCTCGAAGGACTTGCCGCCCGAGTCGACCCGACGACGTTCTCGCCGGCCCCACCGTGGGTCGGCACAGTGGAGGCACGTCGTCGCCAGACCGCGACGCGGCCAGGCAGGTGTCGGTGACAGGGACCCAGCCGCACGGCTCGCTGACCGCGGAGGCGACGCTCGTGCAGCCAGTGACGCTCAGCGGAGTCTGTCGCCGCCACTTGAAGGCTTTGCGTCGCCGGCTCTGACTATTGCGGGTCTGCGGCGTCGGACCGCTCGACGCACCTCGTGCGCCGGGTTGAGGAGCACAACATGCTCGATGACAACCAGGTCGACGAACTGACCGACACCCACAACACCGTCCCGGAGGCCACTCCGGACGCCGCGGCCGACTCGCCTCCCGCCAAGAAGGCCGCCGCCAAGCGTGCGCCGGCCAAGAAGGCCGCTGCGAAGAAGACCACGACGCGCAAGACCGCGGCCAGGAAGACCGACGAGGTCACCGCTGACGTGCCCCTCGTGGATCCGCTCGGTGCCCCCGTCGCCGCGGACGCCGCCACCGAGGCCGTCGAGGCGCCCGACGCGACCGAACCGGGCGCGGACGTGGCGCCCGTGAAGAAGACCGCTGCCCGGAAGACGGCCGCGAAGAAGACCACGGCCAAGAAGGCCCCCGCGCGGAAGAAGAGCGCGGCCGCCACCGAGAGCCCCGAGACCCCCGGGGTCGCCGACGACGCGGCCGCTGCCGAGGTCCCGGCCGTCGCCATCGCCGACGAGCCCGTCGCTGCCCCGACCGCGCTGCTCTTCCAGGCGCCTGCGCCGACCGTCACCACGCGGACCCGGCGCACCCGCAAGGTCGCCGCGGCACCCGTGGAGCCGGCTCCGGTCGAGGAGACGCCCACCGCCGAGGAGGAAGCGGCCGAGGAGGCGCCCGTCGTCGAGGAGGAGGCCCCGAAGCAGGGTTCCCGCCGGGGTGGTCGCCAGAGCCAGCCCCGCAAGCGGGCCGAGACCGCCGAGGTGTCCGAGCCCGAGGACGAGCAGGCCACCGAGGACCGGGACGAGTCGACCGACGAGGACGAGGGGGAGGGCGGCAACGGTCGCCGTCGCCGTCGCCGCGGGGGCCGTCGCCGCCGCAAGCCCGGTGACGGCGAGGCCGCCGAGTCCGGTGGTGAGGACCGCCAGGACGGCAACAAGCAGGACGGCGGCACCCGGCAGGACAACGGCAGGCAGGACAACCGTCAGGACGGCAACAAGCAGGCCGCCAAGCAGGACAACCGGGGCGCCGGTGAGCCCGCCGCGGACGCCGACGAGGCCGGTGGCGAGGCCTCCTCGCGTCGTCGCCGTCGCCGCCGCCGTGCGGGTGACGACGGGCCGGAAGGCTCCGACGACCCGGAGAACACCGTCGTCCGGGTCCGCAAGCAGCGCTCCGCCGAGGACGAGATCACCTCGATCTCCGGCTCCACGCGGCTCGAGGCCAAGAAGCAGCGCCGCCGCGACGGCCGCGAGGCCGGCCGCCGCCGCGCCCCGATCGTCAGCGAGGCCGAGTTCCTCGCCCGCCGCGAGGCCGTCGACCGCGTCATGGTGATCCGCCAGCGCGACGAGCTCACCCAGATCGCCGTCCTCGAGGACAAGGTCCTCGTCGAGCACTACGTCGCCCGCGAGTCGCAGACCTCGATCATCGGCAACGTCTACCTCGGCCGGGTCCAGAACGTGCTGCCCTCGATGGAGGCCGCGTTCATCGACATCGGCAAGGGGCGCAACGCCGTGCTGTACGCCGGCGAGGTCAACTGGTCGGCCCTCGGCCACCGGGACGGCCAGCCGCGCAAGATCGAGTCGGTGCTCTCCTCGGGCCAGTCGATCCTGGTGCAGGTCACCAAGGACCCGATCGGTCACAAGGGCGCCCGGCTGTCGAGCCAGGTCAGCCTGGCCGGCCGCTTCCTCGTCTACGTGCCGGACGGCACCACCAGCGGGATCTCCCGCAAGCTGCCCGACACCGAGCGCAACCGCCTCAAGGCGCTGCTCAAGGAGATCGTCCCGGACTCCGCGGGCGTGATCGTCCGCACCGCGGCCGAGGGGGCCAGCGAGGACGAGCTGACCCGCGACGTCGAGCGGCTCAAGGCGCGCTGGGAGGACATCGAGGGCAAGCTCAAGGGCAGCTCCCCGCAGCTGCTCTACGGCGAGCCGGACCTGACCCTGAAGGTCGTCCGCGACCTCTTCACCGAGGACTTCGCCAAGCTCGTCATCGAGGGTGACGATGCCTGGGACACCGTGCAGGGCTACGTCCAGCACGTCGCGCCGGACCTCGAGGAGCGCCTCGAGCGCTACGACCGCGGCGCCCACAACGGCAAGGACAGCTTCACGGCGTACCGCGTCGAGGAGCAGATCGCCAAGGGTCTCGACCGCAAGGTCTGGCTGCCCTCCGGTGGCTCGCTCGTGATCGACCGGACCGAGGCGATGACCGTCGTCGACGTCAACACCGGCAAGTTCACCGGCTCCGGGGGCAACCTCGAGGAGACCGTCACCAAGAACAACCTCGAGGCGGCCGAGGAGATGGTGCGCCAGCTCCGGCTGCGCGACATCGGCGGCATCATCGTCATCGACTTCATCGACATGGTCCTGGAGTCCAACCGCGACCTCGTCCTGCGTCGACTCGTCGAGTGCCTGGGTCGCGACCGCACCCGCCACCAGGTTGCCGAGGTGACCTCGCTGGGCCTCGTGCAGATGACCCGTAAGCGGATCGGCACCGGACTGGTCGAGGCGTTCAGCGAACCCTGCACCCACTGCCAGGGCCGCGGTGTCGTCATCCGCGACACCCCGGTCGAGCCCGCCAAGGTCGAGGACGAGGCCCGCCGCGGCGGTGCCCGTCGCAGCCGCGGTGGACGCGGTCGGGGCGACGACGAGCAGGTCGCCGGCCAGGACCACGCCCCCAACGGGCGCACCGAGGGCCGAGGCAACGGTCGCGGCAACGGGGTCCCCCCGGCCGCGGTGCCGTCGCCGACGTACGTCGCTGCCGTCGCGAAGCCCGAGAACGCGGCCCACGTCGACGGGGCCGACCAGGCGCGGACCGACGAGGCCCGTGCGGCCGAGCCGGTCGAGGAGCCGACCCTCGAGCCCACGGAGGCGACGACCCCCGAGCCGGCGGTCGAGCCCGCCGTCGAGCCCACCGTCGAGGCCGCAGCCGAGCCCGCCGCCGTCGAGGAGCCGCCGGCCGCGCCGGAGGCACCCAAGGTCGTGACCCGCACGCGTCGTCGCAGCGCGAGCCGGCCCACGACGGTCATGACGGCGCCGCCGGCAGCACCGGTGGTCGCTCCCGAGCCCGAGTCCCCGGCCCCGGTCGAGGAGGTCCCGGTTCAGGAGGCCCCGGTTCAGGAGGCCCCGGTCGAGGAGACGGTGGCCCCCGAGCCGCCCAGGGTCATCACCCGCACACGTGGCCGCAGGGCCACCCGCCCGGCCGGCCCGCCGAGCGGTGGGGAGACATCGGCGGCCGCAGGGCTCGCCACCACGGGCAGCGTGGGTGTTCCGCAGCTGTCGGGGACGGTCGAGCCCGGGACGGCCGTGACCGAGCCCGGCCAGGGCGAGGACCCGCACGCCGAGAGCCACCCGGTCGAGCACGTCCCGATCAAGAAGAAGGGCTCGCGCAAGCGCTGAGCCAGCGGGGTGGTGAGGAGGGAAACCCTTCTCACCACCCCCGTTTTGCGGTGGGGGCCCGGGGTCCGTACCATTGGCTCTCGGTGCGCGCTCCGGCGTGCCCCTCTCTGTGTGGCACTCACACCCCGTCGTACGACCTCACGGTCGTCCGGAGCGTGTGCGGGGGCCCCAGACCTGGACGTGACAGCAAGACCGACGAAGGAGACCGCGGTGTACGCGATCGTGCGCGCAGGCGCCAAGCAGCAGAAGGTTGCCGTTGGCGACGTCATCGAGATCGACAAGGTGACGACCGAGGTGGGCCAGACGCTGACCCTTCCCGTGGTTCTCGCCGTCGACGGCGAGACGATCACCTCCGGTGCGAAGGCCCTCGACAAGGCCTCCGTGACCGTTGAGGTCCTCGGTGCCACCAAGGGCCCGAAGATCATCATCCAGAAGTTCAAGAACAAGACCGGCTACAAGAAGCGCCAGGGGCACCGTCAGAAGTACACCCAGGTCAAGGTCACCGACATCTCCCTGTGAGCACTGCTCACAGATCCTTACAGCCGGCTCCAGACAGCCTGAAACAAAGGGACTGAACTCATGGCACACAAGAAGGGCGCAGCCTCGACCAAGAACGGTCGGGACTCGAACTCCCAGCGGCTCGGCGTCAAGCGTTACGGCGGCCAGCTCGTCAACGCCGGCGAGATCATCGTCCGCCAGCGTGGCACCCACTTCCACCCGGGCAGCGGCGTCGGCCGTGGCGGCGACGACACGCTCTTCGCGCTCATCGGCGGTGCCGTCGAGTTCGGTACGCGTCGCGGTCGCCGCGTCGTGAACATCCTCCCGGGCGAGTGACCTGACGCTCCCTCGCACACCAGCTTGACCGAAGGGCGTCCCTCGACTCGGGGCGCCTTTCGCCATTTCCTGGACCCACCGGGCTCCAGGTCTCACGACCCCCCGAAGCACCAGAAGGATTCCCATGGCTGTCCCGACATTCGTCGACCAGGTGACGCTGCACATCAGCGCCGGCCGGGGCGGCCACGGTGTCGCGTCGGTGCACCGTGAGAAGTTCAAGCCGCTGGGCGGGCCCGACGGTGGCAACGGCGGTCCCGGCGGCTCCGTGATCCTGCGGGTCGACCCCGACATCACCACGCTCATCGACTACCACCACAGCCCGCACCGCAAGGCCGAGCACGGCACCATGGGCGCCGGGTCGCACAAGAACGGCGCCCATGGCGCCGACATGGTGCTCCCCGTCCCCGACGGCACGGTCGTCAGCGACAAGGACGGCAACGTGCTGGCCGACATGGTGGGCGCCGGCACCGAGATGGTGATCGCCCGGGGTGGCCGCGGTGGTCTCGGCAACGCCGCCCTCGCCTCCTCCAAGCGCAAGGCCCCCGGGTTCGCGCTCCTCGGCGAGCCCGGTGACGAGCTCGACGTCGTGCTCGAGCTCAAGGTCGTCGCCGACATCGGCCTGGTGGGCTTCCCCAGTGCCGGCAAGTCCAGCCTGATCGCGGCGATCAGCCGGGCCCGCCCCAAGATCGCGGACTACCCGTTCACGACGCTGGTGCCCAACCTCGGCGTCGTCACCGCGGGTGACACGACGTTCACGGTCGCCGACGTCCCCGGCCTCATCGAGGGCGCCAGCGAGGGCCGCGGGCTCGGCCACGACTTCCTGCGCCACATCGAGCGGTGTGCCGCGTTGGTGCACGTGCTGGACACCGCGACCATGGAGCCGGGCCGCAATCCGGCCGAGGACCTCGACATCATCGAGAACGAGCTCGCCCGCTACGGCGGGCTCGAGGACCGGCCGCGGCTGGTCGCGCTCAACAAGATCGACGTGCCCGACGGGCGCGACATCTCCGACATCGTCATCGACGACCTCCGCGAGCGCGGCCTGCGGGTCTTCCCGGTCTCGGCCGCGTCCGGTGAGGGGCTGCGCGAGCTGACCTTCGCGATGGCCGAGATCGTGTCCCGTGCCCGGGCCGAGAAGGTGGTGGTCGAGTCCCAGCGGATCATCCTGCGCCCCGCGTCGGTCGACGGCAGCGACACCTTCACCGTCACCGAGACGGGCGAGGGCTGGCGCGTGCGCGGCGAGAAGCCGGAGCGCTGGATCCGGCAGACCGACTTCAGCAACGACGAAGCCGTGGGCTTCCTGTCCGACCGGCTCAACCGCCTCGGGGTCGAGACCCGCCTCGTGCAGCTCGGCGCCCAGGAGGGCGACACCGTCCTCATCGGTCACCCCGACAACTCCGTGGTCTTCGACTTCAAGCCCGGGATCGACGCCGGCGCCGAGATGCTCGGCCGCCGTGGCGAGGACCAGCGCTTCGAGGAGAAGCGTCCGGCCCACGGTCGCCGGCGTGCGATCCACGACGCGATGGACGACCGGACCGAGACCGAGACCCGCGCCGACGTCGCCCGCCGCCTGGACAAGCCCGAGACCTACGGCCCCCTGTCCTACGACGTGGGCTCCCAGGACGACCCGGACTGGGCCGAGAGCGACCCCGGGGCCGGCAGCTGACATGACCGCCCGCCCGGAGGTGACCGCTGCCCGGCGCGTCGTCGTCAAGGTCGGGTCGTCGTCCCTGACGACCGCGGCCGGCGGGATCGATCCGGCGCGGGTGCGGCGCCTCGTCGACGTGCTCGCCGCGGCGAGAGTGGGTGGTGTCGAGGTCGTGCTGGTCTCCTCCGGTGCGATCGCCGCCGGCCTGTCCCCGCTGGGGCTGGCCCGGCGGCCGAAGTCGCTCGCCGCCCAGCAGGCGGCCGCCTCGGTCGGCCAGGGGCTGCTCGTCCACCGCTACACCGAGGAGCTCGCGCGCCACGGGGTCATCGCCGGGCAGGTCCTGCTGACCCTTGACGACGTGACCCGGCGCGCGCACTACCGCAACGCCTACCAGACCTTCGCCAAGCTGCTCGAGCTCGGCGTGCTGCCGATCGTCAACGAGAACGACACCGTGGCCACCACCGAGATCCGGTTCGGCGACAACGACCGGCTCGCAGCGCTGGTGGCGCACCTGGTGCACGCCGACCTCCTCGTCCTGCTCTCCGACGTCGACGGCCTCTACGACGCCGACCCGGCCGAGCCGGACAGCGCCCTGGTCGCCGACGTCGCCTCGATGGCCGACCTCGACCGGGTCCGGATCGGGAGCGCCGGCGCGGCCGGAGTCGGCACCGGAGGCATGCAGACCAAGGTCGAGGCCGCCCGGATCGCCACCGGCGCCGGGATCCCGGTCGTCCTCACCGCAGCCGACCAGGCGGCGGCCGCCCTCGCCGGGGACCGGGTCGGCACCCTCTTCCACGCCACCGGACGCCGCCGGTCCACCCGGCTGCTCTGGCTCGCCCACGCCACCGAGGCGAAGGGCACGATCCTGCTCGACCCCGGCGCGGTGCGCGCCGTGGTCGAGCGCCGTGCCTCGCTGCTGGCCGCCGGCATCACCGGCGTCACCGGCACCTTCGCCGCGGGCGACCCGGTCGACCTGGCCGGCTCCGACGGCGTGCCGGTGGCGCGCGGTCTGGTGAACTTCGACGCCGAGGAGATCCCGAGCCTGGTCGGCAAGACCACGCACGACCTCAAGCGCGAGCTGGGCGCGGCGTACGAGCGGGAAGTCGTGCACAGGGACGACCTCGTCCTTCTGTAGGTTCGCCCCATGCGTGCGTGGCGGGTGGTCTTCTGGGGAGCGGTCCTCGCGCTGCTCCTGCCCGCCGCGCTGCTGACCGGCACCAGGGCGGTCGACGTCATGTCCGGTCGCCTGGTCCGCGTCGAGTCGTTCACGCCGCTGGCGATCCCGGCGTACGCCGTCCTGCTGGTCGCCGCGGTCACCTCCCTCGCGATCCGGCGCGGCCGGTGGGCCGGCCGGGTGCCCCTGGCCCTGGTCGCCCTGGTGGCCGCCGGGGGCCTGGTCCTGCACGGCGCCTGGTTCTCGGCGCGCGTCGTGGGTGCGAACCCGCCGGCAGCGGCCGGGGCCGAGCCGCTCACCGTCATGACGGCCAACCTCTACGCGGGTGAGGCCGACGGGATCGAGCTCGTGCGCACGGCCTCCGAGGAGGGCGCCGACGTCCTCGTGGTCGAGGAGATCACGGCCACCGGACTCGCCGCCATGGACCGGGCGGGGCTGGGTTCGCTGTACCCGAACCGGGTCGGTGCGGCGGACGACCTGGACTCGGACGGCACGATGGTCTTCTCCCGGCTGCCGCTCGGGGAGGCCCGACCCGTCCTCACCGACCACGACTCGTGGCTGGTGACGGTGGGGGACCTGGACCTGCTGGCCGTCCACGCCCACGCGCCGACCGACGGCGCGCAGTGGCGGGCCGACCAGGACACGATCCGCGCCGCGGCGTCGGCGGCCGAGCCCGACCTGATCGTCGGGGACTTCAACGCCACCCTCGACCACCGGCCCCTGCGGACGCTGTCCAAGCTCGGCTGGCGCTCGGTCGCCGAGCTCGCCAACGAGGGCTGGCAGCCGACCTGGCCGGCCAACGGACTGGTCGGCATCCTGGGCCTGCCGCTCCCACCCCTGGTCCAGATCGACCACGTCCTGGTCGGCCCGCGGCTGGCCGCGCTGTCGACGCGCACCGTCGACCTCCCGGGCACCGACCACCGGGCGGTCGTCGCGGAGGTGGCCCTCAAGTGATCCAGCCATGAGAGAGCCCCTGGAGCGGAGCGCTGCCGAGGAGGCCGAGGACGAGGAGTTCTACCGCCGCTACGGCCCCTGGGCGGCGCTCGACCCGCCCGGTCTCGCCGCGTTCATGGCCGGTTTCGACCGGCCGTGGTGGATCGTCGGCGGCTGGGCGATCGAGGCGTTCACCGGGGCCCCGCGCGAGCACGAGGACGTCGACCTGTCGATCCTGGCGTGCGACATCCCGGCGCTCCGGGCCCACGCCGGCGACCGCTGGCACCTCTGGAACATCGCCGACGGGGTGCTCCGGCCGCTGAGCGACCGGTTCCCCGAGGTGCTCGACGTCGAGAGCCAGATCTGGGTCCGTGAGCACGCGCTGGCCCCCTGGATCATCGACCTGCCGATCACGCCCGACCGGGACGGGCTCTGGACCAGCAAGAGGATGCCCGACCACGTCGCACCGGTGGAGGAGGTGACGTGGGTGGCCGCCTCGGGGATCCGCTACCTCGCCCCCGAGATCGTGCTCCACTACAAGGCCCGGCTGGGCCGGGCCAAGGACGATCGCGACCTCCACCGGACCCTGCCGCTGCTTCCCGCGGACCGCCGGGCCTGGCTGCGCGACGCCGTGCGACGCACCGAGCCCGGGCACCCCTGGCTGACCCTGCTCAGCTGAGCCCGGGGGACCCGGGACGGGACGATGCGCGCGGGTGTGGCGACACGCCGTACGCTGTTCGATGCGATGAACAGCCCTGCCCGCACCGCCTACCTCGATCACGCCGCCACCACGCCGATGCTGCCCGCGGCCGTCGAGGCGATGACGGCCCATCTCCTCGACGTCGGCAACCCCAGCTCCCTGCACGCCTCGGGGCGCAAGGCCCGCCGCGTCGTCGAGGAGAGTCGCGAGACCATCGCCCAGGCGCTGAACTGCCGGCCCGGCGAGGTCGTCTTCACGTCCGGTGGCACCGAGGCGGACAACCTCGCCCTCAAGGGGATCTACTGGGCCCGGCACGCCGCCGACCCGCGCCGGACCCGCATCCTGTCGACGTCGGTCGAGCACCACGCCGTCCTCGACCCGCTGCACTGGCTCGACCAGCGCGAGGGTGCCGAGGTCGAGCTGCTGCCGGTCGACCGGCGTGCCCGGCTCGACCCCGCCGCCCTGCGCGCGGCCGTCGAGCGTGACCCCGGCTCGGTCGCCCTGATCTCGGTGATGTGGGCCAACAACGAGGTCGGCACGCTCGAGCCGATCGACGAGGTGGTCGCGATCGCGGCCGAGCACGGCATCCCCGTCCACACCGACGCCGTCCAGGCGCTCGGCGCCGTCCCCGTCGACTTCGCCGCCTCCGGCGTCGACGCGCTCACCCTCACCGGGCACAAGGTCGGCGGACCCTACGGCGTCGGCGCGCTCGTCGTACGCCGCGAGGTGGACGTCACCGCGCTGGTGCACGGCGGCGGGCAGGAGCGCGACATCCGCAGCGGCACCATCGACACGCCCGCGATCGCCGGCCTGGCGGCTGCGGTCGAGCTGTCGGTCAAGCAGCAGCCGGACCATGCTGCGCGGATCCGCGGGCTGCGCGACGACCTCGTCGCGGGTGTGCTGCGCGCCGTCCCCGACGCCGTCGCCAACGGCCACCCCGAGCTGCGCCTCCCGGGCAACGCCCACCTGACCTTCCCCGGGTGCGAGGGCGACTCGCTGCTGATGCTGCTCGACGCCCGCGGCATCGAGTGCTCGACCGGCTCGGCCTGCTCGGCCGGGGTGCCCCAGGCCTCCCACGTCCTGCTCGCGATGGGGTGCGACGAGGACCAGGCCCGCAGCTCGCTGCGGTTCTCGCTCGGCCACACCAGCACCGCCGCCGACGTCGAGGCCCTGGTCGAGGCGATCGGCCCGGTGGTCGAACGCGCCCGCGCCGCGAAGGCACCGGGCATGACGCGCGCATGAAGGTCCTCGCCGCCATGTCCGGCGGCGTCGACTCCGCGGTCGCCGCCGCCCGCGCGGCCGAAGCGGGACACGACGTCACCGGGATCCACCTCGCGCTGTCGCGCAACCCGCAGTCCTACCGCTCGGGCGCGCGGGGCTGCTGCACGATCGAGGACAGCAACGACGCCCGGCGCGCGGCCGACGTCATCGGCATCCCCTTCTACGTCTGGGACCTCAGCGACCGCTTCCACGAGGACGTCGTCGAGGACTTCATGGACGAGTACGCCGCGGGCAGGACGCCCAACCCCTGCCTGCGCTGCAACGAGAAGATCAAGTTCGCCGCGGTGCTCGACCGGGCCCTGGGACTCGGCTTCGACGCCGTCGCGACCGGCCACTACGCCCAGCTGCGCACCGGACCCGACGGGCTGATCGAGATGCACCGCGCGGTCGACCACGGCAAGGACCAGTCCTACGTCCTGGGGGTGCTCACCCAGGACCAGCTGGCCCACTCGCTGTTCCCGCTCGGTGACTCCCACAAGGGGGACGTGCGCCGCGAGGCCGCGGACCGGGGGCTGCTGGTGGCCGACAAGCCGGACAGCCACGACATCTGCTTCGTCGCCGACGGGGACAACGCTGGCTGGCTGCGCGAGAAGCTCGGTGACCGGGCGCCCAACCAGGGTGGCGACATCGTCGATGAGACCACCGGCGACGTGCTCGGCCGGCACGAGGGCACCGTGGGCTTCACGATCGGCCAGCGCAAGGGCCTGCGGATCGGCCGGCCGGCCCCCGACGGGAAGCCGCGCTTCGTCCTCGACATCGAGCCGGTCTCGGGCACCGTCACGGTCGGGCCTCGCGAGCGCCTCGCGGTCGACCGGATCTCCGGGATCCGGGCCCGGTGGTGCGGCACGGTGCCCGCCGAGGCGCTGCACGGCACCGTCCAGCTCCGGGCCCACGGCGACGAGCACCGGGCCGTGGTCTCGACGAGCCCGACCGAGCAGGAGGTCGAGATCGAGCTGCTCGACCCGGCGTACGGCATCGCACCGGGCCAGGCCGCCGTGATCTACGCCGGCAGCCGCGTGGTCGGCTCCGCCACCATCGCGCGCACCGCCCGGGTCTCCTCATGACGCTGGCCACCGGCATCGGGTCGATGCCCGGCGACGACAACGACGCCTTCCTGCGGGGCCTCCGCACGATCCTCGACGAGCTGCCCGACCTGCCGCACGTGCCCGAGGTGCCGGGCCGGGGTCCGACGGCGTCCATGACCGGCCGGGCGCTGGCCGTCCTCGCCGACCTCGGCGTGGACCTCCAGCCCGCGGGGTGGCGGCTGACCGACGCGTCGGGCCTGGACCACCGCCGGGCACGCAGCCTGCTGGCCCAGGACCTCGACGTGCTCGAGGAGCAGACCGAGGGCTACACCGGCGCCTTCAAGATCCAGGTGGCCGGCCCGTGGACCCTCGCCGCGACCGTCGAGAAGCCGCGCGGGGACAAGGTGCTCAGTGACCACGGCGCCCGCCGTGAGCTGGCGCAGGCGCTCGCCGAGGGGCTGCGTGGCCACGTCCGCGACGTACGCCGCCGGCTGCCGGGCGTGGAGCGGCTCGTGGTCCAGGTCGACGAGCCCGCGCTGGCCGCGGTGCTCGCCGGCAAGGTCCCGACCGCCTCCGGCTGGGGCCGGCACCGCACCGTGCATCCGCCCGAGGCGTCGGACACGCTCGCCGGAGTGCTGGCGGCGATCGCGGACGAGGGTGCCGAGCCCTGGGTGCACTCCTGCTCCTCCGGCACGCCCCTCGGGCTGCTGCGGACGGCCGGGGCCAGAGGCCTCTCGGTCGACCTGGCCATGACGTCCGCGGCGGACCACGACGTGCTCGCCGAGGCGCTCGAGGCCGGCGAGACGGTCGCCCTCGGCATGGTGGCCGCGCTCGAGCCAGGGACACCGACCACCGAGAAGCAGCTCACCGAGTCGGTGCTGCGCTGGCTGGACATGCTCGGTCTCGATCCGGCCGCGGTCGGCGCCACCCTGGTGATCTCGCCGACCTGCGGGCTGGCCGGCGCGTCCGAGGCCTGGACCCGGCGATCGCTCGCGCTGCTGCGCGCGGCTGCCGCGAACCTGACCGACTGACGCCGCCCGCATCCCCGGCGCGCATGCTCCCCGGGTTTCGCGGGTGAACGCCGGCCTGATCCGCGACGCACGCAGGGCCCGGCCACCGACCTGCGGTGACCGGGCCCTGCGTCGTACGACGGGGTGTCGGGCTCAGCCCACGTGCACGGGGCCCTCGGCGACGTCGGTGGCCAGCTCCTCGTGCTTGACATCGAGGAAGATCCAGACGATCAGCGAGGCGAGCAGGATCATCGCCGAACCGACCAGGAAGGCGTGGGTGGCCCCCTCGGTGAAGGTCGACTGGAAGCCGGCCGCCTGGATGAAGGTCAGCGACGTGCCCGGGAGCTGCATCGTCGGGTCGACGCCGGCATCCTTGGTGGCCTGCAGCAGCGCCGGCGTGATCGCAGTCGGCCCGGTTGTTGACGAAGTGCAGCGAGACCGTGCTGAGCGTGGCCAGACCGAGCGCGCCGCCGACCTGCTGCATCGTGTTGAGCACGCCAGACCCGACGCCGGAGTCCTCCGGCCGGACGTGGTGCACGGCCGTCAGGGTCAGCGGCACGAACGTCAGGCCCATGCCGAAGGACATCATCAGGACGAACGGCAGGATCGAGGTCCAGTAGTTCACGTCCGCCCCGGCGGTGCTGCCGTGGGCGATTGCCCGGACCACGGCACCGGCCGAGTCGTCGATCGACAGTCGTGAGAACCCGAGGAGCGCACCGGACGCCAGCAGGGTGCCGACCCCGGCGACGTAGCGGGGGTCGATCCGGCTCACGAGGTTGGACGAGATGGCTGCGCCGGCCACGATGCCGAGCGAGAACGGCAGGAAGGCGAAGCCGGTCCGCAGCGGGCTGTACCCGACGAGCTGCTGGATGAAGAGGCTCAGGAAGAAGAACATCGAGAACATCGCGGCGGGGACGAGCATCATCACCACGAAGCTGGCCGCCCGGGTCCGGTTCTGGAAGATCCGCACCGGGAGGAGCGGGTGGGCAACCCGGGACTCGATGAAAGCGAACAGGCCGAGCAGCACCAGGCCGGAGACCAGGGAGACGATCGTCCAGGGGTCGCCCCAGCCGTGCGCCGCCTGACCCGCGCGGGTCAGGCCGAAGACGACGCCGAGTAGGCCGACGGTGCCGGTCACGGCGCCGGGGATGTCGAGCTCGCCGGGGTGGGACTGCGACTCCGCCAGCACCCGCGGCGCCAGGGCGGCCGCGACCAGCCCGATCGGGACGTTGATGAGGAAGGTCAGGCGCCAACCGCTGAACTCGAGCCCGCCGATGCCGTCGAGACCGGTCAGCCAGCCGCCGAGGATGAGGCCGACGGCCGCACCGGCGCCGGACATGGCGGCGTACACCGCGAAGGCCCGGTTGCGCTGCGGGCCGGCCGGGAACGTCGTGGTGATCAGGGCGAGCGCGGCAGGCGAGGCGAGTGCCGCGCCGAAGCCCTGCAGGCCACGGGCTCCCAGCAGGAGGGGCTCCGTGGTCGCGAGCCCGCCGAGCAGCGAGGCCACCGCGAACACGACGAGGCCGGTCATGAAGATCCGGCGGCGACCGTAGAGGTCGCCCAGCCGTCCGCCCAGCAGCAGCAGGCCACCGAAGGCGAGGGCGTAGCCGGTGACGATCCAGGACAGGCTGGCCTGGCCGATGTCGAGGTCCTGGCCGATGAACGGCAGCGCGATGTTGGCGATCGTGGCGTCCAGCACCACCATCAGCTGGGCGATCGAGATGAGCACCAGCGCCCATCCGAGGTGGGCGTGCTGCCCGGGGGCGCGCGCCTCGGTCTGCTTGAGGTCAGCCATGGTGTTCCTTCTCTGGTTGGTCTACTCGGGCCGTCGGTTGCCGGTCGGCGGTGGGAGCGGGGTCTGTGGTGGCTGCGGGCAGGATGATCTGGTCGATGACGCGCGTGATGAGCGCCTCGTCGGGCAGCTCGCCCATGAGGTAGAGGCGGTGCAGCACGATGCCCGCCAGGGCCGGAGCCAGGAGGTCGATGTCGACGCCCGGCGGGATCTCGCCCCGCTCGCGCGCCCGGACGAAGAGCGCCCGCGAACGCTCGGCCTTGGGTCCGACGACGTCCCTGCGGAACGCCGCCGCGAAGTCGCGGTCCCGGGAGATGGCGGTGATGACGCTGGCGAAGGTGGCCGCCGTCTTCTCGTCGGTGAGCCCGCCGAGCCCGCAGAACGACTCGATCAGGTCACCGCGCAGGCTGCCGGTGTCGGGAGCCTGCGGGGTGCCCTTGACCGAGATGAGGGCGTCGATGACCAGGCTGACCTTGTTGGTCCAGCGGCGGTACAGCGTGGCCTTCGAAGCCTTGGCTCGGGTGGCGACGGCGTCCATGGTGAGCCGGTCGTAGCCGACGTCGCCGAGGACCTCGAGCGTCGCGTCGAGGATCTGCTGCTCGCGGTCGCCCTCGATGCGTGGGCGGCCGGCGGGCACCTCGGTGCTGAGCCTCATGGTTCCTCCGTCGATGAAACGATTTCGTTTCATCGAACACCGGGTCCTGGGCGTTGATTCCCGCCGGCTCGAGGATTCTTCGAGAAAGTTCGAAGGTCAGTCGAGCAGGGCCAGCGCACCCTGGACGGCCACGGCGTTCCAGGCGGCCGGCTGCTTCAACATGTAGTGGCCGACCGGGCCCATGTCCTGCAACGAGGCGAGGGCGCCGGTGGCGCGGACCTGCTCCACGTAGCGGGCGGTCGCGGCGTACGACGTGATGCGGTCGCGGCGGCCGTGGGCGGCGATCAGGCGCTTGCCGGCCAGGGCGGAGACGCCCTCGTCGGGCGGGAACCAGGGGGCCAGCCCGACGACGCCGACCACGGACGGGTCGTCGGCGACGTGGACCGCCGTGCGGGCGCCCATCGAGTGCCCGAGGAGGACGACGGGCAGGTCGCCCAGCTCGCGCCGTACCTCCTCGAGCGCCCAGCGGGCGTCCGCGATCGGTCCCGAACCGCCGTTCCAGCCACGATGCCGGTAGCGCAACAGCCACGTGCTCACCCCCGCGGTGTGGGCGCGGGGGCTGATCGAGCGCTGCATCGTGAGGGAACGGCGCCAGGAGGCACTGCGGCCGTCGACGGGTGTCGTCGACGTCTCCTTGCCGCCGTGCAGCATGAGCACCAGGGCGCGGGGCGGAGCGGTCGTGTCGGAGCGCGTCAGCGACGGCTCGTCCACGGCGACCTTCCCCTCTGGCATCACGCCCGGTTGTTCGGAGCGGCCAGCGTGGCAGATTGGTCCAAAGGGCTGCTGTCGGCGAGACCCGGCAAGATGGGCACCATGAGCGCGACGGTGGAGCCCGGTTCCGACCTCTGGTCGGAGCGGAGCAACGAGCACAGGATCCTGGCGGAGCGCGTCGAGGACGCGCGCTGGCGCTACTACGTGCTGGACTCCCCGACGATGTCGGATGCCGAGTTCGACCAGCTGATGCGGCGCCTCGAGGAGCTCGAGGGGGAGGTGCCCGAGCTGCGCACGCCGGACTCGCCGACCCAGAAGGTCGGCGGCGCGGTGTCGACACAGTTCACCGCGGTCGACCACCTGCAGCGGATGGAGAGCCTCGACAACGCCTTCTCCTACGACGAGCTGACCGCCTGGCACGCACGCCTGGCGCGCGACGGCGTCCTCGACCCGGCGCTGCTCTGCGAGCTGAAGGTCGACGGCCTGGCCATCAACCTGCTCTACGAGGACGGACGCCTGGTCCGCGCACTGACCCGTGGCGACGGGCGGACCGGCGAGGACGTCACCCCCAACGTCAAGACCATCGACTCCGTGCCCCACCGGCTGGTCGGCGCTGCGGAGTTCCCGGTGCCCCGGCTGGTGGAGGTGCGCGGTGAGGTGTTCTTGCCGGTCGCGGCGTTCGAGCGGCTCAACGAGGCGATGACCGACGCCGGCAAGCCCGTGTTCGCCAACCCCCGCAACGCGGCCGCCGGCTCGCTGCGCCAGAAGGACCCGCGCGTCACCGCGACCCGTGACCTGGGCATGGTCTGCCACGGGATCGGTGCTCGCGAGGGCTTCGAGCCGACCTCCCAGTCGACGGCCTACGAAGCGCTCGCGGCGTGGGGGCTGCCGATCAGCGACCGGGTCCGGGTGCTCCCGACCCTCGACGAGGTCCAGGAGTTCATCGAGTACTACGGCGAGCACCGCCACGCCGTCGAGCACGAGATCGACGGCGTCGTGGTCAAGGTCGACGATGTGAGCCTGCAGCGGCGGCTGGGCTCGACCAGCCGGGCCCCGCGCTGGGCGATCGCGTTCAAGTACCCGCCCGAGGAGGTCAATGCCAAGCTCCTGGCGATCGAGGTCAACACCGGCCGGACCGGCCGGGTCACGCCGTACGCCGTGATGGAGCCGACGCGGGTCGCCGGCTCGACGGTGGAGATGGCCACGCTGCACAACGCCCACGAGGTCAGGCGCAAGGACGTGCGGCCCGGCGACACGGTGGTCCTGCGCAAGGCGGGCGACGTGATCCCCGAGATCGTCGGCCCGGTCCTGCCGTTGCGCCCTCCGGGCCTGGCGGAGTGGGTGATGCCGACCGAGTGCCCGTCGTGCGGGACCCCGCTCGTCCAGCAGAAGGAGGGCGACAAGGACCTCCGCTGCCCCAACCACCGGTACTGCCCGGCGCAGGTGCGCGAGCGCGTGTTCCACGTCGCCGGCCGTGGGGCGTTCGACATCGAGGGTCTCGGCTACGAAGCGGCCGTCGCCCTGCTCGAGGCGGGGGTGATCGACAACGAGGGCGACGTCTTCGACCTCGACGAGGCCGCCCTGCGCAAGGCCCCGCTGTTCACCCGGGCACCGAAGAAGGGTGAGGGGGACGAGCCGGTCCTCTCCGCCAACGGCCAGCGACTGCTCGACAACCTCCACCGGGCCAAGCAGGTGCCGCTGTGGCGGGTGCTGGTGGCGCTGTCGATCCGTCACGTCGGGCCGACCGCGGCCCGCGCGCTGGCCACCGAGTTCGGCTCGATGGAGGCGATCCGGGCCGCCTCCGAGGAGCAGCTCGCCGCAGCCGAGGGCGTGGGACCGACGATCGCCGAGTCCGTGACCGAGTGGTTCGCCGTCGACTGGCACGCCGAGATCGTCGACACGTGGGTGGCGGCCGGCGTCTCCATGGCCGACGAGCGCGACGAGTCCGCGCCCCGCACGCTCGAGGGGCTGACGATCGTGGTGACCGGCTCGCTGGTCGACTTCAGTCGCGACGGCGCCAAGGAGGCGATCCTGACCCACGGCGGCAAGGCCTCGTCCTCGGTCTCCAAGAAGACCGACTACGTCGTCGTCGGCGACAGTCCGGGGTCCAAGGCGGACAAGGCCGAGCAGCTCGGGGTGCCCATCCTCGACGAGGACGCCTTCAAGGTCCTGCTGGCCGAGGGGCCCCGTCCCTAGGATGGCGTGAGGACCCCCGGGGACCCGACCGGCCGCCGCCACGAGGCCCGCGCCGGGTGGCCGACGGGCTGGTCGCGATGTTCCTGCGGGACACGCCCGTCACCAGCGTCGGCCTGCTGTCCTTCGTCGTGGTGCTCGTCGGGATCTTCTCCCGGAGGTCGCCCTGGGGCCTCGCCGCCGTCGTGGTCGGCGTGCTGGGCCTGACGCCGGCCTTGGCTGTCGATGTGGGGGCAGCTGCCGATGTCCAGGCTCCGGTGGGTGGTCCACGCCGCGGTCGTGGCGGACCTGGCCGTGCTCTCGGCCACGCTGTTCGGCAACCAGGCACGGCCCGGGGCCGGGCTCAGGTGGCGCAGTAGGCGGAGTGCAGGGCGCGGATCACGCCGACCGCGGGACCCGGCGCCAGGGTGTAGTGCTGGCGAAGGCCGTCGCGGCGACTGTGCACCACCTCCGACTCCCGCAGCACCGCCAGGTGCTGGGAGAGCGCGGACTGGCTCAGGTCCAGGCCGGCGTTGAGCTCGCCGACGGTGTGCTCGCCCTCGAGCAGGAGGCAGCAGATGAGCAGCCGTTTCTCGTTGGCCAGGGTCTTGAGCAGTGCGGTGGCCTCGCCGCTGTGGTCCCGCATGGCGCCGGCATCGATCCCGGTTGCGTCCTGCTCCATCAGCCCTCCACTAGAACATTAGAAAAAACTAATATATCCTGAAGATCCGCCGCCTCGACTGTCGGCCCGACCCACCAGGAGCCTCGTGAACCTCGATCGTGCCGTACTCACCCTTGCCGGGACCATGACCCTGCTGAGCGCGGTCCTGGCCGCAGCCGTCTCCCCGTGGTGGCTGCTGCTCACGGCCTTCGTCGGCCTGAACCTCCTGCAGTCGAGCGTCACCGGTTTCTGCCCGGCGGCCTCGATCTTCCGTCGCTTCGGCGTGTCCTCGGGCTGCGCCTTCCGCTGAGGCCGGCCCGGTCGAAGGGGCCCGGTCAGCGGTCCGCGTCGGTTGTGGACCACCAGGTCGTTCAGGTCGTACGCCGCCGCGATCTCCTCGGCCTCCGACCAGGCGACGCGGTACGCCGCGGCCACCGACACGACGGTGTCGTCCGCGGCGAGGACCCAGCTGTCCTCCGCCTCGGGCAGCCCGATCTCCGCGCGGGTGCGGCCGGCGAGCGAGACGTGGAACCACACCCGCTCCACGAAGGTGGCGTGCTTCACGATGGCCAGTGGCGTGGTCAGCGACGGCACCAGGCGGCGCCGGGCCTGCTCGTCGGTGAGACCGTCGAGCACCCCCACCAGCTCGAGCCGGTTGTCGTGGAGGAACGCCTCGAGCTGCTCACGCTCGGTGTCGGTCAGGGTGCCCTCGGTGCGGTGGTCGTCGGTCACGGGCGACGACCCTACGGTCGTAGGGCCGCGGCCACACCGGGTTTCCTCAGGACTCGTAGGAGTTGCCGCCGAGCTTGAGCTGGCCCCTGCCCTCGAAGGTGTACGTCGTGCAGTCGCCGCCCATCGGGGCGCACGTCGACAGGGTGTGGCCGGTGACCTCCAGGGTGTGTCCGTCCGGCGTCCAGCCGATGTCGTCGAGGGGGCCGTCGATGTCTCGCAGCTCGCCGCTGCTGACGTCGTACACGCTGGCGGTCGGGCCCGCGCCGGACCCCATGTTGTCGAAGGCGCGCAGGTAGCGGCCGTCGGGGGAGAAGAAGCCGTACCAGCCCTTGCGCAGCGGTGCGGTGCCGAGGACCGTGCCGTCGGCCATCGAGTGCGCGGTCCAGACGTCGCGCGCATCGCGGGTGGCGTAGACCCCGTTGGCGAGCTCGGACACCTCGCCGGTGCCCGGGACGACGCGGACACCGCCCGTGCGCCAGTCGACCTCGGTCCACCCGTCGTCGAGGTGCACCCACACGACGTCCCCGTCGATCGCGACCGGCGGAGCCTCCCAGCCACCCCAGGTGAACGAACCGTCGATCGTGACCCGTGCCAGCTCCCGGTCGGAGACGACGTCGTGGACCACCACGTCCCAGCGGTCGCCGTTCCCCGCGGCGTAGGCCAGGCGGGTGCTGTCGGGCTCGAACCCGGCCACCCGGTCACCCATGGACACGTGCACCGGCGTGCTCGAGCCGTCGGGCCTCACGAGCGTGTAGTGGGACGGCCCGGCGGAGTCGGTGGGAGCGCGGTCACCGGTGCGCACCACCGCACCGGCGGAGGTGTAGTAGACCGCCTTCACCGGCTCGCCCAGGTCGACGACGTGGCCGCCGATGTGGAGGTCGGAACCCATCGCGAAGGCGCCGCTCGAGCCGAAGTCGGTGGTGGTCCCGGCGGGGTCGACGGCGCGGTGGGTGCCGTCGCCCGCGAGGCCGAGTCCCACGCCCACGCCGAGCACGCAGAGGACTGCCCCGACGGCGACGCCGGTGCGGATGCGGCGCCTCCGTCGAAGGCTGCGGCCGCGGACGAGGACCTCGTGTGCCGGCGGGGCAGGGACGTCGAGGGTCGCGGCCTCGTCGTGCAGGAGAGTGCTGAGTCGCTCAGTCACGGGTGGCTCCCAGGGAGTGCGGGACGACCGCGTCGCCGAGCAGCGTGCGCAGCCTGGCGAGGGCGTCGGAGGTCTGGCTCTTGACGGTTCCCTCGGAGCAACCGAGGGCCGTGGCGGCCTGGGCGACGCTCAGGTCTTCGTAGAAGCGCAGCACGATGACGGCACGTTGGCGAGGCGCCAGGTGGCCGAGTGCGTCGACGACGGCGGGGCGGTCGCTGGGGTCCTGCTCGAAGCCGAGCTCCGGCAGGACGGAGGAGGGCCGCTCGTTGCGCCACGACTTCTTGCGGAACCACGACGACGCGGTGTTGACCAGCGCGGTGCGGGCGTAGGCGGGCGCAGCGTCGAGGTCGCGCACCCGGTGCCAGGCGGCGTACGTCTTGGCGAGCGCGGTCTGCACCAGGTCCTCGGCCTCGGCGTGGTCGCCCAGCAGCAGGTACGCCGTGCGGTACAGCGAGCGCCAGGAGCCGTGCACGAACTCGGTGAACTCGGCATCGGACGGTGGTCGCGCCGATCGGTGGGGCATCTGGTCTCTCCTCGGGTCGGTCACCCTGTCAGATGCGCCGGACCGGTGATCGGTTGGGTGACGGGCGAGGCAGGACGCGCGGGAGCGGCCTCCTAGGATGGTCCCCATGCCTGAAATCCCTGGATCGAGCAGCGCGCCCGCCGCGCGCGTCGAGATCACCCGTGACGAGGTCGCGCACCTGGCGAACCTCGCCCGGATCGACCTGGACGACGCCGAGCTGGACCACCTCGCCCCCCAGCTGTCGGTGATCCTCGAGTCCGTCGCCTCGATCAACGGCGTCGCCGGTGACGACATCCCCCCGACCTCGCACCCGCTCCCGCTGACCAACGTCTTCCGCGAGGACGTGGTCCGCCCGTGCCTGACCGCCGATCAGGCGCTCTCGGGTGCCCCGGCGCAGGAGCAGCAGCGGTTCTCCGTCCCGCGGATCCTGGGGGACGAGCAGTGACCGACTGGACCCGCAGGACCGCAGCCGAGCTGGCCGACGCGCTGGCCGCCGGGGAGGTGACCTCGGTCGAGCTGACCCAGGCCCACCTCGACCGGATCGCCGCCGTCGACGGCGCCGTGCACGCCTTCCTCCACATCGACGCCGTGGGTGCGCTCGCGCAGGCCGCGGCCTCCGACGCGCGCCGCGCCGCCGGCACTCCCGCCTCGCTGCTCGACGGTGTCCCGATCGCGGTCAAGGACGTCCTGGCCACCTCCGGGCTGCCCACCACCTGCGGCTCGAAGATCCTCGAGGGCTGGATCCCGCCGTACGACGCCACCGTCGTCACCCGCCTCAAGGCGGCCGGGCTGCCGATCCTCGGCAAGACCAACATGGACGAGTTCGCGATGGGCTCCTCCACCGAGCACTCGGCCTACGGCCCCACCCACAACCCGTGGGACCTCGACCGGATCCCCGGCGGGTCCGGCGGTGGCTCGGCCGCCGCCGTGGCGTCCTTCGAGGCGCCGCTCGCGATCGGCACCGACACCGGCGGCTCGATCCGCCAGCCGGGCGCCGTCACCGGCACGGTCGGCGTGAAGCCGACGTACGGCGGGGTGTCTCGCTACGGCCTCGTGGCGCTGGCCAACTCGCTCGACCAGGCGGGCCCGGTGACCCGCACGGTCCTCGACTCCGCACTGCTGCACGAGGTCATCGGCGGCCACGACCCCCTCGACTCCACGAGCATCGACCAGCCGCTGCCCGCGCTCGTCGACGCCGCCCGCCAGGGTGCCGCGGGTGACATGAGCGGCGTCCGCATCGGCGTCGTCAAGGAGCTCGGTGGCAAGGGCTACCAGGCCGGCGTGCTCGCACGCTTCCAGGAGTCCGTCGACCTGCTCGTCAAGGCCGGTGCCGAGGTCGTCGAGGTCTCCTGCCCGAACTTCGTGCACGCGCTCGCGGCGTACTACCTGATCCTGCCGGCCGAGGCCTCCAGCAACCTCGCGAAGTTCGACGCCATGCGCTACGGCCTGCGCGTCCTGCCCGAGGGGATCGAGAACCCCAGCGCCGAGGACGTCATGCGGGCGACCCGCGACGCCGGCTTCGGTGACGAGGTGAAGCGCCGGATCATCCTCGGCACCTACGCCCTGTCCAGCGGCTACTACGACGCCTACTACGGCCAGGCCCAGAAGGTCCGGACGCTGATCAGCCGCGACTTCGAGGCGGCGTTCGCGCAGGCCGACGTGCTGGTCTCGCCCACGGCGCCGACCACGGCGTTCAAGCTGGGCGAGAAGCTCGACGACCCGATCGCGATGTACCTCAACGACCTCGCGACCATCCCGGCCAACCTCGCCGGTGTGCCGGGCATCTCGGTGCCCAGCGGCCTCGCCGACGAGGACGGCCTGCCGGCCGGCTTCCAGATCCTGGCGCCAGCACTCGCCGACGACCGCCTCTACCGCGTCGGTGCGGCGCTCGAGGCCGCGCTGGCCGAGCAGTGGGGCGGCCCGCTGCTGGACAAGGCACCCGAACTCTCGCCGGTCGAGCTTGTCGAGACCACGACCCCTGGGGAGACCCGATGACCGCCACCCTGGTCGGCTTCGACGACGTTCTCGAGGCCTTCGACCCGGCGCTGGGCCTCGAGGTCCACGTCGAGCTGAACACCCACTCCAAGATGTTCTGCGGCTGCCCCACGGAGTTCGGGGCGGAGCCCAACACGCAGGTCTGCCCGACCTGCCTGGGCCTGCCCGGCGCGATGCCGGCCGTCAACGCCAAGGCGGTCGAGTCCGCGATCCGGATCGGGCTCGCGCTCAACTGCGAGATCGCCGAGTGGTGCCGCTTCGCGCGAAAGAACTACTTCTACCCGGACATGCCGAAGAACTTCCAGACCTCGCAGTACGACGAGCCGATCGCGTTCGAGGGCTGGACCGAGGTCGAGGTGGACGGCGAGACCTACCGGATCGAGATCGAGCGCGCCCACATGGAGGAGGACACCGGCAAGTCGCTGCACGTCGGCGGCTCCACGGGGCGCATCCACGGCGCCGACTACTCGCTGGTCGACTACAACCGCGCCGGGATCCCGCTCATCGAGATCGTCACCAAGCCCATCATGGGCGCGGGGGAGAAGGCGCCCCTCATCGCCAAGGCGTACGTCGCCCACCTGCGCGAGCTGATCATCGCCCTCGGCGTCTCCGACGCCCGCATGGAGCAGGGCTCGATGCGCTGCGACGTGAACCTCTCGCTGTCGCCGAAGGGCGACGGCAAGCTCGGCACCCGCACCGAGACCAAGAACGTCAACTCGCTGCGCTCGGTCGAGCGGGCGGTCCGCTACGAGATGCAGCGCCACGCCGCCGTACTCCAGGAGGGACGCTCGATCCTCCAGGAGACCCGGCACTGGCACGAGGACACCGGCGTCACCACCAGCGGGCGCGAGAAGTCCGACGCCGAGGACTACCGCTACTTCCCCGAGCCCGACCTGGTGCCGGTGGCGCCGTCGCGGGAGTGGGTCGACGAGCTGCGCGGCACGCTGCCCGAGCCGCCCCGCGAGCACCGGGCCCGGCTGCAGGCGGACTGGGGCTTCTCCGACCTCGAGATGCGCGACACCGTCGGTGCCGGCGCCCTCGGGCTGGTCGAGGCGACGATCGCGGCCGGGGCGTCCCCGCAGGCCGCACGCAAGTGGTGGCTCTCCGAGATGGCCCGCCGCGCCAACGACTCGGGGGTGGAGATCGCCGACCTCGGTGTCTCGCCGGCCGACGTGGCTCGCGTCCAGGCGCTGGTCGACGAGGGCAAGATCAACGACAAGCTGGCCCGTCAGGTCTTCGACGGCCTCCTGGCCGGTGAGGGCACGGCCGACGAGATCGTCGCCGCGCGTGGCCTGGCGATCGTGTCGGACGACGGCGCCCTCGGTGCCGCGGTCGACAACGCCATCGCGGCCAACCCCGACGTGGCCGACAAGATCCGTGAGGGCAAGGTCGCCGCGGCCGGTGCCCTGATCGGCGCGGTGATGAAGGAGATGCGTGGCCAGGCCGACGCCGGACGGGTCCGCGAGCTGATTCTGGAGAAGCTCGCCTGACTTGTTAGGGTTTGCCGGCCCTCGGGGGGAGGGCCCTTCGTCAGCGCGCTCAGAACAGCGCACATCGCAACCGCCGCTAGGGGAAAGCCGCGAATGCCATCTCGGTCATCACGTCCATGTGTCCTGCTCACCGTCCTGCTCACGGTCCTCGCCCTGGGGGTCGGGCTGTCTGCCTCTCCGGCGGCAGCCACCGGCTACACACCCCCGGGTGGGGTGAAGACCAATGATCCGCTCGGCAGCCGCAGCGAGCGCCGCGCGATCATCAGCCACCTGCTGCGCTCGATCGACAGCTCGCCGAAGCACAGCCACATCCGGATCGCGAGCTGGAACGTCCGCAGTGACGCGATCGTCGATGCCCTGATCCGCGCCCACAAGCGCAAGGTCAGCGTCCGGTTGATCCTCGCCCGCGGGAACGCCAACCCCGACAACCGCAACGAGGGCATCGACCGCCTGCAGCGCGCCCTGCACCACTACGGCAACGACAAGCGCCGTCAGTCACTCAAGAGCCACCTGCACAAGTGCCGGCGTTCGTGCCGCGGCAACAGCGGCATCGCGCACTCGAAGTTCTTCCTGTTCAGCCGCGCCGGCAGGGCGCACGACGTCGTCATGAACGGCTCGTTCAACGCCACCGACCTGGCGTCGTCCAGCCAGTGGAACGACCTCTACACCGTGCGCGGTCGTCCCCGCGTCTACCGGGAGTACCGCGAGACCTTCCGCCAGATGTTCCGCGACCACAGCGTCTCGCAGGGCTACCGGGTCCGGAAGTTCGGTTCGCTCGAGACGATCATGTTCCCCTACACCGGCAAGCACACCCGGACCGATCCGGTGCTCAAGGAGCTCAACCACACCCGGTGCGGGGGAGCGAGGCACGGCACGAACGGCCACACCAGGATCCGGATCGCGATGACCGCCTGGTTCGGTGTGCGCGGCAAGAAGATCGCCGGACGCCTGCGGCAGATGCAGAACCGCGGCTGCGACGTCCGGATCGTCTACGCAGTGATGGGCAACGAGGTGCTGCGCATCCTGCGCAACGACGGCCCGAAGCCGGTCCCGATGCGCCAGATCGTCCAGGACTTCAACGACGACGGGGTCTACGACCGCTACCTGCACATGAAGGTCATGACGATCAACGGCGTCTACCGGGGCAACCACGGTGCCTGGATGACGTTCAACGGGTCGGCGAACTGGTCGCCCGCCGTGCTGGCCAGCGACGAGGCCGTGATGCGGCTCTCCGGCCGACGGACGGTGCACCGCTACAACACCTGGCTGGACCACCTCTTCCAGCACCCGCCGCAGAAGAGCCGCCCGGCTGCGCGCTCCTCGCGCACCACCACCCAGCGCGACGTGGACCCCTACGCCAAGGTCCAGATCCACTGACCGGGGGCGGGTCGGCGCAGGTCTGGACACAGGACCGGCGTCGACCCGGCCCGTTGGTACGCTGAACCGCACACTCATCACGCCCGCAGTGGGGGAAGCCGGTCCGAATCCGGCGCTGACCCGCAACCGTAGGCCTCCTCGAGCAATCGCAGGTGGCGAGCCGGAGCACCCGCCGCGAAGCGTCCTGATCACACGCTGTCGAGGAACAACAGCGGGTGGCACGCCTGAGGATCCACCTCGGGGGCCTCCCGCTGTGCAGCGGGAAGGATTCACATGCGCAAGCTTCTCCGTACGGCTGCCGTCCTGGTGGCCGGAACCCTGGCACTCACCGCAGCCGGGTCGGCCCAGGCCGCCTCCGAGGACCACAGTGCCCGCTGGTTGAAGCACCAGCTGACCGACGGTCTCATCCACAACGGCCAGTACGACTACGACGACTACGGCCTCACCGCCGACACGGCGTTCGCGCTGGCCGCGATCGGCGGCCAGCGGGACACGGTCCGGGGGATCCGCAAGGCCCTGGCCCAGCACGTCGACAGCTGGACGACCGGCGTCGACTTCGGGAGCGACGACGTGTACGCCGGGTCCACGGCCAAGGCGGTCGTCCTGGCCGAGACGACCGGTGCCGACCCCCGCGCGTTCCACGGGGTCAACCTGGTCAAGCGGCTCAGCGACCGGCTGAGCGACGCGAAGCGCACGAACGGCCGCATCGAGGACAAGTCCGCCACCGACTACGCCAACGTCATCGGCCAGACGTTCGCGGCACAAGGACTGTCCGTCGCGAAGTCGCCCCGGGCGGACGACGTCGTGCGCTTCCTGCTGAAGCAGCAGTGCTCGGCGGGGTACTTCCGGCTGGACTTCGCCGACAAGGATGCCGCCGACCAGACCTGTGACGGGGGCAAGCGCGCCACCACGAGCGCCCCGGACACCGACGTCACCGCACTGGCCGTGCTCAGCCTGACCGCGCTGCCGCACCGGTCCGCCGCGGTCCGCTCGGCTGTCAAGGACGCCGCAGGCTGGCTCAAGCGCCACCAGAAGGCGAACGGCAGCTTCGGTGGCGGCACGTCGACCGAGTCCAGCAACTCCAACAGCACCGGGCTGGCCGGCTGGGCGCTGGGCGAGGTGGGCGCCTGCAAGCCGGCGGCCAAGGCTGCGCGCTGGGTGCGCACGCTGCAGGTCTCGGGTGACGTCTCGGGCACGCCACTGGCGGGCGAGAAGGGGGCGATCGCCTACGACCGCGCCGGCCTCGCAGCCGGTGAGGCGGACGGCATCGGCACCGCGGACCGCGACCAGTGGCGACGGGCCACCGCCCAGGCCGCACCCTCGCTCGGCAACCTGCGCGTCGCCACCTGCCGCGCGCGCTGATGCTCCGACCCGTCGCAGCGCGCCTCGTCGCCGCGGTCGTCCTGACCGCGGCGGCGAGCCTCGCCCTGCCCGCAGCGCCTGCCTCCGCAGCCGCCTGCCCGGCGGCCGACGGGGTGACGGTGGTCGTCGACTTCCACGAGCTCGGCGGCGGTCTCCAGCAGGTCTGCGACGCCGACGGGGCCGATCGGGCCGCCTCCGAGCTCTTTCCCGAGAGCGGGTTCCCGCTCACCTACGTCCAGCGCCAGCCCGGCTTCGTCTGCCGGGTCTCCGGCGCCCCCGCCGAGGACCCGTGCCAGAACACCCCGCCGGCCGACGCCTACTGGGGGCTGTGGTGGTCCGACGGGACGTCGGGCAGCTGGAAGTACTCCACCGAGGGGGTCGGTTCCCTGTCCGTGCCTGACGGGGGCTCGGTCGCCCTGTCGTGGAACGGCAGCTCCACCAAGGCACCGCCCGGGGCCGCGCCGCCCGCGAACGCTGCGGAGCCGTCGCCGAGCCCGTCTCCCCAGCCGTCGCCGTCGTCCCCGCCGTCGGGAGGGGGCGGGTCGCACTCACCGACCGCCCCAGCCACCTCGGGTGGCACCTCGCCCTCGACCGGTGGCGCCTCGGCATCTGCTGCCGACCCCTCGGCCGGACCGTCGACCGCCACCAGCGACCAGCACGAGAAGGGCGCCCGTAAGTCCGCCCGGAAGTCCGCCCGTAAGGACGCTCGGAAGGCCGAGGACAAGAAGCACGACAAGGCCTCGGCGCGGGCGAAGCCCAGCAAGTCCGCCGCCACGCCCGGCTCGTCCGGTCCGGCTCCCGCCGCCCTGTCCGACCCCCCGGACTCGTCGGGCGGGGGTCTTCCGGTCTGGGTCGCCCCGCTGGGCATCGCCGTGCTGTTCGCCGCCGCCGCGGGGACGGCCGTCGTACGCCGACGACGGGGGAACCCCGGACCGTGACCGGCACCGCGCGCCTCCCGCGTGACCTGCACCCCGTGGCCTGGTGGCTGTGGGCCATCGGGCTCGCCACCGCCGCCTCGCTCACCACCAACCCGCTGCTGCTCCTGCTGCTGGTCGGGGTGGCGACGGTGGTGGTGATGGCGCGCCGGTCGGACCAGCCGTGGGCGCGCTCCTTCCGCCTGTACGTGGGCGTGGGGATCGTGATCGTGGTGGTCCGGGTCGTGTTTCGCCTGCTCTTCGGGGGCGGGTACGGCGGCCACGTGCTGCTCGAGCTGCCCGAGATCCCGCTGCCCGGCTGGGTCGCCGGGATCACGCTGCTCGGGCCGGTGACCCAGGAGGCGTTGCTGGCCGGGCTCTACGACGGGCTCCGGCTGGCCACGATCGTGATCTGCATCGGCGCCGCGAACGCGCTGGCGAACCCGAAGCGCCTGCTGCGCTCGGTGCCGCCGGCCCTCTACGAGATCGGCACGGCCCTGGTGGTCGCGGTGACCGTGCTGCCGCAGTTCGCCGACAGCGTGCGCCGGGTGCGGGCGGCCCAGAGCCTGCGTGCGGGAGCGACCGGCCGGGTCGCCCGGCTCCGGCGCTTCCTGGTGCCGGTGCTCGAGGACGCCCTCGAGCGCTCGCTCGCACTGGCGGCAGGCATGGACGCCCGGGGCTACGGCCGCGCCGGCGGGCTCACGCCGGTGCGCCGGCGGACCACGGGCGCGCTGATGCTGCTCGGCCTGGGCGGCATCTGCGTCGGGGTCTACGCCGTGCTGGACCGCACGGCCCCCCGCTTCCTGGCCCTGCCGATGCTCGGGCTGGGCGCGCTGGCCGCGGTCGCCGGCCTGCTCAGCGCCGGGCGCCGCGTCGAACGCTCGAGCTACCGGCCCGACCCTTGGCGCTGGCCCGAGTTCGCCGTCATCGGGTCCGGGGCCGTCGCGGGCCTGGTCGGCTGGTGGATCGCCGGACACCAGGTGGCGGTGGCCTTCCCGGACCTCACGAGCTTCCCACAGGTCAGCGGCGTCGCCCTGCTCGGCAGCGTGGTCGCGCTGCTCGGCGGGCTCTGCTCGCCGCCGGCCGCGTCGCCGTACGCCGCTGCCCGGGCCGTCCCGCTCCGCTCGGAGGTGGCGGCATGATGGAGCTGCGCGGCATCCGCTTCGCCTACGGCGACCGGCCCGTCCTCGACGGGGTGGACCTGACCATCGAGGAGGGAGAGCTGGTCCTGGTCTCGGGCCCCACCGGCGTCGGGAAGTCGACCCTGCTCGGCGTGGTGACCGGGCTGGTGCCCCGGTTCAGCGGCGGTCACCTCGACGGCGACGTGCTCCTCGACGGCGTCAGCGTCGTACGACGCCCGCCCCGCGAGCGCGCCCACGCGGTGGGCTACGTCGGCCAGGACCCGGCCGCTGGCTTCGTGACCGACACGGTCGAGGAGGAGCTGGCCTACGGGATGGAGCAGCTCGGGCTGCCGGCCGACACCATGCGCCGCCGGGTCGAGGAGACCCTCGACCTGCTCGGGATCGCCGACCTGCGCGCCCGAGACCTGCGCACCCTGTCCGGGGGCCAGCAGCAGCGGGTCGCGATCGGCTCCGTGCTCACCATGCACCCCCGGCTCCTGGTTCTCGACGAGCCCACCTCGGCGCTCGACCCGACCGCGGCCGAGGAGGTCCTGGCGACGCTGACCCGGCTCGTGCACGACCTCGGGGTCTCCGTGCTGCTGGCCGAGCACCGCCTGGAGCGGGTGGTCCCGTTTGCCGACCGGATGTGCCTGCTCACCGGGGACGGCAGGGTCGAGGTGGGCGAGCCCGCCGAGCTGCTGGCGACCTCGCCGGTGGTGCCGCCGATCGTGGAGCTCGGCCTCGCCGCGGGCTGGCGCCCGCTGCCACTGAGCGTCCGCGACGCCCGGCGTCGCGCCCGGGAGCTGACCGCGGTGCTGGTCGCGCCACCGGCTCCCGCCGAGACGCCCACGGGCGTGGCCCTCGAGGCGCGCAAGCTCACCGTGGTCCACGGACCCACGGTGGCGCTGCGCGACGTCGACCTCAGCCTGGGGGCGCGGCGGGTCACCGCGCTGATGGGCCGCAACGGCTCCGGCAAGTCCTCCCTGCTGTGGGCGCTCCAGGGCAGCGGTCGCCGCCAGGCCGGAGAGGTCCGGGTCGGCGCGCTCGACCCGGCGCGCCTCGACGCCGCCGGGCGGCGCGCCCTGGTCGGGCTGGTGCCGCAGAACGCCGCCGACCTGCTCTACCTGGAGACCGTGGCCGAGGAGTGCGCCGCGGCCGACGGGGGCACCGGCGGCTGCCGGGTCATCCTCGACCAGCTCGTGCCCGGCATCCCGGACGGGATGCATCCGCGCGACCTGTCCGAGGGGCAGCGGCTCGCCCTGGCCCTCTCGCTGGTCCTGGTCTCCCGCCCGCCGGTGCTGCTGCTGGACGAGCCCACCCGCGGGCTCGACTATCCCGCCAAGCGCGTGCTCGCGGGTATCCTGCGCACGCTCGCCGACGAGGGGCACGCGGTCCTGGTCGCCACCCACGACGTCGAGTTCGTCGCGCAGGCAGCCCAGGACGTCGTCGTGCTCGCCGAGGGCGAGGTCGTCTCCTCGGGTCCGGTGCGCCGGGTGGTGGCCGAGTCGCCGTCGTTCGCTCCCCAGGTCACCAAGGTGCTCGGCGCCCCGTGGCTCCGGGTGGACGAGGTCGTCGCTGCCTGGGCGACCGAGCCGTGAGCCGGTCCCCGGGCGCCGTCGCGCTCTCCCCGCGCTCGGCCCTGGTGCTGGGCGTGGCCTCGCTGGCCGGGCTGATGATGCTCGCCTGGCCGCTGCTGGTCCGGGTGCCCGAGCACGCCCGCATCGACCCCCCGTTCCTGTTCCTGGGCCTGCTCCCGGTCGTGATCGCGGTCGTGCTCGCCGAGATCAGCGAGGGCGGCCTGGACCCGCGGGTGCTGGCGATCCTCGGGGTGCTCAGCGCGGTCAACGCACTGCTGCGGGGCCTCTCGGCGGGCACCGCCGGGGTCGAGCTGGTCTTCTTCCTGCTGATCCTGGCCGGCCGGGTCTTCGGGCCCGGGTTCGGCTTCGTGTTCGGTTGCACGTCGTTGTTCGCCTCCGCGCTGATGACGGCGGGCGTGGGTCCGTGGCTGCCGTTCCAGATGCTGGTGTCCGCCTGGGTCGGCATGGGCGCCGGGCTGCTCCCGCGCCGGGTCACCGGCCGGGCCGAGATCGCGATGCTGGTGGCGTACGGCGTGTTCGCGGCGTACGCGTTCGGCCTGCTGATGAACCTGTCGTCCTGGCCGTTCGTGCTCGGCGTCGAGGTGCCCGGCCACACGGGGTCGTTGTCCTTCGTGGCGGGTGACCCGCTGCTGGAGAACCTGAAGCGGTTCGGGGTCTACACGTTGCTCACCTCCACGGGCAGCTGGGACACCGGTCGGGCGATCACCAACTCGGTGGCGATCATCGTGCTGGGGCCGGCGGTCCTGACCACCCTGCGCCGGGCATCGCGGCGGGCGACCGTGACCGGCACCGTGGCGCCGCCGAAAGTCACGAGGGCCTGACGAGCAGGATCCGGTCGTCGCCCGCCACGGGGGCGCCACGGCCGTCCCGGTTGCTGGTGGTCACCCACAATCGGCCGTCCGGCGCGACCGCGACGGTGCGCATCCGGCCGTACTCGCCCACGAAGAAGTCGGTGGGGGACTGCGCCCGCCTGCCGGTCACGTCGATGCGCCACAGTCGCTGGCCGCGCAGGGAGGCGAGCCACAGGTGGCCGTCGAGGTAGGCGAGGCCGGACGGCGAGGCGACATCGGTCTGCCACACCACCTGCGGGTCGATGAGCCCGTCGCGACCACCCCGCCCCTCGACGATCGGCCACCCGTAGTTGCCACCCCGCTGGATCAGGTTGAGCTCGTCGAACAGGTCGTGGCCGAACTCCGAGGCCCACAGCCGGTCGCGGTCGTCGAACGCGAGGCCCTGGACGTTGCGGTGGCCGTAGGACCAGATCGGCGAGTCGTCGAACGGGTTGCCGGGGGCCGGGTCGCCGTCGGTCGTGATCCGCAGGATCTTGCCGCCGAGCGAGCTCCGGTCCTGGGCGAGGCTCTCGTCGCCGGTCTCGCCAGTGGAGGCGTAGAGGTAGCCGTCAGGACCGAAGGCCAGCCGGCCGCCGTCGTGGATGAAGCCGCTCGGGATCCCGTCGAGGATCACCGTCAGCGGACCGAGCCGCCCCCGCTCGTAGGTCGCCCGCACGATCCGGTTGTCCTCGGCGGTCGTGACGTAGAAGAACAGCCGGTGGTCGGTGTCGAAGTTCGGTGACACCGCGACGCCGAGCAGCCCGGCCTCGCCCTCCGGGGCGGCCGCCTCGATCACCCCGACCTCCTTCACCGTGTGCCGCTCGCCGTCGACGAGCAGCACGCGGCGGCTGTCCCGCTCGGTGACGATCGCGTCGCCGTCGGGCAGGAATCCCAGTCCCCACGGCACCTCCAGGTCGGAGGCGATGGTGTCGACGACCTTCGGCGGGTGCGCCACCGGTGTCGCGGAGGGGGCGGGGCTCGTGGGCGTGGCCCCGGTGGGGCTGGTCTGGGTGGGGCTCTCGGTGGCGCCGGGCTCGGTGGGCGCCGGGGTGGCGGTGAGCGTGGTGTTGGCCGGCTCGTCGCCGCCGGTGCATCCGGCCAGGGTCAGGGACGCGACAGTGCCCAGGACCGCGACGAGCACCCGCCCCCGGCCCACCTCAGGACACCTGCTCCAGGAAGTCGACGAGCAGGGCGTGCACCCGGTCGGGCTGCTCCATCTGGATGAAATGGCTGCCCCGGAGCTCGACGTACGTCGCCTCCTGCATGCGCGCGGCGGCGGTGGCCATGTGGCGGGGGCCGGCCAGGATGTCGAACGACCCGGCGACGAAGACGGCAGGTACGCCGATGCCGCGCAGCGAGACGCGCGCGTGCTCGGAGGCCCGCAGCGCGAGGTGGAAGTACCAGTCGACCGGCGTCTTGAGGAACTCCGCGATCGCAACCGCGGCGAGCTCGGGGTCGGGGACCGGGAACATGAAGCCGGTATGGGTGAGCAGGTCGATGCCGCGCGGGCCCACCGGGAGCCGGGAGGCGATCGGGGTCAGCGCCCACCCGGCGTACTTCATGGCCCGCGAGAGGTTGACGGCGACCGCGTGGGCGGCCAGGCGGGGCAGGCGCAGCGGGCCGAGCATGCTGGCGAAGGTCCCACCGGGGACGCCGGCCACGGCGAACAGGCCGGCGACGCGTTCGGGGTTGCGGATCGCGAGCTCGAACATGGTGTTGACGCCGATCGACCAGCCCATGAGGACGGCGCGGTCCACACCGAAGTGGTCCATCACCGACAGTCCGTCCTCGACGAACTCCTCGACGCCGACCCGGCTCGGGTCGGAGGGGCGGTCGGACCCTCCCGTGCCGCGGTGGTTCCAGGAGACGACGCGGACGCCGCAACCGGGTCGCAGCAGCGCGGGCCAGGCCCAGGCGCTGGTGCCCAGGCCGTTGCACAGGACCACGGTCGGGCCGGGGATCAGGCCCTCGGGGTCGTTGGTCCAGGCCCGGAGGCGGGTGCCGTCATCGGAGAGCACGTCGTCGTACGTGATCGAGTCGGCGGTGGCGGCGCGGGCTGCGGAGGCGGGCATGCGCCCGATTGTGCCCCAGCGCGGACGCCGGACGGTGGACCCGCGCTACCCGTGGGCGGCCTCGACCGGGGCCGCTGTTCCCAGGTCCCGGGTCAGGGCGGCCAGGAACTCCTCGACCTCCTGGCGCTCCGCGCGCAGCTGGGTGAGGGCGGTGGCGGCGATCATGGCGTTGCGGCGAGCCTGTTGCTGGGACTCGACCGGCCAGCGGCCGACCGTGCTGACGAGGGGCCCGCAGGCGACCTTGGCGAGGTGGGTGGCGAACATGAGCGGCTCCCGGAGCGAGTTGGTGCTCTGAACCTACGGAGCGCCGGCGACGACCGGGTCAAGGCCGCGTGACATTCGCGTGAACTCGCCGACGCGTCCTAGTCGGGCACCGGCTCGGTGAGTGTCCTCCCGCTGCGGGTTGCGCCGACACTGGCCACGACCACGCAGGCCATCGCGACCCACTGCAACGGCGTCAGGAACTCGTGCAGGACCAGGATCCCGGCGAGCGCGGCGGCGGCGGGTTCGAGGCTCATCAGGATGCCGAAGACCGCCGGCCGCAGGGAGCGAAGGGCGACCAGCTCGCAGCTGTAGGGGATCACCGAGCTGAGCAGCCCGATCGCCGCACCGAGCGCCAGCACCCGGCCGTCCACGAGGTCCCCGGCCCCGGCGTGGATCCCGAAGGGCGTGAGCAGCAGGGTCGCCACGATGCTCGCGACGGCCAGCCCGTCGAGGCCCGGCCAGCGGCGCCCGGTCTGGGCGCTGAGCAGGATGTACGTCGCCCAGGCGGCGCCGGCGAGCAGCGCAAACAGCACGCCGGCCAGGGTGAGGTGGCCGCGCTCGAACCCGAGCAGGGCGACACCGAGCCCGGCCAGCACCACCCAGGCCAGGTCGCGCGCCCGCCGCGAACCGAGCACGGCCAGGGTCAGCGGCCCGACGAACTCGATGGTGACCGCGATGCCGAGCGGGATCCGGGCGAACGACTGGTAGATGGCCCAGTTCATGACGCCGAGGCTCGCCCCGAAGCCGGCCACGACCAGCCAGTCCTGGCGGGATCGCCGGCGCAGCACCGGACGCGCGAGGAGCGTCAGGACGACCGCGCTGGTGACCAGTCGCAGCCACACGATCGTCGTCGGCTGCACCTCGTCGAAGAGGCTCTTGGCGACGCCCGCGCCGAGCTGCACCGAGAGGATCCCGACGATCACGAGCCAGATCGGCGAGAGGCGGGGGGTCACCGGGTCAGGATGTCAGCCGACTGCCGGCTTCGGGTGCGCCCGGTCCTCCCAGCGCGCCGACGGCGAGCGTGCGACCGGTCAGCAGGAGCACCAGGTCACCCATGCGGCCCGTCACCTCGAGGCCCTCGCCCGCCACCCAGTCGGTGTCGGTCGCCCGGAACGACAGGCCGCGGAACCGACGCCGGGCATGGAAGGGGAACCGCTTGTCCCACAGGTAGGAGGCGACACGGCTCGACTCCGCCACCGGCATGGGCGCGACCCGGCCCAGCGGACGCACGATGTCCTGCGTGTGGACCAGGACGTCGAGCAGGGGGTCGACCTCGGTGGTCCCCCACGGGTGCGCGCGGGAGCCGTCGTACCGGACGAAGTCGGCCAGGATGCGCTCGCGTTCCTGCGAACCGGCCCGGACGGCCTCGTCACGGATGCACCGGTCGAGGCTTCCGCCCGCCCTGACCAGTGCCCTCACGAGGTGCAGGGGGCGCGCCTGGGGTGAGGAGATGACATGGCCCGCCACGTCGCACACGCGCCACCCCGGGCAGGCGGACGGCCACACCCAGTCCTGGTCGTCGAGATCCGCCAGGACCTCGTGCAGCTCGGCTCGCAGTCGCCAGACCGCGGGCCACAGGTCGCTCACCAGACACTCCCCATGAAGTAAGATTCCCTGACCATATTGGTCAGGCAGACTGACTTGTGTCAAGGAGTGCGCGGTGGACGACCAGCCCAACCTTCCCGTCCTCATGTTCATCGCGCACCGTTACGTGGAGCAGCGGGTCCTCGAGCACCTCAACGGCCGCGGGCATGCGATCACGCCGTCCCAGGCCCGGTTGCTCGAGCGGGTGTCGGCCGAGGGGTCCCGCGCGACGGAGCTCGCCGAGCAGGCCCAGGTGACCAAGCAGACCGCGGGGTTCCTCCTCGAGCAGCTCGAACGGCAGGGCTATGTCCGACGCGTTCCCGACCCGCGCGACGGCCGGGCCCGCCTGGTCCGCCTCAGCGCGCGCGGCCGACGCCTGGCGGCCGAGGCGGCGACCGTCGTGGAGTCGGTCGAAGGTGAATGGACCGAGCACCTGGGGGAGGCGGCCATGCGGGCGCTGAGGGAGTCGCTGCTCGCGCTGCGCCCGCTCACCGATCCCTACGCTTCCTGAGGCCGGGCTCCCTGTGTCCGGGCTTCCTCGAGCCGGCGCAGCAGGTCCTCCATGATCGTGCGCTCGTGGGCGAAGTAGTCCAGGCCCCAGTCGGCCACCAGTGCGGGGTGGCCGAAGGTGTCGCCGATCTCGTCGCGGCCGTGCAGCGAGGTGCGCACCTCCTGGAGCGCCGCGCGTTCGGCGTCGAGGGCAGCGATGTGCTCGCGCACCATGGCGATGGTGACCTCCGGGTCGACCAGGTGGCCCAGGAGCAGGCGCAGGGCCACCGGGTGCTTGAGCACGGGGAAGCCGGCCGGCGTCTCGGTCAGCCAGGCGCTCAGGCAGGTGCGGCCGGTGTCGGTGATCCGGTAGCGCGTGCCGCGGTCCCCGGTCGTCACCGCCTCGACCAGGCCGCGCTGGGCCAGCCTTCCCAGCTCGGTGTAGATCTGGCTCATCGCGGGCGAGACCCAGTAGAAGCGCAGCGTCCGGTCGGCGCGCTGCTTGAGCTCGTAGCCGGTCTGCTCGTCGCCGAAGGTGAGCAGCCCCAGCAGTGCGTGTGCCGTGACAGGAAGGTCTTGACCCATGGTGGGTCCAGACTACTATTCCTGTTAGGAACAGGGGTCGCGACGGAAACGGGGTACGGCGTGGACAGCTCGACGAAGACGGTGCTGATGATCGGCACCCGCAAGGGGATGTGGCTCGGAACCTCCGACGAGGCACGCCAGGACTGGGAGTTCACCGGTCCGCACTTCGACATGGAGGAGGTCTACTCCTGCCTCATCGACAAGCGCGGTGCCCAGCCTCGCCTGCTGGCGGGCGCCTCGTCGAGCTGGCTCGGTCCGCAGGTCTGGCACTCCGACGACCTCGGTGCCTCCTGGCAGGAGACCGCCAACGGCGGCATCCGATTCCCCGACGGGACCGACGCCACGGTCGAGCGCATCTGGCAGCTCACGCCGGGCGCCGAGGACGGCGTGGTGTACGCCGGCACCGAGCCGGGCGCGGTCTGGAAGTCCACGGACCGGGGCGAGACCTTCGCGCTCGAGCAGGCCCTCTGGGACCACCCGCACCGGCCGCAGTGGAACGCCGGCTTCGGTGGCCAGGCGTTCCACACCGTTCTGCCGCACCCCAGCGACCCGCTGTCGGTGACGGCCGCGCTCTCGACCGGCGGGGTCTACCAGACCGCCGACGGCGGGGCCTCCTGGGCGCCGCGCAACCAGGGGATCCGCGCGGAGTTCCTCCCCGAGGGCGAGCAGTACCCCGAGTTCGGCCAGTGCGTGCACAAGGTCACCCGGCACCCGTCGCGCCCCGAGCGGATGTACCTGCAGAACCACGGGGGCGTCTACCGCTCCGACGACCACGGGGCGTCCTGGCAGTCGATCGCCGACGGCCTGCCCGCGGACTTCGGGTTCCCGATCGTGGTCCACCCCCACGAGCCGGACACGATCTACGTGTTCCCGATCAACGGCGGCGACGGGCGCTACCCGCCCCAGGCCAAGGCGCGGGTGTGGCGCTCGCGGGATGCGGGGGAGACCTGGGAGGAGCTCGGCAAGGGGCTTCCCGACATGTTCTACGTGGCGGTCATGCGCGACGCCATGTGCGCCGACGACCACGACCGGGCCGGCCTCTACTTCGGCGCCCGCAACGGCGGCGTCTGGGGCTCGGCCGACGAGGGCGAGACGTGGCGCGAGATCGTCAGCAACCTGCCCGACGTGCTGGTGGTGCGCGCGGCGGCCCTCTGATCATGGGCGCGTTCGAGATCGCCCGCTCGGCCACGATCCAGGCCGACCCGGCCCGGCCGGTCGGGGCAGCATGGTGATCACCTCGTCGAGCGCGGAGCGGATCGACGTCGAGCTGACCTTCCTCAAGCCGTGGCAGGCCTCGAACGACGTGACCTTCACCTTCGCGCCCAGCGGCACCGCCACGGACGTGACCTGGCGGATGAGCGGCGAGCAGCGGGGGATGGCCGCGATCTTCGGCAGGCTCTTCAACCTGGACAAGCTGCTCGGCAAGGACTTCGAGAAGGGGCTGGCCCGGCTCAAGGCAGTCGCCGAGGCGCCGGCCTGAGGGTCACACGCCGCGCAGGGCGGTGAGCAGGTGGTCGACGACCTCGACGGTGACCGGTTGGTCGAGGAACTCCGCCACCCAGGCGGCGTTGTCGGCCCGGTCCTCCTCGGTGGTGCTCCGCAGCCACCGTTCACAGCCCACCTCGGCGATGTGCCCGGTCTGCGCGATCAGCATGGTCAGGTCACCCGGCTCGCGCACGCGTCCGGGCCCGCCCGCCCGGACGTAGGCGGCGTACAGGGCCCGCATCCGGTCCGGGTCGTCGCAGCCGTACTCGAACGCCAGCATGGCGACCTCCTGGGCGGGCCCGGCGGGCCCGGCGTTCTCCCAGTCCAGCACCACGACGCGTCCGGAGGAGGAGCGGCGGACGTTGTCGGCCCAGAGATCGCGGTGGCAGACCTGGACGTCCGCGGGTGCGGTGAGGAGCGCCTCGGCCGCGAGGACGTCCGGGACCAGGTCGGCGAGTCGTCCGGCGAACGGAGCGCCCGCCGCCCGGAGCCTCTCGACCAGGCCGGTCCAGCGGTCCACGCCCAGCGGCTCGACGCTCCAGGGGTCGACCGGCTCGCTCGCCGGGACGTGCACGGCGTGGATGGCCGCCAGGACCCGCCCGATCTCCGCGGGGTCCAGTCGCCGGTCCTCACGCTCGATGTCGACCCACTCGTAGGCCCGCAGGGTCACCCCGTCGACCTCGCCGAGGACCTGACCTCCGGACGTGCGGACCACGGCAGGCATCGGGACTCCGGCGGTACGCACCCGGTCCTGGTACGCCGCGTCCCGCGCGACCTCGTCGGCGTCGACCGGGAAGCGTGACTGCTTCACCGCGAACCGGCCGCGGTCGCTCTCGAGCCGCCAGATCTCACCCATCCGGCCGAACGCCACCGGGCCTTCGAGGCGCGACGCCGTACCCAGCGAGAAGATGTCGGCGACCTCCTGGCCGCGGGTCTCGTGCAGCACGCCTCGACCCTAGTGCGGCGGCTCCTGCAGGGCAGGCGTTCCGCTGGTGCAGCCGTCTCGCTGGTCGTGCCCTCTCGCTGGTCGAGCCTGTCGAGACCCCGCTGCCGGACCGCCATTAGGCTCGCCGCATGAGCGAGCAGCCCGACATCAAGCCCCGGTCCCGCGACGTCACCGACGGTCTGGAGAAGGCCGCGGCCCGCGGCATGCTGCGCGCGGTCGGCATGGGCGACGACGACTGGGTGAAGCCGCAGATCGGGGTCGCGTCGAGCTGGAACGAGATCACGCCGTGCAACCTCAGCCTCGACCGGCTCGCAAAGGCCGTCAAGAACGGCGTGCACGCGGCCGGTGGCTACCCGCTCGAGTTCGGCACCATCTCGGTCTCGGACGGCATCTCGATGGGGCACGAGGGGATGCACTTCTCGCTGGTGTCGCGTGAGGTGATCGCCGACTCCGTCGAGACGGTGATGATGGCCGAGCGCCTCGACGGCTCGGTCCTGCTGGCCGGCTGTGACAAGTCGCTGCCCGGCATGCTGATGGCCGCGGCCCGCCTCGACCTTGCCTCGGTGTTCCTCTACGCCGGGTCGACGATGCCGGGCCAGGTCGACGGCCACGACGTGACGATCATCGACGCCTTCGAGGCGATCGGCGCCTGCCTGGCCGGCAAGATCACCCGCTCGGAGGTCGACCGCATCGAGCGGGCGATCTGCCCGGGGGAGGGCGCCTGCGGTGGCATGTACACCGCCAACACGATGGCGGCGGTGGGCGAGGCCCTGGGCATGTCGTTGCCCGGTTCGGCTGCCCCGCCGGCGGTCGACCGGCGGCGCGACGGGTTCGCGCATCGCTCCGGTGAGGCGGTGGTCGGGATGCTCCGCAAGGGGATCACGGCCCGCCAGATCATGACCCTGGAGGCGTTCGAGAACGCGATCACCGTGGTGATGGCGCTGGGTGGCTCGACCAACGCGGTGCTGCACCTGCTCGCGATCGCCCGCGAGGCCGAGGTCGACCTCACCCTCGACGACTTCAACCGGATCGGCGACAAGGTCCCGCACCTCGGTGACCTCAAGCCCTTCGGCAGGTACGTCATGAACGACATCGACAAGGTCGGCGGCATCCCGATGGTGATGAAGGCGCTGCTCGACGCCGGTCTGATGAACGGCGACTGCCTGACGGTGACCGGCAAGACGTTGGCCGAGAACCTCGCCGAGATCGCACCCCCCGCCGTCGACGACGACGTCATTCGCAGCATCGACCGGCCGATCCACAAGACCGGCGGGCTCACCATCCTCAAGGGCACGCTGGCGCCCGAGGGCGCGGTCGTGAAGACCGCGGGCTTCGACGAGTCGGTCTTCACCGGCACCGCCCGGGTCTTCGACGGTGAGCGCGCCGCGATGGACGCGCTCACCGAGGGCCAGATCACGGCTGGCGACGTCGTGGTGATCCGCTACGAAGGCCCCAAGGGCGGACCCGGGATGCGCGAGATGCTCGCCATCACCGGCGCCATCAAGGGTGCCGGTCTCGGCAAGGACGTGCTGCTGCTGACCGACGGCCGGTTCTCGGGCGGTACGACGGGCCTGTGCGTGGGCCACGTCGCTCCCGAGGCCGCCGACGGCGGGCCGATCGCGTTCGTCCGGGACGGCGACCCCATCACCCTCGACGTCGCCAACCGGCTGCTCGAGGTGGAGATCGACGACCTCGAGGCGCGCAAGATCGGCTGGGAGCCGCACCCCCCGAAGTACACCCGCGGGGTCCTCGGCAAGTACGCCAAGGTCGTGCAGTCGGCAGCCCACGGCGCGATCACGTCCTGAGCGTGCCCGGTTCTCCGTCCGGAGCCGAGTCGAGGCGTCTCGCGGCCCAGCTGATCGCGATGGGGCCGCACGCCGGTGCCCACCGGGTCGCGCTGCGCGCGGGTGTCTCCGTGCTGGTGCCGTTCCTGGTGCTGTGGTCCTCGGGCCACCAGGAGTGGTCGATCTACGCCGCCTTCGGGGCCTTCACCTCCTTGTACGGCCGCAACCACGTCCATCTCTCCCGGGCCCAGATGCAGCTGACGCTGGGGGCCCTGCTGACCCTTGCGACGACCGCGGGGGTGGTCGTCGGGCTCTCTCCGCACCGCGCCTGGTTGGCCGTGCCCCTCGCCGCCGCCGTCGCGGCCGTCGGTTCGCTGGTCTCGGACGCCCAGGACTGGCACCCGCCCGGCCCGCTGTTCCTCGTGTTCGCGTTCGCGTCCTGCGCTTCGCTGCCCAGCGAGGCGCCGGACGTCCTGGCGGCGCTGGCGGTGGCGGGCGCGACCGCGGGGTTCGCGACCCTCGTCGGCGGGATCGGCGCGTTTGCACGGGTCGCCCGCGCGCCCGAGACCGCGGCCCGCACGACGCTGCGCCGGGGGTCGTACGCCGCCATGGCACGCCTGCACGTCCTGCGCAGCAGCCTGGCCGTCGTCGTCGCCGGGTCGCTGGCCACCCTGACCGGTATCGGGCACCCCTACTGGGCGATGGTGTCGGCCGTGGTGCCGCTCGTGGCCCGGGACTTCTCCCGGCAGCTGGTGCGGGGGCTGCACCGGGTGATCGGGACGGGCCTCGGCCTCGGGCTGGCCGCGCTGCTGTTCGCCACGGACCTGGACGGGCTCGTCCTGATCCTGGTGATCGCGGCGCTCCAGGTGGCGGCCGAGCTCCTCGTCGGCCGCAACTACGCGGTGGCACTGGTGGTGGTGACGCCGCTCGCGCTGTTGATGGTGCACGTGGTGGCTCCGGTGCCGGCCGGCACGTTGCTCCTCGACCGGGGAGTCGAGACGCTGATCGGCGTCGCGATCGGCCTGCTGGTCGGCTACCTCACGCGTCCGCGCACGCGGGCCGTGGCTGCGGTGGACATGTCCGCGTGACGCCGCCAACAGATCTCGACGCCTTCGCCGGATCCTTGGCCGGCTGAGAACGCGGGAAGGGTGCCGGGCCGAAGCCCGACACCCTCCTGATCCGTGCTCGCTCGGTCAGAGACCGAGGCCGAGCTTCCCCAGGATCTGGTTGAGCAGGTTGGTCAGCTTGCCGAGGACCCCCGAGAGGCCACCGTCCAACAGGCCGGTGACGGCGCACAGCAGGTTGCCGAGCAGGTTCCCGGCCCCGGACTTGGCCACGATGTCCAGGATGACCCGGTCCAGGTGCACCTGGAGGCCGAGCAGGTCCAGGTCGAGCGGGGCCAGGTTCAGGTGCAGCACGTCGCAGGTTGCCCGCGCCTGGGCGGCCCGCGCCGAGGTGGCCGAGGTGCCGTTGATCGACTTGACGCGCAGCGTCCGCATCGTGGCGAACGTGCGCTCGGAGCCGTCGGCGTTGTGCACGACGCCGTTGACCAGTCCGCGGACCTTGACCTTGCCGTTCTTCTTGATGAACTTCAGCGGCGTGAAGTAGCCGCTGACCTCGCGGCCGTTCTGGGTCGTGCCCACGAGGCGTGAGGTCATCTTCCCCTGAGCGTTGTGGGCCACGTTGGTGGCCGAGGCGGCCTTCGAGACCACTGCTGCCTGGGCCGTGCCTCCGGCCATCAGCACCATCGAGATGGTGAGCAGCAGCGTGACGGCCAGCGACGTGGTGCGTGCAGGCTTGTTCGATCCGAGATGCAACATGGGTTCCTCCCAGTTGTGTACCGGCCCCTCCAGACCGGCAGGCCCGCGAGTGCGGGCCAACGGCAACCAGTGCCCGTCTAGACCGGTTTCAAAACCCTCCCCAGGGAAGGGGTGGGCAGGAGCGGCGTGATGCCGCCTGCCGCGTCCGCGCCCTCCGGCGGCTGCTGCGGTAGACATGTCCGCGTGACGCCGCCCCCAGCAGACCTCGACGCCCGCGACCCGCTCGCCCCGTTCCGGGATCGCTTCGTCGGCGCTTCCGGCCCGCTCGTCTACTTCGACGGCAACTCGCTGGGCCGCCCGCTCGCCTCGACGGGTCGCCGGCTGGCCGAGTTCGTGGACGAGGAGTGGGGTGGCCGGCTGATCCGGGGCTGGGACGAGCGCTGGTTCGACCTGCCGCGCACCCTGGGCGACGAGCTCGCACGGATCACCCTGGGTGCGGCCCCGGGGCAGACGGTCATCGGGGACTCCACCACGGTGCTGCTCTACAAGATGATGCGCGCCGCGGTCGCCGCCCGACCCGGGCGGACCGAGATCGTGATCGACCGCGACAACTTCCCGACCGACCGCTACGTCGCGGCCGGGATCGCCGAGGAGTGCGGGCTGACCCTGCGCTGGATCGACGTCGACACGACCGCCGGGGTGACCGAGGAGCTGCTCGCCGAGGCGGTGGGGCCGGCGACCGCGCTGGTGGTCATCAGCCACGTGGCCTACCGCTCGGCCTGGCTGGCCGACGTACCCGCCCTGACCCGGATCGCCCACGACGCGGGCGCGCTGGTGCTCTGGGACCTGTGCCACTCGGCCGGCTCGGTGCCGATCGCGCTGGACGACTGGGACGTCGACATCGCCGTCGGCTGCACCTACAAGTACCTCAACGGTGGCCCCGGCTCGCCGGCGTTCGTGTACGTCGCGTCGCGGCTGGTCGACGAGCTCACCCAGCCGATCCGCGGCTGGATGGGGGCCGACGAGCCCTTCCTGATGGGGCCGGACTACGCCCCGGCCGCCGGGATCCGGCGCTTCCTCAGCGGCACCCCGCCGATCGTGGGGATGCTCGCCATGCAGGACATGCTCGGACTGATCGACGAGGCCGGCATCGACGCGGTGCGGGCCAAGTCCGTCGCGCTGACCGAGTACGCCGTGGCGGTCGCCGACGAGCTGCTCGCCCCGCGGGCGTCGTACTCGCCTCTCCGCAGGACCCGGCGCGCCGGGGCGGCCACGTCACGCTGAACCACCCGCTGATGCGCGAGGTCACCGCAGCTCTCTGGGCGCGGGACGTGATCCCCGACTACCGCGACCCGCACGGGCTGCGGATCGGGCTCTCGCCGCTGTCGACGTCCTTCGAGGAGGTACGCCGCGGGCTCGAGGCGGTGGGCGAGGTGCTGGCCGAGTTCTCCTAGTCCTGGTGGAGGTGCTGCACCCAGTCGGCCGGGAGTCGCTCCACGGGGCCCGGAACGAGCTGGTCGCGCGGGTGTTCGAGCGGCGGCGTCAGGGCCGCCGGCGGCTCCATCGCGTTGGTCTCGAAGTTCCAGAACCAGTCCTCGTCCGGTTCGAAGCTGCACATGACCGGGTGCCCGGTCGCGCGGAAGTGGGCGGTCGCGTGCTGGCTGGGGGAGGAGTCGCAGCAGCCGATGTGGCCGCACTGCGCGCACCGGCGCAGGTGGAACCACCAGCCACCCGACTCCTCGCACTCCAGGCAGCCGGTGCCGGACGGTGCCACGGTGGGATCGATGCCGCTCATGCCCCCACCGTAGGCCGCGGTGTCGGCTGCGGGCACCTGTCGTGACCGGGCGTAGGGTGCCGCGGTGACCACGACCAACGACCACGGCCAGCCGGTGGGCGACCCGGTCCCGGACTGGTCGCCCCGCACCCCGCCCGCCCCGGTGACCCTCGAGGGGCGCTACGTCCGGCTGGAGACGTTGTCCGCCGACCACGCCGAGCCGCTCTTCGAGTCGCTCTGCGGCCCCGAGGACGAACCGCTGTGGACCTACCGCTCCGCGGACGCCCCGACCGACGTGGCCGCGATGGCACGCGACGTCGCTGCCCTGGCCGCCTCGCCCGACACCCTGACCCTGGCCATCGTCCCCACCGGTGTGGAGACCGAGCGCGCGGCGGGGATGGCGACGTACATGCGGGTCGAGCCCACGCACGGCTCCGTCGAGGTCGCGGCGGTGATCTACGCGCGCAGCCTCCAACGCACCCGCGCCGCGACCGAGGCGATCCACCTGATGGCCCGGCACGCGTTCGAGGACCTCGGCTACCGCCGCTTCGAGTGGAAGTGCGACAGCCTCAACGAGCCCTCCCGGCTGGCCGCCCGGCGGCTCGGATTCACCTACGAGGGCCGGTTCCGCCAGCACCTGGTCACCAAGGGGCGCACCCGCGACACCGACTGGTTCTCGATCACCGACGGCGAGTGGCCGGCGCTGCGCGGGCTCCACGAGCGGTGGCTCGACCCCGCGAACTTCGACGACCAGGGACGGCAGCGGACCGCGTTGAGCGAGCTCACCGGTCGGTGAGCCGTGGCAGGGTGGGAGGCATGGACCAACGGATGAGCTTCGTGACCCTGGCCGTGCGGGACCTCGACGCGACCCGCGCCTTCTACGTCGACGGGCTCGGCTGGACGCCTGCGCTCGACGTGCCCGGGGAGGTGCTGATGATCAAGGTCGCCGACAAGGTCGTGCTGTCGCTGTGGTCGGAGTCGGGCTTCGAGGCCGAGGTCGGCCCCATCTCCCGCGGCCCCGGGCTCGCGCCGATCACGCTCGCCCACAACGTCGTCACGCCCGAGGAGGTGGACGCCGTGCTGGAGACGGCCCGGGCTGCCGGGGCCGACCCGGTCCTCGCAGGCCAGCAGCGCGAGTGGGGTGGCTACTCCGGCTACTTCGGTGACCCCGACGGGTTCCGGTGGGAGATCGCCACCAACCCCGGACCGATCGGGCAGGAGGTGCTCCCGTGAGCAGCAAGGACCCGCTGAGCGACCACCAGGTGGAGGAGGCGGGGCTCGCCGACTGGCGGATCCTGTTCCAGGCCCTGCACGCCCGTTTCCGCACCGGCGACTTCGCCACCGGGCTCCGGCTGGTCGACCGGATCGGCGAGGCGGCCGAGGCGATGAACCACCACCCCGATCTGGACCTGCGTTACGGCCAGGTCGGCGTCCGCCTCTTCAGCCACGACGTGTTCGGGGTGACCGAGCGTGACCTCCGCTTGGCCCGCACGATCAGCGAGCTGGCGGCCGCAGAGGGCGCGACCGCCGATCCCTCGGTCGTATCCGTGCTCGAGATCGCGCTGGACACCGAGGACCGCGCGGCGATCAAGCCGTTCTGGCGCGCGGTGCTCGGCCTCGCCGACTCCCCGTTGCACGACGAGCTGATCGACCCCTCCGGCACCCTGCCCACGCTGTGGTTCCAGGAGACCGACGCGCACGAGGAGCCGCGCCAGCGCTTCCACCTCGACATCCGGGTGCCGCCCGAGGTGGCTCCGGTCCGGATCGAGGCCGCCCTCGCCGCCGGGGGTGTGCTGGTGAGCGACGAGCGCGCACCCAGCTTCTGGGTGCTCGCCGACGCCCAGGGCAACAAGGCCTGCGTGACCACCTGGCAGGGCCGCGACTAGCCAGCATGTGGGATCGCTGGTCCAGATGTTGGGACGGCTGGCAGACTCAGGTGACGGGATCGAGACCGTGCGGCTACCGTGGGCGCATGCTTCAGGACATTCTTGTACGCACGCGACGCGTAGGCTGAGTCGACCGACCACAGCACACGCGTCACCCCTCGTTGCCCACCGGCCGAGGGGTTTTTTGTTGGGCACGAGCAGGCACGTCAGCACACACCGGGCACGAACCAGGGCACCTCACCGGGTCCCAGACAAGGAAGCAAGGGCATGAGCGAGCAGATCACCGGCGCGCAGAGCCTGATCAGGTCGCTGGAGGCGGCCGGCGTCGAGAACATCTTCGGCATCCCGGGCGGCGCGATCCTCCCGGCCTACGACCCCCTCATGGACTCCACGATCCGGCACATCCTCGTGCGCCACGAGCAGGGCGCCGGCCATGCCGCGCAGGGGTACGCCGCCGCCACCGGCAAGGTCGGCGTCTGCATGGCCACCTCCGGGCCCGGCGCCACCAACCTGGTGACGCCGCTGGCGGATGCGCACATGGACTCGGTCCCGATGGTGGCCGTCACGGGCCAGGTCGGGGCCGCCTCGATCGGCACCGACGCCTTCCAGGAGGCCGACATCCGCGGCATCACGATGCCGATCACCAAGCACAACTTCCTGGTGACCAACCCCGCGGACATCCCGCGCACCGTGGCCGAGGCGTTCTACATCGCCTCGACCGGCCGCCCCGGCCCGGTGCTGGTCGACGTCGCGAAGTCGGCCCTGCAGTCGATGACGGACTTCGCCTGGCCGACCGAGCTCAACCTGCCCGGCTACCGTCCCGTCACCCGGCCGCACTCGAAGCAGATCCGCGAGGCGGCCAAGCTGATCCTCGAGGCGCGCCGACCGGTGCTCTACGTCGGTGGCGGCACGATCCGCGCCGCGGCCTCCCGGGAGCTGCGGGCCCTCGCCGAGTTCACCGGCATGCCGGTGGTCACCACCCTGATGGCGCGCGGCGCCTTCCCCGACAGCCACCCGCAGCACCTCGGCATGCCGGGCATGCACGGCACGGTGGCGGCAGTCGCCGGTCTCCAGCGCAGCGACCTGATCATCAGCCTCGGGGCGCGCTTCGACGACCGGGTCACCGGCAACCTCGACTCCTTCGCGCCGGGCGCGAAGGTGATCCACGCCGACATCGACCCCGCCGAGATCGGCAAGAACCGCATCGCCGACGTCCCGATCGTGGGCGACTGCCGCGAGGTCATCCGTGACCTGCTGGCGGCGCTGAAGGGCGAGTCCGACGCCGGTCACACCGGCGACTACGAGGGCTGGGTCGAGTTCCTGTCCGGGGTCAAGCAGCGCTACCCGCTCGGCTACGACACTCCCGCCGACGGCGGCCTCGCGCCGCAGTACGTCATCGAACGGCTGGGCGCGATCGCCGGACCGGAGGCGATCTACACCTCCGGTGTCGGCCAGCACCAGATGTGGGCCGCGCACTTCGTCGGCTACGAGCACCCCAACACCTGGATCAACTCCGGCGGGCTCGGCACCATGGGGTTCTCGGTGCCGGCCGCGATGGGGGCCAAGGTCGGTTGCCCGGACAAGACCGTCTGGTCGATCGACGGCGACGGCTGCTTCCAGATGACCAACCAGGAGCTCGCCACCTGCGCGATCAACGACATCCCGATCAAGGTCGCGATCATCAACAACGAGTCGCTCGGGATGGTCCGGCAGTGGCAGACGCTCTTCTACAACGAGCGCTACTCCAACACCGACCTGCACTCCAAGCGGATCCCCGACTTCGTGAAGCTCGCCGAGGCCTACGGCTGCGTCGGCCTGGCCTGCGAGAGCCCGGCGGACGTCGACGCCACGATCAACAAGGCGATGGAGATCAACGACGTTCCCGTGGTCGTGGACTTCCGTGTCCACCGCGACGCCATGGTGTGGCCGATGGTGGCCGCGGGCACGAGCAACGACGACATCAAGTACGCCCGGGACCTGGCGCCCCAGTTCGACGAGGACGATCTCTGATGAGCAAGCACACCCTGAGCGTCCTGGTGGAGAACAAGCCCGGCGTCCTGGCCCGCATCGCCGGCCTGTTCAGCCGTCGTGGCTTCAACATCGACTCGCTGGCCGTCGGCCCGACCGAGCACGAGGAGGTCTCGCGGATGACCATCGTGGTCAACGTCGAGGATTCCCCGCTCGAGCAGGTCACCAAGCAGCTCAACAAGCTGGTCGAGGTCATCAAGATCGTCGAGCTCGACGGTCCGGCCTCGGTCAGCCGCGAGCTGCTCCTGGTCAAGGTGAAGGCCGACGCCGACTCCCGGGGCCACGTCCTCGACGCGGTCGCCCTGTTCAAGGCGCGGATCGTCGATGTGGCCAGCGACGCGGTCACGATCGAGGTGACCGGCAACAGCGACAAGCTGGCGTCGTTCCTCAAGGTCATCGAGCCGTTCGGCATCCGCGAGCTCGTCCAGTCCGGCATGGTCGCCATCGGCCGAGGCTCGCGCTCGGTCAGCGAGCGCACCCTGCGCCCCGTGCCCGTACCCGCCCCACCGGCGCGGACGGGCTGACGGATTCCCCGGCCAACCGGGGATCCCTGACGTTTCCGGCCGAAGCTTCGCCGGGGAACGTCAGGAACTGCCTGAGAAGTCCCCCCGATCCATACCTAGTTCGACAACCAGAAGGAGAGCCCCCAGTGGCTGAGATGTTCTACGACGACGACGCCGACCTGAGCCTGATCCAGGGCAAGAGCGTCGCGGTCCTCGGATACGGCAGCCAGGGCCACGCCCACTCGCTGTCCCTGCGTGACTCTGGCGTCGATGTGCGCATCGGCCTGCCCGAGGGCTCCAAGAGCCGCGCGAAGGCCGAGGCCGAGGGCCTGCGCGTCCTCACGCCGGCCGAGGCGGTCGAAGAGGCCGACGTCATCGTGATCCTCGCGCCCGACCACGTGCAGCGCACCCTCTACACGAACGACGTCGAGCCCAACCTCACCGAGGGTGACACGCTCGTGTTCGGCCACGGCTTCAACATCCGCTTCGGCTACATCACCCCGCCCGAGGGGGTCGACGTCTTCATGGTCGCGCCCAAGGGGCCGGGCCACCTGGTCCGCCGCGAGTACGTCGACGGGCGCGGTGTGCCGGTGCTCGTCGCCGTGGAGAAGGACGCCTCGGGCAAGGCCTGGGACCTCGCGCTGTCCTACGCCAAGGCGATCGGCGGCCTCCGTGCCGGCGGCATCAAGACCACCTTCACCGAGGAGACCGAGACCGACCTGTTCGGCGAGCAGGCCGTGCTCTGCGGTGGCGCCAGCCAGCTGGTGATGTACGGCTTCGAGGTGCTCACCGAGGCCGGCTACCAGCCCGAGGTGGCCTACTTCGAGTGCCTGCACGAGCTCAAGCTGATCGTCGACCTGATGTACGAAGGCGGCATCGCCAAGCAGCGCTGGTCGGTCTCCGACACGGCCGAGTACGGCGACTACGTCTCCGGCCCGCGGGTGATCACGCCCGAAGTGAAGGAGAACATGAAGGCCGTCCTCGAGGACATCAAGAACGGCAAGTTCGCCCAGCGCTTCATCGACGACCAGGACGCCGGCGCCCCGGAGTTCAAGGCACTGCGCGCGCAGGGCGAGCAGCACCCGATCGAGAAGACCGGCCGCGAGCTGCGCAAGCTGATGGCCTGGGTCAAGAGCCACGACTCCGACTACGTCGAGGGCACCTCCGCCCGCTGACCCCCGCCATACCCGCCGAGTCGGCGTGAAGTACCCCGCCACCCCCGCCGAGGCGGCGTGAAGCACCCCGCCACACCCGCCGAGTCGGCGTGAAGTTCCTGCAGTCAGGGCACTTCACGCCGACTCGGCGGCATTTCTGGGGCACTTCACGCCGCCTCGGCGGCTTTTTGGGGGCACTTCACGCCGCCTCGGCACGGGTGGGGTGGGAACAGGGCGAGTGTCGGATCGGTTGAGGCGAGCGTGAAGATCGAGATCTGGAGTGACGTCGTCTGCCCGTGGTGCTACATCGGCAAGCGCCGGCTGGAGGCGGCCGTGGCCGACTTCGAGCAGCGCCACGCGGGGGCCGACGTCGAGATCGTCTGGCGCTCCTACCAGCTCGACCCGGCTGCGCCGAGCGTGCCGACCCAGACCGTGGCCGAGCACCTCGGCGCGAAGTACGGCGGCGGGGCGGCGGGCGGGCAGCAGATGATCGACCGCGTCGAGGCGGTCGCGGCCGAGGAGGGTCTGCTGTTCCGGCTGGGGGAGGCCCAGCGCGCCGGGACCGTCGACGCCCACCGGTTGCTGCACCTGGCTGCCGAGGAGGGTGACCAGGGCGCGCTCAAGGAGGCGCTGCTGGCGGCTTACTTCCTGCGCGCCGAGAACGTCGCCGACCATGACGTGCTCGCCCGGATCGCCGCCGGGACCGGGCTGGACGAGGTGCGGGTCAAGGAGGTGCTCACCACTGGTGAGTACGCCGAGGCCGTCGAGGCCGACATCCGCCAGGCCGCGGCGTACGGCGCCACCGGGGTGCCGTTCTTCGTCGTCGACGGCCGTTACGGCGTCGCCGGAGCGCAGCCCGTCGAGATGTTCACCCAGGTCCTCGAGCGTGCCTGGACGGAGTCCCGCCCGGCGCTCGACGTCGTCGGCGGCGACGAGGTGTGCGGCCCCGACGGCTGCCTGTGACGCACGCCCCCTCCACGGACCCACGCCGGCATGTAAGGTGAGGCATACCTAAGTCTCTGTCTCACCTGCGAGGGAAGCCGTGTTCGCCAACTACCTGATCGGGCTCCGCGAGGGCCTCGAGGCCGCGCTGGTCGTGAGCATCCTGGTCGCCTACCTCGTGAGGTCCGACCGCCGCGGGCTGCTGCCGAAGATCTGGGCCGGCGTCGGCCTCGCCGTGGCCGTGAGCCTGGCCTTCGGCGCCCTGCTCACCTACGGCCCCCGCGGGCTCACCTTCGAGGCCCAGGAGCTCATCGGTGGCACGCTGTCGATCGTCGCGGTCGCCTTCGTGACCTGGATGATCTTCTGGATGGCCCGCGCCGCGCGCGGCCTGAGCGGAGAGCTCCGTGGCCAGATCGACCGGGCCGCCGACGGCCACCGCTGGAGCCTGGTCCTGGTCGCCGTCCTGGCCGTCGGCCGCGAGGGCCTCGAGACCGCACTCTTCCTGTGGGCCGCGACCCAGGCCGGCACCCGCCAGAGCGCCGGCGCGGTGACCCCCACCTGGGAGCCGCTGCTCGGCGCCGGGCTGGGCATCCTCACCGCGGTCGTCATCGGCTACCTGCTCTACCGCGGCGCCATCTCCATCAACCTGAGCCGCTTCTTCGCCTGGACCGGCGGCTTCCTGATCCTGGTCGCGGCCGGCGTGCTGTCGTACGGCGTCCACGACCTGCAGGAGGCCCGCTTCCTGCCGGGCCTGAACGCCATCGCCTTCGACGTCTCGAGTGTCATCGACCCGAGCACCTGGTACGCCGTGCTGCTCAAGGGTGTCTTCAACTTCTCGCCGGTCACCACCGACCTCGAGGCCGCCGCCTGGCTGGTCTACGCGATCCCGGTCATGACCCTGTTCGTCATCGGCGTACGCCGGCGCGCGGCCCCCCGCCCCGCCGTCGCCGCCCGCTGACCCGACCCACCACCCGCGAAGGACCCCGATGCGTCTTCCCCTGCTCGCCGCTGCCCTGATCCTGGCCGCCCCGGTGCTGGCCGCGTGCACCGAGACCTCCTCGAGCGACGCCTCGGACGAGCGCACGCTCACGGTCAGCTCCACCGACGAGGAGTGCACGCTGTCGGCCGACGAGGCCCCGGCCGGCACGCTCACCTTCGACGTCACCAACGACGGGTCCCGGGTCACCGAGTTCTACCTGCTCGCCGAGGACGGCCAGCGGATCGCCGGCGAGGTCGAGAACATCGGGCCGAACCTCACCCGCCAGCTCGTGGTCGACGTGCCCGCCGGGTCCTACGTCGCCGCCTGCAAGCCGGGCATGAAGGGCAAGGGCATCCGGGCCGACTTCACCGTCTCCGAGTCCGACGAGGAGGTCGACAGCTCCGCGGCCGACCAGGCCCTGGTCGAGCGGGCCGAGGACGGCTACCAGGACTACGTCCACGAGCAGTCCGAGCAGCTGCTGGCCAGGACCGGGCAGTTCGTCGCGGCGTACAAGTCCGGTGACGACGACACCGCCCGGGCGATCTACGCCGACGCGCGCACCCACTGGGAAGGGATCGAGACGGTCGCAGAGTCGTTCGGCGACCTCGACCCCAGGATGGACGCTCGCGAGGCCGACCTCGAGCCCGGCCAGGAGTGGACCGGCTGGCACCGCATCGAGAAGGACCTGTGGCCGGCCCGCGCCGAGGAGTACGCCGCGCTCACCAGCAAGCAGCGCGCCTTCTACGCCGAGGACCTGCTCGCCAACACCCGGACCCTGGACCAGCGGATCGGCCAGCTGACCTTCACCGTCGACCAGATCGCGAACGGCTCCCGCGGGCTGCTCGAGGAGGTCGCGACCGGCAAGGTCACCGGCGAGGAGGAGTACTGGTCGCGCACCGACCTGTGGGACTTCCAGGCCAACGTCGACGGCGCCCGGGTCGGCTTCGAGGGTGTGCGGCCGATCCTCGAGCGCAGCGACCCCGAGCTCGCGAGGACCCTCGACGCGCGGTTCGACGCGCTCCAGGAGCTGCTCGACGCCCAGCGGGTCGGCGACGGCTTCCGCACCTACGACGAGCTGTCCCCCGAGGAGGTCAAGCAGCTGGCGGACGCGGTCAACGCGCTGTCAGAGCCGCTGTCCCACCTGACCGCGGCGGTGCTGTCCTGACCGCCTCGGTCTCCCGCCGGGGTCTCATCGGTGGGGGTGCGGCCGCCGCGGGCGTGGCCGGCGCCTTCCTGGCCGGACGTGCGGGCGAGACAGCCGACCGCCCGGCCGCCGCCGCGCTGACCTACCCCTTCCGCGGCGAGCACCAGGCCGGCATCGTCACCCCGGCCCAGGACCGCCTGCACTTCGCGGCGTTCGACGTGACCACGAGCTCGCGGGCCCAGCTGATCGCCCTGCTCCAGGCGTGGACCGCGGCTGCGGAACGGATGACCCAGGGTCGGTCCGCCGGCCCGGTCGGGCCCGTGGAGGGTGCGGCCAACGTGCCGCCCGACGACACCGGGGAGGCCATCGGCCTGCCGCCCGGCGGTCTGACGATCACCTTCGGCTTCGGCCCCGGCCTGTTCCGCGACGCCGACGGCAGGGATCGGTTCGGGCTGGCCGCGCGGCAGCCGGAGGCGCTGCAGCCACTGCCGCACTTCCCGGGTGACAACCTCGACCCGGCGCGCTCCGACGGCGACCTGTGCGTGCAGGCCTGCGCCGAGGACCCGCAGGTCGCCGTGCACGCCATCCGCAACCTGGCCCGGATCGGCTTCGGCACGGTCGCGGTGCGCTGGTCCCAGCTCGGCTTCGGACGTACGTCGACCACCTCGACCGAGCAGTCGACGCCCCGCAACCTGTTCGGCTTCAAGGACGGCACCGCCAACCTCAAGGCCCAGGAGCAGTCCGCCCTGGACCAGCACGTCTGGGTCGGCGCCGCCGACGACGCGAGGACCGGCTGGCTGGCCGGGGGCTCCTACCTGGTCGCGCGCCGGATGAACATGACCATCGAGGTCTGGGACCGCCAGCCCCTGGGCGACCAGGAGGCGTTCGTCGGGCGCACCAAGGGCAGCGGTGCGCCGCTGTCCGGAGGCGAGGAGCTCACCGCGCCGGACTTCGCCATGCCCGGCTCCGACGGCCCGGTGATCGCCCGGGACGCGCACGTGCGGGTCGTGCACCCCGACCAGAACGGTGGGGTCCGGATGCTGCGGCGTGGCTACAACTTCGTCGACGGCACCGACGCGCTGGGCGGGCTCGACGGCGGGCTCTTCTTCCTGGCCTACGTGCGCGACCCCCGCACCCACTTCATCCCGGTGCAGACCCGGATGGCCCGGGTGGACGCCCTCATGGAGTACCTCAAGGTCACCGGTTCCGCGCTCTTCGCGGTGCCGGCCGGCATCGGGCCGGGGGAGTACGTCGGTCAGGCGCTCTTCGGCTGACGAGGAGGCGGCGTCAGGTCGGCCGGGTCCTCGATGCAGGACCGGGTGTGCTCGTCGGCCGGAAGCCCGGGGTTGCGGGCCAGCGACGGCTGCAGGATCCGCAGGACGTCGGCGATGTCGCGCACCCAGGGGGTGCTGATGCTCATCGCGACGGTGCCGGGCCGGGCCACGACCACCCTCCACGTGCCGGTCACGGTCGAACCGAGCGCCGGAGGGGTGTAGCCCAGCTCGACGGTGGTGGGGGCCGCCAGCGAGACGCAGACGTCGCGCAGGACGACGTACTGGTGCAGCTCGTTGCGGTCGTAGTCGATCCACACCTTGTTGCGCCAGGCCGAGACGGCACCGACCACCGTGGCGATGGCCAGCACGCCCATCACCGGCATGCCGATCTTCCAGGCCAGGGTCCACTCGATCGACCCCTGGGACCAGCGCGCCAGGTTGTAGCCGAACCCGCCGCAGAAGAACAGCGCGACGACGCCGAAGATCAACCGCATGGCGGGGGCGGGGCTGAGCACCTCGCTGCGGGACATGGGGGGCTGCGTGGTCATGGTCCTCCTCGGCCGGCCGCGGGGCTCTCCCCGGCGTTGCATACCCTCTCACCCGGTCCCTCTCACCCGGCCCCTCTCACCCGGCCATGTTTGGTCCAGGCTGTGACGGGCACCGTCACCATCGGCACCACCCATCCTGAAGGAGCTCCGCGTGTTCGCCAGCGAGGAAGAGGCACTCGCCCACGTCGACCGCGGGGTCGCCGAGGCCCAGGGACGCGCCGTACAGGCGCAGGCGCTCAGCGCCGATCTCGACGGGCTGCGGGTGAGCGGCCGGTCCCGCGACGGCGCCGCCGAGGTGACCCTGACCCACACCGGTGCCGTGGTGGACGTCTACCTGGGTCGCCGCCTCGAGAACGCCGGCCTCGACCAGATCCGGGCGGCGATCCTCGAGGCCAACACCGCCGCGCAGGGCGAGCTGTCCGCGCAGGTCGCCCAGCTCACGGTGCGTGCGTTCGGTGCGAGCTCCGCGGCGGCCCGCGAGATCTCCGAGCAGTACCGCCAGATGTTCCCGCCCGCCGACGGCGGCCCGACCGACCACGGAGTGCTGCGATGAGTGACATCCACGTCGTGACCGAGGCGATGCGCCAACATGCCGGCGACCTCGACGGGCTGGCCTCGTCGGCCTACCAGGGGGTCGAGGCCGGTCGGGGCATCACGACCTCCGGCAACGCCTACGGCCTGCTCTGCTCGTTCATCGGCGGTGCGATGGTCCCGGCCCAGGCGACCGGCATCGCGAGCACCGCGCTCGCGGTCGCCAGCCTGGGCGCGACCGCCACCCAGGTGCGCGCGGTCGCCGCGATCTTCGACGAGGTCGACGACGTGGTCGCCACGGCCATGGACCGGTTCAAGGGATGAGCGGCAACGACCTGGTCGTCGCGCCCCAGGACTCCTCGTCCTGGTTCACCGGCATGGGTCCGGTGGAGTCACTGATGAGCACCGCCAACGCGCTGGAGAACCAGGACTGGGTCGAGGCGAGCGTGATGGGCGTCGCCACCGGCCTGGAGACCCTGGGTGCGATCGCGGACCCGCTGGGCGCCCTCATCTCGGCCGGGGTCGGGTGGGTGATCGAGTACTTCGAGCCGTTCACGAGCTGGCTCGACGAGCTGGCCGGCAGCCCGGACGAGATCCACGCCTTCGCCTCCACGTGGCGCAACGTCGCCGACCGCGTCCACGACACCAGCGACGAGTTCCTCGACGCCGTGGGCCGGGCCACCTCGCAGTGGGACGGCGTGGCCATCGAGGCCTACCGCGGTGCTGCTCGCGCCCAGTCCTACATCATCGACGGCTTCGGCAGCATGGTCAGCGGTGTGGCCGGGGCGACCGAGGCGGCCGGGGCGATCGTCGCCGGCGTCCGCGAGATCGTCCGCGACGCGATCGCCCAGCTGGTCGGCTTCGCCCTGTCGAAGACCGCCCAGCTGCTCACCGTGGTCCTCGCGCCCAAGGCGATCGGCGAGATCTGCGCCAAGGTCGCCGAGTGGGCCGCGCGCATCTCCGCCTTCGTCAAGGGCCTGATCAAGTCCGTGGGCAACCTCAGCGGCCACCTCGAGAGCCTGATCAAGGCCGCCGACGAGGCCGGTGCCGCGGTCAAGGCGCTCTCGGACCGGTGGGCCGGCACGTCCATGGCCAACAGCAGGTACGACTTCGACCGGATCCTGGCTGGCGGCGCCACGCCGGGCAACGGCCTCCCGACCCTGGCCGGCGTCACCTACCAGGGCACGAGCGGCACGGTGAAGCACACGACCGGGCTCGACGAGCGGCCGAACTGAGGTCCCGCCCGCCCGCCGATGCGGGCCGCCGGAGTGGCGGCGCGTGGGGGAGGTTCCGGGGCCGGGCCGCCCCTCGGAACGCCCCGGAATGACGAGCCCCGTCGGGTAGGGTTTGAGCATCCGGGCACAGCGTCGTGCACGACCGGTCGAACGCCCCCCAGGCGAGCACCGGTCCCACCTCCGCGAACACATCGAGGACACGCCGTGGACAAGCCCGTCGTACTCATCGCCGAAGAGCTCAGCCCCGCCACGGTGGAGGCACTGGGCCCGGACTTCGAGATCCGCACGTGCAACGGCGCCGACCGGGCCGAGCTGCTGCCCGCGATCGTGGACGTCGACGCGCTGCTGGTGCGCTCCGCGACCAAGGTCGACGCCGAGGCGCTGGCCGCGGCCCGCAAGCTGAAGATCGTCGCCCGGGCCGGGGTCGGCCTCGACAACGTCGACGTGCGGGCCGCGACGCAGGCCGGGGTGATGGTGGTCAACGCGCCGACCTCCAACATCGTCTCGGCCGCGGAGCTGGCCGTCGCCCTGATGCTGGCCGCGGCCCGGCACGTCTCGCCGGCCCACCATTCGTTGAAGCAGGGCGAGTGGAAACGCTCGAAGTACACCGGCATCGAGCTGTACGAGAAGACCGTCGGCATCGTCGGCCTCGGCCGGATCGGCGTCCTGGTCGCGCAGCGGCTCTCGGCGTTCGGCATGAAGGTCATCGCCTACGACCCCTATGTCCAGGCCGGTCGTGCGGCCCAGATGGGGGTGCGGCTCGTCGACCTCGACACCCTGCTCGCCGAGTCCGACTTCATGTCGGTCCACCTGCCCAAGACGCCGGAGACCGTGGGCCTGATCGGCCACGAGCAGCTGCACCGGACCAAGCCCTCGCTGGTGCTGGTCAACGCCGCGCGGGGCGGGATCGTCGACGAGGTCGCCCTGTTCGCGGCGCTCAAGGAGGGCCGGATCGCGGCCGCCGGCCTCGACGTCTTCGCCCAGGAGCCGTGCACCGACAGCCCGCTGTTCGAGCTCGAGAACGTCGTGGCGACCCCGCACCTCGGGGCCTCGACCGACGAGGCGCAGGAGAAGGCCGGCCTGGCCGTCGCCCGGTCCGTCCGGCTGGCCCTGGCCGGCGAGCTCGTCCCCGACGCGGTCAACGTGCAGGGCGGCGTGATCGCCGAGGACGTGCGCCCCGGCATCCCGCTCACCGAGATGCTCGGCCGGGTCTTCACCGGCCTCGCCGGCGAAGTCGCCCAGTCCGATCGACGTCGAGGTCCGCGGCGAGATCACCGACTACGACGTCAAGGTGCTCGAGCTGGCCGCCCTCAAGGGGGTCTTCGCCGACATCGTCGAGGACCAGGTGTCCTACGTGAACGCCCCGCTGCTGGCGGCCGAGCGCGGCACCGCCGTACGCCTCGTCGCCGACCCGGAGAGCCCCGACCACCGCAACCTGATCACGATCCGCGGCACCCTCGCCGACGGGTCGCAGGTCTCGGTGAGCGGCACCCTGATCGGGATCCACCAGAAGGAGCGGCTGGTCGAGATCAACGGCTTCGACGTCGACCTCGAGCCGACCGACCACCTGGCGTTCTTCGTCTACGAGGACCGACCGGGCATGGTCGGCACCGTCGGCGGGATCCTCGGCGACGCGAACGTCAACATCGCCGGCATGCAGGTCGCCCGCGACGCCAAGGGCGGGCGTGCCCTGGTCGCGCTCTCGGTCGACTCCGCCATCCCGCCCGAGGCGCTCGCCGAGATCCAGAACGCCATCGAGGCCGGCTTCGTGCGCGCCGTGAACCTGGCCTGAGCACTCGCCGCCGGGCGGGTGTCAGGCCACCATCACCCGGCCGGGACCGCTGACCCGCGCGCCCTGACGATCGCGCACGACCGACCATGCGGCGCCGAGCCGCCGGGCTGCCTCCTCGAGCTCGTCACCGGGCCGGGTCCAGGGGACCCGGACGAAGTGGTCGAGCCCGCCCTCGGTCGCGAAGACCGGGCCCGGGGCCACGATCACGCCGAGCCGTTCGGCCTCCGCGGCCAGGGCCGTGCCGAGCGGGAGCGGCAGCTCGCACCACAGGGTGAGCCCGCCGGCCGGCAGCCGGAACCGCCACTCGGGCAGCTGCTCGCCGATCGCGGCGGCCAGCCGGTCGCGCTGCTCGCGCAGCCGGACCCGGTGCTCGCCCAGCACCGGCGCCCCGTCCGCCAGCAGCCGGGCCAGCACCAGCTGCTCCATCACCGGCGCGCCGAGGTCCATCGCCACCCGGGCCCGGGTCAGCCGCTCCATGGTCCCGTGCGGCGCGCGGATCCAGCCCAGGCGCAGCCCGCCCCAGAAGCTCTTGCTGGCGCTGCCGACGGTCACCGTGTCCGGGGCGTACGCCGCGAACGGCCGGGGCATCTGCTGCCCGTCGAGCGCCAGCGCCTGGTGCGCCTCGTCGACCACGGCGACCGTGCCCGCCCGCCGCAGGTGCCCGGCGTACTCCGCGCGCTGGGCGTCGCTCATCACGTGCCCGGTGGGGTTCTGGAAGTCGGGGATCAGGTAGGCCAGCGCCGGCTTCACCTGCCGCAGGGCGGCACCGACCGCACCGAGGTCCCAGCCGTCGGGGTCGACCGGCGAGCTCGTGATCCGCGCGCCGCTGAGCCGGATCGCCTCGGTCGCGTTGGGGTAGACCGGCGACTCGACCAGCACCCGGTCGCCGGCCCGGGTGAACGCCCGGGCCACGATCGAGGCCGCACTCAGGGCGCCCGGGGTCACCATGATCTGGGCCGGGTCGGTCGGCAGCCCGCGCTCGTCGTACGTCGTGGCGATCGCCTGCTGCAGCCGGGGCAGGCCGGCCGGGAAGTAGCCGTGCCCGCCGAGGTACGCCGGCAGCTCGGCCGCCGCCTCGGTGTAGGCCGCGGCGAGCCCGGGCGGGGCCGAGGCGGCCGCGCAGTTGAGGTCGATCGCCTCGCCGTCTCCGGGGCGGGGGAGCAGGGCCCGGTCGTGGGCCCGGGCCCGGCCGCCGGGCACCCGGGTGAAGGTGCCCGCGCCGCGGCGGGCCTCGGCGTACCCGGCATCGCGCAGGGCGGCGTACGCCCGGGTCACCGTGGTCCGCGAGACCCCGAGCGCCTCGGTGAGCTCGCGCTCGCTGGGCAGCCGGATGCCGAGCCCGACCCGGCCGTCGCCGATGAGCAGGGTGAGTGCGTCGGCGAGGCCGGCGTAGGCGGGGCTGCGGTCGAAGTCGCCGGTGAGGGTGGCGATCCGGGTGGCACTGACGGAGCCGGTCATGCAGGCCACTGTTCCACGATTGGCTATTCAGCAGAAGGCCAATCCGGGGGAGGCTGGCGCCCATGACGATCATCGCGACCGCGCGCCCCGGGCTGACCGACCTCGGGCCGATCGCCCAGCTGCGCGCCGGTCGTCTGGGTCGCCGGCTGCCGCAGCTCTACGTCGGGCTGGTGCTGTACGGCGTGTCCCTGGCGCTGATGGTCCGCGGTCACCTGGGGCTGGCGCCGTGGGACGTGCTGCACTCGGGCCTGACCCGCTATGTCCCGCTGAGCATCGGCCAGGTGCTGGTGATCGTCAGCTTCCTCGTGCTGCTGCTGTGGATCCCGCTGCGGGAGATGCCCGGCCTGGGCACCATCTCCAACGCGATCGTGATCGGCTTCGCCGCGGACGCCACCCTGGCCGTCCTCGACGCGCCCGACGCGCTGTGGCTGCGGGTGGCCATGCTGCTGGGCGGAGTGGTGCTCAACGGCCTGGCGACCGCGCTCTACATCGGCTCCCAGCTCGGTCGCGGCCCGCGCGACGGGCTGATGACCGGCCTGCACCGCCGGACCGGCAGGTCGCTGCGCGTGGTGCGCACCGGGCTCGAGCTGACCGTCGTGGTGCTCGGCCTGCTGCTCGGGGGAGTGGCCGGCCTCGGCACCGTGCTCTATGCGCTGGCGATCGGCCCGCTCGCCCAGCTGATGCTGCCCTGGTGCACGGTTCGGCTGCCCCCCACCGCCCCCCGCTGACCTGCCAGTTCTTGCTGTCGGAAACGCGTCGACCTGGCAGTTCCTGTTGTCGGAAATGCGCCGACCCGGCACTTTCCGACAACAGGAACTGCCAGGTCAGCACGTTCTGGGCAGCAGCAACTGCCGGGTCGGCGCGTCTTGGACAGCAGCAACTGCCAGGTCAGCGGCTGGGTCAGCGCTTGGTGGCGATGAGGGCCGAGGCGTCGGAGGCGACCATGATCTCGACGGTGGTGAAGCGCTCGTCGGTCAGCCACTGCTCGCGCAGGGTGTCGACCCGGCCGTAGGCGATCGGCGGCCAGACCTCGCACGGGGTGAAGTCGTCGAGCACCACGATGCCGCCCTCCTCGACCAGGTCCGCGATGGAGTCGACGCCGACCTCGGTGGGCTCCCCGGAGTCGAGGAACAGCAGCGAGAACGGGCCCTTGTCCTGCAGGGTCGACCAGTCCGCGGCGAGCACCTCGACCTGCGGGTCGTCCACGAAGATCTCGGCCGCGGCGGTGGCGAGCTTGGCGTCCAGCTCGGCGCTGATGATCCGGGCGTCACCGCGTACGCCGGAGCGCAGCCAGGCAGTGCCCACGCCGCAGCCGGTGCCGAACTCCGCCATCGTCCCGTCCCGCGTGGCGGCCAGGGTGGCGAGGAGGCGACCGGTCTCGTTGCGGCAGAAGGAGACGTACCCGGCCTTGCGGGAGACCGCGAACGCGCGGGACACGACATCGGGAAGATCGGGCGGGGCGCTCATGGGTGCGAGTCTCTCACCTTGGGATTGCCGTCTCGCATGTTGAGCAGATCCTGGAATGGCGTGTCGCGGACCCCGGGGCCCGGCGTACGGTTGGCGCACCATGCGGAGCGTCTACGTACTTATCGTGCGCCGCGGCGAGGCTTCTTGAGTGAGGCCACCTCGCCGCGGTGTTCGGCGTTGACTGGTCTCACGTCATCTCAGCTCAGCCTCTCTGAAGACGCCTCCGCGGCGGGTCCGCCCCACAGCACAGCGCGATCCGCCCTCTGATGGTCTCTCCTCTCACGCGATCCGTGAGTCGATCCGTCCCCGCCGTGGGGCCTCTTCAGTGATCTCGACACCTCGATCACCGAACCCGACTCGACCACCGATCCCATGAACGCACCCAGAGGAGAGACCGATGTACGACATGTACCCCGAGTGGGGCCCCGCCAGCCACCACCCCGAGAACCCCCGCAGCCACGAGGCGGTCCAGCACTCGCTTGACCTGCGAGACAACGGCGGCGAACGCCCCGACGACAACTAACGTCTCGTCGCATGAGCCACGACTCGAACACCGGCACCAGCACCGGCACCCTCAAGCTCGCCGTCATCCCCGGCGACGGCATCGGCCAGGAGGTCACCGCCGAGGCCCTCAAGGTCCTCGAGGTGGCCGCACCGGCCGGCGTGAAGTTCGAGCCCACCCGCTACGACCTCGGCGCCGAGCGCTACCTCGCGACCGGCGAGGTGCTGCCCGACTCCGTGCTCGGCGAGATCCGCGGGCACGACGCCATCCTGCTCGGGGCGGTGGGCGGCAAGCCCGGCGACCCGAACCTGCCGCCCGGCATCCTCGAGCGCGGACTGCTGCTGCGACTGCGCTTCGAGCTCGACCACTACGTCAACCTGCGGCCGAGCCGCATCTTCCCCGGCGTCGCCTCACCCCTGGCGAACCCGGGCGAGGTCGACTTCGTGGTCGTCCGCGAGGGCACCGAGGGCCCCTACACCGGCAACGGTGGCGCGATCCGCGTGGGCACCCCGCACGAGGTCGCCACCGAGGTGTCGCTGAACACCGCGTTCGGCGTGGAGCGGGTGGTCCGCGACGCGTTCGCCCGCGCCCAGCGGCGTCCGCGGCAGAAGCTCACCCTGGTCCACAAGACCAACGTGCTCGTGAACGCCGGGGCGGTGTGGTCGCGCCTGGTGAACGAGGTGGGCCGCGAGTTCCCCGAGGTCAGCGTCGACTACCTGCACATCGACGCGGCCACGATCTTCATGGCCACCGACCCCGCCCGCTTCGACGTGATCGTCACCGACAACCTCTTCGGAGACATCATCACCGACCTCGCCGCTGCCATCACCGGCGGCATCGGGCTGGCCGCGTCCGGCAACATCAACCCCGACCGGACCACGCCCTCCATGTTCGAGCCCGTCCACGGCTCCGCGCCCGACATCGCCGGACAGCAGAAGGCCGACCCCACCGCCGCGATCCTGTCCGCGTCGCTGCTGCTCGACCACCTCGGGTACGCCGACGCGGCGGCCGTGGTGGAGACGGCCGTGATCGCGGACCTGGCCGCCCGCACCCCGGGCACTACGCGGCGTACCTCCGAGGTGGGCGACGCGATCGCCGCCCGAGTAGCCGGCTGACGCCTGCCGGTCGGATCCCCCGGTTGACCGGGGATCCCTGCACTTCTCAGGCGAAGCAACGCCTGAGAAGTGCAGGGACTGCCTGAGAAGCAGCCGTCCGGGCGGGCGCTCCACTGCCAGCGTGTCCCGTCTTCGAAAGGTCGGCTAACGTGCCTCCCATGCAGATCAGCACCACCCACGCGACCCAGCCCGTCGACGACGCGCGCCTGGCCGAGATCCTCGCCGCCCCCGGCTTCGGGCTGCACTTCACCGACCACATGTTCACGGTCGAGTGGACGCCCGAGGACGGCTGGCACGGCGCGCGGATCACGCCGTACGGCCCGCTCACCCTCGACCCCGCCACCGCGGTCCTGCACTACGCGCAGGAGACCTTCGAGGGGATGAAGGCCTACCGCCATGCGGACGGCTCCATCTGGGACTTCCGTCCCGAGGAGAACGCCGCGCGGATGGTCCGCTCGAGCAAGCGCCTGGCGCTCCCGGAGCTGCCGGTCGAGGACTTCGTCGAGGCGGTCGACGCCCTGGTGAGCGTCGACCAGCGCTGGGTCCCGGACGCCGAGGGGGAGAAGAGCCTCTACATCCGGCCGTTCATGATCGCCACCGAGAAGTTCCTCGGCGTCCGCCCCGCCCGCCACGTCACCTTCATGGTGATCGCGAGCCCCGCCGGGGCCTACTTCTCCAAGGGCATCAAGCCGATCACGCTGTGGCTCACGACCGAGTACACCCGCGCCGGCCGCGGCGGCATGGGTGCCGCGAAGACCGGCGGCAACTACGCCAGCTCGCTGGTCGCCCAGCAGGAGGCCACGGCCCAGGGCTGCGACCAGGTCGTCTTCCTCGACGCCCAGGAGGGGACCTTCGTCGAAGAGCTCGGCGGGATGAACATGTACTTCGTCTTCGACGACGGCCGCATCGTCACCCCCGAGACCGGCACCATCCTCGAGGGCATCACCCGCTCCAGCATCATCGAGCTCGCCGGCAAGCTGGGCCACGACGTGGAGGAACGCAAGTTCACCATCGACGAGTGGCGCGACGGCGTGAGCAGCGGCCGGATCACCGAGGTCTTCGCGTGCGGGACCGCCGCGGTCGTCACCCCCGTCGGCACCCTGAAGTGGGACGGCGGTGAGGTGCTCGGCTCGACCGACGCCGGCCCCGTGACGCTGCAGGTCCGCAAGGCCCTCGTCGACATCCAGTACGGCCGCGCCGAGGACACCTTCGGGTGGATGCACCGGATCGTCTGACCGGGCGATGACGCCCTCGGATCCCGGGGCCCTGCTCCACGCCGCCGCCGAGGGCGACGCCGACCTCGCGGCAGCCGCCGTACGTGCCGGTGCGGACCTCGAGCAGTGCGACCGGACCGGCCGCACCCCGCTGATGATCGCGGCCGCGCTCGACCACGTCGACGTGGCCCGGGTCCTGGTGGCGGCCGGCGCGGATCCCGACGCCCTCGACGAACGGCACGACACACCCTGGCTGGTGACCGGCGTGACCGGCAGCGTGGCGATGCTCGAGACGCTGCTGGCCGCGGGGCCGGACCTCACGCTGCGCAACCGGTACGGCGGCGTCTCGATCATCCCGGCCAGCGAGCGCGGCCACGTCGACTACGTACGCCGGGTGGTGGCCACCGGCATCGACGTCGACCACGTCAACAACCTCGGCTGGACCGCCCTGCTCGAGGCCGTGATCCTCGGACAGGGAACCGCGCCCTGGCAGGAGATCGTGCGGATCCTCCTCGACGCCGGAGCCGACCCCGCCCTCGCGGACAAGGATGGCGTGACCGCGCTCGAGCACGCCCGCGAACGTGGCCTCGACGAGATCGCTCGCCTGCTCGAGGGCGCCGGCCGGGGTTGATCCCCGGTCCCGACCGGCGCGTGTGGCCCGGCGCCGACGGCCGCCCGCCCGGTAACCTCGGTCCGTGACGACAGCGCCGCGCCCGCAGGCCCCCACGGGGATGACCGTGGGCGACTACACCCTGATGTCGCGCATCGGCGAGGGCGGGATGGGCGTGGTCCACCTGGCCCGCAAGCCGGGCGGGGACCGGGTGGCGCTCAAGGTGCTCCGACCGCACATCGTCGGCGACGACGAGGCCCGCGCCCGGCTGGCCCGCGAGGTCAGCTCGCTGAGCCGGATCCGCAGCCGCTGGGTCGCCGAGATCGTCGACAGCGACCCGTGGGCCGACATCCCGTTCGTCGCCACCCGCTACGTGCCCGGCCTCTCGCTGCACGACCACGTCGTCGAGGAGGGCCCGATCACGGGCACCGACCTCACCTGGTTCGCGGCCTGCCTGGCCGAGGGGCTCGCCTCGGTGCACGAGGTCGGGGTCCTGCACCGCGACGTGAAGCCGTCCAACGTGCTGATGGAGGGCCGCACCCCGATCCTCATCGACTTCGGCCTGGCCCGCGTGGCCGACGACCCGAAGCTCACCCACACCGGCTGGCTGCTCGGCACGCCCGGCTACCTCGCCCCGGAGATCCTGTACGGCGACGACGCGACCGCCGCCTCCGACGTGCACTCGTGGGCGGCCACCGTGGCCTACGCCGGCACCGGGCGGTCGCCGTTCGGTCGCGGCCCCTCGATGGCGATCATGGACCGCGTCCGGCGGGGCCAGCACGACCTCGACGGCCTGCCCGCCGACCTGCGCGGCGTGATCCACGCCGCCCTCGAGCCCGACCCCACCCGCCGTCCGACGCTCGACCAGCTGCTCGGCTGGCTGCGGCCCCAGACGACCCGGGTGCAGCAGGTGGTGCCCCCGCCGCCGGCCCAGCGCGACGACCCGTACACGGTGCCGCTGGCGATCGCCTCCCTGGCCGCGGCCGAGCAGGCCCGCGACCAGGTGACCGACCGGCTCTCGCTCTTCGACGACAACCCGGACGCCGAGCCCCGGTGGGACGACACGGCGCACCTGCCGCCCGAGCCCTACGTGGCGCCCCGGACCCCGCTGGCCGAGCGCACCCGCCGCGCCCTGCTGCTCGGCGCCGGCGCGCTGGCCGCGGGCGCCGGCATCGCGGCGTACCCCTGGCTGGCCATCGCCCTCCTCCTCGTCGTCACGTGGCTGCTCCGCAGCGGGTCGCTGGCGGCCAGCGCCCACGGCGATCGGCGCCGGCTGCGCGGGCGCAAGTGGTACGACGGCGTGCAGTTCCTCGTCGCCGCCCCCTGGCACCTGGTGCGGTCGATCCCCGGCACGATCCTGCTGGCCCTGTGGAGCGCCGGCCTGGGGGTGGCCGCGGCCCTGGTCTGCTACGCCGTCGCGGCCGGGGTGCCCGCTTCCCTGTTCGCCAGCGGGCTGGTCTTCGCGGCCTCGCTGTGGATGGGGCCGGGCGGCTCGCGCGTCCGCTCGCCGATCGCGCGCGTGGTCAACCCACTCTCGGCCGCGGGCCGCTCCTGGGTGGCCGCGATGCTCGTCGTGCTCGCCACGAGCGCCGTGGTCGGCTACCGCGTCGACGTCTCCGGAGTCAGCTGGGCGCCGGGGGACCGGGCGCCGTGGAGCGGCCTCTCGATGCCCGACCTGCCGCTCGGGCTCTGACTGCCCGGATCGCGAGATCCCGGCGACGGCTCAGGCGGGTCGTGGCAGCATGGATGACATGCAGCACCGGCAGATCATCATTTCCTAGCGCGTCGAGCCTCCGCCCGACGCGCCAACCTCTCGTGCCACGGGAGGTTTTTTTGTTGCCCGAGCCTGTTGCCCGAACCGCCCCGCACCACCTGAGGGAAAGACGCGAACCGATGGACCTCCACGGCACCTTCCACGTCTACGACACCACCCTGCGCGACGGTGCGCAGCAGGAGGGGCTCAACCTCTCCGTCGCCGACAAGCTGGCGATCGCGCGGCAGCTGGACGGCCTCGGCGTGGGCTACATCGAGGGCGGCTGGCCCGGCGCCAACCCCAAGGACACCGAGTTCTTCCGCCGTGCCGCGCAGGAGCTCGACCTGCGGCACGCGAAGCTGGCGGCCTTCGGTGCCACCCGGCGGGCCGGCGTACGCGCCGCCGACGACCCCGGCATCGCGGCGCTGCGCGACAGCGGGGCGGGCGTCGTGACCCTGGTCGCCAAGTCACACGACCGGCATGTCGAGCTTGCCCTGCGGACCACGCTCGAGGAGAACCTCGCGATGATCCGCGACACCGTCTCCCACCTGCGTGCCGAGGGGCAGCAGGTCTTCCTCGACGCGGAGCACTTCTTCGACGGCTACCGCGCCAACCGCGACTACGCGCTGGAGGTCCTGCGCACCGCCCACGAGGCCGGCGCGGACGTGGTCGCCCTCTGCGACACCAACGGCGGCATGCTGCCGGCCTGGGTGGCCGACGTCGTCCACGACGTCATCGAGACCGCCGGCGTACGCGTCGGCATCCACTGCCACAACGACACCGGCTGTGCGGTCGCCAACACCCTGGCCGCCGTCGACGCGGGCGCGACCCACGTGCAGGGCACGATCAACGGGTACGGCGAGCGCACCGGCAACGCCGACCTGGTGGCGGTCGTGGCCAACCTCGAGCTCAAGCTGGACCGGCAGGTGCTGCCGCAGGGACTCCTGAGGGAGGCGACCCGGACCGCGCACGCGGTCGCCGAGGTCACGAACTTCCCGCCCGCGTCCCGCCAGCCGTACGTCGGCACCTCGGCGTTCACGCACAAGGCCGGCCTGCACGCGAGCGCGATCAAGATCGACCCGAACCTCTACCAGCACATGGACCCGGTCCTGGTGGGCAACGACATGAGGCTGCTGGTCTCCGACATGGCTGGTCGGGCGTCGATCGAGCTGAAGGGCCGCGAGCTCGGCTTCGACCTGAGCGGGGACAAGGACCTGGTCACCCGGGTGACCGACCGGGTCAAGGCGATGGAGGCGCGCGGCTACACCTTCGAGGCGGCCGACGCGTCGTTCGAGCTCCTCCTGGTCGAGGAGGTCGAGGGCGTGCGCCCGTCGTACTTCGACGTCGAGTCGTGGCGGGTGATCACCGAGACCAGGCCCGGCGACGAGGCGGCCTCCGAGGCGACGGTGAAGCTGCGGGCCGACGACGTCCGCTACGTCGTCACAGGGGAGGGCAACGGCCCGGTCAACGCGCTGGACCAGGCGCTGCGCGAGGCGATCGGGCAGGCCTACCCGGAGGTCGCGAAGTTCGAGCTCATCGACTACAAGGTCCGGATCTTCGACCAGGGGCACGGCACCGACGCGACCACCCGGGTGCTGATCGAGACCAGCGACGGGGAGTCGTCGTGGGTCACGGTCGGCGTCGGCCACAACGTGATCGAGGCGTCCTGGGGCGCCCTGGTCGACGGGATGACCTTCGGCCTGCGCCGCCACCACCACGCCTGATCCGCCCAGCATCCCCCGGCGGCGTCAGCTGCGGGTCACGCGGCGCACGAGGTCGGCCCAGCCGCGGTAGACCCGGTCGACGTCGATGCCCTCGATCCGCACCTGCTGGTCGAGGATCGGGGCCTCGAGCGGTGCCATCAGCGCGGTCGCGAGCAGCGGCAGGTCGCCGGTGACGCCGAGCTCGCCGAGCAGGTAGCGCACGTGCATCGCCGCGAACGAGTACGCCGCGAACGACCGCGTGCCCGCGCGTCCCGCCGCCCGGATCAGGTCGGCGTGCTGGATCGTCGTCTCCAGCCGGGACTTGCCGAACGCCATCAGCCGGTCGAGGGGCGGGGCCCCCGGGCCCAGCGGTGGCGGGCCGGACATGACCGCGGCCTGCCAGGCCGTCTCGGAGCGGTTGAGCAGGGCGCCCATCAAGCCCTCCCGGGACTCGAAGCGCCGGAACACCGTGCCCTTGCCGACCCCGGCGGCATGGGCGACCGCGTCCATCGTGACCGCGTCGATCCCGCAGTGGTCGATCAGGCGCTGGGCGGCGGCCAGCAGCGCCTCGCGGTTGCGGGCGGCGTCGCGGCGCTCCCGGGTGGGCGTGTCCACGAGGGGCAGCAGGCGGGGTTCGGACATGACGCTGCTCACTCTAGGCGTGGCCGCGGGGCCAGGAGCAGGAACGAAAGTCCCTTGCAGGGAATAGAAAGCGGACCGCGGTCCGTTTGACCGGATGACCGTTCCGACCCCCTGAGGAGCACCTCCATGACGGACACCCGCGTACTCGTACTCGTCGGCAGCCTGCGCGCCGACTCGCTCAACCGCCGCATCGCCGAGGCCCTGCAGGCGCTGGCACCCGACGGCGTGGTCGTCGAGATCGCGGAGGGCCTCGACCAGCTGCCCTTCTACAACGAGGACCTCGACGGTGAGAGCGTGCCCGCCGCGGCTGCCGAGCTCCGTGCCCGGGTCTCCGCGGCCGACCGGGTCCTGGCGGTCACCCCCGAGTACAACGGCACCATGCCGGCCGTGCTGAACAACGCCATCGACTGGCTGTCGCGCCCCTACGGCGTCGGCGCCATCAAGGGCAAGCCGTTCGGCGTCGTCGGCGCCACCCCCACGCCGTACGGCGGCAAGTGGGCCCACGCGGACACCGCCCGCTCCGCCGGCATCGCCGGGGCGATCGTGGTCGAGGACGTCACCGTCTCGCAGTCCGCGCTCGAGGTCGACGTGCTGACCGACCCCGAGGTGCTCGCCCGCCTGCGCGCCGCCGTGCAGACGCTCGTCGACTACGAAGCGGACGTCGCCGCGGCCTGACCCGCTAGCGTCGGGTCATGGCCGATCTCCACGACCTGACCGCGCTGGAGCAGGGCGAGCTCGTCCGGCGCCGTGAGGTGTCGCCGCTCGAGCTCGTCGATCACTACCTCGAACGCGCCGACCGGCTCGACTCGGTCGGCGCGTTCGTCACGCTCACCCCCGACCTGGCCCGACTCCGGGCCGCCTCGCTCGGGAACGGCGGGGGCCCGCTCAACGGCGTGCCCACCGCGATCAAGGACCTGAACCTGACCGCGGGCGTGCGCACGACGTTCGGGTCGGCGGCCTTCGCGGACTTCGTGCCCGAGATCTCCGACGGCGTCACACTCTCGATCGAGGCCGCCGGCATGGTCAGCATCGGCAAGACCAGCACCCCCGAGTTCGGCTCGCCGTGCTACACCGAGCCCGCGGTGGCCGCACCCTCGGTGACCCCGTGGGACCCGACCCGGATGGCCGGCGGCTCGTCCGGCGGCGCGGCAGCCGCCGTGGCAGCAGGGCTGGTCCCGGTGGCCCAGGGTTCCGACGGCGGTGGGTCGATCCGGATTCCCGCCTCCTGCTGCGGGCTGGTCGGGCTGAAGCCGACCCGGGGACGGATCAGCGGGCACCCGATGTACGGCGACCCCGTCGGCCTGGCCACCGCGGGATCCCTGGCCCGGACCGTGCGGGACGCGGCCGCGCTGCTCGACGTCCTGGCCGGGCGGCGCCCCGGCGACCCGTTCTGGGCGCCGGAGCCCTCCGCGCCGTTCCTGGCCGCGTGCGACCGCGAGCCCGGGCGGCTGCGGATCGCGCGCTTCGTGGCTCCCGTCATCGCGGACGTCCCCGTCGACCCCGAGTGCGTCACGGCCTGGGAGAACGCCTCCGTGCTGCTCGAGTCGCTGGGGCACGACGTGGTCGACGTGCCGGTCCCGCTGCCCCCGGAGGCCGTGCCCGTCTTCGAGACCTGCTGGGCCGTGCTCACCGCCCTGTCCGTCGTACCCCCGGAGAAGGAGCACCTGCTGCGCCCGCTGACCCGGTGGCTCTCCGCGCGCGGCCGCGCCGTGTCGGCCCCGGAGTTCGGGCTGACGATCGGGGCGATGCGGCGCTACGCCGCGGACGCGCTGACCGCGCTCGCGCCGTACGACGCCGTCCTGACGCCGACCCTCGCCACCCCGCCGCTGCCCGTCGGCGCGCTGCGCAACGACGAGGACCCGGCGGCGGACTTCGAGGCGCAGAAGGGGTTCACCCCCTGGACCTCCGCCTGGAACGTCACCGGCATGCCGGCGGTCTCGCTGCCGCTGCACTGGACGCCCGACGGGCTCCCGGTCGGCGTCATGCTGGCCGCACGGCCGGCCGAGGAGGAGCTGTTGCTGTCGCTGTCGGCGCAGATAGAGACGGCCGCACCCTGGGCCGGACGGCGACCCCCGGGCTGGGGCTGAGGGCCCACGGTCCCGGCCGCGGCTGCCGTTCGCCCCTGCCGCCGGCCTCCTCGGCACCGCACGATGGGAGGGCGCCGCACCGTACGGCGCGCTGCCGGCGCATCCGGCAGCGGCACCGCAGGAGGCACCGTGGCTGACGAGACCCCGCTGCTCAGGCTCGAGCACATCGACAAGTGGTTCGGCCCGGTGCACGCACTGACCGACATCACCCTCGACATCCCGGCCGGCCAGGTCACCGCGCTGGCGGGCGACAACGGGGCCGGCAAGTCGGTCCTGATCAAGTGCATCGCAGGCATCCACCGGCCCGACCACGGCCGGATCCTGTGGGAGGGCAGGCCGGTCGAGCTGCACAGCCCCCACGACGCCGCGGAGCTCGGCATCGAGACCGTCTACCAGGACCTCGCGCTGAGCGACAACCTCGACACCGTGCAGAACATGTTCCTCGGGCGGGAGCGCCTGCACCACCTCATCCTCGACGAGGAGACGATGGAGGTCCTGGCCGGGGACACCCTCAAGGGACTCTCGGTCACCTCGGTGCGCTCCCTGCGCCAGCCCGTCGCCTCGCTCTCCGGCGGGCAGCGGCAGTCGGTCGCGATCGCCAAGTCGGTGCTGTGGAACTCCAAGCTGGTGATCATGGACGAGCCCACCGCGGCGCTCGGTGTCGCACAGACCGAGGTGGTGCTCGCGCTGATCCGCCGGCTCGCCGACAAGGGGCTCGCGGTCATCGTCATCTCGCACAACATGAACGACGTCTTCCGGGTGGCGGACCGGATCGCGGTGCTCAACCTGGGCTGCCTGGTCGGCGTACGCCCGGTCGCCGATCTGGATCGCCAGATCGTCGTCGACCTGATGACGACCGGCAGGTCGGACCGCCTCGGACCCGTCCCCGAGCCCGAGGTCTGATCCGACGAGACGGCGACGCAAGGTCATACGAAACGAGGGCCCTGGCCCTCAGAACGGATGACGTCCCGCCGCGCGGTCAGTCGTCGCCGATGCCCCGCGCGTGCAGGGCGTCGCCGGTCGCCCGGGCGTGCGCCACGACCCGGATCACGACCGGGGTGAGCCGCGCCCGCGGATCGCGCTGCAGGCCGCGGGCGAGCGCCGCGTCCCGGGTCTGGTCGGCGATCTCGATCGTGGTCGGGATCGCCCGGATCATCAGCGAGAACGCCAGCGCCACCTGGTCCGGGTCGACGCCGAGGCGGCGGAAGGGACCGAGCGCGCGCGTGACCGTGTCGAGGACCTCGTCGACGGGCGTGGTCGCGGTGAGCACGCTCGCGAGGAGGACCAGCGTGAGCAGGTCGCCCACCGACTCGATCGCCCGCGGCCAGCCGTGCTGCCAGGCCTGGTACGCCGCGAGCAGCACCGCCACGAAGAGGATGCCCCGCAGTGCACCGAGGACCGGGCGCAGGCCCATGCCCGACCACACCACCAGCAGGGTGGCCGCGATGAGGAAGCCCACGCCGCTGAGGGGTCCGTGCACGACGAGGACCAGCACGCCCGCGACGAAGAGACCGAGCAGCTTGGTACCGGCCGGGAGGCGGTGCAGCAGCGTCGACCCGGGCCGGTAGCTGCCCAGGAGCGTGCCGCTCATGGAGTACGCCGGCTCACGCGGTCGCCCGGTAGCGGTCCACCGCAGCCGCGGCCGGACCGTCGAACACGACCCGGCCGCCCTCGACGAGCAGGGCGCGGTCGCAGCGGGCGGCCAGGTCGAGGTCGTGCGTGACCAGCAGCAGCTGCTGCGGCAGCGAGAACAGCAGGTCGCCGACCAGGCGGCTGTTGGCCAGGTCGAGCAGCGTGGTCGGCTCGTCGGCGACCAGGACGGCCGGATCCGTGGCGAGCACGCCCGCCAGCGCCAGCAGCTGGCGCTGGCCGCCGGAGAGGCTGTGCACGCTGCGGTCGCCGAGCCCGGACAGGCCGTAGGAGTCGAGGACCTCCAGGGCGGCGCGGCGGCGCTCCTGCTTGGCGCGGTGGGTCCGTCGCAGCGAGAGCGCGATGTCCTCGATCGCGGTCGGCATCACGAGCTGGGCGGAGGGGTCGGTGAACGCGAAGCCGACGCGGCGGCGTACCTGCCGACCCTCCTGCGCGACGTCGAGGCCGTCGACGAGGACGCGCCCGGTGCTCGCCGCCACGAGGCCGTTGACGAGCCGCGCGAGCGTGGACTTGCCCGAGCCGTTGGGTCCGATCAGGGCGACCCGCTGCTCGGTGATGGCCAGCGAGGTCCGCTCGAGGATGAGGAGGTCGCCGTCGACGGTGGGGACCCGGACGGTGACCTCCTCGAGCTCGATGCTGCTCACGCGGCGAGCTGGCTCTCCGGCTCCCGCGCGGCACGGGCGGTGTCCAGCAGGTCGGGGAACGCGCGGTGCACGGCCGTGGCGACCAGCGCCATCACGATGTTCTTGAGGACGTCGCCGATCCAGAAGACCCGGTCGATGTCGAAGGCGACCGGCCAGCTGAGGTCGGCGCGCCACACCAGGCCGGCCATGCCGAGGGTGTGGATGCACAGTGCGCTGCTGACCAGGCCGGCCAGGAAGATCAGCGGGACGCTCGTCTGGATCGCGCGGCGGGGCAGGCGCTCGACGATGAGGCCACACAGGGCGGCGGCCAGCGGGAAGCCGAGCAGGTAGCCGACGCTGGGCCCGGAGAAGACGCCCAGGCCGGAGCTTCCGTTGGCGAACACCGGCAGTCCGGCTGCCCCCACCACCAGGTAGAGCACCACGGCCAGGAACCCGCGCCGGGCGCCGAGCACGGCGCCGGTCAGCAGGACGGCCAGGGTCTGCAGGGTGATCGGCACCGGGCCGGCGACGTTGATCGAGGGGAGGATCGCGCAGACGGCGATCAGCGCGGCAAAACCGGCGATCAGCGCGATGTCGGTGCTGCTGTTGCGCCGGCGGGAAGGGGCGTCGGTCTGGCTGCTCGTCACGGGAGATCTCTCTGGGAGGACTGACCTGAACAGTGGTCAGGTTAACGGCGTTGAGGTTAGGGTCGCGGTGCTGTCCCGTCAAAGCCGTCCCGGGGCCTCAGGAGGGTGACATGCGCTACCACCGCGCGGACGTGGTCGAGCGGGCGCTCGCCGTCCTCGACGCCTACGGGCTCGCCGACCTGTCGATGCGCCGGCTCGGCGCGGAGCTCGGGGTGCAGCCCAGCGCGCTCTACCACCACTTCGCGAACAAGCAGACCCTGTTGGCTGCCGTGGCCGACGAGATCCTGGCCCGCGGTCGGCGGCCCCGCCGGCCGGCCGCCTGGGACGAGCGGGTGGCGGCGGTGTGCCTCGAGCTGCGGGACGCGATGCTGGCCTACCGCGACGGAGCCGAGCTGGTGGCGACCGTGCACGCTTTCGGCCTGGGCGCGGGGACCCCGGACGTCGAGCTCGCCGACGCCCTCACCGAGGGCGGCTTCGAGCCCGGCCTCGTGCTGACCGCCACCCGCACCCTCCTCCACTTCGTCTTCGGTCACGCCTCGGACGAGCAGACCCATCTCCAGGCCGGGAGCGCCGGTGCCATCGACGACCAGCCTCGCGAGGACTCCGACTTCGAGCTCGGCCTCGCCCTGATCCTGGACGGCCTGCGCCTCCGGCAGGGGACATCGACGGGCTCGCACAACGTCATACGAACTGAGCGTTAGAGCCACCAGCACGCATGACGTCCCGCGAGGCTCAGGCGAACCAGCCCGGCGCGCGTCGCGTGAACTCGGCGCGGTCCAGGCCACCGGCCCCGGCGGGGATCGTGGCGAGCAGGGGTACGCCGGTCACGCGCGGCAGGTCCTCGGCGTTGCAGCGCTCGGCCAGGTCGGGATCGTCGGGCCAGGACCCGATCACGAGGCCGGCGGGCTCGAGGCCCCTCGCCCGCAGCGCACCCACGGTCAGCTCGGCGTGGTTGAGGGTGCCGAGCCCGGAGGCCACCACCACGACGACCTCGACCGGCAGGGTCTCGGCCAGCTCGGCCGCGAGGTCGAGCAGCGTGCCACCCGCGGTGTCCAGGCGGACCAGCAGCCCGCCGGCACCCTCGACGAGCACCGTGTCGTGGAACTCCGCGAGCACGCGCACCCGGTCGGCGTACTCCGCCACCGGGGGGACCGTGACGCCGCGCAGCCGGGCGGCGGTGTCGGGGGCGAGCGGGTCCGCGAGCGCGGTGTACTCCTGGACCGCGCGGCCGGTCAGCCGGTGCACCTCGTCGGCGTCACCGGGTTCCGTGCCGGTGATGCCGGTCTGCACCGGCTTCACGACGACCACCGAGCCCGCGGCCCGGGTCGCGAGCGCGGCGGTGACCACGGTCTTCCCGACGCCGGTGGAGGTGCCGGTGACCACGACGACCCGGCCCGTCACTGGTGCTCCTTCACGACCGCGACGAGCACCTCGGTCGCCCGCGCCCAGTCCTCGTCGGAGACCCCGGCGTTGACGGTGATCCGCAGCCGGGAGATCCCGTCCGGCACCGACGGCGGGCGGAAGCAGCCGACCCGCACGCCCTGCGCGAGGGCGGCCGCCTGCGCGGCCAGGGCGACCAGCGGGGACGGCATCGGCACGGAGAGTACGGCGCCCGCCGGCGGCTCCACGCCGAGCGCGGCGGCCAGGTCGGTGACCCTTCCGCGGACCAGCCCGGACAGCTCCGGGCTCTCGCGCAGCAGCACCAGCGCCGCGAGGGCGGCCGCCGCCGACGCCGGCGCCAGGGCGGTGTCGAAGATGAACGGCCGGGCCCGGTTCACCAGGTGCTCGACGAGTGCGGGGGAGCCGAGCACGGCACCGCCCTGGCTGCCCAGGGACTTGGACAGCGTGGCGGTCACGACGACGTGGGGCAGCCCGGCGAGTCCGAGCCGGTGCACCACCCCTGCCCCGTGGACGCCCAGCCCGTGGGCCTCGTCGACGACCAGGAGGGCGCCGTACTCCTCGCACAGGGCGGCGAGCTCGACCAGCGGCGCCTCGTCGCCGAGCACGGAGTAGACCGACTCGGCGAGCACCAGCGCCCGGCGGCCGCTCGGGTCGGACGCCAGTGCCGCGCGCACCGCGGCGACGTCGTTGTGCGGGACCACCCGCAGGTCGGCGCGCGAGAGCCGGACGGCGTCGACCAGGGAGGCGTGGATGTGGGCGTCGGAGACGACCAGGCACTCCCGGTCGGCCAGCGCGCTCACCACCGACAGGTTCGCGTGGTAGCCGGTCGAGAAGACCAGCGCTGCCGGCTGGCCCATGAGGTCGGCGAGCGCGGCCTCGAGGTCGGCGTGCACCTGCAGGGTGCCGGTGACGAGCCGCGACGCACCGGCCCCGGCACCCCAGGTCAGCGCAGCGTCCGCGGCGGCGGCCTTGACGGCCGGGTGTCGCGACAGGCCGAGGTAGTCGTTGCCCGCGAGGTCGATCACGTCCTCGTCGGGCCGGCGCGGCGTCAGCCCGCGCCGCAGCCCGGCGGCGTCCCGCTGCGCCGCCTGGGCGGCGAGCCAGTCCGGCCAGGTGTTCATGCGACCACCGCCGCGGCCTCGACGGCCGCACAGATGGCGGCGACGTCCTCGTCGGTCGAGACATAGGGCGGCATCGTGTAGATCAGGTCCCGGAACGGGCGCAGCCACACGCCCTGCTCGATGGCGGCCGCGGTCGCCTTCACGACGTCGACGGGGTGCGTCAGCTGCACGACGCCGACGGCCCCGAGGGTGCGGACGTCGGCGATGCCCGGCAGGTGACGGCACCCGGCGAGCCCGGTGGTGAGGCCGGCGTTGATGCGCGAGACCTGGGCCTGCCAGTCGTTCGCGACGAGCAGGTCCAGCGAGGCGAGCGCCGCGGCGCAGGCCAGCGGGTTCCCCATGTACGTCGGGCCGTGCATGAGGACCCCCGACTCGGAGTGGGAGAGCCCGACGGCGACCCGCGGGGTGCAGAGCACGGCGGCCAGGGTGAGGTAGCCGCCCGTGAGGGCCTTGCCGACACAGAGGATGTCGGGGCTCACCCCGGCGGCGTCGGAGGCGAACATCGTGCCGGTGCGGCCGAAGCCGGTCGCGATCTCGTCGAAGACGAGCACCAGGTCGTGGCGGTCCGCGACCTCGCGCATGACCGTGAGGCAGGCGGCCGGGTAGACGTGCATGCCGCCCGCGCCCTGCAGCAGCGGCTCCACCACGATCCCGGCCAGCTCGTCGGCGTGCTCGGCGGCCAGCTGCTCGAACGCCTCGGCCCACCCGGCGATCTCGCCCTCGCTCACCTCGCCGACGGCCGTCGTGGCGGCCGGCGGCCGGGGAGCGAAGACCTGCTGGGGGAGCACCTCGGCAAACATCGAGTGCATCCCGCCCACCGGGTCGCACACGCTCATGGCGCCGAAGGTGTCGCCGTGGTAGCCGCCGCGCACGGTCAGCATCCGGGTGCGTTCGGGGTGGCCGAGGCCGCGCTGGTACTGCAGCACCATCTTCAGCGCCACCTCGACGCTGACCGAGCCGGAGTCGGCGAGGAAGACGTGCTCGAGCCCGGCCGGGGCGAGGTCGACGAGCCGCCGGGCGAGCCGGATCGCGGGCTCGTGGGTCAGCCCCCCGAACATCACGTGCGAGAACTCGCCGAGCTGTGCGGACACGGCGGCGTTCAGCGCCGGGTGGTTGTAGCCGTGGATCGCCGCCCACCACGACGACATCCCGTCGACCAGCTCGGTGCCGTCATCCAGTCGCAGCCGCACGCCCTCGGCCCCCGTCACCAGCCGGGTCGGGGCGGGCTCGGTCATCGACGTGTAGGGGTGCCACACGTGGGCCCGGTCGAAGTCGAGGAGGGCTGCGCTGCTGTCCAGGGGTACGGCGGTCATGGCGGTCCGAGTCTAGGGTCGGCGGGAGCCGTGCGGGGGTTGTCGTCCCAACCCCTGAACACTGTTCAGAACGGTGTTCAGTTCCGAGCCCGTTCCGGTCTACCCTGTGGTCCGTGACCGACATCCTGGAGCGTGCCCGCACAAAGGTTCTCGACGGCGGGGAGGGCCTGTCGTACGACGAGCTGGTCGAGGTCCTCCAGCTTCCCGACGACCGGGTCTCCGCACTGCTGGACCTGGCCCACGACGTGCGGATGGCGCACTGCGGCCCGGAGATCGAGGTCGAGGGGATCATCAGCCTGAAGACCGGCGGCTGCCCCGAGGACTGTCACTTCTGCAGCCAGTCCGGCCAGTTCACCTCCCCGGTGCGCTCGGTGTGGCTCGACATCCCGCAGCTGGTCAAGGCCGCCGAGGAGACCGCGGCGACCGGCGCCACCGAGTTCTGCATCGTCGCTGCCGTCCGCGGCCCCGACGAGCGGCTCATGTCCCAGGTCCGCGACGGGATCAAGGCGATCCGGGAAGCGGTGGACATCAACGTCGCCTGCTCGCTCGGGATGCTCACCCAGGAGCAGGTCGACGACCTGAGGGCGATGGGCGTGCACCGCTACAACCACAACCTCGAGGCCGCGAGGTCCTACTTCCCGTCCGTGGTCACCACGCACTCCTACGAGGAGCGCTGGGAGACCTGCGAGATGGTCCGCGAGTCCGGCATGGAGCTGTGCTGCGGCGGCCTGGTCGGCATGGGGGAGACCCTCGAGCAGCGCGCCGAGCTCGCCTCCCAGCTGGCCGAGCTCGACCCGCACGAGGTGCCGCTGAACTTCCTCAACCCACGCCCCGGCACCCCGTTCGGCGACCTGCCGATCATGGGCTCCGCCGACGCGCTGCGCACGATCGCGGCGTTCCGCCTGGCCATGCCGCGCACCGTGCTGCGCTACGCCGGTGGCCGCGAGCTCACCCTCGGTGACCTCGGCACCCGCGACGGCCTGCTCGGCGGGATCAACGCCGTCATCGTCGGCAACTACCTGACCACGCTCGGCCGCAGCGCCGACGACGACCTCGCGCTGCTCTCGGACCTGAAGATGCCGATCAAGGAACTCGCGAAGACCCTGTAGTGAGCGAGTACCGCGTGAACGAGTACTGCGGCCACTGCGGCGAGCCGACCGGGGCTCGCGACCACTCGGCCTGCCAGCTGCAGCTGGTGATGGAGCCGCCGCGGTTCTGCTCGGGCTGCCGGCGCAGGATGAAGGTCCAGGTCACCCCGCGCGGCTGGTCGGCCTCCTGCGTCGAGCACGGGACCCGCACCGGCTGACCCGAGGCCGAGCCGGGCCTAGACTCCGCCCATGCGCCGGGGGACCCACGGGGCCGTCCGATGACGGCCGCAGTCGACGAGACGGCGACGGACCAGCGGCGGCGCGACCCCTGGTCAGGCCCCGCGCGCTGGTCGCGACTGGCCCTCGTCCTCGGCTGGGTGCTGCTGGTGGCGATCGCCTTCGTGGTCGGTGAGCGGCCGTCGTCGCTGCGCGACCTGGACCACGCTGTCGCCGCGGGTGAGGTGCACGAGGTCCGCATCAGCGGTGGCCTGGGCGCGGACGGGAGGGGCTTCTCCACTGTCCAGGTGCACTGGCGGCACGGGATGCTCGGCTACACGACCGAGGTGATCGAGGCCAGGCCTCGCAACGAGGCGCCCCGTCGGAGCGAGCGAGGCGACGCCACCGCCGTCATCGGCGGAGACCTCGGCACGCGCCTGCAGGCCGCCCAGCCGGGGCTCGAGGTTGTCCGGGTCGCACCGACCAGCTGGTCGACCACCCTGCTCGGGTGGCAGCTGCCGGGCTGGGCAGGCCTGGGGGTGCTGGTGCTCATGGTGGCCACCCTGCTGATGCTGGTGGGTTCGCCCGAGCCCTGGCGGGCGACCCGCTGGGCGTGGTTCTGGCTCATGCTCGTGGCCGCGCCGGTGGGGGTGCCGGCGTACCTGCTCCTGGCCGGCCCGACGCCGCTCGTGCCGGCACCCCGCACCTCGGCCCGCCGGCTCACCGGGGGGTGGGCGTTCCTGCTGGCCCTGGTCCTCTCCTCGGCCGCCGACGCGATCTGGTAGCCGCTCAGGTCGGGTCGACGTCGGCGCCGTGCAGCTCGGCCAGCAGGAGGGCGCCGGCCAGGTCGAGCCTGGTACGTCGCAGCCGGGCCGCGGCCAGGTCCACCCGGTCGAGGCTGGCGCCCCGCAGGTCGGCTCCGCCGAGGTTGGTGTCGCGCAGGCTCGCCCCGTCGAGCTGGGCGCCCCGCAGCACCGTCCCGCTGAGGTCGGAGAGGGAGAGGTCCGCCTCGCGCAGGTCGAGCCCGGTGAGGTCGAGCTTCGACAGGTTCGTCCCGCGGATCGTGACACCGCGCCACTGGCCGCCGACCACCTTGATCGGGCGCAGTGTGCAGTCGGCGAAGACCGAGCCGATCAGCTTGCAGCCCTCGAAGGTCGCGTCGAAGAAGCTCACCCTCCGGAAGTCGCAGGCCACGAACGCCGAGCTGCGGTGACGGGAGGCGTTGAAGCGTCCGCCGTGGAAGGTGCAGCTCTCGAAGAGCGCGCCCGACGTCGTCACCTCGCTCAGGTCAACGTCGGTGAAGGTGCAGTCCACGAAACGCGTGGCGCCCAGGTCCTCGCCGTACCAGTCCTCGTCGCGGAACTCGCGACCGACGGCCTCACCGTCCGCCGTGCCCGCCTCAGACATCGAACGACCCGCCGCTGCGCCAGTAGACGCCCTCCTCGCGGGTGAGGAACTGGGCCTCCACGAGGTAGCGGCGCAGCGCGGCGTAGTCCGGGTGGGAGCGCTCGAGGATCGCGTTGACCTCCTTCTCGGTGTAGCGCTGGCCGGGCTCGAAGGACTGGGCCAGGTGATCGAGCACGATGAGCAGCTTGGAGTACTTCGTGGGGATCGTGTGGAGCCGCCCGTCGGCCGTCAGGAAGTGCTCGAGCACCTTGCGGTCCTGCTCATCCATCGCTCCGACTCACTCCTTCGGGGCCAGGGCGAGCAGCCTGCGGGGCTTGCTCGCGGTGTCCAGGCCGCCCTCGACGGCACGCCTCTCGAAGTGGAGATGGCACCCGTCGGGTGCCCCGTTGTCGGAGGCCTTCGCGACCAGGGTGCCCGGGGTGATCCGGTCACCCTCCTCGACGAACACCTTGCGGGTGTGGGCGATCACGACGTCGTAGCCCAGCTTGTGGTTGCGGATGAGCAGCGGGTTGTCGCCGTACGCCGGGCCGAGCGAGTCGTTGGACACCACCCACCCGAAGCGCGGGCTGAACAGCTTGGTCCCGCACCTCATCGCGATGTCGATGCCGTGGTGGAAGCCGTGGTCGTCCTGGCAGCGCGGGTCGGGGGAGTAGTACGGCGCCCGGGTGCACCCGAACGGCACCATGATCCGGTGGTTGCCGGCGTACCACGGCGAGGTGTAGCGGGTCTTGTCCTTCGTGTAGAACCGCCAGCGGGGGTCCGCCTCGGCGGACGGCGCCAGCAGCATCGCCACCAGCAGCGGGAGCAGGGCGAGGGCGGTGAGACGTGCGAGGACCGAGCGCATGGGCCCCAACCTAACCCGCGACAGCACCGACTCCCCGCGATGGTTGGGCCGGCGTGATCCGGGGTAGTGAGGGTTCACTCGGGGGCAACGGCTCTCGCACGACAGACAAGGACCGTCCCTTGAGGATCCCCACCACTGCCGCTTCCGTGCTGACCTCCCTGGCCTGCCTGGGTGCCATCACTCCGCTCGCCGCTGCCGCCGCTGCCGCCGCGGGCACGAGCCCCGATGCGCCGGTCGTGTCGGTCTCCAGGTCCGACCCGCTCCGCGACGTGTACACCGATGGCACGTTCACCCGGGCCGAGCGTCGCACCGTCGACCTCACCGGGGTCCGCTTCGTCGTCAACCGGGAGACGGCCACGTTCCGGGCCGTGCTCACGATGCGCGACCTGCGCCGGCACGTGGGCGACACGCAGTTCTTCGACGTGCTCTTCATGGAGCCCGGGCAGGACGACCGCACCGGTCACACGCTGAGGTTCCCGCGCAACAGCGGCCACGTCCAGGTCACCTATCTCGACGACGAGGGGTCCCACGTCAGGCGGTGCAAGGCGGCCGAGGTGACCCGCCGCTGGAAGAAGGAGTCGGTGGCCGTGCGCGCCCCGCTGCGGTGCGTCGGCAGCCCGGCGCGGGCCGAGGTGCAGCTCGCCTCCGTGCTGAACAACTTCCCCCAGGACGGTGTCGTCGACATCGCGCAGGACGAGGCCCGGTTCAAGACCCTCCGGATGACCATGGCGAACTGACCGGGCCGTCCCGCTCCGACCCTCGGGTCATCCGGCGAGCAGCCGCTCGCACTCCGTGATGAGCCGGGCCCGGAGCGGGGCACCACGCTCGGCGAACCCGCGCTGCGCGGCGGCGTACTCCTGCTTGCCCTCGGCGGTCTCGATCCGCACCGGCTCGAAGCCGAGGTCGGCCAGGTCGTACGGCGCCGCGCGCATGTCGAGCACCCGGATGTCGCGGGCGAGCTCGAAGCAGTCGGCGACGAGGTCCGAGCAGATCATCGGGGTCAGCCGGAACGCGTGCTTGTAGAGATCCATCCCGGCATGCAGGCAGCCCGGCTGCTCGAAGTCCGGCCGGTCCTCGCTGGTGGGCGCCAGGGTGTTGAGCGGACGGGCCGGTTCGGTGAAGAACCGGAACGCGTCGAAGTGCGAGCAGCCGATCCGGTGCGACTCCACGACCGCGTCCGTGCCGGAAGCGCCCAGCCGCAGCGGCCAGTCGGCATGGCGGGTCTGCTCCTCGGTCATCCGGTAGACCATCGCCCACTCGTGCAGCCCGAAGCAGCCGAGGTTCGCCGGCCGGGCCGCGGTGGCGGTGAGCAGCCGGTGCAGCGACTCCAGCAAGGGTCGCTGGCTCGCGACGTACGCGTCGGTCACGGCTGTCACCCCGACGGTCGAGCTGGTCGAGCCCGTCATCCCGGTGGTCGAGCTCGTCGAGACCCCGTAGCCCTTCAGCCCGGCGTACGACGGCGCCTGCTCGAGCCCCACGCCGTAGCCCGGGTGCCAGCGCCGCAGCTTGGCGGGGCGCTGGGAGTAGTAGGTGAACAGGAAGTCGTGCACCGGATGCTTGACCCGGGACTCGCGGCGCGCCAGGTGGGGCGCCACGAACGCGTCGACCCGGGCCTCGTGTGCGACGGCACGGGCCCGCCACGCGGCCTCGTCGAGCACATGCAGGGTCACCACCGCAGATTAGGTCGTGCGCCCACGGTCGATAGGCTCGCCCCCGTGCGTATCGCCAGATTCACCACCGGAGAAGACCCCCTGTACGGCGTCCTGACGGGGGAGGTGGACCAGTTCGGCCAACCTGCCGAGGACAGCGTGATCGTGGCGCTCGCCGGCGACCCGCTCTACGTCGGTGTCAAGCCGCTCACCCAGGAGTACAAGCTGGCGGATGTCCGGCTGCTCGCGCCGGTCCTGCCGCGCAGCAAGGTCGTCGGCATCGGCCGCAACTACGCCGCCCACGCGGCCGAGCTGGGCCACGACGTCCCGACCGAGCCGCTGATGTTCCTCAAGCCGAACACCAGCGTGGTCGGCCCCGGCGACCCGATCTTCTACCCGCCGCAGACCAAGGACCTGCACTACGAGGGGGAGCTCGCGGTCGTCATCGGCCGGATCTGTCGTGACGTGCCGGTGGAGAAGGCGACCGACGTGATCCACGGCTACACGATCGCCAACGACGTCACCGCGCGCGACCTGCAGAAGAGCGACGTCCAGTTCACGCGGGCCAAGGGGTTCGACTCGTTCTGCCCGCTCGGCCCGTGGATCGAGACCGATCTCGACCCGCAGACCTTCGCCGACGGGGTGTCGATCCAGACCCACCTCAACGGCGACCTCGTGCAGGACGGCAACACCCGCGACCTGATCTTCGACATCCCCACCCTCATCGCTCACGTCTCGAGCGTGATGACCCTCCTTCCCGGCGACGTCATCCTCACCGGCACCCCCGAAGGTGTCGGCCCCATGAACATCGGCGACGAGGTCGAGGTCTCGATCGCCGGACTCGGCACTCTCACGAACAAGGTGGCACAGCGTTGATCTCGACAGGCTCGACCAACGAGGACCGGCCCGTCCGCGTCCGGATGGCTCCCTCCCCGACCGGCAGCCCGCACGTCGGGCTCGCCCGGACGGCCCTCTTCAACTGGGCGTTCGCCCGCCACCACGGCGGCACGTTCGTCTTCCGCATCGAGGACACCGACGCGGCCCGCAACACCCAGGAGTCCTACGACGGACTGATCGAGGTCATGCAGTGGCTGGGCCTCGACTGGGACGAGGGCCCGCTGGTCGGCGGCCCGTTCGCGCCGTACCGCCAGTCCGAGCGCTCCGCGATCTACGCCGACGTGCTCGCCCGGCTGCGGCAGAGCAAGTTCACCTACGACTGCTACTGCAGCACCGGTGAGATCGAGGACCGCCGCAAGGCGTCCGGCTCCAAGGTGATGGGGTACGACGGGTTCTGCCGCGAGCTCTCCGAGGAGCAGACCGCGGCGTTCCGGGCCGAGGGTCGCACACCGGTCGTCCGGTTCCGGATGCCCGAGGGCGAGATCACCTTCGACGACCTGGTCCGCGGCGACATCACGTTCCAGACCGAGTTCGTTCCGGACTTCGCGCTGGCCCGCGGCAACGGCGACCCGCTCTACACGCTGGTCGCCCCTGTCGACGACCTGCTGATGGAGATCACCCACGTCCTGCGCGGCGAGGACCTGCTGAGCTCGACGCCGCGCCAGATCGCGCTCTACGCGGCGCTGACGGAGATCGGCATCGGCAACGGCACGATGCCGCGCGTCGGGCACCTGCCCTACGTCATGGGCGAGGGCAACAAGAAGCTGTCCAAGCGGGACCCGCAGGCGCACCTGATGGCCTACCGGGACCAGGGCTTCCTGCCCGAGGGGCTGCTCAACTACCTCGCGCTGCTCGGCTGGGCAATCGCACCCGACCGCGACATCTTCACCCTGACCGAGATGGTCGAGGCCTTCGACATCAAGAACGTCAACCCCAACCCGGCCCGCTTCGACGTGAAGAAGGCCGAGGCGATCAACGCGGCCCACATGCGGCTGCTCACCCTCGAGGACCTGACCGAGCGGATCATTCCGTTCCTGCAGCAGGCCGGGCTGGTGGCCGACCCGGTGACCGACGAGCAGCGTCAGGTGCTGGCCGGGGCGATGCCGTTGGTCAGCGAGCGGATCAACAAGCTCACCGAGGCCGTCGAGATGCTGGGCTTCCTGCTCGTCGATGAGTCCGACTTCGCCGTCGACCCCGCCGACGCCGAGAAGCTGCTCAACGAGGACGGGCTGGCGGTGGTGCGTGCGGCGTACGACGCCGTCTCGGTGCTCGACGAGTGGACCACCGAGAGCCTGCAGGCCGCCCTGCAGACGAAGCTCGTCGACGAGCTGGGCCTCAAGCCGCGCAACGCGTTCGGCCCCGTCCGGGTCGCCGTCACCGGGCGTCGCATCTCCCCGCCGCTCTTCGAGTCGATGGAGCTGCTGGGGCGCGAGCGCAGCCTGGCGCGGCTCCAGAGCGCCCTGGGCTGACGTGACCGAGCCGGTTTCCGCGGCGGCACCGCCCGGGCTGCCGTACCAGCAGATCCATCGAGGGGTCCCTCGCGCCACCGCGGGCTGGTGGCGCCCGGTGCTGGGCACCACCGCGCTCGTGGCCGCGATGCTCCTCGTGGTCCCGCTGATGTGGCAGGTGCCGTTCGCGGTCGGCTACCTCGTCACCGGCCAGCCGGTGTTCGACAGCATGGATCGGCTGCTGGACCTGACAGACCCGACCCCGGCAGGGCTCGCCTACCTCAACCTCGTGCTCGCCACGGCGATCCCCGTCACCTGGCTGATCAACCGCTCCGTGCACGGCCTCCGGCCGCGCTGGCTCGCCTCCGTGACCCCGGGTCTGCGCTGGCGCTGGCTGCTGACCTGCCTGGGGCTCTCCGTCCTGGCGCTGTTCGCAACCCTGGTGGTCTCGGTGCTCGTGCCCGCGAGCGGCGCAGAGGGCACGGAGATGGGTGGGCAGCTCAACGACTTCACGACGACCACGCGCGACTTCCTGCTGGTCGTGCTGTTGCTCACACCGCTGCAGGCTGCGGGGGAGGAGTACGTCTTTCGCGGCTACCTCACGCAGGCGTTCGGAGGTCTGTTCGCGCGGCCCTGGGTGGCGGTGGGGGGACCGGCGCTGCTCTTCGCCCTCGCGCACGGCGGGCAGAGCGCCCCGGTGTTCTTCGACCGCTTCGCGTTCGGCCTCGTGGCGGGGGTCCTGGTGATCCGCACGGGTGGGCTCGAGGCCGGCCTCGCCATGCACGTGCTGAACAACTGGCTCGCCTTCTCGCTGGCCCTCGCGTTCGGCGACATGGGGTCCGCGCTGAGCCCGTCCGGGGGCAGCTGGTGGAGCATTCCGGTGACCCTCACGCAGGCCCTGGTCTACCTCGGACTGGTGCTGCTGGTGGCACGTCACCAGGGTCTGCGGACCACCACCGAACGGGCCGTTTTGGTAGCCCCCGTTGGTCGCGTGTAAGGTTTCGCCCGGCTCCAGAGGGGCCGTCACCATTGGGATATGGTGTAATTGGCAGCACGACTGGTTCTGGTCCAGTTAGTCTAGGTTCGAGTCCTAGTATCCCAGCGAGATCGCGGCGAAAGCCGCGATTTTGTGCGTCACGACAGCGTTCGCTAGAGTTTCGCAGGTTGTTCGGGGCTGGTTCGCAAGAGCCGGTCAGGGACGATGCCCCCGTTGTGTAGCGGCCTAGCACGCCGCCCTCTCAAGGCGGTAGCGCGGGTTCGAATCCCGTCGGGGGTACCACCCCAGCAGGCCCGGTCCACAGGACCGGGCCTTCTGTATTTCCCGGGGTCGTCCGCTGCTGGCCGCGGTGTCCGATTTCCGCGAGAGCGGTGCCGGTCGAGGGGTCATGATGGACCCATGGGCGCAACCGACAAGCTGGACCGCGAGTCCTGCTACCGCGCCGTGAAGTCGCGGGACCGGCGCTTCGACGGGGTGTTCTACACCGCCGTGCGGACCACCGGCATCTACTGCCGCCCCTCGTGCCCGGCCCGGACTCCCGCGCTCCCCAACGTGACCTTCCACCCGAGTGCGGCCGCAGCCCAGGCGGCCGGCTTCCGCGCCTGCAAGCGCTGCCTGCCCGATGCCACCCCCGGCAGTCCCGACTGGGACGTCGCGGCCACCGCGGCCGGCCGGGCGATGCGGCTGATCGCCGACGGCGTCGTCGACCGGGAGGGGGTCGAGGGACTGGCGGCGCACGTCGGCTACACGCCGCGGCACCTCACCCGGATCCTCACCGCGGAGCTGGGTGCCGGTCCGCTCGCCCTGGCGCGGGCGAGGCGGGCCCAGACCGCGCGCGTGCTGATCGAGACGACCGACCTGACCTACGCCGACGTCACGTTCGCGGCCGGCTTCTCCAGCGTGCGGCAGTTCAACGAGACGATCCGCGAGGTCTACGCCGCCACCCCGACCGACCTGCGTGGGCGTCGCGGCGGCCGGCCCGCCACCGGCACGGTGACCATGCGCCTGGCCGTGCGCACGCCGTACTCCGGGACCGCGCTGCTGGACTTCCTGGCCCACCACCTCATTCCAGGTGTCGAGGTGGCCGGCGACGGCTGGTACGCCCGGACCCTCGACCTGCCGCACGCCCCCGGCACGGTGCGCCTCGACATCACCGACGCCCTCACGGCCGGCGAGACCGCCTTCGTGACCGCGACGTTCGCCCTGCAGGACCTGCGCGACACCTCGGCCGCCGTCGAGCGTGCCCGCCGTCTCATCGACGCCGACTGCGACCCGCTGGCCGTCGCCGACCACTTCGCGGGAGACCCGGTCATCGGTCCGCTGGCGCGGCGGCACCCGGGCCTGCGGGTCCCCGGCCAGGTGGACGGCGCCGAGGTCGCCGTCCGCACCGTCATCGGCCAGCAGGTCAGCGTGGCGGGTGCGTGCACGGTGACCGGCCGGCTGGTCGCGCTCCACGGCCGTCGGGTCGCCACCGACATCCCGGGTCTGAGCCATCTCTTCCCGGACGTGCACACCCTGGCCGGGCTGGACCCCGCGCAGCTGCCGATGCCACGCGCCCGCGGCCGGGCACTGGTCGCGCTGAGTGCCGCCCTGGCCTGCGGTGCGGTGGCCCTCGACCGCGGCCCGGACCGAGACGACGTACGCCGGGCGCTGCTCGAGCTGCCGGGGATCGGACCGTGGACGGCCGACTACGTGGCGATGCGGGCCCTGGCGCACCCCGATGTCTTCCTGCCCACCGACATCGGCGTCCGCAACGCGCTCGTCGGGCTCGGCCACGACCCCGTCGCCACCATCGCGCGGAGCGACGCCTGGCGGCCCTGGCGGTCCTACGCCCTGATGCACCTGTGGAACACCCTGATGCCCCCGTCGACCGCTGTGCCGGTCGAGCGGCCTGGATGCGAGGAGAACTGAGATGTGGACCGTGATGGACTCACCGATCGGCGAGCTGCGGATCGTCGAGCAGGACGGCACGATCACCGCGATCGAGTTCACGCCCTACAGCGACGCCGACGGCCGGCCCAAGGGGGCCCGCGACGACGCGCACCCGCTGCTCGTCGAGGCGGTGCGCCAGCTGCGTGCCTACTTCGACCGCGAGCTCAAGGAGTTCGACCTCCCGCTGGCGCCCGCGGGCAGCGACTTCCAGAAGCGGGTCTGGGACCAGCTGTGCGGCATCGGCTACGGCGAGACCGCGTCGTACGGCCAGATCGCCGGCCGGCTCGGGAAGACCAACGCCGCCTCCCGGGCGGTCGGCCTGGCCAACGGGCGCAACCCGATCCCGATCGTGATCCCGTGCCATCGCGTGATCGGTGCCAACGGCACCCTCACGGGCTACGCGGGTGGGCTCGAACGCAAGCAGACGCTGCTGGAGCTCGAGCAGGACGCCCTCTTCTGAGCCGGCTACTCGGCTGCGGCGCGACGCAGCGACTCGGAGAGCCGCTCGGCCGCCGCGAGCACCGCGGGGGCGTGCATGCGCCCGGGCTGGCGCGAGAGCCGCTCCAGCGGCCCGGAGACCGAGACCGCGGCGATGATCTTGCCGCCGGGGGAGCGGACCGGCGCGGAGACCGACGCCACGCCCTGCTCGCGCTCGCCGACCGACTGGGCCCAGCCGCGGCGGCGGATCCCGGAGAGGGCGGCCGCGGAGAAGGCGGCGTTCTGCAGGCCGCGGTGCATCCGCTCGGGGTCCTCCCAGGCGAGCAGCACCTGGGCGGCGGAGCCGGCACGCATCGTCAGCTGTGAGCCGACCGGGATGGTGTCGCGCAGGCCGCTCGGCCGTTCGGCGGCGGCGACGCAGACGCGGTGCTCGCCCTGGCGGCGCCACAGCTGGGCGGACTCGCCGGTGATGTCGCGCAGCCGGGCGAGGACGGGGCCGGCGGTGGCGAGCAGGCGATCCTCGCCGGCGGCGGCCGACAGCTCCGCGAGGCGCGGGCCCAGCACGAAGCGGCCCTGCATGTCGCGAGCCACGAGCCGGTGGTGCTCCAGGGCCACGGCGAGGCGGTGCGCGGTCGGCCGGGCGAGGCCGGTGCCGGCGACCAGGCCGGCGAGGGTTGCCGGACCGGACTCGAGCGCGGTGAGCACGAGGGCGGCCTTGTCGAGAACGCCGACTCCGCTGGTGTTGTCCATATGGCAATACTGCCGTCTCAGATCATGGGATGCAAGCAGTAGCATGTGTGACCTGCGTGTGAACCTGCAGGAATACGTCGTCGATGAGGGAGTCAGTCATGGGCAAGACCCTGGCCGAGAAGGTCTGGGACGAGCACGTCGTCCGGTCCACCGAGGGTGAGCCGGACCTGTTGTTCATCGATCTCCACCTGATCCACGAGGTCACCTCGCCGCAGGCGTTCGACGGCCTGCGGCTCGCCGGCCGGACCGTACGCCGCCCCGACCTCACGCTCGCGACCGAGGACCACAACGTCCCCACGGTCGACTGGGACAAGCCGATCGCCGACCCGGTGTCCAAGACCCAGGTCGACACGCTGCGGCGCAACGCCGAGGAGTTCGGTGTCCGCCTGCACCCGCTCGGTGACATCGAGCAGGGCATCGTGCACGTGGTCGGCCCACAGCTCGGTCTCACCCAGCCGGGCATGACGATCGTGTGCGGCGACAGCCACACCAGCACCCACGGCGCCTTCGGGGCGATCGCGTTCGGCATCGGCACGTCCGAGGTCGAGCACGTGCTGGCGACCCAGACCCTGATGCAGGCCAAGCCGAAGACGATGGCCGTGACCATCAACGGCACCCTGCCCGCGGGGGTCACCGCCAAGGACATGGTGCTCACCCTGATCGCGCACACCGGCACCGGTGGCGGCCAGGGCTACATCGTCGAGTACCGCGGCCAGGCCATCGAGGAGCTCTCGATGGAGGCCCGGATGACCGTGTGCAACATGAGCATCGAGTGGGGCGCCAAGGCCGGGATGATCGCGCCCGACCAGACGACGTTCGACTACATCGAGGGTCGCGCCGAGGCCCCCAAGGGTGCCGACTGGGACGCCGCCGTCGAGCACTGGAAGACCCTCGTCACCGACGAGGACGCCGTGTTCGACCGGGAGATCGAGCTCGACGCCTCCACGATGACGCCGTTCGTCACCTGGGGCACCAACCCGGGCCAGGGTGTCCCGCTGGGTGCCGCCGTGCCGGACCCCGCCGGGTTCGAGGACGACCAGGACCGGGTCGCGGCCGAGAAGGCGCTGGAGTACATGGCCCTCGAGGCCGGCACCCCGATGCGCAAGATCAAGGTCGACACGGTCTTCGTCGGCTCGTGCACCAACGGCCGGATCGAGGACCTCCGCCTCGCCGCCGAGATCATCAAGGGTCGCCGCGTCGACAAGGACACCCGTCTGCTCGTGGTCCCCGGCTCCGTCCGGGTGCGCCTGCAGGCCCAGGACGAGGGCCTCGACGTGATCTTCAAGGAGGCGGGAGCCGAGTGGCGTGGCGCCGGCTGCTCCATGTGTCTGGGCATGAACCCCGACCAGCTCCAGCCCGGCGAGCGCAGCGCGTCGACCTCCAACCGCAACTTCGAGGGCCGGCAGGGCAAGGGCGGACGCACGCACCTGGTGTCCGTGCCCGTGGCGGCGGCCACCGCGATCCGCGGCACCCTGTCCTCGCCTGCCGATCTGGCGCCGCTCGAGTCCGTCGAGACCAGGAACTGAGGGGACGTCGTGATGGACAAGTTCACCAGCCACACCGGCGTCGGCGTCCCGCTGCGCCGCAGCAACGTCGACACCGACCAGATCATCCCCGCGGTCTACCTCAAGCGGGTCACCCGCACGGGCTTCGAGGACGGGCTCTTCGCGGCCTGGCGCAACGACCCGTCGTTCGTGCTCAACAACCCCGTGTACGCCGCGGGCTCGGTGCTGGTCGCCGGCCCCGACTTCGGCACCGGCTCCTCGCGCGAGCACGCGGTGTGGGCGCTGCAGAACTACGGCTTCAAGGCCGTGATCTCCCCGCGTTTCGCCGACATCTTCCGCAGCAACTCCGGCAAGTCCGGCCTGGTGGCCGCGCAGGTCGACGAGAAGGTCGTGCAGCGCCTGTGGGACCACCTCGAGGCGAACCCCGGGGCGACGGTGACCGTCGACCTCGAGTCGCGCACCGTCCGCGCCGGTGAGGGCCCCGACGCCATCGAGGACTCGTTCGACATCGACGACTACACCCGCTGGCGTCTGCTCGAGGGCCTCGACGACATCGGCATCACGCTGTCGCACGACGACGACATCGCGGCGTACGAATCCACCCGGCCGAGCTGGAAGCCCGCCACCCTCTAACGGATCGCGAGCTGCGTGCACCAGGGCTCGAAACCCAGTCGGTGCGCAGCGCCCAGCGATCCGCGGTTGGTCGTGCGCGCGCACCAGCGCGCCACGTCGTGGTGCTCGATCGCGTACGACGCGGCCGTGCGCCCGACCCGGTCGACGAGGCGCTGCCCCCGTGCCGACGGGGCGACGAGCACGCCGATGTCGCGCGGCGAGTCCGCGAACGGCCTGAGGTTGGCTGCGGCGAGCAGGGCGCCGTCGTCGTGCCAGCCGAAGAAGAGGTCGGCCTCGCCGGCGAAGCTGGACTCTTGCCATTCCTCGGGAGAGACCCGGCCCCGGAGCTCGGTGGTGTCCTCGCGCCGGATCCGGTTGACGCCGGGCGCAGGTCCAGGATCGACATCGAGATAGGCGTGGATGCTGGGCCCGATCACGCCGAGGTCGAGGGAAGCGGCGAACGAGTGCCAGAACTTTTTGCTGCGGAGCCGTGCCGGATCCTGCGAGACAAGGGACCGGGCGACCTCGGTGGTGCAGCCGGCGGGCAGTGACACGTGCACGCCGTCCTCACGCCAGGCGACGAAGAAGCCTTCGTAGTCGCCCAGCAGTGCATGGGGCTGCACCGTCACTGCCCGCCAGACCAGGTCACGACCGATGCCGAACAGGTCCGACCACCAGCCGTCGATGTACTCCCTGGTCTGCCGCTGCACCCGGACGACGATAAACGGGTCTCGAGGCCGTTGCCACGAGGTTTAGCGGGTCCGGGTCGAGAATGCGTCGACAATGCGCCGATCCGAATTCAAGAATCTCCAACCAGGACTGGGGATTCGACCACGCCTGGTGTTCTTCGTCGGCGCGGATCTCGTTACCGCGGGGACGAAAGTCGGGGCGGGTGCATTGCCGGCTCTCAAAAAAAGAGAGGAATTAGTCGGCGTGGTCATTGTGACCGGCGCCACGAATACCTAGCGTGCGTTGAAGAAAGTCGAGCAACGGCTCGGCCCATGGTTCATTGGAAGGGAAGCTAGTGAACAAGTCTCAGCTCATCGACGCGCTTGCTGCGCGTTACGAGGGCAATCGCAAGGCTGCCGCGCAAGCGCTCGAGTCCGTCCTGGACACGATCACCCGGGAGGTTGCCAAGGGCGAGAAGGTCGCCATCACGGGCTTCGGCTCGTTCGAGAAGCGCGTCCGTGAAGCGCGCTGGGTCCGCAATCCCCAGACCGGTGCGCGGATCAAGGCCAAGAAGAAGGCGGTCCCGAAGTTCACCCCCGGCGCCGACCTGAAGAACGTCGTCTCGGGGGCCAAGAAGCTCCCCAAGCTGACGCTTGCCGCTGCGGGACCGGCCGCCAAGAAGGCGACCGCCCCGGCACGGGCTGCGGCCTCGGTCGCGAAGTCCGCTGCCGGTGGCAAGAAGGCAGCGCCGGCGAAGAAGACGGCTCCGGCGAAGACTGCGGCCAAGAAGGCGGCTCCCGCGAAGACTGCGGCGAAGAAGGCGGCCCCCGCCACGAAGACCGCAGCCAAGACGACGGCCGCCAAGAAGACGGCCACCGCCAAGGCTCCGGCCAAGAAGGCGGCCCCCGCCAAGAAGTCGGCAGCCAAGTCGACGCCCGCCAAGTCGGCGCCCGCCAAGAAGACCACCACGGTCAAGGCTGCTGCCAAGAAGTCGGCGCCCGCCACCAAGGCGCCCGCGAAGAAGGCACCGGCCGCTGCCAAGAAGGCTCCCGCCAAGAAGGCCGCCAAGAAGTCCTGACCAGGACCCCCTGACGCGGCTCTCTCGATGGTGGGCCACCCCCGGACAACCGGGTGGTGGCCCACCATCACTGCGTCTCGGGGCTGACGGTCACGGCCGCGGTGTGCGGCCCGAGGCCCAGGCGTCGGGCCTCGCGCAGGTCCGCCAGGTCGTCCACGTCGCGGCGTAGCGACGCCAGGTCTCCGGTCACCTCGACAGCGCCGGCCGTCAGGTGCGCCTCGCGTGACCGGTGCCCGAAGTGGGGGGAGAACACGTCGTGGGGCGCGGTGTAGAGCGTCGTTCCCACGCCCGCTGCGTCGGCGACGAAGCACGCGGACCCTGCTTCCGCACGCCCCAGGGCGTCGTCGAGCTCGGCAGCTCGCAGGGCTGGCAGATCGGCGCACACGGCCGCGGCGACCAGCTGGGGCCAGCGCCGGCGGGCTTCCGCGGCCGCTTCACGCAGGCTGGCGTTGAGGTCCCCGGAGACGCCGTCCGGGATCGCCGCGCAGCCGAGGGCCGTGAGCTCCGTCGCGAAGGGCGCGTCGTCGGTGACCACGAGCACGGCGCCGACGTGCTCCGCGGCCAGGCAGGCAGCGACCGTGTCGAGCGCGAAGGCCGCGGCCAGGCTGCGACGCAGGTCATCGGGCAGGCCGGTCAGTCGGGACTTGCCACGGGCCGGTGGCTTGACCGGCACCACCACGGCGTACTGCTGTCTGGTCATCGAGACGATCCTGTCAGGCGAGCCCGGACGCGCCGCCGCGGGTGCGTCGTGCCGAGACGCTCGGAGCGGCCTCGACCGAGTAGCCTGCACTCGACGTAAGGCACGTCACGGCCCGGGGGGCCCGAGGAACGGCGAGGGCGCACGTGAAGGTTCGCGAGCTGCAGCAGAAGCGTGGCTGGGCATGGAACGTTGCCGTCGCGATCGTGAAACCGGTCCTGCTCGCAACCACCACGCGCACCTGGATCGAGGGCGAGAAGCTGCCGGTGTCCGGGGGCTGCATCGTGGTGTTCAACCACGTCTCCCACATCGACCCGCTGACCGCGGCGCACTTCGTCTACGACCATGGCCGACTGCCGCGCTACCTCGCGAAGTCCGGGTTGTTCAAGAACAAGGCGCTCGCGTACTTCCTCACCGCCGCGGGTCAGATCCCCGTCGAGCGCCTCAGCAAGAACGCCGCAGGCGCGTACGACGCCGCGGTCGCCGCTGTGCGCGCCGGCGAGTGCGTGGTCGTCTATCCTGAGGGAACGCTGACCCGGGACCCTGGTCAGTGGCCGATGACCGGCAAGTCCGGTGCCGCCCGGATCGCTCTGGAGACCGGGTGCCCGGTGATCCCGATCGGGCAGTGGGGCGCCCAGGAGCTGCTCGCCCCCTACTCCACCAAGCCGCATCCGTTCCCCCGCAAGAACATCACCATGAAGGTGGGCGACCCTGTCGACCTGTCCGACCTGGTGGGCCTGCCCCGCACTCCGGCAGTGGTGCAGCAGGCGACCGACCGGATCATGGCCGCCGTGGTGGAGCAGGTCGAGGAGATCCGCGGCGAGACCGCCCCGGTCGAACGGTTCGACCCCCGCAAGGCGGGCGTGAGACCGATCGGCAACCCTTACAAGAACAGCAAGTCCAAGAAGAAGCAGAAGAAGGAACGCCCATGACGAGCCGAGGCAAGATCGCCGTCTTCAGTGCCGGATCGTGGGGCACGGCCTTCTCGATGGTGCTCGCCGACGCGGGCAACGAGGTGACGCTGTGGGCCCGTCGCGAGGAGGTCTGCGCGTCGATCAACAAGACGCGTGAGAACCCCGACTACCTGCCCGGGATCGAGCTGCCGCCCGGCGTCTGCGCGACCCACGACCCGGAGCTGGCCCTCGAGGGCGCCGACATGGTCGTGCTGGCCACCCCGTCGCAGACCATGCGGGGCAACCTCGCCGAGTGGGCGCCGTACATCGCCGAGGACGCCGTCATCGTGTCGCTGATGAAGGGCGTCGAGCTCGGCAGCCTCAAGCGGATGAGCGAGGTGATCGCCGAGGTCACCGGTGCCGGGACCGAGCGGATCGCCGTCATCAGCGGCCCCAACCTCGCCATGGAGATCGCGCGCCGGGAGCCCGCCGCCTCGGTCGTCGCCTGCGAGGACGAGGAGGTCGCCCAGCGGATCCAGAAGCGCATCCACTCGGCAGCGTTCCGGCCCTACACCAGCACCGACGTCCTGGGCTGCGAGCTCGGCGGCGCCTACAAGAACGTCGTGGGCCTCGCGGTGGGCATGGCCGTCGGCCTGGGCTTCGGGGACAACACGACGGCCTCGGTGATCACCCGGGGGCTGGCCGAGACCGCGCGGCTGGCGATGGCCCTGGGTGCCAACCCGCTGACCCTGATGGGCCTGGCCGGCCTGGGCGACCTGGTGGCCACCTGCTCGTCCCCGCTGTCGCGCAACCGGACGTTCGGCGTCAACCTCGGCAAGGGGATGACCACCGAGGACATCTACGCCTCCACGCGTCAGGTCGCCGAGGGCGCCAAGTCCTGCTCGTCGCTGCTGGCCCTCGCCGAGCGCACCGGCATCGACGCCCCGATCGCCCAGCACGTCGACGCCGTCGTCGCGGGCCGGATGACGGCCCAGGAGATGATGGACGCGTTCATCGCGCGCGACACCAAGGCCGAAACAGACTGACCGAGGAACGAGGCAGTCTCCGGAGGTCGAGCAGCGAAGGCGCCCCGAGCTCGCTGGCGCTCGCTGCCTGACCAACGAGGAGTGAGGGGCCCAGGGTGGTGAGCGACTCAGGTCAGCTTGTCGAGCGCCTTGGCGAGGTCGTCCCACAGGTCGTCGACGTCCTCGATGCCCACCGACATCCGCACCAGGGCGTCGGGGATCGTGGCCGGCTCGGACTTCCAGCGGCGGCGCCGCTCGAAGGTCGACTCCACGCCACCGAGCGAGGTGGCGTGCACCCACAGCTTCGTCTTGTGCGTGAGCAGGTCGGCCGCGAGCGCGCCCTGCGCCAGCACGATCGACACGATGCCGCCGAACCCCGGGTAGCGGATCTCGCCGACGGCCGGGTGCTCGGCCAGGCGCCGGACCAGCTCCTGGGCGTTGGCCTGGGAGCGCTCGACCCTCAGGTGCAGCGTGCGCAGGCCACGCAGGGCCAGATACGCCTCGAGGGTGCCCGGGACCGCGCCGATCAGGTCGCGACGACCCTTCAGCACGGCGTACAGCGACTCGTCGCGGGTGACGACGGCACCCATCAGGGCGTCGCTGTGCCCGGCGAGGTACTTGGTCGCGGAGTGCACCACCAGGTCGGCGCCGAGGTCGAGCGGCTGCTGGAGCAGGGGAGTGGCGAAGGTGTTGTCGACGACGACGTAGGCGCCGGCCTCGTGCGCGGCTGCCCGGATCGTGGGGATGTCGGCGACCTCGAGAGCCGGGTTGGTGGGCGACTCCAGCCACACCAGCGCGGCGTCCTCGCAGGCGGCGATGACTGCGTCGGTGTCGGTGATGTCGACCAGCGCGGTGCGCAGCCGACCGCGGGACTCCAGGTCGGCCAGCTGGAGCACGGTGCCGTTGTAGGCGTGCCGTGGCGCCACGACCAGGCTGTCGTTGCCGACCAGGTCCAGCACCGTGGCGACGGCAGCCAGGCCAGAGGCGAAGCTCAGGCAGCGCCCACCCTCCAGGGCGCCCAGGGCGTCCTCGAAGGCGGTCCAGGTCGGGTTGGCGTAGCGGCCGTACTCCAGGGAACCGCCGGCGACGTACGTCGAGGCCATCGTGATCGGGACGTTCAGCGGCTGGTCCGGCTCGTGCGGGGGGCGGCCGCTGGCGACGGCGATCGTCGCGGGCTTCCAGTCGGGGGAAAGGGCAGAGGGCTGGGGGGCGGGCGAGTCCTCGGTCATGCCGAGAAGGGTAGGCCGGTAGGGTCGCTGCGATGAATGAGCCCACCCCTGGACCCGGCCAGAGCCGCAAGCCCCGCGTTGCCGTCGTCTTCGGTGGTCGCTCGAGCGAGCACGGCATCTCGTGCGTGACGGCCGGGAGCGTGCTCCAGGCCATCGATCGTGAGCAGTACGACGTGGTGCCCATCGGCATCGCCACCGACGGTCGCTGGGTGCTCGAGTCCGGTGACCCCGAGCGGCTGCGGATCCAGAGCGCGGACAAGCTGCCATGCGTCGACGGCCACCGCGCCGGCGTGACCCTGGCCCACGACAGCCGCTCCACCGACCTCGTGGTGACCGAACCGTCCCAGCCGCCGCGCACGCTCGGCGAGGTCGACGTGGTCTTCCCGGTGCTGCACGGCCCGTGGGGTGAGGACGGGACCATCCAGGGGATGCTCGAGATGGTCGGCGTGCGCTACGTCGGTGCCGGGGTGCTCGCGTCCGCCGTGAGCATGGACAAGGCCTACATGAAGATCGTGCTCCAGGCGGCCGGCCTGCCGGTCATGCCCTCGGTCACGGTCACCGCCCGCGAGTGGGCGGCCGACCCGGCGGCCTGCCGGGAGCGCGCCGGCACCCTGGGCTACCCCCTCTTCCTCAAGCCCGCCCGCGGTGGCTCGAGCATCGGCATCTCCAAGGCCCACGACGCCTCCGAGCTCGACGCCTGCATCGAGGAGGCGCTGCGCCACGACCCGAAGGTCCTGGTCGAGGTCTCGGCCGAGGGGGCCCGCGAGGTGGAGTGCGGGGTGCTGCAGGCGCTCGACGGAACCCCCGAGACGAGCGTCCCGGCCGAGATCCGGATCACCGGTGAGCACGAGTTCTACGACTTCACCGCCAAGTACCTCCCCGAGGAGGCCACCGATCTCGACGTCCCGGCGATCCTGCCCGACGGCGTGGAGGCGGAGATGCGCGCGCTGTCCGCGCGTGCGTTCGAGGCCGTCGGGTGCGAGGGACTGGCCCGCGTCGACTTCTTCGTGATGCCGGACGGCTCGCTGGTCGTCAACGAGATCAACACGATGCCGGGCTTCACCCCGCTGTCGATGTTCCCGCGGATGTGGGCGGCCACCGGCCTGGACTACCCGGCCCTGGTGGACCGGCTCATCCGGCTCGCGCTGGCGCGCGACACCGGCCTGCGCTGAGTCCGGTCGGCACCGGCCTAGCGACAGCGCCGGACCAGCTCGAGCCGGTCCTTGACGGGCTGTGCCAGCTGGGCGATCGCCGCAGCCGCACCCTCGGGGCGGTACGACGCGGGCAGCTCGACCTGGACGATCGGCCGGTAGCCCGCGGCCGTGAACGTCACGTCGGACGACGGGTCGGCCGACTGCTCGTCGGGGACGAACCAGCCGACGCCGTCGGCCTCCTCGCAGGAGGCGAACCGGTCGAACTCCTTCGGCACCGACCCCCCGCACGTGAGGGTGATCGCCGGGTCGCCCCACGCGGCACCGAGGGCGTCGTCCGGGGTGACGGTGCGCCGCTCCTGGTCGGCGAGCGTGTCCGGCAGGTCGGCGAGGAAACGTTCGCAGGCGGCGCGGTCTCCCTCGGACACCGCCGGCGAGTCGAGGGCCACCTCGTCCGGGCCGCCACACCCTGCGGCGAGCAGGGGCATCAGCAGGGTGGCCAGGGCAGACGCGACGGCGCCCCGTGTCCACAGGGACACGGGGCGCCGTCGGTGTTCAGCTCTGGGCACCCGGCCAGACAAGCTCAGATGTGCACGACGGGGCACGTCAGCGTGCGCGTGATCCCGTCGAGGTTCTGCACCTTGGAGACCACGAGCTTGCCGAGCTCGTCGACGTTACGGGCCTCGGCGCGCACGATCACGTCGTACGGGCCGGTGACGTCCTCGGCGAGGGTGACGCCCTTGATCTGCGCGATGGCGATGGCCACCTCGGCGGCTTTGCCGACATCGGTCTGGATCAAGATGTACGCCTGGACGACCATCGTGGGGCTCCTCGTCTGTGTCACGGGCTTGTGTCGCGGCCAACCTACCGTGCTGGGCTCGGCTGTCGATAGGTGCCTGTCGGCAGGTGCCCAACGGCAGGGAGGCCGCATCGATCTGGTGGGATGGGGACATGGCCTTCCCCCCTGACGCCACCCTTGCCGACGTCGGCGAGTTCGGACTGATCGCCGCGCTCACCGAGATCTTCCACCAGGGCGAGCACGTCCTGATCGGGCCGGGCGACGACGCCGCGGTGCTCCGGGTCAAGACCGGGCACGTCGTGGTCTCGACCGACCTCATGGTCGAGGGCCGGCACTTCCGCCGGGAGTGGGCCTCGGCCGCCGACGTCGGCCATCGCGCCGCCGCCCAGAACCTCTCCGACGTCAACGCCATGGGAGGACGCGCCACCTCGCTCACCATCGGGCTGGCCGCACCCGCCGACCTGCCCGCCGAGTGGGCCCTGGACTTCGCCCGCGGCTTCGCCGAGGAGTGCGACCTCGTGGGCGCCAGCATCGTCGGGGGAGACCTGTCGCGGTCCGACCAGCTCGTCATCGCCGTGACCGTGCTCGGCGCCTGCACGCAGGCCCCGGTGGTCCGCTCCGGCGCGGAGCCCGGTGACGTGCTCGCGATCGTCGGGCGTCAGGGCTGGGCCGCAGGCGGCCTGGCCGTGCTCGGCCGTGGCTTCCGGTCCCCGCGGGTCCTGGTGGAGGCCTACCGACGTCCCGAGCCGCCGTACGCCGAGGGGAAGGTCGCGGCTGACGCCGGCGCGACCTCGATGATCGACGTCTCCGACGGCCTGCTCGCGGACGCGGCCCACCTCGCGCAGGAGTCCGGGGTCGTGATCAACGTCCACAGCTCGGCCTTCGACATCCCCGAGCCGCTCCAGGCGGTGGGCGCCGCCCTGGGCGCCGACCCGCTCCAGTTCATCCTCACCGGCGGGGACGACCACGCCCTGCTCGCGACCTACCCCGACGTCGCCTCGGTGCCGTCGGGCTGGGCCGTCGTGGGCGCGGTCGACGAGGCGGGGGCCGACGGTCCCGGCGTCACCGTTGACGGGGTGGCGTACGACGGCCCGCTGGGCTGGACGCACTTCTGAGCCGGAGCTCCTGCGCCGGGGGCCCCACCACGCAGCGAAGGCCGCCACCCCGAGGGGTGGCGGCCTTCGTGCGATGCTGGGTCAGGTCAGCGAGAGACCTTGCCCGCCTTCAGGCACCCGGTGCAGACGTTGAGCCGCTTGGGGGTGCCGTTGACGGTGGCGCGGACGCGCTGGATGTTGGGGTCGAAGCGACGCTTCGTAATCTTGCGCGACCACGGTCGGTTGTTGCCGAAGCCCGGCTTCTTGGCGCAGATGTCACAAACGGCAGCCACCGTGGACTCCTTACAAGTTTGAGGTGTGTACGAGGTGCCCGGACGAAGCGGGCAACCGAAGAAGAGTATCCGATGCCCCCGCTCGGGTGCGAATCGTGGTCCAGCCACTAACCTGTGGCCCCACCCGCCTACGCGGGCTCACCGGACGGCATGTCGAGGCAGGCGATGGAAGCACCCCGGAGCGGCACGATCCAGCTCGCGGTCGTGCTGCGCTTCGTGGACATCGCCACCGACGCCCTCGCCGCGGCCCGCGAGGAGATCGACGCGCTCAACGTCTACCCCGTGCCCGACGGGGACACGGGCACCAACATGTACCTCACCGTCTCGGCCGCCCGCGAGGCGATCCGCGAGGTCTCCGGCGGAGACGACGCCGATCTCTCCACGGCGCTCGCCGCGTTCAGCCGGGGCGCCCTCCTGGGGGCGCGTGGCAACTCCGGTGTGATCCTCAGCGAGATGCTGGGCGCGATCGCCCGCCGGCTCGGCCAGGCGACGCCGGGGGAGCGCAACGCCACGGTGATGGCCGAGGCGCTGCGCGAGGCGACGGACGCGAGCTACGCAGCGGTCGGGACGCCGGTCGAGGGCACGATCCTCACCGTGGCCCGCGCTGCCTCGGACGCCGCGACCGCGCGCGCCGCCGACCCGGCCGCACGGGCCCGCGACGTCTTCGCCGCGGCCGCCGAGCATGCGCGCGAGGCCCTGGCCCGCACCCCCGACCAGCTCCGGGTCCTGCGTGACGCGGGTGTCGTGGACGCCGGTGGGCGAGGCCTCAGCGTCATCCTCGACGCTGCCGAGACCGTGCTGACCGGCCGTCGTCCGATCCCGGTGACCACGCCGATCGGCCGGCACACCATCCCGATCCCGCTGGCCTCCCACGACCTGGAGGGCGACCTCACGGCGGACGGCCCGTCGTACGAGGTGATGTACCTCCTCGACGCCGCCGACGACCGCATCCCCGCCCTCAAGAAGGCGCTCGCCGGCCTCGGCGACTCGCTGGTCGTGGTCGGTCACGAGGGGCTGTGGAACGTCCACGTCCACGTCGACGACGTGGGTGCGGCCATCGAGGCCGGCATCGACGCCGGCCGCCCGCACCGGGTGCGGGTCACCCACTTCGCCGAGCAGGTCGCCGAGGCGCGGCACAGGGCGGCGGACAAGGCGAGCCGGCGGACCGGTCGCCGCGTCCTGGCCGTGGCCGCCGGTTCCGGCCTGGCCGACCTCTTCGCCGGTGCGGGAGCCGTGGTCGTCGAGGGTGGTCCCGGGCGTCGTCCGTCCACGGGCCAGATCTTCGAGGCGATCACGACCTGTGGCGCCGCCGAGGTCGTGGTCCTGCCCAACGACGCCGACTCGGTGCGGGTGGCCCAGATCGCGGCCCGCACGGCCGAGGAGGACGAAGGCATCCGGGTCGCGGTGATCCCCACCCAGGCGCAGGTGCAGGGGCTGGCGGCGCTGGCCGTGCACGAGCCCGGCCGCAGCTTCGACCAGGACGTCCTCGAGATGACGGCGACCGCCCGGCACGCGCGGCACGGCGCGGTGACCATCGCCGCCAAGCAGGCCATCACCATGGCCGGGCCGTGCGAGCCGGGCGACGTCCTGGGCGTGATCGCGGGCGACTTCGCCGTGATCGGCGACGACCTCTACGCCGTCGCCACCGACATCCTCGACCGGCTCCTGGGCGGTGGCGGCGAGCTGGTCACGGTCGTGGCCGGGGCCGACGACGCCGACGGTCTCGCGGCGCGGTGCGCCGCCTGGGTCGAGGAGCAGCACCCCCATGTCGACGTCGTGGTGTACGACGGTGGGCAGGAGCGCTACCCGCTCCTCGTGTCCGTCGAATGACCCCGGAGAGCATGCAGCCATGATCAACCTCGACTCACCGATCGCCACGGTGCTCGGTGACAAGGGCGCCAAGCGCAAGCGGATCAGCGAGGGCCTCGGCATCGAGACCGTCGGCGACCTGCTGCACCACTTCCCGCGCCGCTACGTGAAGACCGGTGAGCTCACCAAGGTCGACGACCTCCAGCCGGGGCAGATGTTGACGCTCGTGGGCGAGATCGTGGAGAGCCGCGTCAACAGCTACAACGACCGGCGCACCGGCCGGCCGGCGTACCGGCTCGACACCGTGCTGAAGACCGACGGGCCCTCGCTGCGGATGTCGTTCTTCGCCCAGAAGAAGCACATCTCCGACTGGCAGGCCTCCCGGCTCCGGGTGGGGCGCACCGGCGTCTTCGTCGGCGGGGTCAGCCGGTTCCGCGACTCCTGGCAGCTCACCAACCCCCAGATGGTGCTCTTCGGCACCTCGGCCGACGACGACAACGCGCTGCTGTCCCTCGAGTCGATCGGTGCGCTGTACCCCCTCTACCCGTTGACCAAGGGCATCGACTCCTGGGACCTCCAGCGCGCCGTCGCCTTCGCGTTGACCGTCCTCGACGACCTGCCCGAGCTGCTCCCGGACGGGGTGCGCGAGCAGTACGACGTGCTCGACGTCCGCACCGCCCTGGACTGGATCCACGCGCCGGACGACTTCGCGCAGGTGCGCCGGGCCCAGCGCCGCTTCCGCTTCGAGGAGGCGCTGGTCACCCAGCTGGTCCTGGGCCGGCGCCGACGGGCCCTGCGCGAGCTCGGTGCACAGGCCCGGACCGGGGACCAGGGCTCGCTGCTCGCGGCGTTCGACGCGCGGCTGCCCTTCGAGCTGACCGGCGGGCAGCAGGAGATCGGCGCCCAGATCGAGCACGACCTCGCCCAGCCGCACCCCATGAACCGCCTGCTCCAGGGCGAGGTGGGCTCCGGCAAGACGCTGGTGGCGCTGCGGGCCATGCTCCGCACCGTCGACTCCGGCGGACAGGCGGCCCTGCTCGCCCCCACCGAGGTGCTGGCCCAGCAGCACCACCGCTCGATCGTGGCCATGCTCGGAGAGCTGGCCGCGGGCGGGATGCTCGGCGGCGCCGAGGAGGGCACCACCGTCGCGCTGCTCACCGGGTCGATGACCAAGGCGCAGCGCACCGAACCCATGCTCCGCATGGCCAGCGGCGAGGCCGGCATCGTCATCGGCACCCACGCCCTGCTCGAGGAGAGGGTCGGCTTCGCCGACCTGGGCCTGGTCGTCGTCGACGAGCAGCACCGTTTCGGCGTCGAGCAGCGCGCTGCGCTCACCGACAAGGCGGGGACCCCACCGCACGTGCTGGTCATGACGGCGACGCCGATCCCGCGGACGGTCGCGATGACCGTCTTCGGCGACCTCGAGACCTCGACGCTGACCGAGCTGCCGGCCGGGCGGGCGCCGATCCAGACGAATGTCGTGCCGCTGGCCGAGCACCCGCAGTGGCTGGACCGGGCCTGGCAGCGGGTGCGCGAAGAGGTGGCCAAGGGGCACCAGGTCTACGTCGTGTGCCCCCGGATCACCGGCGACGAGCTCGAGCAGGGGGAGTCCGACCAGCTCGACCTCGACGAGGACGGCAACCCCACCTCGCCGAAGGAACGGCCCATGCCCCTCAGCGCCGTCGAGGAGGTGGCCGCCGAGCTGGCCGAGGGCCCGCTGAGCGAGCTGCGGGTCGCGACGCTCCACGGGCGGCTCCACCCGGACGAGAAGGAGCGCACCATGCGCGCCTTCGCCGCGGGCGAGATCGACGTGCTGGTCTCCACCACGGTGATCGAGGTCGGTGTCGACGTCGCCAACGCCACTGCGATGGTGCTGCTCGACGCCGAGCGGTTCGGCGTCTCCCAGCTCCACCAGCTGCGCGGCCGGGTCGGCCGGGGCGGGCACCCCGGCCTCTGCCTGCTGGTCACCCGCGCCGAGCACCACTCCCCGTCCCGCGAGCGGCTCGACGCCGTGGCCGCCACCACCGACGGGTTCGAGCTCAGCCGGGTCGACCTCGCGCAGCGCCGCGAGGGCGACGTCCTGGGCAAGTCCCAGTCGGGCTTCCGGTCCGGCCTGCAGACCCTCAAGGTGCTGCGCGACGAGGAGACGATCATCGAGGCCCGGGGGGCGGCCACCGGGCTGCTGGACGCCGATCCGGACCTGACAGGCAGCCCGCTCCTGGGGGCCGCGGTCGCCGCCATGGAGCAGTCACGGCAGTCTGACTTCATGGAGAAGTCATGAGCAGCCCACGGTCATGACGCGCATCATCGGGGGATCAGCAGGGGGGCGCCGCATCCACACGCCCCGCGGAGTGCACACGCGCCCGACGAGTGACCGCGTGCGGGAGGCCCTCTTCTCCGCGGTGGAGTCGTGGTGCGGCTCCCTGCACGGCCTGCGCTTCCTCGACCTGTACGCCGGGTCCGGCGCCGTGGGCCTCGAGGCGTGGTCGCGCGGGGCGGGCGTGGTGACGCTCGTGGAGCAGGACCGCCGCACGGCCTCGCTGATCTCGGGCAACGCCCGCACGCTGGGCTTCGCCAAGGCGAACGTCGTCGCCGCGTCGGTCGCCAGCACGCTGAGACGCCCCCCGGCTGCGCCGTACGACATCGCGTTCCTGGACCCGCCGTACCCCCTCGACGAGGCCGCCCTGGGTGACGACCTGAAGGCCCTCGTCGCGCATGGCTGGCTGGTGCCGGGGGCGCTCGTCGTGGTCGAGCGCTCCTCGCGCAGCCCCGAGCCGGGCTGGCCCGCCGGCTTCACCCGCGTCCGGGAGAAGAAGTACGGCGAGACCGTGCTTTGGTACGGTCACGCCGCGTCCACGCCAACCCCCGCACCACCAGCCCCGACACCACCAGCTCAGGAGTGAGCCCGATGCGCCGAGCCGTCTGTCCCGGATCCTTCGACCCGGTCACCAACGGGCACATCGACATCATCTCGCGTGCCTCGAAGCTGTTCGACGAGGTCGTCGTGGCCGTGGGTGTCAACAAGTCCAAGAACCGCCTCTTCAGCCCCGACGAGCGGATCGCGATGCTGCGCGACGTCTGCGCCGGCTACCCCAACGTGCGCGTCGACGGCTTCCAGGGCCTGTTGACGACGTTCTGCCAGGAGCAGGGCATCCACGCCATCGTCAAGGGCCTCCGGGCCGTCAGCGACTTCGACTACGAGCTGCAGATGGCGCAGATGAACTCCTCGCTGACCGACGTGGAGACGGTCTTCGTGCCCACCAGCCCGGAGTACTCCTTCCTCGCCTCCAGCCTGGTCAAGGAGGTCGCGACCTTCGGCGGTGACGTCTCCAGCCTGGTCCCGCCCTCGGTCAACAGGCTCCTGATCGAGCGCCTCGCCGCGCGACGGGCTGCCGATGACGCCTGAGCGCCGGGCTGTTTTGCTCCGCCGTACCCCCGACCGTTACGATTCCCAACGATCTGTTTGTGCCTGGACCCGGAAGTGATTCACCTGAGCAAGCTGGACCCGAGAGCGCCGCTCGTGCTCGATACACGCGAGCTCGGCCGCCGCCCGGGGTCTCAGCGCGAAGTGACACGTACGGTTCCGGCACCGGCAGATCTGGGCATCGAAGTTCTCCGTGTCCCCGAAGGTTCGCCGGTCGAGATCGACCTGCGGCTCGAGGCGGTCATGGAGGGGGTGCTGGTCACCGGTTCGGCCACGGCCGAGCTGGTCGGCGAGTGCGTGCGGTGCCTGGAGCCGATCGAGGACGAGATGTCCGCGCGGTTCCAGGAGCTGTTCGTGTACGACGACATCGACCACGACCCCGATGAGGACGACGAGACCAGCCGGCTCGAGGACGACCTGCTCGACCTCGAGCCACTGCTGCGGGACGCGGTGGTGCTTGCACTGCCGTTCCAGCCGTTGTGCATGGAGGACTGTCCGGGGTTGTGCACCGAATGTGGTGCCCGCCTCGCCGATGATCCCGACCATGGGCATGAGGCTGCGATCGATCCGCGGTGGTCGGGGTTGACCCAGCTCACGCACGACGAAGACTGAACCAGCCGGTGGAATCACCGGCTGGACGAACGGCCGGAACAGTTCCGGTCCTGGTGGAGGAGAGAACAGTGGCAGTCCCGAAGCGGAAGATGTCGCGCAGCAACACGCGTCACCGTCGTTCGCAGTGGAAGGCCGTCGCGCCGTCCCTGGTGACCTGCGCGAACGCCGCCTGCGGTGCCAAGCACCTGCCGCACCGCGCGTGTGGCACGTGTGGCCAGTACGGCGCTCGTGCCGACCGCCGTCAGGTTCTCTGATCCTGATCACGGTCCGCTGACCAACTACAGCGAGCTCCGAGCAGCGCTCGGGGATCCGATCCTGGACCCCGAGCTGCTCGAGCGCGCTCTCACGCACCGGTCGTTCGCCTACGAGAACGGCAACCTCCCGACGAACGAACGTCTGGAGTTCCTCGGCGACTCCGTCCTCGGCGTCGTCGTGACGGAGACGCTCTACCGCTCCCACCCGGACCTGTCCGAGGGCCGGCTCGCCAAGCTGCGGGCCGCCGTCGTCAACGCCCGGGCCCTGGCCGAGGTCGGCCGCGCGATCGGGCTGGGCGGCCACGTGAAGCTGGGCCGCGGCGAGGAGTCGACGGGCGGGCGCAACAAGGCCTCGATCCTGTCCGACACCGTCGAGGCCGTCATCGGTGCCGTGCACCTCAGCGATGGGGGTATCGAGACCTCCTCGGAGGTCGTGCACCGACTCTTCGACCCGCTCATCGAGGCTGCCTCGGCACTCGGCGCGGGCCTGGACTGGAAGACCTCGCTCCAGGAGCTGTCGGCCGAGCACGCGCTCGGAGTCCCCGAGTACGTCATCGCTGACGAGGGGCCCGACCACATGAAGACCTTCACCGCGCAGGTCCGCGTGGGCCAGGGGCTCTACGGCAACGGCACCGGCCGCTCCAAGAAGGAAGCCGAGCAGGCCGCGGCGGAGACGGCGTACGGCGAGATCGCCGCCGACCTCGGTGTCGTCGACCCCGCGATCGACGCGGCTGCCAAGAGCGCGACCCGGAGCGCGTCCCTCCCCGACTGATGCGGGCCTGACGTGCCCGAGCTGCCCGAGGTCGAGGTGGTGCGCGCCGGCCTCGAGCGCCATGTCCTGGGCGCCACCATCACCCGGGTCGACGTCCTCCACCCGCGTCCCGTCCGCCGCGACCTGCGTGGTCCGGCCGGGTTCGCGCAGGCCCTGACCGGCCGCCGGATCGAGGCCGCCCGCCGCCGCGGCAAGTACCTCTGGCTGCCCCTCGACAACGGCGACGCCCTGCTCGGCCACCTCGGCATGAGCGGGCAGCTGCTCGTCCAGCCGCCGGATGCCCCCGACGAACGCCACCTGCGGGTGCGGCTGGCCCTCGAGGGCGCCGACGAGGGGCGCGAGCTGCGCTTCGTCGACCAGCGGATGTTCGGCGGCCTGTCGGTCTCCGAGGGCGGCGCCGAGCTGCCCCACGAGATCGCCCACATCGCCCGCGACCCGCTCGACGAGGCCTTCGACGACGACGAGTTCGTACGCCGCGTGCGCCACCGTTCCTCGGGGGTGAAGCGGCTGCTGCTCGACCAGAACCTGATCTCCGGGGTGGGCAACATCTACGCCGACGAGGCGCTGTGGCGGACCCAGCTGCACGGGGAGCGTCCGGGGGAGCGGCTCACCACGCGCCAGGTCCGCGAGCTCCTCGACCAGGCCCGGACCGTGATGAGCGATGCGCTCAGCCAGGGCGGGACGTCGTTCGACGCGCTCTACGTCAATGTCAACGGCGAGTCCGGCTACTTCGACCGCTCGCTGCACGCCTACGGCCGGGAGGGCGAGCCGTGCGAGCGCTGCGGCACCCCCATCCGCCGGGTCGCCTTCATGAACCGCTCGTCGTACTTCTGTCCGGTCTGCCAACCGGTGCCGCGCCGCCGCCGTGCGGTGGTCCCGGGGGCGCCTCAGCCTTTGCCGAGCCTCGATTGACCGGACGCCTGTCTGGTGAGATTCTTGAAGGCAGTCCGCCACAGCGGACCCACCTCCCAGATGGAAGAGGCTCTTTCCATGGCCAAGGCGCTGATCGGCTACATGAACAGCGACCTGCGAACCCCCGCACTGCTCGTGGCCGAGAACGCCCGGCTGCGTGCGCGTGTAGGTGAGCTCGAGACCCTCCTTCTCCGCCTGTCGGAGGAGAACGACGAGCTTGCGTCGGCCCGCACCGTCGCCCTGCTCGACCTCGAGTCCGCCGCGATGCAGGAGATGCAGCCCGCCTGAGTCGCGTGCTGCACCCGACGGACCTGGCGTGACCGCCGGTCCGTTGGTTCGTTGACCCTCGCATGCGAGTCCTTGCCGTCCTTGCCGTCACCGTCACCCTGGGCGGCGCCCTCAGCCTCGCCGCCCCTGCCTCCGCGCACGGCGGGCACGGCGGCACCCACCGCGTGCAGGCCGCGGCGGCCGGCGAGTCGGGCAGTGCCCTGCTCTCCAGCGACAACGTCGCGCACCTGTCGGCCAACCCCTCCCAGGTCGGCATCTCCGGCTGCTTCATGAAGACTGCCCCGCTCCTCGTCACCAGCGGGCTCGACTCCGTGCGCGTGTGGGACGTCACCGACGCGGCCCACCCGGCCCAGGTCGGCGTGCTGCCCAGCGTCCAGTTCGAGAACGAGGCGATGAACTGCGGCGAACGCCGGACCGCCCGGGGCACCCAGCGGTTCGCGCTGATCGGCGTCGACGCCGTCCAGGCGTCCCCGGGCGACGTCCAGCACGCCAACGTCGGCGGCGGCGAGCTGGTCATCGTCGACGTGACCGACCCGGCGGCGCCGAAGATCCTCTCCCGGGCGCACGGCAGCACCAGCACCCACACGGTGGCCTGCGTCAACGACCAGAACTGCACCCACGTGTACTCCGCCGGCGAGGGCAACCACTTCTCGATCTTCGACCTGCGCAACCTCGAGAAGCCCCACGAGGTCGACGCCAAGCCGGACCAGGAGGGCGTCCAGCCGTTCTGGTCCCCGACCGCCGGTCACAAGTGGAACTTCGACAAGGCCGGCGTCGGCACCCACACCGGTTGGAACGGCGCCTCGATGTGGCGCACCACCCACCCGGCCCGGCCGAAGCTGATCACCACCACGGGCAAGGCCGGCCAGGGCCTGGACCCGCGCTACCCGGGGTGGAACAACTTCATCCTGCACAACGCCTTCCGGCCCAACGCGACGGCGTTCAAGCCGGACAGCAAGCCCTCCTTCGCCCACGGCAACGTCCTGCTCGCCACCGAGGAGGACTACGAGCAGACCGACTGCACGCAGGCCGGCTCGTTCCAGACGTGGTGGGTCAAGCGGCTCGACGGCACGAAGTCGGCGATCGTGCCGCTCGACAAGGTCGAGCTCTCCGACCTCGGCAACTTCCCGCTGCCGCAGGGCGCCTTCTGCTCCTCGCACTGGTTCGACTTCCGCCCGGGCGGCCTCGTCGCGGTCGGCTTCTACGGTGGGGGGACCCAGCTGATCGACGCCCGCCACCCGCGGAAGCTCACGTCCTTCGGCCACGCCGTGTGGGGTGCCTCGGAGGTCTGGGACAGCATGTGGGTCCCCGTCTACGACGAGCAGGGCAGGCAGACCGGCGCCAAGAGCAACGTCGTCTACTCCATCGACCTCGTTCGGGGGCTCGACGTCTACGCCGTCGACGTCCCCGGCGACGGGATCGGGGCCGAGCCCTCGCCCGACGTGGTGCCGCGCCGTTCCATGGTCCAGCGGGCCCAGGACGGGATCCTGCCGGTGGGCCTGGTCGGTGGCGCGATGGCGCTGACGATCGCCGTACGACGCCGGGGACACCGCACCGCGTAAATCGGCAGGACGGCACCCGGCGCGCCGCGACTAGTCTGCTGCCCTTGTGAGCCGGATCGTCGAAACCCTCGTCCCGCAGCGGCTCGGCCACGGCTTCCGCTGGCTGCTGGCCTCGTCGTGGCTGAGCAACCTCGGTGACGGGATCGCGATCGCCGCCGGTCCGCTGCTGGTCGCCTCCCAGACCCACGACCCGATCCTGGTGGCGCTGGCCGCCCTGCTGCAGTGGTTGCCGCCGCTCGTGTTCGGGCTGTACGCCGGTGCGATCGCCGACCGGCTCGACCGCCGGCTGATCGTGGTCACGGTGGACCTCGTCCGCGCCGGCGTCCTGGTGCTGCTGACCGCCTCGATCGTGACCGGCACGGTCTCGGTGGCCGTCGTCCTGGCCGCGCTGTTCCTGCTCGGCACCGCCGAGGTGTTCGCCGACAACACCTCGAGCACGCTGCTCCCGATGCTGGTGGACCGGTCCGACCTCGGGGTCGCGAACTCGCGCCTCCAGACCGGATTCATCACCGTCAACCAGCTCGCCGGGCCGCCGATCGGTGCGGGGCTCTTCGCGCTGGGCCACGCCTGGCCGTTCGTGGCGCAGGCGGTCCTGGTGGCGCTCGGGGCCGTGCTGGTGTCCCGGATCGTGCTGCCGGCGCACGGCCGTGATCGGGAGAGCGCCGGCCACATCCGCCAGGACATCGCCGAGGGGTTCCGCTGGGTGTGGCACCACGCGGCGGTGCGCACGCTGGTGCTGACGATCTTCACCTTCAACATCACCTTCGGGGCGGCCTGGTCCGTGCTGGTGCTCTACGCCACCCAGCGCCTCGGCATGGGTCCGGTCGGCTTCGGCCTGCTGACCACGGTCTCCGCGGTCGGCGGCCTGCTGGGCACCACGTCGTACGGCTGGATCACCCGGCGGGTCAGCCTCGCCGACCTCATGCGGATCGGCCTGGTCATCGAGACGCTGACCCATCTGGCGCTGGCACTCACCACGGTTCCCTGGGTCGCGATGGTCGTCTTCTTCGTGTTCGGGGCGCACGCGTTCGTCTGGGGCACGACCTCGGTCACGGTCCGGCAGCGCGCGGTGCCGACCGAGCTGCAGGGCCGGGTCGGCAGCGTCAACCTCGTCGGCGTCTTCGGCGGCCTGGTCGTGGGCTCCGGCATCGGTGGCCTCCTGGCCCAGCACTGGGGCGTCACCGCGCCGTTCTGGTTCGCCTTCGCCGGTTCAGCGGTCTTCGTGGTGCTGATCTGGGGCCAGCTGACCCACATCGCCCACGCCGACGACGAGGTGCCCGCGACGGATCACGCGCCGGCGTAGGACCCGAAGCCCCACGGGTAGCCCTCGGCGTCCCGGACGCACCCCCGATCGGGGTACGACGCGCCCGGCCCGGGTGACCTCGCGGTCCCGCCGTCGGCCGGTAGGGTGAGCGGCGCTGAGCTTCCCCACGCCGGTGTCTGACAGGATGCCGCGTTCAGCATCGATGAGTCGATCGCTGCCGCCGTTGATCTGGGAGCCAGACGTTGTATCTCAAGAGCCTGACGCTGAAGGGGTTCAAGTCCTTCGCCTCCTCGACCACCCTCCAGCTCGAGCCCGGCATCACCTGCATCGTCGGTCCCAACGGATCCGGGAAGTCCAACGTCGTCGACGCGCTGGCCTGGGTGATGGGCGAGCAGGGTGCCAAGTCGCTGCGCGGCGGCAAGATGGAGGACGTCATCTTCGCGGGCACGTCCGGGCGCCCGCCGCTGGGCCGCGCCGAGGTGCTGCTCACGATCGACAACTCCGACGGCGCGCTCCCGATCGAGTACGCCGAGGTGACGATCAGCCGCACGATGTTTCGCAGCGGGGGCTCCGAGTACGCCATCAACGGCAGCTCGTGCCGCCTGCTCGACGTCCAGGAGCTGCTCAGTGACTCCGGCATCGGGCGCGAGATGCACGTCATCGTCGGTCAGGGTCAGCTCGACGCGATCCTGCACGCCACCCCGGAGGACCGGCGCGGCTTCGTCGAGGAGGCGGCCGGCGTCCTCAAGCACCGCAAGCGGAAGGAGAAGGCGCTCCGCAAGCTGGACTCCACCGAGGGCAACCTCGTCCGGCTCAACGACCTGCTGAGCGAGATCCGCCGCCAGCTCAAACCGCTGGGCCGCCAGGCCGAGGTCGCCCGCCGGGCCGCCACCGTCCAGGCCGACGTGCGCGATGCCCGGGCCCGGCTGATGGCCGACGACCTGGTCACCGCGCGCACCGCCCTCGAGCAGGAGCTGGCCGACGAGTCGGTCCTGCTCGAGCGCCGCGAGCACGTCGAGGCCGGCATCGCCGAGGCCCGCGAGAACGAGGGCGCCCTCGAGGCCGCCCTGCGTGAGGACCTGCCCGCCCTCGCCGCGGCCCAGGAGACCTGGTTCGCCCTGTCCGGGCTGCGCGAGCGGCTGCGCGGCACCCAGTCGCTGGCCGCCGAGCGCGTGCGCAACGCCGCCGGGACGCACGAGTCCGACGACGTCCGGTCGGGCCGCGACCCCGAGCAGCTGGAGGCCGAGGCCAACCGGGTGCGCGAGCAGGAGCAGCAGATCGCGGCCGAGGTCGAGCAGCACCGCACGAAGCTCGAGCAGGCCGTGACCTCCCGCAAGGCCGCCGAGGACGCCGCAGCCGAGGAGGAGCGCCGCGTTGCCGGCCTCCAGCGCGCCGCCGCGGACCGGCGCGAGGGACTCGCCCGCCTGCACGGCCAGGTCAACGCGCTCAAGTCGCGCGCCGCCGCGGCCGACGACGAGGTCGGCCGGCTCGGGGTGGCCCGCGAGGAGGCCGTGGCCCGCGCCGAGCGCGCCCAGCGGGACTTCACCTCGCTCGAGACCAAGGTCGCCGGGCTCGACGCCGGCGAGGAGGGGCTCGACGCCGAGCACGAGGCCGCCAGCGCCGCGCTCGGGGACGTGGAGGATCGCCTCGCCAAGGCTCGCGACGAGGCCCAGCAGGCCGACCGCGACCGCACCGGGCTGCGTGCCCGCAAGGACGCCCTCGAGATGGGCCTGAACCGCAAGGACGGCGCCGGGGCGCTGCTCGCGGCCTCCGACCCGGTCTCCGGGCTGCTCGGCTCGGTGGCGGCCCTGCTGTCGGTGCGCACCGGCTTCGAGGCCGCCGTCGCCGGTGCCCTCGGCTCCGCCGCGGACGCGGTCGCGGTCACCGACACGGACGCCGCCCTCGAGGCGATCGTCCACCTCAAGGACGACGACCTGGGTCGGGCCGGGCTGCTGCTCGGCGGCGGACCCCTCGACGAGACCGCCTGGCCCGGGCTGCCCGGCCACGCGACGTACGCCGTGGACGTGGTCGAGTGCCCCGAGCCGTTGCGGCCGGCCCTGGCCCGGCTGCTGTTCAAGGTCGCCGTCGTCGACGACCTCGAGACCGCTCGCAGCCTGGTGTCCGGGCTGCCGGACGTCACGGCCGTCACTCGCGACGGCGACGTCCTCGGCACGCACTTCGCGTCCGGTGGCTCGTCCAGCCAGCCCAGCCTGCTCGAGATCCAGGCGGCGGTCGACGAGGCGGCGAGCCAGCTGGCCGACGCGATCGCGGCCTCGGAGCGGCTCGGGTTCGACATGTCGCGCCTGGAGGCGGAGCGGCTCGAGGCGCAGAAGCGCGTCGACGTCGCGCTGGCCAGGCTGCACGAGTCCGACGCCACGCTGGCGGCCGTGGCCGAGGAGCTCGGCCAGTACGGCTCCCAGGCTCGCTCCGCCCGCGGCGAGGCCGAGCGGGTCACCCAGGCCATCGCCAAGGCCGAGGCCGCCCGGGACCAGGACCTTGCCGGCCTCGCCGACCTCGAGGCCCGCCTGGCCCAGGCCGAGGACGCCACCGACGAGGAGCCCGACACCACCGAGCGGGAACGGCTCGTCGAGGAGGCCCGCGGCGCGCGCCAGGGCGAGATGGACGCCCGGCTCTCGCTGCGCACCTCCGAGGAGCGCGCCCGCGCCCTGCACGGGCGTGCCGACTCCCTGGTCCGTGCCGCCCGGACCGAGCGCGAGGCCCGCGCCCGGGCCGCCGAGCGCCGCGAACGGCTGATCCGCGAGGGCCGCGCTGCCGAGGCGGTGGGCACCGCGGTGGGGGTCGTACTCGGACGCCTCGAGGTGTCGATCCACCGGGCCACCGAGGCCCGCACCGCGGTCGAGCAGGCGCGCCAGGGTCGCGAGCAGCAGCTGCTCGGGGTCCGGGCCGCGCTGCGCGACCTCGGCCGCGAGCACGACGAGCTGGTCAACTCGGTGCACCGCGACGAGATGGCCCGCACCCAGCAGCGGATGCGCATCGAGCAGCTCGAGGAGCGGGCGCTCGAGGAGCTCGGCCTCGACCCGGACGGCCTCGTCAAGGACTACGGCCCCGACCAGCTGGTCCCCTCGACGTCGGTGGCTGCCGACGGCGAGGACGGCGAGAACGGATCCGACGAGGTGCCCGAGCCGGTGCCGTTCGTGCGCGAGGAGCAGCAGAAGCGGCTGCGGTCCGCCGAGCGTGCGCTGTCGATGCTCGGCAAGGTCAACCCGCTCGCGCTGGAGGAGTTCTCCGCGATGGAGGAGCGGCACAAGTTCCTCACCGAGCAGCTCGAGGACCTCAAGAAGACCCGCAAGGACCTCCTCGACATCGTCAAGGAGGTCGACGACCGTGTCGAGCAGGTCTTCACCGAGGCGTACGCCGACGTGTGCCGGGCCTTCGACTCGACCTTCACGCGGCTCTTCCCCGGCGGCGAGGGGCGCCTGGTCCTCACCAGCCCGGACGACATGCTCAACACGGGCATCGAGGTCGAGGCCCGCCCCGCCGGCAAGAAGGTCAAGCGGCTCTCGCTGCTCTCGGGGGGCGAGCGCTCCCTGGTGGCGGTGGCGTTCCTGGTCGCGCTGTTCAAGGCGCGCCCGTCGCCGTTCTACATCCTCGACGAGGTCGAGGCCGCCCTCGACGACACCAACCTCGGCCGCCTGCTGGAGATCTACGAGGAGCTGCGCGAGAACTCCCAGCTGCTGGTGATCACCCACCAGAAGCGGACGATGGAGGTCGGCGACGCGCTCTACGGCGTGACCATGCGCGGCGACGGCGTCTCCGCCGTCATCAGCCAGCGCCTGCGGGAAGCCGAGCCGGCCTGATGGGTTCCGGGACTGACGCAGGACGCCCTCCTGGACCACCGAGCAGGCCGACGCGCGGCGACTACGTCGCCTGGCGCACGGTCACGACCCGGTGGCGTGACGACGACGCCTACGGCCACCTCAACAACGCGACCTACTACGAGCTGTTCGACACCGCGGTCAACGCCCACCTGTTCGAGGCGACGGGGCGGAACGTCCGCACCCTGCCGCAGATCGGCGTCGTCGCCGAGACCTCCTGCCGCTACTTCCGCGAGATCGGCTTCCCGGAGCCGATCGAGACCGGGATGGTGGTCGACAAGGTCGGCACCTCGAGCGTCATCTACCGGATCGGCCTCTTCCAGGGCGACTCCGAGGAGGCCGCGGCCGAGGGGCGCTTCGTGCACGTCTACGTCGACAACACCGACCCGGCCCGCCCGGTGACGCCGATGCCCGACGTCATCCGCGCCGCGGTCGCACCCCTCCTGCGCGCCTGAAGGCGTGACCTCGGACACCTCCGGAGGCCCGCGGGCGGCTGCCCGTCGGGCCCGGTTGTGGGGGTGTGCGACCGTGGAATCGGGTACGACCCACGAAAACTCCCGGGAGGACAACCCCCATGCTTCTCATCGCCCTCGTCATGCTCGTCATCCTCGTCATGGCCGCGCTCGTCGTGACCTTCGTGGCCTATCCGCACCGCGGTGAAGAAGTCCCGGCGGCGCCGTGGCTCGGCGACGCGATGGCCAGGGCCGCGGACGCGGTGCCGACCATCCAGACCGAGGGCGACGACGGGTACGCACCCCCCAGGCACTGAGCACGCTCTGGTTGGATAGCGCCATGGGTGACTGGCTCTATCTGATCATCGGCATCGCCGTCCTCGGCGTCGCCCTCCTCGTCGGACTCCTGACCTCCGGCCGACGCGGACGGGTCGAGCCGCCCCGTGGGGGCACCGACGTCATCGCCCCGCCGGCCCCCGAGGCCGGCGTCGAAGCACCGGTCGAGGTGCCACCGGTCGTGGTGGAGCCTGCGGCCCCCACCCTCGAGAGGCCTGAGGGGACCGCCTCCCGGCTGGTCCGGCTCCGGCAGCGGCTCGCCGCCTCCCAGGGCAGCCTGGGGCGCGGACTGCTCGCCCTGCTGTCGCGCGACCGCCTCGACGAGGACACCTGGGAGTCGATCGAGGACACCCTGCTGACCGCCGACATCGGCGTGGGCCCCACGCAGGAGCTCGTCGAGCGGCTCCGGACCCGGCTGCGCGTCGACGGCAACGAGGGGGGCGACCCCCGCGGGGTACTCCGGGAGGAGCTGCTCACCCTCGTCGACCCGACCATGGACCGCCGACTCCAGGTGAGCGGCGCCGACGGCGCCCCCGGCGTCGTCCTCGTCGTCGGGGTCAACGGCGCCGGCAAGACCACCACGGTCGGCAAGATCGCCCGCCTGCTCGTGGCCGAGGACCGCTCGGTCGTGCTCGGTGCCGCCGACACGTTCCGCGCGGCCGCCGTCGAGCAGCTCGCCACCTGGGGTGAGCGGGTCGGCGTCGAGGTCGTCCGCGGCCCGGAGGGCACCGACCCCGCGAGCGTGGCGTTCGAGGCGGTCAAGGAGGGCGTCGCCACCGGCGTCGACACCGTCATCGTCGACACCGCCGGCCGGCTCCAGAACAAGGCCGGCCTGATGGACGAGCTCGGCAAGGTCAAGCGGGTCATCGAGAAGCAGGCCCCGGTCACCGAGGTGCTGCTCGTGCTCGACGCCACCACGGGTCAGAACGGCATGATCCAGGCCCGCGTCTTCAGTGAGGTCGTCAACGTCACCGGCATCGTGCTGACCAAGCTCGACGGCTCCGCCAAGGGCGGCATCGTGGTCGCCGTCCAGCGCGAGCTGGGCGTCCCGGTCAAGCTCGTCGGCCTGGGCGAGGGGGCCGACGACCTCGCGCCCTTCGACGCGGGCGCCTTCGTCGACGCGCTGCTCGGCTGAGCAGACCTGCTCCCCGCTCTCGTAACACGGAAGTAACAGGGACCCGGAACTCGTTGCCTGCGCGCAACATCTCGTGGCGCACGGTGAAACCTCTGCCGCCCACAGTCTTCGGCAATGGGGTGGAGCCCGGACCGACATCGAAGTCGTCGCTGATCCACCCTCCCGAGACGTGATCCCTGGAGGTTCTGTGGACGGCTACTACGCCTTTATGATCGTGGCGACAGCCCTCGTCCTGATGATGACGACGCCCGCGCTGGCGCTGTTCTACGGCGGCATGAGCCGGTCGAAGTCCGTGCTCAACATGATGATGATGTCCTACATCTCGCTGGGCATCGTCGGCATCGTCTACGTGCTGTGGGGCTGGTCGGAGTCGTTCGGTCCCGACATGGCCGGCGGCCTGTTCGCCAACCCGTTCACCCTGTTCGGCCTCAAGGACGTCGGGTCGGACTCCTTCATCGGCGTCGCCTTCCAGATGACCTTCGCGGTGATCACGGCGGCGCTGATCTCGGGCGCGATCGCCGATCGCGTGAAGCTCTCCGCCTGGGTGGTCTTCCTCCCGCTGTGGGTGACGCTCAGCTACTTCCCGCTCGGCCACATGGTGTGGGGCGGCGGGTTCATCGCCGAGCACCTCGGCGCGCAGGACTACGCCGGCGGCACGGTCGTGCACATCAACGCCGGTGTCGCCGGCGGTGTGCTCGCGCTGATCATCGGCAAGCGGATCGGCTTCGCCAAGGAGCCGATGAAGCCGCACAACCTGACGCTCACCATGGTCGGCGCCGGTCTGCTCTGGTTCGGCTGGTACGGCTTCAACGTCGGCTCGATCGTCTTCACCGGCGACACCGAGAAGGCGAACGTCGCCCAGTTCATCTCCGAGACCGGCGTGACGTTCATGAACACCACGATGGCGACCTGTGCCGCGATGCTGGGCTGGCTCCTGGTGGAACGAATGCTGCACGGCAAGGCCACCACCCTCGGCGCGGCCTCCGGCATCGTCGCGGGCCTGGTCGCGATCACGCCGGCCTGCGGCGCGGTCAGCCTCGTCGGCGCGATCGTCATCGGCGCGATCGCGGGCGGCGCCTGTGCCTGGGCCGTCGGCCTGAAGTACAAGTTCGGTCTCGACGACTCGATGGACGTCGTGGGCGTCCACCTGGTCGGCGGTGTGCTCGGCACGGTGCTGATCGGCTTCCTCTCGACGTCGTCGGCGCCGGGCGGGATCGACGGCCTCTTCTACGGCGGTGGTCTCGGGTCGCTCGGCGACCAGGCCGGTGCTGCCGGCATCGCGATCGTCTGGTCGGCCTTCTTCACGGCCGTCATCGGCCTGGCGATCAAGTACACGATCGGCTGGCGGGTCACCGGCGACGCCGAGGTCGAGGGGATCGACGGCGACCAGCACGGCGAGGCGGCGTACGACCTCGGGACCAGCATGAGCGGCGGTCTCCCGACCCGCTCCGTGCTGCTCAAGGACACCGTCACCGAAGGAGTGAACGCATGAAGCTCGTCACCGCAGTCATCAAGCCGCACAAGTGGGAGGACGTCCGCGAGGCCCTCGAGACCTTCGGCGTGACGGGCATGACCGTCAGCGAGGTCAGCGGCTACGGCCGCCAGAAGGGCCACACGGAGGTCTACCGGGGCGCGGAGTACGACATCGCCCTGGTCCCGAAGATCCGCATCGAGATCGTCGTGGACGACGGTGACGCCGACGACGTCGTCGGCATCGTCGTCAAGACGGCCCAGACCGGCCGGATCGGCGACGGGAAGGTGTGGGTCAGCCCCATCGAGACCGTGGTCCGGGTCCGCACCGGAGACCGGGACGAGGCGGCCATCTGAGGGGCTCGTCGCTCCAGTGATTCCCCCGGTGCTCCGCACGTACGCCGAGCGGGCACCGGGGGAGTTCACCCGGCCGTCACCTGACGGCCGGGTCGTTAACCTGCACGAAACAATGCCGGTCCGGGGCGGTAACGCGCTGCCAGCAGGCTGTGCGGCCATGACCGCACTGACCGTCGCGTACGCCGCGGACGCCGCCTCCGCCCTGGACACGGGCGACACCGCCTGGCTCCTCGCCGCCTCGGCGCTGGTGCTGCTGATGGCCCCGGGCCTGGCGCTCTTCTACGGCGGGATGGTCCGCTCCAAGAGCGTGCTGAACATGATGATGATGACGTTCGGCTCGCTGGCCGCCATCACCATCCTGTGGGTCGCGGTCGGCTACTCGCTGGCCTTCGGCGACGACCTGGGCGCGGGACTGCTCGGTGACCCGACCCAGTACGCCGGCCTCGGCCAGCTGATGGAGCCCGGCGCCAACGGGTCCTCCACCGTGCCGCTCATCCTCTTCGCGGTCTTCCAGGGCCTCTTCTGCGTGATCACCGGCGCGCTGGTCTCCGGCGCGATCGCCGACCGGGCCCGGTTCGGTGCGTGGATGGTGTTCGTCAGCGTGTGGACGCTGCTGGTCTATGCGCCGATCGCGCACTGGGTCTTCGACTTCTCCTCTGAGGGGCACGTGGGCGGCTGGATGGCCAACCGGCTGGGTGTCATCGACTTCGCGGGCGGCACCGCCGTGGAGATCTGTTCCGGCGCCTCCGGGCTCGCCCTCGCCATGGTGCTCGGCCACCGCGTCGGCTTCGGCAAGGACCCGATGCGGCCGCACAACCTGACCCTGGTGATGCTCGGTGCGGGCCTGTTGTGGTTCGGCTGGTTCGGCTTCAACGCCGGCTCTGCCCTGGGGGCCAGCCAGACGGCGGCGGTCGTCTTCACGACCACGCTGCTGGCCGGCGCCGCCGGTGCCCTCGGCTGGCTCCTGCTCGAGCGGTTCCGCGACGGCCACGCCACGTCCCTGGGCGCCGCCTCCGGGATGGTGTCCGGCCTGGTCGCGATCACCCCGTCCTGCGGCTCGCTGTCGCCCGTCGGCTCGATCCTGATGGGCGCGGTCGCCGGTGCGGTCTGCGCGCTGGCGGTCGGCCTGAAGTACCGCTTCCACTACGACGACTCCCTCGACGTCGTGGGCGTCCACCTGGTCGGGGGCCTGGTCGGGACGTTCGGGATCGGCCTGCTCGCCACCGCCGCCGCCCCCACCGGGATCGACGGGCTGTTCTACGGCGGCGGCGTCGACCAGCTGGGCCGACAGGTGCTCGGCGGCGGAGTGGTGCTGGTCTACGCGTTCGTCATGTCCGGCATCATCGGGATCGTCGTCAACAAGCTCATGGGTTTCCGGATCGACGAGGAGCACGAGATCACCGGTATCGATCTGGTCGTGCACGCCGAGACGGCCTACGACCTGCACGCCACCGCCGGCGCACGCTCGGCGGGTCACGGAGTCCTGGGTGGCATCACCCAGCGGGAGGAGAACCGATGAAGCTCGTCACAGCAGTGATCAAGCCGCACAAGTGGGAGGACACCCGGGTCGCCCTCGAGACCGTCGGGATCACCGGCATGACGGTCAGCGAGGTCAGCGGCTACGGCCGGCAGAAGGGCCACACCGAGGTCTACCGGGGTGCGGAGTACGACATCGCCCTGGTGCCCAAGATCCGCCTCGAGATCGTCGTCAACGACGCCGACGTGGACGCGGTCGTGGACGCGGTCGTCAGCGCCGCCCAGACCGGCCGGATCGGCGACGGCAAGGTGTGGGTCTCTCCGGTCGAGTCGGTCGTGCGGGTGCGCACCGGCGACCGCGACGACTCCGCGATCTGACCCCCGGGCTCGACACCGCCGATGACCACGACCGACCGCGCCCGACGGGCCGCCGAGGCAGACCAGCTGTGCGTCACGGCGTACGACGCGTGCGGCGGCCCGGAGGTCGGTGCGGCGCTGGTGGCGGTCGGAGGCTTCGGCCGTTCCGAGCTGGCGCCACACTCGGACCTCGACGTCGTGCTCGTCTCGGACGTGGGCGTCGACCTGGGGGACGTGGCCGAGCGGGTCTGGTACCCGCTGTGGGACTCCGGTGCCAAGCTCGACCACTCCGTGCGGACCCTGCCGGAGATGCTGGAGCAGGCCGGCAACGACCTGCGGGTGGCCCTCGGCCTGCTCGACCTGCGGCACCTCGCCGGCGACCCGAACCTGACGCTGCGACTGCGGACCACGATGCTGGCGCACTGGCGTCGCCAGGCGCGCCAACGGCTGCCCGCGCTCCAGGAGATGGTCCGGGGGCGGCACCAGCTGATCGGTGAGCTCGCCCACCTCTCGGTGCCCGACCTCAAGGAGGCGGAGGGCGGCCTGCGCGACGCCACAGTCCTCAAGGCGCTCGTGGCGACCTGGCTGGTCGACGTGCCCCACGTCGAGCTGGAGCGCTGCCGCCAGTCCCTGCTCGACGTCCGGGACGTCGTCCAGGGTGCGGCCGGACGCTCCACGGACCGGATCGCCCCGGAGCTGTGGAGCGACGTGGCCGCCGGGCTCGACCTGGTCGATGCCCGCGCCGCGCAGGTCCACGTGCGCGAGCTGGGCCGGCGGATCACCCACCTGTCGCGGTTGACCTGGCGTCGCGTCGATGCCGTGCTCGCCCGCCCCACGTCGGTCAAGGGCGCCCGCCGGCCGTCCCTGACCCCGCTGGCCCACGGGGTCGCCCTCTCGTCGGGTGAGGTGGTGCTGGACACCCGCGCCCGGCCCGCCGAGGACCCCGAGCTGCTGCTGCGGGCCTGTGCTGCGGCCGCTGAGCACGACGCCGTCCTGGCCCCGCCGACGGCGGCGCGCCTGGTGCGTGAGTGTCCGCCGCTCCCAGAGCCCTGGTCCGCCGAGGCCCGTCAGCTGCTGGTGCGGCTGCTGGCCTCCGGACGCGGCCTGCTCCCGGTCTGGGAGACCCTCGAGGAGACGGGTGCGCTCTCGCGCATCCTGCCCGAGTGGGAGCTCATCCGGCTGCTGCCGCACGCGTCCGCGATCCACCGGTTCACCGTCGACCGCCACGTCGTGGAGACCTGCATCGAGGCCTCGGCGCTGATCCGCCACGTGGGCCGCCCCGACGTCCTCATGGTCGCGGCGCTGCTGCACGACATCGGCAAGGGCAGCCTCACCGAGCACAGCGTCGCGGGCGAGCCGATCGCCCGCGGGATCGCGATCCGGATGGGGTTCGGGGCGGAGTCGGTCGAGCTGATCGCCTCGCTGGTGCGCTGGCACCTGCTGCTCGCGGTGACGGCCACCACCCGCGACCCCGACGACCCGGCGACCGTCGACCTCGTCGCCGAGAAGATCGGGGGAGCGGAGGCACTGTCGCTGCTGACCGCGCTCACCGAGGCGGACGCCAAGGCAGCCTCGCCGAAGGCCTGGTCCACGTGGCGAGCCGGGCTGGTGCGCGACCTGGCCCGTCGCGCCCACGCCGCCCTCGACACCGGTCTCGACGCGCCCGCGGTGGTGCCCGAGGAGGTCCCGGTGCCCCGCGCGGCCCGCGAGGGCGGCATGTCGGTGTGCGTCGAACCGGTCGAGGACGGCTCGCGGGTCACCTTCGTGGCATCGGACCGGCTGGGTCTGCTCGCCGACACGGCCGCCGTCTTCGCGTTGCAGCGTGTCCCGGTGCGGGCGGCACGGGCCTGGGCGCAGGAGCAGTACGGCGTCTCGGTCTGGGAGGTCGCCGAGGAGCACCTCGACGCCGCGGTCCTCCGCCAGCGCTTCGACGCCATCGCCGAGGGCCGTCTCGACCCGGCGACGCGGCTGCGACCGGCCGACGCCAAGGCCCTCGCCCCGACCGTGGTCGTGCGCGCCGAGGCGTCCGAGCAGGCGACCGTGCTGGAGGTCCGGGCCGCCGACCGGCCCGGGGTCGTCTACCTCGTGTGCGCCGCGCTCGCCGCGCAGGAGGTCGCCGTGCGGTCCGCCCACGTGGACACGTTGGGCCCCCAGGCGGTCGACGTGTTCTACCTCCAGGAGGTCTCCGCGGGTGTCCTGAGCGACCAGCGGTCCGCCGCCGCGGCGCACGCCGTACGGGCCGCGCTCTCCGGCGAGTCACGGCCAGAGCGGGTCCCCGGTTAGTCTTGGTCGACGACTGGCCCCCGCCCGACTCCAAGGACTGACTTGTTCGCGACACTCTCCGACCGCCTCGCCGACACCTTCAAGAACCTCCGCGGCAAGGGACGGCTCTCCGAGGCCGACATCGACGCGACGGCTCGCGAGATCCGCATCGCGCTCCTCGAGGCCGACGTGGCGCTGCCCGTCGTCAAGGAGTTCGTGGGCGCCGTCAAGGAGCGGGCGCGTGGCGAGGAGGTCAGCGGTGCGCTGAACCCCGCCCAGCAGATCGTCAAGATCGTCAACGACGAGCTGGTGACGATCCTCGGCGGCGAGACCCGTCGCCTGCGCTACGCCAAGACCGGACCGACCGTCATCATGCTCGCCGGTCTCCAGGGCGCCGGCAAGACGACGCTGGCCGCCAAGCTCGCGCTGTGGCTCAAGGAGCAGGGCAAGACCCCGCTGCTGGTCGCCTGCGACCTCCAGCGCCCCAACGCCGTCAAGCAGCTCGAGGTCAACGGCGAGCGGGTCGGTGTCCCCGTCTTCGCCCCCGAGCCCGGCAACGGGGTCGGTGACCCGGTCGGAGTCGCCCGGTCCTCGATCGAGGAGGCGAAGCGCAAGCTGCACGACGTCGTCATCGTCGACACCGCGGGCCGGCTCGGCCTCGACGCCGAGATGATGAAGCAGGCGTCCGACATCCGGGACGCGGTCAACCCCGACGAGGTCCTCTTCGTCGTCGACGCGATGATCGGCCAGGACGCCGTCCTCACCGCCCAGGCGTTCCTCGACGGAGTCGGCTACGACGGCGTCGTCCTGACCAAGCTCGACGGTGACGCCCGCGGTGGTGCCGCGCTGTCGATCGCCTCGCTCACCGGCAAGCCGGTCATGTTCGCCTCCAACGGCGAGAAGATGACCGACTTCGACCTGTTCCACCCCGACCGCATGGCCTCGCGCATCCTCGACATGGGCGACGTGATGACCCTGATCGAGCAGGCTGAGAAGTCGTTCGACCAGGACCAGGCGATGAAGGCGGCCGCGAAGCTCAGCGGCCAGGGCGGCGAGTTCACCCTCGACGACTTCCTCGAGCAGATGCAGCAGGTCCGCAAGCTCGGCTCGATGTCCAAGATCATGGGGATGCTGCCCGGCATGGGGCAGTTCCGCGAGCAGCTCGAGAACTTCGACGAGCGCGAGATCGACCGCGTCCAGGCCGTCATCCAGTCGATGACGCCGGCCGAGCGGGCCAACCCGAAGATGATCGACGGCTCCCGCCGGGCGCGCATCGCAAAGGGCTCGGGCCGTCAGGTCTCCGACGTGAACAGCCTGGTCGACCGGTTCTTCGAGGCGCGCAAGATGATGATGCAGATGGCCCGTGGTGGCGGCATGCCGGGAATGCCCGGGATGCCGGGGATGCCCGGCATGGGTGGCGGCAAGCGCGCCAAGGCCAAGCCGCAGCCCAAGAAGGGCAAGGGTGCCAAGCGTTCGGGCAACCCGGCCAAGGCTGCCCAGGAAGCTGCAGCGGAGAAGGAGAAGGCCGCTTCGGCCAACCCGTTCGGTGCGCCGGGCGGCGAGCCCGTCGACTACGAGAAGGCTGCCGCCGCGCTGGACCTGCCCAAGGACTTCTCCAAGTTCCTGAAGTGAGACGCCCAGCGGCGTGCGAGCCTGCGAGCGCGCTGCGCCGGTGAGACGAAAGGCAACCTGATGGCCACGGTCCTTGTCGTCGACGCCGCCAACGTGGTGGGCTCGCGCCCCGACGGCTGGTGGAAGGACCGGGCCGGTGCCGCCCGGCGGCTGCACGAGGGCCTCCTGGTCGCCGACACGTCGTACGACGTCGTGGTGCTGGTGCTCGAGGGTGCGGCCAAGGGCGGCATCCGCCCCGGGCGTGACGGCCACGTCCGTGTCGTGCACGCGAAGGGGAGCGGGGACGAGGCGATCGTCGCCGAGGTGCGGACCGCCGCCGAGCGCGCCGACCGGGTCACGGTCGTCACCGCCGACCGGTTCCTGCGGGCGCGCTGCGAGGGCGCCGGGGCGACGGCGATGAGCCCGTCGTGGCTCCTCGACCAGCTGGACTGACGCACCCCGCGCGGAGCCTTCAGAGCCCGGGGACCGTCACCTCGACGACCGGGATCGTGTGGTCGGTGACCCGGCGTACCTGCGGGTCCTGGGCGAACCGGAACGCCGACCACTGCAGGTCCGGGGTCCCGAAGATCCAGTCGACGCGCATCATCCGCGGCGGCAGGCAGCGGCCCGAGTTCGAGCCGCCCGACGCCGCGACCAGCGCGGTCGACGACGTCAGGTCGCAGAAGATCTCGCCGTGCTCGTTCATGTCGCCGGTCACCACGATCGGCAGCCCGGTCTCGCGCAGGAGCCGGACCTGCGCGGCCAACGCCCGGGTCGCCACGTCGCGCTCGCCCTCACCGTCGCGGAGGTCCCGGCGCGGCGTCAGGTGGACGTTCACGAACCACAGCTCCCGACCGGTCGCCCGGTGGCGCAGCAGCACCATCGGTTGCGGACGCGACCCGTCCAGGAACGGGATGGTGAACGACCTCCCGGTCACGAGCTCCCACACGTCGTCTCGCCAGACCACCGACTGCGCGGTGGCCGGCTCGGGAGACGAGGCCGCGTCGGGATACGACTTCCACGCGCCCGAGGACAGCAGCACCGCCATCTGGTCGGGCTGGGCCTCCTGGACTCCTGCCACGTCGTACCCACGGTCGTCCATCAGCGTCAGCGACCACCGGGCACGCGAGGCCCCGGGGGCGTAGCCGGGCTTGTCGCCGCCCCTGGCGGTGTGCTGGGAACCCAGCACGTTGAACGAGGCGAGCGTGAACGAGAACTCCTCGGGCGGCTCGGGCGGCTCGGGCTCGACCGGCTTCGGGGTGGTCCGGGCGACCTTGACGACCGGCGCCGCCGCGAGCACGGACCCGGCCACGAGTCGCTGCGCCGGGGGAGCCGTCGTGGCCGCGGCATCGCGCACCACTGCCGTCCGGTCACCGGGGACCGGCGCCGAGGGCGTGGCTGGCGCTGTCGGCGACGGTGAGACAGCAGGCGGCACGTACGCCGCGACCGCCACCGGGGCAGGCCCGGCGAGCGCGACCCCGGCGACGACCACACCCGCCGTCACCGCCGCCGCAGTCATCGCTGCCCGCTGCCAGAACCCCACGCACACCACTTCCACCCGGGCACCCACCGTTCATCCGGAATATCGGCACTCCCACGGCCCGACTTGACCGCGCGATAGCGTCGCCGCCATGACTGCCCCGGAGACAGCCCTGAAGTTCAGCGGACCGGTCCTTCCCGATGGGGAGCCGCGCGACCTCTACGTCGTGGACGGGCACGTCACCTACGAGAAGGTCGCCGGTGCGGAGCACGGGGGCAGCGGCTGGATCGTGCCGGGACTGGTCGACGCGCACTGCCACGTCGGCCTCGACGCCCACGGCGGCGTCGACGAGGCGACCACCGAGGCCCAGGCGATCGCCGACCGCGACGCCGGTGCGCTGCTGCTGCGCGACTGCGGCTCGCCGGTCGACACCTCCTGGATCCACGACCGCGACGACCTGCCCCGGCTGATCCGCGCCGGTCGTCACATCGCGCGCACCCGCCGCTACATCCGCAACTACGCCCACGAGGTCGAGCCGGCCGACCTCGCGGCGTACGTCGCCCAGGAGGCGCAGCGCGGGGACGGCTGGGTCAAGCTGGTGGGGGACTGGATCTCACGCGACGAGGGTGACCTCGCGCCGTCCTTCCCGCCCGAGGCGTTCGCCGCGGCGATCGAGGCCGCGCACCAGCACGGCGCGCGCGTGACCGCCCACTGCTTCGGCGAGACGGTGCTGCCGATGCTCATCGAGGCCGGCATCGACTGCATCGAGCACGGCACCGGGCTCACCACCGACCTGATCGACACGATGGTGGCCCGCGGCACCGCGCTCGTGCCGACCGTCGTGCAGCTGAACAACTTCCCCGGGTACGCCGACGCCGGCGAGGAGCGGTTCCCGGCGTACGCCAAGACCATGCGGGACCTGCACGCGCACCGTCGCGAGACGATCATGTCGGCCTACGAGGCCGGGGTGCCGATCTTCGCCGGCACCGACGCCGGGGGAGTGCTGCCGCACGGGGGGATCGCCGGCGAGGTGCTCGAGCTCGCGGCCTACGGCTTCAAGCCGGAGGACGCGCTCGGTGCCGCCTCCTGGGCCGCGCGGAAGTGGCTCGGCTGGAACGCCACCCTCGAGGAGGGCTCGCCCGCCGACTTCGTGGTCCTCGACCGCAACCCGCTCGAGGACCTGTCGGTGCTGCGTGCTCCGTCGCGGGTGGTGCTGCGCGGCCGGGTCGTGGCCTGAGCCCGTCGAGGTCGAGCAGGACGGATCCTCAGCGTGGAGCGGCCGGCTGAGGATCCTTGCGGGGAGCCCCGGTTGCGAACAGCACGGCGGTCACGATCAGGGTGACCAGTCCCAGCCCGCCGAGGGCGAGCGGGACCAGGATCGTGGCGAGGATGCCGCCCACGAAGCTGCCGATCCTGGGGGCGGGGCCGATCTGGGCCGGCCCCGCCGACTCCGCGCAGGTGACCTCGAGCTCGCCCGAGCCCGGGTCGAAGCGGCCGTCACCGACCCAGTCGCCCGAGCCGCCGGCCTTGGTGAAGCTGCCGTTGAGGGGCTCCAGGGCGATGTCCCGGCCCCGGGCGGTATCGACGATCAGGCAGTCCGCCGCGTCGTACTCGTGGACCCAGAGCATCAGGTCCTGGTCCGCGGACACCGTGACCCGGTGCGGCCGGCCATCGGCCGGGATGGTCGCGTCGGTCGACAGGAAGCCGCTGATCGTCCACACGAACAACCCGATCCCCGCCGCGACGGCGGCCACGAGCAGGCCCCCGCCGAGGACGAACCACCAGCCGCTGGGGCGGCACCGCCGTGGTGCGGGAGTCGGTGGGACAAGCGTCGAGCCGTACGGTGGCGGTGGTGGCTGGCTGGCGCTCATGGAGCCATGATGGGGTGTCGGACGGGGGACCCGGGGGCGGATTTCGGCCGGGCGGGTCGCATCTGGCAGAATCTCCGCCTGAGTCCTGCGTGACCGGACCCTCTCATCCGGACGCGGCAAGGCCCACCCGAGATTCCCGACCCGGTCCCCACCTGGACACGGAAATCTCACCCCACACAACTGTCAAGGAGACACCACCAACGTGGCCGTCAAGATCCGTTTGAAGCGCCTGGGCAAGATCCGGGTGCCGCAGTACCGCATCGTCGTCGTCGACTCACGCAAGAAGCGTGACGGTCGCGTCCTCGAGGAGATCGGCAAGTACCACCCCAAGGAGGACCCGTCGTTCATCGCGGTCACCTCTGACCGGGCGCAGTACTGGCTGGGTGTCGGCGCGCAGCCGACCGAGGCCGTCGAGGCCATCCTCAAGATCACCGGCGACTGGCAGACCTTCAAGGGACTCCCGGGCACCGAGGGCACCCTCCGGGTGGCCGAGCCCAAGCGCGACAAGCTCGAGATCTTCAACGAGGCGCTCAAGGAAGCCAACAGCGAGCCCAAGGGCGACGCGGTGACCAAGAAGTCTGCTGCGAAGAAGACCGAGAAGGCCGAGAAGACCGAGAAGCCCGCGGAGGCGGCTGCCGAGGAGACCCCGGCCGAGCCCGCCGCCGAGGAGGCCCCGGCACCGGTTCCCGCTTCCGAGACCCCCGAGGGTGCGGCCACCGAGGCCGAGGCCGCCGAGGGCACCGAGAAGACGGAGCACTGAGCGTCATGCTCGCCGATGCTCTCGAGCACCTGGTACGCGGCGTGGTCGAGCACCCGGACGACGTCACCGTGCATGAGAAGCAGCTGCGCAGCGGCTCGATGCTCGAGGTCCGGGTCCACCCCGATGACCTCGGCAAGGTGATCGGTCGAGGCGGTCGCACGGCCACGGCGTTCCGCACCGTGGTCTCGGCGCTCGCCGGGCGGGGCGGCGCTCGCGTCGACTTCGTCGACGTCGACCGTCGTCGCTGACCAACCGGCCCGCCAGAGCAAACCGCTTGAATGGGTGCCGTCCCCCCGGGGGCGGCACCCATTCGGTATTTCGAGGAGAACACGTGGAGACGATCGAGCTCGTGGTCGGCCGGATCGGCAAGCCGCACGGCGTGCGCGGTGAGGTGACCGTGGACGTCCGTTCCGACGAGCCCGAGCGCCGCTTCGCGCCCGGCGCGGTGCTGCGCGCCGAGCCGCCGCCCGGATCTGCCAGCAGGCTGACCGCGTTGACCGTCGGCCGGGCCCGGTGGCACCAGTCGACCCTGCTGGTCACCTTCGAGGAGCTGACCGACCGCACCACCGCCGAGGCGGCCCGCGGGATCGTGCTGCACGCCACGGTCCCCGCTGACGCCACCCCCGAGGACCCCGACGAGTACTACGACCACCAGCTGGTCGGGCTGGCGGCGTACGACGTCGACGGCACCCACCTGGGCGAGGTGACGGCGCTGGTCCACGGCGGCGCGCAGGACCTCCTCGCCGTGCGGGCGCTCGACGGGCGCAGCACCCTGGTGCCGTTCGTCAAGGCCCTCGTGCCCGAGGTGGACGTCGCGGGCGGGCGCGTCGTCATCGCCGACCGGCCCGGGCTGGTCGCACCCCTGCCCGAGGACGAGCAGTGAGGATCGACGTCCTCACGATCTTCCCCGACTACCTCGCCCCCCTCGAGCTGTCGCTCGCCGGAAAGGCCCGCGACAAGGGGCTCCTCGACATCCACGTGCACGACCTGCGCCGGTGGGCCCACGACCGGCACCACACCGTCGACGACACGCCGTACGGCGGCGGCGCCGGCATGGTGATGAAGCCCGAGCCGTGGGGCGAGGCGCTCGACGAGCTGGTCCCGACCACCGACGAGCGGCCCACGGTCGTCTTCACGACCCCGTCGGGGACGCCGTTCACCCAGGCCACGGCGCGCGAGCTGGCGGGCCGGGAGCGGCTGGTGTTCGCGTGCGGTCGCTACGAGGGCATCGACCAGCGCGTGCTCGACCACACGCGCACCCGGGCCGAGGTCCTCGAGATCTCGATCGGCGACTACGTGCTCAACGGGGGAGAGGTGGCGGCGCTGGCCATCACCGAGGCCGTCGTCCGCCTGATCCCGGGCTTCATGGGCAACCCGGCGTCGCTCACCGAGGAGTCCCACGAGGACGGGCTCCTGGAGTACCCCGTCTACACCAAGCCGGCCACCTGGCGCGGGCTCGACGTCCCTCCCGTCCTGCTGTCGGGTGACCACGGTGCGATCGAGGCGTGGCGCCACGACCAGGCCGTGCGCCGCACCGCGGAGCGCCGCCCCGACCTGGCGCACCCGGCCCGGCTGCTCGACGACGTGCAGGTACGGCTGGTCCAGCCCTCCGACGCCGGCGAGCTGCTCACCCTCCAGCGCGCCTGCTTCGTCCAGGAGCAGCAGGCCAACCCGGAGCTCGAGGTCGACGCCCTCACCGAGACCCTCGACGAGGTCCGGGCGTGGACTGCGGAGGGGACCGTCTTCGTCGCCCGCAGTGAGGGTCGGCTCGTCGGCGCGGTCCGGGGCCGCCTGCACGGCACCGCCTGGGAGATCGGCCGGCTGATGGTGGCCCCCGACCTGCAGGGCCGCGGGCTGGGCCGGATGCTCCTCGGCTGCGTCGAGCAGGCCGCGCCCGCCGCGGCCACGTCGTACGAGCTGGTCACCGGCGCCGCCAGCACCCGCACCCTGAAGATGTCCAAGAAGGCCGGCTACCGCCAGGTCGGGCGGCCCGCACCCGGCGCCGTACGCCTCACCAAGGCCCGCGCCTCGGCCTAGTTCGGGCCCGGACCACCTCGATTTCCGGCGTACGACGGCCCTGTGGCAGACTCATCCCTTGGCTCAGTCGGCCAAAGATGGATCGCCCCGAGGAACTCTCGTTCTGGGCGGGGGATCCGCGTCAGGCTCCTGCCGCAGGGGGAGCACGGCGCCGCCGGCCACCAGACCGGGCCACACCGCATCGCACCTATTCCGCGGCTGACCTGTGGCACCCGTGAGGAGAACAATGACCAGCAACAACGTCATCACCGAGCTCGGCAACGCGATCAAGCGCGACGACGTCCCGGCCTTCCGCGCCGGTGACACCATCAAGGTCCACGTGAAGGTCGTCGAGGGCACCCGCTCGCGTGTCCAGATCTTCCAGGGCGTCGTGCTCCGCGTGCAGGGCTCCGGCATCGGCCGCACCTTCACGGTCCGCAAGGTCTCGTTCGGCGTGGGCGTCGAGCGCACCTTCCCGCTGAACTCCCCGATCTTCGAGCAGATCGAGATCGTCACCCGCGGTGACGTGCGTCGCGCGAAGCTCTACTACCTGCGCAACCTGCGCGGCAAGGCTGCCAAGATCAAGGAGCGCCGCGAGGCCTGAGCACGTCTCAGTCCGGCACTCGTTTACGCTCTGCGCGTGACTTCCCAAGACCGCGACCCATCGTCCATCGTCGAATCCGGCGAGGCGGGGTCGCGGTCTTCGCGTTCCGCGACGAAGAAGCACCTGCCGATCTGGCAGGAGACCCTTCTGCTGCTCGGGATCGCGCTGGTCCTCGCCATCGTCATCAAGGCGCTGTTCGTCCAGGCGTTCTACATCCCGTCGGAGTCGATGGAGCCGGGCCTGGTCAAGAACGACCGGATCCTGGTCCAGAAGGTGTCCTACTGGTTCGGCGACGGTCCCCAGCGTGGCGACGTCGTGGTGTTCAAGGACCCGGGCGACTGGCTCAGCCAGGACGAGGCGGCCGGCCCCGCCAACGGCATCACCCAGCTGATGGCCAAGATCGGTCTCTACCCCTCCGGCGGGCACCTCGTGAAGCGGGTGATCGGCGTCGCCGGCGACGTGATCAAGTGCTGCGACAAGCAGGGCCGGATCACCGTCAACGGCGTCCCGCTCAACGAGGACGACTACGTCAAGAAGGACCCCGGCACCGACTGCAACGGCCCGATGGTCGGCAGCTGCGGCCCCAACGCCTGGACGGCGGGGCCGGTCCCGGAGGGCCGCATCTTCGTGATGGGCGACAACCGGGGGCACTCAGCGGACTCGAGCGTCCACATGTGCTCGCCGGACGACACCGACTGTGTCCCGGGCGACGAGTTCGTCCCTGTCGATCTGGTGGTCGGCAAGGTTTTCGTGCTGTTGTGGCCGAGTGACCGGTTCAGCTGGCTGCATCGTCCCGACACGTTCGCGGACGTGCCTGCCCCCTGAACGGCCCCAACGCCCCTGAACGTCTTCGACGAAGGACCCCCGAGGCATCCGTGAGCGACCTTCCCCGAGGTTCGACCGTACGCCGCGACGCCGGCCTCTACGGCTACGAGCGCGCGCTCCGCCGGCACGACATCGAGCCGATCGCCGGGGTGGACGAGGCCGGCCGCGGGGCGTGCGCGGGGCCGCTGGTCGCCGGGGCCGCGATCCTTCCCGCGGGCAGGGCCGGGGTGATCCCGGGGCTGGCGGACTCCAAGCTGCTGACCGAGAAGGCGCGTGAGCGCTGCTACGACCACATCGTCGAGCGGGCGCTGTCGTGGTCGGTGGTCGTCGTCTCGCACGAGGAGTGCGACCGGCTCGGCATGCACGTGGCCAACGTCGAGGCGCTGCGGCGGGCGGTCGCGCTCCTGGACCTGCCGCCGTCGTACGTCCTCACCGACGGCTTCCCCGTCGACGGCCTCGGCGTTCCCGGACTGGCGGTCTGGAAGGGGGACCGCGTCGCCGCGTGCATCGCGGCCGCCTCGGTGCTCGCCAAGGTGACCCGGGACCGGATCATGTGCGAGCTCGACCGTGAGTGGCCGGCGTACGACTTCAAGACCCACAAGGGCTACATCACCGACGTGCACAGTGCGGCACTCACCGAGCACGGTCCGTGCCCGGTCCACCGGAGGCGTTTCGTGAACGTACGGCGGGCCGCGGGGCTCGAGGCTTCCCCCGGTGTGCAGAATGAAGACGTGGAGGAGATGTCATGAGTGCCGAGGATCTCGAGAAGTACGAGACCGAGATGGAGCTCACCCTCTATCGCGAGTACCGCGACGTGGTGGCCATCTTCAAGTACGTCGTCGAGACCGACCGTCGTTTCTACCTCTGCAACCAGGTCGACGTGAAGGCCCGCACCGAGGCCGGGGACGTGTTCTTCGAGGTCTCCATGAGCGACGCGTGGGTCTGGGACATGTACCGCCCGGCCCGCTTCGCCAAGAACGTCAAGGTCCTGACGTTCAAGGACGTGAACGTCGAGGAGCTCAGCCCTGCCGACATCGACCCACCGAAGGTCTGACAGTCCGGTCTAGACCTCGACGGGCATCGCGGGCGTTTCCCGCTCCGGGGCCCTAACGTCCAGTCGGGGGACAAGGGCGGTGGGGGCCGCTGCCGGTTGTGCGCCTACAGGGGGTCCGATGTCGGCCTGGGGATCCACGCGCCAACGCCCCGAGCGGGGTGCCGCGGCCGTCGAGTTCGCCCTCGTGGTGCCGTTCCTCTGCCTGATCCTGTTCGGGATCATCAGCTACGGCTACATGTTGAGCTTCCGGCAGTCGCTCAGCCAGGGAGCGGCTGAGGGTGCCAGGGCCGCGGCCGTGGCCCCGTCGACGTACACCACGGCGCAGAAGACGACCGCCGCCATCAACGCGGTGAACCAGGCCCTGGGCAGCTACGGCGTGTCCTGCTCCGGTACGAGCATGAAGCGCAACGGCGCCACCACCGGGACCTGCGCCATCGCCATCGCCGCGTGTGCCAACAACGGCTCCAAGCAGTGCGTGACCGTGAGTCTCGACTACCTCTACAAGGACCACTCGCCGATTCCCACGTTCCCCGGCCTCGGCGTGACCCTGCCGTCCCACCTCGGTTACGCCGCCGTCGCCGAGGTCAGCTGATGAGGCGCGCGAAGGACGAGCGGGGAGTCATCTTCCCGTTCGTTGCACTGATGCTGGCGCTGCTGCTGGTGATCGCCGCGTTCACCGTGGACATCGGGATGCAGCGCGTCGCCCGCCGTGACATGCAGGCTCTCGCCGACGCGGTGGCGCTGGACCTGGCCCGGTTGATCGACGGCCGCAGCGCCCAGGACATCGGCGCCGGGGGAGCCGGCAAGCTGAGCCTGGCCACGGCGTTGGCCCAGAGCAAGGACCGCAACGACGACGACACCCTGGGGGACCCGCCGACGGTCACCGCCCAGCTGGTCGACCTCGACGCCGACAACCGTCCGGTGACGGTGAACGGGGTGGTCCAGGAGGTGTCGGGGACCGCGGCGCCGGAGGCGGTCCTGGTGACCGCCAGGACAGCAGTCGACTTCGCCTTCACCACGGGCAGCGGAGGCGCCAGCCGCACGGCGATCGGCAACTCCCAGTCCGTCGCGTGCTTCCGGCTCGGCTCCTACGCGCTGGCGCTGAGCTCCGGGAACTCCGCGCTGCTCGACAGCCTGGTCGGTGATGCCCTGGACGTGAGCGCGCTGAGCTACACCGGGCTGGCCAACGCCTCGATCACCTTGCTCGAGCTCGCGGGCCAGCTCGGGGTCGGCACCGTCGACGCGCTCATCGCCCTGAACAACGTCAGGCTGGCCGACCTCTACCTCGCCTCGGCCAGGGCCCTGCAGGCCAGGGGTGGGGACGCTGCGGACGTCACCGTGCTGAACGCGCTCGCGGCCAAGGTCAGCTCAACTGCCACGATTGCCTTCGCAAGCCTCGTCAACATCAGCAGCGGCAACAACGCCGCACTGGCCAGCAGTCTCAACCTGCTCGACCTGGTCGCGGGGTCCGCCTTCCTGGTGAACGGCACCAACCTGCTGGCCGCCTCGCTACTCATCCGCGAGCCGAAGATCTCGCAGCCCGCTTCCGTGGACTTCCGGGTGATCGAGCAGCCGCAGATGGCGTGCGGGTCCGTGGGGGTGGTGGCGAAGACCGCCCAGATGAAGTTGGCGACGACCCTTCCCCTCCACCAGTTCACGCTGTCCGGCCTGGGACTGCAGAGCTCCGAGACGAACATCGTCGTCGACGTCGACCTGGCCAGCGCGACCGGTCAGCTCGCGGTCATCGACTGCGGGGCGGCGACCCTCTCGGACCCCGAGTCGATCGACGTGGCGGTGACCCGCAGTCTGGGCCGGGCCGCGATGACCGCTCCCGTGCACCTCTCGGGAGACGTCAAGGCGACCGACCTGGGGCTGAGTGGGACGATCCTCGGCATCCCGATCCTGTCCAGCACCAAGGTGACCCTCGCGATGGATGTCGCCCTCGGCACGTCGGCCTCGGCGCCGGCGTACACCTCGACGGCGACCTACACGGTTCCTCCGCACACCTACGCCGAGCCCCAGACCGCGGGCACCTCGGGCGGGGTGGTCCTGCCGTCCGTCGTGCTCGACTCGACGGACGTCACCAACGTGGTCGCGAAGATCGGCGGAGTCGCCATCACGCTGCCGGCCTCGTCGATCACCACCGTGCTCAACCAGCTGACCACCGACATCGTCACCGACGCCCTGAACCCACTCGTCACGAGCCTCAACAGCATCCTGACGCCCACCGCACAGCTCCTGGGCATCCACGCCGCCGGCGCCGACCTCTACGGCATCGCCCGCCCCAGCTGCGACAGCCCCGCGTTGCGGGGCTGACAGCCAGCAGCCGTCCACAGGGGCGTTCCCTGCGCCTTCCTCCACACGACCGCTTCGGCTGGCGCGACTTCGTCCCCGGAACCGGCGACCTTGGACGGCGAGGAGGTCACGAGATGACTGGATCGGCAACGGCCGCGATACGGCAAGCCCTCGGGGCGTACGGCGAGTCCCTGGCCGCGCGGCACCTGGTGGCGCAGGGGATGGTGCTGCTCGACCGCAACTGGCGCTGTGACGCGGGGGAGATCGACCTCGTGCTGCGTGACGGGGACGTGCTGGTGGTCTGCGAGGTCAAGACCCGCAGCAGCACGATCTGCGGCACTCCCCACGAGGCCGTGACCGACATCAAGGTCGCCCGGCTGCGCAGGCTGGCCACCCGCTGGCTGACCGAACGCGGCGTCGCCGCCCAGGACGTGCGCATCGACATGGTCGCGATCGTGCGGCCGCGGCGCGGCGCCTCGCTCATCGACCACGTGCGGGGGATCGGCTGATGCCCTTCGCGACCACCCACACCGTCTCCCTGCACGGGGCGATGGGCCACCTGATCGACGTGCAGACCGACGTCTCCCCGGGCCAGGTCGGCACCACCCTGGTCGGGCGGCCCGACGCCTCCCTGAACGAGGCGCGTGACCGCTGCCGGATGGCCATCGTCAACAGTGGCCTCACCTGGCCGGCCACCCGGCGGATCACGATCCTGCTGGCGCCTGCCGACCTGCTGAAGCGGGGCACCCACTTCGACGTCGCGATCGCCGTGTCCGTGCTGGCCGCGGCGGGCGACGTGCCGCGCTCGGCGCTGGAGGCGACCGCCTTCATCGGTGAGCTGACCCTCGCCGGCGAGATGCGGTCGGTGCCGGGGGTGCTCCCGATGGTGCTGGCGGCCGCCGAGCGAGGGATCCGCCGGGTCTTCGTCCCGGAGCCCCAGGCCCGCGAGGCCTCGATGGTGCCGGACATGACGGTCCTGGGCATGCGGTCACTCGGTCAGGTGGTCGCCGAGCTGCGGGGCGAGGAGGTCCCGGACGCGGCGCCCGTGGTGCCGATGTCGGGTTCCCAGCTGCTCTCCTGGCGAGGCGAGCGACGCATGGAGGAGGTGGACCTGGCCGACCTGCTCGGCATGGCCGACGCGCGGTACGCCGTCGAGGTCGCCGCTGCGGGCGGGCACCACCTGCTCCTCTCCGGGCCGAAGGGCTCCGGCAAGACCAGCATCGCCGAGCGGATCCCCGGCATCCTGCCGGACCTCACGCCCGAGGAGTCCCTCGAGCTGACCGCGGTCCACTCGCTGGCCGGCACCCTCGAGCCCGCAGACGGCATGCTGACCCGACCGCCGTTCTCGGCCCCGCACCACGACGCGAGCAAGGCCAGCCTGCTCGGGGGCGGCAGCGGGCAGATCCGCCCCGGCGAGATCAGCCGGGCCCACTGCGGGGTGCTGTTCCTCGACGAGTTCCCGCTCTTTCGCACCGACGTGATCGAGGCGCTGCGACAACCGCTCGAGAGCGGCGACGTCTCCATCGCGCGGCAGGAGGAGTCGGTGACCCTCCCGGCCCGCGGGATGGTGGTGCTCGCCTGCAACCCGTGCCCCTGTGGCGACTACCACCCCGACGCTCGCGCCAACAGCTGCCGATGCTCGGAGGTCAAGCGGCGCGACTACCGGCTCCGCATCACCGGGCCGATCGCCGATCGCATCGACATCGTGCGCAACCTGGTGCCGCTGCGCCCGCACACGGGCGGCGACCGGTTCGACGTCCCCGAGCCCTCGGCCGCCGTGCGCGCCCGGGTCGAGCAGGCGCGGCTGCGACAGGACGCCCGCTACCGCGAATGCAGCTGGCGCCTCAACGGGCAGGCCCCGGGGCCGCTGCTCCGCGAGCGGTGGCCGCTCGCCGACGACGCCCAACGGCTGGTCGACGACGAGCTGTACGCCGGCCGCTTGACCCGCCGCGGTGCCGCCCGCGTCCACCGGCTGGCCTGGACCGTGGCCGACCTGCACCGGGTCGACCACCCCGGGCTGGTCGAGGTGGACGTCGCGCTGCGGCTGCGTGCCGGGGAGCCCCTGCTGCTCGCGACCCTGGAGAGGAGGGCCGGATGAGCCTCGACGAACGTCTCGCCCGGGTGGCCCTCAGCCGGTTGACCGAACCGGGGGACCCGCGACTGTCCGGCCTCGTCGACGAGCTGGGCGCGGTGCAGGTCCACGAGCACCTCACCGCAGAGCGCGACCTCGAGGGCCTGCTGACCGACATCGCCGCCCGGCTCTCGGCCATGGACCCCACCCGCGACCTCGACCTCGCCGCCCGGCTCGGCATCCGGTTCGTGATCCCGTCCGACGACGAGTGGCCGCACCAGGTCGACGGGCTGGCTGCCGCCGAGCCGGTCCAGAACCGCGGCGGCCCCCCGATCGGGCTGTGGGTGCGCGGACCGCTCCGCCTCGACCAGCTGACCGAGACGGTCTCGATCGTCGGGTCCCGCTCGGCCACCACCTACGGCGCAGACGTCGCCGCCGAGATCGGCGCCGTCGTGGCGCGCGCCGGCGTCGGGGTGGTGTCGGGTGCCGCGTTCGGCATCGACCAGGCCGCCCACCGGGGAGCCCTCGCCGTCGGCGGCCCCAGCGTCGCCGTTCTCGCGTGCGGCGTGGACCGCGCCTACCCGGTGGCCCACAAGAACCTGCTCGACCACCTGGCGGCCGAGGGCGCCGTGGTGTCCGAGCTGGCGCCCGGCTGTTCGCCGACCCGGCTCCGGTTCCTGGCCCGCAACCGCCTGATCGCCGCGCTCTCGCGCGGCACCGTGGTTGTGGAGGCGGCGCTGCGGAGCGGGGCGTTGAACACCGCCAACTGGGCCAGCCGGCTCAACCGGCCGCTGCTCGGGGTGCCCGGCCCGGTCACCAGCGCCCCGTCGCAGGGTGTCCACCAGCTGATCCGGACCGGCGCCGCGACCCTGGTGACGTCGGGCGAGGAGGTGCTCGAGATCGTCGGCAGTGCGGGGGAGCACCTCGTCGAGGTGCCGCGTGGGCGCGAGCGCCCCCGTGACCGGCTCACGCTGCGCCAGCAGCAGGTGCTCGACGCCGTCCCGGTCGCCTCGAGCGTGCGGGCCGACTCGATCGCGCGGACGGCCGGACTCGGCCTGGTCGAGGTCCGCTCGGCGCTGACCCGGTTGCGGGCCTGCGGCCTGGTCGAGGAGTCGGAGCACGGTTGGCGGCTCGCCGCGCTCGCGCACACCTGACCGGGCGGTCCGCGAGCCTAGACTCGACGCGTGGCGGAGAGTGGCGAGGCGGAAGACCTGCCCGAGCCCATGGCCAGGGTCCTCGGCGACTACGAGCGACACCTGACCTCCGAGCGGGACCTTGCCGCCCACACCGTGCGTGCCTACGTCGGCGACGTGGCCGGCCTGCTGGAGCACGCGGCGCGGCTCGGCCACACCGGGGTCGCCGGCCTCGACCTGCGCACGCTGCGCAGCTGGCTGGCCAAGCAGCAGACCCTGGGGCGCTCGCGCACCACGATCGCCCGGCGAGCCACGGCGGCCCGGGTGTTCACCGGCTGGCTGGTCCGCACCGGGCGCGCCGAGACCGATGCCGGCGCCAGCCTGGGGTCCCCCAAGGCCCACAAGTCCCTGCCACCCGTGCTGCGCGCGGACGAGGCGGCGGACCTGATCCGGGCCGCCGCCGCCCTGGCCGACGACGGCAGCCCGATCGGGGTGCGAGACGTCGCGATGCTGGAGCTGCTCTACGCCACCGGCATCCGGGTGGGAGAGCTGGTCGGCCTCGACCTGGACGACGTCGACCGGGACCGCAACGTGGTGCGCGTCTTCGGCAAGGGCCGCAAGGAGCGCTCGGTGCCCTTCGGTCACCCCGCCGCCCGGGCCCTCGAGCGCTGGCTGGCCCACGGCCGCCCCCAGCTGCGGGTCGACGGCGCCGGAGCCGCGCTGTTCCTCGGTGCCCGCGGTCGCCGGATCGACCAGCGCGCCGTCCGCACGCTCGTGCACCAGCGGATCGCCGAGGTCCCGGGTGCCCCCGACATCGGCCCGCACGGACTGCGGCACACCGCCGCGACGCACCTGCTGGAGGGCGGAGCCGACCTGAGGTCGGTCCAGGAGCTGCTCGGGCACGCCTCACTGGCGACGACCCAGCTCTACACCCACGTCACCACCGATCGGCTCCGACGGGCCTACCAGCAGGCACACCCCCGCGCCTGAGCGCCGGGGAGGGCCGCGATCGGCGGGCGCCACGCGGCGTACGGCGGCAGCGGCGGGGCCCAGCGGGCCACGGGTGGCGCCAGCGACCGGACCGGCGACAGCCCGATCGGCTCCTGCCGCCAGAGCGGGAGCAGACGCACGGGACCCGCGCCGACCAGCAGCAGCGGGTCGAGGTACGTCGTGCCGCGCAGCCAGCCCCAGTGCAGGCAGGCCCGCGGGAAGCAGTGCGACCCGGCCAGCTCCAGGACCCCGATCGTGGCCCCGGCCCTGACCCTCGTGCCCACCTCGACCGTGGCGCTGACGGGTTCGTAGGTCGTGCGGGTCTCGCCGTGGTCGACGACCACGACCCCGCGACCCGCGAGCCGCCCCGCGAAGGTGATCCGGCCCGCGAGCGCGGCGCGCACGGGGCTGCCGACCGTGCCGAGCAGGTCCACACCCCGGTGACCGGCGCCCCAGGGCGACGACGGAGCGTCGAAGCCCGTCACCACCTCGGGCACCGGGTCCAGCGGCCACACGCCCACCGGATCAGGGGGAGCACCGAGCGCCCGGGCGGGCCCCGACAGGACCAGGACCACCCCCAGGACCGCGCTCAGGACGACTGCCAGCGGGGACCCGAGGCGCCGGGGCAGGAGGTCGGTGGCGGGTGACTCCGTGCGGGACATGGGCCGACCCTGCCCGCCGGCATGAGGAGGCGCTCGCCGTGGCCGGGGGACTGGGGAGAATGTCGCGGTGGGAGCGCCTGTGGAGGGCTCTTGGCCCGCCCGGTCTCCGATTGGCGGGTGGGCGCGCCGGTCGACTACGCTGGGGCAGCAATCCTTGCGGATTGACTTCGCACGCTCGCAGACCACGACGGGGCCCGAACTCCTGGACCCCGATCACCCGTGGGCGACGATCCTCGGTCCCGGCTCGCGCCGGGTGGGATCGCGCGCAGGCGTCAGGACGACCGGCTCCCGTCGGTCGTGGCAACTGAAAACGACCGGAGTCACCACCGGTCCGTCCTGATTCAAGGGCGGACGCACGGTGATGCCTCCACCCACCAGGAGAACAACATCATGGCAGTCGTCACCATGCGCCAGCTCCTCGAGAGCGGCGTCCACTTCGGACACCAGACCCGTCGCTGGAACCCGAAGATGAAGCGCTTCATCATGACCGAGCGCAACGGCATCTACATCATCGACCTGCAGCAGTCGCTGGCCTACATCGACCGCTCGTACGCCTTCATCAAGGAGACCGTCGCCAAGGGCGGCACCGTGATGTTCGTGGGCACCAAGAAGCAGGCCCAGGAGGCGATCGCCGAGCAGGCGACCCGCGTCGGGATGCCCTACGTCAACCAGCGCTGGCTCGGTGGCATGCTCACCAACTTCCAGACGGTGCACCAGCGGATCAACCGCCTCAAGGAGCTCGACGAGATCGACTTCGACGACGTGGCCGGCAGCAGCCGCACGAAGAAGGAGCTGCTCCAGATGCGCCGCGAGCGCGACAAGCTGAACAAGTCGCTCGGCGGTATCCGTGAGATGAGCCGCACCCCCTCCGCGGTGTGGATCGTCGACACCAACAAGGAGCACCTCGCCGTCGAGGAGGCGCGCAAGCTGCGCATCCCGATCATCGGCATCCTGGACTCCAACTGCGACCCCGACCTGGTCGACTTCCCGATCCCCGGCAACGACGACGCGATCCGCGCCGTCGGCCTGCTGACCCGGGTCATCGCTGACGCCGTCGCCGAGGGCCTCATCGCCCGCTCCGGCGCCAAGGCCGGCAGCGAGGGTGCGGCCGAGGTCGGCGCCGAGGAGCCCCTGGCCGAGTGGGAGCGCGAGCTGCTCGGTGGCGACGCCGAGAAGGCCGCCGTCGAGGCGACCGGTGGCGACGCTGCCGCCGAGACCCCCGCGTCCGAGGCCACCGGTGCCGCGTCCGAGGCCGCCGAGGCGACCGACGCTGCCGAGGCTGCGACCGACGAGCCCGCCGCCGAGGCCAAGGCCGACGAGCCTGCCGCCGCTGAGGCGAAGGCCGACGAGCCTGCCGCCGACGAGGCGAAGGCCGACGAGCCCGCCGCCGACGAGGCCAAGGCCTGACGGTCAGACCACGCTCGTCGTACGCCGGCAGGTGCTGCCGGCGTACGACGGCGCCCGGTGACCGCCCGACTTCACACACACTCAGAGGGAAGAAGGATCATGGCTAACGTCTCCGCAGCCGACGTCAAGAAGCTCCGTGAGCTCTCCGGCGCCGGCATGATGGACTGCAAGAAGGCGCTCGACGAGGCCGACGGCGACATGGACAAGGCTTCCGAGCTCATCCGCATCAAGCTCGGCAAGAAGGCGCAGGAGCGTGGCGAGACCCGCGAGGCCACCGCCGGGCTGGTCGCCACCTCCGGCGGCGCGCTGGTCGAGCTCAACTGCGAGACCGACTTCGTCGCGAAGGGTGCCGAGTTCATCGCCGTCGCCCAGAAGATCGCCGACGCCGCCGACCAGGCCAAGGCCGGCGACACCGAGACCCTCAAGGCCGTCGAGCTCGACGGCTCCACCGTCGGCGATGTCGTCGCGAACCTGGCAATGACGATCGGCGAGAAGATCGAGCTCGGCCGCGTGGCCTACTTCGACGGTCCGGTCGTGGTCTACATGCACAAGCGTGCCGCTGACCTGCCGCCGGCCGTCGGCGTGCTGGTCGAGTACGACGGCAACGAGGACGCCGCCCGCGGCGCCGCGATGCAGGTCGCCGCGATGCGCCCGAAGTACCTCACGCGTGACGAGGTCCCCGCGGACGTCGTCGCCAAGGAGCGCGAGATCGCCGAGGCCACCTCCCGCGAGGAGGGCAAGCCCGAGCAGGCGATCGCGAAGATCACCGAGGGTCGCCTCAACGGCTTCTTCAAGGACGTCGTGCTGCTCGAGCAGCCGTCGGTCACCGAGAACAAGAAGTCCGTCAAGTCCGTCCTCGACGAGGCCGGCACCAGCCTGAAGCGGTTCGCCCGCTTCGAGGTCGGCGCCTGATCGATTCGACCACGTGTAATAGTGGCGCCAGACGTACGTGAGGAGGCCGGTTCGATGACTCAGATCCTGATCATCGGACCGGCCTTCTCGCGTCTGCACACCCTTGCCATTCGAAGGAGCTGCCCGTGACCGGATACAAGCGAGTCCTGCTCAAGCTGTCGGGCGAGGTGTTCGGCGGCGGGAAGGTCGGCCTCGACCTCGACGTCATCAACAACATCGCGCGCGAGATCGCCGACGTGGCCCGCTCCGGCGTGGAGGTCGCGATCGTCGTGGGCGGGGGCAACTTCTTCCGCGGGGCCGAGCTCCAGCAGCGGGGGATGGAACGTGCCCGCGCCGACTACATGGGCATGCTGGGCACGGTCATGAACTGCCTGGCCCTCCAGGACTTCATCGAGAAGCACGGCGTGGAGACGCGCGTGCAGACGGCCATCACGATGGGCCAGGTCGCCGAGCCCTACATCCCGCGCCGCGCGATCCGGCACCTCGAGAAGGGTCGCGTCGTGATCTTCGGCGCCGGCGCCGGCATGCCGTTCTTCTCGACCGACACCGTCGCGGCCCAGCGCGCACTGGAGACCCGCTGCCAGGTGATCCTGATGGGCAAGCAGGGTGTCGACGGCGTCTACGACTCCGACCCGCACAAGAACCCCGCCGCGGTGAAGTTCGACAGCCTGACCTACGACGAGTTCCTCACCCGTGGGTTGAAGGTCGCCGACGCGACGTCGGTCAGCCTGGCCCGCGACAACGACCTCGACATGATCGTGTTCAACCTCTCCGAGCCCGGCACCATCGGTCGCGCGGTCACGGGTGAGAAGATCGGCACGACGCTGTCGCGCGACTGAGCCGCCGCTGCCGACCGCATCATCCACAGACCAGCTAGGAGAACCCGTGATCAACGACATCCTCAACGAGGCCGACGGCAAGATGGACAAGTCGGTCGAGGCGACGCGCGAGGAGTTCGCGGCGATCCGCGCCGGGCGGGCGACGCCGAGCATGTTCAGCAAGATCACCGTCGACTACTACGGCTCGCCGACCCCGCTGCAGCAGCTGGCGTCGTTCACCGCGCCGGAGGCCCGGATCATCCTGATCCAGCCCTACGACGTCGGTGCGATGGGCAACATCGAGCGGGCGATCCGCGACTCCGACCTGGGCGTCAACCCGTCCAACGACGGCAAGATGCTGCGCTGCGTGTTCCCGGAGCTCACCGAGGAGCGCCGCAAGGAGTACATCAAGATCGCCAAGGCCAAGGCCGAGGACGGTCGGGTCGCGATCCGTAACCTGCGACGCACGGCCAAGCAGGGGCTCGAGAAGCTCGAGAAGGACGGCGAGGTCGGCAAGGACGACGTGACGGGTGCCGAGAAGCGGCTCGACGCGATGACCAAGAAGCACACCGACGCCGTCGACGAGATGCTGAAGAACAAGGAAGCCGAGCTGCTCGAAGTCTGAGCACCCTGATGATGACCGACACCTCTCCCGTGCCCGCCGCGGCGCCGCCGCAGAAGAACCACGGCCGTGCCGGCCGCGACCTGCGCGCCGCCGTGGCCTCGGCTGTCGTGCTCCTGGGGGCGGTCGCCGCGTCGCTGTTCTTCTGGAAGCCCGCGTTCATGCTGATCGTGGCGGCGGCCGTCGTGGTCGCGGTCTGGGAGCTGCGCAAGGGCTTCCTCGCCAAGGAGATCGACCTGCCCGAGCAGCCGTTGATGCTGGGCGGCGTGGTCATGGTGGTCGTGGCCTACTTCTACGGCGCCCCGGCGCTGGTCACCGCGACGGCGGTCAGCGCGCTGGTGATCATGCTGTGGCTGCTCCGGCGCGGGATCGACGGCTACGTCAAGAACGCCACCGCGTCGGTCTTCACCCTCGTCTACGTGCCGTTCCTGGGCTCCTTCGTCGCCCTGCTGCTCGCGGAGGGCGGCTGGCGCGACGCCGGCGGGATCCACGACGCCGGTGTGCAGGGGATCATCACCTTCATCCTGGTCACGATCGCCTCGGACATCGGGGGCTACGTCGCGGGCGTGCTGTTCGGCAAGCACCCGATGGCACCGGTCATCTCTCCCAAGAAGTCGTGGGAGGGCTTCGTCGGCTCGATGATCTTCTGCGTCGTTGCCGGCTGGGCGCTGGTGGTCTACCTGCTCGACGGTGACTGGTGGGTCGGCATCGTCCTGGGCCTGATCGCGGTGGTGATGGCCACGCTGGGCGACCTGTGCGAGTCGGTCATCAAGCGTGACCTCGGCATCAAGGACATGAGCCACGTCATCCCCGGCCACGGCGGGCTGATGGACCGGCTCGACTCCCTGCTGGCCACCGTCGCACCGATCTGGCTGCTGCTGCACTACCTCGTGTTCTGACTGTGGCGCTCTTCCTCGTCCGGCACGGCCGGTCCGAGCCCCGACCCGGGGCCGCGCCGCACCAGTGGGAGCTCGACCCCGCCGGCTTCGACGACGTCTGGGCCCTGCGGGAGTCCGGCCGGCTGCCGCGCCGCGCCACCTGGTTCTGCTCGCCGGAGCCGAAGGCGATCGCCACCGCCCAGCTGCTCACCGAGTCCGACGTCGGGGTGCTCGACGACCTGCGTGAGCACGTCCGCGAGTCCGCCGACTGGCTCGAGGACTTCGCCGGCACCGTCCGACGCGCCTTCGAGAACCCGGACCTCCCGGCGTACGACGGCTGGGAGCCGCTGGCGGCCTGCCGCGACCGGGTGGTCCCCGCGGTCCGTCGCGTGCTCGACGTCCACGCCGGCGAGGACGTCGTCCTGGTCGGGCACGGCACGGCCTGGACCGTGCTCGTGGCCGAGCTGACGGGCAACCCGCCGGACCTCGAGCGGTGGGCGGGTCTGGCGATGCCCGACCTGATCGTGCTGCCGGACTGAGTGCGCGGGCTCACCTCGCGCAGTCGTCCCAGGTGCCATGCTGACCCGAGCTCACAACCGCAAGGGGCAGCGATGACAGAACAGAGCACCGAGGAAACGCCCGTTCGCCCACTCCGCGCCGGGCCGGTGATCGGCGGCCTGTTCCTCGGCGTGATCGTGTGCTGGGTCTGGATCGCGGTCACGCTCTTCACCGGCGTGGCCCTCTCCTACGGCGAGTACACCTCCGACCCGGTCGCGTTCGCCGTGGTGGCGCTCGCGGCGCTGCCCCTCGTGGTGGGCATCGTGCTGCTGGTCCGGCCGCGGACGCGCCAGATGGGAGCGGGGTTCCTGATGGGGCTCTCCATCGGCATGATCGCCGGGGCCGGGGTCTGTGCCTCGCTCTACGTGCCCAGCCTCGGCTAGTCACCGATGTATCCCACGGTCGGGCCGGTCCCGACCCACCAGCTCTTCGTGCTGCTCGGCGTCATCGTCGCGGGCGCCGTCTTCGCGATCGAGGCACGCCGCCGCGGCCAGACCGACGAGCGGCTCGCCATCGTGATCCTCGGCGCGGTCGTGGGGGGCGCGATCTTCATGCGTCTCGGCACCTGGCTGCAGCATGTCGACCTCCGCGCCAACGCCACCCTCGCCGAGCAGTGGCTCTACGGCAACCGCTCGATCCTCGGCGGGCTGGTCGGGGCCTGGCTCGGCGTCCACGTCGCGAAGCGGGCCGTGGGCTACCGGACCCGCACCGGCGACCTCTTCGCCCCGGCCGTCGCGCTCGGCATGGCGGTGGGACGCATCGGCTGCCTGCTCACCGAGGCGCCGGGGACACCGACCGGCGGCGGCTGGGGGATCACCCTCGGCGCCGACGCGGCGGCCGGGACCGGCGCCCCCGCCGGAGTGCCCCTGCACCCGTCGTTCGTCTACGAGATCGCCTTCCACCTGCTGGCGTTCGCGGTCCTCTGGTTCTGGCTGCGCCGGCGCTCGCTGCCGTCGGGGGAGTCGTTCGTCTGGTACGTCGCGGCGTACGGCGTGTTCCGCTTCCTCGTCGAGTTCGTGCGGGGCAACGAGGTCGCCTGGGAGGGGCTCACCCGCCCGCAGCTGTTCCTGCTGGTCACGATCCCGATCGTGCTGGCCCGCATCGCCGTCCAGGTCCGCCGCGGTGCCTACCGCTCGGCCGTCACCCCCGTCGCTCGAGAACAGGTCTCCCCATGAGCACCCAGGTCACGCGTGGTCCGGGCATGCCGCTGCGCGGCGACCGGATCCACCGCTACGTCAACGCGTTCTGCCCGCTGTGCCACGAGGAGCGCCCGGACCGCCCCCTGGCGGAGGTGCGCCGGCTCTCCGGCTGGCTGGTGGAGCGCGACCAGAGGATCTGGCTGGAGCGAGGCTGTCCCGACCACGGCCTGGTGCGCACGATGTACGACGAGTCGCCGGAGATCCTGCGCTACCTCGAGGAGTGGACCGCGCCCACGAAGGTGCACGAGCCCGACCTGCGCGGCAACTTCAAGCCGGTGCCACAGGCCTACGAGGACGGCCTGCCCGAGATGCAGACCCAGCACACCTGCATCCTGCTCGAGGACCTGCTCGACCACTGCAACCTCAAGTGCCCGACATGCTTCGCGGAGTCCTCGCCGGCGCTGGCCTCGGTGGCGCCGTTGGCGGAGGTGCTGGCCTCGATCGACGCGCGGCTGGCCCGCGAGAACGGCCGCATCGACGTGCTCATGCTCTCCGGTGGAGAGCCCACGCTCTACCCGTGGCTCGAGGAGCTGCTCGAGGCGGTCGTGGCGCGGCCCGTGGTCCGCATCCTGATCAACACCAACGGCCTGCGGGTGGCCCAGGACGACGCCCTGCTCGCGCTCCTCACCCGGCACCGGGAGCGGGTCGAGGTCTACCTGCAGTACGACGGGGGGTCGGCCGAGGCCTCGACGTACCACCGGGGCGCGGACATCCGGCGGTTCAAGGACCGGGCGATCGACCGGCTCTCGGCCGCGGGCGTCTTCACGACGCTCACGATGACGGCGGCGCTGGGGGTCAACGACGACGAGATCGGGTTCGTGCTCAAGCGCGCGCTGGACACGCCGTACGTCGGGGGCGTGACCATCCAGCCGGTCTTCGGCAGCGGACGGTCCGGTGCGATCGACCCGCTGGACCGGCTGACCCACACCGGGGTGCTGGCGCGGCTCGAGGGGCAGACCAACGGGCTGGTGACCTGGCGCGACCTGACGGCGCTGCCCTGCTCCCACCCGCACTGCTGCTCGGTGGGCTACCTCATGCGCGACGACTCCGGCTCCTGGCGCTCGCTGACCGCGCTGATCGGCCACGAGCGGCTCAAGCAGTGGCTCGACCTCGAGCCCGACCTGCTGGCCAACCGGATCGCCGACGACACGATCCCCGACGCGATGAAGCAGATCGTGAAGGGCTCGCTGCTCGACCTGCTCTCGGAGCAGTCCTCGCTGTCGCACCCGTCGATGAGCTCGATCTGGCGCGACATCTGCCAGAACTGCGACCTCGGCATCGGCACGCTCACCGCCCTGGCCTCCTCGAAGCTGCCCGGTCAGCAGCCGCGACTGCGCCGGATGCTGGGGGAGCGGGTGCTGCGGGTGACGGTCAAGCCGTTCATGGACATGGACACGATGATCGAGGAGCGGCTCACCCAGTGCTGCGTGCACGTGGCCACGGTCCACCAGGAGACCGGCGATCACCAGTGCGCGCCGTTCTGTGCGGTGCAGGCCTGGGCGCCGCTGAGCCGCAGCCGGATCTCGACCGCGACCGGGGGACGTTCGTGAGCAGGGACCCGCGGCTCGTCGACCCGACCCGCGCGGACCTGCAGCCGCCCCCGCAGGACCCGGCAGCGCCGTTCGACCCGCTGCGGCTGTGCGTCTTCGCCACGGTCGCGCTGCTGGGCTGGCTGCTCGGCCCGGTGGCGCTGGTCGGCTTCGCCGGGCTGGGGTTCGCGGGCTACTGGAAGGCGCGTCGCGCCGGCCTGATGCGCTCGAGGTGCAAGCTCGGCGACACCCGGCTGGTGCTCGCCTATCTCGCCATGCTCGTGGCGCTCGGCCTCGCCGGGATCGTCCGGTCGGTGTCGTGAGCGGCGGTGTGCCGTCGGGCTCCTGGGGTGGCCCGCCACCCGGGGGACAGCCACCCGGGGCCCGCCGCCAGTGGCCCGCCGTACGGAAGACCCGCGCTGGGCCCGTCGCCGTGGGCGCAGGTGCTGCTCGGTGGCCTGATCGGGCTGGTGCTCGGGGTGGGCGGACTGGTCCTGGTGGTGATCGTCATCGTCAACGTCGATGCCCAGGCGTCCGGGACGGTGGTGCTCGGACTCGGCGTGCTGGTGCCACTCCTGCTGCCGACACCACTACTGTTCTTCAGGCAGACTCGGATGTGGGCCGTCGGCCTGATGATCGGGTGCGCTGTCAGCTCGATCGGGCTGGCCGGCACCTGCGTCCTTATCGCCAACTCGCTGTCGGGAGCCGCCGCATGACCAGTGACCGCGCCGCCGATCTCCCTGCCGAGGGGCGGATCGAGGGCTCCGCCGAGAGCCGGGAACGCCAGCCCGACTGGTGGCACCGCGACCACCCCACGTTCACCGCGCTGACCGGCTTCTTCACCGGTCTGGTCTACATGATCGTGGTGCCCGGGGTCTTCGCGGCGGTGCTCAGCTGGCTGTTCGACGACCAGGCGGCCGAGGAGCTGTTCCCGCTCGTGCTCGTGATGCTGGTGGTGCCGCTGGGGCTCGTCGCTGTGCCCCGCACCCGGCGGTTCGGCCTCTACATGCTGATCGGCATGGTCATCACGTTCCTGGTGGTGGCGGGCGTCGCGGCCCTCGTGCTCTGGTACATGATCCAGGTCGAGGGCTGACGTTTCGGCGTCGCAACCGGCCGGATGCGATGATCGAGGCCTGATGTCTGACGCACCTTCCCCCGCCGCACCCACTTCCGACTCGGCCGGCGCCACGCCGCTGCCGCTGGTCTTCGACGAGCCGCGCGGTCGCAAGAAGCCGCCTCGGCACCTCGCCGACCTCTCGGCCGACGAGCGGACCGCGCTCGCGACGGAGCTGGGGCTCCCCGGGTTCCGCGCCAAGCAGCTCTCGACCCACTACTTCGCCCGGCTTGTCGACGACCCCGCCGAGATGACGGACCTCCCCGCCGCGCAGCGCGACGAGCTCGTGGCAGCCCTGCTGCCGCCGCTGATGACGCCCCTGCGCACCCTGGAGGCCGACAAGGGCGCCACCCGCAAGACGCTGTGGCGCCTGTTCGACGGGGCGCTCGTCGAGTCGGTCCTCATGCGCTACCCCGGCCGGGTCACCCTGTGCGTCTCGAGCCAGGCCGGCTGCGGCATGGCCTGCCCGTTCTGCGCCACCGGCCAGGGCGGCCTGCAGCGCAACATGTCCACGGCCGAGATCGTCGAGCAGGTCGTCGCCGGCGCGCGCGCCCTCGCGCGCGACGAGGTCCCGGGTGGCCCGGGCCGTGTGTCCAACGTGGTCTTCATGGGCATGGGCGAGCCGATGGCCAACTACAAGGCCGTGATCGGCGCGATCCGCCGCCTCACCGACCCGACGCCCCACGGGCTGGGCATGTCCGCCCGCGGGATCACCCTCTCGACCGTTGGCCTGGTGCCGCGGATCAAGCAGCTGACCGAGGAGGGCATCCCGGTCACGCTTGCGCTGAGCCTGCACGCCCCCGACGACGAGCTGCGCAACGAGCTGGTGCCGATCAACACCCGCTACTCGGTCGCCGAGACCGTCGAGGCGGCCTGGAACTACGCCCGGGTCACCAAGCGCCGTGTCTCGATCGAGTACGCCATGATGCGCGGCATCAACGACCAGGCCTGGCGCGCCGACCTGCTCGGCGACGTGCTCAACTCCTACGGCGACTGGGGCTGGGTGCACGTCAACCTGATCCCGCTGAACCCGACCCCCGGGTCGAAGTGGACCGCATCGGACCCCAAGGACGAGCGCGAGTTCCTCCGCCGACTCGAGGCCAAGGGCATCCCCACCACCGTGCGCGACACACGCGGCAGCGACATCGATGGTGCCTGCGGGCAGCTGGCGGCCGTCGAGTAACGAGCTTCAGGCGAGGAACGCGGGCGCCGCCACGAGCAGCTCGGCGTTGCGTGAGGCCGTGGTGCCGCGCCGCTTCCTGTCCCGCTCCTGCCAGTCGTTCATCGCGAGCAACCGACCGAGCGCCGCCAGCTTCATCGGACCTTCCGGCGTGCTTCCCGGTCGCAGCGGCGCGCCGTGGTCGAGCATCGTGGTGAAGATCGACACGGTGCCGTCCTTGTTGTCGGTCACCTCGATCAGTCGCGACTGCTGCGGCCAGTCGATGTGGGAGGCCGTGTTGATCTCCCAGAAGCCGCCGCCGCTGGCTCGGACATGGGGCCGGATGCTGTTGCTGTGCGTGTGCCCGTTCACCCAGGCGATCAGGTTCTCGTGCTCGAGGAAGGCCGCCACGACCTGGTGTCCGAGCACCCGGACCCCGCTGGGGCCGGTGGCCGCGTTGTCCATGGTCCAGGACGTGTGGTGGCTGGCGGCGACGACGAGCCGGTCACCGGCGCCTGCCAGCTGCTCCTGGACCCAGGCGAACTGCTCGGGGTCGAGTGAGCCCTCCGCGCCGCCGTTCTCGTTGACGGAGTCCATGACGATGAACCGGACGAGTCCCTGGTCGAACGTGTAGTAGGCCTTGCCGCTGGTGCGGTTGTCCTCGGTGAAGCCGTGCCCGACCGGGAGCCCGGTCGTCGCGAAGTGCTCCTCGATCATCTCCGCGCGGCTGAGCAGCCGTCGGTCCGGGTCGGCGGTGACCGTCCGGATCCCGCCCACGGCGACCGGCTTCTTCGACCCGGTGGCGCGGTTCCGGAAGCTGTCGGTGTGGGCGAAGTTGCCCTGCACCAGCTCGTCGTGGTTGCCCATGGCGGTGAACCACTCCATCGCCAGGCCCCGGGCCCGGAACGGCTGCCGGGCGGCGTCGAGCAGGCCGGGGACCACCGGGAAGCCGAACTTCGCGCGGGGCATGTCCTTCTTCTCGCCCGCCGGCGTGCCCTCCGGGTGCCAGAAGTTGACGTCGTAGTAGCCCGGCTCGTTGTCCATGACGCCCTCGTAGCGCGTCAGGTCGCCGGAGTCGGGCGTGATCTGCCCGCCGTCCAGGATGTCGATGTTCCAGCGGATCTCGTTGTACTGCGAGTTGTCGGAGTTGTCCCCGGTCTGCACCGCGAAGCCCAGCGGCAGGCCGGTCACCGGTCCGTGCCCGACCTGGTTGATCTCGCGGACCATGGCCTCGGCGATGTGGGCGGTGAGGATCTCCTGGGGCCGGTAGGCCGAGGACGAGATGCCCTCGCCGGACTCCAGCCGCATCGGCGACTGGGCGTCGAGGATGTGGACGTCGCTGAGCTGGGTGAACGCGAGCAGCGGCACCCGCCGTCCCTTCCGCCCCGAATGCGCGGGCGCGCCGAGGCCGGCGCGCACGAGGTGCGGCTCGCCGTCACGACGGACCACCGGGCGCCAGCCGCCGTGCCCGGGCTTCCCCTTGACGAGGATCGCGTCGAGGGTGGTCCGGGCGGCCGTCGAGCGGGCGAGCGGCGAGGTGCCGGCGACGGCCTCGGCGGCCAGGCCCCCGAGCGCGGCGGCCCCTCCGAGGGCGGCAGTGGTGCGAAACAGGTCGCGGCGCGTGATCTTCATGGTGCGCCAACCTTAGGGACGCGATGCGGTTCTCCGCAGCGGATCGCGCAGGCTCGTCTCAACCCTCCACGAGCGCGGCGGCCTCCTCGACGGAGTCGACCAGGTGCACCCGTGGTGCCATCACCCGGCCGCGGGCCAGGGCGGAGAGCAGCGGCCAGGCGGGCACGGTCTCGGTCCAGTACTCCGCACCGACGAGGATCATCGGCGCCACCGACGACTCGTCGGCGTAGTAGTTCTCGCAGGCGTCCTGGAAGACCTCCTGGACGGTCCCGCCGGCGCCCGGCAGGAAGACGATCCCGGCCTCGCAGACCTCGAGCAGGATGGCCTCCCGCATGGCGTTGCGGAAGTACTTCGCGATCGCCGACGCGAAGACGTTGGGCGGCTCGTGTCCGTAGTGCCAGGTCGGGATCCCGAGCGAGGCAGCGCCGTCGGGGAAGCGCTCACGCACCGCGAACGCCATGCGCGCCCAGGCGTCGACCGAGGGGCGGTACGACGGCACCTCGGCAAGGTCGGTCAGGGCCTCGTCCAGCACGGACAGGGGCCGGGGCGACAGCCAGGCACCGAGGTTGGCCGCCTCCATCGCACCGGGCCCGCCGCCGGTGGCCACGACGCGACCCGCGGCGAGCGCGTGCCCGAGCCGGGCCGCCTCGGCGTAGGCGGGCTCGCCCCGCTGGAGAGCGTGCCCGCCCATCACCCCGACGAGCCGCCGGTCCGCCAGCCACGCGGCCAGCGCCTCGTCGATCGCGTGGTCGTGCAGCGCCCGGGCCAGCGTCGCCCCGTGGTCGGACTCGAACTGCGACCAGGCATAGGCTCGCCCGTCGAGCGATGCGGCGTACGACGGGTCGTCGTACAGCTCCTCGGGGGTGTAGAGCCGGGAGCGGTAGGTGTCGACCGGCACGTCGGGGAGCGCGGGCAGGACGAGCGCGCCCCCGGACTCGACCCGGTGCGCCACCTGGGGAGCGAAGCTGCAGCCGAGGAAGGTCGCGCCGGCGACCTGGCACCGGGCCAGGTCGCCACTGCGCTCGGACAGGTCGAGCGACCGCAGCCGCCACCCCGACAGGGTGGTCGCACCGGCCGCCATCCGGCTGTCGAACTCGGCGAGGGAGTCGACGTTGACGACGCGGCCGCGGGTGCGTTTCACACCCGCGAACCTAGTCGGTCAGAAGGCGTGCGCCAGCAGCTCCCCGAACAGGTCGTGCTCGTCGACCGCCAGCCCCCGTGCCTGGAACCATGAGCACACGTTGGTGCAGTCGCGCATCAGGAAGTCCGGCCCGGCCAGGTTCCCCACGATGTCGACCATCTGCGGCAGGTCGATGATCACCAGGCGCTCCCCGGCGGCCAGGACGTTGTACGCCGAGAGGTCGCCGTGGACCACGCCGTTCTGGACCATCAGCGCCATCGCGTCGCGCAGCTGGTCGAAGTACGACGCCAGCAGGTCGGACTCGGGACGGGTCTGGGCCAGGCGGGGCGCGGTCTCGCCGTCGACGGTGATCCACTCCATCAGGATCTCGGTCCCGTCGATCTGGACGGGGTAGGGGACCGGCAGGCCGAGTGCGTGGAACCGCTTGAGCGCGTCCCACTCGGAGACCGCCCACTCGCCGGCGGCGACGACCTTGCCCCACGTGCTCTTGCGCTTGAGGGCGCGGGCGTCGCGGGACCGCTTGGTGCTGCGCCCCTCCGTGTAGGAGGCGGCGCGGTGGAAGCTGCGGTGCTCGGCGCCGCGGTACCTCTTGGCTGCCATCACCACCCCGCCCTCGGGATCGGCAGGGTCGGCCCGCTCCAGCAGGAAGACGTCGGCCTCCTTGCCGGTCTTGAGGATGCCGAGGTCGGTGTCGATGGCGCCCTGGGAGGTCACGACCCAGTCGGGACGCGGCTCCGGTCCGCGGCACAGCGGCTCCACGCTCAGCCAGGTGGACCAGCGCTGGGTGGCGTCGTCGAGGTCGTCGTACGCGGTGAAGTCGAAGACGAAGGAGGGGTCGATCCCGTCGAGACGGGCGCGGGGGTCGTGCGGGTGGAGCCCGTCAGCGGGCTCGAGGTGGGACGTGAAGTCGTGAGACATCGGTGTGGGTGCTCCAGGAAGTCGAGAGGGTGTGGTCTGCGGACAGGCCAGGGACAGTCATGGACATGTCAGCTCCTCTCGACGGGCACCGGCCGACTGCCGGGGTCTCGCGGCGATCCTGACAGCCGCGCTCCTCCACCCGCAACCGAATTAGGCGACCAGCCGTTCGTCGACGCGCTCCCACGAGTCGTCCACGTGCACCACGCTGCGCCCGCCCCGGTGCAGCAGGCTGGCGGCGATGCCGGCCCGGTAGCCCGAGCGGCAGTGGACCCACAGCTCGCCCGCCGGCAGCGAGGTCAGGCGACACTCCACGTCCTGCACCGGCAGGTGGATCGCGCCGGGCAGGTGACCAGCGTCGAACTCGTCGCGCTGGCGTACGTCGAGCACCACCCGGGGGCCCCTGTGCTCGCGGAAGCCGGCCCAGTCGGTGCGCCGGTAGCTGGCGCGCAGCGGCTCCGCGGCGTCCAGGACGTGGGTCGCCACCCCGTCGATCCCGATCCCGGCGAGGTCGCGCAGGGCGGGAGCGAGGTCGCGGGGCTCGTCGACCAGCAGCACCAGCTCGCCGCGCCACGGTGCCAGCCAGCCGACGTACGTCGCGAACTGGGAGGAGTACTCCACGCTCACGGTGCCGGCCAGGTGGGCCTCGGCGAACTCGGTGCGCGAGCGCAGGTCCACGACCCAGGCGCCGCGCAGCACCGCGTCGGCCACCTCGTCGGTGCTCAGGCCGCGAGCGGGGCGAGGGGCCGCCCGCCCCGCACCGGCGCGGTTGAGCGACGCCATGTGGGCGTAGTAGGCCGGTACCGGGCCGAACCCCGCCACCAGGTCGGCGACGAACCGTTCCCGGTCGGCGAGGAGCGCCGGGTTCACGAGCCGCTGGTCACCGACGGTCAGCGTGCCGTCGCCGGCGGCTGCGGTCGTGCTGGCGCAGAAGCTGCCGAAGCCGTGCGTGGGGTGGAGCCGGGTGCCGCCGGGGAGCGCGCCGAGCGTGCGGACGCTCGCCCACTGGGCGCGGGCGAGGTCGTGGGTCAGCCGGTCGTCGACGAGGTCGGTGCGCCCGACCGTGCCGTGCAGGAGGCTGCCGCCGCTGAAGAGGACCCCCGGCTCCACGCCTGCTGGGGCGCCCGGCTGGGAGACGAGGAAGGACTGGTGGTGCCTGGTGTGGCCCGGAGTGTCGATGACGAGGACGTCCAGGCCGCCGACTCGCAGCACGTCGCCCTGACGCACCCCGACGCGCTCGAAGTCCACCCGCTCGCCGGCGGACAGCAGGTAGTCCGCGCCGTGCCGCCGAGCCAGGCCGAGGGCTCCGGACACGTAGTCGTTGTGCACGTGGGTGTCGGCGACGGCGGCGATCTGGACCTGTGCCTCCTCGGCGGCACGCTCCACGGTCGCCAGGTCGCGGGGCGGGTCCACCACCAGCGCCGAGCTTCCGTCGTGGACCAGGTGGCAGCGGTTGCCGAGCTCGGGCACCTCGAGCGTGATGACCTTCATGGTTCCTCCATCGTGCACGATAAAGTCGAGTGAGTTAATAGTGTTATAGCACTGGGTGGTGCGTCGAGGTCGGAGGCTGCGGGGTCCTCGGCTAGGTTCGGCCTCGTGAGCCACCCCCAGCCGGTGCCCGAGAGGCCGCTCGTCACCGCACCCGTCCGCACCCACCGGCGCCGCGCGACGGGCCTGCTGGTGACGGGCCTGCTCCTGGGGCTGGTCCCCGCCGTGCTGCCCGCCTCGGCGGAGACCACTGCGGCGCCGTCGCCTGGCAGCTCGGGGATGGGGGACCCGTACTTCCCGCTCGACGGCAATGGCGGTATCGACGTCCGGCACTACGAGGTCCACGACACCTACGACTTCGCCGAGCGCCGGCTGTCCGGCTTCACCCGCCTGAGGATCCGGGCCACCCAGGACCTCTCGCGCTTCAACCTCGACCTGCTGCTGCCGGTGCGGTCGGTCCGGGTCGACGGTCGCCGCGCCGACTTCCACAAGCCCGACGTCCACGAGCTGCAGGTCGCGCCGGACTCGGCCATCGAGCGCGGTGCCGTGTTCACGGTCGTGGTCAGGTATGCCGGCAAGCCCGGCACCATCACCTGGGACGGCGAGGACAACTGGCTGGCCGACGACCACGAGGTGGTCGCCATGAACCAGCCGCACATGGCGTCGTGGTGGTTTCCCGCCAACGACCACCCCCGCGACACGGCGCTGATGGACATCCACATCACCGCGCCGCGCACGGAGCGGGTGATCGCCAACGGACGGCTGGTCTCGCGGCGGGTGCACGGCGGGCAGGCGACCACGCACTGGCGCGCCGCCGAGCCGATGGCGCCGTACCTCGCCTTCTTCGCGGCCGGCCGCTTCGCGGTCCGCCACGGCAGCCACCACGGCCTGCCGTGGTACGTCGCGGTCTCCAGGCGCATCCCGGGGGAGACCCGGCGCCGCTCGATGCGGCTCATGCGGCGGACCCCCGGTCTGGTGGACTGGCTGGAGAAGCAGCTCGGGCGCTATCCGTTCTCGGCCACCGGCGGACTGACCACGAGCCTGAGCCCCGGCTTCGCCCTGGAGAACCAGACCCGTCCGACCTACCCCGTGATGGCCTCCGGGTCGCTGCCCACGGTCGTGCACGAGCTGGCCCACCAGTGGTTCGGCGACTCGGTCGGGGTCGCCAACTGGCGCGACATCTGGCTGAACGAGGGAGCCGCCACCTTCATGGAGGTGCGGTACGCCGAGACCCACGACGGAGAGTCGGGCCAGCAGTGGCTGGGCGAGTGGTACGACGCGCTCGCGGGCGACGCGTCGTTCTGGGACCTCGAGGTGGCCGATCCCGGGCCGGGGCACATGTTCGACTGGGCGGTCTACCAGCGCGGGGGCATGGCACTCCAGGCGCTGCGGCACCGGATCGGCAACGACGACTACTGGCGCCTGCTGCGCCGCTGGGTCACCAGCAACCGTGGCGGCAACGGCTCGACCGAGCAGTTCCGGGCGATGGCCGAGCTGGTCAGCGGCGAGAACCTCGACGGCTTCTTCGACGCCTGGATCACTGCCAGGACCCGACCGGCACGGACCGCGGCGAACGGCCTGGACTGAGGCGGCGACCGGACGGGTGCGTCAGCCGCGCAGGCGCACCGACAGACAGGTCACGCAGCCCTCGAGCTTCTCGAACTCGCCGATGTCGACGGCCACGACGCGCAGGCCGCGGGCCTCGAAGATCGCCCGCGTCCGCGGGGCGCTCGTCGCCATGAGCACGCTCTCGCCGTCGAGCAGGACGACGTGGGCGCCCGGCTCCTCGGGGACGGACAGGAACCGGCTCCACGCCCCGGGGTCGTCGACCAGGGGCTCGAACCCGATGACGGTGCCGTCGGGGAGTGCGGTCACCGCGGACTTCAGGTGCAGCACCCGGGTGACGGGCACCGCCACGACGCGGGCTCCGAGGGGCGTCAGCAGCGCGGCCAGCTGCTCGACGCCGGCCTCGTTGGTGCGCCCGCCGAGGCCGACCCACACCTTGCCGTCGTGCTTGAGCACGTCGCCGCCGTCGAGGGTGCCGGGCTCCTCGATCCGCGCGATCCGGTAGCCGAGGCCCTTCAGCATCTCCTCGGTCCCGGCCGTCTCCGGCTTGCGCTCGTCGGCACCCGGGCGCGAGATCACCGCGAGGTCGCCGTAGACCACGACCGTGTCCTCCACGAACGCGGCGTCCGGGCAGCCGTCCTCCGCCGGGACCTCGATGGTCTCCCAGCCCTCGGCGGCCAGCGCCGCGACGTACCCCTCCCACTGCGCGAGGGCCAGGTGGGCATCGACGGGCGTTCGGTCGATGTGGGTCACCAGTCCCTCGGCGAGGCGGGGGCTCGGGCGGCGGACGAGGGCGCGACGGTTCACGTCGTCATCGTGCCAGCCGTGCTGGCCGGCAGGTGTGCGCCTCCGCCCAGCAGGGGTGCGACGGCGCGGGCCACGAGGCTCGGCCGGTGGGTCAGGGACTCCTCGGCGTCCGCCAGTGTCATGGCGCGCAGCCCGGCGTTGATGCCGAGCCAGCGCAGCGGCTCGGGCTCCCACCGCGGGGAGCGGTGGTTCACCCAGGGCAGCCGGGCTGAGGTCGCTGTCGTGGCCGAGGACGAGGTCGCGCAGCGTGCGCCCCGCGAGGTTCGTGGTGCTGACCCCGTCGCCGACGTAGCCGCCTGCCCAGGCGAGACCGGTGGCACGGTCGAGCCCGACCGAGGCGCACCAGTCGCGCGCGATGCCGAGGGCGCCGCCCCAGGCGTGGGTGACGCGGGTGCCGGTCAGCACCGGGAAGAGGTCGAGCAGGGTCGCGTAGAGGCGCGCGAAGACCCGGGGGTCGCGGTCGTAGTCGGGTCGGATCCGCGAGCCCGCGTGGTACGGCGCGCCCCGGCCGCCGAAGACCAGTCGGTCGTCGGCGGTGCGCTGGCCGTAGATGATCAGGTGGCGGTGGTCGGAGAAGGTCTCGCGGCGCGCCAGCCCGATCTCGTCCCAGACCTCGGCCGGCAGCGGCTCGGTCGCGATCACCAGCGAGTAGACCGGCACCGTCGTCCGGGAGTGCCCCGGCAGGCGCGAGGTGTAGCCCTCGGTGGCGCGCACGACGGTTCCGGCCCGCACGACGCCGTACGGCGTGGTGGCCCGGCCCGGCTCGATCGCGGTCACGGGACTGTTCTCGAAGATGCGGACGCCGCGACGTTCCACCGCCTCGGCCAGGCCGCGGACCAGCCGCGCGGGGTGGATCACCGCACAGTCGGGGGTGTACGTCGCCCCGCGGGTGCGGGTCCCGCGCAGGATCGTGGCGGCCTCGTCCGGACCGAGGAGGCGGACGTCGTCCTCCCCGCGGCCCCACGAGCGGGCCTCGTCGACCTCGCTGCGGGCGCGGGTCCACTGGGCGCGGCTGCGGGCCAGCGAGATCATGCCGCCCTTGGTGAGGTGGGCGTCGATGCCTTCGGCGCGGCTCACCCGGGCGACCTCGTCCACCGTGGCGCGCATGGCGGCGTGCTGCGCGAGGGCCGCGGGCCGGTCGGCCATCCGGGCCAGGGCCGCCAGCGAGGCCGGGAAGAGCGCGGAGCACCAGCCACCGTTGCGCCCGGAGGCGCCGTAGCCCGCCACCTCGGCCTCGAGCACGGCGATGCTCAGGTCGGGCCGGGCCTCGGCGAGGTAGTACGCCGTCCACAGGCCGGTGAAGCCTGCACCGACGACGGCCACGTCCACGTCCAGCGCGCCCGGCAATGCGGCCCGGGGCGTCCAGTCGGTGTCGGCGGTGTCGTGCCAGAGCGAGAGGCGCGCCGGGTTCTCCTGGCTCAGCGCACACCCCACGAGTAGGTCTGCTTGCGCAGCCGGAGGTACATGAACGTCTCGGTCGACACGACCCCCGGGATCGCCCGGATCCGACCGGAGATGAGCGCGAGCAGGTGCTCGTCGGTCTCGCACACCACCTCGACGAGGAGGTCGTAGGACCCGGCGGTCACCACGACGTAGTCCACCTCGTCGAACTCGGCGATCTTGTCGGCGATGGGCTCGAGCGGGCCGGTGACACGGATGCCGACCATGGCCTGGCGGGCGAAGCCGAGCTCGAGCGGGTCCGTCACGGCCACCACCTGCATCACTCCGCTGTCGATCAGCCGCTGGACGCGCTGGCGGACCGCGGCCTCCGAGAGGCCCACCACCTTGCCGATGGCGGCGTACGACCTGCGGCCGTCCTGCTGGAGCTGCTCGATGATCGCCTTGGAGACCTCGTCGAGCGGGATGGCAGGGCGGTCGGGCTTCGGGGTCATGGGCGCATGGTTTCAGGGGAGGGGCGGTCGGTCAAAGGCTTCGGCCGGGTTCGGACGAGGGATTTCGTTGCGTAGAGGTATCGGTTCGACTGGATCGCTTGTAGGAGGGCCCGTCGCATGGCACGATCCGAGCCTACGAGAGCAATTGCTCGGAGGAGTGCGATGCCGGGAACACGTGGACCACGCGGGACCGGGCTGTCGCGCCGTGGGCTCCTGAAGGGAGCCGGCGCCGCAGCCCTCGGCCTCGGCAGCCTCGCCGCGCTCGACCTGCCGTTCTTCGATGTCGCGGGCGCGCAGCAGGACCCGCTCACGTGCCGGGCCACCGACGTGTCCGCCAGCGACAAGAGGCTCGTGATCTCCAACTGGCCGGGCTACATCGACCCGAAGAAGAAGGAGACCTCCACCTTCCAGGTGTTCCAGGACCAGACCGGGATCACGGTCGACTACACCGACGACGTCAACGACAACGCCGAGTTCTACGCCAAGGTGAAGAACCAGCTGGGGTCCTGTGAACCCATCGGTCGGGACCTGATGATGCTCACCGACTGGATGGCCGCGCGGATGATCGGGCTCGGCTGGATCCAGCCCCTCGACAAGGCGAAGGTGCCCAACCTCCACGCCAACCTGATCAAACCGCTGCAGGGCCTGCAGTGGGACCCAGCTCTGAAATACCACGCGCCCTGGCAGAGCGGGTTGACCGGCATCGCCTACAACGCGTCCAAGACGGGCGAGATCAAGAGCTTCACCGAGCTTCTCGACAACTCCGACCTCAAGGGACGCGTCACGCTGCTCTCGGAGATGCGGGACACGATGGGGTTCATGCTGAAGGTCGTCGGAGCCGACCCGCGCAAGTTCACCGAGGACGAGTGGGCCGACGCCATCGACCGGCTGCGCGGCGCGGTGTCGTCGGGGCAGATCCGGGCCTTCACCGGCAACGAGTACACCCAGGACCTCGCCGCCGGGAACATCGTGGCGTGCGAGGCCTGGTCGGGCGACGTGATCCAGCTCCAGTTCGAGAACCCGGACATCAAGTTCGTGGCGCCCGAGGAGGGGTTGTCGCTCTGGAGCGACAACATGATCGTGCCGAACGGTGCCACGCACCAGAAGAACGCCGAGAAGTGGATCAACTACTACTACGACCCCGTGGTGGCGGCGAAGCTCGCAGCCTGGGTCAACTACATCTGTCCCGTCGAGGGGGCACAGGCGGAGATGGAGAAGATCGACCCCTCGCTGGTCGACAACAAGCTGATCTTCCCCGACGAGGAGACGCTCTCGGTGACGTTCGACTTCATGCCGCTGGACGACCGCCAGCAGATCGCCTACGAAGGAGACTGGTCCGATGTCACAGGTGGTTGAGCAGGAGACGCAGGCAAGCGAGGGTGGAGAGGACTTCGCGGGGCTCCGGCTGCGTGCTCTCACGAAGTCCTTCGGTGCCTTCACCGCCGTGGACGACCTCGACCTCGACATCCCCCGGGGGTCGTTCTTCGCCCTGCTCGGTCCGTCCGGCTGCGGCAAGACCACGACGCTGCGCATGGTCGCCGGCCTCGAGACGCCGACGTCCGGCTCGATCACGCTGGCCGGGCAGGACATCACCTACGCCAAGCCCTACCGGCGCCCGGTGAACACCGTCTTCCAGAGCTACGCGCTCTTCCCGCACCTCGACATCTTCGAGAACGTCGCCTTCGGGCTGCGGCGGCGCAAGCAGGGCGACGTCAAGAACCAGGTCAACGAGATGCTCGAGCTGGTCGAGCTCGGAAGCCAGGCGCGCAAGAAGCCGGCCCAGCTCTCCGGCGGTCAGCAGCAGCGCGTGGCGCTGGCGCGGGCGCTGATCAACAAGCCCGAGGTGCTCCTGCTCGACGAACCCCTCGGGGCGCTGGACCTGAAGCTGCGCCGGTCCATGCAGATCGAGCTCAAGCGGATCCAGACCGATGTCGGGCTCACCTTCGTGCACGTCACCCACGACCAGGAGGAGGCCATGACCATGGCCGACACGGTGGCGGTGATGAACAAGGGCGTGATCGAGCAGATGGGTGCGCCCGCCGACCTGTACGAGAACCCCCACTCGACCTTCGTGGCCAACTTCCTCGGTCAGTCGAACCTGATCGGGGGCACGGTGCAGAGCCGCAACGCCGACTTCGTGACCGTGGAGATGCACGGCATCCCGGTCTCGGTGCCGACGGCGCGCTCGCACGCGTTGGACGGCAAGGGATGGGTCGGGATCCGGCCCGAGAAGGTCCTGATCGGCGAGGAGGGCGAGGCCCTCGACGCTCCCGGCCACACCATCCCCGGCGGCGTCGTGACCGACGTCGGCTTCAACGGCGTCAGCACGCAGTACCTCGTCCGGATGCCGTGGGGCCAGGAGCTGCAGGTCTTCGAGCAGAACACCGGACGGCGTCGGCTGTTCCGGCAGGGGGACAGGGTCGAGCTGTCCTGGCGGCCGGAGTACGCCTTCCTGCTCGACCAGAAGCAGGACGCGTCGGCCGGGGCCCAGAGGGGCGGCGATTCGTGAGCACCATGGCCCGCAAGCGGGGGAAGGTCGGCTACCTGCTCCTGCTGCCGGCGCTCGCCTGGCTGGGGCTGTTCTTCGTCGTACCCCTCTACTCGCTCGTCGCCACGAGCCTCTTCAACGCCGACGGCTCCGACTTCCGCGGCTACGAGATGTCGTGGGAGTGGAGCAACTACTCCCACGCGATGCAGGACTACTGGCAGCCACTCGTCCGCTCGCTGGCGTACGGCGCGATCGCGACGTTCCTGTGCCTGCTGCTCGGCTACGTGCTGGCCTACGCCATCGCCTTCAAGGCCGGCCGCTGGAAGAACCTGATGCTCGTGCTGGTCATCGCCCCGTTCTTCACGAGCTTCCTGATCCGGACCCTGTCCTGGAAGCTGATCCTCGCCGACGACGGATTCATCGTGGACCTGTTGCAGTTCCTGCACGTGCTCGGCGCTGACGGCCGACTGCTGGCCACGCCGGTCGCGGTGATCGCCGGGCTGACCTACAACTTCCTGCCGTTCATGGTGCTCCCGCTCTATGCCAGCCTGGACAAGATCGACCACCGCCTGATCGAGGCGTCCGGCGACCTCTACGCCAACCCGGTGGTGGGCTTCTTCAAGGTGACCTGGCCGCTGTCCCTGCCCGGTGTGGTCTCGGGGACGCTGCTCACCTTCATTCCGGCGGCCGGCGACTTCATCAACGTGCAGCTGCTCGGCAGCCCCAACCAGCGGATGGTCGGGAGTGCGATCCAGAGCCTGTTCACCGACGCCAACAACTACCCGGCGGCTGCTGCCCTGTCGGTGATCCTGATGGTGCTGATCGTGGGGCTGGTCCTCGTCTACGTACGTCGAGCCGGGACGGAGGAGCTGCTGTGAACGACGCGAGGCGCCGGGGCAACTGGTTCCGCGAGCGGATCGTCCTGATCCTGGGGCTGCTCGTGCTGGCCTACACGTTCGTGCCGATCGCGGTCGTGGTGCTGATGAGCTTCAACGACCCGGTCAGCCGCAACGTCTACCGGTTCGACGCCTTCACCCTCGACAACTGGCTCAACCCCTGCGCCGACCCGAGCATGTGCGAGGCACTGGGACGCAGCATCGAGATCGGCCTGTTCGCGACGCTGGTGGCGACGGTCCTCGGAACTCTCGCGGCGTTCGCCCTGGTGCGGCACGACTTCGTCGGACGCTCGTCGACCAACCTGCTGATCTTCCTGCCGATGGCCGCGCCCGAGATCGTGATGGGCTCCTCACTCCTGGCGCTCTTCGTGGCGGCCGGCTTCAGCGGCCAGCTCGGTTTCTGGACGATCCTCATCGCGCACATCATGTTCTGCCTGTCGTTCGTGGTCGTCACCGTTCGTGCCCGGTTGGCCGGCATGGACGACAATCTCGAGCAGGCGGCGATGGACCTCTATGCCACGCCCAGCCAGACGTTCTGGCGGGTGACGTTCCCGCTGGTGTTCCCGGGGATCCTCGGCGCCGCCCTGCTGAGCTTCTCGCTGTCGTTCGACGACTTCATCATCACCAACCTCAACGCGGGCCAGACCACGACCTTCCCGATGTACGTCTGGGGTGTCGCCCAGCGCGGCGTACCCATGCAGGTGAACGTGATCGGCACGCTCATGTTCCTGATCTCCATCGCGATCGTCCTCGGTGCCGAGCTGAACAACCGTCGCCGTTCTCGTGCCCTCTCCTGACCGCCGAGTCGGCGTGAAGTTCCCCGGCCTTCGTGCCGAGTCGGCGTGAAGTGCCCTGGGTTTCGTGCCGAGTCGGCGTGAAGTTCCTCAGATGACGTACGTGCGCTGACTGAGCGTGGCGCGTGCCCGGCGAAAGGCAGCGCGCAGACGGACGTCGGCGTCCTGGGTGGGGCCGTAGACGTGTTGTCGGCGGAACACCTCGATCTGCCATCCATGGTGTCGCGAGAGCCGGGCGCGACGCTGGTCGTCATGATCGACCTGCTCGTCGGACGTGTGCCACTCCTCGCCGTCGTACTCGGCTGCGAAGAACAGCTCCTCCAGTCCCATGTCGAGCCACCTGGTCACGCGCCCGTGCTCGACGACGGGGATCTGGGTCCTGGGTCGCGGCAGGCCCGCGTCGTACCACCGCAGACGGAGTGCTGACTCGCCGGCTGACTGTGCGCCACCGTCGGCGAGAGGCGCGAGGGCCCGCAGGAGTACGACGCCCCGCTGGCGGTTGAAGCGGGGGATCTCGGCCAGGAACTCCCCGTGGGTGAACAGCCCCAGTCGCAACATGGCATCGATCCCGGCCATCCTGAGGTCCCGGCTTCGCTGCAGCCGGCCCAGGTCCAGTGCGGTCCTGAGTGGTGTCGTGACCAGGATGCCGTTGATCTCCATCAGGTCACGGGGAAGCACGTCGCGCTCACCGCTCTGGGTCAGGGCGTTGCGCAACCGGTCCTGGTCGCTCGGCCGGAAGCACGACACGGACGGCACTGTGAGGTGCTCGTTCGGTGCCAGTGCTGCCGGTGCGCCGTGGAGCCAGGCTGCGGTCCGGTCGCACACGAAGCATCCTTCCGGGACCACCAGCGCGAGCATCCGGGTGCGCAGGTCCAGGCTGTCGGGGACCTGGCACGCGACGTACACCCCACGGAGCGGGCGCCGCAGGTAGCCGGCCAGGACCAGTGTTCCCAGCTGCTTCTTGCCCAGGCCTGCATCCTGAGCAAGCTTCAGCGTGAAGGGTTCATCGACAGGCAGGACGAAGGAGTGGTCGAGCAGCGTCGTTCGGTCGTCGTTCATGCTTGACGGTTTCCCGCCGGCCGAACATGCCACGCCACGCGGTGTGGCGCCTGTGGACAAGCCCCAGCCGAGGGAACTTCACGCCGCCTCGGCGCACGCAGCAGGGAACTTCACGCCGCCTCGGCGAGATCAGAGGAGCGTGGACGCCTTGTCGAGGACGACGCGCAGGATCTGCTCGATCTCGTCGAAGTGCTCCTGGTCGCAGATCAGCGGGGGAGCCAGCTGGACGACGGGGTCGCCCCGGTCGTCGGCGCGGCAGTAGAGCCCCTCGTCGTAGAGCGCCTTGGACAGGAAGCCGCGCAGCAGCTTCTCGGCCTCGGCGTCGTCGAACGTCTCCTTGGTGGCCTTGTCCTTGACCAGCTCGATGCCGTAGAAGTAGCCGTCGCCGCGGACGTCGCCCACGATCGGCAGGTCCTTGAGCCGTTCGAGGGTGCTGCGGAAGGCGTCCTCGTTGTCGCGGACGTGCTCGAGGATCTTCTCGTTCTCGAAGATGTCGAGGTTGGCCAGCGCGACCGCGGTCGAGACCGGGTGGCCACCGAACGTGTAGCCGTGGGCGAACGACTCGTGACCCTTGAGGAACGGCTCCATCAGCCGGTCGGAGGCGATCATCGCGCCGAGCGGGGCGTAGCCCGAGGTGATGCCCTTCGCGCAGGTGATGATGTCCGGCTGGTAGCCGTAGCGCTCGGCACCGAACATGTGGCCCAGTCGGCCGAAGGCGCAGATGACCTCGTCGGAGACCAGCAGCACGTCGTACTCGTCGCAGATCTCGCGCACCCGCTGGAAGTAGCCGGGCGGGGGCGGGAAGCAGCCGCCGGCGTTCTGCACCGGCTCGAGGAAGACCGCGGCCACCGTGTCGGGACCCTCGTTCTCGATCGCGACGGCGATCTGGTCCGCGGCCCAGCGGCCGAACGCCTCGAGGTCGTCGGCCCGCTCCGGGGCCCGGTAGAAGTTCGTGTTGGGCACCCGGAAGGTCGAGGGCACCAGCGGCTCGAACTGCTGCTTGAGGCTCGGCAGACCGGTGATCGACAGGGCGCCCTGGGTGGTGCCGTGGTAGGCGATCGCCCGGCTGATCACCTTGTGCTTCATCGGCTTGCCGGTGATCTTGAAGTAGTTCTTCGCCAGCTTCCACGCGGTCTCGACGGCCTCGCTGCCACCGGTGCTGAAGAAGACCCGGTTGAGGTCGCCGGGGGCGTAGCCGGCCACGCGCTGGGCCAGCTCGATCGCCGTGGGGTGCGCGTAGGACCACAGCGGCATGAACGCCAGCTCGCGCGCCTGCTTCGCGGCGGCGTCGGCGAGCTCGGTCCGTCCGTGGCCGAGCTGGCTCACGAAGAGCCCGGACAGCGCGTCGAGGTAGCGCTTGCCCTTCGCGTCGTAGAGGTAGGCACCCTCACCGCGCACGATCACGGGCACGTCGGACTCTTCGTACGTCGAGTGGCGCGTGAAGTGCATCCACAGGTGGTCCTTGGCGGCCTGCTGCAGGTGGTCGTAGTCGGGGTGCATGCGGCCCATCGTCGCCGCTCGATCCGCGATCGGCAAGTGAATCCGTGGCGCATCGGGGCAAGACATGCGAAATCCGTTGTGAAATCCACCCGACTCGTGCGACCTGATGCCTCCGACGCTGGTTCAATGACGCGCATGGCGACGGTGGTGTTCCGCAACGGTTCGGTCTTCGACGGGCACCGCTACCGCGGGGCCGGTGCCGTCGTCGTCACCGACGGCCGGATCGTCGAGGTCCTCCGCGACGCGTCGGGCCTCGAGGAGCCGGCGACCGTCGAGGTCGTCGACCTGCGGGGCGGCCTGCTCGCACCCGGGTTCGTCGACGCCCACGTGCACGCGGTCCAGGGTGGCCTCGAGCGCATCCGCTGCGACCTGTCCGGCCACCACACCCGCGAGGACTACCTCGCCGCCATCGCGTCGTACGCCGCGGCGCACCCGCACCTGCCCTGGATCCTGGGCGGCGGGTGGGCGATGGCGGCGTTCCCCGGAGGCACCCCGACCGCGGCCGACCTCGATGGCGTCGTCGCGGACCGCCCGGTCTTCCTGCCCAACCGCGACCACCACGGCGCCTGGGTCAACACCCGGGCCCTCGAGCTCGCGGGCATCGACTCCGGCACGCCCGACCCCCCGCACGGTCGGATCGAGCGCGATGCCGACGGCCAGCCGACCGGCACCCTGCACGAGGGCGCGATGCACGTGGTGGCGCGCCAGGTGCCGCGCACCAGTCCCGACGAGTACGACGCCGCGCTGCTCGACGGCCAGGCCCACCTGCACTCGCTGGGCGTCACCGGCTGGCAGGACGCGATCGTCGGCGACTACGCCGGCATGGACGATCCCGGCCCGGTCTACCTGCGGGCGGCTCGCTCGGCGTCCTCACCGCGGACGTCGTCGGCGCACTGTGGTGGGACCGCGACCGCGGGCTGGAGCAGGTCCCCGACCTGGTCGCTCGCCGCGCGGCCTACACCCACGGCCGGTTCCGTGCCACCAGCGTCAAGATCATGCAGGACGGGGTCGCCGAGAACGGCACGGCCGCGATGACCGCGCCCTACCTCGACCGCTGCGGACACGCCACGACCAACACCGGGCACTCGTTCGTCGACGCGCCCGCACTCGAGGCGTCCGTCGCCGCCCTCGACGCCGCGGGCTTCCAGGTGCACGTGCACGCGATCGGGGACCGGGGGGTGCGCGAGGCGCTGGACGCGTTCGATCTCGACGGGGCTCGCAGGCTCGGCGAGCGCGGAGCGACCTGAGGCACCACATCGCCCACCTCCAGCTCGTCCACCCCGACGACGTCCCGCGTTTCGCCCGGCTCGGGGTCGCCGCCAACGCCCAGGCCCTGTGGGCGTGCCTGGACGAGCAGATGATCGAGCTGACGCTGCCGTTCCTGGGGGAGGAGCGGGCCCGGCCTGGCAGTACCCCTTCGGCGCGCTGCACGCCGCGGGTGCCCGGCTGGTGATGGGCAGCGACTGGCCGGTCACCACGCCCGACCCGCTCGCGGCCCTGCACACCGCCGTGACCCGCACGTCGTACGGCGACCCGGGTCGTGCGGGCACCGAGCCGTTCCTGCCCGAGCAGGCGGTCCCGCTCGAGACCGCGTTCGCGGCGTACACCTCCGGCTCCGCGTGGATCAACCACCGCGACGACGCGGGCATCCTCGAGCCGGGCGCGGCGGCCGACCTGGTGGTGCTGGACCGCGACCCGTTCGCCGGCCCGGTCGAGGAGATCGGGGCCGCCCGGGTGGTGTCGACCTGGGTCGACGGAGTGCCGGTCTTCGAAGGATGAGGAGGCTCGCGTGACGGAATCCGTTACCGTGGCGGCCAACCCCTACAGATTCCGTTGTCGCGTGGCTAGGCTCGCACCACCGCTGACAACCCACGGAGGTCCCCAGACATGGCTGACACGACGTTCAGGAACGTCATCAACGGCGAGCTCGTCGACGCGGCGTCGGGGGAGACCTACGACGTCATCGACCCGACGACCGGCGGGGTCTACGCCCAGGCCCCGATGTCGGGGGCCGAGGACGTCGACCGGGCCTACGCCGCCGCCTCGAAGGCGTTCGAGGAGTGGGGGGAGACGACTCCCAGCGAACGTCAGCGGGCGCTGCTCAAGATCGCGGACGCCCTGGAGAAGCGGGCCGACGAGTTCGTGAGGGTCGAGTCCAGGGACACCGGAAAGCCGCTCGGTCTCACGGCCAGCGAGGAGCTCCCTCCGAGCGTCGACCAGATCCGCTTCTTCGCCGGGGCGGCGCGGGTCCTCGAGGGCAAGTCCGCGGGCGAGTACATGAAGGACCACACCTCGTTCGTACGCCGCGAGCCGGTCGGCGTGGTCGGCCAGGTCACGCCGTGGAACTACCCGCTGATGATGATGGTCTGGAAGATCGCACCGGCGCTCGCCGCGGGCAACACGGTGGTCCTCAAGCCCAGCGACACGACCCCCGCGAGCGCGACGCTGCTCGCCGAGCTGTGCCAGGAGTTCCTGCCGCCGGGTGTGCTCAACATCGTCACCGGGGACCGCGACACCGGCCGTCTGCTCGTGCAGCACAAGGCCCCGCAGATGGTGTCGATCACCGGCTCCATCCGGGCCGGCATGGAGGTCGCGGCCTCGGCCGCGGCCGACCTGAAGAAGGCCCACCTCGAGCTCGGCGGCAAGGCGCCGGTGATCGTGTTCGACGACGCCGACGTGGAGGCGGCCGCGGCCGGCATCGCCGAGGCCGGCTACTTCAACGCCGGCCAGGACTGCACGGCGGCCACCCGGGTGCTGGCCGGGCCCGGGATCCACGCCGACTTCGTGGCGGCGCTGACCGAGCAGGCACGGAGCACGAGGACGGGGATGCCCGACGACGAGGACGTCAGCTACGGCGCCCTCAACAACGAGAACCAGCTGGCCCGGGTCAGCGGCATGGTGGAGCGGCTGCGCGACCACGCCCGCATCGAGACCGGTGGGAAGCGGCAGGGGGAGTCGGGCTACTTCTACGAGCCGACCGTCCTCTCCGGGCTGCGCCAGGACGACGAGCAGATCCAGGACGAGATCTTCGGCCCGGTCATCACGGTGCAGAAGTTCTCCGACGAGGCCGAGGCTCTCGCCTGGGCCAACGGCGTGCAGTACGGCCTCGCCTCCAGCGTCTGGACCAGGGACCACGGCCGGGCGATGCGGATGGCCAAGCGGCTCGACTTCGGCGCGGTGTGGATCAACACCCACATCCCGATCGTCGCGGAGATGCCGCACGGTGGCTTCAAGCACTCGGGCTACGGCAAGGACCTGTCCATGTACGGCCTCGAGGACTACACGCGCATCAAGCACGTCATGTCCTACATCGGTGAGTGATCGGGTGAGGATCCTTCTGGTCGGCGCCGGCGGCGTCGGCGCAGCCTTTGCCGCGATCGCGTCCCGACGCGACTTCTTCGAGGCGATCGTGATCGCTGACTACCAGCCTGGCGAGCGCCGAGCGGGCCGCCGCGGTCGACGGCCGGTTCAGCGCTGCCCAGGTCGATGCGAGCAGGGCGGACTCGGTCGCGAGCCTGTGCCGTGAGCACGCCATCACGCACGTGATGAACGCGGTCGACCCGCGGTTCGTGATGCAGATCTTCGAGGGGGCGCTGGCCGCCGGGGCGGACTACCTCGACATGGCCATGTCCCTGTCGAAGCCGCACCCGGACGCGCCGTACGAGCAGACCGGCGTGAAGCTGGGCGACGAGCAGTTCGCCGCGGCCCCCGCGTGGGAGCAGGCCGGCCGGCTGGCGCTGGTCGGCATCGGCGTCGAGCCCGGGCTCTCGGACGTGTTCGCGCGGTACGCCGCCGACCACCTGTTCAGCGAGATCGACGAGCTCGGCGTCCGAGACGGCGCGAACCTCACGGTCCAGGGTTACGACTTCGCGCCCTCGTTCTCGATCTGGACCACGATCGAGGAGTGCCTGAACCCTCCGGTCATCTGGCAGGACGGGGAGTGGTTCACCACCGCTCCGTTCTCCGAGCCGGAGGTCTTCGACTTCCCCGAGGGGATCGGGCCGGTCGAGTGCGTCAACGTCGAGCACGAGGAGGTGCTCCTGATGCCGCGCTGGGTCAAGACCAGGCGCGCGACGTTCAAGTACGGCCTCGGGGACGAGTTCATCGACGTCCTCAAGACCCTGCACAAGCTGGGCCTGGACAGCACCGAGAAGGTGACGGTGGGTGGGGTCGAGGTCAGCCCGCGCGACGTCGTCGCCGCGTGCCTGCCCAATCCGGCCGAGCTGGGTCCACTGATGAAGGGCAAGACCTGCGCCGGCCTGTGGGTCACCGGGAAGGGCAAGGACGGCGAGCCACGCTCGACGTACCTCTACCACGTGGTCGACAACGAGTGGTCGATGCAGGAGTACGGCCACCAGTGCGTGGTCTGGCAGACCGCCGTCAACCCCGTCGTCGCGCTCGAGCTGCTCGCCTCGGGCACCTGGCGCGGCGCCGGCGTGCTCGGCCCCGAGGCCTTCGACGCGGTGCCGTTCCTCGACCTGCTGGTCGCGTACGGCAGCCCGTGGGGGGTCAAGGAGCTCCGGCAACCGTAAACCCGGGTCCCGTGCGCCTCTGACTACGCAAACCGTCGTCAGCATGGGTGAGGACGATGGAAATCCGTTTCGCTACGGTGCGAACATGTCGACGGCGATCTCCGTTCGGGGGCTCAGCAAGCACTTCGACGAGGTCCGGGCGGTCGACCAGCACGACCTGGACATCGCCGACGGCGAGTTCTTCTCGATGCTCGGCCCCTCGGGATCCGGCAAGACGACCGTGCTGCGCCTCATCGCGGGCTTCGAGCAGCCCACGTCCGGACGCATCATGCTGGGCACGCAGGACGTCACCGACCGGCCGCCGTTCGCCCGCGACGTCAACACCGTCTTCCAGGACTACGCGATCTTCCCGCACATGAGCGTGCGCCAGAACGTCGAGTACGGCCTGCGCGTGAAGAAGGTCGCCAAAACCTCTTCCGACCCCATCAGGGGCCGGTCGTCAACGTCGTCGCCGCCGTGCTCGTCCTCCTCTCCGCGATCCCGATCTACCTCGCCCAGCGCCCGTCGGGCAGCCAGGCGGAGGGGTTGACCGGGGCCCGCTGACGCCGAGGCGGCGTGAAGTGTCCGCGGAATCGTGCCGAGGCGGCGTGAAGTGTCCGCGGAATCGTGCCGAGTCGGCGTGAAGTGCCCCAGCGGTGCCAGTTGCTGGGGACAAGACACCAGCCATGCCGGCGGGGAACTTCACGCCGCCTCGGCAGGCCAGGCGGGGAACTTCACGCCGCCTCGGCGGGTCTGGCGGGGAACTTCACGCCGCCTCGGCGGGTCAGGCGGTGGCGGAGAAGGCCTCGTCGACCACGTCGAACGCCTCGTGCAGCAGGGCGTCGGAGATCGCCAGCGGCGGCAGGAACCGGAACACGTTGCCCCAGGTGCCGCAGGTCAGGGTGACGACGCCCTGGCGGTGGCAGTACGCCGAGACCGCGGCCGTGCGCACGGGGTCGGGCAGGGTGGTCCCGGGCTCGCACAGCTCGATCGCCATCATCGCCCCGCGACCACGCAGGTCACCGATGACGGCGTGCTGCTCCTGCAGACTGGTCAACCGCGACCTCATGAGCGTGCCGATCTCCCGGGCCCGGCCGGCCAGGTCCTGGGTGCGCATCTCCTCCATCGCCCCCAGCGCGGCCGCGCAGGCGACCGGATTGCCGCCGTAGGTGCCGCCGAGCCCGCCGACGTGCACCGAGTCCATCAGGTCGGCCCGGCCGGTGACGCCGGCCAGCGGCAGGCCGCCGGCGATGCCCTTGGCGGTGGTCACCAGGTCGGGTACGACGTCCTCGTGGTCCGCAGGCGAACCAGTCGCCGGTGCGGCAGAAGCCCGGACTGGATCTCGTCCGCGACGAAGACGACCCCGTTCTCGGTGCACCACGCCGACAGCAGCGGCAGGAAGCCCGGGGCCGGCACGACGAAGCCGCCCTCGCCCTGGATCGGCTCGATGACGACGCAGGCGAGGTTGCTCGCGCCGATCTGCTTCTCGATCACGTCGATGGCGCGTGCCGCGGCCTCGGCGCCCGACAACCCGTCGCGGAACGGGTAGGACATCGGGGCCCGGTAGACCTCGCCGGCGAACGGCCCGAAGCCCTGCTTGTAGGGCATGTTCTTGGCCGTCATCGCCATCGTCAGGTTGGTGCGCCCGTGGTAGGCGTGGTCGAAGACCGCCACCGCGTCCCGACCGGTCGCGACCCGGGCGATCTTGACGGCGTTCTCGACCGCCTCGGCCCCGGAGTTGAACAGCGCGGTCTTCTTCGCGTGCTCGCCCGGGGTCAGCTCGCCGAGCGCCGCGCAGACGTCGACGTACCCGTCGTACGGCGTGATCATGAAGCAGGTGTGCGTGAACGCCGCGACCTGCTCCTGCACGCGGGACACCACCGACGGCGCGGCGTTGCCGACCGTCGTGACGGCGATGCCGGAGCCGAGGTCGATCAGCGAGTTGCCGTCGACGTCGAGCAGCACGCCACCCCCCGCGGCCACCACGAAGACCGGCAGCATGGTGCCGACGCCGTCGGCGACGTGGGTCTTCTTGCGGTCCAGCCGGACCAGCGACTCGGGCCCGGGGATCTCGGTGACGAGGCGGCGCTCCTGGGGGATCGTGGGGCCGCCGGAGGTCGGGAGGTTCATGGGGGGAGCCTAGTCCGCGGGCCGCCCGCTGGCGACGGATACGTTCGCTGATCACCCTTCCGGCGACTGATTCCGCGTCTCCAGTCGTGCTGGAGTGTCCGGACCGGCGATCCTCGCGCAGGGTCGGTGCGACGTTCCGTGCCGGCAGGAGCGCCTGACAGGATGGTCTCGTGAGCAGCCCCCGCGACGTCGTCATCCTCGGATCCACCGGGTCGATCGGCACCCAGGCCCTCGATCTCGTCCGGACGAACCCGGACCGCTTCCGGGTGGTCGCCCTGACCGCCGGTGGCTCGAACCCGGACCTCTTCGCCCGGCAGGTAGAGGAGTTCGGCCCGGCCTTCCACGGCCTCGGCGAGGAGGCCTCCGTGGAGGCCGCCGGGCGCCCGGCCGACGTCGTCCTCAACGGCATCACGGGTGCCGTCGGGCTGCGTCCCACCCTGGCCGCCCTCGACGCGGGCACCACCCTGGCCCTGGCCAACAAGGAGTCGCTGATCATGGGCGGCCCGCTGGTGCTCGAGCGTGCCAAGCCGGGCCAGATCGTGCCGGTCGACTCCGAGCACTCCGCGCTGGCGCAGTGCCTGCGCGGCGGCAGCCCCGACGAGGTACGGCGGCTGGTGCTGACCGCGAGCGGGGGACCGTTCCGGGGCCGGACGCGCGAGGAGCTCGCCGGCGTGACGCCCGAGCAGGCCATGAAGCACCCGACCTGGGACATGGGCCCGGTCATCACGATCAACTCCGCGACGCTGGTCAACAAGGGCCTCGAGGTGATCGAGGCGCACCTGCTCTTCGGGATCCCGTTCGACCGGATCGAGGTGGTCGTCCACCCCACGAGCGTCGTGCACTCGATGGTGGAGTTCCACGACGGGTCGACGCTCGTCCAGGCGAGCCCGCCGACCATGCTGATCCCGATCGCGCTCGGCCTGAACTGGCCCCACCGGGTGCCCGACGTGGCCCCGCCGGTCGACTGGACCAGGCCCGAGACCTGGGAGTTCTACCCCCTCGACGACCAGGCGTTCCCGGCCGTCGCGCTGGCTCGCAGCGCGGGTCAGCTCGGCAGCACCGCCCCCGCCGTCTACAACGCCGCGAACGAGGTCTGCGTGGACGCCTTCCGCACCGGACGCCTCGCGTTCAACGACATCGTCGACACAGTCGCCGACGTACTCGCCGAGCACGACGTACCCTCAGAGGAGCAGCTCACCGTCGACGGCGTCCTCGCCGCCGATGCCTGGGCACGTGACGCTCGCCAAGGGTCGGATCGAAAGGGCCTCATGACTGCCGTCTTCTACACGCTCGGCGTGGTGATCTTCGTGCTCGCCATCCTGGCCTCGATCGGCCTGCACGAGCTCGGTCACATGATCCCCGCGAAGAAGTTCGGCGGGAAGGTCACCCAGTACTTCATCGGCTTCGGCCCCACGGTGTGGAGCAAGCAGGTCGGCGAGACCGAGTACGGCGTCAAGGCGATCCCGCTCGGTGGCTACGTCAAGATCGTCGGGATGCTGCCCGCCGGGCGCCGAGGAGCTGGCCGACGAGGTCACCGTCGACGCCCGCGGCAACCAGGTCGTCAAGGTGCGCAAGTCCAACACCGGCATGTTCACCCAGCTGATCTCCGATGCCCGGGCCGCCGAGTGGGAGACTATCCGGCCCGAGGACGCCGACCGGTTGTTCTACAAGATGCCGTGGTGGAAGAAGGTCATCGTGATGTCCGGCGGGCCGACGGTGAACATCCTGATCGCGTTCGGGATCTTCGTGGTCGTGTTCGGACCTACGGCAACCCCGGCGACTTCCGCATCCACCCCGTCGTCGACCCGTCCAGGCCTGCGTCGTCCCGGCGGCCGAGAAGGACCGCGTCTGCAAGCCGACCGACCCGATCACGCCGGCGAAGCAGGCGGGCCTCGAACCGGGGGACCGGTTCGTCGCCTTCAACGGCACCCGGATCGAGGACTGGTCACAGCTGCAGGACCTGATCCGCGGCAACGACGACGGCAAGGCCGAGATCACCGTCCTGCGCGACGGCCAGGAGCTGACGCTCACCACCAACACCACGGTCGCGGCGCGCCCGACCTCGACCACCGACGACACGCTGGTCCAGGTCGGGTTCCTCGGCATCCAGCCGACCTCCGAGCTCGGCCACGGCGGTCCGATCTACACGATCGGGCAGATGGGCACCATGGCCAAGGACACGGTGGTGGCCCTGGGGTCGCTGCCCGCCAAGGTGTGGGACGTCGGCGAGGCCATCGTCGGGGTGCACGACCGGGCCATCGACAGCCCGGTCAGCATCGTGGGCGGCGGCCGGCTGGCCGGCGAGACCGTGTCCCACCAGGGCTTCCCGCTCCAGGAGAAGGCCGTCTTCCTGCTGATGCTGATCGGCGGCTTCAACTTCTTCATCGGCATGTTCAACTTCATCCCGCTCCTCCCGCTCGACGGCGGCCACATCGCCGGCGCGCTCTGGGAAGCGGTACGACGCGGCTTCGCCCGGCTGCGCGGCCGCCCCGACCCGGGCTACGTCGACGTGGCCAAGCTGCTCCCGATCGCGTACGGCGTCGCCTCGGTGCTGCTGATCATGGGCGTGGTCCTCATCGTCGGGGACCTCGTGGTGCCGCTCCACATCGAGAGCTGACCTTCTCGGTGCCGGGTCTCGTCGGCACCACCAGTAGCCTGACGTCATGACCGAGATCAACCTGGGCATGCCCAGCGCCCCGCCGCCGGTGCTCGCTCCCCGCCGCCCCACCCGTCAGATCAAGGTCGGCAAGGTCGGGGTCGGCAGCGCGTCACCGGTCTCGGTCCAGTCGATGACCACGACGCTCACCTCCGACGTCAACGCCACGCTCCAGCAGATCGCCGAGCTCACGGCCACCGGGTGCGACATCGTGCGCGTCGCCTGCCCCAGCCAGGACGACGCCGAAGCGCTCGCGGAGATCGCGCAGCACTCGCAGATCCCGGTGATCGCCGACATCCACTTCCAGCCGAAGTACGTCTTCGCCGCGATCGACGCCGGCTGCGCGGCCGTCCGGGTGAACCCCGGCAACATCCGCAAGTTCGACGACCAGATCAAGGAGATCGCCCGCGCCGCCAAGGACCGCGGCACGTCGATCCGGATCGGCGTCAACGCCGGTAGCCTCGACAAGCGGATCCTGGACAAGTACGGCAAGGCCACCCCGGAGGCGCTCGTCGAGTCCGCGGTCTGGGAGGCCGGGCTCTTCGAGGAACACGACTTCCACGACTTCAAGATCTCGGTGAAGCACAACGACCCGGTCGTGATGGTGCGTGCCTACGAGCTCCTCGCCGAGGCCGGCGACTGGCCGCTGCACCTCGGCGTGACCGAGGCCGGCCCCGCGTTCCAGGGCACGATCAAGTCCGCGACCGCCTTCGGTGCCCTGCTCTCGCGGGGCATCGGCGACACGATCCGGGTCTCGCTGTCGGCCCCGCCGGTGGAGGAGGTCAAGGTCGGCATCCAGATCCTGCAGTCGCTGAACCTGCGGCCCCGCAAGCTCGAGATCGTCTCCTGCCCCTCCTGCGGCCGCGCCCAGGTCGACGTCTACAAGCTCGCCGAAGAGGTGACCGCGGGGCTCGACGGCCTCGAGGTGCCGCTGCGGGTCGCCGTCATGGGCTGCGTCGTCAACGGGCCGGGGGAGGCCCGCGAGGCCGACCTCGGGGTGGCCTCCGGCAACGGCAAGGGTCAGATCTTCGTCAAGGGCGAGGTCATCAAGACCGTTCCGGAGTCGCAGATCGTGGAGACCCTGATCGAGGAGGCCATGCGCCTTGCCGAGGGCATGGAGGCCGTCGACGGCGCCACTGCCGAGGTCTCCGTCTCCTGATCGGAGACCCGTACGGATCCTGACCCCTGGAGTCTGGCCATGACTCGGACCCGCTCGTGGACGGCAGCGTTCGCGCTCACGGTGTTCCTCGCCCTGGCCGGCCTGCTCGGCAGTGCCGGCGCCGCCTCCGCGGCGGGTGACGGCGGCGACGCGCCCGACTGGTGCTTCCGGGCCAATTCGTCCGGCGAACTGCCGACCTGTACCTGGGACGGCCAGCGGTGGCACCGGTCCTACGAGGGTGTCGGTGGCCTCCAGGGCAGCGGCGGTGGCGCCGGGGACGGCTTCGAGGCGACGTACCTCGCCGCCAACCTGCGGGGGAAGACCGACCCGCCGGTCGACCCGCCGGCCAGCCCCGGCGCGACCACCCCGTCGGTGGCCGAGCGGCTGCGCCAGCTCCAGGAGCTGCGCGACCAGGGCCTGATCACCCCCGGCGAGTACGACGCCCGCCGGGCCGCGATCATCGACTCGGTCTGAGGCCCGGGCGCCGGCCATTTCTCGCCGGCCCCAGCTCTGGCACGCGGGGCCGCCAGGGTCGATAGTTCTCGCGTGACGATCTCGCGACGACAGCTGCTCGGCGCCGCAGGCGCCACCGGGCTCGCAGCAACCGGGGTCGGCCGGTGGTGGCCGGAAGACGCCGCCTCGGCTGCCTCCGCCCTCCCCGCCCCGGCGGAGTCGGGCATCGAGCACGTGGTGGTGGTGATGATGGAGAACCGCTCCTTCGACCACTTCCTCGGCTGGCTCCCCGGCGCCGACGGCAAGCAGGCCGGGCTGTCCTACGTCGATCGCTACGGCACGCGGCACCCGACGCACCACCTGTCGGTCTTCGACAGCTGCGGCTTCCACGACCCGGACCACTCGTTCGAGGGCGGGCGGATCCAGCTCAACGGCGGGAAGTGCGACGGCTGGCTGCGCTCGGGGGAGAACGACCTGCTCGCGATCGGCTACTACACCAAGCCCGACCTCGGCTTCCTGGGCCCGGCGGTGGGCGACTGGACGACGTTCGACCGCTACTTCTCCGCGGTCATGGCCGAGACCTACCCCAACCGCTTCTACCAGCACGCTGCCCGGACGGACCGGATCCACAACAACACGAGCCAGTCCACGCTCACCACGATCTGGGACCGCCTCGCGGCCAAGGGCGTCAGCGGCACCTACTACTACAGCGACATCCCCTTCACCGCACTCTGGTACGGCAAGTACGTCGGCATCTCCCAGCACTACGCGCAGTTCCTCACCGACGCGGCGGCGGGCGCCCTGCCGGCCGTCTCGTTCGTGGACCCCAGCTTCACCGGCGAGGCGACGGGCACCTCCAACGACGACCACCCCCACGCCGACATCCGGGCCGGCGAGGCCTTCCTCAACGAGGTGTACGACGCCGTGCGCAACGGGCCGGGCTGGGAGAAGACCGTGCTCGTCATCAACTACGACGAGTGGGGCGGTTTCTACGACCACGTGGCCCCGAGCCGGGCGCCGGACGTCTCGAGCAGGACGGCCCTGCGCGGGTTCCGGGTCCCGGCCCTCGTGATCTCCCCGCTGGCCAGGCGTGGCCACATCGACCATCGCGTCTACGACCACACCTCGATCCTGAGGATGATCGAGTGGCGCTGGGGGCTCGCACCACTCACCAAGCGGGACGCGAATGCCCGTAACATCGCCGAGGTGCTCGACTTCTCCGCACCGCCCGACCTGAGCTCGCCGACGTACACCGTCCCCACGGTGCCGACGCCCGGCTGCGCGGTGGGCAGGGCCGAGACCGAGGCCGAGCAGTACGCCGAGTGGGGCCGCCTGCGCGAGGTCGCGCTCCGACACGGATGGGAGCTGCCGTGAACGGCCGCCGCCTGAGAGTGGTGGTGCTGCTGATCGCAGCACTCGCCCTCGTGCTCCCTCCGGCCGACGCCGCCCGCCAGTCCGTGACCACGCCGTCCCTCGGGTCGGTCGCGTCCGCCGGCGCGGCGCGGGGCATCTCGGCGTACGTGCCGAAGATCCGTCACGTCTTCGTCATCAACATCGAGAACAAGGGCTACGACGCCACCTGGGGCGACGCCTCGGCGGCGCCGTACCTCGCGAAGAAGCTGCGCCGGAAGGGGGTGCTGCTGAACTACTACTACGGAACCGCCCACAACTCGCAGGGCAACTACGTCGCGCAGATCTCCGGCCAGGGCCCGAACCCCGACATGCAGGCCGACTGCCAGACCTTCTCGGAGTTCGTGCAGACCGGCACCGAGGCGCCGGGCCAGGCCAAGGGGGGCGGATGCGTGTTCCCCCGGAAGGTCAACAGCCTGCCCCAGCAGATGCAGCGCCACCACCTCCGGTGGAAGGGCTACATGGAGGACATGCGACGCAACTGCCAGCACCCCGCGATCGGCACGGTGGACGACACGCAGAAGGCCACCGCCACGGACTACTACGCGACCCGGCACAACCCGTTCGTCTACTTCCACTCGATCATCGACCGGCCGCACTCCTGCAAGCGGCACGTGGTCAGGCTGACCGACCTGCCGCACGACCTGGGCAAGGCCAAGCGGACCCCGAACCTCGTCTACATCACGCCCGACCTGTGCAACGACGGTCACGACACCGGCTGCGGCGACGGACGCCCGGGCGGGCTGGCCAGCGTCAACAGGTGGATGAAGACGTGGGTGCCCCGGATCCTGCAGTCGCCGGCGTTCCGGCGCAACGGCATGCTCGTGATCACCGCCGACGAGTCCGACGGTCCGCAGACCGATGCGACGGCCTGCTGCGGGGAGGGCGCATCGACCAACTCGCCCCAACCGGGCATCTTCGGCCCCGGCGGCGGTCGCGTCGGTGCGCTGGTGATCTCGCGCTTCGTCACTCCCAACACGTGGAGCACGACGCCGTACAACCACTACTCCCTGCTCGGCTCGATCGAGGAGATCTTCCGGCTCGACAAGCTCGGTTACGCGCGGGCCCAGGGGCTCGACAGGTTCGGCCTCGACGTCTACAACAGCGGCTGGAACCAGTGAGTCGAAGGGGCACTCCCGCCTTCCCAGGGCTCCGGCGGCGAAGACGTGAAACCATGGGGGCATGCCTGCTGCCCTCGAGCGCATCGCGCTGATCTCGGACGTCCACGGCAACCTGACGGCGCTCGAGGCGGTGCTCGCCGACATCGACGCCCGCGGGATCGGGCGGATCTTCAACCTCGGTGACTACGTCGGGAAGGGTCCCCGGGGTCGCGAGGTGGTGGACCTGTGCCAGGAACGGTGCGAGGTCAACATCCTGGGCAACTGGGACGACTTCCTGCCCGATCCGGACCGCGAGTTCGACAACGAGTCGCTCCGCTGGTGGCTCGACCAGCTCGGCGAGGGCCAGGGGAAGTGGCTGCGGGACCTGCCGTTCTGCCACGACTTCTCGCTGTCGGGCCGGCAGATCCGGCTCTTCCACGCCTCCGAGTCGACCGTCCACCGCCGGGTGCGCTTCGACCACGACGCGGCCGAGTTCGCGGCGATGTTCACCAACACGGCCGCCACCGGCGACGGTCCGCTGCCCAGCGTCGTGGGCTACGGCGACACCCACGACGCGTTCTACGAGGTCGACCTGGAGCGCCGCACGCTCTTCAACACCGGCAGTGTCGGCAACAGCATGGGCGACCCGACCCCCGTCTACGTGATCCTCGAGGGCGTCCCGGACAGCGCCGTGGAGGCGCCGTTCTCGATCCAGTTCGTCCGGGTGCCCTACGACGTGCAGGCCGAGCTGGACGTGGCGCGTGAGCTGGGCATGCCCGAGCTCGAGGGCTACACCATGGAGGTCCGCGACGGCATCTACCGGGGCAACCTGAAGACGGGCGAGGCACCGAGCTACCACCGGCTGCCACGGTCGTAGGGCCGGTTGCGGCCCGAAGCCGGGCACCTCGTCCGGTGGCCGACTAGGCTCGCGTCGTGCTCACGACCCGCCACGGAGTCCGTCCCCTCGGTGCAGGAGACCTCGACGACTTCCTGGCGCTCACGGGACACGACCCGGTCGTCAACGTCTTCGCCGACTACCGCGCCCGCACCACCAACCTGGAGCCGCGCTGGCTGGGCGGGGAGATGTGGGGGCGCTTCGAGGACGGGCACCTGCGGGCCGCCTGCCACGTGGGCGCGAACCTTGTGCCCGTGCAGGCGTCCGCCGAGGACGCCGTGGCGTTCGCGGAGCGGGCGCTGACCCGGGGACGGACCGTCTCCACCATCGTCGGGCCGCACGATGCGGTCGAGGTGTTCTGGAACTGTGTGTCGTCCGGCTGGGGCACGCCCCGCGAGACCCGGTGGAACCAGCCGCACCTCGAGATCGCCGGGCCTCCCGGGATCGAGCCGGACCCGCTCGTCCGCCGCACCACGCGCGGGGACATGACCGAGCTCTACCCGGCGTGCGTGGCGATGTACACCGAGGAGGTCGGGCTCTCCCCGGAGGCCGGCGGGGGAGCGGAGCTCTACCGTGCCCGGGTCACCCAGCTGATGAACCGTGGCTGGTCGTTCGCCCGGTTCGACGACGGCCGGCTGGTGTTCAAGGCCGAGGTCGCCTGCGCGACGCCCCACGCCGCCCAGATCCAGGGCGTGTGGGTGCCCCAGGAACGCCGTGGGGAGGGCCTGGCGAGCGCCGGCATGGCTGCGGTCGTGGACCTCGTACGCCGCGAGATCGCCCCGGTGGTCTCGCTCTACGTCAACGAGTGGAACCACGCGGCCCGCCGGACCTACGAGAAGGTCGGCTTCGTGGAGACCGCCAGGTTCGCCACGGTCATGTTCTGAACGACCCGCTGGTCGAGCGACCCGCTGGTCGAGCTCGTCGAGACCACTACCGTGGCCACGTGACCCTCTCCAAGAGCACTGCCGGCCTCGCCGGCCTGTTCGCCGTCAGCGGCGTCGTCCACCTGGTCAAGCCCGAGTTCTACGAGCCGTTGATGCCGGCCTGGGTGCCGGCGCACCGCGAGGTCATCTGGGGCAGCGGGGTGGCGGAGCTCGCCTGCGCGGCGGGGTTGCTGCACCCGCGCACGCGCAGCCTGTCCGGCTGGGCCAGCGCCGCCCTCCTGGTCGCCGTCTACCCGGGCAACGTCAAGATGGCCGTGGACTCCACCCACACCCGCAACACCCGCTTCAAGGCCATCTCGTTCGCCCGGCTGCCGCTGCAGCTGCCGATGATCAAGGCGGCCCTCAGGGCCGCGCGGGCGTGACGACCGGCCGCAGGTCCGGCGCCGGCCGCAGCGCGGTTGCCCGCTCGCAGTCGGTGAGCACGCACCTCACCACGGCTGCCTTCTCGGCGCCGACGGTGTCGAGCAGGAGCGTCCGCTCGTCCTCCCACCACAGCTGACCGAACCATCCGGCCGTGGAGTAGTGCGCGAGCAGCTTGCCGCCGGCCCTGCGCAGCCACACGTCCCGCGGGCCGCGCCCGTCGGAGAGGATGTCGATCGTCGACATCCGCGTCCCCTCGGGCGAGAACTCCGCGACGCGCTCGTCGCAGGACCCCCACCGACGGTTCTGGGGAGCGGAGAGCGTGGTCACCACCGTGCAACCGCCCAGGTAGGGGTCCTTGGTGACCGTCGCGAGACGGTCGGCCGAGATGTCGGCCGCGTAGCCGACCCGGCCCGAGATCTGCTTCGTCGCGTTGCTGCCGGGGGTCCACCACAAGGTCCGCTCGGGCGACCAGCCGCCCAGCACCATCCGCTGCTGGTCGACGTCGAGGACGGTCACGGAGCCGCGGAAGACCCGGACCGCCTCCTTCGTGCCGTCCGTGGCGCTGTAGACCCGGACCCGTGTCCGGCGCCGGTCGACGTACGTCGCCACCGCCACCTGGGCCCCGTCGTCCGAGAGCGTCTGGTCCCAGATCGACTCGTCGCGGAAGAGCACCGTCCGCGCGCCCTCGGCGGTGACCCGGACCGTGCGGAAGTTCCCGCCGCCGTCCTTGTCGGAGATGCCCACGACGTAGTCGTCGCCGGACGCACCGAGCAGCCGGACCTGGCCACCCTTGACCGTGACGCGGACGTCGCCGTCGACGATGGTGTGGTCGTTGAGGTGGGCGACCTGCATCGGCGCGCCCCGGTCGAGCCGGGCCGGCTTGAGCCTCGTCTCCGGGACCGCGGAGGCGTGGGCGGTGCTCGGGGCGGCCACGCCCAGGAGCAGCGCGACGGAGGTGAAGACGACGGCGGACAGGCTGGTTCTCACGATGCTCTCCCGGACGACAGGACCGGGCCGACCCCGGTCTCTCACGACGAAGACGCAGATTCATCATCCATGGTTGCAGGAGGACAGAACTGGTTCGCGGCGAGCGGCAGGCCACAAGTAGCCTTGCGCCCATGATCCTGCGGATGTCGAGCCTGTTCGTGCGTACCCTGCGAGACGACCCCGCGGACGCCGAGGTCCCGAGCCACCGGCTGCTCGTGCGCGCCGGCTACATCCGCCGGGCCGCGCCGGGCATCTACACCTGGCTGCCGCTGGGGCTGCGGGTGCTGCGCCGGGTCGAGCAGATCATCCGCGACGAGATGGACGCGATCGGTGCCCAGGAGCTGTCGTTCCCCGCGTTGCTGCCCCGGGAGCCCTACGAGGCGAGCGGCCGCTGGACGGAGTACGGCGACGGCATCTTCCGGCTGAAGGACCGCAAGGGCAACGACTACCTCCTCGGGCCCACCCACGAGGAGATGTTCACGCTGGTCGTGAAGGACCTGTACTCCTCCTACAAGGACCTGCCGCTCTCGATCTACCAGATCCAGACGAAGTACCGCGACGAGGCGCGTCCTCGCGCGGGCCTCCTGCGCGGGCGCGAGTTCGTCATGAAGGACTCCTACTCCTTCGACGTCGACGACGCCGGCCTGGAGCGCAGCTACGAGACGCACCGCGACGCCTACATCCGGATCTTCGACCGGCTCGGCTTCGAGTACGTCATCGTCAAGGCCACCTCGGGCGCCATGGGTGGCTCGAAGTCCGAGGAGTTCCTGGCCCGCGCCGACGTCGGCGAGGACACCTATGTCCGCTGCACCCACTGCGACTACGCCGCCAACGTCGAGGCCGTGCAGGTCCGCCCGCCCGCTCCCGTGGCGTACGACGACGTGCCCGCCGCCCACGCCGAGGCGACGCCCGACACCCCCACGATCGACTCGCTGGTCGACCACCTGAACGAGAAGTTCCCCCGCGACGACCGGCCCTGGGCCGCCGGCGACACGCTCAAGAACGTCCTGCTCGTGCTCAAGCACCCCGACGGCACCCGCGAGCCGATCGCGATCGGCCTGCCCGGAGACCGTGAGGTCGACCAGAAGCGGCTCGAGGGCCAGATGGAGCCGACCGAGGTCGAGCCCTTCGACGAGGCGGAGTTCAAGAAGCACCCCGGCCTGGTCAAGGGCTACATCGGCCCCGGCGCGCTGGGGGAGAAGAGCGAGTCGGAGATCCGCTACCTCGTCGACCCCCGGATCTCCGAGGGCACCCGCTGGGTCACCGGCGCCGACATCGACGGCAGCCACGTGATCGACCTCGTCGCGGGCCGCGACTTCACCGCCGACGGCACCATCGAGGCCGCCGACGTGCGCGACGGCGACGCCTGCCCCCACTGCGAGGAGGGCACGCTGGAGTCGGCTCGTGGCATCGAGATGGGCCACATCTTCCAGCTCGGCCGCAAGTACGCCGAGGCCCTCGACCTCAAGGTGCTCGACGAGAACGGCAAGCGCGTCACGGTGACCATGGGCTCCTACGGCATCGGTCCCTCCCGCGCGGTGGCCGCGATCGCGGAGGGCACCCTGGACCAGCTGGGCCTGTGCTGGCCCCGCGAGGTGGCACCGGCCGACGTGCACCTGGTGGCGGCCGGCAAGGAGGAGCACGTCTTCGCCGCCGCCGAGGAGGTGGCCCACGAGCTGTCGAAGCAGGGCATCACGGTGCTCTACGACGACCGCTTGGGCAAGGTCAGCCCCGGCGTGAAGTTCAAGGACGCCGAGCTGATCGGCGTGCCGACCATCGTGGTGGTCGGCAAGGGCCTCGCCGACGGCACCATCGAGGTCAAGGACCGCGCGAGCGGCACGAGCGAGCAGGTCGCGGCCGACCACGTCGTCGACCACGTGGTGCGCCTGGTCCGTGCCTGAGATGGGCCCTGCGATGGGGCCCGACACGGGCATCGAGGCCGTCATCTTCGACTGGGGCGGGACGCTCACTCGCTGGCACGACGTCGACTTCCACGCGGAGTCGCTGGCCCTGGCGCAGGCGGTGGTCAACGCCCATCACCATCCCGACGAGATCACCGCGAGGTTGCACGCGGCGGGGGAGGTGATCTGGGGCCGGTCGCGAGACCACCAGCAGAGCTCGACGGTCGAGGACCTCTTCGCCGAGGCCGGTCTCGACCACGATCCCGCGCTGCTCTCGGCGTACTACGACTTCTGGGAGCCGCACACCTTCACGGACCCCGAGGTCGGGCCGCTCTTCGAGGCGCTCCGCGCGGACGGGGTCAAGGTGGGCGTGCTGTCCAACACGATCTGGCCGCGGGCCTTCCACGAGGAGATCTTCGACCGTGACGGCGTCCGGCACCTGATCGACGGCGACGTCTACACCAGCGAGATCCCGTGGACGAAGCCCTCGCCGAAGGCGTTCGGTGCCGCCATGGAGGTCGTGGGGGCGGCCGACCCCGGGCGCTGCGTCTACGTGGGCGACCGGCTCTTCGACGACGTCTGGGGCGCCCGCAACGCGGGGATGAGGACGATCCACATCCCGCTCAGCACGATCCCGTCCAGCCAGGTCGGACACACCGAGGGAGATCCCGACGCGGTGGCCCGTCGGGTGGCCGACGTCCACGCGATCGTGGCCGGCTGGTACTGACTCGTTTGCAGGTTCTTGCAATGCAAACTTGTGAGGTGGACGAGGGATCGCGTTCCCGAGGTCGGTGTTGCATCCTTTTGCAAGAGGAAGTCGCCGTTGTCCCCCACAGCAGGAACTTCCTCCAACGGGGGCCTAGATGTCCGGGCCTCAGCGGTCCGCGTACTCGTCAGCTCCGGGGAGCATCTCGGGAGTTCCCCGGAAGGCGAGGACGCGGACCGCTGCATCTGTGAGGGCACCGGTCGCCCAGCGTCGCCGCGGCCCCACCGTGTTCGCCACCAGGCCCGCGTACGTCGCCGCACACGACCGCTCCAGGTCTCGCGCCGCACGCGTCACACCCGTCACCGTGCCCAGGTCCGGTGAGAGCTCGTAGGCCACGGCGGACGCGACCGGTGTCCCGCCCAGGTCCGTGATCTCGCGCACCAGCAGGTCGCGCCGCCCCCGGTGCTCGGCGTAGGCCGAGGAGAGCGCCGTGAACAGCCCGGGGGCCGTCGACTGCGAGGTCTGGGCGCCGAGTGCGCCGTACACGTAGATCGCCGCGTGCTCGGCGGCCAGCGTGGTCTGCAGCGCCGCCAGCGTCGTCATCGGTCCTCACCCGCCGCTGCCGGCAGGGTGGCCAGCTGCTGGGCGACCCCGGCCGACATGCAGGCGAGGAGGCGCGCGAGGGCGCCGCTCTCTGCCGCCACCGACCAGTCCGCCAGCAGGTTCTGCGCCCGACGCTCGCGACCACGCACCAGCGAGAGCGCCTCACCCGGCCCGACAGCCGCGGCGCGGCGGTCGCCGCGGGAGGGCCTGGTCGCGGACTCGTCGCCGAGGATCTCGCGGTGGCCGACGTGGAGCGCCTGCAGGGTCGTCAGGGGCTCGCGCAGCCGGGGGAACCCCGCTCGCACCGTGGAGACGAGGTCCGTCAGGTGCGTCAGCTCGGCCAGCACCTTCTCGACCAGAGCGGCGTCCGGGTCCTCGGGGGCGTGCGCGGCCGACTGCCGGGCGTTGCTCCCGGGGGGGTCCAGGTCACATCCCGCGACCGCTCCCAGACCGACCAGCGCACTGCCGAGCGCCGTACGACGGGTGGTGGCGACACGGGGGTGGGCGGGCACGGCGCTGACCCTATCCCCGCCGGCCCACCCGCCCGGTCCCTGCCGGGTGAGTGGACGGCCCGCCAGCCGCTATCGTTGACTCTCCACAACAGCACAAGGAGGTCGCCCACCCGTGAGCAGTGCCAAGCAGGACGCAGTTCGGGACCGCATCGAGGCAGAGCTCGTCGACCCCCTGAGTGCCCTGGCCCTCGACATCGAGGCCGTGGAGATCACTCCCGCCGGCAAGCGCCGCATCGTGCGCATCGCCGTGGACAAGGATGGCGGCGTGACCTTGGATGACGTCGCCGACGCGACCCGGGCGGTCTCCGAGGTGCTCGACGAGTCCGACACCCTCGGTGAGATGCCCTACACGCTCGAGGTGACGTCCCGCGGCGTCGACCGTCCGCTGACCCTTCCACGGCACTGGCGCCGCAACGCCGACCGCCTCGTGAAGGTGACCCTGGCCGACGACTCGGTCGTGACCGGCCGGATCACCGACTCCGGCGACGAGAGCGTCACGCTCGACGTGGACGGCAGCCCCAGCGAGATCAAGTACGCCGACGTCACCAGGGCGCTCGTCCAGATCGAGTTCAACCGCAAGGGCCGCAAGCAGGCCGACCCCGAGACCGACCCCGAGACCGACCATGACGATGAGCACGACGAAGAAGGGGAGGTCTGATGGACATCGACCTGAGCATCCTGCGCATGCTCGAGCGCGAGAAGGAGATCTCGTTCGAGGTGCTCGTGGAGGCCATCGAGCAGGCCCTCCTCACGGCGTACCACAAGACGCCCGGCGCCCAGGAGCGCGCGCGCGTCGAGCTCGACCGCAAGACCGGCCACGTGATCGTGATGGCATCGGAGGTCGACGACGAGGGCAAGGTCGTCGCGGAGTACGACGACACCCCGGCCGGCTTCGGCCGGATCGCGGCGACGACCGCGAAGCAGATCATGCTGCAGCGGCTGCGCGACGCCGAGGACGACATCCGGTTCGGTGAGTTCGCCGGCAAGGAGGGTGACATCATCTCCGGCGTCATCCAGCAGGGCCGCAACCCCGCCGACGTGATGGTGGACCTCGGCAAGCTCGAGGCGCTGCTGCCGACGGGGGAGCGCGTCCCGGGTGAGCGCTACGAGCACGGCGCCCGGATCAAGTGCCTGGTGATCTCGGTCCGCAAGGGCATGCGCGGCCCGCAGATCACGCTGTCGCGCTCCCACCCGAACCTGGTCAAGAAGCTCTTCGCCCTCGAGGTGCCCGAGATCGCCGACGGCACCGTCCAGATCGAGGCCATCGCCCGCGAGGCCGGCCACCGGACCAAGATCGCGGTCAGCACGACCGCGCCCGGGGTCAACCCCAAGGGTGCCTGCATCGGCCCGATGGGCCAGCGGGTCCGCAACGTCATGTCGGAGCTGCACGGCGAGAAGATCGACATCGTCGACTGGTCCGAGGACCCGGCCGAGCTCGTGGCCCACGCGCTCTCGCCGGCCCGGGTCTCCTCGGTCGAGATCGTCGACCTCGCGGCGCGCTCGGCGCGCGTGGTCGTGCCGGACTTCCAGCTCTCGCTGGCCATCGGCAAGGAGGGCCAGAACGCCCGTCTCGCGGCCCGTCTCACCGGCTGGCGGATCGACATCAGGTCGGACGAGGCGCCCGCCCCCGAGTGAGGCCGAGGCGCGGGATCCCACGCCTCGGTTCGATATCCCATGGCCTCGCACGGTAAGGTTGTCCACAGTGGCTCGCGAACACGTCTCTGCCGCACGCCCGAGTTCCGGGACCCTCACGGGGCCGGTCCGGACCTGTGTCGGATGTCGCAAGCGGGCCACGAAACGCGAGTTGTTGCGGGTGACTGCCGGCTCGGACGCGCACGGCCGACCAGCCGTCGTACCCGATCCCGACGCCACCGCAGCCGGACGGGGTGCACACCTGCACCCCACCTCTGAGTGTTACGACCTCGCGGTGCGACGGAAAGCCTTCTCCCGAGCCCTTCGGGCCGGGGCGGGGTTGTCCAGCGCACCACTGGCCGAGTACCTCGGCTCGCAAGCAGACCAACAGTGATCGACCAACAGGAACTGGAGCAGCAGCTCATGAGCACTCGATGAGTACTTTCCGATGAGTTTGCACAACCACTAACGGTCCGATTCACCCCCACCGACAGGCGAGGGACTCGGGCCAGAAGGAGAAGCGTGGCTAAGACCCGAGTCCACGAGCTCGCCAAAGAGTTCGGTGTCGAGAGCAAGTTCGTTCTCGAGAAGTTCAAAGAGATGGGCGAGTTCGTCAAGTCGGCGAGCTCGACCGTCGAGCTGCCTGCGGAGATGCGTTTCCGCAAGGAGTACGGCGACAAGCTGAAGACCGCTGCCCCCGCCGCTGCGCCTGCCCCGGCAGCCGCGAAGCCGGGCCCCCGGGCTCCGGCCAAGAAGGCAGCCCCCGCCGAGCCCGAGGCCCCGGCCCCGGCCCCGGTCCAGGCCGAGGTCCAGGAGGCCGCTCCGGTCGCCGAGGCCCCGGCAGCTGCTGCTGTTCCCGCAGCATCGGCGGCTCCCGCAGCCCCGGCCGCTCCGGCGGCCCCCAAGCCCGGCCCCAAGCGCACCCCGGTGGCCGAGACCCCTGTCGAGACCCCCGAGGCGCCGCCCGCCGAGCCCGAGGCCCCCGCGGCCGCGGCCCCGACGGCTCCGTCCCCGAAGGCTCCCGCACCTCGCCCGGTGGGCCGCCCCGGCGGATCCCGCCCGGGCAACAACCCGTTCGCGCCGAGCCAGGGCATGGGCCGTCGCCCGTCCGCCCCGGCCCCGGGTGGCGACCGCGCTCCCGCAGCCGGACCCACCGGTGGCGCCGACCAGCGTCCCCCGCGGCCGCCGGCCGGCCGTGACGGTGGCGCACCCGGTCGCCCGGGCATGCCTCGCCCCAACCCGGCGATGATGCCCAAGTCCCCGGCTGCCTTCGGCTCCGGTCCTGGTGGCCGTGGTCCCGGCGGTCCCGGTGGTCCGGGTCGTGCCGGTGCTCCCGCCCGCGGTGGTGCTCCCGGTCGTGGCGGTGCTCCCGGTCGTGGCGCTCCCGGTGGTGGCGGCGCTCCTGGTGCCGGTGGTCGTCCCGGTGGCTTCGGCCCCAGTGGCGGTGGCCGTCCCGGTGCCGGCCGTCCCGGTCAGCGTGGCCAGACCCAGGGTGCCTTCGGTCGCCCCGGTGGCCCGTCGCGCCGTGGTCGCAAGTCGAAGCGCGCTCGTCGTCAGGAGTTCGAGGCGATGCAGGCGCCCACCATCGGTGGTGTGCGCGTCCGCAAGGGTGACGGCGAGACCGTGCGCCTGCCGCGCGGTGCGTCGCTGACGGACTTCGCCGAGAAGATCGGTGTCGATCCCGCAGCCCTGGTGCAGATGCTCTTCTCGCTCGGCGAGATGGTCACGGCCACCGAGTCGGTCAACGACGAGACGTTCGAGCTGCTCGGCGAGGAGCTCAACTACATCGTCAGCGTCGTGTCGCCCGAGGACGAGGACCGCGAGCTGCTCGAGTCCTTCGACCTCGAGTTCGGCGAGGACGAGGGCGACGAGGGCGACCTGGTCATCCGGCCGCCCGTCGTCACCGTCATGGGTCACGTCGACCACGGAAAGACCCGGCTGCTCGACGCGTTGCGCAACGCCAACGTCGGCGACAAGGAGGCCGGTGGCATCACGCAGCACATCGGTGCCTACCAGGTCGCCACCGAGGTCGACGGCAACGAGCGTCGCATCACCTTCATCGACACCCCGGGTCACGAGGCGTTCACCGCCATGCGTGCTCGTGGTGCCCAGGCCACCGACATCGCGATCCTCGTGGTCGCGGCCGACGACGGTGTCATGCCGCAGACGGTCGAGGCGTTGAACCACGCCAAGGCCGCCGGTGTCCCGATCGTGGTCGCGGTCAACAAGATCGACAAGCCGGATGCCGACCCGACGAAGGTGCGCGGTCAGCTGACCGAGTACGGCCTGGTCCCCGAGGAGTACGGCGGCGACTCGATGTTCGTCGACGTGTCCGCCAAGTCCGAGCTCAACCTGGACAAGCTGCTCGAGGCCGTCATCCTCACCGCCGACGCCTCGCTCGACCTGCGGGCCAACCCGGACCAGAACGCCCAGGGCCTCGTGGTCGAGGCACACCTCGACCGCGGTCGCGGTCCGGTCGCGACGGTCCTGGTCCAGCGCGGAACCCTCCGCGTGGGCGACTCGATCGTCGCCGGAGCCGGCTACGGCCGGGTCCGCGCGATGCTCGACGAGCACGGCGACAACATCACCGAGGCCGACCCGTCGCGCCCGGCGATGGTCCTCGGTCTCACCGCGGTGCCTGGCGCAGGCCAGAACTTCATCGTGGTCGAGGACGACCGCATGGCACGCCAGATCGCCGAGAAGCGCGAGTCGCGTGAGCGGGCGGCCATGCAGGCCAAGCGTCGCGTGCGTCGCACCCTCGAGGACTTCATGGCCTCCATGGAGAAGGGCGAGAGCCAGGAGCTCAACCTCATCCTCAAGGGCGATGTGTCCGGTTCCGTCGAGGCGCTGGAGGACTCGCTGTCGAAGATCGATGTCGGCGACGAGGTCACCCTGCGGGTCATCGACCGCGGTGTCGGTGCGATCACCGAGACCAACGTCGACCTGGCTGCGGCTTCCGACGCGATCATCATCGGCTTCAACGTCCGGCCCCAGGGCAAGGCGACCGAGATGGCCGACAAGGAAGGTGTCGAGATTCGTTACTACTCGGTCATCTACCAGGCGATCGAGGAGATCGAGGCGGCTCTCAAGGGCATGCTCAAGCCTGTCTACGAGGAGTCCGTGCTCGGCCAGGCGGAGATCCGCAACATCTTCCGCTCCTCGAAGATCGGCAACATCGCCGGCTGCATGGTCACCAGTGGCCTGCTGCGGCGCAACGCCAAGGCGCGTCTGCTCCGCGACGGCAAGGTCGTGGCGGACAACCTCGACCTCGCCTCGCTGAAGCGGGAGAAGGACGACGCGTCCGAGGTCCGCGAGGGCTTCGAGTGTGGTCTGGTGCTGAAGAACTACCAGAACATCGAGATCGGCGACATCGTGGAGTCGTTCGAGATGCGCGAGATCCCGCGCGCCTGATCGAACCGCGTTGCGGCCGTCCCGGGGGATCCCCCCGGGGCGGCCGTCTCCGTTCCGGCCTCCCTAGACTCGGGAGACCGGCTGTCCCAGATGCTGTGTCACCCGACAACAGGAGCAAGTCATGGCAAGCCCCCGCGTGCGGAAGATCGCCGACCGGATCCACGTGATCGTCGCCGAGATGCTCGAGCGAAGGATCAAGGACCCCCGCCTGGGGTTCGTGACCGTGACCGACGTACGCCTGACCGGCGACAGCCAGCAGGCCACGATCTTCTACACCGTGCTCGGTTCCGAGGAGGACATGGTCGAGAGCGCCGCGGCGCTCGAGTCGGCCAAGGGCGTGCTGCGCGCCGAGGTCGGCAAGCAGCTCGGCATGCGGCTGGTGCCGAGCCTGACGTTCATCCACGACGCCCTCCCCGAGTCCGCCCGCGCTCTCGACGAGGTGCTCGCCCGGGCCCGTGCCTCCGACGAGGCCGTGGCCGCGGCGCGCGCCAACGCGACGTACGCCGGCGAGACCGACCCCTACCGCAAGCCCCGCGAGGAAGGGCTCGCCGAGGGCGACGACGCCGCGGACGAGCCCGACGAAGACCAGCAGTGACCGCTGGCCTGCCGGAGTCCGGGCTGGTCGTGGTCGACAAGCCTGCCGGGATGACCTCCCACGACGTCGTGGCGCAAGGTGCGCCGGCTGGCGGGCACCCGCAAGGTGGGCCATGCCGGCACCCTGGACCCCATGGCGACCGGGGTGCTGGTGCTGGGCGTCAACCGCGCGACGCGCCTGCTCGGCCACCTGATGCTCACCGAGAAGGCGTACGACGCCACGCTCCGGCTCGGCGTCGCCACCAGCACGGACGACGCCGAGGGTGAGGTGACGGCCGTCGTGTCGGCCGCAGGCGTCGACGAGGCCACGATCCGCGAGGCGCTGGCCGAGTTCGTCGGCGACATCGAGCAGGTGCCGACGTCGGTGTCCGCGATCAAGGTGGACGGCAAGCGTGCCTACCAGCGGGTGCGCGACGGTGAGACCGTCGAGCTGAAGGCGCGACCGGTGACGATCCACGAGCTCGTCGTGCACGAGGTCCGTCCGGCCGGGGACACCGTCGACGTCGACGTCTCGGTGCGCTGCTCGAGCGGCACCTACATCCGGGCCATCGCCCGTGACCTCGGGGCGCGGCTCGGGGTGGGAGGTCACCTGGCGGCGCTGCGGCGTACCGCCGTCGGCCCCTTCGCCCTCGCGAGCGCCCGCACCCTCGAGCAGCTCGCCGAGCGACTTCGAGATGGTGCCGATCGCCGACGCGGCACGGGCGGGGTTCCCGGTGCGTGAGCTCGACGACGCCCTGGCCGCCGACGTCCGCGTCGGTCGTGCGCTCGACCTGGAGGTCGAGGGACTGACCGCGGTGTTCGCACCGGACGGCGAGTTCCTCGCCCTCTACGAGCCGCGCGGCGAGGTGGCCAAGGCCGTCGCGGTCTTCGTCTGAGCCGAGGGGCGACGTGTCCGCCTTCCGACGCAAGTAGTCTTCTCGCCGTGCGAATCTGGCGTTCGATGGACGAGATCCCGGCCGACCTCGGCCCGACTGCGGTCGTGGTCGGCAACTTCGACGGCGTCCACCTCGGTCACCGTCACGTGCTCCAACGGGCGCGGGAGGTCGCGGACGAGCGTGGACTGACCCTGGTCGCGGTGACCTTCGAGCCGCACCCGATGGCGGTGCTGCGCCCCGAGCACGCACCGACGTCGCTGACCTCGCTGGAGACGCGCGCCGAGCTGCTCGACGGGCTCGGCGTCGAGGCGGTCTTCGCGCTCCCCTTCGACCGTGACATCGCGGCCTGGACGCCCGACGAGTTCATCGAGCGCGTCCTGGTCGGGGCGCTGCACGCGGGGGCCGTCGTGGTGGGCGCGAACTTCCGCTTCGGCAACCGTGCCGCCGGCGACGTGGCCACCCTGCGCGCGGCGGGGGAGACCCACGGTTTCACCGCGGAGGGCATCCCGCTCGACGGCGGCCCGCAGGTCTGGTCCTCGACGTACGTCCGGACCTGCCTGGCGGCCGGTGACGTGGCCGGTGCCGCCGAGGCGCTCGGCCGTCCGTACGCCGTCCGTGGCGAGGTCGTCCGCGGCGACCAGCGCGGCCGCGAGCTCGGCTTCCCGACTGCCAACGTGCCCACCCAGGCCCTGACCGCGGCCCCGGCCGACGGGGTCTACGCCGGCTGGCTGCGCCGCCTGGACACCGGGGAGACGTACCCGGCCGCGATCAGTGTCGGCACCAACCCGACCTTCGACGGTGAGCGCGAGCGGCGGGTGGAGAGCTATGTGCTGGACCGCACCGACCTCGAGCTCTACGGCGTGGAGGTCGAGGTCTCGTTCGTGCACCGCCTGCGCGGCATGGTGGCCTTCGAGTCTGTGGAGAAGCTGGTCACACAGATGGACGACGACGTGGCCCGCGCGCGCACCCTGCTCGGGGCAGCCTCGTGAGGTCCGCCACCGCCACCGACCCGCTGTCGGCGACCGAGGAGTGGTTCCTGCACCACGGCCTGTCCTACTTCGTGCCCGAGCAGCGACACGCGGCGCGCGCGGCCCTGCGCCCGCGGCGGATTCTCCCGCTGGTGCTCCTGGTCGTGCTGATCGCCTCGGGGGCCGGTGGCCTGCTGGCCTGGTTCTCCGACCAGGTGAGTGTGGCGCCGGCGGTGCTCGTCTCGGTCGGGCTGGCGGCGGCGACGTTCTACGCCCTGACCGCGCTCAGGGCCCGCGGGATCGTCACCTGGGCGCTGTCGCGGACGTTCGGGAGCCTGCGCACGCTGCTGCCGATGACGACGCGCGCCCTGCCGATGCTGCTGATCTTCATCACCTTCCTGTTCATCAACACCGAGGTCTGGCAGGTCGCCTCGAACCTCAGCGTGGGCGTGCTCTGGCTGACGGTGCTGCTGTTCACCCTGCTGGGCGTGGGGTTCCTGCTGGTCCGTCTTCCCGAGGAGGTGGACCGGGCCGACGACGACGTCGACGACCGGTTCCTGCTGGACGCCTGCCGGGGGACCCCGCTGGAGGCGGCCTGCCGCGAGCTCGTGGAGGACCCGGACCGGGACCCGGCGGCGTACGCCGAGGTGACCGGCTTCGAGCGCTGGAACCTCGTCCTGGTGCTGATGATCGTCCAGACCGTCCAGGTGCTGCTGCTGACCGTCTCGGTCTTCCTGTTCCTGCTGGTCTTCGGCTCGCTCGTCATGACCACGCCGGTCATGGACGCCTGGCTCGGCGACGGCGTCGTCCAGGGCGTCCCGGGGATGCAGAGCGTCTCGGTGCAGCTGCTCCAGGTCTCGGTCTTCCTGGCGGCCTTCTCCGGTCTCTACCTCACGGTGTCCACGGTCACCGAGGAGACCTACCGGGCGCAGTTCTTCTCGGGCGTGACCCGGGAGCTGCACCGGGCCGTCGGGCTGCGGGCGGTCTACCTCGCGCTGCGCGAACGCGACCGGCCCACCGTCGGGTGACGGCGGGCCGGTGACGGTTCGTGCGAGGTGATCCGCTGACGCGGCTCTCCTCAGGCGTCGAGGTCCTTCTCGACCAGGAGCGCGATCGCGTCGACGGCGGCCTGGTCCTCGCCGGACACCTCGACGGTGTCACCCTTGCCGGCGCCGAGGGTCATGATCAGCAGCGCCGAGCTGGCCTCGACCGGCTCGTCACCGGGGATGCACGAGGTAGACCTCGGAGCCGAGGTCGCCGGCGGCCTCGGAGATGATCGCAGCGGGACGGGCGTGCAGGCCGACGGCGGAGCCGACGACGACGGACTTGCTGGGCATGGTTCTCCTTGGGTTGGGTCGGGTGTCGAGCAGGAGGGTCAGACGACGGTGCGCGACGTCCTCGTCGCTGGGACCGAAGGACTTGAGCGCGACGACGGCGGCGGCGCCGACGAGCACCCCAGCCGCGAGGGCGATGAAGTAGCCCACCACGCCGTCCACGGCGAAGAGCACGAAGATGCCGCCGTGCGGTGCGCGGACTGCCACGTCCATGGCCATGGAGAGACCACCGGTCACGGCGCTGCCGAGCATGATCGCCGGGATGACCCGCAGCGGGTCGGCGGCGGCGAACGGGATGGCCCCCTCGGTGATGAAGCTGGCGCCGAGTGCCCAGCCCGCCTTGCCGTTCTCACGCTCGGCCACCGTGAACAGGTGGGGACGTACGACGGTCGCCAGCGCCAGCGCGATCGGGGGCACCATGCCGGCGAGCATCACGGCCGCCATGATCTTCAGCTCCGGGGCGTCGGCGGCCAGGGCGGCACCGCCCACGCCGACGGCGGCGAAGCTGTAGGCGACCTTGTTCAGCGGGCCGCCCATGTCGAAGGCCATCATCAGGCCGAGGATGACGCCCAGGAGGATCGCGCTGCTGCCGCTCATCGAGTTCAGGCCGTCGGTGAGCTGGGTCATCAGCCAGCTGATCGGCTTGCCCAGGACGATGATCATCAGCAGCCCGGCGATGATCGAGGTGAACAGCGGGATGATCAGCACCGGCATCAGGCCCGCGGGCCCAGGTCGGGCACCCTCCAGCTCGCGATCCAGTGCGCGATCACGCCGGCCAGGACGCCGCCGATGATGGCGCCGAGGAAGCCGGTGGCCGGCATCGAGACGGGGGTGTCCGCGGACGTCTGGACGTTGAACAGGTTGGCCGCCAGACCGCCCAGCACGAAGCCGGGAGCGATGCCGGGCCGGTCGGCGATCGCGTAGGCGATGTAACCCGACAGCGCCGGGATGAACAGCATGAACGCGGTCTTGCCGATGATGAAGAACAGCGCGCCGATGTAGGCCATCAGGCCGGAGTCGAACAGCGCGTGGTCGAGACCCAGGCGCGGACGGGTCGGGCAGGTCGAACAGCGTGTTGTTGACCGCGATGTCGCCGTACGGGCCGACGATCTCGTAGCCGCCGAGCAGGAAGCTCAGCGCGATCAGCAGACCGCCGGCGGCGACGAACGGGATCATGTAGGAGACGCCGGTCATCAGGACCCGGCGCGTGCGCCCGGCCCAGGTCTCGCCCGGCTCCGGCGCCGCCCTCGCCCGCCGTGAGCGCGCCCTCGACGCGCGGGGCGTTGGGGTCGTCGGCGAAGCGGAGCGCCTCGGCGATCATCTTGTCGGCCTCGTCGATCGGGCGCTTCACGCCCGAGGAGACGAGCGGCTTGCCGGCGAAGCGGCCCCGGTCGCGGACCCCGACGTCGACGGCGAAGATCACCGCGGCGGCGTCGGCGATGGTCGCGGGGTCGAGCGGGCTTCGCCCCGGCCGAGCCCTGGGTCTCCACCGCGATCTCGACGCCCGCACGCTTCGCCGCGGCCTCGAGGGCCTCCGCGGCCATGTAGGTGTGGGCGATGCCGGTCGGGCAGGCGGTGACCGCGACCAGGCTCCGCCCGGTGCTCGGTTGCGCCGCGGTCGCTGCCGGCTGCGGCCCCGGCCGGGGGCCGGCGCCACGCAGGCAACGGTGGCCGGCGGGTCCGGGACGAGCCGACACCTCGTTGACCAGCGCGACCACCTCCTCGGCGGTCTCGGCCTCGCGCAGCGAGTTGGTGAAGGCGGGCTTCACCAGCGCCCGGGCCAGCTTCGTGAGCAGCTGGAGGTGGGTGCTGTCGCCGCCCGCGGGGGCCGCGATCAGGAAGGCGATGTCCGCCGGCCCGTCCTTGGCGCCGAAGTTCACCGGCGGTGACAGCCGGACGAAGGCGAGCGTGGGCTCGCTGACGCCGGCCGTGCGGCAGTGGGGGATCGCGATGCCGCCGGGCAGGCCCGTGGGCGAGGTCGTCTCCCGGGCGAGGGTGTCCTCGACGAGCTGCGCGACGTCGTCGGCGCGTCCGGCGTCTCCGACGATCTCGGCGAGCGCCCGGATGGCGTCGTTCTTGTCGGCGCCGAGGTCCGCGTCGAGGCGAACCAGATCGGTCGTGATCAGGTCGGACATCTTCACCCTCCTTGGGTGATGGTCGAGATCGCGACCGAGACCAGCTCGGGCCGGACCTGCGAGGGGTGCGGGAATGGTCGTGCCGGGAAGTCCGGCTGCCGCGCTGCCGTAGGCCACGGCGAGCGCGAGTCGTTGGTCGGGGGTCCGTCGCCGGACGTCCCCGAGGAGGTAGCCGAAGAGGCTGGAGTCGCCCGCCCCGACGGTGCTGACCACCGTGGTCGGCGGAGGCGAGGCGTGCCAGGCGCCGTCGGCCGTGACGAGTACGGCGCCGTGGGGGCCGAGCGTGGCCAGGACGGTCTCGACCCCGCGGTCCACGAGGTCCGCGCGGCCTTGGTCGCGGCCTACGGGGTCGGACTCGAGCAGCTCGGGGTCGGCGCCGGTGAACGAGGCGAGCTCCTCGCCGTTGGGCTTCATCAGGTGCGGAGCGCTCGCGGGCAGCCGGTCGACCAGGGCCTGGTCAGCGGCGCGTCGCTCGTGTCGACGGCGACGCGGGCGCCGGCGCTCGCGCAGCGTCGCCACCAGGTCGGCGTACCACTCGACGGGGTGCACCTGGCGGCAGCGAGCCGGCGAGCACGATCCAGTCGGCCGACGCGGCGCGACGGCGCAGCGACGTCGGCGAGCCCCTGAAGCACGGCCTCGGTGGCCCGGTGGCGCCCGGGCTGTTCAGCTTGGTGGTGGTGCCGTCCGGCTCGCTGATCGTGATGTTGACGCCGGAGCCCTCCGTGGTTGGCCACCGGGCGGCAGTCGATGCCGGCGGCGAGCAGCTCGTGGACGAACGGGTCGTCCTTGGGGGCGGGCAGCACGGCGATCGAGGGGATGCCGGCCGCCACGGACGCCCGGGAGATGTTCACGCCCTTGCCGCCGGCCTGCGAGGTCACGGACTCGGCGCGCTGCACCGCGCCGCGCGGACGAGGGCCGCGGGCAGCGCCACCGTGCGGTCGACGCTGGGGTTCGGTGTCAGGGTGACAATCATGCGACGACGACCTCGAGTCCGGCCCGGGTAGCTCTCGAAGCTCGGTGGCAGTGATGCCACGTCGGTGACGAGCACGTCAATCTCCTCCAGGGATGCAAACGCAGGGCTGGACTCGGTGCCGACCTTGCTTGCGTCGGCCAGCACGACGGCGCGACGCGAGCTGGCGACCATCGCCCGCTTGGTTGCCGCCTCGTCGCGATCGGGGGTGGACAGGCCGTGCTCCAGCGTCAGGCCGTTGGTGCCGACGAAGACCACATCGGCGCGAAGGTCTGCCAGTGCGGCGACGGTGTCCGTGCCGACCGCGGCGTGGGTCGTGGTGCGCACGCGCCCGGGCAGCAGGATCGAGCTCGATCTGGGGGCTGCCGGCCAGCCGGGCCGCGATCGGCACCGCGTGGGTCACGACGGTCAGGCGGTGGTCGCGGGGGAGCAGGCTGGCCAGCCGGTTCGTCGTGGAACCCGCGTCGAGCAGGACGTCGACCCCGCCGGAGGCAGCAAGTCCAGAGCGGCCCGGGCGATCCGTTCCTTCTCCAGGGTGTTGGAGGAGTCGCGCTCGCACCAGGCCGGACTCGATGACGGTCAGGGTGTGGGCGGGGACGGCGCCGCCGTGCACCCGGCGGACGAGTCCCATCCGCTCGAGCGCGGAGAGGTCTCGACGCACGGTTTCGGTGGTGACGTCGTACTGCTCGGCGAGTACGTTGACGGAGAGCCGGCCACGTTCGGCCACCAGCTGGGCCATCGCCTGCTGCCGCTCCTCGGCGTACATGCTCATGGATGCCTTCCCTCCCCGGTCTTCAACCCGTCGTGAATCTTTGTATCTGTTGTTTTACGCCCGAACATGTTGACTGTCAAGGGGGTCGAGGGGTTAACTTGTGATCATGGTCACCAGCACCGACTCCTCCCAGGACTCATCGCAACCCACCCTCCTGCGCGGCACCCCGGTCGTTCCGGGCGTCGCCTACGGACCGGCGCTCGTCGCCCGGAGCGAGGTCTCGCCCGAGGCGGTGGCCCGCTTCGGCGAAGGCGCCTTCCCCGACGACGAGGCCGCCCTGGCGGCGTACGACGAGGCCGTGGCCGGTGTCGCCGACGGGTTCCAGCGCAAGGCTGACCGGGCCTCGGGCGCGGTGGCCGAGGTGCTGACCGCCAGCGCCGGACTGGCGCGCGACAAGGGGCTGCGGTCCGCGGTGCGCAAGAGCCTGAGGGCGGGTGACCCCCTCATCGCGTCCGTGCACGGCGCCGTCGAGCAGTTCGCCGCGATCTTCACCGGGATGGGCGGGTTGATGGCCGAGCGGGTCACCGACCTCAAGGACATCGAACGCCGCATCGTCGCGCACCTCGTCGGGGAGCCCGAGCCCGGCGTGCCGACGCCGCGCGAGCCGTCGATCCTGATCGCCGAGGACCTCGCCCCGGCCGACACGGCCGGGCTCGACCCGGCCCTCGTGCTCGCCCTGGTCACCGAGCGGGGCGGCCCCACCAGCCACACCGCGATCATCGCGCGCCAGCTGGCCATCCCGTGTGTCGTCGGCACCGCCCAGGCCCTGGCGATCCGGGGCGGCACCCGTCTGCTCGTGGACGCGACCGCCGGGACCGTCGAGACCGACCCGGACGCGACCCTGGCCGAGGAGCGGGTCCGTGCCGACCGCGAGACGCGGGCTGCGCTCTCCTCCTGGGAGGGTCCCGGCGCGACGGCCGACGGCGCCCCCGTCAAGATCCTCGCCAACGTCGCCGACGGCGACTCCGCCCGGTCGGCCGCCGAGGCGCCCGTCGAGGGCGTCGGCCTGTTCCGGACCGAGCTGTGCTTCCTCAACCGCAAGGAGGAGCCCTCGGTCGAGGAGCAGGCCGAGATCTACGGCAAGGTGCTCGCGCCCTTCGGCGGCAGGAAGTACGTCGTCGTGCGCACGCTGGATGCCGGCTCGGACAAGCCGGTCGCGTTCGCGACCCACGAGGGGGAGGAGAACCCCGCCCTGGGCGTGCGCGGACTCCGGCTCTCGTTCAGCAACCCCGGCCTGCTCGACCGGCAGCTGGACGCCATTGCCGACGCCGCCCGGCAGACCGGCACCGAGGCGTGGGTGATGGCCCCGATGGTCGCGACCGTGGCCGAGGCCGCGGACTTCGCCGCCCAGGTGCGCTCCCGGGGGCTCAAGGCCGGGGTCATGGTCGAGGTGCCGAGCGCAGCCCTGCTCGCACACCGGATGCTGGAGGTCGTCGACTTCCTGTCCATCGGCACCAACGACCTGACGCAGTACACGATGGCCGCCGACCGGATGGCGACCGATCTGGCCCACCTCACCGACCCCTGGCAGCCCGCGGTCCTCCAGCTGATCGCGATCACCGCCGAGGCCGGGCGCCGGGCCAACAAGCCGGTCGGCGTCTGCGGCGAGGCCGCGGCTGACCCGATCCTCGCGTGTGCGCTGGTCGGCATGGGCATCACCTCGCTGTCGATGGCCGCCGCCGCCGTCCGTCCCGTGGGGGCGCAGCTGGCCACTGTGCGGATGGACGTCTGCGAGGAGGCCGCCGAGGCTGCGTTGGCCGCGTCCGACCCGATGGCAGCGCGCGAAGCCGTGCTGGCGATCCTCAAGGGCTAGCCGGGCAACACCTGGACGCGCGACACCTGGACGGGCACGCCGGTCAGGGCCGCGTTGCCGGACACGTCGAGCCGCTCGGGATCGGTGAGGTCGTTGATGGAGACGCCGGCGACCTTGCCGGCCCGGGTCAGGCGGGCGCCTTCCTTGTCGTGCCCGTAGCCGTGCGGCAGGCTCACGACGCCGCGCATCATGTCCTCGGTGGCGAGCACCTCCACCCGGACCGAGCCCACCCGCGACGTGACGGTCACGGTGGCGCCGTCCTCGAGCCCACGGGCGCTCAGGTCTTCGGGGTGGATCAGCAGCTGATGACGGGCCCGACCCCGGGTCAGCCGCTCGGAGTTGTGCATCCACGAGTTGCAGTCGCGCTGGTGGCGGCGGCCGATGAGCAGCAGCTCGTCCGCCGCGGGGGCGACGACGGTGCGCAGCCGGTCGAGGTCCTCGAGCACCAGCTGCGGGGCGGCGGCGATGCGCCGGTCGCGGTGGGGGAGCCGGTCGGGCAGCTGGCCCGGGCGCAGCGGGCCGAGGTCGATGCCCTCGGGGTGCCGGCGGAGGTCACGCAGGGTGACCCCGGACTTCCCGCGGCGCAGCAGCAGGCCGATCAGCACGGTGGGGCTGACCGAGAGGCGCAGGCGCTGCTCGAGCCGCTTGCGCAACGGAGGCCTCGTCGCGAGCCGGGCCTGGGTGCGCAGCGCGACCTCGCGGTAGATCTGCCAGTCGTGCAGCGCGCCGTCCTCCTTCGCGAGGACCGCGGGCGTGAACCGTGCGGTGTCGCGCACCGCCAGCAGGTGGAACACGAGGTCGTAGTGGTCGCGCTCGAGCGCCGTCGTCGGCGGCAGGATGACGTCCGCATGCCGGGTCGTCTCGTTGACGTAGATGTCGACGGCGGCCATGAAGTCCAGCCCGCCGAGGGCACGGTCCAGGCCGGCGCCGTCCGGGGTCGAGAGGACCGGGTTGCCGGCCACGGTCAGCATCGCCCGGATCTGCCCCTCCCCGGGCGTCTCGATCTCCTCGCGCAGCACCGAGACCGGCAGCTCGCCGGCGAACTCCGGCAGGCCACGCACCCGGCTGCGCCACACGTCGTGGTGCCCGCGCCCGATCAGCCCCGTGCCGACCGCGTCGATCGCGGGCGTCGTCACCAGCACACCGCCGGCCCGGTCGAGGTTGCCGGTCAGCAGGTTGAGGAGCTGGACCGCCCACTGGCAGACCGTTCCGAACGCGTGGGTGGAGACGCCGATCCGGCCGTACGCCGCCGCGCCGTCGGCCGCGGCGAGGTCCCTGGCCACCCGGCGGATCTCGCCGGCGGGCACGCCACTCATCTCCTCGGCGCGCTCCGGGGTGAAGTCGGCGAGCGCCGTCTCGACCGCGGCGAGCCCGTCGACGTACACCGGGGGACGGGTCAGTCCCTCGGCGAACAGCACGTGGACCATCGCGAGCAGCACGAACGCGTCGGTGCCCGGCCGGACGAAGTGGTGCTCGGAGGCGACCTTGGCGGTCTCGGTGCGGCGCGGGTCGAAGACCACCATCCGGCCGCCGCGGGCCTTGAGCTCGCGCAGCCGGGCGGGGAAGTCCGGCACGGTCATCAACGAGCCGTTGGACGCCATCGGGTTGGCACCGAAGACCAGGAAGTACGAGGTGCGGTCGATGTCGGGGATCGGCAGGAACAGCTGGTGGCCGTACATCAGGTGGGCCAGCAGCTGGTGGGGGAGCTGGTCGACCGACGTCGCGCTGAACTTGTTGCGCGTGCGGAACGTCCTGACCATCGCGGTGCCGTGGGTCAGGGACCCGAGGCTGTGGGCGTTGGGGTTGCCGAGGTAGATCCCCACCGCGTCCCGGCCGCCCTCGTTGATGGCGCCGGCCAGCCCGTCGGCGACGAGGTCGAGCGCCTCGTCCCACCCGATCTCGACCCACTCGGTGGCGGCGCCGGAGCCGACGCGTCGTACGGGCCGCCGCAGCCGGTCGGGATCCGCGTGGATGTCGGCGATCGCCACGCCCTTGGGGCAGATGTGACCACGCGAAAGCGGGTCGTCGGGGTTGCCGCGTACGCCGGTGACAGTGCCGTGCTCGAGGGTCAGCTCGAGGCCGCAGATCGCCTCGCAGAGATTGCACACCCCGAGCCGGGTGCCGGTGAAGTCGTCGGGCACGGGCCCGTTGGTGAGGATGCCCATGCGCGGCATCGTGCCACCATCACTGTCAGCGGGACAGTGCCGGATGATCGGTATCGGGCCCTCGAGCCGTTAGCCTGCAGGCGCGCCGCCCCGGACCGGAGCGGCAAAACCTGAAGGGAATCATCGTGGGATACGGACTTGGCGTCTTCCTCCTTGCACTCGGCCTGATCCTGGCCCTGGCCGTCACCGACAGCCTCAGTGGCGTGGACCTGACCATGATCGGCTGGATCCTCGCCCTGGCGGGGCTGCTGGTCATCGCCCTCACCGCGGTGCAGGCCAACCGCGCCCGCCGCAGCACGGCGGTCACCCGGCACGCCGACGGCACCGAGACCGTCAGCGAGCGCCGCACGGACCCGCCGCCGCCGGCCATCTGAGGGGCGACGAGGGGGCTCCTGACGTTTTGGGCGGCGCGACACGCCGCTGCTAGTCTTTTCCGGTTGCCCTCACGGGCGACAACGCCGTCCAACGGCCGCGGATCCAGAGTGCCCGGGTGAACAGGCCCCGGCGCGCCGCGCAACGAACCGGAAGGAGCCCCCGTATGTCGATCGGTACCGACGCGGAGACCAAGAAGAAGATCATTGCCGAGTACGCCACGGGCGAGGGCGACACCGGTTCGCCCGAGGTCCAGGTCGCTCTGCTGAGCTTCCGCATCGCTCACCTGACCGAGCACCTCAAGACGCACAAGCACGACCACCACAGCCGTCGTGGTCTGCTGCTGCTCGTCGGCCAGCGCCGTCGTCTGCTCAACTACCTGCAGAAGACCGAGATCGAGCGCTACCGCTCGATCGTCGAGCGCCTCGGCCTGCGTCGTTGATCCCAGCTTGATGGGGCTGAGCGGCTGCCTCTCGTAGGCAGCCGCTCGGTCACATTTCGGCTGGTTCCGGCTAAGGTCGGATCCGGCGAACCACAACTCAACACACCCGAAAACCAGGAGCGACCCGCACGTTCTGGCCCGGTCCTCGGTAGTGGCTTTCAGGCCCTCCCTCCGCAACGGCGGCAGGCAGGCGCTGCGGGCCTCGATCGAAGACCGGCCCCCTCGCGACACGGCGAGGGACCACCCGGCGGGATTCCTCTTCTTCCAGAGAGACCCGCCAGCGAGCGGGACGCCGCGGATCGCTCCGCGAACAGAAAAGGGATGAACCCTTGACCCAGACAGACTCAGCGGGACCCATCATCTCCGCCGTGGAGACCGTTCTCGACAACGGCAAGTTCGGCACTCGCACCGTCAAGTTCGAGACCGGGCTGCTCGCCCGGCAGGCCGCCGGCTCGGTGACCGCCTACCTCGACGACGACACGATGCTGCTGTCGGCCACCACGGCCGGCAAGCACCCCAAGGACCACTTCGACTTCTTCCCCCTGACGATCGACGTCGAGGAGCGGATGTACGCCGCGGGCCAGATCCCCGGCTCGTTCTTCCGCAGCGAAGGCCGCCCGGGCGAGGACGCGATCCTCACCTGCCGCCTGATCGACCGCCCGCTTCGCCCGACCTTCAAGAAGGGCCTGCGCAACGAGGTCCAGGTCGTCATCACGGTCATGGCGCTCAACCCCGACGCGCCGTACGACGTGCTGGCGATCAACGCCGCCTCGCTGTCCACCCAGCTCTCCGGCCTGCCGTTCTCCGGCCCGGTCGGCGGCGTCCGCGTCGCCCTGATCGAGGGCCAGTGGGTCGCGTTCCCGTCGCACAGCCAGCTCGAGAACGCTGTCTTCGACATGGTCGTCGCCGGTCGGGTCACCGACACCGGTGACGTCGCGATCATGATGGTCGAGGCCGAGGCCACCGAGCAGACCTGGACCCTGGTCCAGGGCGGCGTGCAGGCTCCGACCGAGGAGGTCGTCGCCGGCGGTCTCGACGCGGCCAAGCCCTTCATCAAGCAGCTGTGCGAGGCCCAGGCCGAGCTGGCCAACGTGGCCGCCAAGCCCGTCCAGGACTTCCCGGTCTTCCTCGAGTACGAGGACGACGTCTACGACGCCGTCGAGGCCGCGGCCAAGGACGACACCGCCGCCGCGATGACGATCGGCGACAAGCAGGAGCGCGAGCTCAAGGTCGACCAGATCAAGGCCTCCCTGCTCGAGAAGCTGGCCGGCCAGTTCGAGGGTCGCGAGAAGGAGATCGGCGCGGCGTTCCGCTCGCTGAACAAGCAGCTCGTCCGCGAGCGCGTGCTCCGCGACAAGGTCCGCATCGACGGTCGTGGCCTCGCCGACATCCGCCCGCTGCACGCCGAGGTCGCCGTGATCCCGCGCGTCCACGGCTCGGCGCTGTTCGAGCGCGGCGAGACCCAGATCCTGGGTGTCACCACGCTGAACATGCTGACGCTCGAGCAGAAGCTCGACACGCTCTCCCCGGAGAAGACGCGTCGCTACATGCACAAGTACGTCTTCCCGCCGTTCTCCACCGGTGAGACCGGCCGCGTCGGTTCGCCGAAGCGTCGCGAGGTCGGCCACGGCGCGCTCGCGCGCCGGGCGCTCCTGCCGGTGCTGCCCACGCGCGAGGAGTTCCCCTACGCGATCCGCCAGCTCTCCGAGGCCATGGGCTCCAACGGCTCCACCTCGATGGGCTCGGTCTGCGCCTCGACGATGTCGCTGCTGCAGGCCGGCGTGCCGCTGCGCGCCCCCGTCGCGGGTATCGCCATGGGCCTCATCACCGGTGAGGTCGACGGCAAGACCGAGTACGTCGCGCTGACCGACATCCTCGGCGCCGAGGACGCGTTCGGCGACATGGACTTCAAGGTCGCCGGCACCCCGGAGTTCGTGACCGCGCTCCAGCTCGACACCAAGCTCGACGGCATCCCCGCCGAGATCCTCGGTGCGGCGCTGACCCAGGCCCGCGACGCCCGTCTGGCGATCCTCGAGGTCATGGCCGAGGCGATCGAGGTCCCCGAGGAGATGTCGGTGCACGCGCCGCGCATCATCACGGTCCGGATCCCCGTCGACAAGATCGGTGAGGTCATCGGCCCGAAGGGCAAGGTCATCAACCAGATCCAGGACGACACCGGTGCGTCGCTGTCCATCGAGGACGACGGCACGATCTACATCGGTGCGACCAACGGCGAGGCAGCCGAGGCGGCCCGCCAGGCCGTCAACGCGATCGCCAACCCGACGATGCCCGAGGTTGGCGAGCGCTACCTCGGCACCGTCGTGAAGACGACGAACTTCGGTGCGTTCGTCTCGCTGCTCCCGGGCAAGGACGGCCTGCTGCACATCAGCAAGCTGCGTGGCCTCGCCGGTGGCAAGCGCGTCGACGCCGTCGAGGACGTCCTCTCCGTCGGTCAGAAGATCCAGGTCCAGATCGCCGAGATCGACGACCGCGGCAAGCTCTCGCTGGTCCCCGTCGTCGACGAGGCGGAGGGGTCCTCCGACGAGGCTCCCGAAGCCGCCGAGGCCGAGTGATCACTGCGTGACGCACGGCAACGCATCGACGACCGGCCGGCAGGCTTCTGCCGGCCGGTCGTCGGCTTCTCGACCCGGCCCCCAGAAGGTCGGCACCACGCGCACCCTGCAGACCGTCAAGGACGCCGACGGCCAGGTGACCTCGCGCGTACGCCGCACGCTGCTGCCGGGCGGCCTGCGGGTCATCTCCGAGCACCTCGCGGGCACCCGCTCGGCCAGCATCGGCGTCTGGGTCGGCGTCGGCTCGCGCGACGAGACGCCTCAGCTGCACGGCTGCTCGCACTTCCTCGAGCACCTGCTGTTCAAGGGAACCAGTGAGCGCTCGGCGCTGGACATCTCGGTCCAGCTCGACGCGGTCGGTGGCGAGTTCAACGCCTTCACCGCCAAGGAGTACACCTGCTTCCACGCGCGGGTCCTCGACGAGGACCTGCCGCTGGCGGTCGACGTGCTCGGCGACATGATCACCAGCTCCCGGCTGGCGTCCGAGGACGTCGAGGACGAGCGGGACGTCATCCTCGACGAGATCGCCATGCACGACGACGACCCCGACGACGTGGTCCACAACCTCTTCGCGAGCCAGGCCTGGGGCGACTCGCCACTGGGTCGTCCGATCGCGGGCACGGTGGAGTCGATCACCGCGCTGACCCGGGCCCAGATCGCCCGCTTCCACAAGCGCCACTACCGACCCGCCAACATGGTCGTCGCCGCGGCCGGCAACGTCGACCACGCCGCCCTGGTCCGCCAGGTCCGCCGGTCCTTCGGCCGCAACGGCTTCCTCGTCGGCGACGAGTCGCCGGTTCCCCCGCGCCGTCGGGACCGGGGTCGTCGGGTCACCCCCGGCACGATCGCCGCCACCCGGCCGTTCGAGCAGGTCAACGTCGTGCTCGGCATGGCCGGCCTGACCCGCCAGGACGACCGCCGGTTCGCGCTCGGCGTGCTCAACACCGCCCTGGGCGGGGGCACCTCCAGCCGCCTGTTCCAGGAGGTGCGGGAGAACCGCGGCCTGGCCTACTCCGTCTTCTCGTTCGCCAGCCACCACGCCGACTCCGGGCTGGTGGGCGTCTCGGTCGGCTGCCTGCCCAGCAAGCTCGACGACGTGCTCACCGTCGTGCGCGCCGAGCTCGCGAAGGTCGCGGCCGACGGCATCACCGCCGAGGAGCTCTCGCGCGGCAAGGGCCAGCTGCGCGTCGGCATGGTGCTCGGGCTCGAGGACTCGGGCTCGCGGATGTCACGCCTCGGCAAGGCCGAGCTGGTCTACGACGAGCTGCTCAGCATCGACGAGGTGATGGCGCGGATCGAGTCGGTCACCCTCGACGAGGTGCGTGACCTGGCAGCCGAGCTGTTCTCCCAGCCCGAGGTGCTCGCGGTCGTCGGTCCCCGTGCCTGACCTCGCCGAGCCTGACCTCGGAGGCCTCACACCAGCAGGCGGACCACCCCGGCGCAGGATGCGGCCCACAGCACGCTGGTGAAGGTGCCGATGATGAACCGTTCGGCGGCACCGGTGACCTCCTGGTTGCGCAGCTCGGGGTAGCGGCCAAGGGCCTTGAGGGCCAGCACGATGGCGACGCCCTCGGCCTGGCCGACGGCCAGGCTGGCGAAGATGGCGGCGCGCTCCAGGGCGCCGATCCAGGCTCCGCCGCGCAGCACCTCGCCGGCGTGGTCCAGCGTGTCGGGGGCGTCCGCGCGCTCCTGCCCGTCGACGAGGGCGAAGACCCGCGACGTCACCGGGCCGCCGGCCACCACGGCGAGCGCTCCGGCCAGCACCACCAGGAGTGTCCGGTTCCCGTGGCCGGACAGGTCGACCTGCGCGGGGACCGCGGCCACCAGGGCCGCGGCGGCGAGCAGCAGCACCGCTGCCGGCGCCCAGATCCTGGACCCGACCTTCGACCAGGCGCAGGCCCCGGCGACCAGTGCCGCACCCATCAGCACGAGGACGAGCTGGCCCCAGTTGTCCGCGCTCATGCTGCGACCTCGATGCCGAGCAGGGCTGCGGTCAGGTGGGCCGCGAGCTCGCGGGCGCGGCGTCCCTCGACGATGCCTGCGGCCTGGGCACGCTGGCTCACGGCCGACTGGCTGATGCCGAGCTGCCGCCCGGCCTCGTCGTAGGACAGTCCCTGGTCGACGAGGTCCGCGACCTCCCAGCCGCGCTCGGTGCGCCGGGCCAGCACCGCGGCCCACAGCCACAGGGTGGTCTCGAGCGCACGGACGCCGGGGTCGTCGCCGGCGACGCGCAGGTGCCACGGGCTGTTCTTGGCGGCGGTCACCGCACTGCGGGCATGGAGGTACGCCGGGCCGTTGCCCGCGCGGGCATGGGAGGGGAGGGGCTCGTCGACCGCACCGATGCCGATGCCGATGTTCCAGACGGCCTCGCGCAGCAGCCGCTCCACGATGCGGGGCAGGCTGGCCGGGTCATCGAGGACACCCTGGAACTCGTCGCCCGCGGTCCGTTCGAACGTGCGCAGCAGGGGGAGCCCGTCCAGCGCGGTGAGGGTCTCCGGGACGCGGTCCGGTCCGGTGCGGCTGCCGCGCTGGTCCACGGTGAGGACGGCCACGGTCACGGTGTTCCCCCTTCGGTCTCGACCTGATGAGGAGGTTACATTAGGGAATTGCCTAATGTAAAGCACCTATAAGGACAGAACCTTATCGACGCCCGATGATGCCCACGACGGCTGGGGCCTTCTGCTCGACGACCGAGACCCGGAAGCCGCCCGCGGTCAGGTTCGCCGACGCCTTCGCCACGATGTTGGGCACCAGCTCGGCCCGGTTGGCCTCGTAGAACAGGAAGACCGCGCCGCCGGGCTGCAGCCGCTCGTGCAGCAGGGCCACCTCGTCGGCGCACTCGCGCACCCAGAACAGGTTGACGTTGAAGGCGAAGACCTTGTTCAGCCGCTTGACCGGCACCCGGAGCGTGGCCAGGTCGATCTGGCGGACCGTGAGCCGCCCGGACTCGACGTGGCGGGCGTTGCGTCGCTTGGTGCGGTCGACCCCGGACTCGGAGCGGTCGATGGCGAACAGCTTGCCGGTGTCGAGACGGCTGCAGATCAGCTCGGCGCCCGCACCGGGTCCACACCCGATCTCGAGCACCTGATCGGATGGCTGGACGTCCATCAGCTCGACCGCCCACCGGATCCGCGCCGGAATCGTCTGCAGCACCATGGGTTCAGACTGCCAGAAAGCGCCGGACCGTGGCTCGACGGGTGGGATCTTCGGCGTCCGAGAATGGCCTAGGTTGGGGACGTGACCGACTCGACCGCCGCGCAGGCAACAGCTGGGATGAAGGTGGGCGTGCTCGGCGCCCGGGGCAAGGTGGGCTCGGAGGTGTGCCGTGCGGTCGACGAGGCGCCCGACCCGAGCTCGTCGCCGCGATCGACGCGGACGACTCCGCTCGAGGACCTCGCTCACCGCCGGCGCGCGTGTGGTCGTCGACTTCACCCACCCCGACGTGGTGATGGACAACCTCGAGTTCTGCATCCGCGCACGGCATCCACGCGGTCGTCGGCACCACCGGCTTCGACGAGCAGACGGCTGGACACGCTGCGTGGCTGGCTCGCGGACGCACCCGGCACGGGCGTCCTGATCGCCCCCAACTTCTCCATCGGCGCCATCTTGATGATGCGTTTCGCCGCGTCGGCCGCGCCGTTCTACGAGTCGGTCGAGATCGTCGAGCTGCACCACCCGGACAAGGCCGACGCCCCCTCCGGCACCGCACGGCGTACCGCCGAGCTCGTCGCCGCAGCCCGCCGCGAAGCAGGCTGCCCGCCGGTTCCCGACGCCACCAGCACGTCCCTGGACGGCGCGCGGGGTGCCGACGTGGACGGGATCCACGTGCACGGCCTGCGCATCCGCGGCCTGGTGGCCCACCAGGAGGTGATCCTCGGCGGCGTGGGGGAGACCCTCACGATCCGGCACGACTCCCTCGACCGGGCGTCGTTCACCCCCGGCGTGCTCACCGGGCTGCGCGCCATCGAGTCCCACCCCGGGCTCACCGTCGGTCTCGAGAACTTCCTCGACCTGGCTGAGCCGCCGCGACTCTTGCAGTTCCTGCGCTGCACGAACCTGCAAGTGACGTCGCGTTTCCCCCGTCGTTGTGGCTTGCAAGGGTTTGCGAAAAGCCACGGGCACGACGAGAGGGAACACATTCATGCGTAGGACTTGGGGCTCGCCACCGCAGCGGTGCTGGCCGCCGGCACCTTCGGGGTGCAGGCCGTGGGCGCGTCGGGTCCGGCCGCCCGGCCGTCCGGGACCGGTGCCGCGGCGATCACCGCGCTCCAGCAGCACCCCGCTGCCGCGCGCGACAGCGCGGGCCAGGCCTTCCGCGTCACCGACACCATCACCGACCGGGACGGCAGCACGCACGTCCGCCTGGCCCGCACCTTCCACGGCCTGCCCGTCCTCGCCGGCGATCTCGTCGTGCACCGTGGCCCCGGAAGCCGGCTGGCGGGGCGTCAGCCAGACCCTGGCCGCGCCGCTGCAGGTGTCGACGACCCCGACGGTGACGGCGGCGGACGCCTCGGCCCGGGCGCTCGCGCCCGCGAGGGCGACGCGGACGGTCACGGGCCTGCGCACCGCCGGGACCCCGCGCCTGGTCGTGGACGCCACGTCGAGCCGGCCGCGCCTGGCCTGGGAGGTCCTCACCGGCGGCGTGCAGCGCGGACGGCACGCCCAGTCGTCTCGCGTCCTACGTCGACGCGAGGACCGGCACGGTGCTGCGCCGCGAGGAGCAGATCCAGACCGTCGACGGCTCCGGCCAGTCGCTGTACGGCGGCACCGTGCCGCTGCAGCTGACGCTCTCGGGCTCGACGTACCAGCTCAAGGACGGCACCCGCGGCAACACCTACACGACCGACATGAACAACAAGTCGGACTCCTACCTGTGCCAGCTCTTCGGCAGCGGCTGCGCCACGGGCACCCTGTTCACCAGCCCGGACAACCTGTTCGGGAACGGCACCACCAGCAGCCGCGAGTCGGCCGCGGTGGACGCGCAGTACGGCACCGACACGACGTGGGACTTCTACAAGTTCACCTACGGGCGCAACGGCATCTTCGGCAACGGCACCGGTTCCTACAACCGCGTCCACTACGGCTCGGGCTACGTCAACGCGTTCTGGGACGGCACCAAGATGACCTACGGCGACGGGGACGGCACCAGCTACGGCCCGCTGACGTCCCTGGACGTGGCGGGGCACGAGATGTCGCACGGCGTCACCGAGAACACCGCCGGCCTGACCTACAGCGGGGAGTCCGGCGGCCTCAACGAGTCCACCTCGGACATCTTCGGGACGATGGTGGAGTTCTACGCTGCCAACGCGAACGACCCGGGCGACTACCTCATCGGTGAGGAGTTCGACCTCGCCAACCACGCCGGGTTCCGCCGGATGGACAAGCCGAGCAGCGACGGCGCGTCGTACGACTGCTGGTCCGCGCTGGTGGGCCAGGACGACGTGCACTACTCCTCGGGCGTGGGCAACCACTTCTTCTACCTGCTGTCCGAGGGGTCGGGCGCCAAGACCCTCAACGGCGTCTCCTACAACAGCCCGACCTGCAACGGCTCGACGGTGACCGGGATCGGTCGCGACGCCGCCTCGAACATCTGGTACCGCGCACTGACCGTCTACATGACGTCCGGCACCGACTACAAGGGCGCCCGCACCGCGACGTTGAACGCGGCGAAGGACCTCTACGGCGCGGGCAGCGCGCAGTACAACGCGGTGGCCGCGGCCTGGAGCGCCGTCAGCGTGAACTGAACCACCCGCCCCCGGACAGGGGGAAGCAGGGCCCGCGCCGGCTTCTCCCGGCGCGGGCCCCTCTTCGTGGCATCGCGTGTCCGCCCGAACGGGTGCTCAGACGAGGCGCAGCAGGGCGGCCGCGAGGGCCGCGCCGAAGACCACGACGAGGAACGGCGCGCGCAGCAGGAGCAGCACGACGGCCACCGCGAGGCCGGCGCGCGGGCGTCGATCACCAGGTGCTGGCCGCTGGCGAAGACCTGGACCGCGACCAGTGCGGCGAGCAGCGCCACCGGGATCAGGTCGGCGATCCGCTCCACGAGGGGTCGCTCCAGCACGCACGGCGGCACCGAGAGTCCCGGCCAGCTTGAGCAGGTAGCAGCCCGAGCCAGGCGAGCAGGATCGCGGCCCACGTCATCGGGGCGGCTCCGGGATCTCGGTCGGGTCCGGCCGGCTGCGGATCAGCCCCGGCGAGCAGGCGACGCCGGCGGCGGCGAGCACCGGTACGCCGGCCGGTGCGAGCGGGTACGACGCCCGGGCGCCACGGCCGCGGCCGCCACGGCCACCACCGGTTGCGCCGGTCACGCAGCCGCGGCCACAGCAGCGCGAGGAACGCCGCGCCCACCGCGGCGTCGAGACCGTAGGTGCGCGGGTCGCCCAGCGCTGTTCCGGCGACCGCGCCGCCGAGGGTGGCGAGGTTCCACAGCAGGAAGATCGAGAGTCCCGGTCGTCAGGAAGCCGACGCGAGCCGCCTGCACCGAGGTGCGGGTCACCGCCATCGCGGTCGACTCGTCGATCAGCAGGTGCGCGGCGCGGTCCGGCGCCAGCCTCGTCCACGCGAGCAGCGGGGCCAGCCGCAGGCCGTAGAGCGTGTTGCGGGTGCCGAGCAGCAGGGCCGTCAGGGCGCCGGAGACGGGGGCTCCGCCGGCGGCGAGCACCCCCACCAGTGCGAACTGCGAGGCGCCGGTGAACATGACGAGCGACAGGGCGCACGTCTGGGCGACCGACAGGCCGGAGGCGACCGAGACGGCGCCGAAGGACGCGCCGTACGCCCCGGTGGCGATTCCCGACCCCGAGGCTGTCGCGGACGATGCCGGCCGCTCCTGCGGGGTCAAGACGGCGTCGGGCACGCGGCGACCCTAGCAACGGGCGCCGCGAGTGGCGGCGGGGTCAGCGGCGGCGTGCGACGCGCGCGGGTGCGGGTGCGACGGAGGAAGTCGTGGACCAGCAGGTAGCCGATCAGCACGGCCACGGCGGCGCCGATGGCGGCGCCCAGGCTCGCAGCCAGCGGCAGCAGCGGTGACGTGGGCGACCCAGGCGCCCGAGCCGCAATGCCCACGACGCAGCGTCGCGGCGACGCAGCAGGATCGGTGGAGCGGTGGCAGCGGACCAAGCATCTCGAAGCCACCGATCTGACCGGGATCCGAGCCCTCGTCACTCGAGGGTGTGCCGGCGAGTCCATGATCGCCCGATCCGCGCACGTTGCTCAGTGAACGATCCAATGCCGGCGCCTCGGTCGCGACCGGGCTCAGGAGAACTGCGTGTGCAGGCGGACCTGCTTGACGCGCGTCGTGCCCTCGCCATCCAGGTCGAGCTCGCGGTGCGCGGTGTCGGGGGCCCAGCCGGCCTCGGTCAGGAACGAGCGCAGCGCATCGTCGGTGGCGACCGTCCACAGCACCGCACGGGTGAACCGGTCGGCCAGCATCGTGTCGACCGCCGCCTGGAGCAGCCGCGAGCCGTGCCCCCTGCGGCGCTCGCCGCGGGTCGACGGTGAACTCCATCAGCTCCGCGTCGAGACAGTGGGTCGCAGTCGGGGTCGGACGCCGGGCGAGGTGATCGCGAAGCCGACCACCCGGTTGCGCTCCAGCGCGACCAGGACCCGGTTCCGGGCGTCCTTCGAGGACGGACAGGCGAGGCTCGCCAGGCGGCGGCCGCGGTGTCCACGTCCGTGCGGCAGCGCCTCGACGGGGCAGCAGCCCGGCGTACACGTCGCGCCAGGTGCGCAGCTGGAGCTCGGCGATGGCGGCGGCGTCGTCGGCCCACGCGACCCGGACGGACACGTCGGCGGTGGGGCTGCTCATGCACCCATCCTGTCAGGGCCATCTGGGTGTTACAAACCGATGCCGTGAGCATGCGATTGGCTGTAACATTCTCTGGTACCGTGACGGACGTGTACGGCAACGACTTCGGCGCCCCGGAAGACTCCTCCTCCCGGCCGCGGCCAGCGACGAACCGGAGGCGTTCCGCCGCCCTCCTCGACGGCGACGGGCGCGTCGAGCCCCGCGACGAGATGCCCGAGGCCTACCGGCGCACGCTGGTGCGCCAGATCGCCCAGCACGCCCACTCCGAGATCATCGGCATGCAGCCCGAGGGCAACTGGATCAGCCGGGCGCCGAGCCTGCGCCGCAAGGCGATCCTGATGGCCAAGGTGCAGGACGAGGCCGGACACGGGCTCTACCTCTACGCCGCGGCCGAGACGCTCGGCGTCGACCGCGAGCCGACCTGCTCGACCAGCTGCACTCAGGGCGGCAGAAGTACTCCTCGATCTTCAACTACCCGACGCTGACCTGGGCCGACGTCGGCGCGATCGGCTGGCTGGTCGACGGTGCCGCGATCGTCAACCAGGTGCCGCTGTGCCGCTGCTCCTACGGGCCGTACGCCCGCGCCATGGTCCGGGTCTGCAAGGAGGAGTCCTTCCACCAGCGGCAGGGCTTCGAGATCCTGCACACGCTCTCGCACGGCACCTCCGCGCAGAAGGCGATGGCCCAGGACGCGGTCGACCGCTACTGGTGGCCCTCGCTGATGATGTTCGGTCCGCCCGACGACGACTCGCCGAACTCCGCCCAGTCGATGGCCTGGGGGATCAAGCGGTTCTCCAACGACGACCTGCGTCAGCGCTTCGTCGACATGACCGTCCCGCAGGCCGAGGCCCTCGGGCCTGACCCTGCCCGACCCCGAGATCCGCTGGAACGACGAGCGCCGCCACTACGACTTCGGCGAGGTCGACTTCACCGAGCTCTTCGAGGTGATCAAGGGCCACGGCCCCTGCAACGCGGAGCGGATGGCGCACCGCGTGCGTGCCCACGAGGACGGCGCCTGGGTCCGCGAGGCCGCCTCGGCGTACGCCGACAAGCAACGACTGCGTGAGGGTGTGGCATGAGGGACTGGCCGCTCTGGGAGGTCTTCGTGCGTTCGCGCCGCGGCCTCTCCCACGTGCACGTCGGGTCGCTGCACGCGCCCGACGCGGACATGGCGCTGCGCAACGCGCGCGACGTCTACACCCGGCGCCAGGAGGGTGTCTCGCTCTGGGTCGTGCCCGCCGCCGAGATCGTCGCGTCGAGCCCGGACGAGCGCGGCGCGTTCTTCGACCCTGCCGCCGACAAGATCTACCGGCACCCGACGTTCTACGACGTCCCCGAGGGGGTCGAGCACCTGTGAGCACCGATCGCCGGGTCGAGACGTTCCACTACGTCCTCGGCATCGCCGACGACGCCCTGGTCTCGGCCCAGCGGACCGGGTGGTGGATCAGCCGCGCGCCGCAGCTGGAGGAGGACGTCGCGCTCGCCAACATCGGCCTCGACCAGCTGGGACAGGCGCGGATGCTCCTGGCCCACGCCGGGAAGGTCGAGGACGACGGACGCGGTGAGGACGACCTGGCCTACTTCCGCGACGAGCGCGAGTTCCGCAACGTCAAGCTCGTCGAGCGTCCCCAGGCCGACTTCGGCGTGGCCATGGCCCGGCTGCTGCTGTTCGCCACCTGGCAGCACGAGCTCTACGCCGCCATGACGCGCTCCACGGACCCGACCCTGGCCGGCGTCGCGGGCAAGGCCGTCAAGGAGGTCGCCTACCACGTCGACCATGCCCGGCACTGGGTCGTGCGCCTCGGCGACGGCACCGAGGAGTCGCACCTGCGGATGCAGGCGGCGCTCGACGCCGAGTGGCCCTACCTCGAGGAGCTCTTCGAACCGGTCGCCGCCGGGCTCGTCGAGGACGGCGTCGCCGTCGACCCGACCGCCCTGCGGCCCGCCGTGCTCCGTCGGCTGGGGGAGGTGCTCGCCGAGGCCACGCTGGACGTCCCGGCCGTCGCCCCCGCCGTCGGTGGCGGTCGCCGAGGCCTCCACACCGAGCACCTGGGCTACCTCCTCGCCGAGATGCAGCACCTCGCCCGCTCACACCCGGAGGCGGCGTGGTGATGTCGAGCCAGTCGCCGACCGACTTCGTCGACCGAGGGACCGGCGCGGCCTGGAGGATCGCGGCCGAGGTGCCCGACCCTGAGCTGCCGATCGTCACGATCGCCGACCTCGGCATCCTGCGTGACGTGACCGACGACGACCAGGGGCGGGTCCACGTGCAGATCACCCCGACCTACTCCGGCTGCCCGGCGATGGAGACCATCAGCACCGACCTCGTCAGTGCGCTCACCGCCGCCGGCTACCAGCACGTCGACGTCGAGTTCGTGCTGTCTCCGGCGTGGACCACCGACTGGATGACCGACGAGGCCCGCGCCAAGCTCACGGCGTACGGCGTCGCGCCGCCGGTCGCCCGGGTCGGCGACGGGCCGGTTCCGCTGACCCTCAGCGTGCGCTGCCCCCAGTGCGGCAGCCATGAGACGCGGGAGTCCAGCCGGTTCGGCTCCACCGCCTGCAAGTCCCTGTGGGTGTGCCAGTCCTGCCGCGAGCCCTTCGACCACTTCAAGGCGATCTGAACATGTCTGTTGCCCACCGGGCCGCCTTCCACCCGCTCCGGGTCGCGGCCATCGACGAGCTGACCGACGACGCGGTCGCGGTGACCTTCGAGGTCCCCGCGGAGCTCGCGGACGACTACGCCTTCACGCACGGCCAGCACCTCAACATCCGCAGCGGCGACGACGTGCGGCGCAGCTACTCCATCTGCACCCCGCCCTCGTCCGGCGTGCTGCGGATCGGGGTGAAGCGGCTCCCGGGCGGTGCCTTCAGCGAGGGGGTGCTCGAGCGGCTGCGTGTCGGTGACGAGCTGGAGGTGATGACCCCCGCGGGCCGGTTCACGACCACGCTGGACCCGACGGCCCGCAAGACGTACGTCGCCATCGCGGCCGGCTCCGGGATCACCCCGGTGCTCTCCATCGTGGCCGCCATCCTCGAGGGCGAGCCCGGCGCCGTCGGTCACGCTCGTCTACGCCAACCGGACCCAGCGCTCGGTGATGTTCCTCGACGAGGTCCACGACCTCAAGGACCGGTTCCCCGAACGGCTCCAGATCATCCACGTCCTGTCCCGGGAGACCCAGGACGTCGAGCTCTTCTCGGGCCGGCTCGACGCCGATCGGCTGCGCCGGATCCTCGACGCGCTGGTCCCGGCGAAGGAGGTCGACGACTGGTTCCTGTGCGGCCCGCAGCAGATGGTCGAGGAGCTCCGCGCGGTCATCGGGGCCGCCGGTGGCGGCCACCGCGCACGTGCACACCGAGCTGTTCCACGCCGACCCCGTGCCGCGCGCGCCCGTCGTGGCGCTGGTCGGGGGAGCCGAGGGTGCCGCCCACGTGACGATCCGGCTCGACGGCCGTGACTCCGACTTCGACCTGCGCCCCGATGACGTGGCCGTGCTCGAGGCCGCGCTGCGGGTGCGCGCCGACCTGCCCTTCGCGTGCAAGGGCGGAGTCTGCGGCACGTGCCGGGCCCGGGTCGTGGAGGGCAGTGTGGCGATGGACGTCAACTACGCCCTCGAGCCCGACGAGGTCGAGCGTGGCTACGTCCTCACCTGCCAGTCGCACCCGACGGCTGCCCGGGTGGTCCTCGACTACGACGCCTGAGCGCGCATCACCAGGGTCTGACTAGGGTCGGGGGTCATGGAGACTCGCAACCTCGGTGCAAGCGGCCTGAAGATCTCGGCCATCGCCTACGGCAACTGGCTCACCCACGGTTCCCAGGTCGAGGAGGAGGCTGCCACCGCCTGCGTGCGCCAGGCCCTCGACGAGGGCATCACGACCTTCGACACCGCGGACGTCTATGCCAACACCCGGGCCGAGACGGTCCTCGGCAAGGCGCTGAAGGGCGAACGCCGCGAGGGCCTGGAGATCTTCACCAAGGTCTACTTCCCGACCGGCCCCGGGGGGCCCAACGACCACGGCCTCTCGCGCAAGCACATCCGGGAGTCGATCGACGCGTCCCTGACGCGGCTCGGCACCGACCACGTCGACCTCTACCAGGCCCACCGCTACGACCACGAGACGCCGCTCGAGGAGACGATGGAGGCCTTCGCCGACGTCGTCCGCTCCGGCAAGGCCCACTACATCGGGGTCTCGGAGTGGACCGCCGACCAGATCCGCGCGGGCCACGCCCTGGCCCGCGAGCTGAGGATCCCGCTGGTCTCCAACCAGCCGCAGTACAACATGCTGTGGCGGGTGATCGAGGCCGAGGTCGTGCCCACGTCCGAGGAGCTCGGCATCGGCCAGATCGTCTGGTCGCCGATCGCGCAGGGGGCGCTCACCGGCAAGTACAAGCCGGGCGAGCAGCCGCCCACCGGGTCCCGCGCCACGGACGACAAGGGTGGCTCGGACATGATCGCGCGCTGGATGAAGGACGACGTGCTGTCCCGGGTCCAGCAGCTGCGACCCATCGCCGAGGAGGCCGGGCTGAGCCTGGCTCAGCTGGCGGTCGCCTGGGTGCTCCAGAACGACAACGTGTCCGCGGCGATCATCGGTGCCAGCCGTCCCGAGCAGGTCACCGAGAACGCCCAGGCCGCCGGCGTCACCCTGGAGCCCTCCGCGCTGAAGGCGATCGACGAGATCATCGACCCGATCGTCGAGCGCGACCCGGCGAAGACGTCGTCGCCCCGGCGCCGGGACTTCTGACGTCGCGGCTCAGCAGGATCGCCCCGCCGGTCGAGAGCAGCAGTCCCGCGAAGACGGCCGGCCACCAGCCGGTGCGCACCCCGTCCCCGAGGAGCGCGAGGCCGATCACGGCGGGCACGTAGGTCTCGCCCACGATCAGCGGGGCGGTCGCCGAGGACACCGCAGCGCGGTCGAGGCCCAGGGAGTACATCCAGAACGCCAGCAGGCCGAAGACCGGGACCGCGAGCGCGGCCGCCACGACGAGGGGCTCGACCGGCAATCCGACGCCGCGGACCGCGATCGCCGATCCCGCGTAGCCGAGGCCGGACAGGGTGCCGAGCGCCGCGCCGCTGAGCCGTTTCTCCAGGCGGGAGGCCAGCACCAGCGCCAGCACGCCGGCCCACAGGCAGGCGACGAACGGCCCCGTGATGAGCACCGGCCCGGCCTTGCCGGAGCCGATCGCCAGCAGCACCAGGCCCAGGGTCACCACGCCCACGGACCAGGCGTGGACCGGCGACATCCGTTCCTGGAGCAGGGTCGCGCTCAGGGCCGTCACGGGCAGCGACATGGCGATGGTGGCCTGGGCCAGGTAGAGCGGGAGCAGCCAGATCGCGACCGCGTGGAGCACGAAGCCCACGAGGTAGGTCACGACCACGAGCACCGTCCAGGGGTCGCGCACCGAGGCCAGCACGAAGCCCAGGAGGTTCTCCGGTGCGGCGAGCCGGCGTACGGCGTGCGCCTGGGCCACGGCGCCACCGCCGAAGAGGACCGCGGCGAGGAGTCCGACGGCGAGCCCGACCGCGGTCTCGGCGGTCACGCCCGGGCCCCGGTCACCGGTAGTGCTCGGGAAGCTCCTGGCCGATCTTCACCTTGGCCTTGGGCAGCCGCATGAACTTCATCTGCAGCGCGCGGGTGATCGCGTAGTACGTCAAGCCCTTGGTGCTCTCGTCCGGGAAACGGCGGGCGAGCTCGCGACGCAGGCGCCAGCGCAGGAACACCATGTCGAGCACGACCAGCATGATCGTGCCCATCAGCACCGTGTTGCCGATCGTGGCCAGCCGGGCGTTGCCGGAGTAGCCCAGGATCATCGTGACGATCAGCAGCGGGACCATCAGCTCGATGAAGGAGAACCGGCTGTCGACGAAGTCGCGCACGAAGCGGCGTACCGGCCCCTTGTCGCGGGCGAGGTAGTAGCGCTCGTCGCCGGCCTTCATCGCGGCCCGGACGGTCTGGCTGGACTCGGTGCGCGCCGAACGCTGGGACTGGACCATCTCCTTGCGGCTGCGCGGCACCTTGGCCCTGGCCTTGGCGGCGGCCTCGGCCTCGCGGCGTGACGGAGTGGGGCGACCCTTTCCGCCGGCCTTGGGGGACGACGGCTCGGCGGGGGAATCGGACTTGCTACGACGGAACAACGCAGACGCCTTCGAAGGGAGCGGTGGAGCGGCCAATGGGGATCGGGCCGGAGACCCGATGAGCCAACCCTACCGACGAGTCGAGCCGGCTCACGATTGCGCCCGATGTCATAGGGTGAAGACACCCGGGAATCCACTGCGAGAGGGACCGCAACCCATGAGTCTCATGAAGCGCATCAGCCTGATCTTCCGGTCGAAGGCCAACAAGGCCCTCGACCGCGCCGAAGATCCTCGCGAGACGCTGGACTACAGCTACCAGCGCCAGCTCGACCTCCTCTCCAAGGTGCGTCGTGGAGTCGCCGACGTCGCCACGAGCCGCAAGCGCGTCGAGCTCCAGGTCAACCAGCTCGAGCAGCAGTCGGCCAAGCTCCAGGACCAGGCCCAGAAGGCGATCTCGATGGGGCGCGAGGACCTCGCCCGTGAGGCCCTGACCCGCAAGTCCGGAGTCACCACCCAGATCGGCGACCTGAAGGCCCAGCACGCGCAGCTCCAGGGCGAGGAGGAGAAGCTCACCCTCGCCCAGCAGCGGCTCCAGGCCAAGGTCGAGTCCTTCCGGACCCGCAAGGAGACCATCAAGGCCACCTACACGGCCGCGGAGGCGCAGACCCGGATCAACGAGGCGATGTCCGGCATCGGCGAGGAGATGGGCGACGTCGGCCTCGCCATCCAGCGGGCCGAGGACAAGACGGCCCAGATGCAGGCGCGTGCGGGTGCCATCGACGAGCTGATCGCCTCGGGTGCCCTCGAGGACGTGAGCGCCCCCCACGGCGGCGACGACATCGCCCGCGAGCTGGACTCGATGAGCTCCCAGGCCGACGTCGAGGCCGAGCTCGCCCGGCTCAAGGGCGGCTCCGCGCCGGAGGCGATCGAGGCCGCCGACAGCGCCGGGGAGATCCTCCAGGCGGAGCCGGAGAAGCGGGCGGCCGAAGGCGGCCAGCCGTGATCGTCAGGATCCTCGGCGAGGGACAGTACGACGTCTCCGACGAGGCCCTGACCCGTCTCAACGAGCTCGACGCGGCGGTCGAGGCGGCCGTCGAGGCGAGCGACGAGCAGGCGTTCGTCGCCGCCCTGACCGCGCTGCTCGAGGGGGTTCGCACCGCAGGGGTGGCACACGCCCCCGACTCCCTCGACGAGTCCGACCTGATCCTGCCGCCGTCCGACGCGACGATCGACGAGGTTCGCGCCCTGCTCAGCGGTGAGGGCCTGATCCCGGGCTGACTGCTTGGGTCGCCGGGGAGAATGACTGCATGGCTCACTCGCGGTTCATCAAGGACACCGGGCTCACCACGCGGATGACGCTGGTGATGTTCCTGCTGGGCGGCCTCTTCGTCGCCCTGATCGTGGTGCTCATGAGCCTCTTCTGGACGAGCTCCCCGGGGATCGCGGTGCTCATCGGCGTCGCCGGGCTGGGCGTCGCCTGGTACCAGTGGTACTCCTCCGACAAGGTGGCGATGAAGGCGATGGGGGCCCGGGAGGTGTCGCCCCAGGAGGCGCCGGAGCTGCACGGCATGATCGACCGGCTCTGTGCGCTGGCCGACATGCCCAAGCCGCGCGTCGGCATCGCCGACATGGACCTGCCCAACGCGTTCGCCACCGGCCGGTCCCCGGACCGCGCCGTCGTCTGCGTCACCACCGGCATCCTGCGGCGGCTCACGGCCGAGGAGCTCGAGGGTGTGCTCGCCCACGAGCTGTCCCACGTCGCGCACCGCGACGTGCTGGTGATGACCGTCGCGTCCTCGGCGGGGATCGTGGCCGGCATGCTGAGCCGCGGCGCCCAGTACGGCGGGCTGTTCGGCGGGCGCCGGTCCAACGACAGCAACGGCCTGCCCGTGTGGCTGGTCGTCCTGGTGGTGAGCCTCGTCGTCTACGCCATCAGCTTCCTGCTGCTCAAGCTCCTCTCGCGCTACCGCGAGCTCTCCGCGGACCGGGCCGGGGCCTACCTCACGATGAACCCCGCCGCGCTCGGCTCGGCGCTGCAGAAGATCACCGGGGAGATCAACCAGATCCCCCAGAAGGACCTGCGCGCCTCGAACGCGATGAACGCCTTCTTCATCGCACCGGCGGTCCGGGGCGTCTCGCTGCGCACGCTGACCTCCACCCACCCGTCCCTCGAGCAGCGGCTCGAGCAGCTGGCGCGCATCCAGGCCGAGCTCGGCCGGCCCACAGGGTGACGGGCGCCTGATGGGGTTCTGGGAGGTCGTGACCGGACGGACGCGCCCGAAGTCGGCCAACCTCGACGCGCTCTTCATGGTCCCGAACGCAGCGATCACCCTGCAGACCGCCGCAGGGTTCACACCGACGGGCGAGGGATCGGTGTGCTACCGCGCCGCGGCAGGTGCTGCGTTCCAGCAGACCCAGGACGACGTCGTGGAGCTGCTGAACCGCGACCCCGACGCCCCGGACGTGGAGGTCTCGCGCGACGAGTTCGGGTTCACCTGGCTCGTGGCGCACCGGGACCCGTCCGACACCGGCGGCCTCTGCACGGATCTGCACGCGGTCAACACCGCGCTGGAGGCACAGGGCTTCGGTCCCGGGCTGCTCTGCTCGCTGGTGCCGTTCGCGGACCCGAGCGGGCGGCGCGTCGGTCTGGTCTACCTCTACAAGCAGGGCACCTTCTACCCCTTCGCCCCGACCGGCGACCACCAGCGCGACAACCTGCTCGAGATGCAGGTGCGCGACCACCTCGCGGGCGAGCTCCCGATGGAGCAGGACCTCGGGCGCTGGATGGCCCTGTGGGGCGCCCCCGGGCTCTGACCGGGTGTGTCCCTCTTGCCGTGACGTCGCTCGAGGTCACCCTTGTCCCAGCGATTGTCCCAGCGATGAACGTGCAACCGGACCGCCCCGAGAACGGTGGCAGACGCACGCCCGCACGCCAGCCGCGCCACGCGGCCGGCTGCCAGGGGGCTCAGTCGTCGCGGGCGAGCGCCCGCTCCCCAGGCTCGGGGTGCGGGTGCGACGGCTGGACGCGCAGGAGCCGGGCGACCCGGTCGGGCAGGTACCAGTTCCACCGGCCGAACAGCGACACCAGCGACGGCACCAACAGGGACCGAACCACCGTGGCGTCGAGCAGGATGCCGAAGCCCAGCGCAGTCGCCATCACCTTCAGGTCGGTGCCGGGGCCGGACGCCAGCGCGGCGAAAGCGAGGAACAGGATCAGCGCGGCGCTCGTCACCAGCCGGCCGGTGCGGCCGATGCCCTCGATCACGGCGCCGTCCGTCGAGCGCCCCCCGTCGTACTCCTCGCGGATGCGGGCGAGGATGAAGACCTCGTAGTCCATCGAGAGCCCGAAGAGGAACGCGAACACCATCAGCGGCACCCAGAAGGTGACCGCACCGGTCTCCGGGATCCCGAACAGGGTGTCGGAGCCGTAGCCCTCCTGCCAGAACAGCACCATCGCGCCGTAGACCGCGGTGAGCGAGACCAAGTTGAGCACCACGGCCTTGAACGACAGCAGCAGAGACCGGAATGCGCGCACCAGCAGCACGAAGGTCAGCAGCGCGATGAGCGTGAGCATCCCGGGGAAGTTGCCGTACACCGCGTGCAGGAAGTCGACCTGCGCGGTGCCGAGCCCGGCGACGCCGATCACCCCGGGGGTCTGGTCGGCCACGTCCGTGACGCGCCGGACCACCTCCACGCTCGTGGAGTTGACGGTCTCGGCGTCCGGGATCAGCACGACCACCGTCTGGCCGTCGGCGCTGCTGGACGCCCCCGTCGAGACCAGTGCGGCGTCGATGCCGTCGACCTGACCGAGCCGGTCGGCGACGTCCCGGGCCTGGTTGCGGTCCGCGAGCACCTCGATGGGCGTGAGCGCCCCGGTGCTGACCCCACCCTGCTCGAGCCGGTGCAGGGTCGTGACGGCCGGACCGCCCTGCGCGAGCGAGTCCGACGACGCGGCGCCGATCTTGATGCCGAGGAAGGCGGCCAGGAGCAGGCCGAGGACGACCGACGCGGCGACGACGGCGGCCACCCGGTGATGTACGACGAGCCGCGCCCAGCGGGTCCACCCCGGGCTGGCGCTGCTCTCGTGCCGGATCTTCGGCCAGTCCACCCGCGGCCCGATGCCGCCGAGGATCGCCGGGGTGAGCGACAGCGTGACGGCCACGCTCGCGACCGGGATCAGGGCGCCGCCCATGCCGATGCTCCGCATGAACGGAACGGGGAGCACGATCAGGGCCAGCAGGCCGATCGCGACCGTGATGCCGCTGAAGAGGACGGCGTGACCGGCCGTCTCCATCGCCGCCACGACCGCGTCGTGGTTCTCCCTGCCGTGGTCGCGCTCCTCGCGCCAGCGGGTGACGAAGAGCAGCGAGTAGTCAATCGCCACGCCCAGGCCCACCAGCGCGACCAAGAACTGCACGATGAACGAGACATCGGTCAGGTAGGTCAGTGGGTACAGCATCAGGAAGGTCGCCAGGATCGACACCGCAGCGACGGCCAGCGGCAGCAGCGCCAGCATCGAGGCGAACACGTAGATGAGCACCAGCAGGGCGCCGGACGCGCCGATCAGGGTCTCGGCCAGCACGCCCGGGCCGCCGGTGTCGTCGCCCACCGCGAGCTCGTCCATGCCGGTGACCCCCACCGTCGCGCCGGCGGGCGCAGCGCCCTCGATGGCGGTGCGGATCGGCTCGGTGGGCAGCTTCGCGTCGAACGTCTTCGGGAACGGGTAGAAGACCATCGCATACGCCGTACGGTCGTCCGCCGTGCGGAACACGCGGTCACCGGTGTTCGCCTCGTCGACGACCCGGACGTCCGGGACGCCCCTCTGGACCGCGGCGAACGCACGGGCGACCTCGTCCTCATGGCCGGTGATGGTCCGGCCCGGGGGCATCGACACCGTGGCCAGCATCGGCGTCGTGTCGCCCCCGTTGTGGACCGCCGCCACGATCTGCTCGGTGGCCTCGGTGCCGGGCTGGCCGGGGAGCGAGAAGTCGACGGTCAGCCGGTCGCTGGTCCTCCCCGCGGCGATCCCGCCGGCGACGAGGACGCACAGCCAGAACGCCACGACCCAGCGGCGGTGCCGCAGCACGAACACGGCCCAACTGCCCATCGACGTACTCCTGTCGTGCGGGGACGCCCTCATCGACGCTAGCGAGCCCGGGGCACCCGCGCCTCGTCCATCGCGGGGATCTTTGCCCCCACCACGCGCGGAAGCGGCTCTGACAGTGGCTGTCCGGGCCGCCTCGACGGGTGACCCCCGACTTCACCGACGCGCGACTCGGAACCCTCGTTTCCCTGCGCCCCGGCCTACGCGGCCGTACGATCGTCGCGCGCTCGGGCGAGCTCCTGCGGCTCTGCACGAGTGCGACGCAACGAGAATCGAGACGGGCATGGGTGGGACGGACGAACAGCGGGTTGCCGGGATCGACAGCTACCGGGTGCTGGGGCGACCGCCCCGCCGGGACCTCGTGGCCCTGGTCGAGATGGCCGCCCAGGTCGCCCAGGTCCCGATGGCGACGATCAACCTGATCACCGACACCGAGCAGCACCAGATCGCGACCGCGGGCTTCGATGCGTCGGTCTGCCGGCGCGAGGACTCGATGTGCAACCTGGTGCTGCACGCCGGAGAGCCCGTGATCGTGCCCGACGCGAGCCTGGACGCCCGATTCAGGGACAACCCGTTCGTGACCGGGACGATCGGGAACGTGCGGTTCTTCGCCACGCACCAGCTCGTGACACCCCAGGGCGTCGTCATCGGCAGCCTCTGCGTCTTCGACGAGCGGCCCCGCACGATCGCCGCCGAGCAGGAGCGCCTGCTGGCCTCCCTGGCCGAGCGGGTCGTGGACCTGCTCGAGCTGGAGCTGCGCACGCGTGAGCTGAGCTCGTCGGTGGTCGAGCTGGAGCATGCGCACACGGAGCTCGAGCGCTCCAACGAGCAGCTGGCCGCCTTCGCCGGGCAGGTCAGCCACGACCTGCTGAACCCGCTCACCGCGGTCTCGATGTCCCTGCGGCTGGTCCTGGACCGGCTCGACGACCCGTCGTCGGACGGCTCCGAGATCCCGTGGCTCGTGGACCGGGCGATCGGCGGCGCCGACCGGATGGAGTCCCTGATCGACGACCTGCTGGCCTTCGCCCGGCTCGGGGGTCAGCTGGCCAGGGTCACCGTCGATCTCGGCGACGTCCTCGAGCAGGTCCTGGAGGACCTCACGACGGCGCTGTGGGGTGCCCGAGTCGAGGTCGCGGGCCTCCCCACCGTCGTGGGGGACCCGGTCCAGCTGCGGGCCGTGCTGCAGAACCTCCTGGCCAACGCCGCGAAGTTCACCCGTCCCGGCGAGAAGGCCACGATCGAGGTCTGCTCGGCCCGCGTCGCGAACGGCTGGCGGGTCGAGGTGGTCGACCACGGCATCGGTGTGCCGGCCGACCAGCGCACCCGCGTCTTCGAGCCGCTTGCCCGGATCGACGAGCGGATCGCCGGCTCCGGGATCGGGCTGGCCACCGTGCGCCGGGTGATCGATGCGCACGGCGGCCGGATCGGGCTGGACGAGACCATCGGGGGCGGCACCACCGCATGGTTCGAGCTGCCCGCCTGAGTCAGTCCTTGTGGGACTTGCCCGGCAGGTCGAGCATCCGCTGCAGCGCGATCTGGGCGAAGTGCTCGGTGTCGGGGTCGACCTCGATCCGGTTGACGACCTTCCCCTGCACGAGCGACTCCAGCGCCCACACCAGGTGCGGCAGGTCGATGCGGTTCATCGTCGAGCAGTAGCAGACCGTCTTGTCGAGGAAGGCGATGTGCTTGTCGGGGTGGTTGGTCGCGAGCCGCTTGACCAGGTTGAGCTCGGTGCCGATCGCCCAGCTCGAGCCGGCCGGAGCAGCCTCGATGGTCTTGATGATGAACTCGGTGGAGCCCACCAGGTCGGCCTTCAGCACCACCTCGTGGGTGCACTCGGGGTGCACCAGGATCTGGATGCCGGGCACGGTCGCGCGCAGCTCGTCGACGACGGCGGGGGAGAAGCGGCCGTGGACCGAGCAGTGGCCCTTCCACAGGATCATCCGGGCGCCCTGGAGCTGCTCCACGGTGAGGCCGCCGTGCGGGCGGTGCGGGTCCCACACGACGCAGTCGTCGAGGGTCATGCCCATCTTGAGCACGGCGGTGTTGCGGCCGAGGTGCTGGTCGGGGAAGAAGAAGACCTTGGCGTCCGGCTTCTGGTCGAACGCCCACTCCAGCGCTGTCTCGGCGTTGGACGAGGTGCAGACGGCGCCGCCGTTGCGCCCGCAGAACGCCTTGATGTCGGCCGAGGAGTTCATGTAGGTGACGGGGACGACCGACTCGGCGATGCCGGCGTCGGTCAGGGCGTCCCAGGCGTCCTCCACCTGGCCGAGGCGAGCCATGTCGGCCATCGAGCAGCCGGCGGCGAGGTCGGGCAGGATGACCTGCTGCTCGGGGCCGGTGAGGATGTCGGCGGACTCCGCCATGAAGTGCACGCCGCAGAACACGATGAACTCGGCCTCCGGGCGAGCGGCGGCGTCGCGCGCGAGCTTGAAGGAGTCGCCCGTGACGTCGGCGAACTGGATGACCTCGTCGCGCTGGTAGTGGTGACCCAGCACGAACACCCGCTCGCCCAGGGCCTCCTTGGCGGCCCTCGCCCGTGCCACCAGGTCGGGGTCCGAGGCCGCGGGCAGGTCACCGGGGCACTCCACGCCACGCTCGGCGGAGAGATCGGTGCCCCGGCCGAGCGGGAGGAGCGGGAGGTCCACAGTCGTCATGGGGCCAGTCTAGTGAGCCTCACAGCAGCGCTCCGTTGTGGAGGTACGGCGACGGCGGCTGCATGCCCCGCAGCCCGAGGTAGCCGTCCTGGTGGACCTCCAGCCGGGCCGCGATGCCGACGTCGACGGCCCACTCGTTCGCGGCCGTGACGTGGGAGATCCCTGCCTGGTCGCCGGCGTCCGCGAGGCCGGCCCACAGGAGCCGGGTGGCCGTACGCCGGTTGGTCGCCGCGAGCAGGGCCACGCCGCGGTCGTCGACGTAGGCGTAGCCGGCGCCGGTCGTCGTGTCCGAGACGATCAGCCGCCAGAGGCCCAGCATCAGCTCGTGGTCGGGCCCGTGGGCGGCACCGCGGGTCTGCCGGTCGATCGAGTCCATCAGGTCGATGTCGCCGGTGCTCCCCTCACGGACCTTCTCGATCACGGGGATCGTCGAGCGGTCGATGGCCCCGGTCAGGAACATCATCGGGTGCAGCGAGAATCCGGCGAGCCGGTAGCGGCGTACCGCCTTCGGGTCCGAGGACGACGACAGCATCCCGCGCAGCGAACCGCGGCCGTGGTGCAGCGCGGCAGCGAGCAACGCCTTGCCGATGCCGCGGCCCTGCAGCCCCGGCCGGACGGCGTACGTCGCCAGGCACCACAGCTTCTCGCGGTTGAAGGAGGTGGCGACGCCGAGCATGCCGGTCTCGTCCTCGGCCACCCAGCAGCCGCCGGGGTCGGTCGCCAGGAAGTGCAGGGTGCGGGCGACCCAGCTGGTGCCGCGCGTCGCCGGGCGCAGCTCGGGCTCGGGCCACGAGCGGCGGAACATCCGGGTGTCGAGCTCGTGGAAGCCCTCGGCGCTGAGCCGCTCGGCGGCCGGCACGTCCTCGGCCCGCATCGGGCGGATGGTCACGCCCCCGCCGGGAGCGTCGTACGAAGTGGTTGCCATGACGACCCGAGCGTAGGACGTCCGGGCGACCCGGCAGGATGACGCCATGCGCATCCTGGTGGCTCCCGACAAGTTCGCCGGCACGCTCACGGCCGTCGAGGCCGCCGAGGCGATCGCCACCGGCTGGCGCCGCTGGGCGCCGGACGACGAGCTCGACCTGGCCCCGATGGCCGACGGGGGGCCCGGTTTCGTGGACGTGCTCCATGCCGCGCTCGGGGGCGAGCTGCTCGCCGTGACCGTGCGCGGTCCGTTCGGCGACCCCGTCCCGGCGACCCTGCTGATCGACGGCCCGACCGCCTACGTCGAGAGCGCCCAGGCCTGCGGGCTGCACCTCACCGGTGGCGAGCGGGCCGAGCAGGCCAGCACGTACGGCGTCGGCGAGCTGGTCGCTGCGGCTGTCGATGCGGGAGCGCGTCGCGTCGTCGTGGGTCTGGGCGGCAGCGGCACCAACGACGGTGGCGCCGGGCTGCTGGCGGCACTGGGTGCCACCGCCGACCGGCCGCTCGACGCGGGTGTCGTCGCCCTGGCGGGGATCACCTCCGTCGACCTGGGTCGCGCCCGTGCCCGGCTCGAGGGCGTCGACCTGGTCGCGGCCACCGACGTCGACAACCCGCTGACCGGGCTGTTCGGCGCCACGAAGACGTTCGGACCCCAGAAGGGGATCGGCGATGACCGGCTGCCGGCGGTCGACGGCCTGCTGGAGGAGCTCGCCGTGGCGACGGACCGGCGTACCTCCCTGGAGAAGGGCGCCGGGGCGGCCGGCGGCCTCGGGTTCGCCCTGCTCGTGCTCGGCGCCACCCGCCGACCCGGCATCGACCTGGTCGCGGACGCCGTACGGCTGGCCGAGCGGGCCCGGACGGTGGACCTGGTCGTCACCGGCGAAGGTGCCTTCGACTTCTCCAGCAGGTCGGGCAAGGTGCCGTACGGCGTGGCCTCGATCGCCGCCGAGGCCCTGCGGCCGTGCGTCGCGCTCGCCGGGCAGGTCCTGGTGGGGTCGAGGGAGATGCGCGCGCTCGGTGTGGAGTCGGCCTACGCCCTCGTCGACCTGGTGGGGGAGGAGCGCGCGTTCGCCGACCCCGCCGGCGCCCTCGCCGACGTGGCCGAGCGGGTGGCACGCACCTGGTCGCGGTGAGCAGCGAGCGTGCCCGCTGGCTGAGGGAATAACCCGCGGTGTGCGACCATTGAACGAGTACGACACCCCGCACCTACCTTGGGAGCCAAGACATGACGGAGCAGGTGGACACCCCCACTGAACGCCGCACCGACCAGATCAACCTGAGCCCGGTCGCCGCGGGCAAGGTGCAGAGCCTCCTCGCACAGGAGGGACGCGACGACCTCGCGCTGCGGATCTCCGTGCAGCCCGGCGGATGCTCGGGTCTGCGCTACCAGCTCTTCTTCGACGAGCGCACCCTCGACGGCGACGTCGTCACCGACTTCGACGGCGTGTCCGTGGTCGTCGACCGGATGAGCGTTCCCTACCTCAACGGCGCGATGATCGACTTCGTGGACTCGATCGAGAAGCAGGGCTTCACGATCGACAACCCCAACGCGACGGGTTCCTGCGCCTGCGGCGACAGCTTCCACTGACCTCGAGCATGCGAAGGGCCCCGCCGATCGGCGGGGCCCTTCGCATGTCCATGGTCGCATCGTCACGCCGCTCGCTCGACCACCATCATCGAGTCCGCTGACGCGTCCTCGATCAGTCCAGGTGCAGGTGGAGCGCGCCGGCCAGGCGGGCGGCCGCGTCGGAGATGCGGATCTCGCGCTTGGCCACCTCGCGCGGGTAGTCCTCGAAGTGGATGCTGGGCGCCGGCTCGACGGCGGCCCGGGCCGCCTTCTGGAGGTGGAGGTTCTGCCCGGCGGCACGGCAGTCGGCGCTCATCTCCTGCGGGGTGGAGGCGTCGTCGTAGGCGAGTCGGGCGGAGGGCTTCGCAGCGGTCATGTCTTCGACGGTATTCGCTACCGCCGGGTACCTGTAGGTGTACCCACGGGTAGTCTTTCGTGTCATGTCGCTGCTCATCGCTGGATCGATCGCCACCGACCATCTGATGACCTTCGGGGGCAAGTTCGCCGACTCCCTGGTCGTCGAGCAGCTGGACAAGCTCTCGGTGTCCTTCCTCGTCGAGGACCTGGAGATCCGCCGTGGCGGTGTCGCCCCGAACATGTGCTTCGGCCTGGGCCAGCTCGGCCTGCGCCCGGTGCTCGTGGGGGCCGCCGGTGAGGACTTCGCCGACTACCGGTCCTGGCTGGAGCGGCACAACGTCGACTGCGACTCGGTGCACATCTCCGAGACCCGGCACACCGCCCGGTTCGTGTGCACCAGCGACGCGACGATGGCGCAGTTCGCGTCGTTCTACCCCGGCGCGATGAGCGAGGCCCGGCTGATCGAGCTCGCGCCGATCGTGGCGCGCGTGGGTGAGCCCGAGTACGTCCTGATCGGGGCCGACGACCCCGACGGGATGCTGCGCCACACCGAGGAGTGCCGCCAGCGCGGCTACGCCTTCATCGCCGACCCCAGCCAGCAGCTGGCGTTCGGCGAGGGCGACCTGATCCGCAACCTCATCGAGGGCGCCGCGATCCTGTTCTCCAACGAGTACGAGTCGCACATGATCCAGTCCAAGACCGGCTGGACCCAGGAAGACATCCTGGCGCGCGTGGGCATCCAGGTGACCACGCTCGGGGCGGACGGCGTGAAGATCCTGCGCGCCGGCGAGGAGACGATCGAGCTGCCCGCGGCCAAGAACGTCGCTGCCCTCGAGCCCACCGGTGTCGGTGACGCGTTCCGCGCCGGCTTCCTGGGCGCGATGACCTGGCACGTCGGCCTCGAGCGCGCCGCCCAGGTGGGCTGCGTGCTGGCGGCGTACGTCGTGGAGACCGTGGGCACCCAGGAGTACTCCTTCACGGCCGAGCAGTTCCTCGACCGCTTCGAGGAGTCGTACGGCGCCGAGGCCGCCGCCGACGTGGCGCCGCACCTGGCCGCTGCCCGGCACTCGGGCTGACCGGGCACCCGGACGCTCCTCAGCTCAACCGGCGCACCACGTAGCGAGGGGCGCCGTCCGCGGCCGCGTCCTCGCCGACGTACTCCTGCTCGCGCATCCGGCACCAGGCCGGCACGTCGACGCGCGCGGCCACGTCGGTGGCCACCACCGCGATCGTCCCGCCCACCGCCACGTCGGTGAGGTGCCGCGCCAGCTCGATCACGGGCATCGGGCAGAGCAGGTCGCGGCAGTCCAGCTCGACATCGGCTGTGCCGGGGACCGTCACAGTCCCGCCTCGGCCCTGATGGAGCGCACGACCTCGGGCAGCACCCGCAGGAACCCCTCGACGTCGTCCACGCTCGCGTCCCGGGTCAGCGAGAGGCGCACGTTGCCGTGCGTGAGCGCCCCCATCGCCGCCAGGACGTGGCTGGGCGTGAGCGTCGAGGCCGTGCAGGCGGACCCGCTGGCCACGCCGTACCCGTGCCGGTCGAGCTCGACCACCAGGGCCTCGCCGTCCACGTAGAGGCACGAGAAGGTGACCAGGTGGGGGAGCCGGTCGACCGGGTCGCCCACCACCTCGACGTCCGGGAGGGCGGCAGCGGCGGCCCGGACGCGGTCGACGAGCGCGGCCTGACGGGTCGCCACGGCCTCCTGCTCGGCCACGACGGCCTGCAGCGCGGCGGCGGCGGCCAGCGCCGCGGGTACGTTCTCGAAGCCGCACGAGCGTTCGTCGATGCGGTCGTCGCCGGGGAAGGGGTTGCGCCAGCGCGTGCCCTTGCGCACCAGCAGGAGGCCCACCCCGGCCGGCCCGCCCCACTTGTGGGCGGACGCGGCGGCGGCCGCCCAGCCGTGGGGGAGGGGCAGCCGGCCGGCGGACGCGCAGGCGTCGACGAAGAGGGGTACGTCGCCCAGCGCGGACGCCACCTCGGCGACCGGTTGCACGGTGCCGACCTCGTGGTTGGCCGACTGGACGGCAGCGACGGCGACGGGTCCGGCGGAGGCCACGACCCGGGCGACGTCCTCGGGGGAGACCCGGCCGAGCCGGTCGACCGGCACCTCGGCAGGCTCGCCGCCTGCCCATCGGGCCGCGTGGAGCACGGCCGAGTGCTCGACCGCGGAGTGCACGATCGTCGTGCCCGCCCGCGCGCGGGCGGCGTGGAGCCCGAGCAGACCCCGGTGCACGGCCTCCGTCCCGGACGCGGTGAACGTGACCTCGTCGGGACGGACACCCAGGCAACCGGCGACGACCTCGCGGGCGTTGTCGAGCAACAGGCGGGCGGAGCGCGCGGGTCCGTGCAGGCGGCGCGGATCGGCGTACCCCTGGTCGAGCGCGGCGAGCAGGGTCTCGCGCGCGGCGGGGTGCAGGGGCTCCGACGACGCGCTGTCGAGGTAGACGGGGCGAGGTGGTCGGGGAGACGTCTCCGACCCGCTCGAGGAATTTGTCACACACCGAACCTATTCGACGTACCGATGTGGGGCGTGGGGCCGACCCACGCGCCAATCCACGGGAGGATTCCGATAGTCTGCGGCGTATATCGTGACCGCCCAAGAGAGAGGCTCGTTCGTGGGTCTGCAACTCCCCAAGCGCGCGGCTGGAACCCTTCGCCGGGTGACCCTGCTGGCCGCCCTGGGCACCACCCTCGTGCTGCTGGCCGGATGCTCGTCCGAGAGTCAGGACGAGTGGCAGCGGCTGGCCATGCCCGAACCGGTCTCCACGCAGGGGGAGCACATCCTCTCCCTGTGGCAGGGAGCCTGGATCGCGGCGTTGATCACCGGTGCCGTCGTGTGGGGCCTGATCTTCTTCGTCATGATCCGCTTCCGCCGTCGCAGCGACGACGAGGTGCCGATCCAGACGCGGTACAACCTCCCGCTGGAGATCTTCTACACGATTGCGCCGATCATCATGGTCATCGTGTTCTTCCAGCACACGGTGGAGGTCCAGAACATCGTCCTCGACGACGACCTGCCGGTCGACAACACGATCGAGGTTGTCGGGCAGCAGTGGTCGTGGACGTTCAACTACGGCGTCGGTGAGCAGGACGCGGCCGCGAACGACGACGCGACCGACGACCAGTTCCCCTACTCCAAGTACGTATACGAGGCGGGCACCGGCTCCTACATCCCGACGCTCGTCCTGCCCGTCGACGAGACGACCAGGTTCAACCTGCACTCGCCCGACGTCATCCACGACCTCGGCGTGCCCGGGTTCCTGATGAAGATGGACGTCGTCCCGGGTCGGGTGAACCACTACGAGGTCACGCCCACCGAGATCGGCACCTACGCCGGCAAGTGCTTCGAGCTCTGCGGTGTCTACCACCAGCGGATGCTCTTCAACGTCGACGTCGTCAGCCAGGCCGACTACGAGCAGTACCTCCAGGACCGTGAGGCTGACGGCCGCGTGTCCGACGCGCCGCTTCTCGGCGGGGCCAACGCATCCACCCAGGCCGGACTCGACTCCGGCGCAGAGTCCGACGGAGGCGCGGAGTGACCGCCACAGCTGCACACCCGACGACCGTCAGCGGCCGCAAGACCCTCGGCCAGCAGGCCGTGCGGATCATGACGACCACTGACCACAAGCTGATCGGCAAGCTCTACCTCGTGACCTCGTTCGCGTGGTTCATGATCGGCGGCCTGATGGCCATGCTGATCCGTTCCGAGCTGGCGTTCCCGGGCATGCAGATCGTCAACGAGGAGCGGTACAACCAGCTCTTCACGATGCACGGCACGATCATGCTGCTGCTGTTCGCGACGCCGCTGTTCTTCGGCTTCGCCAACGTGATCATGCCGCTGCAGATCGGCTCGCCGGACGTGGCGTTCCCGCGCCTGAACATGTTCAGCTACTGGCTCTTCCTGTTCGGCGGCATCATCGCCGGCTCCGGCTTCCTCACCCCGCAGGGTGCGGCCGACTTCGGCTGGTTCGCCTACACACCGCTCTCGGATGCCGTGCGCTCCCCGGGTGTCGGCGGCGACCTGTGGATCATGGGCCTGTGGATGGCCGGTCTCGGCACGATCCTGGGTGCGGTCAACTTCATCACCACGATCATCTGCATGCGCGCGCCCGGCATGACGATGTTCCGGATGCCGATCTTCGTGTGGAACACCCTGGTCACCAGCCTGCTGGTGCTCATCGCGTTCCCCGTGCTCGCTGGTGCGCTGCTCTCGCTCGAGGCCGATCGCCAGCTCGGAGCCCACGTCTTCGACACCGCCCACGGCGGCGCGATCCTGTGGCAGCACCTGTTCTGGTTCTTCGGCCACCCGGAGGTCTACATCATCGCGCTGCCGTTCTTCGGCATCGTCACCGAGATCCTCCCGGTGTTCAGCCGCAAGCCGATCTTCGGCTACGTCGGCCTGGTCGGCGCGACGCTCGGCATCGCGATCCTCTCGGTCGCGGTGTGGGCCCACCACATGTTCGTCACCGGCGCGGTCGACCTGCCGTTCTTCTCCGGCATGACGTTCCTGATCGCGGTGCCCACCGGAGTGAAGTTCTTCAACTGGATCGGAACGATGTGGGGGGGATCTCTGTCCTTCGACACCCCGATGCTGTGGTCGATCGGCTTCCTCACGACGTTCCTCTTCGGTGGTCTGACCGGCGTCATCCTGGCCAGCCCGCCGCTGGACTTCCACGTGTCCGACTCCTACTTCGTGGTCGCGCACTTCCACTACGTCGTGTTCGGCACCGTGGTGTTCGCGATGTTCGCCGGCTTCTACTACTGGTGGCCGAAGATGACCGGCCGGATGCTCGACGAGCGTCTCGGCAAGGTCCACTTCTGGCTGCTGTTCGTCGGCTTCCACACCACGTTCCTCGTCCAGCACTGGCTGGGTGTGGAGGGCATGCCGCGCCGCTACGCCGACTACCTGCCCGAGGACGGCTTCACGACCCTCAACCAGGTGTCCACGATCGGTGCGTTCCTGCTCGGTGCGTCGACGCTGCCGTTCCTCTACAACGTCTACATCTCGCGCCGAGGACCGCTGGTCGAGACCGACGACCCGTGGGGCTGGGGCCGCTCGCTCGAGTGGGCCACCAGCTGCCCGCCGCCTCGTCACAACTTCGTGACGATCCCGCGGATCCGTTCCGAGTCGCCGGCCTTCGACCTGCACCACCCCGAGATCGCGGCGATGGAGCTCGAGCAGAACGAGGCCGCCCGTGACGGAGACTTCGCGGACGCGCCCGACATGGAGGGCCGCGCGGAGCACCTGCGCGGACAGGCTCCTGACACCGATGCCCGCCACGAGGAAGGGGACGCCCGATGAAGTCCGAGGCCTGGATCTTCGGGATGACGACGGCGTTCTTCCTGCTCGTCAGCCCCGCCTACTGGTTCATCTCCGGCGACTGGACCGGCACGTCAGCACTCACGATGACGACGCTGCTGGCCGGCATGGTGACGCTCTACCTCGGCTTCCACGCCGCCAAGATGGACCCGCGCCCCGAGGACCGCAAGGACGGCGAGATCGCCGACGGCGCCGGTGAGCTCGGGTTCTTCCCGCCCTACTCCTGGTGGCCGCTGTGGTGTGCCGCCACCCTGGCCGTGTTCGTCTACGGCATCGCCGTCGGTGCCTGGTGGCTGTTCATCATCGGCACTGGCCTGGGCACGCTGGCGCTCGGAGGCTGGATCTTCGAGTACTACCGCGGCGAGCACGCCCACTGATCGACCTCGTGATGCAAGACCCCGCGTGAGCGTTCCCACGTCGCGCGGGGTCTTTGCATTGCGGGCCAGCGGTTACGCTGGAGCGTCCACACACGTCTTCCACGGGGGAGTTCCCGCATGTCCAAGAGTCGTTCCCGCGCGGCATCATCGGGCTGGGCCATGCGCCGCAGCCTGGTCGGCGCGGCGACCCTTGTCCTGGCCACCACCGGCCTGGCCGCCTGCCAGTCCGACACGAGCTCCACGCCGTCCGGCTCGCCGGAGGGCGAGACGAGTGCCGCCGGAACAGCGCCCGACCCCCGAAGCTCCTCACCGCCGTCGGCCCGGACGCCGACCAGGTCCCCGTCGACCAGCAGGTCAAGGTCTCGGCCAGCGGTGGCAGCCTGAGCTCCGTGAGCGTCGAGTCCGCGCTGGGGGAGCTCCCCGGTGAGCTGGCCCCTGACGGCGACACCTGGACGGCCGGCGGTCGGCTCGAGCCCGCCACCGACTACGTCGTACACGCCGTTGCGGAGCGCTCGGACGGCCAGGAGGTCAAGCGCACCTCCCGGTTCCACACCCAGGACCTCACCCTGGACCAGCAGACCTACGCCTCCGTCGCTCCGCTGCAGGGCGAGACGGTCGGCGTGGGCATGCCGGTCATCGTCACCTTCGACGTGGCGGTGACCGACAAGGCCTCCATCGAGAAGCACATGTCGGTCTCGTCGACCCCACGTCAGCCGGGCACCTGGCACTGGATCAGCGACAACGAGGTCCACTGGCGCCCGAAGACCTACTGGAAGGCCGGGACCGACGTCGGCGTGGATGTCGACGTCAACAGCATCCCCGCCGGTGCCGGGATCTACGGCCAGGAGAGCCGCCACGTCGACTTCCACATCGGCGACGCCAACGTCTACAAGGTCAACGCTCAGACCGACCAGATGCAGGTCTTCCAGAACGGCCAGCTCCTGCGGACGATCCCGATCACCACCGGCAAGCCCGGGTTCACCACCCGCTCAGGCACCAAGGTGATCATCGAGAAGTTCCGCAAGAAGCGGATGAACTCCGAGACGGTCGGCATCCCCGCGGACAGCGAGGACGCCTACGACATCGACGACGTCGAGTACGCCATGCGGGTGACGTACTCCGGAGAGTTCGTCCACGCCGCCCCGTGGTCCGTCGCCTACCAGGGGCACGAGAACGTCTCCCATGGCTGCACCGGGCTGAGCACCGCCAACGCCGGCTGGCTCTACAACATGTCGAAGCGTGGGGACGTCGTCGAGTACACCGGCACGGACCGGCCGATGACCCTCACCAACGGCTACGGCGACTGGAACGCCTCCTTCGAGGACTACCGGAGCGGCTCCGCCCTCTCCTGACCCTCCGCGCCGACCCCGTCGTTCACGGGTCGGCGCTGACCCGGCAGTTGCTGCTGCCCAGACCCCGCCCACCCGGCAGTTGCTGCTGCCCAGACCCTGCCCACCCGGCAGTTCTTGTTGCTCGCGCGCAGCAGCAAGTGCCGGGTCAGCGTTCTTCTGACGACGAGAACTGCCGGGTCGGCGGGACCCCGCAATGACGCTGACCCCGTCCGAAGAAGTCTCGGGCGGGGTCAGCGTCTGGGTGCTACTGGGTGCTGCGGTCAGTGCGAGCGGAGGTTCTCCTCGTCCACCAGGTGGTGGCCGTCGAACTGGTGACCGTCGGCCGCGTGGCCCTCCAGGGGCACCTGCAGCTCGTGCTCGTGCTCGGCGTGGTGGTGACCCGCCTCGAGCTCCTCGCGCGTCGGCTTCTGCACGTTGTCGGCGAACCAGAGGGTCGACAGCTTGGCCCGGAGCTTCTGCTTGCGGGTACCGGGAGCCGGCACTCCGTTGGCGTCGGTCTCGGACTCGACCGTGTAGACCTCGTCGCGCTGACGGGCGGTCAACGTGTAGGCGCGAGCCGGGTCGACCGGCAGGTGCCGCTCGGTGTAGCCGCCCTCGGGGGACCGCATGATGATGCCAGTCTCGTAGCCGTGCAGCAGCGTCTCCTGGTCGTGGCGCTGCAGCGAGATGCACCAACGCCGCGTGATGAAGAAGGCGATGACCGGACCGATGAAGACCGCCGCACGCATGAAGTACGTGATCTGGTTGATGCTCGCGTGCAGCTTGATGGCGATGATGTCGTTGCCGCCGGCTGCCCACATGAGCCCGTAGAAGGTCATCAGCGCGACCATCACGGCGGTGCTCGTCGGCGCGTTGCGCGGGCGGCGCAGCAGGTGGTGGTTCCGCTTGTCACCCGTGATCCACGACTCGATGAACGGCAGCATCAGCAGGATCGTGAACATCAGGCCGGGCAGCACGATGATCGGCAGGAAGACGTTCCAGCTGAGCGTGACGCCCCAGAAGTGTGACTCGATGCCCGGCATGATCCGCAGCGCGCCGTCGGGCCAACCCATGTACCAGTCGGGCTGGGACCCAGCGGTGACCTTGGTCGGGTCGTAGGGGCCGAACTTCCACACCGGGTTGATCGACAGCAGGCCACCCATGAGCGCGGTGACGCCGAAGACGATGAAGAAGAAGCCACCGGCCTTCGCGGCGTACACGGGGAGCATCGGGAAGCCGACGACGTTCTCCTCGGTGCGGCCGGGACCGGGCCACTGCGTGTGCTTGTGGTAGACGAGCAGCAGCATGTGGGCAGCGATCAGGGCCAGCAGCAGGCCCGGGATCAGCAGCACGTGGACGGTGAAGAGGCGCGGGATGATCGACTCGCCCGGGAACTCGCCGCCGAAGAGGAAGAAGGACATGTACGTGCCCACCACGGGCATCGACTTCATGAAGCCGTCGGCCGCGCGGATGCCGGTGCCGGAGAGCAGGTCGTCGGGCAGGGAGTAGCCGGTGAAGCCCTCCAGGGTGCCGAGCAGCAGCAGGAGGCAGCCGATCACCCAGTTGAGCTCGCGTGGCTTGCGGTAGGCGCCCGTGAAGAACACCCGGAGCAGGTGGATCATCATCGAGGCGACGAACAGCATGGCGGCCCAGTGGTGCATCTGCCGCATGAGAAGACCGCCACGGACGTCGAACGACAGCTTCAGGCTCGAGGCGTAGGCCTCGGACATGTGGATTCCGCGCAGCTGGTCGTAGGAGCCGTTGTACTGGACCTCGCCCATGCTGGGGGTGAACCAGAGGGTGAGGAAGACGCCGCTCAGGAGGAGGACGACGAAGCTCCACAGGGCGATCTCACCGAGCATGAACGACCAGTGGTCGGGGAAGACCTTGCGCAGGTTCTTCTTCATGGCGGTGGCGAGGCCGAGGCGCTCGTCGGCCCAGGTGGCCGCACCGGCCACCTTGCTCGGCTTCTTGGCGGTGGCGGGGGTCGTCACGTTACTGCTGGCGACCTTGCTCGTGTCGATGCTCAATTGGAGTCACGCTCCCAGAAACTCGGTCCCACGGGTTCGTTGAAGTCGTCCTGCGCGATGAGGTAACCCTCTTCGTCGACCGCGAGGGGCAGCTGCGGCAGCGGGCGCCCCGCCGGGCCGAAGATGACGCGCGCCGAGTCGGCGAGGTCGAAGGTCGACTGGTGGCAGGGGCACAGCAGGTGGTGCGTGGTGCGCTCGTTCAGCGAGATCGGGCAGCCCACGTGGGTGCAGATCTTGGAGTAGCAGACGATGCCGTCCACCGACCAGTTCTCGCGACCCTTGCCGGGGATGATGTCGTCGGGCTCCATGCGGAGCAGGATCACCGCAGCCTTGGACTTGACGATCTGGAGCTCGACGCCCTCGAGCTCCGGCTCGCCCTCCGCGTTCGTGGCGAACATGATCTCGGGCACGGCGTTGACCAGGTCGCCGATCTCGAGCTCGGACGCCTTGATCGGGGTCCCGACCACGTCGCGAACCACCTTCATGCCCTTGGTCCAGACCGTGTGCAGCAGCTTGTCACCCGGCAGCGGACCGAGGTCGCGGAGCATGACCACGGCCGGGAGGCCGAGGATGCCGACGGCGCCGAGCAGGGTGTTGCGCACCAGCGGGCGGCGGCCGATGCCGGACTCCTCGAGGCCGGCGTTCAGCGCCGCGAGGGTCTCCGCGCGGTCCTCGTCCGAGGAGGCCGCGGGGTGTCGCATCTCGACGATCTCGTGGTCACCCATGAGCTTGCGGGCCCACTGGATGATGCCGATCCCGATCAGGAGCAGGGCGCCGCCCAGGGTGAGGCCCAGTGCGACGTTCGACGCGCCGAGCCCCGCGAACGTGTCGTGGTCCTCACCGATGTCGAAGGCGAAGTAGCTGACCAGGAACAGGACCGCGCAGACCATCGACAGCACGAAGAGGCTGGCGACCTGACGCTCGGCGCGCTTCTCGGCCTTCGGGTCGACGTCGGTGGGACGCCAGGTGTGCTCCGGGAGCCCCGGGTTGGAGATGGGGTCCTCGTGGACCGCCGGGACGTGGTCACCCTCGTGGTGAGAGTCCGTGCTCACGCTTCCACCTTCTTCTTCGTCGAACGCGTGGTGTGGGCTGCGATCCAGACCGCGAAGCCGACCAGCGAGCCGATACCGACCAGCCAGGCGAACAGGCCCTCGCTGACGGGGCCGAGCCCACCGAGGCCGAAGCCGCCGTAGCCGGGCGCCTCGTTGATCGAGCCGAGGTAGGCGATGACGTCGCGCTTCTCCTCCGGCGACAGGTTGCCGTTGGAGAAGGTGTCCATCGCCTGCGGGCCGGTCAGCATGGCCTCGTAGATGTACTTGGGCTCGACGCCGCGGATCTTGGGCGCGTAGCCACCGCGGGGCATGGCGCCGCCGGAGCCCTCGAAGTTGTGGCAGGCGGTGCAGTTGGTCAGGAAGATCTGACCACCGCGGACGATCGCCTCCTGGCGCTCGTCGTCGCTGAGGCCCTCGGTGCTGTAGTCACCCGGGGCCGGGATCGCGGGGCCGGGGCCCAGCGAAGCGACGTACGCCGCCAGCGCGGCGACCTCGTCGTCGCTGTACGCCGGGGTCTTGCGCGGAGCCTGGGCGCCGGGCTGGGCCATGGGCATCCGGCCGGTGCCGACCTGGAAGTCGACGGCTGCCGCGCCCACACCGACCAGTGAGGGGCCGATCTGGTTGCCGTTCTGGGTCTTGATGCCCTCACCGTTCTGGCCGTGGCAGAACGCGCAGCCGACGAGGAACAGCTCGCGGCCCTTGGCGACCTGGTCGGCATCGGTCTCGGCCTGCTGGGCCTGGGCCGGCGCGAACGCGGCGTAGAGGGTGCCGGTGAGCAGCAGTCCGAGGATCAGCACCATCAGCCCGGCGAGCGGTCCGCGGCGGTGTCGGGAGACTCGACCTGCCCAACCATTGAGGGAGCGGTTCAGGAGACGCACATTGATTCCTTGCTGGGAGTCCTGGTGGAGTCTGAGGGGGCTACTTGATGAGGTAGATCGTGGCGAACAGGCCGATCCACACCACGTCGACGAAGTGCCAGTAGTAGGAGACGACGATCGCGCTCACCGCCTGCTCGTGGGTGAACTTGCGCGCGAGGAAGGTGCGTCCGAGGACGAACAGGAAGGCGATCAGGCCGCCGGTCACGTGGAGGCCGTGGAAGCCGGTCGTGAGGTAGAACATCGTGCCGTAGGCCGAGTCCTGGATCGTGGTGCCCTCCTGGATGAGGGCGGCGTACTCGGTGGCCTGGCCGCCGATGAAGACCGCACCCATGAGGTAGGTCAGCACGAACCACTCGCGCAGGCCCCAGCCCTTGATCTTGAGGATCGAGCCGGTGCGCCCGACCTGCCCGCGCTCGGCGGCGAAGACGCCCAGCTGGCAGGTGAGGGAGGACAGCACCAGGATCGTGGTGTTGACCGAGGCGAACGGGACGTTCAACAACGCCGTGTTCTCCGCCCACAGCTCCGGGCTGACCGCCCGGATCGTGAAGTACGACGCGAACAGGGCCGCGAAGAACATCAGCTCGCTCGAGAGCCAGATGATCGTTCCCACGCTGACCATGCTCGGGCGGTCGTGGTGCCCGTGCAGACGGGATGCCGGAATCGCTGTTGCTGTCGCCACGGACGTCATTATGTCGTGAGCCGACGACGAGGGCACCCCGACCCCCTTACTTTCGACGTCATATTGTTCACACCGTGCTGCACCCCTCGCTGATCGTCGTGCTGGAAGCCTCGGCGTCCCTCCCTCGCTTCACGTGGGGACGGGTTCTGAGCGAGTGGTCGCTGGCCCCGGTCCCGTTCGTGATCACCGTCTGGGTGGCCGGTCTCTACCTGCTCGGCGTACGCGTGCTGCACCGCCGCGGCGACCGCTGGCCGGTGGGCCGGACGCTGTCGTTCGTCCTGGTCGGCATGGGGGCCTTCTACTTCGCGACGGCCTCCGGTCTGGGTGCCTACGACCTGACCCTGCTCAGCGTGCACATGGTCCAGCACATGCTCCTGTCGATGCTGGTGCCGCTCGCGCTGGCGCTCGGCGCGCCGGTGACGCTGGCGCTGCGGACGCTCCCACCCACGCCACGCCGCTGGCTGCTGGTCGTGCTGCACTCCCGGGCCGCCCGGGTGCTGTCGTTCCCGCCGCTGACGTTCCTGCTGTACGTCATCTCGCCGTGGGCGCTCTACTTCTCCGGCTGGTACGACGCGTCCCTGCACTCGGCGTACGTCCACGAGACGATGCACGTGCACCTGGTGCTCGTCGGGTCGCTGTTCTTCTGGCCGCTGATGGGCATCGACCCGGTGCCCGGTCGGGTGGGTTATCCCTTCCGCGTGCTGCTGGTCGTGCTGACCCTGCCCTTCCACGCGTTCCTCGGCGTCACGATCATGGGGCAGGGGACGCTCATCGGCGGTGATTGGTACCCCTCGCTGCACGACGGCCCGATGGGTGCCTGGCTGCCCGACCCGTACGACGACCAGCACCTGGCCGGCGGGATCCTGTGGGGCTCCGGCGACCTGATCGGGCTGGTGTTCTTCGGGGTCCTGTTCACCCAGTGGGTGCGTTCCTCGATGCGGGAGGGGGCTCGCGAGGACCGTCGGCTCGATCTCCAGGAGGCACGCCAGCGGGCGGCCCGGGAGGACGGGTAACATCGCCGCCGTGAACGACTCGACCTCCTCGAAGACCGCCCCGCTGAAGGTGCTCGTCTACAGCGACGACGTCAACACCCGTCAGCAGGTGATCCTGGCGCTGGGCCGCCGCCCGCACCCGGACCTCCCGGAGGTCGAGTACGTCGAGGTGGCCACCGAGCCCGTCGTCATCCAGCAGATGGACGCCGGACACATCGATCTCGCGATCCTGGACGGTGAGGCCGTGCCCGCCGGCGGCATGGGCATCGCCAAGCAGCTCAAGGACGAGATCTACCAGTGCCCCCCGGTGCTGGTGCTGACCGGACGCCCCCAGGACGCGTGGCTGGCCACCTGGTCGCGGGCCGAGGCCGCCGTACCCCACCCGATCGACCCGATCCAGCTCGCCGAGTCCGCGATCGCGCTGCTGCGCTCGCGTGTGCCCGCCACGACCTGATGAGCCCCACCTGGCCCGAGGTCCTGAGCGCACTCGTCGCCCGCGTGGACCTCAGCGCGGAGCAGAGCGCGTGGGCCATGGGCGAGATCCTCTCGGGTGAGGCCACCCCGGTCCAGATCGCCGGGTTCGCGGTGGCGCTGCGCGCCAAGGGCGAGACCATCGAGGAGGTCTCGGGTCTGGTCGACGCGATGTACGCCGTCGCCACCCCCATCTCCGTGCCCGGACGCCTGCTCGACATCGTCGGCACCGGTGGCGACCGCTCGATGTCGGTCAACATCTCCACCATGTCCGCGATCGTGGCCGCCGGGGCCGGGGCTCGCGTCGTCAAGCACGGCAACCGGTCGGCCTCGTCCCAGTCCGGCTCGGCCGACGTGCTCGAGACCCTCGGGATCCGGCTCGACCTCCCGGCCTCGCGCGTCGCCGCGGTGGCCGACGAGGCCGGCATCACGTTCTGCTTCGCCGCCGCGTTCCACCCCGCCCTGCGCCACGCCGCCGTGGCTCGGCGAGAGCTCGGCATCGGCACGACGTTCAACTTCCTCGGGCCGCTCGCGAACCCGGCCCGTCCGGCCGCCCAGGCCATCGGCTGTGCGGACCGGCGGATGGCGCCGGTGATGGCCGGGGTCTTCGCCCACCGCGGCGTGGACGCCTGGGTCTTCCGCGGGGACGACGGCCTCGACGAGCTGACGACCGCGACCACCTCATCGGTGTGGGTCGTGCGAGGGGGAGAGGTCACCACGGCCACGGTCCACCCCCGGACCTTCGGAATCTCGCTGAGCCCCGCCGAGGCCCTGCGTGGGGGCGATGCCGTCCACAACGCGGCCGTGGTCCGCCGGGTGCTGGAGGGGGAGCAGGGCGCCGTGCGGGACGCCGTGCTCCTCAACGCAGGCGCGGCGCTGGCGGTGTACGACGCCTCCGACGCGCCGCTGGACGAGGCGCTGGCTGCCGGCCTCGAGAGGGCGCGCGAGTCGATCGACTCCGGTGCTGCGAACGCCACGCTCGAACGCTGGATCACCGCTTCCGCAGGCTGATCCGTCACAGGTCGAGGACGTAGGACTCCTCGTCGCGGCGGAAGCCGAGCCGGTCGTAGTAGGCGCCGACCATCCCCGGAGGCGTGATGACGTGGCGGAAGCCGTTGTCGCGGAGCACCCCGCTGCGGCGCCACACGAACTCGCCGGGGGAGAAGTCGCGGTAGCGCGGCGTCACGTAGTCGAGCTGCACCCGCGCCACGTCGCCGTCGGCGTGGAGCAGCACGACACCGACCGTCTCGTCGCCCCGCAGCACGATGAAGGCGTGTCCCCGGTCGTCGGCGTGGTCCCAGAGGAAGTCGGGCTGGAACCTGCGGATGTCGGCCTCGTGGACGCGCAGGACGTGGCGGAGGTACTCATCGCGCGGCCCGACCTCGAGAACCTCGAAGGCCGCCTCGTCATGGCGCTCACCCAGCAGCCTGACGATGAACCACACGTTGATGGCGGCCAGGACCAGGTTCATCCCGACCATCGGCCAGATGCCGAGGATCGCGTTGAACCCCAGCAGGATGACGCAGGCAACCAGGTTGAGGGTGCGGAAACGGAGCACCCGGGCCTGGAGCAGGGAGAACACGAGCAGTGCGCTGCCGCCCCAGCCGAGGATGTCGAGCCAGTGGTTCTCGAGCCAGGTCACCCGGTCAGTCCAGGCCGAGGGAGAAAGCGGACTCCAGATCGTGCTTCGAGTAGGCGCGGAAGGCGATGTGGGTCTCGGTCGACGTCACGCCCGGCACCTTGTTGAGCCGGTCGGCGACGACGGAGGCCACGTCGTCGTGGTCCTTGACGCGCACCAGGGCGATGAGATCGATCTGGCCGGTCACCGAGTAGACCTCGCTGACGCCGTCGAGGGCGGCGATTGCCTCGGCCACTTCGGGGATGCGGGCGACGTCGGCCTTGACGAAGACGATGGCGGTGATCATGGGGCGAACCCTAACGAACCGGCCGGTGCACCGGGGAGAGGTCACGCCGGTCGTCGAACGGGACGAGCGAGAGCCGGGACTGGTTGACCGCGTCGTGGAGCGCGAGGTGACGCGTCGCGCCGGCCACGGGGCAGGTCCACTCGCCGTCCACCTCGACCAGGCGGATCCCGGGCGACTCGAGCCAGCGCAGCACCTTTTCGGTCTCCTCGGCGGTGGCGGCGGGCACCGGGCCGGGTGCGGTGGCCACGGTCTCGGCGCAGGACCGGAGCTCGGCCACGAACTGGTGGGCGTCCGCACCCGCGGGGATGATGCCGGCGGCTGCCAGGCGACCGAAGCGCACGACGTGGACTGCCCAGCGCCCGTCGTCCTCGCGGCGCGCGGCGACCACCTCGGGGCACCCGGTCAGCGCGGAGAGGCGCTGGGTGCGGGCGGCCGCCCGGACGAACGCCGAGAGCCGGTCGCGGTGGACGCCCGCCTCCTCGAAGCGCTCGTCGGCGGCGAGTGCGGCCATCCGCAGGTTGATCGCCTCGACGACCTCGTCGGGGCGCCGCAGGAGGGTGTCGCGCAGCTGGCGCACGACGGCGGCGTACGTCGTGGTGTCGACGCTGCCGTCGCAGGGGGCGAGGCATCGGCCCATCTCGGCGAGGACGCAGGCGGCGCGTGACGGCTCCCTGGCCAGCCGGTCCGAGCACTGGCGCACCGGGAACGTGTCGTGCAGTGCGGCCAGGCACTTCTCGGCCGTCTTCTTGGAGCTGAACGGCCCGAGGTAGTCGGCGTCGTCGTCGAGGACCCGCCGCACCAGGGACAGCCGCGGCCACGGCTCGCGGGTCAGCTTGATGAAGTGGACCTTTTCCGGGAACCGGGAGCGGCGGTTGTAGCGCGGCTTGTGCTCGGCGATCAGGCGCAGCTCGTGGACCTCGGCCTCCAGGGCGGTGGCGCACTCGATCCCGGTCACCGAGGAGGCCAGCCCCACCATCTCGCCCATCCGGGACCGGGTCTCCGAGGCGGTGAAGTAGGAGCGCACCCGCGAGCGCAGGTCGCGCGAGGTGCCGACGTAGAGCACCCGGGCCCGGTCGTCACGGAAGAGGTAGACGCCGGGGGAGTGCGGCAGCGACTCGGCCAGGTGGCGCTTCTTGCGCTGGGCGGTGCTGACCCGCGCGGAGAAGGTCTGCAGCTCCTCCAGGGTGTGCACGCCGAGGCCGCCCAGCCGCTCCATCAGGCCGTGCAGGACGTCGACGGTGGCCCGCGCGTCGGACAGCGCCCGGTGGTTGGGCGTGGTGGTCGCGTTGAACAGCTGCGCCAGCGAGGACAGCTTGCAGTTCGGGGCGTCGTCACGGGTGATCACGCGCCGCGCCAGCCGGGCGGTGTCGAGCACCTCGAAGCGGGGCCAGGGCCGACCCTGCTGCTCGGCGAAGTGCTTGAGGAAGCCGACGTCGAACGGCGCGTTGTGCGCCACCAGCACCGTGCCGGCCGCGAACTCGAGGAAGGCCGGCAGCGCCGAGTCGATGGACGGCGCGTCGGCGACCATCGTGTTGCTGATGCCCGTGAGCACGGCAATGAAGGCCGGGATCTCGGTGCGCGGGTTGACCAGGGTCTGGAACTCGCCGAGGATCTCGCCGCCGCGGACCTTGACCGCACCGATCTCGGTGATCATCGAGCCGCCGGCGGCCGAACCGCCCGTGGTCTCGAGGTCGACGACGCAGAAGGTGATGTCGCGCAGCGGCCGTCCCAGCTCATCGAAACTGCGTTGCGTCTCCCACTGGGAAGGCGCACCCTGAACGGCGCTGGTCATGGCGAGGACGCTAGAGGCGGCCGCCGACAATCCGCGGGAGCCGCGCGGACTAGGGTGTGGGCGGCATCGACCAGGAGGAGGAGGGGCCCCGTGAGTACCGTGATTCCCGACGCGGCCCACCGCTGGCGCTGCTCCGGTTGCGGCAACCTGACACGGTTCGACGTCACGCGCACGCGGCGTACGACGGAGTACTGGCACTTCGACCTCGGCGGCGAGCACCGTGTCGAGGAGACCGTCGTCCTGGGCGAGAGCGTCGAAGCGGTCACGTGTCGCTGGTGCGGTCGTGCGGATGCGATCGAGGTCGTGTCCCGCCACGACGCCGTCGTTGCCGACGACCCGGCGGCGGGCTGAGACGGCCACGTCCCATGAGCGACGAGGTCCCCACTTCCCTCGGTGAGCTGCCCGACGCCGTGCGCGCCCGGATCGTCTCGATGGCGGCCGAGGTCCTGCCGGACGTGGTCCGGCTCCCGCCCTCCCTGCGTCGGGTCGCCGAGTTCGCGCCCGCGCGCCGCGCCCGGCTCGGTGGCACCGCCATCGCGAGCGCGCTCGGGTCCGACGAGGAGTTCCGGGAGCGGGTGGCGACCCAGGTCGGGACCCGCACCCCGCCGGAGTCCGCGGAGCCGGTCGATGTCGCGGCCCTCTCGTGGCTCGCCCGCCCCGAGGGATGGGAAGCCGCGGTCGCGGACGCCGTACGCCGGGTCCAGGAGCGGGCCGAGGGGGGCGGGCGCGACACGAGCGAGCTCGAGCGGCTCCGCCAGAAGCTGGCCGAGGCCGAGCAGGCGGTGCGTGACCTCCGGGCCCTGCACCGGGCCCAGGTGGAGGAGTACAAGGCGGAGAACACCTCGTTGCGCCGCAAGCTGGGGGAGTCACGCAGCGCCGAGCGTGCGGCTCGGGCGGCGGCGGACGAGGCCGAGCGGGTCGCGGAGGAGACGCGCGGGCGGTCTGCCGCCCAGGCAGTCGCCCGGGAGAAGGAGCTGCGACAGCTCCGGGGCCAGATCGCGCAGCGGGAGGCGGAGGACTCGGCCGACCGTCGTGCCGACAGGACCGAGCGCGACGAGACGACGCTGCGGGCCCGCCTGCTTCTGGACACGGTGATCGACGCCGCCTCCGGGCTGCGCCGCGAGCTCGGTCTGCCGCCGACCACCGGAGCCCCCGGTGACCGGGTCGAGGCCGGTCTTGCCGAGGACGACGCACGTGGCGCCTCCCCGGTGGGTGCCCGGGGCGGCGCCAGCCCGGCGCTGCTCGAGCAGTACCTCTCCATGCCGCGCGCGCGGCTGATCATCGACGGCTACAACGTGAGCAAGACCGCCTGGCCGACCTCCTCGCTGGAGGCGCAGCGGATCCGGCTGCTCAACGGTCTCGCGCCGCTCGTGGCACGCACGGGGGTCGAGGCCACCGTGGTGTTCGATGCCGCGGCCTCGTCGGTGCGACCGGTCGTCAAGGTGCCCCGCGGGGTCAAGGTGCTCTTCAGTCCCGAGGGCGTGATCGCCGACGACGTGATCCGCGACCTGGTGGCGGCAGAACCCGTCGGGCGCGTCGTGGTCGTCGTGACGAGTGACCGTGCGGTGGCCGAGGACGTGGCGCGCTCAGGAGCGCGGCCGATGGCCTCCAACACGCTCGTGGCAGTCCTGTCGACCTGAGCCTCGGGCGCGCGCCACGCGTCAGCTGGGCGCCCCGACACGCCGTCGGCGCCCTCTGTCCGACCGGAATGTCGGTGGGCGCTGCGAGCGTCTGGCTCATGACGACGCGAATCGACTGCGACACCTGTGTGGTGCGCGGGCTGGCGTGCCACGACTGCGTGGTGACCGTGCTGCTGGGACCGCCCCCCGAGCTGACCTTCGACGACGACGAGCGACGTGCGCTCGACGTCCTGGCCCAGGGCGGCCTCGTGCCCCCGCTGCGACTGATCCAGGCGATGCCGGGGGTGGACGTCGAGTCGGCCTAGGGACTGGCGTGGCCGATGTGGCTCGTGGCGTTGCTGTGACGGGGAGCGGTCGACAATCCCGCCGTGTCCTGAAACACGTGGCAACATCTGGCCGAATGATTGGCCAGCAGCCGACGCCACCACTAGTCTGAGCCGCTCAGGTGCCCGTGGGAGTGGACCAGACAGGTCCGCGCGGGCGCCGCGCTGAGTCTCGAGCCGTTTCGGCGGATCGGGAGCCGGGGAACCAACTCATCTGGGGTGAATCGCCCGCAAGGCGGAGACACAACCGTGTCGCCGAGGAGCGGGGGTAGGGCAAGTCGTGCCCGAATCCGTCAGCTCACCCGGTAGGCGTACGACACACAAGGGAGACCGCCCGCTCGTGCTCAACGGCCGGAAGCGACTCATCACTGCCATCTCAGGTCTCGCCCTCGCTGCAGCCGTCGGACTCGTTCCGTCGACGCCTGCGCAGGCCGAGCCGAACATCGACGACGTCCAGTCGCGCGTGGACCGGCTCTACCACGAGGCCGAGCAGGCCTCCGAGCGGTACAACGACGCCAAGCTCGAGCTCCAGGAGCTCAACGGCGACCTCGCCGCGCTGAAGGCGGACCAGGCACGCCAGGACGACCGTCTCGGCATCGTCCAGCACCAGGTCCAGGACTCGATCGTGCGACAGTACGAAGGCGAGAGCCTCTCCGCGGTCGGTCAGGTCGTGGTGTCCGACGACCCGGGCTCCTTCCTCTCCCACCTCTCGACGATGTCGGCGTTCAACGACCTGCAGACGCAGATGTTCGATGACTACGCCACCGAGCTGAAGGCGCTCGACATCCGTCGCGAGGCGACCGAGAAGCGCTCGGCCGAGGTCGAGGCCACCAAGAAGCAGCTGGCCGCCGAGAAGGCCACGATCGACGACAAGCTGGCCGAGGCCAAGTCGCTGCTCGGTGAGCTCGAGGCCAAGCAGCGTGAGGCGATGGTCTCGCGCAGCGAGCCCCGCACCCCGACCACCAGCGTTCCCGCCTCGGGCAACGGTGGTGCGGCCGTTTCGTACGCCATGGCTCAGGTGGGCGACGCCTACGTCTACGGCGCCACCGGCGAGAGCGCCTTCGACTGCTCCGGCCTGACGATGAGGGCCTGGGCCCAGGCGGGCGTGGCGCTGCCGCACTCCTCGAGCGCCCAGTACAGCTCCGGTCCGCACATCGCGGCCGGCGACCTGCGCCCCGGCGACCTGGTGTTCTACTACAGCCCGATCAGCCACGTCGGCATGTACATCGGCAACGGCATGATCGTCCACGCCGCGAACCCGGGCTCGGGCGTCACGACCGCCCCCCTCTACTCGATGCCGTACGTCGGCGCGGTCCGCCCTGGCTGACTCCCCGACCACGAAGGCCGGTCGTCCACGTTGGTGGATGGCCGGCCTTTCGTTGTCCCTCCTCCTGGTCGTCGGACTCGTCTCGTGGACCGTCGTCGACGACGACCCCTACGTCGCGAAGGTTCCGCACGCGGCGATCGGGAGCGTCCAGCCCGGTTTGGCGGCCCAGACCCTCCACCAGCTCGAACAGGCGGTCGACGACCGCGATGAGTCGGCGGCGCGAGCACTGGCCCCGGCGGGTGACGGGCGGGCCGCCGCCCTGCTCGGCGCGGTCGTGGAGAACGCCCGTTCCCTGCACGTGCAGGACTTCACGGTGCGCTACGTGGACGAGGCGGGCGCGCTGTCGGACGACGGGGCCTGGGAGGCCGCGGTCGACGCCACCTGGGAGTTCGCGGGGTTCGACCAGGCGCCGGCACGGGCCGAGGTCCTGTTCCGCTTCGTCGCCACCGGGGGCAAGGTCGCCCTGGCCTCGATCGGGGGTGGTGACCGGCGCTCGCCGATCTGGCTGAGTGGCCCCCTGCAGGTGCGGCGTACCGCCACCGCGCTGGTCATGGCCGCGGGCTCGCCGGCCGCTGCCGACCGCTACGCCCGGCGTGCCGGCGCCGCCGTGCCCGTCGTACGACGCGTGCTCACCGGTTGGCGCCCGCAGCTCGTGGTCGAGGTGCCTGCCTCGGCAGCGGGCCTGGACCGGGCGCTCGACGCCGAGCCCGGGGAGTACGCCAACATCGCCGCGGTCACCTCGACCGTCGACGGCTCGCTGGCCCCGGACGCGCCCGTCCACGTGTTCGTGAACCCGGACGTGTTCGCGCGGCTGAAGCCCCAGGGAGCCCAGGTCGTGATGAGCCACGAGGCGGTCCACGTCGCCACGGACGCGGCCCTGAGCCCGATGCCGCTGTGGCTGCTCGAGGGGTTCGCGGACTACGTGGCCCTGCGCGACGTCGACCTGCCGTTGAGCACGACGGCGGGACAGATCATCAAGCAGGTACGCCGGAACGGGCCTCCGGCAGCGTTGCCGGGCGCCGCCGAGTTCGACACCGCGACCCCCCACCTGGGAGCGGCGTACGAAGCCGCCTGGCTCGCCTGCGGCGTGCTCGCCGAGGCCGGAGGCGAGCAGGCGCTCGTCCACTTCTATGACGAGGTCAGCGCTGGCCGGCCGGTCCCCTCGGCCCTCCGGTCGACCTTCGGGCTGACGCTGCGCGAGCTCACGAGGCGGTGGCGGGCCCGGCTGTCAGACTTGGCGGCGTGACCCACCACGACCGACCTCTTGATCGGCCCCCTGATCGACCCGGTGACCGGCCCGTCGAGTGGCGGAGCGCGCTCGCGGTGGCCCTGGTCGGCGGTCTCGTCTTCACGGTGCTGGCCCTCTGGCTCGTGCCGTGGCACCCGGTTCCCGGCGGGACCCCCGACCCAGCGTCGCCCGCCAGGCTGTTCGACGCCGACCAGGTCCGGCAGGCCGAGGAGTTCTCGCGGTGGGCCCGGGCCTGGAGCTGGAGCTCCCTGGTGGTCTCGCTCGCCGTGGCCTGTGGGTTCGGCTTCACCGGGCTCGGCCGGCGCCTGACGGACCGGTTGCGCGGACCCTGGTGGGTGCGGGTCGTGCTCGCCGTGACAGCGCTCGTGCTGATCGGACGGGTCGTCACCCTGCCGTTCGCGATCCTGCTGCGCCGGTTGCTCCTGGACCGTGGCCTCAGCAACCAGTCCTGGGGCGGCTTCGCGTGGGACCAGGCACTGGGGCAGCTGGTCGCGATCGTGACCACCTCGCTGGCGCTGCTGGTGGTGATCGGCGCTGCCCGTCGGTGGCGTCGCGCCTGGCCGGTCGTGGCCGGCACTTCCCTGGGCGCGCTCGTGCTGGCCGGGTCGTTCGCCTACCCGGTGGTGGTCGAACCCCTGTTCAACTCGTTCACGCCGTTGCCGGACGGGTCGCTGCGCACCGAGATCCTCCGGCTGGCCGACCGCGAGCACGTCGCGGTGGACCAGGTGCTCGTGGCCGACGCGTCGCGGCGTACGACGACCCTGAACGCCTACGTCTCGGGGTTCGGCGGCACCCGCCGGGTGGTGGTCTACGACAACCTGGTCGAGGGCCTGCCCGAGGACGAGGCCCTGTCGGTCGTGGCCCACGAGCTCGCCCACGCGCGCCACGCCGACGTCGTGACCGGCTCGGCGCTGGGAGCGGCCGGCGCGGTCTTCGGGGTGGGACTGCTCGGGCTCGTGGTGGGCGCGGTCGGTGACCGGCGCCGGCTGTGGATGGGGGATCCCGCGGTGGTGCCGCTGGTGCTGGCGCTGATGGCCGTCGCGACCCTGGTGACGAGTCCGGTGCAGAACGGGATCAGTCGCCAGATCGAGATCCGTGCCGACGTGGATGCGCTCCGCGCGACGCGGGACCCGGAAGCGTTCATCGCGATGCAGCGAGAGCTCGCGCTGCGCTCGCTCGCGGACCCGACGCCGCCGGGGTGGTCACAGTTCTGGTTCGGCAGCCACCCGACCACCCTTCAGCGGATCGCGGTGGCTCGGCAGATCGCTGGCGACTAGCAGGTCGTGGAGCCTGCATGGGTTGCGAAGGTGTCGCAGGTGTCCTCGAACAGGCCGAGGACGGTGCCACCGAACAGATAGACGGCCACAGCGATCACCGCGGCGATGCCGGAGATCAGCAAGCCGTACTCGACCGCCGAGGCTCCGACCTCGGACGATCCGGACCTGTGGCCGCGAGCGGGGGAGCTCGCGGCCACAGTCGGGGGATTCATCGGTTGGAGCGGATCAGGGGGTGCAGGCGGCGTTGTTGTTGACCGCCGTGCAGGTGTCGGTGAAGATTCCCGCGATCGTGTTGCCGAAGATGAAGACCACGGCCACGATCAGGGCCGCGATGCCGGCGATGAGCAGGCCGTACTCGACGGCCGAGGCACCGCGCTCCTCCAAGGTGGCGAAGCGGGCGTTGAGCAGGATACGGAGGTAGTCGACCATGACTGTGTCCTTTGATCTCGCGGTGCCCGAGATGAGTCCGGGGGAGGGGCTCCACGGGGACCATCGTGGGGCTAGGTCGACCCCCCGGTGACCGGGCGAAGGTGTCAGTCCGCCTAGTCACTTCGGGCTATGGACGCCGGACGATCGGCGGATGCGTCATCCGGTCAGCGGGCGGTGGGGCGCACGCTCGACAGCAGGCCGACCCGCATGGCGGTGACCAGGGCCTGCGCGCGGTTGCTCACGCCGAGCTTCTGGTAGATCCGGGCGATGTGGGACTTGGCGGTCGACTCGCTCATGAAGAGCCGCTCACCGATCGCGGTCGCGCCCAACCCGTCGGCGAGCAGCAGCAGCACGTCGTGCTCACGGTCGGACAGGCGTGCGGAGCTGGCGGCCGTGCGTCGCATCATGGCCGCGCCCAGGCTGCTGCACACGAAGGACCGCGGAGCGACCGCCGCGTGCCGGGCGGCACGCACGACCTCGGACGAGGGGGCGTCCTTCCCGACGAAACCGGAGGCGCCGGCCTCCATGGCCGCGAAGATCTGGTCGTCGCCGGAGTGCATGGTCAGGACGATCAGGCCGGTGGTGGAGCTCGTTCGCCGGATGGCCCGGACGATGTCCAGGCCGGTGCCGTCCTGGAGCTGGAGGTCGGTGACGACCACGCCGGGGGACAGCTCGTCGTACGCCGCGAGCGCCTCGGCCACCGAGCCGGCGAGCCCGACGACCGTCATGTCGGCCGCGAGCTCGAAGACCCCGGCGAGCCCGCTGCGGATCAGCTCGTGGTCGTCGACGAGCAGGACACGGACCGGCTCGTTCATGCGCTCACTATCGCAGTCTTGCCGTCGGCTGCTCCGGGGGTGTTCTCCAGCTGGACCGGTGTCCGCACGGACACCACGGCCCCGCCCTCGGGGCGGTCGGCGATGGTCAGCTCGGCCCCGATCAGGAGGGCGCGCTCGCGCATGATGTCCAGCCCGTGCGAGTCTGCCCGGGCCTGCTGGAGGCCCCGCCCGTCATCGGTGACGATGATCAGGGCGCAGGGCGCATGGACCAGGCAGTGCACGTCGATGCTGGACGCGCGGGCGTGGCGTACGGCGTTGGTCATCGCCTCCTGTGCGATGCGGAAGAGCTCGGCCTCCACGTCCGGGCGCAGCCGGGTCGTGCGTTCGTCCAGGGTCACCTGGATCGGGACCCCGGAGACCTCGGTGAGGTTGCGCGCGATCGTGCCGATCGCTGCGCCCAGGCTCTCGCTCGCCCCCGTGCTCGTCCGGAGGGTGACCAGGGAGCGTCGTACCTCGGCGACCACGGCGGTGACCCGGTCCCGGAGGGCCCGGATCCGCTCGGCCTGCTCCGGGGAGCTCGGACGCGCGGCGAGGGCGTCCACGAGGTATCCCAGCGACGCGATGTCCTGGGCCACGCCGTCATGCATCTCCCGGGCGAGGCGACGACGCTCGCCGGCGGTCGCCGCGTCCCGGAAGGCGGCGAACAGCAAGGCGGTGTCGAGGTGCACCGCGCTGGCGCCCAGCCGCTCGCCCAGCTCTCGAATGCGCGACTCCAGCCCGATGCGCGCCGGGTCGAGCCGCTCCGACAGCAGGCCCGCGACCACTGCGGTCGTGCCCGCCTCGGTGACCAGCGGGAAGGCGAAGGCCTGATCAGCCAGCACCGGTCGGCCGAGTGCCCAGGCCTCGATCGCGATCCCGTCACAGCCGGACGTGTCCTGCGCCGCGGCCGTGGTCTTGGAGATGAGGGGGGTGAGCGACTCGCCGGTCGGCACGTAGAGCACCAGGGCCGCCGTCGGCAGCTCGTCGCGGACCGCGCTGAGGATGACACCCCCCAGGGGAACAGGGTCCAGTCCCGAGCTGAGGCCGCCCGAGAGGTCGATGAGCTCGCGGATCAGGGCCTGGGCATAGCGGTAGGGGGCGAGCGGGTCCGGCGACTCGCCCAGTGTCGAGTGCACGAAACCGGCGATCAGCCCCAGCCCGAGTCCGGTCACGCCCCAGGTGAACGCCTCGAAGCCCTGGTCGGCGGACAGGCCGCCGAAGAGGATGGTGGGGAGGAGGGCCAGGGCCACCAGCTGACTGGAGAGCGCGACCGCCACCCCGTGCCAGCCGAGGCGGAGGCCGGCCGTGAACGGCTGCAGGGCCAGCGCACCGAGCACGGCCACCGAGGTGTGGGTCGCGACCCCGCACACGGCACCGACGAGCGCGGCCTCCGCGATGATCAGGGCCAGGACCGGGCCCGGCCACCAGAGCTGCGCCATCTGGGCGAGGCACCAGATGGCGCCGACGGCAGCCAGTCCCGCCAACGCCGGGGTGTCGCGGGACCAGAGGACCGGGGCGACCAGGGCGAGCAGGGCGAAGCCGCGCGCCGCCGCGCACAGACGGAGGTACTGGCGGAGATGGAGGCGGTCCGGCCCGGTCACCTGAAGTTCTCCATCATGCTGATCGCGGCCGGTCCCATGACCGCGATGAAGAGGCAGGGCAGGATGGTGAAGATCAGCGGAACGGTCATCTTCACCGGGACCTGCTGCGCCTTCTCCTCGGCACGCTGCCGCCGCTTGACCCGGATCTCGTGCGACTGGATCCGGAGCACCTGGGCGACGGGGATGCCGAACGAGTCCGCCTGCACCATGGCGCCCACGAAGGTCCCCACGTCGGCCACGTTCGTGCGGTCGGCGAGACCGCGCAGCGCGGCCGCCCGGGCCTGGCCGATCTGCATCTCCCGCAGGACGCGGGAGAACTCGTCGGCGAGGGGCCCCTCGGTGTTGCGAGCCACCTGCTGGAGCGCGGCGTCGAAGCCGAGACCGGCCTCCACGCTGATCGTGAGCAGGTCGATCGCGTCCGGCAGGTCGCGCTGCAGGCGCAGGGAGCGGTCGTAGGTCTTCTGGTAGAGGTAGAGGTTCGGGCTGAAGAAGCCCACGACGGCTCCTGCCAGCACCACGACGAGCCGGATCGGCAGCGCGGAGCCGAGCATGAACGAGAAGACGAGCGCGACGACCAGGCCGGCGGCGGCGCCGATCACCTTGCTCGACACCACCCGGTCCACCGACCAGCCCGCGGGGTTCCCGGCCAGCTCCAGCTTGTGCCGGATGCGTTCGGCCGAGTCGGCACCCGACAGGCGCCGCCCGAGCTTGAGCGTCCGGTCGTGGAGCGGGGCCAGGACCCGCTCGGAGAACGGGCGGTCCAGCTCCTTGGTGAGCTCCTGGGGGGCGGTGGTCATGGCCTGGAGCACCGCCAGGGAGCGGGTGATCCCCACCCCCTCCGAGTGATCGGCCAGGGCTGAGCCGAGGAGGACGAGGGCGAGGCCGATGAGGAGCACCCCGAGGACGAAGAGCAGGATCACCTCACACCTCCACCTTGATCAGACGACTCATCCAGAAGGCGCCGATGGCGAGCAGCAGCGCGGCGCCGCCCAGCATCAGCCACCCGATCGGCTCGGTGAACATGGGCATGACGTACTCACGGTTGCCCACCAGCAGGTAGAGCAGGAACGCGGGCGGCAGGCCGCCCAGCACCCACGCCGACAGCTTGCCCTCGGCGGCGAGTGCCGCCACCTGGCGGCGCATGTACTCGCGCTCACGCATGGTCGCGGCCACTGACGCGAGCAGCTCGGCCAGGTTGCCGCCCACCTGTCGCTGGATCTTGATCGCCATGACCACCCACGCGAAGTCCTTGCTCTCGAACCTCTCGGCCACCCCCTCCAGGGCCTCCTCGAGGGCCACACCGAGCCGGGCCTCGGCCAGCACCCGCTTGAACTCGGAGCTGATGGGCTCGCCCCCCTCGCGGACGATCGTGTCGACGGACTGGGCGAGCGAGAGGCCGGCGGCGAGCGCGCCGGACATGAGCTGGAGGGTGTCGGGGAGGGAGCCGCTGAACGCCTTGCGACGACGGGAGCGCCGGATACCGAGGTAGAGCCACGGACCGAGGGCGCCGAACGCGAGGAAGACCAGCCCGATCAGCACACTGCCGGTGCCCAGGAGCAGGCCGACGATGCCGGCGCCCACGACGATCGCGGCATGCAGGAGCAGCCACTCCGCGGGCTTGAGGCTGCTGCCGGCGCCCTCGAGCCGCCGGAAGATCCGGTCCTCGAGCGACCGGTGGTGGCTGAGCACCTGGGCAGCAGCGCCGGTCGCCTGCGTCAGGGCCTGTTCGGTGTCGAGCCGGGGCCCGCCCGACGGCCGGTTCTCGAGCTTGGCGGTGTACGTCGAGATCCTGGCCTGGGCGGTCATCGGAGCGGAGCTGGACGCCGGGACGAGCAGGACGAGGAGCACGATCAGCCCGAGTCCGAGCGCCGCGACCCCGCCGTACATCGCCTCGGCGGGCAGGGACCACCCGCGGTCCGGCGACAACCCGGCCGGAGAGCCGGGCGGCGTCGCCGCGGTGCCGCGCACGGTGGTGAACACCTGGGCGCTCAGCGGACCCCGGTCCGAGGGCAGCTCGACGGCGAGGGTCGCCTCCGTCGAGGTGACGGAGTCGGGGACCTGCGCGGTGATCAGGATCTGGCGGGCCAGGACGCCGGCCTCCCGCGAGAACGCCCGGCTCAGTGCGGCGGAGTCGGCGCTGATGACGCGCCCTTCCCCTGCGTCGGCAAGCTCGCGCAGCGATGTGACAGCGGCGCCCGACTGCTCCAGCGAGACGACGTCGACGAGCACCCCGGCGTCGGTGATCGCGGCCGTGACGTCGCCGATGTCGGTCTTCGTGGTGTCCGCGCCGTCGGAGAGCACCAGGAGCGTGCGCTGTCCCTCGGTGCCGGCCATGGCGACCGCGGCGAGGACCCCGTCGTACAGGCGCGTCTGCTCGCTGAGGTCGAGGGAGGAGACCACCGCGCGCGCCTGGTCCCGGTCGAGGGTCGGGTCGAGCGGCTCGACGACGTCACCCGCGAACGAGACGATGCCGACGTAGACATCGGCCGGCACCGCGTCGAGGAACGCCAGCGCGGCCGCCTTGGCGGCGTCGAAGCGCTGGCCGCGCATGGAGTTGCTGGTGTCGATGGCGAGCACGGCGGTGCGGCGCACGTCGGTGGTGGAGGTGGCGAGCACAGCCTGGGCGGGGGCGTCGCGACCCTCGACGGTGACGCTCACCCCGGTCAGGTCCACGGTGGCGTCGGGCGGCACCGACACGAGGATCTGGAGGCCCTTGCGGGAGGTCTCGATGTGCGCGATCGAGGCATCGTCGGCCGCGGCCGCGGCCGCGACCGCGCCCGACGAAAGCAGGAAGGCGAGAGCGAGGCCAGTGGCACGCAGCACCGTGGCGCGCAGGGGGAGGGCGGGCAGCCGGGGAGAGGATGCCACCTCAGAAGCTGTCCGTGGCAAAGAGCATCGGGTCGACGGTGACGTTCGCGTAGGCCATCTTGTCCAGGAACTTCGGTCGGAGACCGGTCGAGCGCAGCCGCCCCAGGGTCCGTCCCTCGTTGTCGAAGCCCGCCGAGTGGTCGAAGACGAAGATGTCCTGGAGGGTGATCACGTCACCCTCCATCCGCTCGACCTCGGTGATGTGGGTGATCCGGCGCGTGCCGTCCTTGAAGCGCGTCTGGTGCACGATCAGGTCCACGGCCGAGGCCACCTGCTCGCGGATCGCCCGGATCGGCAGGTCCATGCCGGCCATCAGCACCATCGTCTCGAGCCGCGCCAGCGTGTCCCGGGGACCGTTGGAGTGCAGCGTGCAGATCGACCCGTCGTGACCGGTGTTCATCGCCTGCAGCATGTCCAGGGCCGAGGCGTCACGGACCTCACCGACGATGATGCGGTCGGGCCGCATGCGCAGGCTGTTCTTCACCAGGTCGCGGATGTCGACCGCACCCTTGCCCTCGATGTTCGACGGGCGGGACTCGAGGCGTACGACGTGGTCCTGCTTGAGCTGGAGCTCCGCGGCGTCCTCGATGGTGACGATCCGCTCGTCGTCGGGGATGAAGGACGAGAGCACGTTCAGGGTGGTGGTCTTGCCCGCACCGGTGCTGCCCGAGACGATCACGTTGAGCCGGCCACGGACGCAAGCCTCGAGGAAGTCACACGTGCGCGGCGACAGCGATCCGAACCGGATCAGGTCGCTGGCGGTCAGCGGGTCGGTCGCGAACTTGCGGATCGTGAGCGCGGAGCCGTCCACCGCGAGCGGCGGGATGACCGCGTTGACCCGGCTCCCGTCGGGCAGCCGGGCATCCACCATCGGGCTCGACTCGTCGACCCGGCGTCCGATGCGCGACACGATCTTGTCGATCGTCCGCCGCAGGTGCGCCTCGTCGACGAAGCGCGCGTCGGCATGGGTGAGCCGACCGCTCTTCTCCAGCCAGATGCTGGCGGGCCCGTTGACCATGACCTCGGAGACGTCGGGATCGCGCAGGAACGGCTCGATCGGGCCGTAGCCCAGGATGTCGTCGCTGATCTCCTGGGTGACTCGTGCCCGGTCGCTGTTGCTCAGGGGCCGCTCCTGGGCGCCGAGCACCTCGGCCAGCACGGCGCGCACCCGCTGGTCGAGCTCGTTCTGGTCCATGTCCGCGTCGTAGAGGTGCGGCCCGAGCTGCTTGAGCAGCTCCACGTGGACGTTGCCCTTGAGCTCCTCGATGCGGTCGTTCTGCGAGGCCAGGCTGCGACGCTGCTTCGAGGTGGGTTCGGCCGCGGTCGCGGCGGCGTGGCGCCTCTCGGTGGCGACGGCCGCCGCCGAGAAGCCCTCGGCGGGGACCGGCTCGGCGGCGGTGACCGGGGCGGTGACCGGGGCGGGAACGTCGGCGTGCGTGCCACCACCGGCAGCAGGATCGGGACGGCTGGCCTGTCGTGCGGCCGCCAACCTGTCGGCGAGACTCATCGGGTCACCTCCGGATCCTGAAGAGACTTCGGTGCCTGCCGGCATCCGCTGCTGCCGTGTCGGCTCCGTTGGTGGGCAGCGGGGCCATCGGCTCACCGGCGAGCCGGGTGGCCAGCTGCCGGATCGCGACACTCGAGGGGTGCTCGGGGTTGCTGATCACGATCGGGGTGCCGGAGTTGGTGGCGGCGGCGATGTCGATCGCCGTCGAGACCTGGGTGGCCACGCTCATCCCGAGGATGCCCTCGACCTTGTCGGGACTGATCCCCACCGCGTCGTCGGCGCGGTTGAGCAGCAGATACCGGTGTCCGCGCGCGATGTTGAGCATCTCGAGGGTCTCGAGGGCCACCTTGACGTTCTTGAGCGTGGGCACGTCGAGGGTGGCGACGATGACGCACTCGTCGGTCTCGTCGAGGGCGGTGAGGGTCTGCTCGTCGAACGCCGGCGCGGTGTCGACCACGATGAAGTCGAAGGTCTCCCGCAGCGAGTGGAGCACCCGGGAGATGAGAGCCGGACTGACCCGTTCGCGCGCATCCGGGTGGCTGGGCGCGGCCAGCACCATCAGCGAGTCCTGGTGACGGGTCAGCAGCCCCTCGAGCATCTGGCTGTCGAGCGTGTCCTCGGACCCGATCGCGTGCTCGATGGAGTGGCTGGGGAAGAGCTGCATCGTGATCGCGACGTCACCGAACGCCAGGTCCAGGTCGACCAGGCACACCTTGCGGCCACCCCGGTCGGTCAGCGCCAGCGCCAGGTTGACGGCCATCGTCGTCTTGCCGACCCCGCCCTTGGGGGAGAAGACGGTCACGACCTTGCCCAGGTGTACGGCGCCCGCCGGCCCGCGGAGTGCGACGTAGAGCTGGTGGGCGCGGCCGACCGCGCCCGCGACCGCGTCGAGGTCGCCGTGTGCGACCACGTCACGTGCGCCGGCCTTCATCGCCCGGGTCAGGATCGGGGTGTCGAGGGTGTGACGGACCAGGATCACGCTGATCGTGGGCCGGGTGGTCCGCAGCAGCTCGCACACCGACACCGCGTCGTCGAGGTCGAGGTTGGGGCCGAGGACGACGACGTACTCCTCGGAGTGCTGGCCGAGCCAGGCTCGCAGCCGCTCTGTCGAGTCCACGCCGTGACCACCGCTGGGCAGGGCGGACAGCAGCGACGTGACGGTCGCGGTGTCGGGGTCAACGGCAGCAGGCATGGCGGCTCACTCGAAGAGGTTGAGGGCGGTCACGGCGGGACCGACGTCCACCTTGCTGGTCCCGGTGAGCAGACCGAACGCGAGCTCACCGTTGCCGGAGGCGAACAGCACGCGTTGGGCGTCCGTCTCGTCGAGGGCGAGCGTGAGCAACGTCCGGGGCAGCTGCTCGGTCGTCTGTCCACCGGCCGGGTCGGTCGTCGTGGTCGACACCGGGGTGGTGGAGCCGACCCCGAGCACCGTCACCCGGTTCAGCAGCAGGCGGGTGAAGGACTGGCCGGTGGCGTCGTCCACCCCGTTGAGGAAGATCGCGACCTCGGAGCCGGGGTTCACGAATCCGGCCACCCGCGCGGGATCGGTGAGGTTGACCGAGATCGCGAGCTTCCCCTTGGGGATCTGGAGGGGCGAGGCAGCATCGGCCCGGCCGCCGAACTTGGCGGCGATGATCTGCTCACCGGGGTAGACCCGGGTGATCGCCACCAGCCCCTTCAGGCCGTCGATGCTGCTCCGGTAGTCCGGCAGGAGCTGGTCCCGGGGGACCGGCTGGAGCTCCAGCTTGCCGTTGGCTGACGCCGCCTCGATGGTCTCACCGGGCTCGATCGGCGCGATCGCCCGCAGGACCGGGATGGTGTCGAAGCGTTCCTCGGCGCGGGCGTCAGCACCACGCACGTAGAGAAAGACCAGGAGGGTGCCCACGGCAGCCACGCACGCAGCCGCGATGAGAAGAATCCGGCGTCGGTCCATCAGCGGCACCTCTCGGGTCTGGGCAGACCGCCGGGCCCCCGCCGGACGGTCCAACCGTTGGTCCCCCGACCGGTGTCGTTACTCCTCCGAGCAGGTGCCGACACCACGCGTCACTGTAGGAGACAGGCACAGCGTCCGGGACGGAATCACGCACGTGTCGCGGCACGTTTCTTGCGCGAACCGGATGCCTCCCGGGCGACATGCGGGCACCATGTGTGAGGTGACGCAGGCGCCCGATGTCGAGCTGCCCCCACGCATCGTCGGCCCGTCGTTGACCGTGGCTGGACTCGCTGCCTGGGTGTTCGCCCAGAGCAGCCGGGAGGAGGACAGCCGACGCTGCGGGGACCTCCAGGACCTCCTCGACGCTGCCCTGACGAGAGGGCAGAACGAGGTGCTCGTACCCCGAACTGTCCTTGTGCAGGCCGCTGACCTCTGGGAGCAGGCGGCTGATCTCCTCGACGCGCAGGTCGGGCCGGGTCTCGGGTTCCCGTCGAACGCGGAGGCTGGTCTGCAGGCTGAGCGGCTGCGGGTGCGGGCGCGCAGCGTCCGAAAGCTGCTCTAGCAGCCCCAGCGCTCGCCGAGCTCGCACCTTGCTGCCGAACCTAGGACGGGTAGAGGTCCGACACCTCGTCGCGGAACTCCCGCATCACGACGTTGCGCTTGAGCTTGAGGCTGGGCGTCAGCTGTCCACCCTCCTCGGTCCAGTCCTCCGGGAGGATCGTGAACTTGCGGATCGACTCGGCCTGGGAGACGGCCTTGTTGGCCTCTTCCACCGCCGCCTCGATCTCGGCCCTGAGGTCGGGATCGTCCACGTGGTCGGCGATCCTGCCCGACTTGCCGTGGGCCTCGGCCCACGTCGGGAAGGACTCGGGATCGATGGTGACCAGGGCCGCGATGAAGGGCTGGCCGTCACCCACGGCCATGCACTGGCTGATCAGCGGGTGGGCGCGCAGCCGGTCCTCGAGCACGGCGGGGGCGACGTTCTTGCCGCCGGCCGTCACGAGGATCTCCTTCTTGCGTCCGGTGATCCGCACGAAGCCCTCGTCGTCGACCTCGCCCACGTCACCGGTGTGGAACCAGCCGTCGCGCTCCAGCGCCTCGCGGGTCGCCTCCTCGTTGTCCCAGTAGCCCGCGAAGACCTGACCGCCCTTGAAGAGGAGCTCGCCGTCGTCGGCGACCCGCACGGTGGTGCCGGGAAGCGGTCGGCCGACGGTGCCCACCTTGTGGGCGTCGGGCAGGTTCACCGTGAGGGCGGCCGTGGTCTCGGTCAGGCCGTAGCCCTCCAGCACGGTCAGGCCGATCCCGCGGTAGAAGTGGCCGAGCCGCTCGCCGAGCGGCGCACCGCCGGACACGGCGTACGAGCAGTTGCCGCCGAGCGCCTCGCGGAGCTTGCCGTAGACCAGCCGCGCGAAGATGGCGTGCTGGGCGCGGACGGCGAGGGGGACGCGGGCCTTGTCGAGGCCGCGCGAGTAGGCGATGGCGACCTCCGCGGCCCGGTCGAAGATCTTGCCCTTGCCGTCGGCGGTGGCCTTCTGGGAGGCGGTGTTGAAGACCTTCTCGAAGACCCGGGGCACCGCCAGGATGAACGTCGGCTTGAACTCCTGCAGGTCCGCGAGGAGGTTCTTGATGTCGGAGCTGTGACCCAGCCGGGTCCGCGACTTCACGCTGCCGACCTGGATGATCCGGGCGAACACGTGGGCGAGCGGCAGGAACAGCAGCGTGGAGGCGCCCTCGGTGGTGAAGAGTCGCTCGAGCTCGTCGACGGCGACGCCGAGCTCGAACATGAAGTTGCCGTGCGTGAGCATGCAGCCCTTGGGCCGCCCCGTGGTGCCGGAGGTGTAGATCAGCGTCGCGAGGTCCAGGGGAGTGGCGGAGCTGCGCCGTCTCTCGAGCTCCTCGTCGGAGATGTCCTCGCCGAGTCGGGTGAGCACGTCGACGGCGTTGTCCGCGATCGACCAGACGTGGTTGAGGTTCTCGAGGTCGTTGCGGGCCTCGCGCACGCGTGCCAGGTGGTCGTCGCTCTCGGCGACCACGGCGCGGGCGCGGGAGTCGCGCAGGATCCAGGCGATCTGTTCGGCCGACGAGGTCTCGTAGACGGGCACCGTCACGGCGCCTGCGAACCAGATGGCGTAGTCGAGCAGGGTCCACTCGTAGCGCGTCTTGGAGATGAGCACGACCCGGTCACCCCGCTCGATACCGGCCGCGACCAACCCCTTGGCCACGGCGCTGACCTCGTGCAGGAAGGTCGCAGCGGTGACGTCCTCCCAGGCGCCGCCTGCCTGACGGCTGAACACGACCGTGTCAGCGGCGTCGCGCGCGTTGGTCACGACGTCGTCGGTGAGGTTCCCGGTGGCCGGTACCTCGATCGTCAGGGGCGTGGAGAACTCACGCACAATGCCTCCTCGGGGCGTTCCTGGCACGACCCCTCCGGATCGGCGGCACTGCTGTTGCACGGGTGGAACGAGAGCTCACCGGGGGAGGTTACCGCTGCGGAACATACCCAGATCATCCGGTACGCTCGCACACCGAACCGCAAGCCGCCGGGCCACGGCCCCCAGACTCGAAAGCGGGCCCTCCATGGCCGAGCAGACGACGTCCTCGATCGTCATCGATGCCGGACCCGCCGACGTCATGGCCGTCATTGCCGACTTCGACGCCTACCCGCAGTGGGCCAAGGGCGTCAAGACCGCCGACGTGGTCTCGATGTACGACGGCGGCCCCGCCGAGCAGGTCTTCTTCGTGCTCGATGTCTCGCCGATCAAGGACGAGTACACCCTCGCCTACGAGTGGAGCGGCGACTCCTCGGTCACCTGGACCCTCGTGGAGGGCAAGATGCTGCGCGCGCTGGACGGTGCTTACCTGCTCCGCGATCTCGGCAACGGCTCGACCGAGGTGACCTACCAGCTCGCGCTCGACGTCTCCATCCCGCTGATCGGCATGCTCAAGCGCAAGGGCGAGAAGATCCTGATCGACACCGCGCTGAAGGGCCTGAAGAAGCGCGTCGAGTCGCTCGGCTGAGGTCGAGCGGACTTCCCTGCTCGTGCGCATCCTCCTGTTCACCGGCAAGGGCGGCGTCGGCAAGTCGACCGTCGCCGCCGGCACCGCCGCCCTGGCTGCTGCGAGCGGGCAGCGGACCCTGGTCCTGTCCACCGACCCTGCCCACTCCCTCGCCGACGCGTTCGGCGCCTCGGTGGGCCCGGAGCCGGTCGAGGTCGCTCCCCGGCTGTTCGTGCAGCAGGTCGACGCCCAGCTCCGCTTCGAGCAGTCCTGGTCGGAGATCCAGGGCTATCTCCTCTCCGTGCTCGACGTGGCCGGCGTGGACCGGGTGGCGGCCGAGGAGCTGACGGTGATCCCGGGTGCCGAGGAGGTGCTGGCCCTGCTCGAGCTGCGGCTGCACGCGATCTCCGAGGAGTGGGACGTCATCGTCGTGGACTGTGCACCCACCGCCGAGACCCTGCGTCTGCTGGCGTTGCCCGAGGCCCTGGGCTGGTACATGCAGCGCGTGCTGCCCATGGAGCGCCGGGTGGTCAAGGCGCTCAAGCCGGTGCTGTCGCGGGCGGCGGGTGTGCCGATGCCGGGCGACGGCGTCTTCGACGCCATCGAACGCCTCCACGCCGAGCTCGAGGAGGTCCGCGCGCTGCTGTCCGGGCCCTCGGCCAGCGTGCGGCTGGTGCTCACCCCCGAGAACGTCGTGCTCGCCGAGGCCCGGCGCTCCTACACGACCCTGTCGCTCTTCGGCTACCGCGTGGACGGCGTCATCGCCAACCGGGTGTTCCCGGCCGAGGGCGCCGATCCGTGGCGTGCCCGCTGGGTGGCGGCCCAGGACCAGGTGCTCACCGAGGTCGACGAGTCCTTCGCCGGCCTCCCCGTCTGGCGCTCGGTCTACCGCGCCTGTGAGCCGGTCGGGGTGGATGCCCTGACCGGGCTGGCCCGCGAGGTGTACGACGGCTCCGACCCGCTGGCCGCGCCCCGCGGAGACGGGCCGTTCCGGATCACCCGTACCTCCGCCGGGGCCCTGCTGCGCCTCTCGCTGCCCTTCGTCTCGCGCGCCGAGGTGGACCTCGCCCGCCACGGCGACGAGCTCGTGGTGACGGTGGGGTCGTATCGTCGTCTCCTCACCCTGCCCGCCGGGCTGTCGCGCCATCGGGTCGCCGGTGCCCGCGTCGAGCGGGGTGAGCTGCAGGTCAGGTTCGAGGAGGAGACCACGAGGAGCGAGGGGAGGACGACGTGAACGAGCCGCCAGACGACACCGCCGGCGACGCCGGTACGGGCCAGGCGCCCGGCGAGGCGATCGGCAGTGTCACGGACGAGGCCGTGAAGCTCTTCGGCGCACTCTCCGACTGGGCCCGCGACCACGGCTCCGACCTCGGCGAGGGTGTGTCGACCTTCGCCCGGCACGCCGCCGATACCGCCCGCGACGTCGACGAGCACCTCGCGACCGGCAGCGCCGAGTGCACCTACTGCCCCATCTGTCGCGCCGTGCACGTCGTACGCCAGGCCAGCCCGGAGGTGCGTGCCCACCTGGCGGTGGCCGCCTCCTCGCTGGTGCAGGCGGCCGCAGGCATGCTGGCCACGGTGGTGCCCCCCGACGCACGCTCGGGCGGACGGGGCGCGGGCGTCGAGCGGATCGATCTCGACGCCGATGACATCAATGGGGCCTGGCCCGAGGAGGACGACGAATGACGCTGGCCTGTGGGATCGACGTCGGCGGCACCAAGATCGCCGGCGGGGTGATCGACGAGGACGGCACGATCCTCGAGGAGCTCCGGGTGGAGTCCCCGGCCACGGACTCCGAGGCGATCGAGGACGCGATCGCCGGGCTGGTGAAGGAGCTGTCCTCCCGGCACACCATCTCCGCGGTCGGCGTCGGGGCCGCCGGCTACATCGACAAGTCGCGGGCGGTCGTGATGTTCGCCCCGAACATCGCCTGGCGCAACGTCAACCTCAAGGCCGAGCTCGAGGCGCGGGTCGACCTGCCGGTCGTGATCGAGAACGACGCCAACGCCGCCGCGTGGGGCGAGTTCCGCTACGGCGCCGGCCATGACGTGGACGACCTGTTGCTCGTCACCGTCGGCACCGGGGTGGGCGGGGGCGTCGTCCTCGACGGTGCGCTCTACCGCGGCGCGTTCGGCGTCGGTGCCGAGATCGGTCACATGCGCGTGGTGCCCAACGGCATCCTCTGCGGCTGCGGCAACCACGGCTGCCTGGAGCAGTACGGCAGCGGGTCGGCGCTGGTGCGCGAGGCGCGCGTCGCGGCCATGGGCGGTTCGCTGCTCGCCCGCGGGTTGCTGGACCGCGCCGGTGGCGACCCGGACCGGATCACGGGGCCGTTGATCACCGAGGCGGCACGCGACGACGACCCGTTCGCGATCGAGCAGCTGGCGGGCCTGGGGCGCTGGCTCGGCGAGGGAATCGCCTCCCTGACCGCCATCCTGGACCCCGCTGTCGTCGTCATCGGCGGTGGCGTGAGCGAGGCCGACGAGCTGTTGCTCGGCCCCATCCGGGCCGCCTTCGCCGCCCAGCTCACCGGCCGTGGGCACCGACCCACCCTGGAGATCCGCAAGGCGCAGCTCGGCAACCACGCCGGGCTCATCGGCGCGGCCGACCTGGCGCGCCGGTAGTCCCCGGGTGAGCCTCTTCATCGGTGTCGACGTCGGCGGCACCAAGGTCCTCGCGGCTGCCGTCTCGGAGGCCGGCGTCGTCGGGCGCACCGCACGCCGCTCCACCCCGGGACGCCGCGTGGACGCCGCCCTGGTCGAGGAGGCGCTCACCGAGGCAGTGCTCGAGGTCGCCGACGGCCACCCGGTCGCGGGGGTCGGGATTGCCGCCGCCGGCTTCGTGGACGCGAGCGGTGGGCGGGTGATGTTCGCCCCGCACCTGCCCTGGCGCGGCGAGGAGGTCCGCGACCGGCTGGCCGAGCGCTGGGGCACCGTCGTGGCGCTGGACAACGACGCCAACTGCGCGGCCCGTGCCGAGAGCAGGTACGGCGCGGCGCGCGGCCTCGCCGACGCGATCGTCGTGACCCTGGGCACCGGCATCGGCGGTGCCCTGATCATCGACGGGCGGGTGCACCGCGGACGCAACGGGATGGCGGGGGAGTTCGGCCACATGCAGGTCGTCCCCGGGGGACATCCCTGCGAGTGCGGGGGCCGAGGCTGCTGGGAGCAGTACTCCAGCGGCAACGCCCTGGTCCGCTTCGCCCGCGAGCGGATCGGTCAGGAGCCGACCGTGCTCGAGGAGATGTGCGAGGGCAACCCCGCCCGGCTGGTCGGGCCGATGGTGACCGCCGCCGCGGAGGACGGCGACCTCGTCGCGCGCCAGGCATTCGCGTCCGTGGGCGACTGGCTCGGCGTCGGGGTGGCCAACCTGGTCGCCGCCTTCGACCCCGACTGCGTCGTGGTGGGCGGCGGCGTGTCAGCCGCGGGGGACAAGCTGCTCGATCCGGCGCGCCACGCGCTGCTGCGGTCCCTGGTCGGGGCCGGGCACCGCGTCGTGCCCCCCCTCCTGCAGGCGGCGCTCGGCCCGCAGGCCGGCGTGGTCGGCGCGGCCGACCTGGCGCGAGCGGCGGCTCAGGACCGGCGGTAGCCCGGCACCAGCTCCACGGCGAGCTGCTCGAGGAAGAGGCCGACGTCGGTCACGATGCCGCGGGCCTGCGAGGAGCCACGGTCCGACAGCTTGGTGACGGTGGCCGGGTTGATGTCGACGCACACGAGGGGGATCGAGGCGGGCAGGATGTTGCCGGTCGCGACCGAGTGCAGCATCGTCGCCACCATCAGGCAGAAGCCCACGTCGGCGATCCCGGCACGCATCGCTCGCTGGCCCTCGATCACGTCGGTGTAGACGTCCGGCAGCGGGCCGTCGTCGCGGACGGAGCCCACGAGGACGAACTCCTTGCCGTGCGTCACGAGCGCGTGCATGATCCCGCCGGTCAGGACGCCGTTGTCGACCGCTGCCCGGATCGAGCCCTGCTTGCGGATCGTGTTGAGCGCACGGATGTGGTGCTCGTGGCCGTGCTCCACGCCGCGGCCCATGACCAGGTCCACACCGAGGCTGGTGCCGTAGAGCGACGCCTCGATGTCATGGGTGGCCAGGGCGTTGCCGGCGAACAGCACGTCCACGAAGCCCGCCTGGACCATGGCGACCATCGCCGGCGCGGCACCGGTGTGCACGACGCCGGGCCCGCCGACCCAGAGCACCTTCTTGCCGGCCGCGCGGGCCTCGCGCATGCCGTCGGCCACCTGACGCACCAGCAGCGCCTGGGGCTTCTCCGAGGACACCTCGGAGTCCATGAAGCCGAACTTCTCGTCGCCCCGCTCGACGATCGGGACCTGGACGCGGATGCCGGAGGCGCCGCAGACGACGTTCATCCCGATCCGTACGTCGGACATCGGCAGGGTGACCAGCCGGGTCACGACCCCGTCCTCGTCGAAGGTCACCACCAGCCCGCAGTCCATCTCGGGGTTCTCGACGTCGACCCAGCGTCCCCTGATCCGCACCTTGGTGGGGAGATTGGTCGTGGAGTAGAACCCGTCCGGGAACACGCCGTCCATGTCGGCCACGCTGACCCCGGCCTCGCCCGGGTCGACCTGGTTGACCCCGCGGGTCTGCAGCCGCATGAGCAGTCGCTGCAGGTCCGGGTCGTCGTCGGCGGTGACCGTGAGCACGGCCCGCGAGACGTCCTGGGCGTCATGGCCCACCTCGAAGGTGTCGATGGTGTAGTCGCCGCCGTACTCGCGGATGTCGTCCAGGACGCGGCTCAGGATTCCGCTGTCCATCAGGTGGCCGCTGATCTCGACGGTCTCGCTCTCACTCACGCCTGCACCCTAGCCAAGCCGGACCCCGGAGCCGGACCGGGCCGGTCCGGCAGTGGGTTCAGTGGGTGTGTGCTTGTTCGAGGTCAGTGATTTCTCGAAGCTGCGGTGATGTAATCGCACACCCACACGAAAGGTGCGAAATGAGACGCATGCTCGGGTTCCTCATCGTCGCCCTGATGGCCTCACCCGCTGTCGGTGCCTACGCCAATGAGCTCCCCCCTGGCGACTACGGCGCCGGCTCGAACACGACCTGGGTCAACCGTCCGATCTTCAACGGCGGGGACCCGACCTCCGGGAAGTTCACGGGCTGCCACGTCCGGATCAAGGGGCCGTATCACGAGAACGGCAACGACAAGGTCGTCGTGGGGCAGGGACGACTCGAGTGCCTCGACGAAAGCGACCTGTACCTGAGTGACATGCGGTTGCGTGTCAGGAACGCCACCAAGGGCTACGGCCTGGACCGTGAAGACAGTTGCGGCTATGCCGGCGACGACATCACCATGCGCAAGGACGCCAACGGCGTGCACTGGTGGGGTTGCTCCTTCACCCGGCGCGTGGAAGACAAGGCGCCCGTCACCCTGGAGAACTGGTACGTCTCCTTCTACGGGGAGATCAACCAGGCTGATCCGAACGATTCGGGCCCGCTGAGCTACTCCTCAGTGATCAGCTACTGCAAGAACCATGCGAACTGGTGCGCGGACCACCCCAGCAAGGTCGCGATCCGCGAGGGCTTCCACTAGGACTGGGGGACGTACCCATTCAGAGCCGGGCCCCGTCGTCGCCGGGATCGCGCGGTCCGCGCGGCATCCGGTTCACGAGGTAGACGAAGCCGCCGATGAACCACGCCACCAGGAGGTAGCCGAGCCACGACGGGAGGTGCAGTCCGAGGACGACCGCCACCAGCAGCACGGCCGGCGAGCCGAAGACTCCCGTCCACGCGACCAGGCGGTCGGGCGCGACGTACGGCAGCGGGGGCGGGGGCGGCGGGACGAACGCGTCGTCGTCGTAGCCGCGGACCTCGTCGTCGCGGCCGGCGTCCTCGCCGGCGACCTCGTGCACGTCGTCGCGGGGCGGGGCGACGGGGGTCTCGTCCGCGCCCAGCTCCGCCCGGTCGCCGTAGTTGTCGACGATCGAGCGCCAGGCGTCGTCTTCGCTGTCGGGCTGCACGGGACGAGGGTAGTCGCGGCCCCGTGAGGCCGCCGCCGAAGACCCCCGGGCCACCGGCCTAGGGAGCGGTGACCCGCGCGATGAACGCCGCCGACTCCTCGAAGATCTGCTCGGCGTCGTTGTCGAGGGTCGCGACGTGGAAGCTCTCCTCGAGCCGGCGTTCGATGATCTCGCGGGAGGAGACCTTGCCGGTGATCAGCGGCTGGGAGAGCTCGTCGACGACGTGGTCGACGGTGGAGCGGAAGTAGAGGAGCGGCGCCGTGACCCTGGGCAGGTCCGCGACCAGCGGAGGCCAGGCACGGAACATCGAGTGCGCCGCCTTGAGCGGGGTCCGGAGGTAGCCGCGCTCGTCGCCGCCCGGCTTCTTGATGTCGTTGATGATGCCGGGGAAGGACGGCACCACGTGCTTGAGCACGGGCAGGAGCTTGACGTCGAAGCGCTTGGTGGCGACCGCGGGATTGACGACGACCACGCCCGCCACCCGGTCCGGGTGGTTTGCGGCCAGGCGCAGCGCCAGGGCGCCGCCCATGGAGAGCCCCGCCACGACGACCGCGTCGTTCTCGGCGGCGAGCTTCTCGAAGACCCGCTCCACCTCGGCGTACCAGTCGGACCAGACGGTCTTGTTCATCTCCTGCCAGGTGGTGCCATGACCCGGCAGCTGGGGCACCTCGACGGCGTAGCCGCGCTCCGCGAGGTGGTGGGCCCACGGCTTGATCGAGGCCGGCGAACCAGTGAAGCCGTGACTGAGGAGCACACCGACACGGCGGCCCCCGGTGAGCTCGGGCCGTGCGTCGACGGAGAGCGGGGCGACGAGGGGGTCGATGGTCATGCCTTGGATTCTGCACCAGAGCGGGTGCCTCGCGCCCGACATCTCGGCCCATCGGAACACCGGCCCGACTCAGGGCGGACCAACTGTGGATGCGGCCCCCCAGGGTCTAGGCTTCCGCCAGCGGGTCGACCGCGCGTACGCAGGATCTTGGGGAGGGTCAACACGGTGTTCTACTGGTTCCTGAAGTGGGTCGCCCTGGGTCCTCTCCTGCGCGTCGTCTTCCGCCCGCACGTCGAGGGACCGGAGAACATCCCCGAAGAGGGGCCGGCGATCCTTGCCAGCAACCACCTGTCGTACGCCGACTGGCTGTTCATGCCGCTCACCCTGACCCGCCGCGTGACGTTCGTGGCGAAGGCGGAGTACTTCAACACCCCGGGCATCAAGGGCTGGTTCCAGAAGAAGTTCTTCGCCGGCTCGGGCCAGGTGCCCATCGACCGTTCGGGCGCGTCCGCGGCCGAGGGGGCGCTCTCCGCCGCGAAGCGGATCCTCGAGCAGGGCGACCTCTTCGGCATCTACCCCGAGGGCACCCGCTCCCACGACGGCCGGCTCTACCGCGGCAAGACCGGCGTGGCCCGGCTCGCGCTCGAGACCAAGGTGCCCGTGATCCCCGTCGCCGTGGTCGGCACCGACGTCGTGGCCCCGCCCGGCAAGAAGTTCGGCACGTTCACCCGCCCGGTCGTCCGCTTCGGCAAGCCGCTCGACTTCTCCCGCTACGAGGGCATGGAGAACGACCGCTACATCCTGCGCTCCATCACCGACGAGATCATGTACGAGATCATGCGCCTCTCCGGCCAGGAGTACGTCGACATGTACGCCAGTCGCGCCAAGGAGGAGTCCAAGCGGATCGAGAAGGAGGCCGCCGAGGCAGCGGCCGCCGAGAAGGTGGCCGCCGAGAAGGTGGCGGACGAGCAGAAGAAGGCGTCCTGACCACCACCCCGGTGGGCTCCGGCCCGGCGGCCGTGGCCGTCGAGGACCGTCTCTTCCGCGCGCTGGCCGTGCTGCGCGTCATCGTGCTGCTCAACGCCGTCGCGCTGAACCTCTACCGCGCCGACAACTTCGCGCACCCGGCTGCCGGGGTCGTGTGCGTCGCCGTGATGACGGTGTGGACCGCCGTCGCGATCTGGGCGTACGCCGAGCCCCGGCGCCGCACGCCCGGTCTGCTGGTGCTCGACCTGGCCGTGGCCGAGGCGCTGGTGCTGGTCTCCCCGCTGGTCAAGGGCGCGGGCATGCAGGCGACGGTGCCCGGGTTCTGGGTGATGGGCGCGCTGCTGGCCTGGGCCATCCACTGGCGCTGGCTGGGCGGGCTGGTCGCGGGACTCTGCCTGGCGGTCGCCGACCTCGCCGTGCGCCAGCACCTCACCCAGGCCAACTACGGCAACGTCTTCCTGATCCTCATCGGCGGGCCGATCGTCGGCTACCTGGGCGCCTCGCTCCGGCAGATGGCCGACGAGCGGGACCGGCGCCGAGCGGGCGGCGGCCGCGGCGACCGAGCGGGCGCGACTGGCGCGGGCCGTCCACGACGGCGTGCTCCAGGTCCTCGCCCTCGTCCAGCGGCGGGGGACCGAGCTGGGCGGGGAGGCGGCCGACCTGGGCCGGCTCGCCGGGGAGCAGGAGACGGCCCTGCGCACCGCTGATCCGTCGCCAGGACGCGGTGGCCCCGGCACCGGGCCGGGGGACGAGCGGGACCGACCTCACCGTGGGGTTGTCGCGGCTCGAGGCGGAGCGCCGGGTCAGCGTCGCCGCACCCGGTGAGCCGGTGCTCCTCCCGGCGGCCACGGTCGAGGAGCTGGTCGCCGTGGTGTCGTCGTGCCTGGACAACGTGAGCCGTGCACGTCGGTGCCGACGCCCCGTCCTGGGTGCTGCTCGAGGCCTTCCCGGACCGGGTCGAGCTCTCGGTGCGCGACGAGGGGCCCGGCATCGCGGAGGGACGGCTGGCCGAGGCCGAGCGCGAGGGACGCCTGGGCGTCACCGAGTCCATCCGCGGCCGGATCGCCGACCTCGGCGGGACCGCCTTGCTGACCACCGGGTCCACCGGCTCCGAGTGGGAGTTCTCGGTGCCCCGCCCGTCCGCCTGAGCCGGGCGTCGTGCGTACGCTCGCCTGCGTGACCATCCACAGCGAGCACCCGTTCCTGGACCCCGAGCCGGACCCGGTACGCCGGTTCCGGGGTCGGCTGGGCGGCGCGGTGACGCTGTGGACCTCTGGGGACGAGAAGGACCGGGCGGGGCTGACGGTGTCGTCGCTGATGGTGGCGAACGGAGAGCCGCCCCGGCTCCTGGCCCTGGTCGACCCGGACTCGGACCTCGTCGACGCGCTGGACCGCACCGGCCTGGCCGTCGTCGCGCTCCTCGTCTGGGAGCACCGGGCTCTGGCCGACGCCTTCGCGGGCACGGCGCCGGCCCCCGGTGGGCTCTTCCGCCAGGCGGCGTTCGAGCAGACGGCGTGGGGACCTCGGCTGCTCGGGGCCGGCACCTGGGCGGGCGTCACCCTCGAGAGCAGCACCGAGGTCGGGTGGTCGCGCCTGGTCACCTGCGTGGTCGACGAGGTGACCCTGGGCGAGGACGTACCCCCACTCGTGCACCGCCGGGGCCGCTACCTCCCACCTCCCGGCTGACCTCGGGCTAGGGTCGGGGCCGCGCGAGGGGAGACGCCGATGACGGACACCGGGATCCGGGTGATGGTGGTCGACGACCACCCGATGTGGCGGGACGCGGTCGAGAACGACCTGATCGCTGCCGGCTTCGAGGTGGTCGCCGTGGCTGCGAGCGGGGGCGAGGCGCTGGCCCGCTTCCCGGCGGCCCGCCCGCAGGTCGTGGTCCTGGACCTCCAGATCCCCGCGCCGAACGGCGTCGAGGTCACCGCGGAGATCGTCCGGCAGGACCCGTCCGCGCGGGTGCTGATCCTCTCCGCCTCCGGGGAGCAGCAGGACGTGCTCGACGCGGTCAAGGCCGGCGCCACCGGCTACCTCGTCAAGTCGGCGTCGCGCGAGGAGCTCCTCGGGGCCGTACGACGCGTGGCGGGCGGCGACACCGTGTTCACCCCCGGGCTGGCCGGCCTGGTGCTGGGGGAGTTCCGCCGGCTGGCGGACCCGTCGGCCGTCCCCGACGCCGAGCACCCCGGGCGCCCGGAGCTGACCGAGCGTGAGACCGAGGTCCTCAAGATGGTGGCGAAGGGGATGTCCTACAAGCAGATCGCCGACCGGCTGGTCATCTCCCACCGCACGGTGCAGAACCACGTCCAGAACACCCTGCGCAAGCTGCAGATGCACAACCGGGTCGAGCTCACCCGCTACGCCATCGAGCAGGGCCTGGACGACGACGATGAGTGACCAGGACCCTCCTGTGGACGGGGCCGCGGACCCGATCCTCGGCGTGGCCGACGAGCTCTACGGCCTCGGGCTGCCGGAGTTCACGCCCACCCGGGACGCCCGCGCCAAGGAGCTCAAGGGGACCGACCCGGAGGCCTCGGCCCGGGTGAAGGCGCTGCGCAAGCCCTCGACCGCGGCCTGGGTGGTCAACCTGCTGGTGCGGCACGAGTCCGGGCAGGTGGAGCAGGTGCTGGCCGTCGGCGCGGCCCTGCGCGAGGCACAGGCGAACCTCGACGGCGAGGAGCTGCGCGCGCTGACCCGGCAGCGGCGCCAGCTCACCGCGGCCGTGACGGCACGGGCCCGGTCGGTGGCCGCCGAGCACGGCCAGCGGGTCACGGCGTCGGTCTCCGACCAGGTCGAGGCCACGCTGACCGCGGCCATGGTCGACGAGGGCTGTGCCCGCGCCGTGCGCAGCGGGCTGCTCGTCGCCGCCCTGGCCAGCACCGGCGTCGAGGCCGAGGACCCGTCCGGGGCCGTGGCGCTGCCGGAGGCGCTCGGCTTCGCCGCCACCCCGCGGGCCGCGGAGGCCGGGAGCCGCCCGGACCTGCACGTCGTACCCGATCCCGAGGCGGACCAGAAGGCCCTCGCCGCCGCCCAGGAGACGGTCGAGGAGGCCGAGGCCGAGCTCGCCCGGGCAGCCGAGGCGCTGGCCGGCGCGGTCGCCGGGGTGGAGGAGCTCGAGGCGCGCAGCATGCAGGTGCAGGCCGAGATCGACGAGCTCAAGCGCCGGCTGGCCGAGCTCGAGGCCCGCTTCGAGGAGGTCGACGACGAGCTCGCCGACGCCGAGGACGCCCGCGCGGAGGCGGAGGACGCGGTGGCCGAGGCCACGAAGCAGCGCGACGCGGCAGCCGCGGCCCTGGAGCGGCTGAACCGCTGACGTCAGGTGGCCCAGCCCTTGGACCGGCTCACCGCGTCGATCCAGCGGGCGTGCGCGGCATCGGCCCGCTCCCGGTCCAGGGACGGCTCGAAGCGACGGTCCAGCTGCCAGGTCTGGCGCAGGTCGTCGGTGGAGGACCACACACCCGTGCCGAGCCCGGCCAGGAACGCCGCACCGAGGGCGGTCGTCTCGACGATCTTCGGCCGCTCGACCGGGACGCCGATCTGGTCGGCCTGGATCTGGCAGAGCATGTCGTTGGCGCTCGCCCCGCCGTCCACGCGCAGGGAGGTCGTGGAGCCCGGGCCGAACGCGGGAAGGGTCTCCAGCACGTCGCGGACCTCGAACGCGATCGCCTCCAGCGTCGCCCGGACGATGTGCCCGCGCGTCGTGCCCCGGGTCAGGCCGATCAGCAGCCCGCGGGCGTGCGGGTCCCAGTGCGGGGCGCCCAGTCCGGTCAGGGCCGGCACGAACACCACGCCCTCGGTGTCGGGCACGGTGGCCGCGATGGCCGCGGTCTCGGCGGCCGAACCGACGATCTGGAGGCCGTCGCGCAGCCACTGCACCGCCGCGCCGGTCACGAAGATCGCGCCCTCCAGCGCGTAGGTCAGCTCACCGTCGGGGGAGCGCCAGGCGGCCGTGGACAGCAGCCCCGCGTCCGAGCGCTCGAGCGTCGTGCCGGTGTTGGTGAGGATGAACGACCCGGTGCCGTAGGTGCACTTGGAGTCGCCCTCGTCGAAGCAGGTCTGGCCGAACAGGGCGGACTGCTGGTCGCCCGCAATGCCCGCGATCGGCAGGGACAGGTCGCAGAACGACCGCGGGTCGGTGGTGGCGATCTCGCCCCAGTTGGGCACCAGCTCGGGCAGGGCGTCGCGGGGGACACCGAACAGGTCGCACAGCTCGTCGGACCAGTCGCCGGTGCCGAGGTCGAGGAGCAGGGTCCGGCAGGCGTTGGACACGTCGGTGACGTGCCAGGTGCCGCGGGTCATCCGGGCGATCAGGTAGGAGTCGACCGTGCCGACGGCGTAGCGCCCCGACTGGACCAACGCCCACGTGTGCGGCTCGTGCTCGGCCAGCCACATCAGCTTGGTGCCGGAGAAGTAGGGGTCCAGCCGGAGCCCGGTCAGCTCCGCGACCCGCTCCTCGTGGCCGGCGTCGCGCAGGCGGGTGCAGATGTCGGCCGTACGGCGGTCCTGCCACACGATCGCCCGCCGGGGAGACCCGAGGGTCTCGCGGTCCCACAGCAGGATCGTCTCGCGCTGGTTGGTGATGCCGACGGCCTTGAGCTCGCTGGCGTCGACCTTGGTCAGCACCTCGCGCGTGGCCTGGAGCGTCGCCTGCCAGATCTCCTCGGGCGCGTGCTCGACCCAGCCCGGCTTCGGGAAGTGCTGGGCGAACTCCTGGTAGCCCTTGGCCACGATCGTGCCCTCGGGCGACACGACGACCGCGGTGACGCCGGTCGTGCCGGCGTCGATCGCCAGGACGCTCATGCCCGGGGCTCCTGCGCGCGCAGGATCTCCAGCACCTTCTCGTCGACCCAGGAGCCGTCGGTGGCGACGCGCATCTCGTAGTTCTCGGTGCCCACCCAGGCGTGGAAGTCGCGGGCCCCGAGCGCCTGGGCGCGCTCCTCGAGCTCCTGCTCCAGCTCGGGTGTGACCGGCACCTTCTCCTCCTCGGTGGAGGCGGTCAGGTAGAGGTCGTTGAGGTCGAGCAGCCGGGCCAGCTCGGTGACCGGGTCCGCGTGGTCGTCGACCCGCAGGTCGACCGCGATGTCGTCGTGGCCGCCGTACCCCGCGTCCTCGCGCACCACCAGGAGCGCCGCCGACTGGCGGCCCCGGCGGTCCCCGCCGGCGTCGTCGCCGGCGGTCAGCGCGGCGAGCAGCCGCCGGGCCAGCGGCGCCTCGTCGTCGGAGGCGTCCCACGCGGCCTGCATCGCCTCGACCACCTCCTCGCCGGCGAGGACGTTGCCCTGGATGGCGAAGCCCTCGCCGGTGACGCCACCGGCCCAGTCGAGACAGGCGTGGCCGGTGTGCGTGGCCGCGTTGCCGTCCAGGTCGACGATGCCGACCTGCCGGTGGTCGCGGCCCTCGTCGTCCTCGAGCAGGCGCAGGAGCGCGACGGACGCGGTGGCACCGTCGTCGAGGTGGGCGAGGGCCTGGCCCTTGTAGGCGACGTTGGCGTCGGCCTGGGTCGCGATGGCGCCGACTCCGGCCGACCGCGGCGGGCACGGCCGAACCGACGGCGAGGAACTTCGAGGCGACGGCCACCCCCCAGGACTCTCCGTCGGCGGACCGGGCGACGATCGAGAAGGTCATGCCCCGGAGACTAGCGGGACCCCTGAGCGCGGTAGTTGCCTTCAAGGCCAGTTGAGGTTGGAGGATGGGCGGGTGCTGGACAGACTCGGGTTCCCCGCCATCGGCAACCACCGCCGCTTCGTCACCGCGATCGGGGTCGACGCCGTCGGCAGCGGGGTGTTCATGCCGGTCTGCGTCCTCTACTTCCTCGTCACCACCGACCTGAGCCTGGTCCAGGTGGGTGCCGCGATCTCGCTCGCGTCCGCGGTCTCGCTCCCGGCCGGGCCGCTGCTGGGCACGGTCGTCGACCGGTGGGGCGCCAAGCACGTGCTGCTCGCGGGCAACCTGCTCCAGGGCCTCGGCTTCGTGGCGTACCTCGTCACCGACTCGTTCGTCGGGCTCACCCTGTGGACCGTCGTGGTGACGGTCGGGCGGACCGCGTTCTGGGGCTCCTACGGCAACATCGTGGCCGCGATCTCGGTGCCGGGCGAGCGGGAGAAGTGGTTCGGCTTCCTCGGCGCGCTGCGCAACGTCGGCTTCGCGGTCGGCGGGCTGGTGTCCGGGCTCGCGATCACGATCGGGACACCCACGGCGTACGCCGCGGTGGTGGTCGCCAACGCGGTGTCGTACGCGCTGGCCTTCGGCCTGCTCCTCGCGGTGCCGGCCACGCCGCGTGCCGAGCACCGGGCGACACCGGGTGCGTGGGGCGTCGTGCTCCGGGACCGGCCCTACCGGCTGCTGTGGGCCACCCAGCTGGCCTTCTCGACGTCGATGATGGCGCTCAACTTCGCGATGCCCGTCTACGCGACCACGGTCCTCGGGCTGCCGGGCTGGGTCACCGGCGCGGTCTTCACGATCAACACCGTCATGGTCGGCTTCGGCCAGGGCCTGGTGGTGCGCGCGATGACCGGCGCGGTCCGGTGGCGCGTGCTGCTGCTGACCAACGCGGTGTTCGCGGGGTCGTTCCTGGTGATCCTCGGTGCCAGCTGGCTCTCGGTCGGCCTGGCCACGGCCGTCCTGCTGGTGGGGTCGGTGATCTACACGACGGGGGAGGTGCTCGGTGGTCCCGTGCAGGGGGCGCTGTCGGCCGAGGCTGCGCCCGAGCACCTCCGCGGCCGCTACCTCTCGTTGATCCAGCTCGCCTGGAACATCGCAGGCACGGTCGCCCCGGTGAGCTTCGCCTGGCTGCTCGATCGCGGCCCGGAGCCGATCTGGCTGGCGTTGCTGGGCGTCTCGCTGGTCGGGGCCCTGCTCGCCGTCCGGCTGGGTGCGGCGATGCCGCACGCGGCCCTCCGGGTCACCAACACCGCCGTCGATCCGGCCCCCGGCCCGGCCGTCGCCTGAGTGCTGGCTCCCGGCACCTTCGGCGGACTAGAGTCATGGCTGCCCTTGTGAACGATCCAAATCCAGGAGTGGCCATGCGCGTCGGAGTTCTCACCGGAGGCGGGGACTGCCCCGGTCTCAACGCCGTCATCAGGGCGGTCGTCCGCAAGGGCGTGCGCCAGCACGGGTTCGAGTTCGTGGGCTACCGCGACGGCTGGAAGGGCCCCCTCGAGGGCCTGAAGATGGAGCTCGGCGTCGAGCAGTGCCGCGGCATCCTGCCGCGCGGCGGAACGATCCTCGGCTCCTCGCGCACCAACCCCTTCAAGATCGACAACGGGGTCGAGCGGATCAAGGACAACCTGGTGGCCGACGGGGTCGACGCGCTGATCGCGATCGGCGGCGAGGACACCCTGGGGGTCGCGACCAAGCTGGCCGACCTCGGCGTCAACGTGGTCGGGGTGCCCAAGACGATCGACAACGACCTCTCCGGCACCGACTTCACGTTCGGCTTCGACACGGCCGTCAACATCGCCATGGAGGCGATCGACCGGCTGCACACCACGGCCGAGTCCCACCACCGGGTTCTCGTGGTCGAGGTGATGGGGCGCCACGCCGGCTGGATCGCGCTGCATGCCGGGATGGCCGGTGGGGCCAACGTGGTGCTGATCCCCGAGCAGCCCTTCGACATCGAGGCGGTCTGCGAGCTGGTCAAGGAACGCTTCCGGACGCGCTACTCGCCGATCATCGTGGTGTCCGAGGGTGCCGTCCCGGTCGAGGGCGGCGACATGACCCTGGTGTCCGGCGAGAAGGACGCCTTCGGGCACGTCCGCCTCGGCGGCATCGGGGACCGGCTCGCCAGCGAGATCGAGGCTCGCACCGGCGAGGAGGCGCGCGCGGTCGTGCTGGGCCACATCCAGCGCGGCGGCACCCCGACCGCGTTCGACCGCTGGCTGGCCACCCGTTTCGGGCTGCAGGCCGTCGACGCGGTCGCCGACGGCGACTTCGGCACCATGATGGCGCTGCGCGGCACCCGCATCATCCGGGTCCCGCTCATCGAGGGCACCGGCGAGCTCAAGCTGGTCAGCCCCGAGGAGTACGCCGAGGCCGAGGTCTTCTTCGGCTAGGTTCGCGTGCCTGCTGGTCATCCGGCCCGATCGCGGCGACGATGGGCCGATCTGACCACTCGGAGCAGGAGGCCGCATGACCGCCGGCGCAGCAGAGACCGTCGACACCGGAGCCACACCCCAGCTCAAGCGGGTGATGGGACCCAGGCTGCTCCTGCTGTTCATCGTCGGGGACATCCTCGGGGCGGGCGTGTACGCCGTCACCGGGGAGATGGCCCTCGAGGTGGGAGGCGTCGTCTGGGTGCCGTTCCTGGTGGCGTTCGCGGTGGCCACGCTGACGGCGTACTCCTATCTGGAGCTGGTCACGAAGTATCCCCAGGCAGCCGGGGCGGCGCTCTACACGCACAAGGCGTTCGGGCTGCACTTCGTCACCTTCCTGGTCGCGTTCGCGGTGGTCTGCTCCGGCATCACGAGCGCCTCGACGTCGTCCAACCTGCTGGCCACCAACCTGCTCACGGGCCTGGACGGCATCGGCATCGACGTGGGCCAGGGCAACACCGCCATCACCGTCACGGCGATGGCCTTCATGCTCCTGCTGGCCGCGATCAACCTGCGCGGCGTCGGGGAGAGCGTGAAGTTCAACGTCGTGCTCACCTTGATCGAGATGACCGCGCTGGTCATCGTGATCGCCATCGGCTTCGTCGTGATGGCGCAAGGTGATGCCGACATGGGCCGGGTCGTGGTCTTCGAGTCCGGCAGCGAGCGCGGGCTCTTCCTCGCGGTCACGGTGGCGACGGCGATCGCGTTCTTCGCCATGGTCGGGTTCGAGGACTCCGTCAACATGGTCGAGGAGGTCCAGAACCCCAACAAGGTCTTCCCGAAGATGATGCTCACTGGCCTGGGCATCGCCGTGGTGATCTACGTGCTGGTCTCGATCTCGGTGATCGCGGTCATCCCCGAGGGGGAGATCGAGAGCGTCGTGAGCGAGGAGGGCAAGGTCCTGCTCGAGGTGGTCAAGCAGGGTGCGCCGGGCCTCCCGATCGACAAGATCTTCCCGTTCCTCACCGTCTTCGCGGTGGCCAACACCGCCCTGATCAACATGCTGATGGCCAGCCGGCTGCTCTACGGCCTCGCGAACCAGGACGTGCTGCCCCGCGCGCTCGGCAAGGTGCTGCCCACGCGGCGTACGCCGTGGGCCGGCATCGCCTTCTCCACGCTGCTGGCCCTGGGCCTGATCGTCGTCGTGACGTTCCTGGCCGAGACCACCGTGATCAAGGCCCTGTCCGGCACGACCGCCCTGCTGCTCCTCGGCGTCTTCTCGATCGTCAACGTCGCCTGCCTGGTGCTGCGCCGCGACCCGACGCCGGCCGACGGCTTCCGGGCGCCCACCTGGGTGCCGGCCGTCGGCGCGGTCGCCTGCCTGTTCCTGGTCGGCCCGTGGGCGCGGGACAGCGAGGACTACGTCCAGTACACGATCGCGGGCGGACTGCTCGCAATCGGCATCGTCCTGTGGGCCCTCACCTGGTTGACCAACCGCGGCGTGCGGGCGAAGAAGACCGGGTTCCGCGACATCGAGCACCTCGAGGAGTGAGCCGGGACCGGCGGCAGGGCCGTCCGCACCTGACACGGAATCGAGGGGCGGCGCGCTGCCCGCGTACGCTGACGGGGTGAGCATCCCCGACCTCGCGACCCTGCACGCCCTCGGTCCCGCCCAGCAGCCGAACTACCCCGACCGCGGGGCCGTCGACGCCGCCGTCGCGCGCCTGCGCACGGCACCGCCGCTGGTGTTCGCCGGTGAGTGCGACGAGCTGAAGGAGAAGATCGCCGCCGTCTCCCGGGGCGAGGCGTTCCTGCTCCAGGGCGGCGACTGCGCCGAGACGTTCGCGGGCGTCACCGCCGACAACGTGCGCAACAAGCTGCGGGTGCTGCTGCAGATGGCGGTGGTGCTGACCTACGCCGCGTCCGTCCCGGTCGTGAAGGTGGGCCGGATCGCCGGTCAGTACGCCAAGCCGCGCTCCTCCGACCTCGAGACCCGCGACGGCGTGACGCTGCCGGCCTACCGAGGCGACGCCGTCAACGGCTACGACTTCACCCCCGAGTCGCGCATTCCCGACCCGCAGCGGCTGGTCGACGTCTACAACTCCTCGGCAGCCACCCTCAACCTGGTCCGGGCGTTCGTGACCGGTGGTTACGCCGACCTGCGCCAGGTGCACACCTGGAACACCGACTTCGTCCGCGAGTCCCCGGTCGGTCAGCGCTACGAGCAGGTGGCCGGCGAGATCGAGCGTGCGCTGACCTTCATGAAGGCCATCGGCGCCGACCCCGACGAGTTCCACCGGGTCGACTTCCACAGCAGCCACGAGGCACTGGTCCTCGAGTACGAGCACGCGATGACCCGTGTCGACTCGCGCACCAACACGCCGTACGACGTCTCCGGGCACTTCCTGTGGATCGGGGAGCGCACCCGCCAGCTCGAGAACGCGCACGTCGAGCTGCTCAGCCAGATCCGCAACCCGATCGGCGTGAAGCTCGGCCCCACCACCACGCCCGACGATGCGCTGGCGCTCGCCGCCAGGCTGAACCCCGACAACGAGCCCGGCCGGCTGACCTTCATCACCCGGTTCGGCGCCGGCAAGATCCGTGAAGGCCTGCCGCACCTGGTCGAGAAGGTCACCGCCGCCGGCGTCGACGTCGCGTGGGTCTGCGACCCGATGCACGGCAACACCTTCGAGGCGAGCTCGGGTTACAAGACCCGACGCTTCGACGACGTCATCGAGGAGGTCCAGGGCTTCTTCGACGTGCACCGCTCGCTCGGCACCTGGCCCGGTGGCGTGCACGTCGAGCTCACCGGCGACGACGTGACCGAGTGCGTCGGTGGTGGCGAGGAGCTCCTGGAGATGGACCTGGGCCACCGCTACGAGTCCGTCTGCGACCCGCGCCTGAACCGGGTGCAGTCCCTCGAGCTCGCGTTCCTCGTGGCCGAGATGCTGCGCAAGGCCTGAGGCGTGGCCCACCGGATGATCGACCTGCGCAGCGACACCATCACCCGCCCCACCGACGCGATGCGCCAGGCGATGGCGCACGCCGAGGTGGGCGACGACGTGTACGGCGAGGACCCGACCGTACGCCGGCTCGAGGAGCACGTGGCCGGGATGTTCGGGCACGAGGCGGCGCTGTTCACGCCGACCGGCTCGATGGCCAACGTGCTCGCCGTGCGCTCACTGGTCGCGCCCGGCCAGGAGGTGCTCTGCGAGGCGAGCGCGCACATCGCCCGTGCCGAGCTCGGCGCCCACGGCGCCTACACCGGGCTGACCATGCGCACCTGGATCGACGACCGCGGCCAGGTCGACCTGCCGGTGATCGAGAAGCTGTTCGCACCCGACATGGGTCCGTTCTTCGTGCCGACGGCCGCGATCTCCGTGGAGAACACGCACAACTTCGCGGGGGGAGCGGTGCTCCCGATCGAGGGCCTGCTCGACCTGCGCGAGTTCGCCACCGGTGCCGGGGCCCGCATCCACATGGACGGCGCCCGGATCTGGAACGCCCACGTCGCGACGGGCGTGCCCCTCGCGGAGTACGGCGCGATCGCCGACGTGATGGCGGTCTGCCTGTCCAAGGGGCTCGGTGCCCCGGTGGGGTCGCTCATGGTCGGGACCGCGGACGCCGTCGCCGAGGCGCGGATCTGGCGCAAGCGGATGGGCGGCGGGATGCGCCAGACCGGCATCCTCGCGGCGGCCGGCCTGCACGCGCTGGAGCACCACCTCGACCGACTCGCGGACGACCACGCCCACGCGCGGCTGCTCGCCGAGGCCTGCGGGGTCGACCCCGCGACGGTCGACACCAACATCGTGGTCGTACCGCGCGCCGACGCCGCGGACTTCGTGGCCGCCGCGCGTGAGGCCGGCGTGCTGGTGGCGACGGTGGGACCGAGGACGGTCCGGCTCGTCACCCACCTCGACGTCACCGCGGACGACGCGGCCAAGGCCGCGGACGTGCTGTCCCGCCTGGCCTGAGCGGGTCGGCCGCGGGATCGCCCGCGGCCGACCCGCCGCCCGCGGACGGCTACTGCGTGGGCGGCCGGATCTGGGTCCGGCCCTCGTCGGGGTCGGTCGTGGCGGGCGGCCACGGCTGCTGCGACGGGGCCGGCGTGTGCGGCCACGGGTCGGCGGGCTGGGGTGCAGGCTGCTGCTGCCATCCCGGCTGCCATCCGGGCGGGGGGCCGGACGGCTGCTGGCCGGAAGGCCACGGCGCGGGCGCCGGCTGGGCCAGACGACCGGGGTTGGCCTGCAACCGGCCGGCCTGCGCCCGCAGCTGGGTCCGGTCGATCGCGCCGCTGACCAGGGCGACCACGGCCGCGCACACCAGCCCGACGAGGCCGAGCAGCAGGGTTGCCTGCCAGCCGACCGGGCCGCCGTAGTAGCTCGCCCGGTAGTCCTCGCTGTCCATCGAGATACCGACGTGCATCGAGGCCAACCTCGACATCAGCGGGAGCGTGACCAGCAGCAGCCCGACCCAGACGGCCAGGTTGCCGAGCACCCGCTGGGGCGCAGACGTCTTGCGGGCGACCACGAAGGCCGCGAGGAACATGAGCACCAGCAGCACGACGGGGGCTGCCCACAGCCCCGGGGTGTCCTCGGCGTAGTGCGTGAGGCGGAACATCTCCGAATCGTTGTCGCCACCGGGGCCGGACTCGCGGGAGGACCCGCCGTACGCCGCGCCACCGCCGAGCGAGATCAGCCAGAAGCCGCCGCTGGCCAGGAGCCCGAAGATCAGCGCGATTCCGGCCGAGAGGTCGTCGTTGGTCGGGTCGTTGTCGTCGAGGGTGTCACCGGTGAAGACCATCAGCAGCAGGCCCACGATGCCGGCCACCGGAAGCATCGCGAAGAGCGTGCCGACGCCGTACAACGGAGCCGCGAGCCAGTCGTGCACCCGACGCACGGGTTCGGGCCACCACTCGCGACGGGTGGCGAAGCAGACGGCCACGAGGGTCACGAAGAGGACCAGGAAGCCGAGCAGGAACGCGCCGCCGATGCTGGCGCCCCACGAGGCGTCGACGCCGGCCTGGTCGGACTCGAGCTGGGCGCCCCAGCCCCGGCCCATCTTGTCGTTGTCGCCGCGGAAGACGATGGCGCACAGCATCAGGCCGAGGCCGAGCAGCAGGCTCGCCCGGGCAGCGTCCCCGACGGCGTCGAGCGCCTTGGGGTAGCGCGCCGTGACCTTGCGGAACACGAACGCCGCAGCGACGAGGGCCAGCAGCGTGACCGTGAGCGAGAACATCCCGAGGTGTGCGTCGAAGTTGTCACCGCCCGACTCCAGCTTCAGGACCAGGTCGGCTCCGAAGGCGGCACCGAGCAGCGTCGCGACCAGGGTGAGCCCGTTGTCGACGCCGAAGTCCTCGGGCTTGGCGAGCAGGGCGAGCGCCGTGGAGAGCACGCCCGTCACCGCAAGTGCGGTCGCGGCGGTCAGGCCTGCGCCGAGCCAGTTGCCGACCAGGATCCGCTGCCAGTCGATCGCGGGCAGGGAGGACGTCGTGGTGGCGGGGCCACCGGTGGCCGGACCCGACGCGGGGGGCAGCACCGGTCGCGGTGGGAAGGGCGGTGGCGGAGGCGGCGGGGTGGGTGGTGCGGTCGACGGCTGGGCAATCGCGGCCTGGGGGTACGGCGCGGTGGCCGGTGGCTGCTCGCCCGTGCTCGCCAGCGCGTGGCCACAGCCGCCACAGAAGCGGTTCGGCTGGGGGTTCTCGGAGCCGCAACGGCCGCAGAATGACAAGGGGAAGTCCCGTTCTTCCGGAGGAGCTGACCCGCGACAGGCTATCCCGCGGCGATCTGGTCGAAACCCGCGAGATCGTGTGGTCGTCAGGAAGCGGTGCCGACCAGGGCGAGGTCGCTGATCGCCGTGTAGTTGCGGGCGGCCCGGCCGCTGCCCGGCGCCGAGACCGAGACCAGACGCAGCCGCACGCTCGAGGTCGTCACCGGGTCGATGTCGAGCGTCTGCATCTCCGGGGTGTCCTCGAGCGGCTGGCTGACGGTGGTGCCGTCGTCGAAGACCCACTCGACGGCGAGCAGGCGGCGGTTGCCGTGGTACCAGTCGAGCCGGCGGCCGCGGGCGTCGGTCGCGACCTTGGCGTAGCCGTTGATCATGCCGACGCTCGTCAGCGTGGTGGGTTCGGCCAACGCGACAGTGATCTCCTCGCCGGTGCCGTCACCCGGCATCCGCCAGCAGGTCTCGGGGACGCCGTCGAGCATGTTGCGGGCCTCGTAGCGGACCATGTTGCCGCTCAGGTCCTGGTTGGGCGGGGCGGTGGCGGGCACCTGGGCCGTGGCCAGCCGGGCCACGTCCCCGGGTTCGCCGGACCCGGGGCTCGAGCTCGTCGAGCCGGTGGGCGACGAGCTCGCCGATCCTGAGCCGGTGGGTGCGGCGCTGTCGGGCTCGTCGCCAGAGGCGACCAGCCAGATCCCGAGGGCGCAGGCCGCCAGCAGACCCAGCACCCCCAGGGGCACCCATCGTCCCGGCCGTCGGTGGTGCGGGGACCGGTGCGCAGTCGGCGCCGGCACCGGGGTCGGAGCTGCCATCGGGGTCGGCGCCGGGGACACCTCGTCGGCGAACAGCGGGAACCGCGCCGTGCTGTCGGAGTGGCGCGGCGGTGGCGGAGGTGGCGCTGGGGTCGGTGGAGGCTGCGCAGATGGCCCGGCCGGGCTCGCGACGGCCGGGCGTTCCGCCGTACCCGTGCGCCAGTCGTCGAACGCCGGGGTCTCCGCCGCAGGCATCTGCCGGGTGTCCTCAGCGGATGCCTCGGCCGGGGACGGGGCGCCGGCCGGGTGACCGCAGCTCGTGCAGAACCTGGCGCCTCCGAGCTCGTGACCGCAGCTCGTGCAGAACTTCATCAACTCTCCTCGGGTACGCCCCGTCGACCGGCTCAGCCTAGGTGACCCGGCGAGCCCACCATGAGGCGCTTCGGCTCACGCCGTGCGGACCAGCGTCGAGGCGTCGACGCGCCCGACCATGCCCGGCAGGCGGCGTACGGCCTGGGCGAGCTCGCGCAGCTCGCTGCCGAGCAGTGCCTGCGGGCCGTCGCACAGCGCGCTCTCGGGGTCGGGGTGGACGTCGACGATGACGCCGTCGGCGCCGACCGCGATCGCGGCCCGCGACAGGGGGACGACGAGGTCCTTGCGCCCGGCTGCGTGCGACGGGTCGACGATGATCGGCAGGTGGCTCGTGGCCTGGACGACCGGCACCGCCGAGATGTCGAGGGTGTTGCGGGTGGCCGGCTCGAAGGTCCGGATGCCGCGCTCGCACAGGACGACGTCGAGGTTGCCGCGCTGGGCGATGTACTCCGCGGCCATCAGCCACTCCTCGATGGTGGCGGTCATCCCGCGCTTCAGCAGCACCGGCTTGCCGGAGTCCCCGGCAGCCTGGAGGAGACCGAAGTTGGCCATGTTGCGGGTGCCGATCTGGAGCATGTCGGCATGCTCGGCGACCACCGGGACGTCCCGGGCGTCGACGACCTCGGTGACGATGGGCAGGCCGGTCGCGGCCCGCACGTCGGCGAGGATCTCGAGGCCCGTGAGACCCAGACCCTGGAAGGCGTACGGCGAGGTCCGCGGCTTGTAGGCACCTCCCCGCAGGATCGTCGCGCCGGCGGACTGCGCCATCCGGGCGGCCTCGAGGGTCTGCTCGGCGGTCTCCACGGCGCAGGGGCCGGCGATGAACGTGAACGAGTCCGGACCGATCGGCACCCGGTGGCCGACCGGGCCGACCCACACCGTCGACCGGTCCCGGTGGTGCTGGCGGCTGACGAGCTTGTAGGGGTCGGAGATGCGGTGAACGTCCGCAACGCCGCGCAGGGTGCGCAGGTTCAGGTGGTGGAAGGACTCGATGTCCCCGACCAGTCCGATGATGGTGCGCACGACGCCCTTGGAGACGAAGGCCTCGCCTCCGACCCCTTCGACGCGGGCGACGACGTGCGCGATGTCCTCGTCGGTGGCTTCCGGCGACATGACGACGACCATGGTGGTGTTCCCTTTCGGCTGTGCGCCACGACCGTGTCGGCGGGGGCCCAGACGTGCGAAACGCCCCGCGACATGGCCGGGGGCGTTGGTGTGGTGGAGGCGAGCCCTACGAGAGGACGGCCCGCACGGGTGCTCCCGGCAGGTGTCCAAAGAAGTAGGTGCGCTTCACGACTCGAACGCTAGACGACCGTGAGCGGTCCCGGCCGGACCACCCACGATGTGGACGCCCGTCTCACACCGCGATGTGCTGGACCTCGGCCTCGATCTTGCGCCGCGGCGCCAGCTCCACGACGAGCATCGCGGTCAGCACCATCAGCCCACCGGAGAGCATCCGCAGGGTTGCCGACTCCCCGCCCAGCGAGACCGCGAAGACGGTGGCGAAGACCGGCTCCATGCTCATGATGATCGCGGTGCGGGTGGGGGCCAGGTGGGCCTGGGCCCAGGTCTGGCCGATCATCGCGGCGGCGCCGGCGAAGATCGCCATGTAGGCGATCGAGAGCCAGTCACCCGTGGTGCTGGGCAGGACGATCCCGTCGGGCGCGGTCGCCAGCAGGCAGACGACCGTGATCACGATGATCTGCACGATCGACATGCCGAGCGCTTCCCGGGCGGTTGACCAGGCGCCGAGGCCCACGATGTGGAGTGCGTAGAGCATGGCCGCGACCAGCGTGATCGCCTCCCCGTAGCCGACCGCGAAGCCGTCGAGGGTCAGGACGCCGAGGCCGGCGGCGGCGAGCAGGACGGCGCCCCAGGTCAGCCCCGTGATCCGGGTGCGCAGCAGGAGTGCGGCGAACAGCGGCGTGGCGACGACGTACATGCCGGTGATGAAGCCCGACACCGAGGCCGCGGTGTGCGCGAGGCCCGCGGTCTGGAGGATCTGCGCGACGCCGTAGAGCAGCCCGAGCACGACGGCCTGGCGGCGCGACGCCGTGGAGAGCCGGCCGACGGCCCGGGGCGCCACGAGGAGGAGCACGACGCTGGCCATGGCGAACCGGACCGCGAGGAAGTCGAGGGTCGGGACCCGGTCGAGCAGGTCCTTGATCAGGAAGAACGTCGATCCCCAGCACGCCGTCATCGCGAGCAGGGCCGCCGTCGCCAACAACGTCGTACGGCGGGACGCGGTCATGCGTGTGCGGCCTCGCGCAGCTTCTTCAGCAAGGGGATGTCGACGTTGTCGGCGTCGCGGGAGCCGGGCGTCTCGAGGACGAACGGGACGCCCGCCGTCGCGGGATGGGCGAACAGCTCGACGAAGGCGTCCGTGCCGATGTGGCCCTCGCCGATCAGCTGGTGGCGGTCCTTGAAGGCGCCCCGGACGTCCATCGAGTCGTTGGCGTGGATCAGGCGCAGTCGATCGGGCCCGCCGATCTCGACGATCCGGTCGACCACCGCCGTGGCGCCACCCGGCTCGTCGAGGGGGGCGCCCGCAGCGAAGACGTGGCATGTGTCGAGGCAGATCCCGGCCCGCGGGTGGAAGTCGAGCGCGCGCAGGTAGGGGTCGAGGTCCTCGACCCCTGCGCACAGCGAGCGCCCCTGCCCGGCGGTCGGCTCGAGCAGCAGCCAGGGACCGTCATCCCCGAGGGTCTCGAGGATGGGCAGCAGGCCTTCGCGGACCTGGCGCATCGCAACGGCATGGCGCTCGGCGCTCTGCTCGGGGCTCCCGGACGGGTCCACGAACGAGCCGGTGTGGACCACGACTCCCTCGGCCCCGATCTCGGCGGCGCGCAGCAGGTTGTGGGCCACGGACGCGACGGACTTCTCGTACGTCGCCGAGGTGGGGGAGCCGAGGTTGATCAGGAAAGGGGCATGGACGAACACCCGCAGAGCGCGCTCCGCGATCGCGTCGCGGAACCGCGCATCCTCGGTGGGCTTGCCGGCCGCGTGGGCCCAGCCCCGGGGGTTGCCGGCGAAGATCTGGATCGTCTCGCAGCGCAGCAGGTCGGCGTTCGCGAGCGCGCCGTCGACCAGGCCCTTGCCGACCAGCACGTGGGTCCCGATCGGGTTGCGGAGTGCGGAGTCGACCATGCCCGGAACGCTAGCCGTCGGTGCCGGGCGCGTCCGAATCTGCGGTCGTCAGAGCGGTGGTGGGAGTCCGGGTGGGGCGTGGGACTGGTAGGTGTGGCCGGTGGGGGTGGTGGTCTGCACGGTGTGGTGGCCGGGGCGGGGGTCGGTGACGTGGGTGTGCCAGCCGGGGATCTCCTTGACGAGGTTGTGGCCCTCGCAGAGGCCCTGGCCGTTGGCCCGGGTGCTGGGGCCGCCGTCCGCGGCCCGGGTGACGTGGTCCCGGTCCGCGATCGGACTGTCGCAGCGGGGGTGGCGACAGTGCTGGTCACGGACTGCGAGGTAGCGGGCGTCGGCGGCCTCGAACCGTCGGCGCCCCGGGTCGAGGCCGGTCACGGCCCCGGTCTGGGGGTCGGTGAAGACCCGGCGCAGCCACCGGGGGGCGTCGGTGCGGGCGGCGAGGTCCCGGGCGGTCTGCGCGGGCACGACGGTGTCGTGGATCCGGGCGGGCCGCTGCGAGGTGGAGAGCAGGGTGTCGGGGGTGAGCACGAGCTGGATCTCGACCGGGACCGCGGCCGCCTCGGCCTGTCCGGTGAGGCGTTGGACGAACAGGTCGGCCATGATCTGGGCCTCGGTGCGCCCGTCACCGGCGGCCTTGAGCGCCTTGGCCGACGCGCTGAGGTTGGCCCAGGCGGCGACGCCCTGGGCGACCGGGAGCAGCCCGGTCACGTAGGCCATCGTGTCGGGGGCGGGGCGGATGGTGACGCGGCGGTCCCGGGTCGCCTTCGCGGCCCGCTTCACCGCGGCCTGGGGGTCGAGCTCGCCGGCCAGGGCCCGGGCGGTGCCCTCGACCCGGCGCGGGGTCCACCCCACCACCGGGGGGGTGGTGATCTGTCCGGTGGTGGTGTCCAGGCGCAGCGCGCAGAGCCGTTCGTCGACGACCCGACGGTCGGCGAGGGTGAGGATCGCGGTCTCGCGGACCAGCACGGTCGCGACCCACTCGCTGATCTGCCCGGCACCCAGCAACGCGTGGGTGTGGGGCATCTCGGCCATCGCCCGGGCGAACCCGAGGTGCCGGGCACCCTGGGAGGCGGGACAGCCCCTCGCGAGGGCGACCTGGTCGCCGATCCCGCGGCCCCGGGCCTCCCGGCGGACGCCGCGGGTGTCCTGCTCGACCAGCTGGGAGGCCGCGAACCCCAGGGTGACCCGGGCCTGGGCCGCGGCCGCGACGGCCTTGAGCTCCTCGAGCAGGCGGAGCTGGTCGATCCGGGCCGCGTCCGCCCCCCGCCCCACCACACCGGGGTCCTCGATCGCGGCCAGCTGGTCCTTGACCCCGCGCAGCAACACCGTGACCGCGTCGTCGGCGACCCGGTGCACACCCGCGAACACCACCCCGGAGGGCAGGCACTCGGCGGTCGCGGTCATGGACCCATTCCAGCAGCGACCACCGACATTCCTGCGTCCCGCCACCGTTCGGCACGTAGGCTGGGGGTATTCGGGCAGGACGCCTCCACGGGGAGGCGACGGATCCCGACGGAAGGTGGTCGCGATGACGACACCTACCCCACGGGGGGCCGCTCGACGTGGCCAGGCCGACACGGGGCAGACCGATGAGCCCCTGATGCTGTGGAACCAGGTTCTCCAGGCCCGGGAGTTGGTCGCCGAGCAGCGGCATGTGCCGGCCAGCGGGTCGGGTTCGGATGCTCGCATGGAGCTGCTGTCGGCGCTGGAGGCCTACGTCGCGAGCCTGATGAGCCGAAGGCGGCCCATTCCCTACGCGCTGCGCGACGAGCTCCGCCTCCAGCGGGCCACCTGTCCGGCCGCCCGTCAAGCGCGCTACGTGCCGCTGACCGGCCGGTCCGCCCAGAGCTAGCGTCCCCGGAGCAGCACCCGTGCGACGCGCGACTTCAACCTGCACAGCCTCGGGAAGGATGAGTCATTGGTGCGCGAGATCCAGGTGACGATCGATTGCGCCGACCCGGGCGCCCTGGCGCCGTTCTGGGCGGAGGCGCTCGGCTACCGGGTGCAGGAGCCGCCGGGAGACTTCGACTCCTGGGACGAGGCGCTCGTCGCGATGGGTGTGCCCGAGGAGCGCCGCAACGACGCGTCCGCGGTCGTCGACCCCGACGGCGCGGCCCCCCGGCTGTTCTTCCAGCGGGTGCCGGAGGGCAAGCAGGCCAAGAACCGGGTCCACCTCGATGTCCGCGCCGCCCCCGGCCTCGACGGCGAGGAGCGGATGGCGCACCGATGGCGTGGCTGGCCCGGTAACTGCCGCCTCCAGCCGCCCGAGCCCGCTCCGCTGAACGCCGCTCTCGTGCTGGCCGGTGCGGTTGCCGTGCCGTCTGTCGTGACTCCCTGGAGATCGAGCTCCTCCGCTGGGCGCCGACCCAAGTCCACGTGGGCTGCCGCATCACGCGCCGAGGAACGCGACCACGTGAGGGACAAGCCGCTGGGACGCCTGCGCCAGCCGCGCATTCAGCGCATCACAGCTCCCGGATCGCGCGCGCCGGCGATCCGACCGCGACGACGCCCGAGGGCAGGTCGCGCGTCACGACCGAGCCCGCACCCACCACCGTGTCCGCGCCGATCGTCACGCCCGGGCACACGATGGCACCGCCGCCGAGCCACACGTTGTCGCCGATGACGATCGGCTCCGCGGCCTCCCACTTGTCCCTGCGGGGGCCGGGCTCCAACGGGTGAGTGGCGGTCAGGAGCTGCACGTTCGGACCGATCTGTACGTCGTCGCCGATGGTCACCGTGGCCACGTCCACGAGGACCAGACCCCAGTTGGCGAAGCTCCGAGCACCCACGGTGGTCTGGTAGCCGTAGTCGCACTGCATCGGCGGGCGGATCTCGCTGTCCTCGCCGAAGGCTCCGAGCAGCTCGGTCAACAACGCCCGACGGCGGTCATGGTCGGTCGGGTCCATGGTGTTGATCAGGTGGGTGAGTCGCTGGGCCCGCCGCGAGTCCCGTACCAGGGCTGGGTCATCGGCGAGGTACAGCTCGCCCGCCAGCATCCGGTCCCGCATCGGTCGCTCGGAAGTCGTCATGGGTACGAACGTACCCATGACCGAGTCCGGTCAGATCAGGTAGAGCGTGATCGTGCCCCCCTTGGGCACCATCGACCCCGACCCCGGGTCGACACGGAAGACGTAGCCGATCCCGATGTAGTTGGAGTCGTGCTCGACGTCCACGACGAAGCCGAGCGCCTCCAGCTTGGCCGTGGCGTCCTCGACGCCCGAGGCGACCAGCCCACCGGGGACCTCCACCAGCTCGGGCCCCTTCGAGACGATCAGCGTGACCGTGCCGCCGCGGAAGAGCGGACCGGTCGTGGGGGACTGGGAGATCACGATGCCCTCGGGGATCGTGTCGGAGTACTCCTCGCTCCCGCGCTCCACCACGAGCTGCTTGGCCTCGAGCTTCTCCTGCGCGAGGTCGGCGTCCTTGCCGGTCCAGTCGCGGATCTGGATCGGCCTGGGACCCTTGCTGATGAACAGGTCGACGGCGATGCCGGGGCGCAGGGTGGTGCCCGCCTTCGGGTCGCTGCCGAGCACGGTGCCCTCGGGGACCGTCTCGGAGAACTTCCCGATCGACCTGCCGAACGAGAGGTTGGTGCCGGCCAGCTCGTCCTGGGCCTGGTCCTCGGTCATGCCCCGCGTGGTGGGTACGTCGTACCTCTCCTTGCCCAGCGACAGGGTCACCGTGACGGTGCCGCCGTCGAGGACCCGGGACCCGGCTCCCGGGTCGGTCGCCAGCACGCGGCCGGCCCTGACGGTCTCGGAGTAGGCCGGGTCGCCGAGCTCGGGTGCCAGGCCAGCCGTCTCGAGCTTCTCGACGGCCGCAGCCTTGGTGAGGCCCAGGACGCTGGGCGTGGAGGTGTAGCGGGCGAAGCCGAACCACCAGGCTCCGAGCCCGGCCGTCGCCGCGAGCAGCAGCGCCAGCACGAGCAGGATCGGGCCGCGACGCGACCGCCGGGGCCGACGCGGACGGGGGGGTGGACGGCGCGGTGGCCGGGTCGCGACGGGAGGCCGTGCCGGCGGGCCGGCGGGCAGCAGGCCGCGTTCGATCGAGGTGGTGTGGTCTCCGGCCGACGGGGCCATCAGCAGGGCGAGCTCGTCGGCGTCGAACGGGTCGGCCGCGGTGTCGCTGCGGTCGCCGGTCTCGTCGGCCACCAGCTCTCCGGTGTCGGGGTGCAGCAGGAACGGCGCCAGGTCGGCGGTGAGCTCGGGGTCCTCGAGCACGCCGTCGGCCAGGGCGGAGGCCACCCGGTGGACCTGGTGCAGCAGGACGCTCGCGTCGGCCGGTCGCAGGCTCCGGTCGCGGGCGGTCGCGCGGGCGACGAGCGCGTCGACGTACGCCGGGATGTCGGGGACCAGCGCGGACGGCGGCGGGACGTCCTCGTGCACGTGCTTGTAGGCCACCTGGATCGGGGACTCGCCCTCGTGGGGCTTGGCACCGGTGAGCAGCTCGTAGAGGACGACGCCGGCGGCGTAGACGTCGGCGCGGGCGTCGGCCCGGCCGTCGACGACGAGCTCGGGGGCGAGGTAGGACACGGTGCCGATCAGCACGCCGCCGGTGGCGGTGTGCTGGGTGTCGGTGCTGACCGCCTTGGCCAGCCCGAAGTCGGCCACCTTGACGCGGCTCACCCCGGAGCTGGGATCCGTGGCGATGAGGACGTTCTCGGGCTTGATGTCGCGGTGGATCAGCCCCGCCCGGTGGGCGGCGGCCAGCGCGGAGAGCATCGGCTCGACCAGCGCGAGGGCGCGCGCCGGCGACATCGGGCTCTCCTTGCGGATCACGTCGCGCAGCGTGTGCCCGGGCACCAGCTCCATGGCGAGGAAGACCGTGCCGTGCTCCTCGCCCTGGTCGTAGACCGCGACCACGTTGGGGTGCGAGAGCCGGGCAGCGGCGCGGGCCTCGCGCACGAACCGGGCGGCGAACTCGTCGTCGTCGCCGAGGCCCGGGTGCATGATCTTGACCGCCACGACGCGCTCGAGGCGGATGTCGGTGGCCTCGTAGACACTGGCCATGCCGCCGCGGGCGATGCGGGAGCCGATGCGGTAGCGGCCGTCGAGCAGGCGACCGGTGATGGGGTCGGCGCTGCCGGCGTCACTGCCCGGGCGGGCATGCCGATCTGACTGCACAGCGACCCTCCTGCAACCGGATGGGGAAGGATCCGGAGCCCCAATCGTACGGATGCGCGCCGGGTCCGTGGTGCTGAGGCGTCTCCGGCGTGGCGTGACGAGGTCTCCGGGAGGTCTCCGGCAGGCCCGGAACCGCTGGTGGGAACCCGCTGCTCAGGCCGGCGGACGACCCGCCTCGAGCTCGCGCCGGATCGCGAGCACGTTGGCCACGTAGTCGCGGGTCTCCCCGTAGAGCCCGTCGCTGCGGACCGCGCCGAGTCCCTGGTAGTACGCCGCGACGGCGTGACGCTGCGTCGACGTCTCCTGCTGGAGCACCCGCAGCAAGGTGACCCCGGCGGTCGCGTTGTCGGCCAGTCGGTGCAGCCGGAGACGGTGGCCGGCGTAGAGCGACATCCACTCACCGGTCCCCGGCAGGACCTGCATCGCGCCGATGGCGCCGGCCCCGGACCGCAGGCCCATCTGCCAGCCGGATTCCTGCCAGGAGACCGCGAGCGCCAGCTGCGGGTCCACGCCCTCACGAGCGGCGGTGCGGGCCACGGCGCGGCGTACGACGTCACGGTCGGGGCTGCGGTGCTCCCGCGGCCCGGCGTGGGTCTGGGCAGGCGCGGGCTCGGTGGCGGGGTGCTGGGCCTGCTGGCTGTCACCGCCGTGCGGCAGGGCGGAGACGACGACCGGGATCTCCAGCTCCTGGCCGACCCGGAGAGCGCCGCTGGGTCCGAGGTGGTTGTGCCGGACGAGCTCGTCGGTCCAGGCGTGGAACCGCACGGCGAGGCCGGTGGCGGTCTCCCCGGGCTGGACCCGGTGGTCCACGAGCCGGCGGCCCGGGGGGAGGTCGCCGTCGGTGGCCAGGGCGGGGCCCCCGAGCAGGACCAGGGACGCACCGACCAGGCCGGAGGCCAGGGTTCGCAGGGCAAGGGTGGAGATCACGAGCCGTTCCCTTCGCAGACGAAAGCGTCGACCGTAGTCCGGGGACGCCTGTGACTCAAGTGACAGGTGAGATCAGGGAGGAGGTTCGGGGGTGCACGGGTTTCGCCCCTGACCGGGCAGGTGGAAGAGTTGGTGCCATGAGTGAACCGAGCCCCACCGACGTCGACCTGGGCGCGCTGGTCCCTGACTGGATCGACTGGGCCGAGGCCGCCCGCGAGCTGGGCGTGACCGTGGCCAAGGTGCGCACGATGATCCGCGACCACGAGCTGGCCGCCGCGGTGCCCACGCCGGGTGCGGGCCAGCAGGTCCCGGCTGACTTCATCCAGGACGGGCTGGTCGTCAAGGGCCTGCCGGGCCTGCTGACGATGCTGCACGACGGCCACTACGACGACCGCGAGTGCATCGCGTGGCTCTTCACCGACCTCGAGCTGCCGGGCCGCCCGATCGACGCGCTGCGCGAGAACCGCGGCTCCGAGGTCAAGCGTCGCGCCCAGGCGATGGCCCTCTGACCCGGTGACCAACCGGCGATCGACCCTCGGCCTGGTCGTCGCGCTGGTCGCCGCCGGTGTCGTGTGGTGGACCCAGAGCGGCGACGCGACCACCTCCGGTCCCGAGCCGGCCACGCCGACCTCGTCGTACGCCGACACCACGGCTGGTCCCAGCCCCACGACCGACCCGGACAGCGGGCTCGCCTGGGTCGCACCGGCCGACCTGCCTCAGGAAGCCGGTGACGTGCTCGCCCGGATCGACGCCGGCGGCCCGTTCCGCTACGACGAGGACGGCGGCACCTTCGGCAACTTCGAGGGGCTGCTGCCGGACCACGAGCGCGGCTACTACCGCGAGTACACCGTGGACACCCCCGGCTCCGAGGACCGCGGCGCGCGGCGGATCGTCACGGGTGGCGCAGGGGAGTACTACTGGACCCGAGACCACTACCAGTCCTTCGAGAGGATCAGGCGATGAGCGGGTTGGCGGCACTCCTGGCCGGACGGATCGAGACGGGGATCTATCGCTGGCACGGTGCGTTCGACGTGGCCGACGTACGCCACACGGTCGAGCACGCCGGCTGGCGCTTCGAGTACTTCGACGGCTGGACGGCCGAGTCGAAGTCCGAGGTCCTCGACGGCTTCGGCAAGGCGCTCGACCTTCCGGAGCACTACGGCCACAACTTCGACGCCCTCGCCGACTGCCTGCACGACGTCGTGGCCGGCGACAGTGCGGGCACCGTCCTGCTCTGGGACGGCTGGGGCCCCTTCGCACGGGCCGACGAGCGGGCCTTCTCCGTGATGCTGAGCGTGCTCGGCACCCGGGTCAACGCGGAGCGCGGCGGCCCGTTCGCGGTGCTGCTGCGTGGCGACGGTCCGGAACCGGTCGGGCTCGCCAGCCTGGACTGACAAGCCTGGACCGACCGGCCTCAGAGAACGCGGTCGGTCGCCGCGGACGCGAGCTCGCGCAGGACGTCGCGGGCGTGGTCGTCGAGGTCGGCCCGCTCCAGCGCCGCCACGGCATGGGTGGCGAGCTCGCCGATGACGTCCTCGACCTGGGCGTGCGCGCCCGAGCGGTCGATGATCCCGCGCAGCTCCTCGACCTGGGCCACGTCGAGCCGCGTTCCGAGCGAGCGGTCCAGCAGGACCGCGTCCTCGGGGCCGGCCCCGTCGAGCGCGAGCGCGACCAGGACGGTGCGCTTGCCCTCGATCAGGTCGTCGCCGGCCGGCTTGCCCGTGGCGCCGGGATCGCCGAAGACGCCGAGCAGGTCGTCGCGCAGCTGGAACGCCTCGCCGAGCGGGAGCCCGAACGCCGAGAGCTCGGCCATGGTGGCCGGCGTGGCCCCGGCCAGCGCGGCCCCGATGTGGAGCGGCCGCTCGATGGAGTACTTCGCCGACTTGTAGCGCAGCACGGTCATGGCGGTGTCGACGTCGGCGCGGCCGCGGGCCTGCACGGACACGTCGAGGAACTGGCCGGCGATGACCTCCGAGCGGCACCGGTCGAAGACGTCGAGGGCCGGCGCGACCTGCTCGAGGGGGAGGCCGCAGCGACGGAGCAGCTCGTCGGCCCAGCTGAGCAGCAGGTCGCCCAGCAGGATCGCCGCGGCCCCGCCGTACTGCTCGGCGTCACCGCTCCAGCCGGCCGCGCGGTGGTCGGACCCGAACTGGCGGTGGGTGGCGGGTCGACCCCGCCGGGTGTCGGAGGCGTCCATCAGGTCGTCGTGGACCAGGGCGCTGGCGTGCAGCAGCTCGAGCGACGCACAGGCACGGATCACGGCGTCCTCGTCGGGGTGCTGCCCATCCGGGGCGGGGGTGACAGCGCGGTGTCCCCAGTAGCAGAACGCCGCCCGGAACCGCTTGCCGCCGGAGACCGAGAGGCGGGCTTCGGCGAGGAGCCGGGCCGCGTCGTCACCCAGGGGGGCCAGTCGCTCGGCCTGCTCGTCGAGGAAGGCGTCGAGGGCGCTCTGGACGCGGTCACGGAACCCGGCGCTGTCCCATCCGCTGCCGCTGCCCGTCACGCCGAGGAGCCTAGCCAGTGGGCGATTCTGGACAGCGCGCGCCCCCAGGCGGCTCCCAACTAGACTTCCGGCATGGCTGAGGACCGCGCACGAGGGATCGGGGAGCTCATCCGCAGTGGCGGGCGCTCCTTCTCCTTCGAGTTCTTCCCGCCCAAGGACGAGGCCGGCGAGGAGCAGCTGTGGCGGGCGATCAGCGCCCTGGAGCCCTACCAGCCGACGTTCGTCTCGGTGACGTACGGCGCCGGCGGCACCACCCGCGACACGACCGTCCGGGTCACCGGCCGGATCGCGCGCGACACCTCGATGACCCCGATGGGCCACCTCACCTGTGTCGGGCACACCCGTGACGAGCTGACCGCCATCCTGGGTGCCTACCAGGCAGCGGGCGTCCACAACGTGCTCGCGCTGCGCGGCGACCCGCCCGACGGTCCCGGCTCGCCCTGGACCGCCACCGAGGGGGGCCTGACCTACGCCGACGAGCTGGTCTCTCTGGTCAGGCAGACCGGCGGGTTCAGCGTCGGCGTCGCGGCGTTCCCCGAGGGACACCGGGAGGCGAAGTCGCTCGACCACGACGTTGCCGTGCTCCTCGGCAAGCAGCGCGCGGGCGCCGAGTTCGCGATCACCGAGATGTTCTTCCGGGCCACGGACTACTTCGGCCTGGTGGAGCGGGGCCGGGCCGCGGGCGTCGAGATCCCGATCCTTCCCGGGATCATGCCGATCACGAACCTCAACCAGATCAAGCGCATGGCCGAGCTGTCCGGGCGCGAGGTGCCGTGCGAGGTCGTGTCCAGGATCTCGCCCCACCAGGACGACCCGGTCGCCCTGCGGGCCGAGGGGATCGCCGTGGCGGCCGAGCTCTGCGAGGAGCTGCTGGCCGGTGGTGCGCCGGGCCTGCACTTCTACACGCTGAACCGGTCGAAGGCGACGCTCGAGATCTTCGCCGCGCTCAGCATCACCGTCTGACGGGCCTCGACGAACGCTCGCGCGCACCCACTACGATCCGCTCATGCGAACCCTCACCGTCACCGGTCACGGCAACGCCCGGGTCGCTCCCGACATCGCGATCGTGCGCGTGGCGGCCGTCCACATCGCCACCGGTGTCGCTGGTGCCCTCGCCGGCGTCGACGCCGCGGTCGAGACCATCAGCGCGGTCTCGCGCCGGCACACCGAGTCCGCTTCCGTCTCCTCGACCGGCCTCGAGCTGTGGCCGTCGCACGACCTGGACGGCCGGCCCTCGGGTTTCGAGGCCCGGCACGTGCTCTCGATCACGTGCCCGAGCCTGGCCGCGGCCGGCTCGCTGGTCGCGGCGCTCGCCGACGAGGTGGGCGACCGGCTGCGGGTGGACGGTGTGTCCCTGGCCGTGGGGGAATCCTCCGAGGCCGAGCACACTGCCAGGGAGGCTGCGTTCCAGGACGCGCGGGTGCGGGCCGAGCACCTCGCCGGCCTCGCGGGCGTGACGCTGGGCGAGGTCCAGTCGGTGACCGCCGGTGGCCTGGCGGGTGCGCCAGGGACGACGCGCGCCGCCAAGCTCGAGACGGCACTGGAGCCGGGGGAGATGACCGTCGGCGCCGCGGTCACCGTGACCTGGCAGCTCGTCTGACCTCAGGCCGGACCGATCGCCTGCGCGACCAGCGCGGCCGACAGTCCCACGAACGGCAGCCCGCCCCCGGGGGTGGCGTGCGCGCCGGCGGCGTACACACCGGCGACGGGCGTGGTCGGGCCCAGTCGCTGACGCACCGTCGCGCGGCCCTGCCACAGCACCCCCATCGGTGAGCCGCCCCAGCGCTCGACCAGGTCCCGCGGTGAGCGGTCGATGCGCGTGACCACCCGGTCGCGCACGTCGATGCCGTGCCGCGCCAGCGCGCGCAGGATGTCCTCGGCCAGACGCCCGCGCCCGTGCACCGTCAGGGCGCTCGACCCCGCCGGGGCGCGCCCACCGGTGCGGACGACCAGCGTCGGGTCGCCGTGCAGCACCAGCTCGTGCGGCAGGTCGAGGTCCTCGCCCTCCAGCCCGAGGTGGCACACCACCGGCGGGATTGCCGGCATCGTGCGCTGGACGAGCGGTGCCAGCAGGGGGAGGCGTCGCGGGTCGATCGCGCACACCACGACGTCGGCCTCGATCTCGCCGCCCGGCGTGGCCACCGCCACGACCCGGCCCTCACGGACCACCAGGTCGGCGGCCTCGGTGGAGGTGAGCACGGTGACCTTGCGGGTGACCAGGCGGTCGGCGAGAGCCGTGCCCAGGGCGGCCATCCCGCCCGGGACGGTCCACGCGCCGAACCGCTGCTCGACGTACGCCGTCACGCCGAGCCAGGCGGGCACGTTGCGCAGGTCGTGGCCCTCCGCGAGGAACGGGTGGCCGGCGACGAGCCGGAGCCGCTCGTCCTTGAACGTCTTGCGCAGCCGCTTGTGCAGCACCTCGCGGCTGTCCAGCCGCGCGGCGAGCGCGTGCGGCAGGGCGTCGCGGTCCCACGGGCTCTCGAGGTAGTCGCGGCGCAGCACCTCCCAGTCGTCGGCGTACGACGCCACGTGGTCCACCCAGCGCTGGCCGAGCCCGGGTCCGAGCTGGTCGAAGGCCTCGACCTGGGCCGCGCGCGACCCGAACGGGACCGCCACGGCGGAGCCGTCCTCGAAGCGGTGCTCGCGGACGACGTCCAGCGGGACCAGCTCGAGCTCGCGCTCGACGGGTCGACCGGACTTGCGGAACAGGTCGCGGATCACCGCCGGGAGCAGGGTCCAGGACGGGCCGGCGTCCCAGGCGAAGCCGTCCTCGTGCTCGAAGGACAGCGCGCCGCCGAGCGTGGCGGACCGCTCGAGGAGCGTGACGTCGTGCCCCAGCTTCGCGAGCCGAACCGCCGAGGCCAGGCCGCCGAAGCCGCCTCCGACCACCACCACTCGCGCCATGCGCGTGAACCCTACGGCTCGCGGCGGTGGCCGGGTGTCAGCGCAGGTCGGGGGCGGCCTCGAGCTCGCCGAACTCCGAGCCGTACTCGCGGTCGACGAAGGCCAGCAGTGCGACGTTGACGGTCGCGAGCCGCTGGCCGGGGAGCAGCGCCACGCACGGGTCGACCTTGGCGAAGAGGCCGGTCGGTGTGTCGGCGACCACCAGCGTGTTGCCGGTCTCCGCGTCGGCGCGCGCGAACGCGACACCGTCCCAGCTCACCGGGTAGGCGAAGTCGCCACCGGCCCTGATGCCCTCGGCGAGGGCCACGGCCTTCCCGGTGCGGCGCTCGTCCATGAGCGTGACCAGGCCCTCCAGGTCGGCCACGGTCAGGCCGGTGTCGACGCCGGCGACCAGGTTGGCCTGCAGCAGCGTGAAGAACCGCCGGTCGACCTCGGCGACGGTCGTCGCCCCCGCCGACATCCGGGTGTTGAGCTCGGTGGGCCGGAACCCGTCGGCGGTGAGGACTCCGTCGATGCCGAACGCGCCGCGGTAGCCGTGGACCGCCAGCAGGTGCGCGCCCACGCGTCGAACGACGTCGCGCATCTGCTCGCGGTCGGCGGGCGGCGGGTCCCACGACGTGCCGAGGCCGCCGTAGACGAAGGTCCGCTCGGCCACGTTGCGCAGCATCGCGATCTCGACCGGCCGGAACGCGGCGGTGCCGTCGGGCAGCACGAAGCCGTGGATCGAGCACGGCACGCCGTCGAGGAACGGCATCACCCGCACCCGGTCGCAGCGCGGGCCGAAGAAGTCGAGCGCCGCGACCCTGTCCTGGTCGTCGGAGACCCAGCGCACGTAGTTGCCGCCGCCGTTGAACCCGTCGCGGGCATCGCCCGACCACACCGCCCCGAGCGGCCCGGCGATCTCCGCGGTGGCCCGGGCGAGGGCCCCCTCGTCGACCGGCACGATGCGGTGCGGGGCAGCGGGGACGCCGGCAGCCGCCCAGACCTGCTCGGCCAGCAGCTTGTCCTCCAGGGCGAGGAACGAGGCCGGCCGGCCGCCGGTGACCGGCCGTCCGAGGATGGGCTCGTCGGTCCGGACGAACGGGCTGGTGAACCAGATGCCGCGGCGCTCCGGGTCGAACTCCTCGATCGCGGCGACGGCATGGCCGGGCAGGTCGTGGGCCAGCCGGTCGTGGGCCGCGCAGCTCCTCGGTCACCGAGTCGGTCGCGGGCGGCGTGACCTCGACCACCACGCAGTCCGCGGCGGGCACCTTCCCGGCGCCCCGGGCGGTGGACACCACCAGCGTCCGGCAGCCCTGGTCGCGCAACCACTCGACGTACGTCGTGAAGCCGGCCAGCACGCCGGGGCCGAGGATCACGGGGCGGCCGGCGTACAGCTCGCCGAGGCGCCCGGTCGCCTCGGCCCGGACACCGGGATCGGTCAGGTCGCCCATGCCACGTCGCGCTTCTTCCAGCGCAGCCAGCCGCGTCGGGCCAGCCGGGTGACGAACCAGAGCATGACGAGCCCGGCGGCCAGCAGCACGCCGGCGATCCCGGCGGCGGTGCGGGGGTGCTGGATCGCGAACCACACGACACAGAGGACGGCGAAGTCCTCCAGGACGCTGGCGGTGATGTTGGTGACGGGCTCGGGGGAGGCGTTGATGGCCAGCCGGCCCCCGGCCTTGACCAGGTGGGAGAGGAGGGCGGTGCTGCCGCCGACCACGCCGGCGACGGCCTGGTCGAGGGTGTTCGCGTCGCCCGCGAGCAGGACGCCGATCACGGCACCGGCGGTGGGCCGGATCGCGGTCGAGACGAGGTCCCAGGTCGAGTCGACGTAGGGGATCTTGTCGGCGACGAACTCCATCGCGTAGAAGAAGGCGGCGACCGTCAGCACGTCCCACCGGCCCAGCACGTCGGGGATCTCGCTGACGTCGCCGACCCGGTCGGCGATGCCCAGCACGAGCACGACGAGGTAGGCGTTGACCCCGCTGGCCCAGCCGCTCGAGAACGCCAGGGGCAGCGCCTCCACGGGTCAGCCCTCCGCGTCGACGACGCGGGACAGCGACTGGGGGTCCCGGCCCACCACGGTGGTGCCGTCGGCGGCCGTGATGATCGGGCGCTGGAGGGCCCGCGGGTGGGCGGCCAGCGCGGCCAGCCAGGCTCCGCGCTGGGACGGGTCGCGGGGCAGGTCGATGCCGGCCTCGGCCGCCTCCTGGGGCCGGGCCACGTCCCAGGGCTCCAGGCCGAGGCGCGTGACCACCTCGCCGAGCTCGGCGGCGCTCGGCGGGTCGTCGAGGTAGCGGCGCACGGTGTAGCTCACGCCTGCGGCGTCGAGCTCGCTGACGGCGGTGGCGCACTTCGAGCACGCGGGGTTGAGCCAGATCTCCATGGTCGTCCTCACTCCACGTCGATCTCGACGGCGCCGGTCAGCGCGACCAGCTCGTCGTACGTCGTGGAGAACACCGCGGCCGGGTGGCCCGCGGCGGCCCACACCACGTCGTGGCGCTGCAGCCAGGAGTCGAGGTACGTCGGCACGGGAGCCGGGTGCCCGATGGGGGAGACCCCGCCGATCACCTGGCCGGTGTGCTCGCGCACGAACTCGGGCTTCGCCCGCCTCAGGGCTCCGGCCCCGACCGTGGCCGCGACCTTGTCGGTGTCGACCCGGTGGGCGCCGGAGGTGAGGATCAGCACAGGTGTTCCGCCGGCGTCGAAGAGCAGGCTGTTGGCGATCGCGCCCACCTCGCAGCCCAGTGCTGCGGCGGCCAGTGCGGCGGTGTGGACGGCGTCGGGGAGAATGACGACGTCGCCGACCCCGCCCCTTCGTGCATGCTCGTCTCGAAATCGGGTGATCGTCGGGTGCTCGGTCGTCATACTGCGACCCTAGCCAGCGCAAGAGCCCACGCAGGACCGGTTTCCGTGCGTGCCTCGGGGTGGACCCGATGCCGTCCGGGTGAGGAGTACCACATGAGTCGGCAGCAGCCGGGTTCGGTGACCAACGCGATCAGGGTCCTCGGGGGACTGGTCGCGCTGAGCGGCCTGACCGCCCTGCTGACCGTCGTGCTGCGTGACGAGCTCGTCCGGTCCTGGGCCGATGGCCACGCGACCGCCCGGGAGATCATGGCGCGAGGTGGCCTCGAGGCTCTCGACAAGAGCTCGATCACGCCTCCGGCGTTCGTCCCGGTGGCGATCGTGCTGTTCTTCGTCTTCGCGGCCCTGGCCGGGGTGCTCGTGATGTTCTTCCGCGACGGGCACAACTGGGCCCGGCTGTCGCTGAGCGCGCTGGTGGTGTTCATGGGGATGGCGTCGCTGGCCGCGCTGCGCACCGGTCCGCCCACGCCGTTCCTCGTCCTGTCGGCCGTCTCGATCGTGCTGGACCTCGCCCTGCTCGTCTGCCTGTGGCACAAGGACACCACCGCCTACATCCAGGGCGCCTGGCTCGCCTCGCACCCGGAGTCCTCCGACTCCTCAGGCTCCTCGAGCTCGGGTTCCTCGGGCTCCTCCGCCACTCCTTCCTGAGCCACGACCCCGGCCGCTTCCGGGGTTTTCTCGCGGGGTCTTCTCCTGGGTCTGCTCCCGGGTCTTGACGCACTGTCCGTGCCGGGGTGTACCGTTTCCGTGTTCGAACATTTGTTCGAACGACGCCCGATGGGGACGACCTCGACCCCCGTCCCCATCGGGCCGGTGCGCCGAGGCGGGCCGGCAGGGCGGGCTCCCACGAGGAGCGAACGGGGTCGGTGTCAGGGGTCGAGCCGGGCGCTGGAGATAGGACAGTCAATGAGGCGGTACGACGACCCCGTGGATGTGCGCAAGGGCTGGGTGACCGGTGTCGAGGGTCCCGAGCAGTTCCTGTGGCGCGGACGGTTGTGGAAGGTGCGGGCGGTGCTCGCGCACTGGGTGGAGACGGCGCCCTGGTGGCAGTCGTCCGGCGTGCGGGCCGTGGTCGGCTCCGACGAGCAGGTGGCCGAGCCGGGCGGCGATCTCGTCGTCGAGCGCGAGCTGTGGCGGGTCGAGGCCGGGCGCGGCCCGGCGGTCGAGGGCGGCGGTCGGGACGGGGTCTTCGACCTCTCCTTCGACTGGAGCGACGGTCACTGGCAGCTCGTCGGCTGTGCGGACTGAAGGGACGAGACGTTCATGAACCCCTACGCACTCCCCGCCACCACCCACTCCTATCTCGCCCGCTCCGCGGAGTCGCTGAGCGAGTCGATCGCGGCGGACGAGGTCCCGACCCGCTATGCCTGTGCCCATGTCGCGGCGCTGCGGGCGGCCGCTGCCCTGCTGGCGGCCCGGGCCCATCCGGCTCCGGCCCGGCGACGGGCCCAGAAGAACGCCTGGGTCCTGCTCGCCGAGGTGGCTCCCGAGCTCGCCGAGTGGGCGCGGTTCTTCGCGGCCGGGGCGAGCAAGCGGGCTGCCGCCGAGGCGGGCTCCTCCCGTGCGGTGAGCGAGCGGGAGGCCGATGACCTGGTCCGAGACGCCGACCGGTTCCTGGCCGTCATCGAGCAGTCCCTCGGCCTGGTCCCGCACGTCCCGTTCTCCGGGCGTGCCCCGGTCGCCCATGGCCCCACGGTCAGGACGCAGTCCGGTGTCGCCTGATCCGTTCGTCCACCTGCACGTGGCGTCCGGCTACTCCCTGCAGTACGGCGCCTCCCTTCCCCACACGCTGGTGGAGCGGGCGGTCGAGCAGGAGATGGACACGCTGGCCCTGACCGACCGCGACGGCACCTACGGGGCGGTGAAGTTCGCCAAGGCGTGCCTCTCCGCCGGTATCCGGCCCGTGCTCGGGGTGGATCTCGCCTACCGGCCCACCGTCGGGCCCGGCGGCGTCGACCCGCGCCGCTCGAGCCCCACGCGCACCCCCGTCCGCGGTGGCGCCTTCCGTGAAGCCCGGCTGCCCCGGGCGACGTTCCTGGCGAGCGGCCGGACCGGCTGGGCGGCGATCTGCCGCCTGGTCTCGGCGACCCACCTGGCGGGGGAGCGGGGCGCGCCCGTCCTCGATCTCGACCTCCTCGCCGAGCACCTGTCCGGCCCGCTCGGCGCGGGAGACCTGGTGGTGCTGCTCGGCCCGTCCTCCGAGGTGGGCGCCGCCGCGACCCAGCGGCGCGACGACCTGGCCCGGGCGGCGCTCGCGCCGTGGCGGGAGCTGGTGCCCCGCACCCACCTCGTCGTCGAGCTCGTCTCCCACCGGCTCGCCGGTGGCACCTCCGCCGGTGGGGGTGACTGGGGACCCGGCACCACCCCCCACGCCGCCCGGATGGCGAGGATCGCGCGGCAGGCCGGCCTCGGGGCCGTCCTCAGCAACGCGGTCCGCTACGCCGACCGACGCGACGCACCCACCGTCGACGTCCTCGACGCCGCCCGCCGGCTGGTCGCGCTCGGCTCCGCCGACCTGCGCCACGTCGGCCCGGGTGGTTCGAGGGGCAATGCCGAGGGGTTCCTCAAGTCCGGCAAGCAGATGCAGGAGGTCGCCGAGGAGATCTGCCGGATGGCCGGGCTCGGTGGCGACCCCGACCGCGAGGCCCGGCAGCTGCTGGCCCACACCCGGGCCGTGGCCGACCGGTGTGCGCTCGACCCACGCTCCGACCTGGGGCTGGGGGAGGTCCACTTCCCCGAGTTCGAGCTGAGTGGTCGCGACCTGCTCGACCAGCGGGACCTCACCGCCGACGGACTGCTCCGGGCCCGCTGCGAGGGCGCGATCGGCGACCGCTACGGCTCCGCGCCCCGGCAGGTGATCTGGACCCGGCTCGACCAGGAGCTCGAGATGATCCGCGAGCTCGGCTACGCCTCCTACTTCCTCACCGTCGGCGACGTCACCGACCTGATCCGCGAGATGGGGGTGCGCTGCGCGGCGCGGGGGTCGGGGGCGGGCAGCCTGGTCAACTACCTGCTCGGCGTCTCCGGGGTGGACCCGATCCGCCACGGGCTGCTCATGGAGCGGTTCCTCTCGCCGCTGCGGCAGGCGCTGCCCGACATCGACGTCGACGTGGAGTCGGCCCGGCGGCTGGAGGTCTACGAGCGGATCCTCGACACCTACGGCGGCGAGCGGTGCGTGTGCGTCTCGATGATGGACACCTACCGCGTGCGTCACGCCGTGCGCGACGTCGGTGCGGCGCTCGGCATGCCTCCCGGTGAGATCGACGCGATTGCCAAGGCGTTCCCCCACATCCGGGCCCGTGATGCCCGCAACGCCCTCCGCGAGCTGCCCGAGCTGCGCGCATCGGGTCTGGGGGAGCAGCGCCTCGACCTGATGTTCCGGCTCGTCGAGCGGCTCGACGGGCTGCCCCGCCACATCGCCGTGCACCCCTGCGGCGTGCTGCTCTCCGACGTCACCCTGCTCGACCGGACGCCGGTGGAGGCCAGCTACGCCGGGTTCCCGATGAGCCAGTTCGACAAGGACGACGTCGAGGACCTCGGCCTGCTCAAGCTCGACGTGCTCGGCATCCGCATGCAGTCCTCGATGGCCTACGCCCTCTCCGAGATCGAGCGGGTCGACGACGTGGAGATCGACCTCGACGACGAGGCGCAGGTGCCCTTCGACGACGAGGCGACCTATCGGATGATCTCGTCCGCCAAGACCCTGGGCGTCTTCCAGATCGAGTCGCCCGGGCAGCGGGAGCTGGTCGGCAAGTCCGGCATCGACAGCTTCGAGGACATCATCACCGACATCTCGCTGTTCCGGCCGGGGCCGGTCAAGAGCGACATGATCACCCCTTACCTCGAAGCCAAGCAGGGATGGAAGACCCCCACCTACCTCCACGAGGACCTGCGTCCGATCCTGGGCCAGACCCAGGGCGTGGTGGTCTTCCACGAGCAGGTGATCGAGATGATCGCCCGGTTCGCCCGCGTCTCGTATGCCGAGGCCGACGAGAAGCGGCGCGCGCTCGGCGACGTCGAGGGGATGGCCGAGACCCGGCTGTGGTTCTTCCCGCGCGCGCTCGCCCACGGCTACCCCCTCCCCGTCGTCGAGGAGCTCTGGAAGGTGCTCGAGGCGTTCGCGTCGTTCGGCTTCTGCAAGGCCCACGCGGCGGCGTTCGCGCTGCCCACCTACCAGTCCGCCTGGCTCAAGACGCACTGGCCGGCGCACTTCCTGGCCGGAGTGCTCACCCACGACCCGGGCATGTATCCCAAGCGTCTGATCCTCGACGACGCCCGCCAGCTCGGCATCACGATCCTCGGGCTCGACGTGAACAGCTCCGAGAAGGAGTACGCCGTGGAGAGGGTCACCTCGACGCAGGACCGGGCGAGCGATGCGGTCGAACCGGTCCTGCCCGACGGCCGTGACTACGGCATCCGGCTCGCGCTCGCCGAGGTCAAGGGGATCAGCGAGGCCGAGGTCAACCGGATCGTCTCTGCTCGTGGCAGCCTGACGGCTGCGGGCCCGACCCATCCTTATTACTCGCTCACCGACTTCTGGCACCGCGCGCGGGTCTCCCGCCCCATCGCCGAGCGGCTGGTGCTGGCCGGCGGCTTCGACTCGGTCTACGGCATCGGGTCGGCGCTCCCGGCCGACGGCGTGCACCGCCGCGGCAAGGTCACCCGGCGCGACCTCCTGCTCCAGGTGGCCGAGCTGGACCTGCACGCGCGTGCGGTGGAGCGGGCCGGCCGGGGACGCGGGCTGGCCGGACGCAGGATCCGCTCGGCGCCGGCCGGTTCGATGACCCCCGCCCAGGCGCGCGCCGCCGACGCGGCTGCCCGCAACAGCTCCGAGCCGCAGGAGCGCCAGGGTGCTCCCACGCTCGAGCGGCATCCCCTGGCCGAGCCGGGGATCTGGGCGAAGGCCGCCGCCCAGTCCCGGGCCACGCCCACCCCGCCGCCGGTGGAGTCGGTGCAGCTCGCGCTCGACCTGGGCGACAGTCCGGGGGAGGGACAGGTCAGCGGGCTCCCGGAGCTGAACGCCGAGGAGCAGGTGTCGGCCGAGCTGGAGATCCTCGGGCTCGATGCCAGCCGGCACGTCGTCGACACCTACGCCGCGTTCCTCGACGAGCTCGGCGTCACCCGCAGCAGGGACCTGTTGTCGCGACGCAGCAAGGCCGAGCTGCTGGTGGCCGGGGTCAAGGTCGCCACCCAGACGCCGCCGATCCGGTCGGGACGCCGGGTCATCTTCCTGACCCTCGACGACGCCACCGGACCGGTCGACGCGACGTTCTTCGAGGACGCCCAGGGGCCCTACGCCGCCACCGTCTTCCACTCCTGGCTGCTGGTCGTGCGCGGCGAGCTGCGTCGCACCGGCCGGCGAGGTGTCTCCCTGCGCGCCACCGGCTGCTGGGAGCTGCCCGAGCTGTTCGCACTCTGGCGGTCGGCGGCCACCTCCGCGGAGGGGATGGAGGCGGTCCGTGCGGCGATGGCGGTCGTCCCCGAGGGCTTCGGCGGGGTGGGCATCGAGGGCGCGGTCGTCGGTGCGGCGGAGAGCCGGTCGACCCGGCCGGTCATGGCCCAGCCTCCGGGCGACCCCACGGAGAAGGGCGCCGCCGGCGGCATGGGCCAGCGCCGGGTGCTGGTCCACTCCAGCGGGTTCAGGATGTCGCCCTACGCCGACATCAAACCGGCGGGCGAGACGCCCAAGGACTCCCACAAGCTGGTGGACCGCAAGCTGTGGCACCGCAGCCCCGGGAGCCCCGGATGATGACCCCACGAAGCCGCTCGCTGCGCTCACGCCTCCGCGGGGGGCAGGGAAGAACCACCGCACTAGGGTGTGAGGCATGCCTGCCAGTCAACGGTCCAGCGAGCTGCCCAACGAGCGGCCCAGCGAACGGCCCAGCGAACGACGGGGTGCTGCTCGCACCGCCGTGGTGTGGGAAGCGCTGCGTCCGGTGCTGGATGCCGGCTCCGGCGGCAGCCGCGACGTCCTCGACATCGGCGGTGGCACCGGGGGGTTCGCCGTCCGCGTCGCCGAGCTCGGTCACCGGGTCGCGGTCATCGACCCCAGCCCCGACGCCCTGGCCTCCCTCGGCCGACGGGCCCGCGAGGCAGGGGTCGAGGTCGCCGGTCTCCAGGGTGACGCGAGCGACCTGCTCGACGTCACCGGTCCCGACAGCGCTGACGTGGTGCTCTGCCACGGCGTCCTCGAGTACATCGAGGATCCGGCCGCCGCGCTGGCCACGATCCGCGAGGTGCTGCGTCCCGGCGGCGCCCTCAGCCTCCTGGTCGCCCAGCGGCATGCCGCGGTCATTGCCCGCGCCATGGCCGGCCACTTCCCGCAGGCGCTCGCGCTCCTCGACGACACCGCACCCCACGGCCGGGCAGGCCGCCGGTTCACCCAGGACGAGATCACCCGCCTGCTGGCCGGTGCGGGCTTCGAGCTCGCGGGCGTGCACGGCGTACGCGTCTTCGCTGACCTGGTGCCCAGCTCCCTGCTCGACCTCGAGCCCGGTGCCACCGCGGCCCTGGTCGAGCTCGAGCACGCCGTGTCCGAGCGCACCGAGTACCTCCCCCTCGCGACCCAGCTGCACTTCCTGGCGCGCTAGTGCGGGAGGTCGGCCATGACCGACCCCTCGCACTCCTGCCCGATCCTGCACGTCGACATGGACGCGTTCTACGCGTCCGTGGCCACCCGGGACCGTCCCGACCTGTGGTCGGTCCCCGTCATCGTGGGGGGTGGCCATCGTGGGGTGGTGCTGTCGGCCAACTACCTCGCCCGGGCCCATGGTGTGCGTTCGGCGATGCCGACCACCCGCGCCCGGCGGCTGTGCCCGCAGGCGGTGGTCCTGTCGCCCGACTTCGAGGAGTTCGGGCGGGTCTCGGCCTCGGTGATGGAGAACTTCCGCCGGGTCACGCCGCTGGTCGAGGTGCTCTCGCTGGACGAGGCCTTCCTCGACGTGCGCGGGTCGATCCGCCGGCTCGGCTCGCCGCTGGAGATCGCCGAGCAGCTGCGGGCGACGATCCACGACGAGCAGGCCATCACCTGCTCGGTGGGGGTCGCGGCCTCGGTGTCGGTGGCCAAGCTGGCCAGTCGCCGGGCGAAGCCGGACGGGGTGCTGGTCGTCCCGCCCGAGTCGGTCACCTCGTTCCTCCACCCCCTCGACGTGGGTGAGCTGTGGGGCGTGGGGGAGAAGACCCGGGCGATGCTGCACCGCCTGGGGCTGGTCACGGTCGGCGACGTGGCGCACACCCCGTTGCGCACCCTCCAGAGGGCAGTCGGCGCGAGCCTCGGGAGCCACCTCCACGAGCTGGCGTGGGGTGCGGACCGGCGGGTGATCACCCCACGCCGCGGCTCCGACGAGCCCGACAAGTCGATGGGGGCCGACGAGACCTTCGGCCGCGACACCGACGACCGTGAGGTGGTCGTGCGGGAGCTGTTGCGGCTGTCCGCGAAGGTCACCGGCCGGATGCGGGTCGCCGGGGTGGCCGGTCGCACCGTCACGATCAGGGTGCGGTTCGCCGACTTCACCACGATCACCCGCTCGCGCACCCTGCCCGAGGCCACCGACGTGACCCAGGAGATCTACCGCACGGCCACCCGCCTGTACGACGCCCTCGGGCTGCAGCGAGCCCGGCTCCGGCTGGTGGGGGTGCGGGTCGAGGGGCTGGTCCCACGGGAGACGGTGCAGCGCCAGCTGGTCCTGGGAGAGCGGGAGCGTGGCTGGTCCGACGCCGACCGGGCGGTCGACCGGGCGACGACGAGGTTCGGTGCGGCGGCCGTGCGCCCCGCCAGCCTGCTGCCCTGAGACCCGCGTCCCGGACGCCGCTGCCCGGACCCGGGCTCGGCGAAAACAGGGTTCTGGGACAGTTCGTTGACGAATTTCTCGAACCCGGCTACCGCGATCACCACACGCTGCCTAGACTTGAAACACGCCGGCGACGAAGCCCACGTGCCGCGTTCGAACTTGTGGAGGAACGGTGCCGCTCTCCGAAGAGGAGCTCCGACTGCTTGAGCAGATGGAGCGCGCTCTCGTCGAGGAGGACCCCAAGCTCGCGTCCACCCTGCGCGGGACCTCGTTGCGCCGCTCCGCTCGACGTCGGGCGCTGATCGCGGGCATCTGCTTCGCAATCGGCATCGCCGTGCTGATGACCGGCGTCATCTCCGAGTACTGGGCCGTCGGCATCGTTGGTTTCGTCATCATGCTGGCCTCGGCGACGATCGCCGTGACCGCCCTGCGCGGTCAGCAGGGCGGATCTTCGGCCGATCCCCGCAATGCCGGGCACCAGACCCACGGCTTCACCGTCATCGACGGTGGCAGGTCGGGCAAGATCCGCCGTCCGCGCCGGTCCCACTCCGGCTCCTTCATGGAGCGCATGGAGCACCGGTGGCGTCGCCGCCGCGAGGACAACGGCGGCTTCTGACCCAGCGCCGACCCCAGGTCGCCGACCTCAGGTCGACCTCACCCGACGTGGTCGACGACCCCGCCGTACCTCGCTTCCACCGGCCGCGGTGCCGGAGCGTGCACCGAGCGCCGCGACGAGGACACCACCGAGCGCGGCCACCACTCGGCGCGTCGCCGGGCTCCGCGCGTGGCGCCCCCCTGCAGCGAGGCCAGGCAGGTCTCCAGCTCGGTCCGGAGCGGCCGCGCCGGCTCCGGCAGGCGGGCGTAGCGCAGCTGCTCGAGGGAACCGACGATCCGGTCGAGGGCCGTGACCGCCTCGGGTGCCACGCTGGCCCCGTGCTCGGGGCGCTCGGCCGTGTCCGGGCCCACCGGGGCGCCGAGATGCTGCACGAGCTGGTTGCGGGTCTCGCGCGGTGAGCGGCCCTCGGGCCAGGGCACTCCGAGATCCAGCGCGGTGGCGTGCAGCTCCGCCCACAGCTCCTCGGGGCCACCGGCCAGCCGACGCTCACGGCGGGACCGACGCAGCCCGCGGGGGAGGAGCAGCAGGAGTGCCCCGATCATGCCGGCACCCAGGGTGCCGAACGCCACGAGCCAGGGGAAGGGCGGCCCGGGGTCGCCAGCGGCGGCGTCGGCCGGGGCCTCGCTGGGCGTCGAGCTGCTGCTCTCGCCCCGGTTGGGCAGCTCGTCGTCCGCGCGGGGGTTGCCCGAGGGGCCGGTGGGGTTGAAGGTCGGCACGTCCTGGGTGGTGTAGCCGGGCACGCTGACCGCGCGACCCGCGGGGGTGGGCTCGAAGCGCACCCAGCCGGACCCCGGGAAGAACAGCTCCGGCCAGGCATGCAGGTCGTGGGAGCGGTACTCCCAGGTGCCGGGCCCGATCGCCTGGGGCTGGAGGAAGCCGACCGCGACCCGGGCGGGGATGCCGAGGATGCGTGCCATCACCGCCATCGCGGAGGCGAACTGCTCGCAGTAGCCGGTGCGACCGTCCCCGGTGTCGCTGAGGAACGCGACGAGCTCGTCGGTGCCGTTGCCCGACGCCACGCTGGTGTCGTAGGTGAAGCCACCGTCCCTGCGGAACCAGTTCTGCAGGGCGACCGCCTTCTCGAACCGGGACGGAGCCTCCCGGGTCACCTCGTTGGCGAAGGTGCGCACCATCGTGGGAATGCCCGGGGGCAGCTCGGTGTAGGCCTTGCTGACCAGGCCGGACGACGAGGGTGCCCGGGCCATGGCCTGCGCGGACAGCTCCAGCTGCACCCCGGTCATCGAGTAGCTGAGGTCGGCAGTCGAAAGGTCCGGCTCGCCGGCGATGAAGTCCATCGTGGACAGGTCGTAGCGCCAGTCGCCGGACGCCTCGACCCGGGTCGCCGGGGCCTGGGTGGGCAACCAGGTCGAGGAGAAGGTCGGATTCACGTCGACCGTGTAGTCGTACTCCGTGCGGTTGAGCGTGGAGGCCACTCCCTGCAGCGCCGGCATGTCACCGTCGGCCAGGTTGGTGGTGGGGACGTCGCGGTCCCCGGAGCTCCACTCGTTGTCGGAGAACCGGTTGAGCACCGAGATCCGGAGGTACGCCGGGTGGGGGTCGTCGGTCGTGACCCGCAGCAGGGGGATGTTCTCGCCCTGGGTGAGGTCGCGCTTCAGGTCGGTCATGGGGTTGGTGATGGTGATGTCGGAGTCGCCGCCCGGCCCCGCGCCGAAGTCCAGCAGGTGCACGTCGAGGGTGGGGATCAGCAGCGGAAGGGCCACCGCGAGGGCGGTGGCGACGCCGCCGATGGTGCCCGCGCTCGCGCGCACCGCACCGGTGGTGACGCCGAACGCGGCGGGGTCGGCCGCGGCAGGGTCCTCGCCGAGCAGGCGTCCCCAGCGGGCGACCTGCTCGCTCTCCTGCAGGAAGAGCAGGCCCATGAAGCCGGCCGCCGTCAACGAGAACACCCACCACGTGACGCCGCCGCCGAGCAGGCTGACCGGGACGCTGTAGATCGTGAGCAGGGGGAGACCCGCGAGCGGCACGCGTCGCAGGGTGCAGGCCAGGACGTCGACGAGCAGCAGGCAGACCAGCCCCCCGACGATGAGCAGGGGATGGATGCCAGGAGCGTTCGCGGGGATCGGCGCCGCGTAGCGGTCCGCGGTGGTCAGCGCGCCCGAGAAGCTGTCGGCCATCCGTGCCCACGCCGGCCCGACGGGGATCGGGGAGCCGCTGAGCATCGTGCTCGCGAGGAGCCCCGAGGCCAGCAGCTGCAGGCCGACGACGACGGGAGCGGGCAACCGCGACCAGCGCGCCAGCGCACCGACACCGGCGATGACCACGGCCAGCACGAACAGCGGACCCAGGAACCGGCCCGGCATCTGGGTGAAGCCGCGCCAGGAGAACATCGCGATCCAGGTCGTGGCGGCGGCGGTTCCGGCCAGCACTGCCGCGGTCGCGAGACCACCCCGGCTGCGCCTCATCGACCCACCCCCGGCAGGGGAGCGACGATCCCGCCGGCGCGCGCGGAGCGGGCACTGCTGCGCCCCAGCTCCTGCCAGACGTTGTCGAGCCGGTCCCGCGGTCGGAGGGGCACGGCCCGCCAGCCCTGCTGGGCCAGCGCAGGGGTCGCGCTCCCGTCCACGTCCCTCGGCGAGACCCAGGCATCGACGTCGAGCGCGATCGCCATCGCCGACCCGGCCTGGTGCTGCATCCGGCGCAGGACGGGGATGTCCATCGCCTCGAAGCTGCCGAAGACGGCCACGGTCAGGCCGCCGATGGCGCCCTCGGCGAGCCATCCGGTGTCGAGCTGCGGCTGGTGGACCGCCTGCACGACGGCGAGGGCCTCGAGGAGCGGAGCGGTGTTGAGGTCGGAGTCGCGGTAGTGCCAGGCACTGTTGGGGTCCTCGCCGGTCGCCGTCACGAGCCGCACGGTGAACCCGCGGTGGCTGAGGTGGACCGCGACCGATGCGGCGGCGGACACCGCGGCCTCGAGGGACGAGGCGATGCCCTGGCCCCGGTGGGAGCGCAGCCTGTTGTCGAGGAAGAGGGTGGCGCGCGACTGCCACGGCTGCTCCTCGCGGCGGACCATCAGCTCCCCGACGCGGGCGGAGCTGCGCCAGTGGACCCGACGGAGGTCGTCGCCGCGACGGTAGTCACGCACGGTGACGTCCTCCGCGCTGCCGGTCGCGAACGCCCGTGGCCGGTTGTCGCCGGACCCGTTCCAGGCGCCACCCAGCGGGATGTTCGGCAGCGGCACGGTGCGGGGCGTGACCGTGAGCGGCACGGTCGTGCGGAAGGCCCGGCCCAGCTCGATGAGGCCGAACGGGTCGCTGACCCGCACCGACATCGGGCCGATGTCGAAGCGACCGCGTACGTCGGACCGCACCTGGTAGGTGACGTGGCGCCGCCAGCCGTGGCCGATCCCCTCGAGCACGAACCGCGGGCGGGTGCCGAGCACGTAGGGCACGTGGTCCTCCAGCAGCAGCACGCCGCTCGGCGTACGCCCCTCGTTGGTCAGGGCCAGGCTCACCCGGGCGGGCTGGCCGGCAGCAACGAGCTGCGGGGTGACGGTGCGGACCAGGGCCAGGCGGTAGCGGCTGCGGCCGATCACCGCGGCGGTGACGAGGGGGAGCGCCAGCACCAGGACGCCGACCCGGGTCAACGAGGACTGGCCGAGCACGACCGCGCACACGATGGCGGTGATTCCGGCAGCGACGAAGGCCCGCCCGCGGACGGTCAGGCCGGCGAGTGCCTCACGCACGGGTCCCCTCGGGGACCGCCACGTTCGCGACGATGCCGTCCAGGATCGTCGTCGTGGAGCGTCCGCTCATCGCTGCCTCGACGCTGGGCAGCAGCCGGTGCGCCAGGACCGGGCGGGCCAGGGTGTGCACGTCGTCGGGCAGCACGTAGTCGCGGCCCTGCATGGCCGCCATGGCCTTGGCCGCGCGGATCAGGTGCAGGGTGGCCCGGGGGGAGGCCCCCAGGGTCAGGTCCTCCGAGCGACGGGTGGCCGAGGTGAGCGCGACGGTGTAGCGCTGCACGGCCGTGGAGACGTAGACCTGGGCGACGATGCCGGTCAGCTTGCGCACCTCCGCCGCGTCCGTCACCGGCTCGAGGTCGTCGAGCGGGTTGGTGCTGCCGGCGTGGCTGTTCATCATCGCGATCTCGGCCGCCTCGACCGGGTAGCCCACCGACACCCGCGCCATGAAGCGGTCGCGCTGGGCCTCGGGGAGGGCGTAGGTGCCCTCCATCTCGATCGGGTTCTGGGTCGCGATCACCATGAAGGGCGTGTCGAGCTGGTAGGTCATGTTGTCGACCGTGACCTGGCGCTCCTCCATGCACTCGAGCAGCGCCGACTGGGTCTTGGGGGAGGCGCGGTTGATCTCGTCACCGACCACGATGTTGGCGAAGACGCCGCCCGGCCGGAACTCGAACTCGCGGGTGTTCTGGTTGAACACCGAGACCCCGGTGACGTCCGAGGGGAGCAGGTCGGGCGTGAACTGGATGCGCCGGACGGTCGAGTCGATGCTGCGGGCGAGCGCCTTGCTGAGCATGGTCTTGCCGACGCCGGGGACGTCCTCGATGAGCAGGTGACCCTCGGCGAGCAGCACCACGAGTGCTGAGGAGACGACGTCCGGCTTGCCCTCGATGACCCGCTCGATGTTCCCCCGTACCCGGCCCACGACCCTGGCCAGGGTGTCGAGATCGGCGCCTCCTGTGTTCGGAGCTCCCACGTCCGGTCCTTCCCTCTTCATGTACGCCGACGGCGCACCCCCTGGGCCGACTCATGTCGTCCGTTGTCACCCACCGTAGGGCGTGTCGGAAAGATACGCGTCGTCATCCTCGATGGATCTGACTCGCCCGGTCACGGTTTGGTTGCGGATCGAACCACCCCGGTTCCTCCACGGTTCCCCACTTCTTCCTCCACTCTCCTCCACCGGCCCGCCCCCGACGCCGTACGTCGCCCCGCGGTGAGCCTCGCTGCGCCCGTGACCTGCGCAAACAGGCGGGACAGGGCGGGTGTGCCCGGGGACGCAGCTCCGCCCACTTCGCCGCCGAAACACGCTGTTTGTGGTTGACGGTGGAGGGATGTGGAGTAAAGTGGTGCGCAGTGGAGGAACTGGGAGTGGGGGGTGCTTGATGTTCTTCATGGGCACCTACACCCCCAAGCTCGATGACAAGGGGCGGCTGTTCCTCCCGGCCAAGTTCAGGGACCAACTGGCGGAGGGGCTCGTGGTGACTCGAGGGCAGGAGTTCTGTCTGACGGTGTGGCCGATGGCCGACTTCATGGAGCTCACCCGCCGCGCCCAGGAAGCTCCGGTGACGGTGAAGGGTGCGCGTGACTACACGCGCTTCCTCTTCGCCGGCGCCTCGGAGGAGCTGCCTGACAAGCAGGGCCGGATCACGATCACGCCGATGCTGCGCGAGTACGCCTCGCTCAGTCGCGACGTCGTCGTCATCGGCGTCATGAACCGGATCGAGATCTGGGACCCGGCGCGCTGGCAGCAGTACTCCGCGGAGCAGGAGACGAAGTTCTCCGAGCTCAGCGAAGAGGTCTTCCCCGGGGTCTGACCCCGAACCGTTCCACCGCACAGCACGGCACAACTGCACACGAATCCGCAGGACGAGGTCTCGGGCCCGCTCCCTCCATCGCCATCTGGGGCAACTTCCCCGGCTCCAGACGGCGACTTCCCATCAGGGGAGCGGGCAGGGACCTGGTTCGGCGGATTCGCAGCATCAGGCATCACCCAAGGTTTCGAGCGGGGGTCGACATGAGCATCACACCAGTGGCACCGGTACGCCGGGTGCGTCACCAGGCCCAGGAGGCCGCCGCGTTGATGGCCTTCTCGGCCGCCACCTCGGTCGGCCTCGCGGTCACCTTCCTGCTCTTCGCGAGTCTGGGCAGGTAGGCCCCGATCATGAGCAACCCCCGCCACGTCCCGGTGCTTCTCGACCGGGTCGTTGCACTTCTGGCGCCCGCCCTCGAGCACGAGGGTGCGGTGATGGTCGACTGCACCCTCGGTCTGGGCGGCCACACCGAGGCGGTGCTGACCCGTTGCGAGCAGGCCCGCGTGATCGGCATCGACCGCGACACCGCAGCCCTCGAGCTGGCCGGACAGCGGCTGGCGCCCTTCGGTGACCGGTTCACCCCCGTGCACGCCGTCTACGACGAGCTGCTCGACGTGGTCGCCGAGCAGGGCCTCGCCAGCGTCGATGCGGTCCTCTTCGACCTCGGCGTCTCCTCGATGCAGCTCGACGTGCGCGAGCGCGGCTTCGCCTACGCCGCGGACGCGCCGCTCGACATGCGCATGGACGACACCCGGGGCATGACCGCCGCGGACGTGCTCAACACCTACTCCGCCGCCGAGCTGACCCGGGTGCTCCGGGACTACGGCGAGGAGAAGTTCGCGCGCAAGATCGCCGGAGCCATCGTCCGCGAGCGCGAGGTCGAGCCCTTCAGCAGCTCGGCCCGCCTGGTCGAGCTGCTGTACGCCGAGATCCCGGCGCCGGCGCGGCGTACCGGCGGCCACCCCGCCAAGCGCACCTTCCAGGCGCTGCGGATGGAGGTCAACGACGAGCTGGCCGTGCTCCGCCGGGCGATCCCCGCCGCCATCGACGCGATCGGGGTCGGTGGCCGGGTGGTCGTGGAGTCCTACCACTCGCTCGAGGACCGGCTGGTGAAGCAGGCCTTCACCGCGGTGACCCGCAGCGAGGTGCCGGTGGACCTGCCGTTCGTGCCGGAGGGCTCCGAGCCGGCGCTGCGCCTGGTCACCCGTGGCTCCGAGAAGGCCAACGCCGCCGAGATCGCCGAGAACCCGCGCGCAGCCTCAGTCCGGTTGCGTGCCATCGAACGAGTCCGCCCTGCACCACGTCACGACCGAGGAGTCGCCCGATGAGCAGCCCCGCATTCCAGATCCGTTCGCGGGTGCCACGCATCGCCGAGGCGGCCGTCGAGCGGGCCCGCCTGAGTGTCGTGCCGCGCCGGCGCGTGCGGGCCGCCCGGGTGCCGTTCGTGACCCTGGTGTCGCTGGTGCTGCTCGGCGGCGTGGTCGGCCTGCTGCTCTTCAACACCTCGATGCAGCAGGCGTCGTTCGCCGCGACGTCGCTGGAGACCCAGGCCGGCAACCTCTCGGCGCGCGAGCAGACCCTGCGGATGGAGCTCGACGACCTGCGCGACCCGCAGCGCGTGGCCCAGCAGGCGCAGAGGATGGGCATGGTCACGGCGCCCGTCCCGGCCTACCTCGACCTCTCCGACGGGAAGATCCTCGGCGTCCCGACCGTCGCCACGCGGCTCAACCAGCTGCGCCTCGAGCCGAAGGCGCCGGCCCTGCCCGCGATCCTGAACCCGCCGCCGATCCTGGTCGAGGCACCGGCCGTCTCCGGAGACGGCAACGGCCACTCGGGCGCGCCGTCGGCGGTCCGGGGCGACGGGCACGGTAGAAACGGGGACAAGTCCCACCAGCACCAGCAGAATCAGCAGAACCAACAGCAGTCCCACCAGAACCGTCGCTGAGACCGGAGATCGACGTGCGCCCCACCCGCCCGCAGCCGCGAGCCGGTCGACCCGTGTCCCGACGCCCCGCCGGCAGTCTGCGCGGGTCCACCCACCTGCGGCTGCGCTTCGGGTTCGTCGTCATCGCGATGGTGCTGTCGATCTTCGGCGCCCGTCTCGTCCAGCTCCAGGGCATCGACCCCAAGTCGTACGCCGAGATGGCCGCCGCCGAGGGCATGGTGCAGGTCGTGCTCCCGGCGGAGCGGGGCGACATCCTCGACCGCAACGGTGAGCCACTGGCCGACTCGGTCGACGGGCTGATGGTGGTCGCGGACCCCTACATGACGACCGACCAGGCCCCGGAGCTGGCCAAGTTCCTGGCGAACCGGCTCGACGTCGACTACTTCACCACCCTCGCGCGGCTCCGCGAGAAGGGCAGCCGCTTCGAGTTCATCGCGCGCCGCGTGCCCTCCACCCTCGCCACCGACGTGGTCGACGCCGCCCGCGAGGCCGGGTTCGAGGGGATCGACACCCGCCGCGACCCGGTCCGTGACTACCCGGCCGGCGACGTCGCCGCCAACCTGATCGGCTTCATGGGCACCGACGAGCCCCTCAGCGGGCTCGAGCGCACCTTCGACACCCAGCTCGCGGGCACCGACGGCTCGGCCCGCTACGAGATCGGTGGCGGCAACCGGATCCCGCTGGGGGAGAGCACCCTCGTCCGGGCCGTCAACGGCCACGACCTGCGCACGACCCTCGACCAGGACCTCCAGTGGTACACCCAGCGCGTCCTCATGCAGACCGTCGAGGACTCCCGGGGCGACTCCGGGGTCGCGGTTGTCATGGACAGCCGCACCGGCGAGCTCCTCTCCCTGGCCGACTACCCGACCTTCGACGCGAACGCCCCGCTGGAGTCCCCGAAGGAGGACCTGGGCTCACGCGCCATGAGCGACGTCTACGAGCCCGGGTCGGTCGAGAAGGTGCTCACGCTGAGCGCGCTGATCGACGCCGGCAAGGTCACCGCGCGCACCAGGCTGAAGGTGCCGGGCTCGCTGGCCCGTGAGGACCGTGTCATCCACGACTGGTTCCCCCACGACCTGATCCGGCTGACCCTCGCGGGGGTCATCGCGAAGTCGTCCAACATCGGCACCGTGCTCGCGGCCGACAAGTTCGCCAGCGGCGAGCTGCGCTCCTACCTCTCCAAGTTCGGCCTCGGCCAGCGCACCGACATCGGCGTCCGCGGCGAGACCCCGGGCATCCTGCCGGACCCGAGCATCTGGACCCACCAGACCCAGGACCGCGTCGCCTTCGGCCAGTCCCTGTCCGTCAACGCCGTGCAGATGGCGGCCGCGGTGAACACCCTCGCGAACCGCGGTGTGCGGGTCTCCCCGAGCCTCATCGACGGGACCGCGACCACCGAGGACGGGGCGCAGGTCGGCACCGACACCACGACGACGCGGCGCGTGGTCAGCGCGAACGCAGCCCGCCAGACCACGCGGATGATGGAGCGGGTCATCGACCCCGAGGTCGGTGTCGCCCCGGGCGCCGCCGTCCCGGGCTACCGGGTGGCCGGCAAGACCGGCACCGCACAGCGGGTCGGCGCCGAGTGCGGCTGCTACGACGGCACCTTCACGGTCTCGTTCGCCGGCTTCGCGCCGGCCGACGACCCGCGGTTCACGATCTACGTCGTGGTGCAGAACCCGCGCAACGGCGGTGGCGGCGGCTCGGTCGCCGGCCCGGCGTTCTCCAAGGTCATGAGCTACGCCCTGCGCCGCTACGCCGTCCCGCCGACGGGCACGCGTCCCTCGCACCTGCCCGTCGAGTGGTGATCCTCACGCGCCACCCGCACACGGTGACAGGGGACCCGCTGCAGGGCGGTAACCTCGCGGCGTGGTGAGCCAGTCATGAGCGGGGACCTCCTCGCGGCGACGCGCCCGCGACACCCGTGGCACACGACGCTCACCGACCTGGCGACCTGGCTGGCGGGCGTCGGCGCCGGCTTCGGCGTTCGTGGTGACCTCGGCGACGCCGAGGCCACCGGCCTCTCCCTGAGCTCCCAGCGGATCCAGCCGGGCGACGTGTACGCCGCCCTGCCGGGCGCCCGGGCCCACGGCATCGACTTCGCGCCGGCTGCGATCCGGGCCGGTGCCGTCGCGATCCTCACCGACCCGGCCGGCGCCGACGCGGCCGCAAGCCTCGGCGTACCCCTGCTCGTCGTCGACCAGCCCCGAGCCCTGCTCGGGCGCCTCGCAGCCAAGGTGTACGGCGACCCGGCGGCGTCGCTGCGGATGATCGGCGTGACCGGCACCCAGGGCAAGACCACGACCACCCGGCTGGCCGAGAGCGGTTTGCAGCAGGCCGGTGTCCCCGCCGCCGTGATCGGCACCGTCGGCACCCGCGTGTCCGGGGTCGACCTCAAGACCGCCCTGACCACCCCCGAGGCGCCGGACCTGCACGGGCTCTTCGCGATGATGCGCGAGCGTCGCGTGGTGGCCTGCGCCATGGAGGTGTCCAGCCACGCGCTGGTGATGGGCCGGGTCGACGGGGTCGTCTTCGACGTCGCGGTCTTCACCAACCTCGGCCGGGACCACCTCGACTTCCACACCGACGTCGACGACTACTTCGCCGCCAAGGCCTCGCTGTTCACCCCGGAGCGGGCGCGGCTCGGCCTGGTCAACGTCGACGACGCCCACGGCCGCCGCCTCGTCGAGGAGGCCACGATCCCCGTGCGCACCTTCTCGCTGTCCGGCCGGGACGCCGACTGGCAGGCGGTCGACGTCGAGCTCGAGGCAGGGGGCTCACGCTTCACCGTGCTGGGGCCCGACGGCATCGCCGTCGATGCCGGGGTCCCGCTCCCGGGGGACTTCAACGTCGCCAACGCGCTCGCCGCGATCGCCGCGTGCGCCGAGGTCGGCTTCGACACCGCCCGGGTGGCCGCCGGAATCGCCGGCGGTGGTGGCGTCCCCGGCCGGTTGGAGCGCGTCGACGCCGGACAGGACTTCGTGGTGGTCGTCGACTACGCCCACAAGCCTGATGCCGTGGAGGCCGCGATCAGCACGCTGCGGCCGCTCACGCAGGGCCAGGTGATCGTCGTCCTCGGCGCCGGGGGAGACCGGGACCCGGGAAGCGGCCGATCATGGGCGAGATCGCCGCACGCCTGGCAGACGTGCTCGTGGTGACCGACGACAACCCCCGCACCGAGGACCCGGCCGCGATCCGGGCTGCCGTGCTCGAGGGCACGCGCGGCGGTCGCGCCGAGGTCCTGGAGATCGGCGACCGCCGGGCCGCGATCCGCGCGGCCGTGCGCCGCGCCCGCGCCGGCGACATCGTGGTGGTGGCCGGCAAGGGACATGAGACGGGGCAGGAGGTCGCGGGCGTCGTGCACCCGTTCGACGACCGCGAGATCGTGCGCGAGGAGCTGGCTGCCCGATGATCCCCATGACACTGGCCGAGATCGCGGCCGTCGTCGGCGGCAGCGTCGACGGCGACCCCGCGGTCGTGGTCGACGGAGCCGCCTTCATCGACAGCAGGGACCCGGTCCCCGGGGGGCTCTTCGTGGCCGTGCCGGGCGAGCGGGTCGACGGCCACGACTACGCCGCGCTGGCCCTTGCCGGGGGAGCCGCGGCCGTGCTGGGCGTCCGCGCCACCGGGCTACCGGCCATCCTCGTGGCCGACCCGGTCGTGGCGCTGGGACGCCTGGCCCGCCACGTCCTGGACACGCTCGGCTCGCCGGTGCTGGCGCTGACCGGGTCGCAGGGCAAGACCGGCACCAAGGACTACCTCGCCCAGGTGCTCGCCACCGCCGGGCCGACGGTCGCGACGTACGGCAACCTGAACAACGAGCTCGGCGTCCCGCTCACGGTGCTGCGTGCGGACGCGGACACGGCGTACGTCGTCGTCGAGATGGGGGCACGTGGGATCGGGCACATCTGCTACCTCTGCGAGATCGCGCCGCCCCGGGTCGCGGCCGTCATCAACGTCGGCACCGCCCACCTCGGTGAGTTCGGCAGCCGCGAGGCCATCGCCGTCGCCAAGGGCGAGATCCTGGAGGCGCTGGCCCCCGACGGCACCGCGGTGATCAACGCGGACGACGCACTGACACGCGCCATGGTCGACCGCACGACCGCAGCGACCCTCACCTTCGGGACCGCCGGCGACGTCACCTGGCGCGGCCTCGAGCTCGACGACCTGGGTCGTCCGTCGTTCGAGATCGGGTACGCCGGCGCCTGGCACCCGGTCCGGCTCGGCCAGGCGGGAGCACACCAGGTGGCCAACGCCGCAGCCGCCGCTGCCATGGCGATCGCGGTGGGCATCCGGCTCGACCAGGTCGCCGAGGCTCTGACCGCGGCCGACGCCGTCTCGCGGTGGCGGATGGAGCTCAGCGAGCGCGCGGACGGCCTGATCGTCGTCAACGACGCCTACAACGCCAACCCCGACTCGATGGAGGCAGCGATCGACGCGCTGGTCACGATCGGTGGCCGCCGCGCTCGCCGTACCGTCGCGGTCCTCGGCGAGATGAAGGAGCTCGGCGACGCCGCGCTCGACGCCCACCGCGAGGTCGGCCGGCTGGCCGCCGAGGCGGGGGTCGACGTGGTCGTGGCCGTGGGGGAGCCGGCCCGTGGCATCGCCGAGGGCGCGACCGCCGCGGCCGGGTGGCGGGGTGAGGCGGTCCTCACGGCGGGGCGTGACGAGGCACTGGCCTGGGTGCGCGAGAATGTCGCGGCCGAGGACGTCGTCCTGGTCAAGGCCTCCCGGGGGGCCGCACTCGAGGCGATCGCCGACGGACTGCTGGAAGGGGAGGTGACCACGCGATGAGAGCCGTGCTGCTGGGCGGAGGCATCGCCCTGTTGATCTCCCTGCTGGGGACCAGGGTGGCGATCAACGTCTTCACCAACTGGGGCTACGGCCAGGAGATCCGCGACGACGGCCCGACCAGCCACCACACCAAGCGCGGCACGCCCACGATGGGTGGCGTGGTCATCATCGCCGCCACCGTCATCGGCTACTTCCTGGCGAAGCTGATCACCCAGTCGATGCCCTCGGCCTCGGCGCTGCTGCTGCTCTTCCTCTTCGTCGGCATGGGCCTGGTCGGCTTCGTCGACGACTTCATCAAGATCGTGAAGCAGCGCAGCCTGGGTCTGCGCAGCAAGGCCAAGATGATCGGCCAGACCGTCATCGGCGTGGTCTTCGGCATCCTGGCCCTCTCGCCGGCCCTGGAGGACGACCGCGAGCTGCCGCCGGCCTCGCACCACATCTCGTTCATCCGCGACTTCGACAGCTTCGCGCTCCCGACCGTCATCGTGATCCTGCTGATCTGGCTGATCATCACGGGCACCAGCAACGCCGTGAACCTGACCGACGGGCTCGACGGCCTCGCCACCGGCGCGTCGGTGATGGTCTTCGGCGCCTACACGCTGGTCAACATCTGGCAGAACAACCAGTCGTGCCGGATCTCGCCGAGCGCCACCTGCTACCAGGTCCGCGACCCGCTCGACCTGGCCGTGATCGCGGCCGCCATCACGGGTGCCTGCTTCGGGTTCCTGTGGTGGAACGCCTCCCCGGCGGCCATCTTCATGGGCGACACGGGCTCGCTGTCGCTGGGGGCGGCGCTCGCGGGGTTCGCGATCCTCACCCGCACCGAGCTGCTGCTGATCATCCTGGGCGGGCTCTTCCTGGTGGAGACCCTGTCGGTGATGCTCCAGGTCGGCTTCTTCAAGGTCAGCAAGGGGCGGCGGATCTTCCGGATGGCACCCCTCCACCACCACTTCGAGATGCTCGGCTGGGAGCAGGTGACGGTCGTGATCCGGTTCTGGATCATCACCGGGCTCTCCGTGGCCACCGGCCTGGGCGTCTTCTACGCGGAATGGGTAGCCGGCAGTTGACCCCCCACGACCTGGGCCGCCACGACTCCTGGGAGGGGGTCCGCGCGGTCGTCGCCGGCTTCGGCGTCTCCGGCTTCGCCGCGGCCGACAACCTCAACCACCTCGGCGCGAGCGTCGTGGCCCTCGACGAGTCCACCGGCGGTGACAAGGCCGAGAAGGCCGAGCTGCTCGAGGTCCTCGGTGCGACGGTCCGGCTCGGGGAGGGTGCCACCGCGACGCTTCCCGACGACGTCGACGTGCTGGTCACCTCGCCCGGCTGGAAGCCCTCCTCGCCCCTGCTCGCCCAGGCCCGCCGGCGCGGCGTCCCCATCTGGGGCGAGGTCGAGCTCGCCTGGCGGCTCCGCGACCCGAACCACTCCACGCCCTGGCTCTGCGTCACCGGCACCAACGGCAAGACCACCACGGTGCAGATGCTCGACAGCATCCTGCGGGCCGCGGGCCTGCGCAGCGTCGCGGTCGGCAACGTGGGCCTGCCGATCGTCGAGGCGGTCATGGACCCCGAGCCGTACGACGTCCTCGCCGTCGAGCTCTCCAGCTTCCAGCTGCACTACACCGACTCGATGAGCGCCGAGTCCGCCGCCGTCCTGAACCTCGCGGAGGACCACCTCGACTGGTACCCCGGGCCGTCCGGGATGGGCGACTACGCCGCCGACAAGGGCCGGATCTACGAGCGCGTGCAGCGGGCCTGCGTCTACAACGTGGACGACCCGGAGACCGAGCGGCTGGTGCGCGAGGCGGACGTGATGGAGGGCGCCCGGGCGATCGGCTTCACCCTGGGGATGCCCGGCGTGGGCATGCTCGGGCTCGTCGAGGACATCCTGGCCGACCGGGCCTTCGTCGAGCAGCGCGAGTCGAGCGCTGCCGAGCTGTGCACGCTGGCCGACCTCGCGCTTCCCGGGACGGCCGGGCCGGCGCCCCACACCGTGCAGAACGCCCTGGCCGCCGCCGCGCTGGCCCGGGCCCACGGCGTCTCCCAGTCCGCCGTGCGCGACGGCCTGCGCAGCTTCCGCCCCGACGGTCACCGGATCGCCACCGTCGCCGAGGTGGACGGGGTCACCTGGGTCGACGACTCCAAGGCCACCAACCCGCACGCGGCGCAGTCCTCGCTCCGGGCCTTTGACCCCGTCGTGTGGGTCGCGGGCGGGCTGGCCAAGGGGGCGCGCTTCGACGAGCTGGTGCTCGCCGTGCGGGACCGGCTGCGGGGCGTCGTACTCCTCGGGCGGGACCGTGAGGTCATCGCCGAGGCGCTTTCGCGACACGCGCCGGATGTCCCCGTCATCGACGTCGGAGTTGGCGAGACTGGGGGCGAACATGGCCCCATGGAGCGCGTCGTGGAAGCGGCCGCTGTGTTGGCCCGACCCGGCGACACGGTGCTGCTCGCTCCGGGATGCGCCTCCATGGACATGTTCGCCAACTACGCCGAGCGGGGCGATGCCTTCGCCGCCGCCGTGCGCAGGCGGTCGACAGGTTGAGGCAGGCGACGTCCGTGTTCCGCGGCGTCCGACGGGAGGAGTGCGGCGATCACGACGTTGCTTCCCGGACGGTCCCAGCCGGCGGCTGAGACGCCTGAGGCACCGGTCCGCCGGCACGGCCCGGCGAGCTGGTACGCCGCCCTGCGCGACGCGCTCGACCGGCCGCTGACCGCCTACTACCTGCTGCTCGGCGCCTCGGCGCTGCTGCTCACCATCGGCCTGATCATGGTGCTGAGCGCCTCGAGCGTCTACTCCTACAAGGAGAACGGCGGGGACTCCTACGCCGTCGTCAAGCGCCAGCTGATGTGGGTCGCGCTCGGCCTGCCCTGTGCCTGGGTGGCCAGCCGGCTGGCACAGCGCTGGATCCGTCGGCTGGCCTGGCCGGGCTACTTCTTCTCGCTGGTGCTGCTGCTGCTCACCGCGTTCCTGGGTGTCGAGCGCAACGGCAACCAGAACTGGCTGGCGCTCGGCCCGGTCGTCATCCAGCCCGCGGAGATCGCCAAGCTCGCCCTCATCCTGTGGGCCGCCCACGTCTACGCCCACAAGGACCGCCGCCTCGGCAGCCTGCACCAGGTGATGATGCCCGTGGTTCCCGGCCTGCTGCTCGCGACCGGACTGGTGGTCTTCGGCCATGACCTCGGCACCGCGCTGGTGCTGTTCGCGATCCTGCTCGGCATGCTGTGGGTGGTCGGCGCGCCGGCCCGGTTCTTCGTCCTGTCGATCTCGCTGGTCAGCGTGGTCGCGATCTTCCTGGCCTCGACCAGCTCCGAGCGGCTGGACCGGATCACCAACTTCGCCGACCCGTTCAAGGACTTCCACGACACGGGCTGGCAGCCCGCCCACGGCCTCTACGCACTGTCGACCGGTGGCTGGTTCGGCCAGGGCATCGGCGCCAGCCAGCAGAAGTGGGGCGACCTCCCCGAGGCGCACACCGACTTCATCTTCGCCGTGCTCGGCGAGGAGCTGGGCCTGGTCGGCACCCTGCTGGTGATCGTGCTGTTCCTCACCATCGCCTACGCCGCGCTGCGCGTGGCCCGCGAGAGCCAGGATCCCTTCGTCCGCTACGCCACCTTCGGCGTGGTCGTCTGGCTGATCGGCCAGATGATCATCAACGTCGGCATGGTGCTCGCGCTGATGCCCGTCATCGGCATCCCGCTGCCGCTCGTGTCGTACGGCGGTTCGTCGCTGGTGCCGACCCTGGTCGCCCTCGGCCTGCTGATCGGTTTCGCCCGGCGTGAGCCCGAGGCGGCCCGGGCGCTGGCCCAGCGCAGGCGGGACCGGTCGGCGGGACTCTCCGCGGGCCGTGTCACCGGACGCGGGCTCTAGCCCGTCTCCTAGGCTGACCCCGATGCGCGTCCTTCTTGCCGGCGGCGGTACCGCCGGCCACACCTCGCCCCTGCTCGCCACCGCCGATGCCCTGCGCCGGCTGGTCCCGGACGTCGAGATCACCTGTCTCGGCACCCCGCGTGGCCTCGAGAACCGGGTGGTGCCCGAAGCCGGCTACCCGCTCGAGCTGATTCCCCCGGTGCCGCTGCCGCGCCGTCCCGACGCCGACCTGTTCCGGGTGCCGGGACGCCTGCGCGGTGCCGTCCGCGACACGCTCGCGGTGTTCGACCGGGTGCAGCCCGACGTCGTGGTCGGCTACGGCGGCTACGTCTCCGTGCCGGCCTACCTCGCCGCCCGCCGCCGCAAGCTCCCACTGGTCGTCCACGAGCAGAACGCGCTGCCCGGCCTGGCCAACAGGGTCGGCGCCCGGGTGGCCACCCGCGTCGCGGTCAGCTTCCCCGGCACCCCGCTGCGCCGGGCCGAGTACGTCGGCCTGCCGATCCGCCGGATGATCTCCCAGCTCGACCGGGCGGCGCTGCGTGCCGAGGCTCGCGCGTTCTTCGGGCTCGACCCCGACCGGCCGACGCTGCTGGTCACCGGTGGCTCGCAGGGCGCCCGCCGGATCAACGGCTCGGTCTCCGGGGCCGCCCAGGCGCTGGCCGACGCCGGCGTCCAGGTCCTCCACGTCGTCGGCCCGAAGGGCGAGGCGGCTCCGGTGGCCACCGGCGTCCCCTACGTCATCCTGGACTTCGTCGACCGCATGGACCTGGCCTACGCCGCCGCCGACCTGGTCGTCTGCCGTGCCGGCGCCTCCAGCCTCACCGAGGCGGCGGCGGTCGGCCTGCCGGCCGTCTTCGTCCCGCTGCCCATCGGCAACGGCGAGCAGGACCTCAACGCCCGTCCCGTGGTCGACGCCGGCGGGGGCCTGCTCGTCGCCGACGCCGCGCTGACCAGCGAGTGGGTCGCCGCGACCGTGCCGGCCCTCGCCACCGACCCCGAGCGGCTGGCCCGGATGGGCAGTGCCGCCGCCGCCCTGATCCCGCGCGACGCCGACGAGAAGCTCGCCCGGATCGTGCTCGCCTGTGCCCAGGAGGCGACCCCGTGAAGATCCCCGTCCCCGACGAGATCCTCCCGGCCGACCGGCTCGGCCGGGTCCACTTCGTGGGCATCGGCGGCGCCGGGCTGTCCGGCATCGCCCGGATCATGCTGGCCCGCGGGATCGCGGTCAGCGGCAGCGACGGCACCGACTCGCCGACCCTGGCGGCCCTGCGCGAGCTCGGCGCCCGGGTGGACGTCGGCCACGACGCGAGCCACGTCCGCGACGTCGACACGCTCGTGGTCTCCACGGCGGTCCGCGAGGACAACCCCGAGTACCTCGAGGCCTGCCGGCAGGGGCTGCGACTGCTGCCCCGCTCGGCCGCCCTGGCCTCGGTGATGGCCGGGCGCCGCGTGGTCGCGGTGGCCGGCACCCACGGCAAGACGACGACCACGTCGCTGCTCACGGTGGCCCTGCAGGCAGCCGGCGCCGACCCGACGTACGCCGTGGGCGGCGACCTCGCCCAGACCGGCACCAACGCGCAGGAGGGCACCGGTGACGTGTTCGTCGCCGAGGCCGACGAGAGCGACGGCGCCTTCCTCGTCTACCGCCCGTACGCCGCCATCGTCACCAACGTCGAGGCCGACCACCTCGACAACTGGGGGACCGAGGAGGCCTACCGCGCGGCCTTCGGCGAGTTCGTCGACCGGATCGACCCCGAGGGGTTCCTCGTGTGCTGCGTCGACGACGACGGCGCCGCGGACCTCGCCGACCTGGCCCGTGCACGCGGCCTGACGGTCGTCGGGGTGGGGGAGTCCGAGCGGGCCGACGTCCGGGCGAGCGGGCTCCGCTTCGAGGGCGCCACCTCGACCTTCACCGTCCACGACGGCGACACCGAGCTCGGCACGCTCACGCTGCGCATCCCCGGGCGCCACTACGTCCTCGACGCCCTCGCCGCGCTCACCGTCGGCCTGCGCCTGGGCCACTCCTTCGACGGCCTGCGGGCCGGGCTGGAGGGCTTCACCGGCACCCGTCGCCGGATGGAGCTCAAGGGGGAGGCGGCCGGGGTCCGGGTCTACGACAGCTACGCCCACCACCCGGTCGAGATCGCCGGGGACCTCCAGGCCGGTCGCTCCGTCGCCGGTGACGGCCGGCTGGTCGTTGCCTTCCAGCCGCACCTCGTCTCCCGCACCCGGATCTTCGGCCGGGCCATGGGCGTGGCGCTGGGTGCCGCCGACGAGGTGGTGGTGCTCGACGTCTACCTCGCGCGCGAGGACGCCGACCCCGAGGTGACGGGCGCCCTCGTGGCGGACGCCTGCCCGCTGCCGCCGGAGCACGTCGCGTTCGTCCCCGACTTCGACGCCGTCCCCGCCGAGCTCGTCGCCCGGGCCCGGCCCGGTGACCTGGTGCTCACCCTGGGCGCCGGCAGCGTGACCCAGCTCGGCCCCCGTGTGCTCGCGCTGCTCGAGCACGGCGCGGCGGAGCGGGCCGATGCCTGACCCCGAGACGACGGCCCGCAGCCGGCGGCGGTTCGCGAGGCGGCAGTGGGCCCGGCGCTGGCTCGCCTGGAAGTACGTCGTGGCCGTGCTGGCGCTGGTCGCGCTGGTGGCCGGCACGATCTGGGCGGTGTACTTCTCCTCGGTCCTCGCGGTCCAGGGGGTCGAGGTCGACGGCGTGCAGACGATCCCGGCGAGCGAGATCCGCGACGCCGCCGCCGTACCCTCCGGCGAGCCGCTGGCGCGCGTGGACCTCGACCGGGTCCGCTCGCGCGTCGAGTCGCTCGCGGTGGTGCGGTCCGCCGACGTCACCCGCAAGTGGCCCGACCACGTGCTCATCACCGTCGAGGAGCGGGTCGCGATCGCCGTCGTCGAGATCGGTGGCCGGATCCGCGGCATGGACGCCTCGGGCGTCGTCTTCCGCGACTACCAGCAGGCGCCCGCGGGGCTGCCGCACGTGCGTACCTCCACCGACACCCGCAGCGAGGCGCTCGAGGAGGCCGCCCAGGTGATCTCGGCGCTCCCGTCGGACCTCGCGACGCTGGTCGACCACGTCGCGGTGGAGACCGTCGACCAGATCTCGCTGGTCCTGCGCGACGGGCGCACCGTGATGTGGGGGAGTGCGGACCAGTCGGAGGAGAAGGCCAAGGTGATCGCGGCCCTGCTCGACCACCCCGCGCAGACCTACGACGTCAGTGCGCCGGGTCAGCCGACCACCGCCGGCACTCCCTGACTCTCGCGCCGACTCTCGCGCCGAGTCCTCGCGCACCCGCTGATCCCGCAGAAATGTCGGACCGTGCGCGTTGCGCGGGCGTGTCGCCACGATTCCGCGTCGCCGTCTGCCTAGTCTCGTGACCACGGCGAGGTTGACATAACTATAACCCTCAGGTTCAGGGTTACAGTTTCGGCAGATCTCGCCGCTTCCCCACGCCAGACCGTCAGACCGACAGTCACCCAGACAACAAGACGTCCGTACACCGGACACGATCAGCGAGAGGCGAATCCGCCGTGGCAGCAGCACAGAACTACCTGGCCATCATCAAGGTCGTGGGCATCGGTGGTGGAGGTGTCAACGCCGTCAACCGGATGATCGAGGTCGGGCTCAAGGGCGTCGAGTTCATCGCGATCAACACCGACGCGCAGGCCCTGCTCATGAGCGACGCCGACGTCAAGCTCGACATCGGCCGCGAGCTCACCCGCGGGCTCGGCGCCGGCGCCAACCCCGAGGTGGGTGCGCGCGCAGCCGAGGACCACGCCGACGAGATCGAAGAGGTCATCAAGGGCGCCGACATGGTCTTCGTGACCGCCGGCGAGGGTGGCGGCACCGGCACCGGCGGCGCGCCGGTCGTGGCCCGCATCGCCCGCTCGCTGGGCGCACTGACGATCGGTGTCGTCACCCGCCCCTTCGCCTTCGAGGGCCGGCGCCGTGCCAACTCCGCCGAGGAGGGCATCTCCCAGCTCCGCGACGAGGTCGACACCCTCATCGTCATCCCCAACGACCGGCTGCTCTCGATCAGCGACCGCAACGTGTCGATCCTCGACGCCTTCAAGCAGGCCGACCAGGTCCTGCTCCAGGGTGTCTCGGGCATCACCGACCTGATCACGACCCCCGGTCTGATCAACCTCGACTTCGCCGACGTGAAGTCCGTCATGGCCAACGCCGGCTCCGCCCTCATGGGCATCGGCTCGGCCCGCGGCGAGGACCGCTCGATGGCTGCCGCCGAGATGGCCGTCTCCAGCCCGCTGCTCGAGGCCTCCATCGAGGGCGCCCACGGCGTCCTGCTCTCGATCGCCGGCGGTTCCGACCTCGGCCTCTTCGAGATCAACGAGGCGGCCGCACTCGTGCAGCAGGCAGCCCACCCCGAGGCCAACATCATCTTCGGAGCGACCATCGACGACGCCCTCGGTGACGAGGTCCGCGTGACCGTCATCGCCGCCGGCTTCGACGGTGGCATGCCGAAGCGTCGCGACGAGGGCACCGTGCTGCGCCGCGAGCCCAAGGCGCAGCAGACCCAGGAGGAGACCCGGGCCGCTGCCCAGCAGGTCTCCAGCCGCCGTCCCGAGGAGAAGGTCTCGGCCGGCGTGCAGTTCCGCCCCTCCGCTCCGGTGATCCCGCCGACCAGCGAGCGCCGGGAGCCCGCCCCGGCAGCCCAGCCGGCCCAGCCGGCACGTCAGCCCCGTCAGGTCCAGTTCGACGATGACGAACTGGACGTGCCCGACTTCCTGAAGTAACAGGAGCACCCCGCTGTACCTCTACCGGACCACCCACGGCCCCGTCGACCTGGCCTTCACGGACAGGCACGGCGGGGTCAGTGGCGTGCCCTTCGACTCGCTCAACCTCTCCATCGAGGGTGACGACGACGAGGCCGCCCGGGCGGCGAACCTGCGGCTGGTCCTGGCCGACTTCGCGCCGGGGGCCGACGTCGCCGACCTGCGCCAGGTGCACGGCGCGGTCGTCGACGTCGTCGACGGGCCTCGCGGTCGGCGTCCCGAGGCGGACGGCCTCGTCACCGTGCGCCGCGACGTCGTCCTGGTGGTGCGCGCCGCCGACTGCGTGCCGGTCCTGCTCGCCGACCCGGCAGCCGGCGTCGTCGCTGCTGCTCACTCCGGGCGGCCGGGTCTGGTCGCCGGGGTGGTCCCGGCGACCGTCGCGCGGATGCGTGAGCTGGGAGCCCTCGAGCATCACCGCCTGGATCGGGCCGCACGTCTGCGGGGCGTGCTACGAGGTGCCGGTGGAGCTGCAGGCCGACGTCGTCGCCGTCGAGCCCGCCAGTGCCGCCACCACCTCGTGGGGCACGCCGGCGCTCGACATCGGTGCCGGGGTCCGCGCCCAGCTCGATCGCGATGGCGTCCGCGTCGTCGACGTCTCGCGCTGCACCCGTGAGTCGCCCGACCTCTACTCCTTCCGGCGCGACGGGCGGCAGGCCGGCCGGCTCGCCGGCCTGGTCCGCCTGCGCGCTCCGGAGGCCGACCGATGAGCCGCCGCGACGAGCTGGCAGCCAACCTCGCCACGGTGCGCGGGCGCATCGCGACCGCCTGTGCCGCCGTGGGGCGTGACCCCGACGAGATCGGTCTCGTGGTCGTCACCAAGTTCTTCCCTGCCTCGGACGTCCGGCTGCTGGCCGACCTGGGCGTCGAGGACGTGGGGGAGAACCGCCACCAGGAGGCCGAGGCCAAGGCCGCCGAGTGCGCCGACCTGCCCCTGCGGTGGCACTTCATCGGCGGACTGCAGAGCAACAAGGCCGCGGCGGTCGCTGCGTACTCCCACGTCGTGGAGTCGGTGGACCGGGCCAAGCTGGTCGGGCCGCTGGACAAGGGCGCCCACAGCCGGTCGCGGCCCGTCGACATCCTGCTCCAGGTGAGCCTGGACCCGCCCGGGGCCGAGGGTCGTGCCGGGGTGGACCCTGCCGACCTGGGGGCGCTGGCCGCCCGGGTCGAGGGTGCGGGCATGCTCGTCCTGCGCGGGCTGATGGCGGTCGCACCACGCGGGGAGGAGCCCCGCAGCGCGTTCGCACGACTGGCGGCCATCCGCCGCGACTTCCTCGTCGACCACCCCGGTGCGGGCTGGCTCTCGGCGGGGATGAGCGGGGACCTCGAGGAGGCCGTCCGGGCCGGCGCGACACACGTGCGTGTCGGCAGTGCGGTCCTCGGACCGAGGCCCTCGATCAAGTAGGGTCGAACAACCAAGCAGCGCCCTCTTCCGAGGGCGCCGAAGTACCGGAGGACAACAGTCATGAGCGGCGCGATGCGCAAGATCGGCGAGTACCTCGGCCTGCTCGAGGACACCGGACGGTACGACGACGAGTACGACGGCAACTACGAGACCCAGGACGTGCCCGCCGTGGCGCCGACTCGTGCGCCCAAGGTGCGAGAGCCCCGCCCTGCCCCTGTGTCCGACCTCTCCGAGCGCCGTCGTCCGGCGCCGGGGCCCACCGGAGTGGTAGCCGAATTGTCCAAGATCACGACCCTGCACCCGCGCACCTACAACGAGGCGCGCACCGTCGGCGAGAACTTCCGCGACGGCACCCCGGTGATCATGAACCTCTCCGAGATGGACGACAACGACGCCAAGCGCCTCGTCGACTTCGCGGCCGGCCTCGTCTTTGCGACCCGTGGCACCATCGAGCGGGTGACCGCCAAGGTCTTCCTGCTCTCCCCGCCCAACGTCACGGTCGCCGCCGAGGACAAGCAGCGGATCGCCGAGGGCGGCTTCTTCAACCAGAGCTGAGCCCGACACCGTGCATATCGCTGGACAGGTCATCGAGGGCCTGCTGTGGTTCTTCATCGCGCTGCTCTGGATCCGGTTCGTCGTGGACTGGGTCCAGGTCTTTGCGCGCTCGTGGAGCCCGCGCGGACCCCTGCTCGTGCTGCTCGAGCTCGTCTACTCCGTGACGGATCCGCCGATCAAGGCGCTGCGGCGGGTGATCCCGCCCCTGCGGCTCGGCAGCGTCGCGCTCGACCTGAGCTTCCTGATCGTGATGATCGCCGCCTACGTACTGCTCCGGGTCAACCGCGAGATCTTCCTCGTCTGACTCGCCGGGGCCCGGGCGCGGGTAACTCCCGTCCGGGACCAGACGCTATTGTTCGACCGACAGTTCTTCTGACGATCTATGAATGGGTGAGGTCATGCCGCTGACGCCTGAGGACGTGAGCAACAAGCGCTTTACTCCGGTCCGGCTCCGTGAGGGCTACGACATGGGGGAGGTCGACCAGTTCCTCGACGAGGTGGAGGCCGAGCTCGCGCGGCTCACGAAGGAGAACGACGACCTCCGGTCGAAGTTGTCCGCCGCCCAGGGTGCTCCGGTCACGACCGAGAAGGCTCCCGCGCCCCCGAAGGTGGAGGAGAGGGCCCCCGAGCCAGCTGCCCCCGCCCCCGTGGTGGCCGCTGCGCCGGTCGAGACGATCCGCATCGAGACGGTCCCGCAGGCGTCCAACGCCGCGGCCCGGCTGCTGGAGATCGCGACGCGCAACGCCGACGAGCTCGTCGACGAGGCCAAGAACGACGCCGACAAGATCGTCGGCGAGGCCCGCACCAAGGCCGAGCGCCTCGAGTCCGAGTCCAAGACCAAGGCCGACCGGCTCGAGGCGGACGCCCGCACCCGCGCGCAGATGCTCGACTCGGAGACCGCGGAGCGTCGCCAGCAGATGTTCGGCGACCTGGAGAAGGAGCGCGACAAGCTCAGCGGCGAGGTCGAGAACCTCCGCTCGTTCGAGCGCGAGTACCGCTCCCGCCTGAAGAGCTACTTCACCCAGCAGCTCGAGGCGCTCAACGGCTCCTCCGAGACGGCGGCTCCTTCGGGCGACGAGCAGCACGCGCCCAAGCGGCTCCGCTCGATCCTGGGCGAGGACGAGGGCTGATCGCCCGCTGCGCCACTGACGCCGAGACGGTCGGTCCCCTCGGGGGCCGGCCGTCTCGTCATTTGTGGTGAGGCGGCTTGGAACGTTGACGGCCAGCGGCTACCCTCCGTCCACACTGTGGCGGTCGCCACAGGTCGTGGAGGCATCGAGGGAGGCCCTTTCCATGGCTAGCACACGCAAGTCGCTCGCTGGGCAGGCGGCCTCTGCCGCCCGCAAGGTGATGTCGCGGCGCTCGACGAAGACGGCCGACGAGCCGGTGAGGACGGCACCGCCCACGAAGGCCGCCGCCACGAAGGTTCCGGCCAGGAAGCCCGCCGCCAAGAAGGCAGCGCCGCCGGCGAAGAAGGCAGCGCCCGCCGCCAAGAAGGCGCCGGCCACCAGGACCGTGTCGGTCGCGAAGAAGGCCGCCCCGGCCAAGAAGGCTCCCCCCGCGAAGAAGGCAGCCCCTGTGAAGAAGGCAGCGCCGACCGCGAAGAGGGCTCCTGCGAAGAAGGCTCCGGCCACCCAGGCAGTGTCGGCGGCGGCGAAGACCGCTCCGGCGAAGAAGGCTCCGGCCACGAAGGCGGTTTCCGTGAAGAACTCCCCGGCCAAGAAGGCCACCCCCGTCAAGAAGGCCCCGGCCAGCGCACTCGCCGTCAAGGAGGGCGAGGGCGCCTGGACCAAGGCGGAGCTCGCAGAGGTCCTCGACGAGCTGCACGGGCAACGCACCCACAGCAGCTCGATCATCGAGAAGCTGGAGAGCGAGCTCTTCGGCCTGATGCGTGACGCAGGCGACGGTGCCGGTCACGACCAGGCCGACATGGGCGCGACGAGCTTCGAGCGCGACCAGGAGCTGATCGTGCTCAACAACGAGCGCGACAAGCTGGCCCAGATCGAGCGCGCGCTGGCGCGCATCGACAACGGCACGTACGGCGTCTGCGAGTCCTGCGGCAACCCCATCGGCAAGATGCGGGCCATGGCGTTCCCCCGTGCCACACTGTGCATGACATGCAAGCAGCGCGAGGAACGTCGCTGAGCGACGCCACTTTTCCCCATCCGACCCGTCGTACCCCCTCCCGTGCGCGGCTGAGCGGCCTGTTCGCCGCCGTCGCGCTCGCGGCGTACGCCCTCGACCTCGGCTCCAAGCTGCTGGCCGTGGACCGCCTCTCGGGGCGCGCGGACGTGTCCCTCGTGGGCGACCTCCTGGTGCTGCACCTCACCCGCAACCCGGGCGCCGCGTTCAGCACCGGCACCGAGTACACCGTGGTGCTGACCTGCGTGGCGATGCTCGCCGTGCTCGTGGTCCTCTACCTCAGCCGCCGGGTCGGCAGCGTCGGCTGGGCGGTCGCGCTCGGCCTGCTGCTGGCCGGGGTCGCCGGCAACCTCACCGACCGGCTCTTCCGGGCTCCCGGGCCCCTGCGCGGTCACGTCATCGACTTCCTGATGCTGCCGCACTGGCCGGTGTTCAACATCGCCGACATGTGCATCAACGTGGCGGCCGCGCTGATCCTGGTGCAGGCGTTCCGGGGCATCCGGATCGACGGTGGGCGCACGTCCGACCGTGAGCCGACGACGCCGGGGCCCGAGTCATGATGACCGGCTCCGACCACCGGGTCCTGTCGGTGCCCGAGGGCCTGGCAGGGGAGCGGGTGGACGCAGCGATGGCCCGGATGTTCGGGCTCTCCCGCACCCGTGCCGCCGAGCTGATCGCGTCGGGCCATGTCCTGGTCGACGGATCGGGCGTGGGCAAGAGCGACCGTGTGATGCCCGGCTCCCTGGTCGAGGTCACCATCCCGACGATGGTCGACCCGCTCGTGGTCGTGCCCCAGGTCGTCGAGGGGATCAAGATCATCCACGACGACGACTCGATCGTCGTGATCGACAAGCCGGTCGGAGTGGCGGTGCACCCCTCGCCGGGCTGGTCCGGCCCGACCGTGGTGGGACATCTCGCCGGCGCCGGCTTCCGGATCGCGACCGGTGGCGCCTCGGAGCGCCAGGGGATCGTGCAGCGCCTCGACGTCGGTACCTCGGGCGTGATGGTGATCTGCAAGTCCGAGCACGCCTACTCGCTGCTCAAGAACGCCTTCCGCCACCGCACCGTCGACAAGACCTACCACGCACTGGTCCAGGGCCACCCCGACCCGCTCGAGGGCACCATCGACGCCCCGATCGGACGTCACCCCAAGGCCGACTACAAGTTCGCGGTCATGGCCGACGGCCGGGCCAGCGTGACCCACTACGAGACCCTCGAGGCGCACCGGTTCGCGAGCCTGCTCGAAGTGCACCTCGAGACCGGTCGCACCCATCAGATCCGGGTGCACATGGCCGCGCTCAAGCACCCGTGCGTGGGCGACCTGACCTACGGCGCCGACCCCGTGCTCTCCAAGCGGGTGGGCCTCGAGCGGCAGTGGCTGCACGCTCTACGCCTCGGCTTCGAGCACCCCGACTCCGGCGACTACGTCCAGTACGAGTCGACCTACCCCGACGACCTGGCCTCGGCCCTCGAGGTCATCCGCGAGGCTCACTGAGATGGCGGCAGACCTCCAGATCAGGTGCGCCACCCCCGAGGACCTGCCGGTGCTGGCCGAGCTCTACCTCCGGGTCCGCGAGGCAGCCGTGCCGGCCATGCCGCCGGGCATCCACTCCGGGGACGAGGTCCGGTCGTGGATGGCCGGCTGGGACCTGTCGGTGCGCGAGACCTGGGTGGCGGAGGACGAGGGCCGCCCGGTGGGCTTCGCCGTCGTGCAGGGGGACTGGCTGGAGGCGCTCTACGTCGACCCCGACGCCGCGGGGCAGGGGATCGGCGGCACCCTCCTCGACCTGATCAAGAGCCTGCGTTCCCAGGGGTTCTGCCTCTGGGTCTTCGAGAGCAACGCGCCCGCCCGGGCCTTCTACGCCCACCGGGGCCTGATCGAGCTCGAGCGCACCGACGGCTCGGCCAACGAGGAGCGGTCCCCGGACATCAGGATGGCCTGGCCGGGAGCCGACCCGCTCGGGTTCTTCCGGGACCTGATCGACGAGGTCGACGACCAGCTCGGCGACCTGCTCGCACGGCGCGCGGCGCTGACCCGGGCCGTGCAGCTGTTCAAGCACGACCCGACGCGAGACGCCGGACGCGAACGCGCCATCGCCGTGGCGATGGCCCGGCGCGCCCCCGCCCTGGGTGCCGCACGGCTCGCCCGGATCGTGGACGTGATCGTGACCGAGAGCCTGGACGCGGCAGCGTCGATGGACGGGGACGCGGCCGGCTGAGGTTGTCGGTGAGCCCTGCCATGATGGCGTGAGCGGTTCGCGTACGCTGGCGTTCTTCCCCCAGCTGGACGTCTGGTGCCCCTTCGACGGGTGCTGTTCGCGACCGCTGGCGCACACCCGATCCGGACCCGCGAGGAGCATCCCGACCCCATGTCGACGACCGGGACAGACTCCTTCGTCCACCTCCACGTGCACACCGAGTACTCCATGCTGGACGGGGCGGCGAGGCTGGGTGCGCTGACCGAGCGCGCTGCCGAGCTCGGGATGCCGGCGGTCGCGATGACCGACCACGGCAACGTGTTCGGCGCCTACGAGTTCTACAAGAAGGCCAAGAACGCCGGGGTCAAGCCGATCATCGGCATCGAGGCCTACTTCGCGCCCAACATCTCCCGTTTCGAGCGCAAGGGCGTCAACTTCTACGGCGGCGGCCCCGACGACGTCTCCGCCCGTGGTGCCTACACCCACATGACGCTGCTCTCGGAGAGCACGCAGGGGATGCACAACCTCTTCCGGCTCTCGACCGGCGCCTGGCGCGACGGCTTCTTCAAGCACCCGCGGATGGACCGCGAGCTGCTCGCCCAGCACAGCGCGGGGATCATCGGCACCACCGGCTGCCCCTCCGGCGAGGTCCAGGTCCACCTGCGCCACGGCAACTACGACGCGGCGCGCAAGACCGCGGGCGACTTCCAGGAGATCCTCGGTCGCGACAACTACTTCCTCGAGCTGATGGACCACGGTCTCGACATCGAGAACCGGGTGCGCGACGACCTGCTCCGTCTCGCCAAGGACCTGCAGATCCCGATGGTGGCGACCAACGACTCCCACTACGTCGACCAGGCCGATGCGAAGTCGCAGGAGCACCTGCTCTGCATCAACTCCGGCAGCACCATGGACATCCCCGCGGGCGACGGCCCCGGGCAGCGGTTCGCGTTCAGCGGCGAGGGCTACTACCTCAAGTCGGCGGCCGAGATGCGCGCGCTGTGGGAGGGCAAGTACTCCCTGCGTGAGGCGTGCGACAACACCCTGCTGATCGCCGAGCGCTGCGACGTCGCGTTCACCGAGGGCAACGGCACCTTCATGCCGCGCTTCCCCTGCCCCGAGGGCGAGAACGAGGACTCCTGGCTGGTCAAGGAGGTCGAGAAGGGCCTGCGGTTCCGCTACCCCAACGGCATCCCCGACGACGTGCGCAAGCAGGCGGAGTTCGAGGTCGGGGTCATCACCCAGATGGGCTTCCCCGGCTACTTCCTCGTCGTCGCGGACTTCATCAACTGGGCCAAGGACAACGGCATCCGGGTGGGTCCGGGTCGCGGCTCGGGTGCGGGCTCGATGGTCGCCTACGCCATGCGGATCACCGACCTCGATCCGCTCCAGCACGGCCTGATCTTCGAGCGCTTCCTCAACCCCGACCGCGTGTCGATGCCCGACTTCGACATCGACTTCGACGAGCGCCGGCGCGGCGAGGTCATCCGCTACGTCACCGAGAAGTACGGCGACGACCGGGTCTCGATGATCGTCACCTACGGCACGATCAAGGCCAAGCAGGCTGTCAAGGACTCCAGCCGGATCCTGGGCTACCCCTTCGCGATGGGCGACCGGATCACCAAGGCGATGCCGGCCGCGGTGATGGGCAAGGACGTCCCGCTCAAGGAGATCTTCGACCCGGCCCACAAGCGGTTCGGCGAGGGCGGCGAGTTCCGCGCGCTCTACGACGGCGACAACGACGTCAAGAAGGTCGTCGACACCGCGATCGGCATCGAGGGCCTCAAGCGCCAGTGGGGCGTGCACGCCGCCGGTGTGATCATGTCGAGCGAGCCGTTGCTCGACATCATCCCGATGCTCAAGCGGCCCGCCGACGGCGCGATGATCACGCAGTTCGACTACCCGACCTGCGAGAACCTCGGCCTGATCAAGATGGACTTCCTGGGGCTGCGCAACCTCACGGTCCTCGACGACGCGGTCAAGAACATCGTGGCCAACCGGGGCGAGACCGTGGTGCTCGAGGAGCTCGGGCTCGACGACAAGACGACGTACGCCCTCCTCCAGCGCGGCGACACCCTCGGTGTCTTCCAGCTCGACGGTGGCCCGATGCGGGCACTCCTGCGCTCGATGCGGCCGGACACCTTCGAGGACATCTCGGCAGTCGGCGCGCTCTACCGCCCGGGTCCGATGGGTGCGGACTCGCACAACAAGTACGCCCGCCGCAAGACCGGGCGCGAGCCGGTGGAGGCGCTGCACCCCGAGCTCGCCGACGCCCTCGAGGACGTCCTGGGCGAGACCTACGGCCTGATCGTCTATCAGGAGCAGGTCATGGCGATCGCCCAGAAGCTCGCGGGCTACACGCTGGGCCAGGCCGACATCCTGCGCCGCGCGATGGGCAAGAAGAAGAAGGAGGAGCTGGACAAGCAGTTCGCCGGGTTCTCGGCCGGCATGAGCGAGCGAGGATTCTCCGCCGGCGCGATCAAGGCGCTGTGGGACACCCTGCTGCCCTTCTCCGACTACGCCTTCAACAAGGCGCACTCCGCCGCGTATGGCCTGGTGTCCTACTGGACCGCCTACCTCAAGGCCAACTACCCGGCCGAGTACATGGCCGCCCTGCTGACGTCGGTGAAGGACGACAAGGACAAGATGGCGATCTACCTCAACGAGTGTCGCCGGATGAAGATCCAGGTGCTCCCGCCCGACGTCAACGAGTCCGCCTCCAACTTCACCCCGGTCGGCACCGACATCCGGTTCGGCCTCACCGCCATCCGCAACGTCGGCGGCAACGTCGTCGACGGGATCGTCTCGGGTCGTGAGGAGAAGGGCCGCTACGCCGACTTCAACGACTTCATGGAGAAGGTCCCCGCGCTGGTCTGCAACAAGCGCGTCATCGAGTCGCTCGTGAAGGCCGGGGCCTTCGACGAGATGAAGCACAAGCGCCGGGCGCTGGTCGCGATCCACGAGACCGCCGTCGACCAGTACGTCGACATCAAGCGCAACGAGGCGATCGGCCAGGACTCGCTGTTCGGTGGGCTCGACGACGACAGTGGCGGCGGCTTCGGCATCTCGGTGACGGTCCCCGAGATCGACGAGTGGGACAAGATGACCCTGCTCGGCCACGAGCGGGACATGCTCGGCCTCTACGTCTCCGACCACCCGCTGCTCGGCCTCGAGCACGTGCTCTCCAACGGCAGCGACTGCACCATCGGCCAGCTGATGCTCGACGAGGAGCGCACCGACGGCTCCCCGATCACCATCAGCGGCCTCGTCACGTCGGTGCAGCGCAAGATCACCAAGCGCGGTGACGCCTGGGCGATGATCACGCTCGAGGACCTCGACGGCGCCATCGACGTGCTGCTGTTCCCCAGCTCCTACCAGCTGGCCAGCACCTACCTCGTCGAGGACGCGATCCTCACCGTGAAGGGCAGGCTGTCCAAGAGCAAGGACCAGCCCGAGATCCACGGTCAGGAGGTCTCGGTCCCCGACCTGTCCGAGGGGCCGTCCGGCCCCGTCGTGATCAGCCTCCCCTCGACCCGCTGCACCGCGCCCGTCGTCGAACAGCTGCGTGACGTGCTCGGCACGCACCCGGGCATGACGGAGGTCCAGCTGCGCCTGCTCACCCGCAGCTCCACCACCGTGATGAGGCTCGACGACCGGCTCCGCGTCACGCCCAGCCCCGCGCTCTTCGCCGACCTCAAGCAGCTCCTGGGACCCGGATGCCTGACCAGCTGACGGCGCCCTCGCCCGCCGAGGCGGGTGCGGGGAGGGAGGCCGTGCTGCCGATGGTCCGCCAGGCGCTGATCATCATCGTGCTGATGGCCGTCGCGGGCGTCGTGGCCGGCCTGGTCTGGGAGTGGTTGTGGACGCCACCCACCGGTGTCGTCATGGACCATCGCTGGCTCCAGGACGAGAGCGGTCTGCGCGGCGACTTCTCAGGCACCGGCACCTATGTCGCGGTGGCCGCGGTCGTCGGCCTGCTGGTCGGTGCCGGCATCGCCGTCGTCTTCGACCGGGCCGAGCTGGTGACGCTGTTCGCGGTCGTCGTCGGCTCGGTGCTGGCTGCCTGGGTGATGTACCAGGTCGGCCTGGCGGTGGGCCCGCCCGACCCGGGCCCGCTCGCCGCGACGGCCGAGGAGCTGACCCGGCTTCCCGGCAAGCTCCGGGTGTCCGGCAAGAGCCCGTTCGTGGCCTTCCCCTCGGGCGCCCTGGTGGGTCTGGTGGTCGTCTTCTTCGGGCTCTCCCGTCGCCGCGAGGTGCAGGGCTAGACCGATCGCCGACGGTACGCTCTCGCCTGAACTTTCTCGCGACGGGCGCTCGGTGCCCGTCACCACGACCAGGGGGTCATCCGTGTCCAGCAACTTCCCTCCCTCCGGCCCGCCCTCCGCCACCCTCGGGCCCACCGGCCGGCCCGCCCCGCGGCCCCCAGGGTCCTGAGTACCTCGAGCGCGGCGGCGGCGCGCCGCTGCAGCCGGGCACCGGGCGCGGCTCGGGCGGCAGCAGGAAGACCGCCCTGGTCGCGGGCGGCGCGGTCGTCGGGCTCGTGCTCGTGGGCGGCGGGATCTGGGCCGCCACCTCCTTCTTCGGCAGCGGCCCCCAGCCCGCCGAGGCGTTGCCGGACTCCACGATCGGCTACGCCAGCATCGACCTCGACCCGAGCGGTGGTCAGAAGATCGAGGCGGTCAAGACGCTGCGCAAGTTCCCGGCGTTCAAGGACCAGATCGACCTGAACACCGACGACGACATCCGCGAGAAGCTGTTCGACGAGATCCAGAAGGACGCCAACTGCGAGGGTCTCGACTACGCCGACGACATCGAGCCGTGGCTCGGTGACAGGGCCGCGGTTGCCGCGGTCGACACCGGCGAGGACCAGCCGACGCCGGTCCTCGTGGTGCAGGTCAAGGACGCGGACAAGGCTGAGGACGGCCTGGCCAAGATCCAGGACTGCGCCGCGGGTGAGGGCGGCGACTCCAGCGGTGGCTGGGCGATCGAGGGTGACTGGGCGGTCGTCGCCGAGACCGACAAGATCGCGCAGGGCATCGCCGACGACGCCGCCGAGGCATCCCTCGCGGACGACGAGGACTACCAGAAGTGGACCGACGAGGTCGGTGACGCCGGGATCATCAGCATGTACGCCGCTCCCGAGGCCGGAGCGTTCCTGGCCGACGGCGTCGGCGGCCTCGCCGGGCTCAGCAGCTCCGGCTCCGCCACCTCGTGCCTCGAAGCCGGCTCGAACGGCGGCCAGCCCTGCGACGACATGGGGGACATGGGTGACATGGGCTCCGACGTCCCCAGTGAGATGAGCGACGCCCTGAAGGACTTCAAGGGGATGGCCGCGACGGTCCGGTTCAACGACGGCGCCCTCGAGCTCGAGGTCGCGGGTGACCCGGGCGTGGACCAGCAGAAGATCCTCGCCACCGACCGCGGCGACGACGCCCTGGGCACGCTGCCCGACGACACGGCTGCCGCGATCGGTGTCGGCTTCGACGAGGGCTGGTTCTCCGACATGGTCGAGCAGATGGCGTCGTACTCCGGTGGCGAGATGAGCGCCGCGGACATGATGGAGGAGCTGTCCAACCAGCTCGGGCTCGAGCTGCCCGGCGACGTCGAGACGCTGACCGGCGACTCGATGGCGTTGGCGATCAGCAGTGACTTCGACCCGGAGACGTTCTTCAACTCCTCCGACGGCTCCGGTGTCCCGCTCGCCGCGAAGGTGAAGGGCGACCCCGAGGCGATCGAGTCGGTGCTCGACAAGCTGCGTGCCCAGATGGGGCCGGACGCGACGACCGTGCTCGGCAGCGACACCGAGGGCGACATGGTCGCGGTCGGTCCGGACCCCGACTACCTCTCGGAGGTCCTGAAGGACGGCAGCCTCGGTGACTCCGATGTCTTCGAGGACGTGGTCCCGGAGGCTGGGGACGCCAGCGCGATCTTCTTCATCAACTTCGACGCGGGCGACGGCTGGCTGGTCAAGGCGGCCGGGGACGACCCGCAGGTCGCCGACAACCTCGAGCCGCTCGGTGGCCTCGGCCTCAGCGCCTGGCAGGAGGATGACGCGTCCCACGCGCTCCTGCGGATCACGACCAACTGATCGGTCCGCACCGCCAGCAGGTCTGCTACCGGCCGACCCGCTCCGTGATCGCCTCGGTGATCCGGAGCAGGTCGGCCGGTGCGATTTCCAGGTCGAGTCCGCGCCGTCCGGCCGACACGAACACCGTCCTGTGCGCCAGGGCGGTGCTGTCCAGCACCGTGGGGTGCGCCCGCTTCTGGCCGACGGGGGAGATCCCGCCCGCGACGTACCCCGTCGCACGCTCGGCGGCGGCGAGGTCGGCCATCACGGCCTTGCCGGCGCCGAGGGCGCGGGCCAGCGCCTTCAGGTCGAGCTGCCCCGAGACGGGCACGATCGCGACGGCGAGCCGGCCGTCCACCGAGGCCATCAGCGTCTTGTACACGCGGTCCGGGTCGAGGCCGAGTGCCTCGGCGGCCTCGAGCCCGAAGGACTCGGCGCGGGGGTCGTGGGCGTACTCGTGCAGCGTCGAACGGAATCCCGGCCCGCGCCAGCGCCACGGTGGCGGGCGTGCCGCCGGCGGACTTCTTCGCCATCGACCGGTCCTAGTTGGGAGACCACCGGGTGCGGGCGACCTCGGTGGCCGGCAGCGAGGGGATGACGTTCATCGCGCGCAGCTCGGAGCGGAGCAGGTCGGTGACCATGGTCAGCCGCAGCGCTGCGTCCTCGGCCTCCAGCAGCGCCTGGCGTTCCTGCATCGGCAGCGGCGCCACGGCGGCCAGCGTCCAGGAGAGGTACGTCGGGTCCTTGGGCAGGCTGCCGGCGTAGGGGTCGCTGCGGAGGTCGGTCAGCGCCATCCGGTAGGCCGAGAAGGTCGCGCGGGCCCGGTCGACGATCTCCTGGGGGACGGCGGCGGGGGCCTCGGGCCGGTCCACGACGTGTCCCACGGGGAAGGTGCCGGTGGTCTCGAGGCTCTCCAGCTCGATCCGCTCCAGGCCCACCGCGACGATGTCGAAGGTGCCGTCCGCGTGGGACTCGACCTCGGTCAGCTGCACCCGGCAGCCCACCCGGAAGAGGGACTGGGCGCCGTGGTCGCCGACCTCATAGCCCTCGCGGATCCCGACCGAGCCGAAGACCCGTTCCTCGGGGTTGTCCACGCGCAGCAGGTGGTGGACCAGGGCGCGGTAGCGGTCCTCGAAGACCGTGAGCGGCACGCTGACACCGGGGAACAGCACGGCGTTGAGCGGGAACATCGGCAGGGTGTCGCTCACGTTCTCGACCCTAGTCGTTGGGTGGCGTCCAGCGTCCCAAGGGCCGTCGCGAGTTCGTCGGCCGCCTGTGGCCCCTCGTAGAATCGGGCCATGATCCGCCGCATCGACCTCCGAGGTGCAGCAGCCGACAGCGCTGCGCCCGTCGACTACCGCGCCGCCGTGCCGCGCGCCGAGTTCGACGTCGAGGCCGCGATCCATGTCGTGCGCCCGATCTGCGACGCCGTGCGCGACCGTGGGGTCGAGGCGATCCACGAGTTCACCGCGAAGTTCGACGGCGTCGAGCACACCGGCCCCGAGGGCTTCGTGGTGCCCGCCGAGGCGCTCCAGCAGGCCCTGGCCGAGCTCGACCCGCAGATCCGGGCGGGGCTCGAGGAGTCGATCCGGCGCCTGCGGATCACCTGCGAGGCCGAGCTCGAGCGGGACGTCGTCACCGACCTCGGACCCGGCGCCCGGGTGACCCACCGGATGGTCCCCGTCGAGCGCGTGGGCCTCTACGTCCCCGGCGGGATCGCGCCGCTGGTCTCCAGCGTGGTCATGAACGTCGTGCCCGCGCAGGTCGCAGGCGTGGAGTCGATCGCACTGACGTCCTCGCCACAGAAGGCGCACGGCGGCCTGCCCCACCCCACGATCCTGGCTGCCTGTGCGTTGCTCGGCATCGAGGAGGTCTACGCCGTCGGCGGCGCGCAGGCGATCGCGATGTTCGCCCACGGCGCAGGCCCGTGCCGTCGCGTCGACCTGGTGACCGGCCCCGGTGCGATCTACACGGTGGCCGCCAAGCGCCTGCTCAAGGGCATCGTGGGGATCGACTCCGAGGCGGGCCCGACCGAGATCGCGGTGCTGGCCGACGACAGTGCCGACCCGGCGTACGTCGCCGCCGACCTGATCAGCCAGTCCGAGCACGACCCGCTGGCCGCCAGCGTGCTGGTGACCCCGTCGGTGCGCCTGGCCGACGAGGTGGAGGCCGAGCTCGACAAGCAGGTCTCGGTGACCCGGCACGTCGAGCGGATCCGCACCTCGCTGTCCGCGCAGCAGTCCGGCATCGTCCTGGTCGACGACCTCGAGCAGGGCCTCGAGGTGGTCAACGCCTACGCCGCCGAGCACCTCGAGATCCAGACCGAGAACGCCTCCGAGCTCGCGGCCCGGGTGCGCAACGCCGGCGCGATCTTCGTCGGCTCGTTCGCTCCGGTCTCGCTCGGCGACTACTGCGCCGGCTCCAACCACGTGCTGCCGACCGCCGGCTGTGCCTGCCACTCCTCGGGCCTGTCGGTGCGCTCCTTCCTCAAGGCCGTGCACGTCATCGACTACACCCGCGAGGGGCTGGCGGAGGTCGCCGACCACGTCGTCACGCTGGCCGAGGCCGAGGACCTGCCCGGTCACGGCGCGGCGGTCCGCGTCCGGTTCGAGCGCTGACATGACCTTTCCTCCTCTGCGTGAGGAGCTGCGCGGCCTCGAGCCCTACGGCGCCCCGCAGCTCGACGTGCCCGTCCAGCTGAACGTCAACGAGAACCCGTACGGCCCCTCGGCGGCCGTCGTCGCCGACGTCGCCACTGCGGTGGCCGAGGTGACGTCGACGCTGAACCGCTACCCCGACCGTGAGTTCGTCGAGCTGCGCGGTGCCTTGGCGGCGTACCTCGGCCGGGACACCCCGCACGGCATCGCGCCGGAGCAGGTGTGGGCGGCGAACGGCTCCAACGAGGTCATGCTCCAGCTGCTGCAGGCCTTCGGGGGACCGGGACGGGTGGCGCTGAGCTTCGCCCCGACGTACTCCATGTATCCCGAGTACGCCCGCGACACGATGACCGAGTGGGTGGCCGGGCACAGGGAGAGCGACTTCTCGCTCGACCTCGATGCCGCGCGCGACCTGATCGAGGAGCGCCGGCCGAGCGTCGTGCTGCTGCCCTCGCCGAACAACCCGACCGGCACCGCCCTGCCGCCGCAGGCCGTCAGCCTGCTGTGCGAGGCCGCGGGCGACGGGCTGGTCGTCGTCGACGAGGCGTACGGCGAGTTCCGCCGCAGCGGGACCCCCAGCGCGCTGGAGCTGCTGCCGGAGCACCGCAACCTGGTCGTCACCCGCACCATGAGCAAGGCGTTCGCGCTCGCTGGGGCCCGGCTGGGCTATCTCGCCGCAGCCCCGGAGATCTGTGACGCGATCCGGGTCGTGCGCCTGCCCTACCACCTGTCCGCCGTGACCCAGGTGGTCGCGCTGGCCGCCCTGCGGCACGCTCCCGAGCTGCTCGGCAAGGTCGACCAGCTGCGCGTCGAGCGCGACGAGACGGTGGCCTGGCTGCGGGCCCAGGGGCTGGACGTGGCCGACAGCGACGCCAACTTCGCCCTGTTCGGCACCTTCGCGGACCGCCATGCTGTCTGGCAGGGCCTGGTCGACCGGGGGGTGCTGATCCGTGAGGTCGGCCCGGACGGCTGGCTCCGGGTCTCGATCGGCACCCCGGACGAGATGGCGACGTTCCGGCACGCACTCAGTGATGTGATGGGTGATGTGATGGGCCCCGGCGCCATGGCCGGTACGGGGACAAGCGGCACGGGGACAAGGGAAGAGGACATGCGATGAGCAGGACCGCACGGATCGAGCGGCAGACCAAGGAGTCGAAGGTCCTCGTCGAGCTCGACCTCGACGGCACCGGACGCGCCGACATCTCCACCGGCGTCGGCTTCTACGACCACATGCTCAACTCCTTCGCCCGGCACGCGCTGGTCGACCTGACGGTCCAGACCGAGGGCGACACCCACATCGACGCCCACCACACCGTCGAGGACACCGCCATCGTGCTCGGCCAGGCGCTGCGCGAGGCGCTCGGCGACAAGGCCGGGATCCGCCGCTTCGGCGACGCGACCGTGCCGCTGGACGAGGCGCTCGTGCAGGCCGTCGTCGACGTGTCCGGCCGTCCCTACTGCGTGCACACCGGCGAGCCCGAGGGCCAGGTCTACGTCACGATCGGCGGAGACACCGGGCCCGGCTACGTCGGCTCGCTGACCCGCCACGTCTTCGAGACCCTCGCGTTCCACGCCCAGATCGCAGTGCACGTGCGGGTGCTGGCGGGGCGGGACCCGCACCACCTCGTCGAGACCCAGTTCAAGGCGTTCGCCCGGGCGTTCCGCGATGCCGTCGCGTTCGACCCCCGCGAGTCGGGTGTGCCCTCCACCAAGGGCTCGCTCTGAGCGGCCGGCCGCGCGTCGTCGTCCTCGACTACGGCTCGGGGAACCTGCGCTCGGCCGTGCGTGCCCTCGAGCGGGCCGGCGCCGACGTGACGCTCACCGCGGACAAGGCCGCGGCCCTGGACTGCGACGGCCTCGTCGTGCCCGGGGTCGGTGCGTTCGCGGCGTGCATGCAGGGGCTGCGCGCGGTCAAGGGGCCCGAGATCATCGGCCGGCGGCTCGCGGGTGGCCGGCCGGTCCTCGGGATCTGCGTCGGCATGCAGGTGCTCTTCGAGCGCGGCGTCGAGCACGGTGTCGAGACCGAGGGCTGCGACGAGTGGCCTGGGGTGGTCGAGCGGATCCAGGCGCCCGTCGTACCCCACATGGGCTGGAACACCGTCGAGGTCCCCGAGGCCACCACCCTGTTCCGCGGCGTCGAGGACGAGCGCTTCTACTTCGTGCACTCCTACGGCGTGCGGCACTGGACGCTGGAGACCAACGACCGCACCCAGGCACCCCGGGTGACCTGGGCCGAGCACGGCGGGGACCGGTTCGTCGCCGCCGTCGAGAACGGCCCCCTGTCCGCCACGCAGTTCCACCCGGAGAAGTCGGGCGACGCCGGGGCGACCCTGCTGCGCAACTGGGTCGCGTCGCTGTGAGCAAGGAGCGCGCCCAGCGGCGCGCCGAGCGCGAGCGGGAGCTGGCCATCCGGACCGCAGCCCGGGCCCGGGCCGACGAGCGGAACCGGCGGCGCGCCACGCGACGCGAGTCCCTCGTCGGCTGGGTGCCGCGTCCCCACTGGCAGCCGGGGGTGCTGGCACGCCGGCGCCGGCAGCAGGTCGCCACGACCGTCTGCCTGCTGCTGGCGCTCAACATCCTGGTCTGGTTCATGACTGCCGAGTGGGAGGTCCGCGCCGTCCTGCTCATGGTCAGCCTGCTCGCCGCGCCGGTGCTGCACACGCTGCTCTTCCGGCGTCGCTGAGCCGTCACGGTGAGACTCCTGTCCGGCTTCACCGGGGCGGCTCCTAGGATTTCGGTCATGGCCTCCTACCTCGAGCTCCTGCCCGCCGTCGACATCGCCGCAGGACAGGCCGTCCAGCTCGTCCAGGGCGTGGCCGGCTCCGAGAAGCGCTTCGGCGACCCGATCGAGGCGGCGCTGCGCTGGCAGGAGGCGGGCGCCGAGTGGCTGCACCTGGTCGACCTCGACGCCGCGTTCGGCCGGGGACACAACCGGGAGCTGCAGGCCCGGATCGTCGGCACCCTCGACATCGCGGTGGAGATGAGTGGCGGCATCCGCGACGACGAGTCGCTCGCCGCCGCGATGGCGACCGGCTGTCGCCGGGTCAACATCGGCACCGCCGCGCTCGAGCAGCCGGAGTGGTGCGCCGCGGCCATCGCGGAGTACGGCGACCGCGTGGCCGTGGGGCTCGACGTACGCGGCCGGACCCTCGCCGCACGGGGCTGGACCCGGGAGGGCGGCGACCTCTACGACGTCCTCGCGCGGCTCGACGGCGAGGGCTGTGCCCGCTACGTCGTCACCGACGTCAACAAGGACGGCATGCTCCAGGGCCCCAACCTCCAGCTCCTGCGCGACGTGTGTGCCGCGACCGACCGGCCGGTCGTGGCCTCCGGTGGCATCACCGAGCTCTCCGACCTCGAGGCCCTGCAGGGGCTGGTCGGCGAGGGGGTCGAGGGCGCGATCATCGGCACCGCGCTCTACGAGAACCGGTTCACGCTCGAGGACGCGCTCGCCCTGACCAGGCCCGCCGGATGACCCTCTCCGTGCGCGTCATCCCGTGCCTGGACGTCGACGCCGGCCGCGTGGTCAAGGGCATCAACTTCAAGGAGCTCCGCGACGCGGGCGACCCGGTCGAGCTCGCCCGCACCTACGACGCCGAGGGCGCCGACGAGCTGACCTTCCTCGACATCTCCGCCTCCCACGAGGGCCGCGCGACGACGATGGACATCGTGTCCCGCACGGCCGAGGAGGTCTTCATCCCGCTGACGGTGGGCGGGGGAGTCTCCTCCGTCGAGGACGTCGACCGGCTGCTGCGCGCCGGTGCGGACAAGGTCGCCATCAACACCGCCGCGATCAACCGGCCAGAGCTGGTCGCCGAGATCGCGGACCGGTTCGGCAACCAGGTGCTCGTGCTCTCGGTCGACGCGCGCCGGGCCGGCGGCACGCCGTCCGGCTTCGAGGTGACCACCCACGGGGGCCGGAAGTCCGCCGGGCTCGACGCCCTCGAGTGGGCCGTGCGGGCCGCCGAGCTCGGTGCGGGCGAGATCCTGCTGAACGCGATGGATGCCGACGGGACCCAGGAGGGCTTCGACCTCGACCTGATCCGCGCCGTACGCCGTGAGGTCTCGATCCCGATCATCGCGTCGGGTGGGGCAGGCCGGGTCGAGCACTTCTCCCCGGCGGTCGATGCCGGCGCCGACGCGGTGCTGGCGGCCACGGTCTTCCACTTCGGCACCCTGCGGATCACCGATGTGAAGGCGTCCCTGGCCGCTGCCGGGCACCCCGTCCGCTAGTCGCCCAGCAGCCCCAGGGGCACCTCAGATGCCGAGGTCGGCCTTGCGCAGGGTCGCGACCCGGTCGGCGGGACCCTCCAGCTCCAGTCCCCGGACCTGATCGCGTCCGAAGAGGAGGAGCACCAGCTCGGACGGCAGGCCGCTCGCCACGACCGGGTCGGAGCCATGCCGCAGCGCGGCCTCGGCGCCGGTGTCGCTGCGCCGGATCCTGACCGGGACACCAGCCGGACGGACCAGGCCGCGCCCGGCGACCTTGATCGCCGACCACAGCCGGGACTCGTCGCGGGGGTCGAGCTCTCGAGGCGCCCAGCCCGGCTGGGCGCGGCGGAGGTCCTCGTGGTGCACGAAGTACTCCAGCGTGTTGAGCAGCCGCTCCGCCGCAGGCAGGGCGTACGGCGTGAGGCCGGGGGTGCGCAGCTTCTCGACCAGCACCGTGAAGTCCTTGCGTCCGACGCGGGTCATCTCGCGGTCGGTGAGGCCCGACAGCAACGGGACCGCGATCCCGGCGGCTCCCAGGGGGCTGTGCTCGCGCACCAGCAGGTGCGTGACGAGCTCCTTGGCGGTCCAGTCGCCACACAGGGTGGGGGCGTCCTCGCCCAGGGCCAGGGCGAGGTCGCACAGGTCGCGGCGTTCCCGGCGGGCCAGCGAGGGGGTGCTCATGCGGCGAGAGTAGTCGGCCGCGGAATTGGGTCACCGTCCTCGGCCGGGAATACCCTGACCGGGCGGTGGGGTTGCCGCCACGACCCGGTGCGGACCGGGCGCCAGCAGACACGGACGGGGAGCGGCCGAGCACGTGACGGATGAGCGAACGGTGCGACGCGGGTCGACGACGCGCGAGGGGTTCGCCGTACTCGCCGTGGCCATCCGGCGCGAGCCCTGGATCTTCACCCTCTCGACCGTCGGCAGCCTGCTGTTCGGCGCGCTCACCGTCGCCGACGCGTGGGTGCTGGGCTGGGCCACCGACCACGTCGTGATTCCCGCCTTCGAGAACGGCGAGATCTCCGACGGCCTGCTCCTCGCGGTCCTCGGTCTCTTCCTCGGGGTGGCGATCCTGCGAGCGGTCGGCATCGTGGCGCGCCGGCTGGGCGCCGGGGTCATGCAGTACCGCATGCAGGCCCACACCCGCCGCGCCGTGACGCGCCAGTACCTCTCCCTGCCGATGGAGTGGCACCAGCGACACCCGACCGGCCAGCTGCTCTCCAACGCCAACGCCGACGTGGAGGCGGCGTGGGGCCCCATCGCGCCGCTGCCGATGGCGGTCGGCACGCTCGCGATGATGGTGATCGCCGTCGTCCAGATGTTCTTCGCCGACCTCGTGCTGGCGCTGGTCGGGCTGCTGGTCTTCCCCGCCGTGATCGGGGCCAACCTGGCCTACCAACGACTCGCCTCGCCGCTGATGACCCGAGCCCAGCAGCTGCGCGCCGAGGTCAGCGAGATCGCGCACGAGTCGTTCGACGGCGCGCTCGTGGTCAAGACGCTCGGCCGTGAGGGCGAGGAGATGGCGCGCTTCGCCGCGCGGGCCAGGGAGCTGCGCGACGTCAACATCCGAGCCGGCCGCGTGCGCGCGGCCTTCGATCCCGCCCTGGCAGCGCTGCCCAGCCTCGGGGTGCTGGTCGTGCTCGCGGTCGGCGTCAGCCGCGTCCTGTCCGGCGCCACCGACGCCGGGGACGTCGTCACGGTCGCCTACCTGCTCACGATCGTCTCGTTCCCGATCAGGTCCATCGGGTGGCTGCTCGGTGAGTTCCCGCGCAGCGTCGTCGGCTTCCGCCGCGTGTCCGCGGTGATCGCGGCCACCGGCGAGATGCAGTACGGCGACCGGCCGGCCGCCGCAGACGGGACCGGGGCGCGCCTGGAGGTCCAGCACCTCGCCTACTCCTACGACCCGGACCAGCAGGTGCTCGGTGACGTGACGTTCGCGGTGGAGCCGGGCCGCACGGTCGCCGTCGTCGGGGCGACCGCGTCCGGCAAGAGCACGCTCACCACCCTGATGACCCGGCTGGTCGACCCCGACGGGGGCCGGATCCTGCTCGACGGCACCGACCTGCGCGAGCTCGCCCGCGGCGAGCTGGCGGGCGCGGTCTCGATCGTGCAGCAGACCGCGTTCCTCTTCGACGACACGGTGCGCGGCAACGTGACGCTCGGTGCCGAGGTCACCGACGACGAGGTGTGGGCGGCCCTGCGGGCGGCCCAGGCCGACGGGTTCGTGGCGGCGCTGCCGCACGGGCTCGACACCCGGCTGGGGGAGCGTGGCACCTCGCTGTCCGGGGGGCAGCGGCAGCGGATCTCGCTGGCCCGGGCGCTGGTCCGGCGCCCGCGCCTGCTGATCCTCGACGACGCGACCTCCGCGGTCGACCCGGAGGTGGAGGCCCGCATCCTGGAGGCGCTCCGGTCCGGCGACACCGGCGCGACGCTCGTCGTCGTCGCCTATCGCAAGGCCACGATCGGGCTGGCCGACGAGGTGGTCCACCTGGAGGACGGCCGGATCGCCGACCGGGGCACGCACCTCGAGCTGCTCGCGCGCAGCCCCGCCTACGCCCACCTCGTCAACGCCTACGAACAGCACACCGAGCTGGCGGGAGAGACCCAGTGACGACCTCCACGGTGGCACCCACCAGCGGCACCCGGATGGACACCGGCGAGGAGATGGCCGCCCTCGAGACCATCCGGCGCGGCGTGCACTTCTCGCCCGAGCTGAAGGAGGGCATCGGCGGCACCCTCGTGCTGGCCGTCCTCGCCTCGCTGGGCCAGGTCGTCGTACCCATCGCGGTCCAGCAGACCCTGGACCACGGACTCAACGGCCCCGGCGGCCCCGACGTGCGCTTCACGGTGCTGATGGGGCTGGTGGCCGGGCTGGCCGTCGTGGTGACCAGCGCGGCGTCGTACGCCATGACCAGCCGGCTGTTCACCGCCTCCGAACGCGGACTGGCGACGCTGCGGATCAAGGCGTTCCGCCACGTGCACGACCTGCCGCTGCTCACGCAGAACACCGAGCGCCGAGGGGCACTCGTCGCCCGGGTGACCAGCGACGTCGACCAGGTGAGCCAGTTCCTGGTGTTCGGCGGGCTGATCTTCGTGGTGAGCATCGGCCAGATGCTGGTGGCCACCGTGATCATGGTGATCTACAGCTGGCAGCTCGCGATCGTGGTGTGGGTCTGCTTCGCGCCGCTGTTCCTGTCGCTGCGGTTCTTCCAGCGCAAGCTGTCCGACGCCTACGGCACGGTCCGGCGTCAGGTCGGCATCCTGCTGTCGGCGATCTCGGAGCCCGTCGTGGGCGCCGCCGTGGTCCGCGCGTACGCCGTGGAGCCCCGCACGCAGCGCCGCATCGACGACGCGATCGAGGCCCACAAGGCCGCGAGCACCCGGGCCCAGGGGTTCACCGCGTTCTCGTTCTCGCTCGGCGGCATCTCGGCCGGGCTGGCCAACGCCGGCGTCCTGATCGTCGGTGTCTGGCTCGGCTTCGCCGGGGAGATCACGGCCGGCAAGGTGCTGGCGTTCGCGTTCCTCGTGTCGCTGTTCGTTGGCCCCGTGCAGATGGGCACGCAGATCCTCACCGACGCCCAGAACGCCATCGCCGGCTGGCGGCGGGTGATCGGCATCCTCGAGACGCCGGCCGATCTGGTCGACCCCGGCGCCGAGGGCCAGACGCTGCCGCGGGGTCCCATCGACGTGCGCTTCGAGGACGTCACCTTCTCCTACCCGACCGGCCCGCCGGTGCTGCGCGACGTGACCCTGGACATCGCGTCCGGCACCCGCGTCGCGATCGTGGGGGAGACCGGCTCGGGCAAGTCCACGTTCGCCAAGCTGCTGACCCGGCTGATGGACCCCTCCGAGGGCGCGGTGCTGCTGGACGGGGTCGACGTACGCCGTATCGCCCAGACGTCGCTGCGGCGCAGTGTCGTGCTCGTGCCGCAGGAGGGCTTCCTCTTCGACGACTCGCTCGCCGCCAACGTCCGCTACGGGAAGCTCGACGCGACCGTGGACGAGATCCTGGCCAGCGCCGACCAGCTCGGGCTGGGGGACTGGGTGGCCGGGCTGCCGGCCGGGCTCGAGACCCGGGTCGGCCAGCGGGGTGAGTCGCTGTCGGCGGGGGAGCGTCAGCTGGTGGCCCTGCTGCGTGCCCATCTTGCCGATCCCGACCTGCTGGTGCTCGACGAGGCCACGAGTGCAGTGGACCCGGCACTGGAGATGCGCATCGGCCGGGCCCTCGAGCGGCTGATGAGCGGGCGCACCTCGGTCACGATCGCGCACCGGCTCTCCACGGCCGAGAACGCCGACGAGGTGGTCGTCGTCGATCACGGCCGGATCGTGCAACGGGGGCCGCACCGCGAGCTGGTCGGGGTGGACGGCGTGTATGCCGCCCTGCACGCCTCGTGGGTTGCCCAGCAGGGAGCCTGAGCGGCGTTAGGGTCCTCGCCATGAGCCAGATCAAGGTCAAGGCGTTCGCGGTGCTGCTCGACGAGTCACGCGGGCGCCATCTGGTCTGGCGCGGGCGCGACTCGACGAAGAGCCCGACGGACTTCCACCGGCTCCTCGGCGGGCACGTCGAGTTCGGCGAGGCGACGGTCTCCGGGGTCGTGCGTGAGATCGAGGAGGAGCTCGGCACCACGCTGCTCGAGCCGGAGCTGCTCGGCGTGCTGGAGAACCGCTTCGTCCACGAGGACACGCCCGGTCACGAGGTCGTCTTCGTCTACACCGGACGCCTCGCCGATGCCCAGGTCGTGGGACCCGACGGTGCCTGGATGGCGGACAACGGTCTCCCCATCTGGGTGGAGTGGCGTCCCCTCGACGACAGCGGGCTCGAGGTGCCCCTCTATCCCGACGGCTTGCGCGAGCTTCTCGCCGGGTTGGGGCCCCGTGACTCTGTAGCCCAGCCGTGAGCCGTCTCGTCCACCTCAATGGCCCGCCGGGGATCGGCAAGTCGACGATCGCGCGGCGCTACGTCGATGAGCACCCGGGGACGCTCAACTGCGACATCGACATCCTCCGCACCCTGGTCGGCGGGTGGCAGGAGAACTTCGGGGGCGCCGGTGAACTCATCCGGCCGGCCGCCCTCGCGATGATCACGGCATACCTCCGCAGTGGCCACGACGTCGTCCTCCCGCAGATGATCTTCCGCCTGGCTGAGCTCGAGAGGTTCGAGGCCGCCGCCAGCGACGCCGAGGCCGAGTACGTCGCGTGCCTGCTGATGGACGACCTCGAGCCGGCCGTCGCGCGATTCCACCGGCGCGGCACCTCCGACGGCGACCCGTGGCACCAGCAGGTGCGCGACATCGTGGCGTCGAGCGGGGGCGACGAGATGCTGGCGAGCTGTCATCGTCGGCTCGAGGATCTCCTGGTCCATCGACCGGGCACGGTGGTGATCACGAGCGTCGAGGGGTCGATCGAGCAGACCTATCGAGCCTTCGTGGGCGCCCTGAGCTGAACCGACCTTGGTCGGGGCATGCCGCTGGCCCCGCCGGGTGGTGTGGGGGCGGGGTGTGGGGCGGTCAGGGTCTGGGTGGTCGGTCGTGGCTGACGTCGAGGGTGCCGTGGTGGTTGCGGAGGTACTGGTAGCCGTGGGGGCTGGTCCACAGGTAGGTACCGCGCTCGAGTGGGGTGTAGCTCCAGGCGCTGTGGGTCTTCAACCGATGGTGTCGTCGACACAGCGGGGCGATGTTGCACGAGCAGGTGGGTCCGCCGGTGTCGTAGGACTCGATGTGGTCGCAGTCGGCGTCGTGCTGGTCGGGATCGGTGGTGCGGGCGGGGCGGGTGCACCAGGGGAAGACGCAGCTGTGGTCGATGAGGGTGGCGGCTTCGGCCATCCGGTCGGGCACTTCGTAGGCGTCGACGTGGACGTGGTCGTTGAGGTCGATGACCGGCTTGATGGTGACCTGGGCGTCGGGGTTGCCGCACCAGTGGCGGATCTGCTCGGCGGTGACCATGGAGCGGGTGTTCTCGAGGCGCCCGAGGTGGCCGATCCCGGACCCTTCGGGCTGGACCGCGGCGTCGGCGAGGTGGATGTAGAGCACCACCTGCCGCGGCTTCCGGGCTGCTCGTCGATCGGGCTGGGTCTGTCGTTGATCGAGCTCGTCGAGATCCCCACCGGCTGACTCGTCGGTCTCCGCATCAGCGTCAACCTGACCGTTGAGGTCGAGGGTGAGTTGTTGGCGGGCGATCTGGCCGAGGGCGATGGCGCGGCGCACGGGCAGGGTGTCGGTGGAGCCGAGGTCCTTGAGCGCTTGGGCGGCGGCGGTGACGGCGGTGTCGAGGTCGAGGGCGTCGGCGAGGTCGAGGGTGCCCCACACGTCCGCGGTCCCGGCCAGGGAGACGTTGCCCTTGTCGATGGTGAAGCCGCGGCCCTCGGCGGCCTCGCGGCGGCGGCGTTCGGCCTCGTCGGGCATGTACCGGGTGATGGCTTCCTCGATGAGCCGGTCGAGCTGGGCGAGGCGGATCTTGTGCGCGAGGTGGGCGAGGTGGGTGTCGACGAACCCGGCGGCCTCGAGGGTGAGCAGCAGGGTGGCTCGGGCGATCCGGCGGGCCCGCCACGCGGGCAGGTCGCCGGCGACGACGCGGGCCCAGACCCGCGGGAGGCGGTAGCGGAGCTCGACGGCCTCGCCGAGGTAGGCCTTGCCGGTCTCGGTGGGCAGCCCGATGGCGGCGGCGAACTCGGCGACGCTGAACTCCGCGACCAGCGGGGCGCCGGGGCCGGCGACGGTGACGCCGGTGTCGCCGTACCTGCGGTCCCAGATCGTGGCGGCGTCGGTGATCGAGTCGACCGAGTGCATCGCCGCCCAGGCGACCGCGTGTTGCAGCAGTCGGGCCTCGGACTGGTCGGCGACCGAGCGGTCTGCGCGCGCGGCGGCGAGCACCGCGGCGGCGGTGTCGGCCTGGGCGAGGGTCTCGGTCATGGGTCCAGTCAAGCCGGACCACCGACATTCCGGGCCCGGATTCGGCCCCGGAGCGGGGTCTGGGGAGAACTATTTTCGACGGGCTTCTCGAGGCCCGACGCTCGGCTGCCGCGACGTGCGGTCGGCGTTCGCCTCACCGGGTCTCGACGACGGTCGCTGCGCGACCTGCTCGACCAGCAGATGGACGCGGCTGCGGTCGGCGTACGCCTCACCGGGTCTCGACGACGGTCGCTGGCGCGACCTGCTCGACCAACGGAATACACGGTCGCGGGATACTGGAGGGGTGACCGTCCTCGACCCCGCCCTCGCTGCCCGGCTCAAGCGATCGCCCGACGGGCTGGTGCCCGCGGTCGTGCAGCAGCACGACACCGGCGAGGTGCTGATGCTGGGCTGGATGGACGACGAGGCCCTGGCCCGCACGCTCACCACCGGGCGGGCGACGTACTGGAGCCGGTCCCGCCAGGAGTACTGGGTCAAGGGCGACACCTCCGGACACGTCCAGTGGGTCAAGGAGGTCCGCCTCGACTGCGACGCGGACACCCTGCTGGTGCAGGTCGACCAGGAGGGCGCCGCCTGCCACACCGGCAACCGCACCTGCTTCGACGCCGACATCCTGCTGGCCCGCGCCGATGCCCGCGCCGATGCCCGCGCCGATGACTGACCGCCCATGACCGAGAAGACGAACCGCCGCACCTTCGGGCCTGTCCTGCTGCTCGGGCTCGCCGCCGGTGCCCTCGGCGCGGTGGCCGGCAACAAGCCCTGGGCGCAGGGTGCAGGCCGATCCGCGTCCCAGGTCTCCGACTACGCCGTCTCACCCGACGCCGCGGAGATGCCGGTCGCGGCGGCGCTGGCCCTCGTCGTGCTCGCCTGCTGGGGCGTCGTCCTGGTCAGCCGCGGCCGGGTCCGGCGGGCCGTGGCCGTGCTCGGCGCCCTGGCCGCGCTGGGGACCCTGGTCAGCGTCGTGGTCGGCTACTCCTCGGTGCCCGACGCGCTGCGGTCGTCCTTCGAGCAGGCAGGCATCGCAGGGGTGGAGACCGAGCTCACCGGCTGGTTCTGGGCTGCCGCCGCGGCGGCCGTGCTGTCCCTGCTCGCCACGGTGCTCGCGGTGCGCTGGGTGCCGGGTTGGCCGGAGATGGGCAGCAGGTACGACGCGCCCGGCAGCGAGGTCCCCGCGGCGACCGTCGTGCCGGAGGAGCAGTCCAGCCTGGAGCTGTGGAAGGCCATGGACGAGGGTCGCGACCCCACCGCCTGAGCCGCTGAATACACTGGTCCCGCACGAAACACCCCCGCCACGAGGAGCCCGCATGTCTGACAACCACGGCAACACCCCCGCAGCCTGGAGCGCGGTCGCGGTCGCGCTGGTCGGCTTCGTCGTGGGTGGCGTGGCGCTCATGCTCGACCCGATCAGCGAGACCCTCTTCTGGGTGGGCGTCGCGCTCGTCGCCGGGTCGCTCGTGGTCTTCGCCGTGCTGGCCAAGCTGGGGTTCCACTCCTCGAGCCACTGACGGCCATGCCGTGACCCTCACCGCACCCCAGCCGCCGACCGAGTTGTTGTCGACCCAGCCGCTGACCCAGTCGGGCCGACTCGCCCGGATGGCATCTCCGCTGGCGGTGGGCGCGGTGGCGGCGCTCGGCACCCTTGCCCTGCACCTGCGCGACCCCCACGCCTCTGGCTCCTGGGGTTACTGCCCGACCGCCCTGGTCGGGTTCAGCTGTCCGTTCTGCGGCAGCCTGCGCGGGGTCAACGACCTGACCCACCTGGACCTGGCCGGCGCCGCGTCCAGCAACCTGCTGCTCGTGGTCGCGGCGCCGTTCGTCGTGGCGCTCTGGGTCCGGCGGCTGGTCGCCCTCTGGCACGGGGGAGCGGCCGCGGAGCCGCTGCAGGTGCCGCGGGCCGCGTGGGTCGCGCTGGGCGTCGTGGTGCTCGTCTTCACCGTCGTGCGCAACCTGCCTGTTGGTGCGTGGCTCGCCCCCTGAGCCGGTCTACGGCTGCTCACCCCCGGGGTGAGAGGCTTGTCCCACACCCGTTCCGATTCGATGGAGGACCCATGTCCGTGCTCGACGACATCGTCGCCGGCGTACGGATCGACCTCGCGGAGCGGGAGTCCGGCACCAGCCTGGCCGACCTGCGGGCCGCGCTGGCCGACGTCGACCCGCCGCGTGACCCGATGCCGCACTTCCGGGCGCCGGGCTCGAGCGTCATCGCCGAGGTCAAGCGGCGCAGCCCCAGCAAGGGCGACCTCGCCGACATCCCCGACCCGGCTTCGCTGGCGGGGGAGTACGCCGCCGGCGGCGCCGCCGCGATCAGCGTGCTCACCGAGCAGCGCCGCTTCGGCGGCAGCCTCGACGACCTGCGCGCCGTGCGTGCCGCGGTGGACACCCCGCTGCTGCGCAAGGACTTCATCGTCACGCCCTACCAGCTCATCGAAGCCCGCGCCGCCGGCGCCGACCTCGCCCTGCTGATCGTCGCCGCGCTCGACGACGACCTGCTCCGGCGCTTGTACGACGAGGCGCGCGAGCTCGGCCTGACCGTGCTGGTGGAGGTCCACGACGAGCCCGAGACCGAGCGTGCCGTCGCCCTGGGCGCGGAGCTGATCGGGGTCAACGCCCGCAACCTCAAGACCCTGGCCGTCGACAACGACACCTTCGGCCGCCTGGCTCCGCTGGTGCCTGACGACAGGGTCAAGGTGGCCGAGTCCGGGATCTTCGGACCTGACGACGTGCGGCGCTTCGTGACCGAGGGTGCTCGCGCGGTGCTCGTCGGGGAGGCGCTGGTGAAGGACGGCGAGCCGCGCCGTGCGGTGGCCGCGATGACGGGGGTGACGCCATGACGACCCAGAGCAACAGGGCCACGAGCTACGACGCGGACGAGCACGGCTGGTTCGGCGAGTTCGGGGGCCGGTTCATGCCGGAGGCGCTCGTCGCCGCCCTTGACGAGCTCACCGTCGCCTGGCAGGACGCGATGGCCGACCCGACGTTCGTCGCGGAGTTCGACACGATCCTGCGCGAGTACGCCGGCTGCCCCAGCCGCCTCTACGAAGCCAGCCGGCTCGGTGAGAAGGTCGGCGCGCGGATCCTGCTCAAGCGCGAGGACCTCAACCACACCGGCGCCCACAAGATCCGCAACGTCCTCGGCCAGGCCCTGCTCACCAAGCGGATGGGCAAGACCCGGGTCATCGCCGAGACCGGTGCCGGCCAGCACGGCGTCGCCAGCGCCACGGCCGCGGCCTACTTCGGGCTCGACTGCACCGTCTACATGGGCTCGGTCGACACCCGCCGCCAGGCGCTCAACGTCGCCCGGATGCACCTGCTCGGCGCCAAGGTCGTCCCCGTCGACTCCGGCAGCGCCACCCTCAAGGACGCCATCAACGAGGCCATGCGCGACTGGGTCGCCAGCGTCGACCACACGGCGTACCTCTTCGGGACCGCAGCCGGCCCGCACCCGTTCCCGAGCATGGTCCGCGACTTCACGCGCAGCATCGGCGACGAGGCCCGCCAGCAGTGCCTCGACCAGTACGGCCGCCTCCCGGACGCCATCGCCGCGTGCGTGGGCGGTGGGTCCAACGCGATCGGGCTGTTCACCGCGTTCCTCGACGACCCGGACGTCGCGATCTACGGCTTCGAGCCCGGCGGTGAGGGGGTCGACACGCCCCGGCATGCCGCCACCATCCACGCCGGCGCCCGCGGCGTGCTGCACGGTGCGCGCACCTACGTGCTCCAGGACGAGGACGGGCAGACCATCGAGTCCCACTCGATCTCGGCCGGCCTCGACTACCCCGGCGTCGGGCCGCAGCACGCCCACCTCGCGGCGACCGGGCGCGCGTCGTACCTCCCCGTCACCGACGCCGAGGCGATGGACGCGATGGCCCTGCTCAGCCGCACCGAGGGGATCATCCCGGCCATCGAGTCCGCCCACGCGATCGCCGGTGCCCTGAAGGTGGCCGAGCGGCTCGCCGCCGAGAAGGGCCCGGAGGCGACCGTGCTGATCAACCTGAGCGGACGCGGCGACAAGGACATGGGCACCGCCATCGAGTGGTTCGGCCTCGGCGACCCCGACCAGGTCACCGAGGAGCCGGTGGGCGACCCCGACACCGATCCGCGCGCCGACGGCGAGGCGGACGCATGAGCGTCTCGATCGCGTTCGAGAAGGCGAAGGCCGAGGGCCGCGCCGCGCTGGTCGGCTATCTGCCGGCCGGCTTCCCCGACCTTCCCGGAAGCATCGAAGCGCTGCGCGTGATGGTCGACTCCGGCTGCGACGTCATCGAGGTCGGCCTGCCCTACAGCGACCCGGTCATGGACGGCCCCACCATCCAGGCGGCCGCCCAGCAGGCGCTCGAGGCCGGCATCCGGACCACCGACGTGCTGCGCACCGTCGAGGCCGTCGCGGCCACCGGTGTCCCGGCCGTGATCATGACCTACTGGAACCCCGTCGAACGCTACGGTGTCGAGCGGTTCGCCGCCGACCTGGCCAACGCCGGGGGAGCGGGCCTGATCACGCCCGACCTGACGCCCGACAGCGGCCCCGAGTGGATCGCCGCCGCCGACCGGCACGACCTCGACAAGATCTTCCTGGTGGCGCCCTCCTCGACCGACGAGCGGATCGCGATGACCACGGCGGCCTGCCGCGGCTTCGTCTACGCCACCGCGGTCATGGGCGTCACCGGCGCGCGGACCACGACCAGCGACCTGGCCGGGCCCCTGGTGGCCCGCACCCGCCGTACGACCGACCTGCCCATCGGGGTCGGCCTCGGCGTCAGCAACGGCGACCAGGCCGCGGACGTCGCGGCGTACGCCGACGGCGTGATCGTCGGGTCCGCGTTCGTGCGGGCACTCCTGGACCACCCGGACGACCGCGCGGCCGGGCTCCGGGCGCTGGGCGCGCTCACGGAGGACCTCGCCGAGGGGGTACGGCGTGCGTGAGCGCGTCGCTGCCTCGACCGTCGTCGTCGCGCTGCTCGTCCTGCTCGCTGCCTGTGGCGGGGAGTCGAGCGCCGACAGCGGGTTCAGCGGCACCCGCCTCGACCCACCGTTCAGGGTCTCGGCGATCCCGCTGACCGACACCCAGGGCGAGGACTTCACCCTCACCGGCAGCACCGACAAGCCGTTGACCCTGGTCTTCTTCGGCTACACCCACTGCCCGGACATCTGCGGCATCGTGATGAGCAACCTCGCGAGTGCGATGACCCGGCTCAGTGACGAGGACCGCGCCGGGGTGGACGTCGTGTACGTCACCACGGACCCGGCCCGCGACACCGAGCGGGTGCTGGGCGACTACCTCGACCGGCTGGACCCGGAGTTCATCGGGCTCACCGGCGACCTCGACGACGTCATCGCGCTCGGCAAGCCCCTGGGCGTCGGGGTCACCCAGGGCGAGAAGCTGCCGTCCGGGGGCTACGACGTCGCGCACGGCACGACGATCACCGGGATCGACGCCACCGACGAGGCGCCCGTCTACTGGTCCCAGGGGACCTCGGCAGCGCAGTTCGCCGACGACATCCACCAGCTGCTCGCCAAGGGGAACTGACCCATGACCACGCTGTCGATCCCGAGCCCCTCGTCGGGCGTCTGGTACCTCGGCCCGCTCCCGATCCGCGGCTACGCGCTCGCGATCATCCTGGGCATCATCGTCGCGATCTGGATCGGCGAGCGCCGCTGGGTGGCCCGGGGTGGCCGTCCGGGGGACGTGAGCGACCTCGCCGTCTGGGCGGTCCCGTTCGGCCTGATCGGCGGCCGGCTCTACCACGTGATCACCGACAACCACCTCTACTTCGGTGAGGGCAGGCACCCGATCGAGGCCCTCTACATGTGGCGCGGCGGGCTCGGGATCTGGGGCGCGATCGCCATGGGCGCGCTGGGGGTGGTGATCGGTGCCCGTCGCAAGGGGATCCGCCTGCTGCCCGTGCTCGATGCGATGGCGCCGGGAGTCCTGGTGGCGCAGGCGATCGGGCGCTGGGGCAACTGGTTCAACCAGGAGCTCTTCGGCAAGCCGACCAACCTGCCGTGGGGCCTCGAGATCGACCCGGAGCACCGCCCCGACGGCTACTTCGCGTACGACACGTTCCACCCGACGTTCCTCTACGAGTTCCTGTGGAGCCTGGGCGCCTTCGGCTTCGTCATCTGGGCCGACCGCCGCTTCCGGCTCGGCCACGGCCGGGTCATGGCGCTCTACGTGATGGCCTACACCGCCGGCCGCGGCTGGATCGAGATGCTGCGCATCGACGACGTGCAGCTGAAGAACGTGCTCGGGCTGCGGCTCAACGTGTGGACCTCGATCGTCCTCTTCGTCGCGGCGGCTGCCTACTTCGCCATCAGCTCGGTCCTGCGTCCCGGCCGTGAGACCGAGGTCTACCTCCCGGGTCACGGCCAGGAGCCGGCCGAGAAGGTGCACGCCGACCCCGTCTGAGGGGCGTCCGCGCCTCAAACAGCCCTGCTGCGTCCAGGTGACTCGGTGGTAGCCTGATCCCTCCGCTTGGGCCAACGCCGTCCCCTGCAAAGCCTCATCCGCATTGCCGATTCTGTCGGCGCGCTCTCGTATCCACGGGACCCCGGCACAGACGACGACGGGAGAATGCCCGGTGCATCAGCACGCATTCCCGCCGCCCCAAGGGCTGTACGACCCCCGCCACGAGCACGACGCGTGTGGCGTGGCGTTCGTCGCGACCCTGACCGGCGTTGCCAGTCACGACATCGTTGCGAAGGCGCTGACCGCGCTGCGCAACCTCGACCACCGCGGTGCCGCGGGTGCCGAACCCAACTCGGGTGACGGTGCCGGCATCCTCCTGCAGGTGCCCCACGGGTTCCTGCGCGAGGTGGTCGACTTCGAGCTCCCACCGCAGTACTCCTACGCCGTCGGGATCGCGTTCCTCCCCGGTGACGACGAGGAGGTCGCCAAGACCCGGCGCCGGATCGAGGAGATCGCGGCCGAGGAGGGCCTCGCGGTCCTCGGCTGGCGCGACGTCCCGATCGACCCCCAGATCCTCGGCGCCACCGCGCTCGGCGTGATGCCCACCTTCAGCCAGGTCTTCGTGGCCGGCGCGGGCTCGCGCGTGACCGGCATGGCCCTCGAGCGGTTGGCCTTCTGCCTGCGCAAGCGTGCCGAGCACGAGACCGACGTCTACTTCCCGTCGCTCTCCGCGCGCACCATCGCCTACAAGGGCATGCTGACGACCGACCAGCTGGACAACTTCTTCCCGGACCTGACCGACGAGCGGGTCTCCTCGGCGATGGCCGTGGTCCACTCGCGGTTCTCGACCAACACCTTCCCGAGCTGGCCGCTGGCGCACCCGTTCCGTTTCATCGCCCACAACGGTGAGATCAACACGGTCATGGGCAACCGCAACTGGATGCGCGCCCGCGAGGCCCTGCTCGCCTCGGACCTGATCCCCGGCGACCTGGAGCGGCTCTACCCGATCTGCACCCCCGGCGCCTCGGACTCCGCGTCGTTCGACGAGGTGCTCGAGCTGCTGCACATGGGCGGCCGGTCCCTGCCCCACTCCGTGCTGATGATGATCCCCGAGGCGTGGGAGAACCACACCGAGATGGACCGGAAGCGGCGCGCCTTCTACGAGTTCCACTCCGCGATGATGGAGCCCTGGGACGGCCCGGCCTGCGTCGTCTTCACCGACGGCTCCCAGATCGGCGCGGTCCTCGACCGCAACGGCCTGCGTCCCTCGCGCTACTGGGTCACCGACGACGGCCTGGTCGTCCTCGCCTCCGAGGTCGGCGTGCTCGACATCGACCCGGCCTCGATCGTCCGCAAGGGCCGGCTCCAGCCCGGCCGGATGTTCCTCATCGACACCGATGAGCACCGCATCATCGAGGACGAGGAGGTCAAGTCCGGCCTTGCTGCGGAGCACCCGTACGACGAGTGGCTGCACGGTGGGCTGATCCACCTCGACGACATCCCCGAGCGTGAGCACATCGTGCACACCCACGCCTCGGTCACGCGCCGCCAGCAGGTCTTCGGCTACACCGAGGAGGAGCTGCGCGTGCTCCTCACGCCGATGGCCAACGTCGGCATGGAGCCGATCGGCTCGATGGGCACCGACACCCCGATCGCGGTGCTGTCCGACAAGCCGCGGCTGCTGTTCGACTACTTCACCCAGCTGTTCGCCCAGGTCACGAACCCGCCGCTGGACGCCATCCGCGAGGAGCTCGTCACCTCGCTCAACGGCACCATCGGCCCCGAGGCCAACCTGCTCGAGCCGGCGCCCGCGTCGTGCCGCCAGGTCGTGCTCCCGTTCCCGGTGATCTCCAACGACGACCTCGCCAAGATCCGCCACATCAACCGTGACGGCGACATGCCGGGCTTCATCACCCACGTCGCCCGTGGCCTGTACGACGTCGAGGGCGGCGGCCGGGCGATGGCCGAGCGGATCGACGAGATCTGCGCCGAGGTCGGCGAGGCGATCGCCGACGGCGCACGGATCATCGTGCTCTCCGACCGGCACTCGACGGCCGAGCTGGCCCCGATCCCCTCCCTGCTGCTCACCGGTGCGGTGCACCACCACCTGGTGCGCGAGAAGACCCGCACCCAGGTGGGCCTGCTGGTCGAGACCGGGGACGTCCGCGAGGTCCACCACGTGGCCCTGCTGGTCGGCTACGGCGCGGCCGCGGTCAACCCCTACCTCGCGATGGAGTCCGTGGAGGACCTCGCGCGTGAGGGCTACTACGTCAAGATCGAGCCCGAGAAGGCCGTCGCCAACCTGGTGAAGGCGCTCGGCAAGGGCGTCCTGAAGGTCATGTCCAAGATGGGCGTGTCGACGGTCGCCTCCTACACCGGCGCCCAGATCTTCGAGGCGCTCGGCCTGTCCCAGACGGTCGTCGACAAGTACTTCACCGGCACCACCTCCAAGCTCGGCGGCATCGAGCTCGACACGATCGCCGAGGAGGTCGCCAAGCGCCACTCCACGGCGTACCCCCGCCGCGGCATCGCGCCGGCGCACCGCGAGCTCGAGATCGGTGGCGAGTACCAGTGGCGCCGCGAGGGCGAGCCGCACCTGTTCGACCCCGAGACGGTCTTCCGGTTGCAGCACGCCACGCGGTCGGGTCGCTACGACGTCTTCAAGCAGTACACCTCCCGGGTGGACGAGCAGTCCGAGCGGCTGATGACGCTGCGCGGGATGTTCCGGTTCAAGGATGCTGCCGAGTCCGGGCGCGGACCGATCCCGATCGAGGAGGTCGAGCCGGTCTCCGAGATCGTCAAGCGGTTCTCGACCGGGGCGATGTCCTACGGGTCCATCAGCAAGGAGGCGCACGAGACCCTCGCGATCGCCATGAACCGGCTGGGCGCCAAGTCCAACACCGGTGAGGGCGGCGAGGACCCCGACCGTCTCTACGACCCCGAGCGCCGCAGCTCGATCAAGCAGGTCGCCTCGGGACGCTTCGGCGTCACGTCCGAGTACCTCACCAACGCCGACGACATCCAGATCAAGATGGCGCAGGGCGCCAAGCCCGGCGAGGGCGGCCAGCTGCCCGGCAACAAGGTCTACCCCTGGGTGGCGAAGACCCGGCACTCCACGCCGGGTGTGGGCCTGATCAGCCCGCCGCCGCACCACGACATCTACTCCATCGAAGACCTGGCGCAGCTGATCCACGACCTCAAGAACGCCAACCCGAGCGCCCGCGTGCACGTGAAGCTGGTCTCCGAGGTCGGCGTCGGCACGGTCGCGACAGGTGTCTCCAAGGCGCACGCGGACGTCGTCCTGATCTCCGGCCACGACGGCGGAACGGGTGCGGCACCGCTCACCTCGCTCAAGCACGCGGGCGGTCCCTGGGAGCTCGGCCTGGCCGAGACCCAGCAGACCCTGCTGCTCAACGGCCTGCGCGACCGCATCGTCGTGCAGACCGACGGCCAGCTCAAGACCGGACGTGACGTCATCGTCGCGGCGCTCCTCGGCGCCGAGGAGTACGGCTTCGCCTCGGCACCGCTGGTCGTCTCGGGCTGCATCATGATGCGGGTCTGCCACCTCGACACCTGCCCGGTGGGTGTCGCGACGCAGAACCCCGTGCTCCGCGAGCGCTTCTCCGGCAAGGCCGAGTACGTCGTGAACTTCTTCGAGTACATCGCCGAAGAGGTCCGCGAGATCCTCGCCGAGCTGGGCTTCCGCACCCTCGACGAGGCCATCGGCCAGGTCGAGACGCTCGACGTCGCCCAGGCGGTCGACCACTGGAAGGCCACCGGCCTCGACCTGACGCCGATCCTGCACAAGCCCGAGCTCCCGGAGGGCGCGGCCCTGCGCAACGTCACGACGCAGGACCACGGCCTCGACAAGGCGCTCGACGTCACCACGCTGGTGCCGCTCGCCCAGCGGGCGATCGAGTCCGGGGAGCCGGTGCGTGCGCAGGTCGACATCCGCAACGTCAACCGCACCGTCGGCACGATCCTCGGCCACGAGGTCACCAAGAAGTACGGCGGCGAGGGGCTGCCCGACGGGACGATCGACATCACGTTCCTCGGCTCGGCGGGCCAGTCGTTCGGCGCGTTCGTCCCGCCCGGCATCACGCTGCGGCTGGAGGGCGATGCCAACGACTACGTCGGCAAGGGCCTCTCCGGCGGCCGGATCGTCGTACGCCCCGACCGGGCCGCGAGGTTCAACGCCGACGAGCAGATCATCGCCGGCAACGTCATCGCCTACGGCGCGACCTCGGGCGAGATCTTCGTGCGCGGCCAGGTGGGCGAACGCTTCTGCGTGCGCAACTCCGGTGCCATCGCGGTCGTCGAGGGCGTGGGCGACCACGGCTGCGAATACATGACCGGTGGCACCGTGGTCATCCTCGGCCGCACCGGACGCAACTTCGCCGCGGGCATGTCGGGCGGCTACGCCTTCGTGCTCGACCTCGACGAGCGCCGTGTGAACGGCGATCTCGTGGAGCTGAGGCCGGTCGAGGGCGACGCCGCCGACGAGCTCCACGCCTTGGTGGCGCGACACTTCGAGGAGACCGCCTCGCCGGTCGCCGAGAAGCTGCTGGCCGACTGGCCGGCCGCGCAGCAGCGGTTCACCGAGGTCATGCCCAGCGACTACAAGCGGGTGCTGGAGGCGCGCGCCGAGGCCCTCGAGGAGGGCCTCGACGACGAAGAGGCCGCGGCCCGGATCATGGAGGTGCTTCATGGCTGACCCCAAGGGATTCCTCAAGCACGGCCGCGAGGTCGCCACCCGGCGCCCGGTCGAGGAGCGGGTGCACGACTGGAACGAGGTCTACCCCGACGGCATCGGGCGGGCCCTGCTCCCGATCATCACCGAGCAGGCCGGTCGCTGCATGGACTGCGGCATCCCGTTCTGCCACCAGGGCTGCCCGCTCGGCAACATCATCCCCGAGTGGAACGACCTGGTCTGGCGCGACGACTGGGAGGGCGCGATCGAGCGCCTGCACGCGACCAACAACTTCCCGGAGTTCACCGGTCGCCTGTGCCCGGCCCCCTGCGAGACCGCCTGCGTGCTGGGCATCAACCAGGACCCGGTCACCATCAAGAACGTCGAGGTCTCGATCATCGACAAGGCGTGGGACTCGGGCTTCGTCCGGCCCCAGCCTCCGGAGTGGCTCTCGGGCCGCACCGTCGCGGTGATCGGCTCCGGACCGGCCGGACTGGCAGCGGCCCAGCAGCTCACCCGGGCCGGGCACACCGTCGCGGTCTACGAGCGTGCCGACAAGATCGGCGGGCTGCTGCGCTACGGCATCCCCGAGTTCAAGATGGAGAAGAAGCACCTCGACCGGCGGCTCGAGCAGATGCGGCGTGAGGGCACGGTCTTCCGTGCCGGCGTCGACGTCGGCGCCGAGCTCACCGGGGAGCGGCTGCGCGACCGGTACGACGCCGTGGTGCTCGCCATGGGCTCCACCGAGGCGCGCGACCTGCCGGTGAAGGGCCGTGAGCTCGGTGGCATCCACCAGGCCATGGAGTTCCTGCCGCAGGCCAACCGGGTCTCGCTCGGCGAGGCCGTCGAGGGCCAGATCACCGCGACCGGCAAGCACGTCGTCATCATCGGCGGCGGGGACACCGGCGCCGACTGCCTCGGGACGTCCACCCGCCAGGGCGCCGCGTCCATCACGCAGCTCGAGATCATGCCCGAGCCGCCGGATGCCCGTCCCGCGGGTCAGCCGTGGCCGACGTACCCCATGACCTTCCGGGTCTCCTCGGCGCACGAGGAGGCGGGGGAGCGGGTCTACGCCGTGTCGACGCAGGAGTTCCTCGGCGACGAGTCCGGCAACGTCCGGGCGCTGCGCCTGGTCGACGTCGTGTTCGAGAACGGCAAGCTGACCGAGATCGAGGGCACCGAGCGCGAGATCCCGGCCGAGCTGGTGCTCTTCGCGATGGGGTTCACCGGTCCGGAGAAGGCCGGCCTGGTCGAGCAGCTGGAGGTCGACCTCGACGAGCGCGGCAACGTCGCGCGCGACACGTCGTACATGTCGTCGGTGCCGGGCGTCTTCGTCGCCGGTGACGCCGGACGCGGACAGTCGCTCATCGTCTGGGCGATCGCCGAGGGCCGTGCCGCGGCCGCCGCGGTGGACACCTTCCTCACCGGCTCCACCACGTTGCCGGCGCCGATCCCGCCCACCGAACGCCCGCTGGTCGTCTGAGGTCCGCCGGGCGGAACTCCCCACCGCTCCGGTTGTTGGAACGATCCAACTCGGCTAGGGTCTGGGGGTGCGTAAAGCCAAGATCGTCTGCACCCTCGGCCCTGCCACCTCGTCCCCGCGTCGCATCCGCGAGCTGGTGTACGCCGGCATGGATGTCGCCCGCCTCAACATGAGCCACGGGTCCCACGAGGACCACGCGGAGGCCTATCGCCTGGTGCGCGAGGCCTCGGACGCGAGCGGTCACGGAGTCGGGATCTTCGCGGACCTCCAGGGTCCGAAGATCCGCCTGGCGACCTTCGCCGAGGGGCCCGTGAAGCTGCGGCGTGGCCAGGAGTGGACGATCACCACGCGTGACGTCCCCGGTGACGACAAGGAGTGCGGCACGACGTACTCCGGTCTGCCGGGCGACGTGAACGCCGGCGACCCGATCCTCATCGACGACGGCAAGATCCGGCTCCGGGTCGTCTCGGTCGAGGGGCCCGACGTCCGCACCGAGGTGCTGGTGGGCGGCAAGGTCAGCAACCACAAGGGCATCAACCTGCCCGGCGTCGCGGTCTCCGTGCCGGCGCTCTCCGAGAAGGACATCGCGGACCTGCGGTTCGCGCTCCACCTCACCGTGGACTTCATCGCGCTGAGCTTCGTGCGCGACGCGAAGGACGCCGACGACGTCCGCAAGATCATGGACGAGGAGGGTGTCCACCTCCCGATCATCGCGAAGATCGAGAAGCCGCAGGCGATCGAGAACCTCGACGAGGTGATCGCGGCCTTCGACGGCTTCATGGTCGCTCGCGGCGACCTCGGCGTGGAGTGCCCGCTCGAGGACGTGCCGTTCCTGCAGAAGCAGGTCATCGAGAAGGCCCGGCTGAACGCCAAGCCGGTGATCGTGGCCACCCAGATGCTGGAGTCGATGATCTCCAACCCCGCGCCCACCCGGGCCGAGGCGTCCGACGTCGCGAACGCCGTCCTCGACGGGGCCGACGCGGTGATGCTGTCCGGGGAGACGAGCGTGGGGGAGTACCCCGTCCACACCGTCGAGACGATGGCGCGGATCATCGTCTCCACCGAGCGTCACGCCAACGAGAGCCACGGTCTCGGTCAGGTCAAGGAGATCGACTGGGACCCGCACACGCGCAGCGGCGTGATCGCGAAGGCGGCCGCCGAGGTCGCCGAGCGGGTCGGGGCGAAGTACGTCGTCGCGTTCACCCAGAGCGGCGACTCGGCCCGCCGGATGTCCCGGCTGCGTGGTCCCGTCCCGTTGCTCGCCTTCACCCCCCAGGCGACCACCCGTTCGCAGCTGGCGCTGACCTGGGGCGTGGAGACGTTCAAGACCCTGACCGTCGAGCACACCGACGAGATGGTGCGCCAGGTCGACGAGGCGCTGCTGCAGATCGGCCGGGTCCAGGAGGGCGACCTCGTGGTGATCATCGGTGGGAGCCCGCCCGGCATCCCCGGCTCGACCAACGCCCTGCGGATCCACAAGATGGGCGACGCGATCAACGAGGTCGCGCCGGCCTACCGCCGGGCGCGCTGAGCCTTTCGGATCCAGGCGGCCCGGAGCCGGGGCAGTTGGGGCTGATCCGGGCCTGAACTGTGAAGAATCGGACGAACTGCCCTCGTGGAGGGCCTCGTCGCAGGCTGCGCAACGTGGACAAGGTGCCCCGGGTGGGATTCGAACCCACACTGGACGGTGTTTGAGACCGCTTCCTCTGCCGTTGGGATACCGGGGCGCGCTGCGAAACGCTACCGGATCGGGGAACGTGTACGGACACTTGGGCAAAGAAGACTAATCCACTACAATTACAACTTCTTAATCCTTTCCCACGTCCCCCGGGAGGTCGACATGTGGAAGCCCTGGCACTGGGGTCGCCTCAGCCATGAGGAGGCACTGGCCAACGCTCGCGTGGCCTCGACCGAGCTGAGCCGGCTCCGCGTCGAGCGCGAGGCCGTCGAGCTCTACCTGAACGAGCGCCTCGCCGTACGCGCCGTCGCGCCGCAGCCTGCCTGAACGGAGCGGTGGCCGGGGCCGATAACGTGTGGCCCGTGACCGAGACCCCCGCCCCCCGCAGCGTCGTCATCGCCGAGGACGAGGCCCTGATCCGCATGGATCTCGCCGAGATGCTGACCGAGGAGGGGTACGACGTCGTGGGCCAGGCCGGCGACGGGGCGAAGGCCGTCGAGCTCGCCGAGTCGCTGCGGCCGGACCTGGTGATCCTCGATGTCAAGATGCCGATCCTCGACGGCATCGCGGCCGCGGAGCGGATCGCCGGCAAGCGGATCGCCCCGGTGGTGATCCTGACGGCGTTCGCGCAGCGCGATCTCGTCGAGCGGGCCCGCGACGCCGGGGCGATGGCCTACCTCGTCAAGCCGTTCAACAAGAGTGACCTGGTGCCCGCCATCGAGATGGCGGTGAGCCGCTTCGCCGAGGTCGCCCTGCTCGAGAACGAGGTCGCCGACCTGCAGGAGCGACTGGAGACCCGCAAGGCCGTCGACCGTGCCAAGAGCGTCCTCCAGCAGCAGCTCGACCTCTCGGAGCCCGAGGCGTTCCGCTGGATCCAGAAGACGGCGATGGACCTGCGGCTGTCGATGCGCCAGGTCGCCGACGGGGTGGTCACGCACGGTCCCGGCCTCGCCGGCTGACCGGACACGCTTCAGTGTCGGCCAGATCACGACTCGGTAAAGGCCGGCGCCACGTACGGCTCTCGGTCTCCTCCTGTGGTGCCGCTCACGTTCTTCACCCCTAGACTGCCGGGCAGCGCCCAGCCGGGTGCGTGGAGGGAGGACCGAGTTGACCACTCGACACACAGTCCGCGAGCGGACGCTGAGCAAGGGTGCAGTCGGGCTGATCCTGACGCTCCTGCTCGCCCCGCTCATGTTGCTGCTGGCGCCGTCTGCCGGTGCCGTCGGCACGCTGTGCCTCCCGTCGAAGACCTCCGCCTGCATCGCCGGCACCCTGCGCACCGAGGAAGGCGTGCTCGCCGACGTCGACATCACGGTGACCAACGCGGCCGGCGAGGAGCAGACCGCCACCACCGGCGAGGACGGCAAGTGGAACCTCACGGTCAAGGAGGAGGGTCCCTACTCCGTCCAGATCGACGAGAGCACCCTTCCCAAGGACGTGGTCACCACCGGTGAGGTCAAGGTCAAGGCGAAGTTCGGGGCCACCGCCCCGGCGCTGATCGAGATCCGAACGGAGGCGTACGACGCCAGCGAGAGCAAGCTCGACGAGCTGATCCAGAGCTCGGCGAACGGCCTCCGGCTCGGCCTCCTGCTCGCGCTGGCCTCGGTGGGGTTGTCGTTGATCTACGGCACGACCGGCCTCTCCAACTTCGCGCACGCCGAGCAGGTCACCCTCGGCGGCATCCTCGGCTACGCCCTGATCAACGTCCAGGGGATGAACCTCTGGGTGGGCGGGCTCCTGGTCGTCGTGATCTGCGCCTTCACCGGCTGGCTCCAGGACCGCGTCATGTGGCAACCACTGCGCCGCCGCGGTCTCGGTCTCACCCAGCTGATGATCGTGACCATCGGCCTCTCGCTGGCGATGCAGTACTCCTTCCAGTACTTCGTCGGCGCGCGGACGGTGCGGGTGGTCAAGGACAACCCCAGCGTTCGGGAGCTCGGACCCATCACGATGACGAACCAGTCGTTCATCGCCATGGGGATCTCGGTCGTCGTGCTCGCCGCAGTCGGCTACGCCCTGCTGCGCACCCGCATCGGCCGCGCCACGCGCGCCGTCTCCGACAACCCGGCCCTGGCGTCGGCGTCGGGCATCGACGTCGACAAGGTGATCCGCCTCGTCTGGCTGGTGGCGATGGGCCTGGCCGGGCTCTCCGGCCTGCTGTACGCCCTGGTCACCAACGGCATCAAGTGGGACTCCGGCATGCAGATCCTGCTGCTGCTGTTCGCGGCCGTGACGCTCGGCGGCCTCGGCACCGCGTTCGGTGCCCTGGTCGGCTCGCTCATCATCGGCCTCGTGGTCGAGCTGTCGCCGGTGCTGGGCATGCCCGGTGACTTCAAGTACGCCACCGCGATGCTGATCCTCATCCTCCTGCTCCTGGTCAGGCCTCAGGGCCTCCTCGGACGCGCAGAGCGAATCGGTTAGGAAGGCCGGGCATGGACACCATCCAGTCAATCCTCAACGCGATGCTGCGTGAGGCCATCTCGCCCCAGACGGCGGCCGTGGCGATCGCCGCCATCGGCCTCAACATCCACTTCGGCTTCACCGGCCTGATCAACATCGGCCAGTCCGCCTTCATGCTGCTGGGCGCCTACGGCTTCGCGATCTCGATCGGGCACGGCATCCCGCTGCCGATCGCCGTGCTCATCGGTTTCGCGGCCGCGTTCGTCTTCGCCCTTGTGCTCGGTGCGCCGACCCTGAAGCTGCGGGGCGACTATCTGGCCATCGTGACGATCTCGGCTGCCGAGATCATCCGGTACGTCGGACGCTCGGCGCTGCTGACCGACTTCACCGGTGCTGCGCAGGGTCTCCAGGGCAAGTCCTACCGCGACCCGTTCACCAACCTGTCGTTCTTCGGCAGCGGCTCCGCGACCGTCAGCCCGTTCAACTACCAGGACGTCGCCGACGGCGCAGGCTGGGTGCGGCTCATCGGCTGGCTCGTCGTGGTCGCCAGCATCGTCGGGGTCGCCGCCCTGGTCCGGAGCCGCAAGCGGCTCTCGGACGCCCTCCTGGGGGCCGGGCTCATCGGGCTCGTCGTGCTGATCGTCGCCACGCTGCTCTTCCTGATGCCGCTCAACTACCAGAACACCGGCGTGAGTGGCTGGTGGGTGCGCTTCGTCGCCTGGGTCCTGGTGGCCGTCAGCCTGGTCGTGGTGTACCTGCTGGTCCGCAGCCCCTGGGGTCGTCTGCTGCGGGGCATCCGCGAGGACGAGGACGCGATCCGCAGCCTCGGCAAGAACGTCTTCGCCATCAAGATGCAGGCGCTGATCATCGGCGGCACCTTCGGCGCCCTCGGCGGCATGATCTACGTGCTGCCGTCCTCGGTCCAGCCGGACTCCATGGGCCGCTCGCTGACCTTCTTCTGCTACACCGCACTGTTGATCGGTGGCGCGGCCACGATCTTCGGACCAGTGCTCGGAGCCGTGATCTTCTACTCCGCACGGATCATGATCAAGGGCATCGCGAACGCCTACGTCCCCGACAGCATCATGAACGGCCAGCAGACCGAGCAGTTCTCCTACATCGTGGTGGGCGTCGCGCTGATGCTGATCGTGATCTTCCGACCACAGGGAATTCTCGGCAACAAGAGGGAGCTCCGGTTCAATGTCTGACACGACGGCAGCACCCACCTCCGGATCGTCCCTGGCCGACCCGGCGGCTCGCCAGGCACTGATGGCCGGCGTCGACCGGACGCCCGGCGCAGCCAAGCCCGACTCGATCCTGGTCGTCGACAACATCGTGCGGCAGTTCGGTGGCATGACCGCCGTCGACGTCGGTCACCTCGAGGTCCAGCGCGGCATCATCACCGCGCTGATCGGCCCCAACGGGGCCGGCAAGACGACCTTCTTCAACCTGATCACCGGGTTCGACAAGCCGACCTCGGCCAAGACCGGGGCGCACTGGTCCTTCGACGGCGCCGAGCTCGACAAGACCTCGGCCTCCAGCGTGGCGCGGGCCGGCATGGTGCGCACCTTCCAGCTGACCAAGGCGCTCAGCCGGATGACCGTCATCGACAACATGATGCTCGGCGCGCAGAACCAGGCCGGCGAGAACCTCCTGAAGTCGGTCTTCAAGCCGACGTGGAGGCGCCAGGAGCGGGAGATCGAGGCCAAGGCCGACGAGCTCCTCGACCGGTTCAAGCTGCTGGAGAAGAAGCACGACTACGCCGGCAGCCTCTCCGGGGGCCAGCGCAAGCTGCTCGAGATGGCCCGGGCGTTGATGAGCAACCCGAAGATGATCATGCTCGACGAGCCGATGGCCGGCGTGAACCCGGCGCTGACCCAGTCCCTGCTCGGCCACATCCAGTCGCTGCGCGACGAGGGCATGACCGTGCTGTTCGTCGAGCACGACATGCACGTCGTCCGCCACATCTCCGACTGGGTCGCGGTGATGGCCGAGGGACGCCTCGTCGCCGAGGGCCCTGCCGACAGTGTGATGTCCGACGCGGCCGTGATCGACGCCTACCTCGGCGCCCACCACGACACCGACCTCGGCGACGACGCGTTGCTCAGCGACGCGAAGATGGATGAGATCGCCGAGCAAGTCGCCGCCGAAAAGGCCGAGCGTGAGGAAGAGGCATGAGCGCGCAGACCCAGCCCAGCAGCCAGGCCGTCGTCGAGGTCAAGGACGTGGTCGCCGGCTACCTGCCCGGCGTCAACATCCTCAACGGGTGCAGCCTGGTGGCCTATCCCGGCGAGATGATCGGCATCATCGGTCCCAACGGCGCCGGCAAGTCCACCCTGCTCAAGGCGATGTTCGGCCTGGTCAAGGTGCACTCCGGCTCGGTGATGCTCGGTGACCGCGACATCACCAACGTCCGCACCAACCGCCTCGTCGAGATGGGCGTCGGCTTCGTGCCGCAGAACAACAACGTCTTCCCGAGCCTCTCGATCGAGGAGAACCTCCGGATGGGGCTCTTCATGCGCCCCAGGAAGGCGGGCGAGCGGCTCGCGGCGATGTGGGACCTCTTCCCGGTCCTGCACGACCGTCGCAACCAGAGCGCGGGCGCCCTCTCCGGTGGTGAGCGGCAGTCGCTCGCCATGGCCCGGGCCCTGATGATGGAGCCCTCGGTGCTGCTGCTCGACGAGCCCTCCGCCGGGCTCTCCCCGGTGCGCCAGGACGAGACGTTCCTGCGCACCCGCAGGATCAACAAGACCGGCGTCTGCGTGGTCATGGTCGAGCAGAACGCCCGACGGTGCCTGCAGATCTGCGACCGCGGCTATGTCCTCGACCAGGGCCGGGACGCCTACACCGGCACCGGCCGCGAGCTGGCCAACGACCCCAAGGTCATCGAGCTCTACCTCGGCACGCTCGCCGAGGACGTCGACGCCGAGCGCGCCGACCAGCACTGAGCGAGCGGCACCCGCACGGCTCGAACGACACCGCTTCGCGTCACCCGCACGACACCCAGATCACAGCACACAGAAGGGCCCCGGACCTTGCGGTCCGGGGCCCTTCTGCTCGTGCAGTGGGAGCTGAGCGATCAGCCCTTGGCGCCCTCGACCGAGCTGGAGAGCTCGTTCTTGTTGTCGCCGTTGAAGGTGTAGATGCCGATGAAGGCGGACGACGGGTCGTTCTGGTCGTCGATCGGGCCGATACCGGACGGGCCGGCGTAACGGATCTCCTTGCCGTCATCGAGCAGGGCGACGCAGTCGGAGTACGTCTTGCACTCCTCGCCGCCGGTGGCACCGGAGACGGCGGCGAAGTTCTCCTGGACCGTCTGCGAGTCCGTCGCTCCGCCCTTCACTGCCGCGAGGGCAGCCAGGATGGTGGCGTCGTACGACTCAGCGCCGTAGGCGTAGTCGGTGAGGGCCTTGCCCTCGCCCACCTCGGCCCAGCCGCTCAGGCGGTCCTTGAACGTCGCGTCGGGGTCGGCGCCCGGGATGGTGCCCTGGGCACCGTCGAGCGTGCCGGCCTCGAACGTGTCGCTGTAGTCGGCGGTGTTGCCGTCGGAGAGGTACGTCTTCGACATGTCCCAGCCCTGCGAGGCGAGCTCGGGGACGATCTGCTTGGTCTCGTCGAAGGCGAGCACCACGATGGCGTCGGGCTTGGCCGCGAGCGCGCCGCTGACCTCGGACGAGAACGTCGTCTGGCCGGCCGGGAACTCGTCGCCGTCACCCTTGCCGCCGTACACGATCTCGCCGCCGGCTGCCTCGATGGTCTCCTGGACCGCGTTGCGCAGACCGGTGCCGTAGGTGTCGTTGAACACCAGGAAGGCGACCTTCTTGTAGCCGTCCGTGCTGATCAGCGTGCCCAGCGCGTTGCCCTGGATGCCGTCCGGGGGAGCGGTGCGGAAGTAGTACGGCGAGTAGCCGCTGAGGTCGACCGCGGTGTTGGCCGGGGAGACCTCGACGATCTTGTTGTCGGCGAAGGTGTCGACGACGTTGAGCGAGACGCTCGACGAGGCGGCACCGATGACGACGGACGGCTTGCCGGCGACGAGCGTGCCGGCCGACGACGTGGAGACCGACATGTCGGTCGAGTCGCCGGAGTCCTGGACGTCGTGGCACGCCTTGGTGCCGTCAACGCCACCTGCGGCGTTGATGTCGGACACGGCGAGGCCGACGCCTGCCACCTCCGGGGGGCCGAGGAAGGCGAGGTTGCCGGTGAGCGGCAGGATGCCGCCGACCTTGAAGGAGTCCGCGCTGGTCTGCCCGGACTTGCACTTGTCGTTGGTGAACGAATCGGTCGTGCTGCTGCTCGACTCCGAGGCGGACGGGCTGTCCGAGTTCTTGTCCTGGGCGTCCGGCGAGGAGTCGTCGGAACCACAGGCTGTGAGGGCGAAGCTGAGGATGGCGGTGCCGGCCATCAGCTTCGTCCATGTGGCGGTCTTGGATCGATTCACGTTGTGAACCTTTCTGTCGCGTTTCTGTCGCGCTGGTGCACTTCACCGCAGCCCGTCCCCCGAGAGGTGGGGCATAGCCCTGTCACCGTAGGACAGCGACCGGGTGCAGGCTCAGGGCGCACCTTGTCGTTAGCGAACTGTTACGTCAATGGATGGCGGCCGCGCACTGGACCAGCACGGGTGCGACCAGGAGCGCCGGCAGCAGGTCGGCCACGGGGATCTCCCGGATCCGCAGCAGCCGCAGCGCCACCCCGACGAGCAGGAGTCCACCGGTGGCGGTCAGCGCGGCGAGGTGCGGCTCCGGCAGGACATCACCGAGCAGGAACCCCACCACGGTGAGGCTGCCCTGGATCGTCAGCACGGTGAGAGCACTGGCAGCCACCCCCCAGCCGAACGACGCCGCGAAGGCGATGGCGGCGAACCCGTCGAGGACGGCCTTGAGGAAGAGCTGGTCCGCGCCGTTGCCGAGGCCGTCGTTCAGTGAGCCGAGGATCGTCAGCGGTCCGGTGCAGAAGAGCAGGGAAGCCGCCACGAAACCCTCGATGAAACGATGCCGTTCCACCGATCCGGTGTCACGGGCGAGGCGCGACTGCACCCAGCCGCCGACCGACTCCACTCGCTGCTCGAGCCGGAGCAGGGAGCCGGCGATACCCCCGATGAGCAGCGAGCCGAGAACGATCAGCATCGGCGCGCTCGAGCCGACCTCGTCGGCGAGGTCGGTGTCGAGCACGGCGATCGCGGACGTGCCCGCGATGAGGAGCGTCACCAGGCCGAGCGCGTCGGTGACGACGTCGCGGGTGCGGACCGGCAGACGGTTGCCCAGGAGCACCCCCAGGGTCGCACCGACGAGGACTGTCGCGACGTTCACGACGGTGCCGATTCCGGGGATCACGGGACTCCTCTGCCATTGCGGGGACGCTGAGCGTAGTCTCGCGGTCTGGAGTCGCGTTCCGGGGGACCATGACGTGCGACGGCCCGCCACGACAGCCCGAAAGGCGATGAGACGATGACCCGCTCGCTGGTGTCACTGCGATGTGCTCTGCCGTCGGATGCGCCGGCACTCGTCGAGCTGTGGGCCGACGTACTGCGCCGCGGCGACCGTGACGAGCAGGTCGCCGACCTGCTCCTGATCATCGAGCGCGCCGCGGCCGCCGCGGACGAGCGGCTGGTGGTGGCGGAGTACGACGGCGAGGTCGCCGGCGCGGTCCACCTCCAGGTCACGACCTTCAGTCCCATCAACCTCGAGCAGACGGTGCTGGCCATCTCGCCGCACGTCCTGCCCCAGTACCGGCGCCGGGGCGTTGGCCGGGCCCTGATCGGGGCCGCGGTCTCCTACGCCGACGAGGCCGGAGTCGGTCACGTCGCGACGGCCGCCGCCTCGGCCTCGCGCGACGCCAACCGGTTCATGGCGCGGCTCGCCCTCGGCCCCCAGGCGATGCTGCGGGTGGCCAGCACCCATGCCGTCCGCGCCAAGCTGAGCGCCGCCCAGCGCCCCTCGGTGCACCGCTCCGGCGGACGCCACCTGCCGCAGGTGCTCGCCGCGCGACGCTCCATGCGCAAGGTGGGCTCGTCGTCCGGCCTGGGCGACCTCCCCAGCTGACGGCGACGCCGACGTCACTGCTCGAAGCGCTCCCGGGGGAGCAGGGAGCACGTGATCCGCGAGGTGCACAGGCGCCTGCCCTGCTCATCGCTGATCACGACCTCGTACGTCGCCGACGAACGACCCAGGTGCACCGCGGTCGCGACACCCGTCACGGTGCCGGACGTCGCCGAGCGGTGGTGGGTGGCGTTGATGTCGACGCCCACGGAGAGCCGGTCGGGGTGCGCGTGCACCGCCGAACCGACCGAGCCCAGGGTCTCGGCGAGCACGACCGACGCGCCGCCGTGCAGGAGCCCGTAGGGCTGGGTGTTCCCGTCCACCGGCATCGTCCCGACCACCCGGCCGGCCGAGATCTCGACCAGCTCGATGCCCATCTTCTCGTTCAGCCCACCCATGCCCTGGGGCATCGAGGAGATGTAGTCGTGCACGGACATCACGGCGTCGGCGGGTGTGCCCGGTTGGTTGCTCATGGCTTCATTGTTGCCGACCGCCGCTCTGTCCGGACCGGCGGATAGAGTCGCGACGTGCCAGTTCCGACCACCGACTCCGCCCGTCCCCGCCTGCTGCTGCTCGACGGTCACTCCCTGGCCTACCGCGCGTTCTTCGCGCTGCCGGTGGAGAACTTCTCGACGACGACCGGGCAGCCGACCAATGCGGTCTACGGCTTCACCTCGATGCTCATCAACGTCCTGCGCGACGAGCAGCCCACCCATGTGGGGGTGGCGTTCGACAAGTCGCGCCAGACGTTCCGCCTCGAGGAGTACCCGGAGTACAAGGCGAAGCGCAACAAGACGCCCGACGAGTTCAAGAGCCAGCTCCCCCTCATCCAGGAGGTGCTCGACGCCCTGCACATCGAGCACCTCGAGCTCGAGGGCTATGAGGCCGACGACATCATCGCGACGCTCACGACCCAGGCCGTCGACGCCGGGTTCGAGGTGTTGATCCTGACCGGCGACCGCGACTCGCTGCAGCTGGTGAGCGAGTCGAGCACCGTGCTCTACCCCATGCGCGGGGTGAGTGAGCTGGCCCGGATGACGCCGGCCGCCGTCGAGACGAAGTACGCCGTCCCCCCGCACCGCTATCCCGAGATCGCCGCCCTCGTCGGCGAGGACTCCGACAACCTGCCCGGCATCCCCGGCGTCGGTCCGAAGACCGCCGCGAAGTGGATCAACCAGTACGACGGCCTCGACAACGTCATCACCCACGCGGACAAGATCACCGGCAAGGCCGGAGAGAATCTGCGCGCCCACCTCGGTGAGGTGATCCGCAACCGGCGCCTCAACCACCTGATCTGTGACCTGCAGCTGCCGGTCGCCCCGGCTGACCTCGTCCGTCGCCCGTGGGACCGCCACGAGGTGCACACCCTGTTCGACGGCCTGGAGTTCCGGGTCCTGCGTGACCGCTTGTTCGAGTCGCTGGAGTCGGTGGAGGAGATCGACGACTCCGGGTTCGAGATGGCCGGGCAGCGGCTCGGCTCGGGTGAGGTCGCGCCCTGGCTGGCGGCCCACGCGCGCATGGCCGGCGAACGCACCGGCGTGGCGGTCCAGGGTGTCTGGCGGGCCGGCAGCGGCGAGGTCTGGTCGATCGCGCTCGCCGCCCAGGACGGCACGGCTGCCTGGTTCGACGCCGCCGAGGTCACTCCCGAGGACGACGCCGCGGTGGCGGCCTGGTTCGCCGACACGACGGTGGCCAAGGTGCTCCACGATGCCAAGGGGCCGATGCTGGCCCTGTCGAGCCGCGGCTGGCCCCTCGACGGCCTGGTCAGCGACACCGCGCTGGCCGCCTACCTCGTGCGCCCGGACCAGCGCTCCTACGACCTGGCCGACCTGACCCTGCGCTACCTCAAGCGCGAGCTGAGGCAGGGGTCCGCGGACAGCGACATCGAGCAGGGCCAGCTGAGCTTCGACAGCATCGAGGGTGCCGACACCGGAGCCGCGGACTCCGCGATGCTGCAGGCCCGGGCGGTCCTCGACCTGGCCGAGGCGCTCGATGCCGCGATCGACGAGCACGGCGGTGCGCAGCTCCTCGCCGACGTCGAGCTCCCGCTGGTCCACCTGCTGGCCCAGATGGAGCGCACCGGCATCGCGGTCGACACCGACCACCTCCGGTCGCTGGAGGCCCACTTCGCCGGCGAGGTGAAGAAGGCGGCCGAGGAGGCGTTCGCGGTCATCGGCAAGGAGATCAACCTCGGCTCACCCAAGCAGCTCCAGGTGGTGCTGTTCGACGAGCTGGACATGCCCAAGACCAAGCGCACCAAGACCGGCTACACCACCGACGCCGACGCCCTCCAGCAGCTCTACGTCAAGACCGAGCACCCGTTCCTGCTCGCGCTGCTGCGACACCGCGACGTCTCCCGGCTGCGCCAGACGCTGGAGGGGCTGCTCAAGACGGTCGCCGACGACGGCCGCATCCACACGACGTTCAACCAGATGATCGCGGCCACGGGCCGGCTCTCCAGCACCGACCCGAACCTGCAGAACATCCCGGTCCGCACCGAGGAGGGGCGCCGGATCCGGGAGGGCTTCGTGGTGGGACCCGGATTCGAGTGCCTGCTGACCGCCGACTACAGCCAGATCGAGATGCGGATCATGGCGCACCTCTCCGAGGACGCCCTGCTCATCGAGGCCTTCAAGTCGGGACACGACTTCCACTCGATCACCGCGGCCCGCGTGTTCGACGTCTCCGCGGACGACGTCACCCCCGAGATGCGGGCGAAGATCAAGGCGATGAACTACGGCCTCGCCTACGGCCTGTCCGCCTACGGCCTCGGCCAGCAGCTCGGCATCGATCCCGGTGAGGCGCGTGGGCTGATGGACGAGTACTTCGAGACCTTCGGCGGCATCCGCGACTACCTCGGCGGCATCGTCGAGGAGGCGCGCAGGTCCGGCTTCACCGAGACGATCTGGGGCCGGCGCCGCTACCTGCCCGACCTGACCAGCGACAACCGGCAGCGCCGCGAGATGGCCGAGCGGATGGCGCTCAACGCGCCCATCCAGGGCTCGGCCGCGGACCTGATCAAGATCGCGATGCTCAACGTCGACCGTGCCATCGCCGAGGCGGGACTCGCATCACGGATGCTGCTCCAGGTCCACGACGAGCTCGTGTTCGAGGTCGCGCCGGGTGAGCGGGAGGCCCTCGAGGCCCTGGTCCGCCAGCAGATGGGTGGCGCCGCGGAGCTCGCCGTACCCCTCGACGTGTCGGTCGGCACCGGCCACAGCTGGCACGAGGCGGCTCACTGAGGCGAGCGTCGGCGTCGGTTCAGGGAGCGGCGTCCGGTGCCGCGGTCGCGGCGCGTTCCGCGGACACGCCCGCGTCGTGCAGCAGGGCAGTGATGACCAGCGTGATCAGCACCCCGAGATCGATGAGCGTCACACTCAGCAGGAGCTCGCGCTCCGTGCTCACCCAGAACGAGGTCGCGGCCACCACGGCGAGCCCGACCCAGATCACGACGATGCTGGCTCGGTGCTGGCGGGCGACCACCTCGTAGACCATCAGCTGCACCATGGCGAGGATCGTGCCGAGCACCGCGAAGATCCCGATCAGGGGCTCGATCTCCGAGTAGGCCGGCCCACCGACGAACGTGATGGCGAGCTTGCTCAGCAGCGCCGCACCGACGCTGGCCACCACGCCGATCGCGGCGACGAGGGTGAGGCCCTTGAGGTACATCCCGTGGCGCTCCTTCGAGGACGCCATGGACGGGAAGGCGATGACGACCACGAACTGCGGCAGGAACAGCACCGCCTTGCTCAGGATCAGGCCGCCGGCGTACAGGCCCGCCACGTGTTCGTCGAGAACGACGCGGGCGACCAGGATGTCGGCGTTGGAGAGCGCGAAGAACGCGAGCAGGGCGTGGGAGTTTGCCGCGACCTCTCGCAGGATCCGCCCGCCGCGCCTGACGACTGTGTTGAGGAGCCGGTCCGGGACCCGGCGTGGCCCCACGTGTCCGAGTGCAAGTGCCCCGACGAGGGCCGGTAGCCAGGCGCCTGCGGCGACACCGAGCATGGCGCCGAAGGCCGTGGGGACGAAGAAGACGGCGATGGCGCCCATGGCCAACCGACCCAGTCCGATGAACAGGTAGACGGCGCCGAGGGGGCGCCAGCGTTGCTCGCCCTGGAGGATGCCCGACTGCCCGCCGACCAGGGTGAGCGGCACCGCAGTCAGGCCGATCATCAGCGCCGCGTGCCAACCGTTCAGCTGCAAGGTGCTCGCGATGAGCGGGGTCAGCGCAAGGCACAGCGCGCCGAGGGCGAGCGCGGACCGGTAGGTGGCCCACATGACACCGGCCTCGACCTCCTCGCGTCGGGCCGGATCGGCGACGATCTGCCGGGCGCCGGTCGCCTGGAGTCCCAGGGCCAGCACGTTGACGACGAGGAGCAGGCCCATCAGGCTGGCCAGGGCGCCGTACTCGGCGGGTCCGAGCACGCGGGCGGCCAGGATGGTGAAGCCGTACGTGGCGACGTTCTGTATCGCCATGGCGACGGCGATCCCGGCGCCGGTGCGCAGGAGGCCGCGCAGAGTTCCGGGGGACTTCGTCACGCGGTGAGCCTAGAGGGTGGTTGGATCTTCGACGGGCAGACAGCTCGAACCCGGAAGGAGCGCCTGTTGACTTCCACGTCGCGATGGCTGCTCACGGCCTGGGCGGCGGCCCTTGCGCTGCTCATGCTCGGTCCCGCTCTGGGCCCGGGTTACGTCCTGAGCTATGACATGGTCTGGGTGCCGGACCTGGCGATGAGGGCTGACTTTCTCGGCCTCGGGACGTCACTGCCCCGCGCCGTTCCCTCGGACGCCGTGGTGGCGGTGCTGGACGAGGTCGTGCCCGGGATGCTCCTTCAGAAGCTGGTCCTCTTCGGCGCGCTGGTGGGAGGTGGGCTCGGCGCGAGCCGGTTGGCGCCGCCATCCCTCGTAGGCGGGCTCGCGGCGGTGTCGTTCTACGTGTGGAACCCGTTCGTGGCAGAGCGCCTGTTGATGGGGCACTGGCCGGTGCTCGTGAGCTATGCCGCTCTCCCATGGCTGATCGACGGGGCGCGACGCTGGCGGGTGCAGGGCCGGTCACCCGCGCGCCTGTGGTTCCTGGCTCCGTTGGCCAGTCTGAGCGCCACCGGCGGACTGGCGACCGCCGTGGTCCTGGCCGTCTTCGCGCTGCGGCGTGGATCGCGCCGGGCGAACCTCGCGGTGCTCGCGCTGGTCCTCGCCGCGAACGCGCCTTGGGTCATGGCGGGCCTGCTGCACGCGTCCTCGGCCACCACCGACCCGGCCGGCGCGGGAGCGTTCGCACTCAGCGACGAGGGGTATCTCCCGGCACCGCTCGCCGCCTTCGTGCTGGGTGGGATCTGGAACTCGGAGGTCGTGCTTCCGTCCCGGGACGGGGTACTGGGATGGGCGTTGCTCGGCTTCCTCGTCCTGCTTCCGGCCCTCGGTGCCCGGGCCTGGGTGACGCGTCTGCCCCGCCGCGACGTGGCCGGGCTGGTCGCGTGCTGGGGCGTCGGCTGGGGCCTCGCCGTGTTCACCTGGGGGGCTCCCGACGCGATGTCCTGGTTGGTCGTCCGGGTCCCGGGCTTCGGGCTGGTGCGCGACGGCTCGCGACTTCTCCTGCTGTGCGCTCCGCTGCTCACCGCTCTGGTGGCCCAAGGTGCCGACCAGGTCTGGCGTCGGCTGGCGCGCGCCGGTGCGCTGCGCTGGACCGTGGCCGCGGCCGTCGTCATCCTCCCCGTCACCCTGATGCCGGACGCTGCCCTCGGGCTCTCGGGACGGCTTCGACCGGCGACCTTCCCGCAGGTGTACGCCGAGGCCCGTGAAACGACCGCCGCTTCCGGTGAGAGCGAGGAGGGGAGTGACGGGGACCTGCTCCTGCTTCCCCTCTCCAGCTACCGGCAACCGGTCTGGAACCACGATCGGAAGGTCCTCGACCCGCTGGGGCGCTACCTCACTCCCGACTACGTGGCCAGCGATCGGCTCGTGGTGTCCGGCACGACGATCGCGGGGGAGGACTCTCGGGTGACAGCGGTGGCACATGCGCTGGCGCAGCCCTCGCCCGAGCTGAGGGCGCGTGGTCTGGCGGCGCTCGGCATCGGACTCGTGCTCGTCGACCACACCGCGCCCGGTGCGGCTCCGTCTGTGGCCGGTGTCGAGCTGCTGGACGACCCGACCCTGACGATGGTGCGCCTCGACGGCGTCACGCCCCGCACGGCCCCGGCCGGCTGGTACGTGGCCATGTCTCTCGGCTGGGCGCTGTTCGGCGGTTGCGGCGCCGTGGGTGCAGGCCTGCTGGTGTGGCGGGCCCGTCGGCGAGACGGACGCCCGCGGACTCGCGGGAATGCCTCGCTACCTGGATCCCGCTGATAGAGTCGAGAACGAACTCTAGGGAGGGTGAAGTGGGAACAATTGCCAGCATCATCGCGAGTCTGCTGCTCGGTGGCGTCGTCGCTACGGCGACCGTCGTGGGCGTCATCAACTCTCAGACCGGCGCGAGTGGCGAGTCTCCAGCGAACGTGAGTCAGCCCGTCGTCGACTACGGCTCCACGAACTGAGCCCTCGCCCACCGCGTCGTCGGCGGTCGCCGGAGACCTTCTCGATGTCGTCCGGATCCTGCGTGTCGACACGAAGGCCGTCCAGCGCTGCCCGCGCGACGAGCGCGAACGAGTGCTGGGCGTGCTGCCAGGTGAAGTCGTGACTCATCTGCAGGGCCCCGGCGCCCAGCCGCACGCGCTGTGAATCGTCGCCCAACAGCTTGGCCACGGCGTCGGTGAGCTGCACCTGGTCGTCGACCAGCAGCCCGGACCGCTCGTGCGCGATCGACTCGCGGGTTCCCCCCGCTGACCGGTAGGCGACCGCCGGCGTCGAGTGCATGCCGGCCTCGCCGATCACCAGTCCCCATCCTTCTTTCAGTGAGGGCAGGACCAGCACCCAGGATCGTTCATAGATCTCGTGCTTGCGCTCCTCGTCCACCTGCCCCTCGAACACGACCGTGTTCCCGGCTCCTCGCTGGGCGGCGTACTCGTGCAGCACCCCCTCCCACCAGCCGCTGCCCACCACGTGCAGGCGGATGTCCGGGAACTTGTCGCGGAGCGTGAGCACCGTGTCGATGGCGTGCTCGACCTGCTTGTGGGGCACCAGTCGACCCACCACGGCCAGGGTGGGAGAAGCCGCCTTGCCCGGATCGACGTGGACGACGGGGTCGGTGCCGTTGTGGACCACTGCGGTCCTGGACCCGTCCACACCGAGCCCGCGGAGCTCGGTGCGGGTTGCCCGGGACACAGCGACGTACTGGCAGTCCCGGTACAACCAGGGAGCGAACCGTCGCTCGATCCACCACCCGACGCGCCCCACCGCGCCGGGGTAGACCACAGGCCACTGCTCGCGGTGCACGTGGTGGACCAGGACGATCACGGGGCGGCGAGTGACCAGCCGGGAGAAGAAGGGCAACCCGTTCTGGACGTCGACGACGAGGTCCACGTCCCCGAAGTCTCCGCGCGCCAGCGCCAGCATCCCGTGAAGGTAGACCGACATCTTCGAGCCCCGGCGTACGAAGCGGATGCCTGCGATCACCTCGTCGGGTGGCGCGGCAGCGTGGGCGGCGCAGAAGATCGTGACCCGGCAGCCGCGGTCGACCAGGCCGCTCGCCATCTTCTCGAGGTACCTCTCCGCACCGCCGCCCTCGGGGTTGCGGGTGTCGCGCCAGCTCAGGAAGACGACGTGGCCTCCGGCGAGATCATGTGACTGGTCCATCGAGCCAACGTTAGCGCCGTGGCCCTTCCGGGCGTGGCAGTGCTGCGAACGTCGGCGCACGCGAACTGCTCGGGTAGGGTTTCCGCGTGTCGAGCCAGTCCCCAGCTTCCAGGACCGTCGGGCAACGTGCTTGGCGGCCCACGCTCGGCCGGTCGGTGCGGCTGTTTCGTGAGTTCCGCCATGAGCAGCCCGACCCCGCGCGCTTCTACACCGCGCTGGCCGACGACTCGGTGGGCCAGCTCTCCAGCTATGTCGACCTCGGCGACCAGGTGCTGCTGGACGTGGGTGGCGGCCCGGGTTACTTTCGAAACGCGTTCCGGGCAGCGGGTGCGACCTACTTCGCGCTGGACGCGGACGTCGGAGAACTCTCCGGCCTGGGGGAGATCGCGTCCGGCACAGTGATCGGCAGCGGCATGGCGTTGCCGTTTCGGGACGGTTCGATCGACATCTGCTACTCCTCCAACGTGCTGGAGCACGTACCCGATCCGTGGCACATGGCCGAGGAGATGGTCCGTGTCACGCGAAGCGGAGGCACGATCTTCGTCAGCTACACGGTGTGGTTCGGTCCGTGGGGCGGCCACGAGACCGCACCGTGGCACTTCCTGGGTGGCGGATGGGCGAGGCGCCGGTACGCCCGCAAGCATGGCCACGAACCCAAGAACCGGTTCGGGGAGTCGCTCTTTCCCGTCACGGTCCGCGCGGGTCTGCACTGGGCGGCCCGACAGACGGCCGCCGAGGTCGTCGACATCACTCCCCGCTACAACCCTCGGTGGTCGCGGTGGATTCTCCGCGTTCCGGTTCTGCGTGAGGTGGTGACGTGGAACCTCGTCCTCGTCCTGCGCAAGAAGTGACACCCGAAGAGGTCACGAGGACCAGGTTCCGGATTCGCCTCGTGGCCGCGTGCGCGCTCCTTGTCGGCCTGGCGATGGTGCAGTCCCCGGGGCTGCTGGTGGCCGACACGAAGTTCGACCTCGCGGTGGCCCCGGCCGACTTCCTCGCGCGTGCCACCCACCTGTGGGATCCCTTGGGCGCCTTCGGGCAGGTGCAGAACCAGGCCTACGGCTACCTGTGGCCGATGGGTCCGTTCTTCTTGCTGGGGTCCCTGCTCGACGTCCCGGGCTGGGTCGTGCAGCGACTCTGGATGGCGCTCGTGATGGGCGTGGCGCTCACCGGCACTGCGAAGTTGTCCCGCGCACTGGGGGTCCGCTCCGACCTGGCCTGCCTCCTTGCCGGGTTCGCCTTCGCGCTGTCCCCCCGGATGCTCACGACGCTGGGCCCGATCTCGATCGAGGCCTGGCCCAGTGCGCTGGCGCCGTGGGTGCTCCTGCCTCTGGTGGTCGGCTCCGAGAAAGGTTCGGCCCGACGGGCCGCGGCCCTGTCCGCGCTGGCGGTGGCCATGGTCGGCGGCGTCAACGCCTCGGCCACGTTCGCCGTCCTGCCCCTCGGTGTGCTCTGGCTGGTCACCAGGACGTCCGGTCCCCGGCGTCGCACGATGATGCTGTGGTGGCCGGTGTTCACGCTGCTGGGGACGCTGTGGTGGTTGGTCCCACTCGCGTTGATGGGCACCTACAGCCCGCCGTTCCTCGACTTCATCGAGTCGACCGGGATCACCACCTTCCCCACTGACCTCTTCAACGTGCTGCGTGGGACGTCGAACTGGGTGCCGTACATCGACGCGCAGTCCCGGGCAGGCAACGACCTGATCACGACGCCCTACCTCGTCCTGAACAGCGGCGTGGTGCTCCTGCTCGGATTCGCGGGCTTGATCGACAGGCGGACACCGCACCGCCAGTTCCTGGCTCTGAGCCTGCTCACCGGCGTCCTGCTGGTTGCGGCCGGACACTCCGGGAGTGTGCATGGCTGGTTCGACGGGACCGTGCGGGGCCTGCTCGACGGTGCGCTGTCACCGCTCCGCAACGTCCACAAGTTCGACCCGATCGTCCGGTTGCCGCTGGTCCTGGGCCTGGCGTTCGTCGTCGACCGTGGCGTTCACCCCGGTGTCGGGACGCCGCACGCGCGCGAGCACGTGTGGGCCCGGGTCAACCGGCGGGTCTTCCTGGCCATGGCGATCGCCGCCGTGGCCGGGTCGGTCGTCCCCGCCGTGCTCGGACGGATCCCTCCTGCGAACGCCACCCTCAGCGTGCCGGAGTACTGGCAGCAGACCGGCGACTGGCTGGCCCGGCACGACCGGGACGAGGCGGATCGCTCAGCCGCTGCCACCGCGTTGGTCATCCCGGGGGCGACGTTCGGCAACTACGTCTGGGGCATACCCCGAGACGAGCCGCTGCAGTGGCTGGCCTCGACTCCGTGGGCGACCCGCAACGTGATCCCACTGGCGCCGCCGGGCAACATCCGGATGCTCGACGGTGTCGAGAACCGGCTCGCCCAGGGACACGGGTCGCCGGGCCTGACGGCATCCCTGCGTCGGGCCGGCGTTCGGTATCTCGTGGTGAGGAACGACCTGTCGCGGGGGAGCGACGTTCCGGACCCCGTGCTGGTGCACCAGGCGGTCGCCCAGTCGCCCGGTCTGGCGCGGGTCGCCGCGTTCGGTCCCCAGGTGGGGGGAGATGGGCACTACGTCCAGGACGGGACGCGGATCCTGATCAACGGCGGCTGGCAGGCCAGCTACCCGGCTGTGGAGATCTTCGAGGTGCCCGATGTCGCAGCAGCGGTGACGAGCGGCCCGCCCCCCCTGGTGGCGGCAGGCCCGGAGGACCTCGCGGACCTCTGGGATCTCGGCGTCCTGGGCGACGCGCCGGCCCTGCTGGCGGTGGATGCTCCAGAGCGGTTGCCTGACGGCCTCGCCGGTTCACGGGTGGTGCTGACCGATGGCCTGCGTGCCCGCGAGCGCTTCTTCCCCCGGATCCACGACGGCGTCTCGTCGGTCATCACTCCCGGGGACGTACGCCGATCAGGCAACCCCACGCGCGACTACCTCCTCGACCGAAGTGACAGGTGGTCGACGACGGCGCGTCTGGAGGGCGCCGCCCGGCTGGCCGCGAGCTCGTCGGGGTCTGACTCCGGTGAGCTGGGCGGGTCTCGCCGTGGTGAGATGCCCTTCTCGGCGATCGACCGGACCAGCGCGACCCAATGGGTCTCGGGGCTCGGCCACGACGCCCGTGCCTGGTGGGCCGTGGCTTTCGGACAGCCGCGATCACCCACGTCCGTGCGGCTGACCGGAGGACAGGACGCCGCCGTCAACCAGACGGTGCGAGTGCGCACCGACACAGGCGTCAGCGAACCCGTCCAGCTGGGCCCTGGCGACACCCGGTCGGTGGAGCTCGACGGGTCGCCCACCAGGTCGCTGCGCGTCGAGGACGCCGACGGAGTCACAGTTCAGCCCCTCGCGCTGGCTGAAGTCAGGGTGCCTGGGGTTGCGGTGCGCCGCACCCTGGTCCTGCCGACGCTTCCCATGGTCTGGGGTACCCCAGACCAGATCGTGCTCCGCGCCGACGCCGATGCCCGCACCGGGTGCGTCACGTTCAACACCGACGTGCGCTGCGTCCCCGGGCGGAATCGGCAGAGTGAGGAGTCGTGGAAGGTCGACCGTGCCGTGACGTTGTCGGCTCCTGCGTCCTACCGACCCGCGATCACCGTGCGTCCCCGGTCCGGCCGGGCGCTGGTCCACCGAATCCTGCGGGACCAGCCGCTGAACGCCACCGCCTCCTCGGTGGCCGTCCCGGATGTGCGCGCGAGCGTGATCGCCGCTGTCGACGGTGACCCCGGGACGACCTGGATGGCGGATACGAATGATCTCAGGCCGACGATGAGCCTCTCGTGGTTGGGCACTCGTCGGGTGTCCGGGCTGAGGATGAGTGTCGACCCGAACACGGCGGCCCGCCTGCCAACCACCGTCAGTCTGATCTGGCCGGGCGGTCGCCGGACGGTCGAGCTGCGCGACGGCAAGGCGTCGTTCGCGCCGATCCACACGGACCAGCTCCGGATCAGGATGGAACGGGCTGAGCCCGCGGCGAGCCTCGGCTTCGACAGCACCCCCCGGGCCGTCGGCATCGGGGTGACCGAGGTGCGGATCGCCGGGGTGCCGTACGCGCCGTTGGGACTTTCGTTGGACCCGGTGACCTATCCGTGTGGAAGCGGTCCCCAGATGCTGGTGAACGGCCTGCGCTTTCAGACGCAAGTCACCGCCGCACCCGTTGCCCTGGCCCGGGGGCTGCCGGCGAGGGCGACGGTGTGCTCTCCCGGTCAGGCGGCACAGCCCTGGGTTGCGCTGCGTGCGGGCGAGAACGACATCCGCCTGACCGGCGCGCACGGATTCGCTCCGGACTCCCTGGTTCTCTCGCGCGCGACAGAGATCCAGCCGCCGGGGGCGGGGTCCGCCCGGATGGAGACGTCGGGGCCGGTCGACCGGATGCTCTGGCCGACACCGGGCGCGACTCTCATCGACATGCGGGAGAACGCCAACACCGGCTGGAGCGCCACCCAGGACAACCACGCGCTCGAGCCGCTCACCCTCGACGGGTGGCAGCAGGGATGGCTCCTGCGCAGCGGAGATGGTCCCGTCCAGGCGACGTTCACACCCGATTCGACGTATCGGCTCGGGATCGGCGTCGGCCTCGCGGCTCTGGTCGGTCTGGTCGTCGTCGTCCTGCTCACGGGCCGACGAAGGCGTGGGACGGACTCTCCCGCGCTGGAGGCTCGTCGCGTGCCGCGGGCGCTGGTGCTGGGCATCGTCTTCGGCGGCCTGGGCCTGGTGGCAGGCTGGTTCGGCGTCGTGGTCGGCCTGCTTGCGGCCGTTCTGTCCTGGCTGCTGCTTCGCCGTACCCCGGAGGTCGCCCCTTGGCTGCTGGCGGCGGCGTGCGCCGTCGCCGCGGTCGGCCATGCACTCGGTCCCTGGGGAGACGCACAGGGATGGGCCGGAAACGACCGGTGGCCCGATTATCTGGCGCTGGTACCGCTGGTCGGTCTCTTCGTGTCGGCCTGGGTGGGCTCCGAGGAACCTCGGAGGCGAAGGCGAGGGCTGGGGGACGGCATGTTCTTCAGACGCAGAGCGGGCCGTTCGACGATCCGGTAGGCGAGTTCTGCCGCGACAAGGCTCAGCGCCACGGTCAGGAACCAGATCGGGATCGCGTGTCCGCGGAACAGCGGCCAACCCGTCGCCCACATGACGAAGTGCAGCACCGTGAGATGCAACGCGAAGATGCCGTAGGAGATCCAACCCACGCGCCGGGCCAGGCCATGCCCGAAAGCACGCACGTAGCCGCTGCCGGAAACCGTGAACACCCCACTCGCCACGATGAGGCCACCGATGCCGGCGTAGAGAAGGTTCTTCGTCAGCGACTGCGCAGGAGAGGGCGCGGCGAACATCGAGGGTCCCGCCAGCGGCGTGGCCGCCATGAGCATCAGGCCGGCGGCGAGCGCCCAGCAGCTCCCGGGACTACGGCCGATCGACACGATGGGCGCCGTGAGCCGTGACCAGGTGCCCTGTTCGTGGAGGACCTGCACGAGTGCCAGCATCATGCCCATCGCGAACCAGGTGAGGAACGCCGGCAGCCACTGCATCGGCTGACCGGGGGAGTGCTGGCCAATGCGGGCGGCACCGTTCAGGTGCCACCAGACCGTGAGCGCCGACAGGAGGACGAGCACGGCAAGCACGCGCCACGGTCGCAACCGGCGCTGCCGGCCCACCGCCACGAGCATGAGCACGGGCAGGGCCAGGTAGAAGCACACCTCGACCGCGAGGCTCCACATGTGGGTCAGCCCGGCGGGATTCGAGGGGTTCACGAAGGTGTTGAGCATGAACACTGTCGACACCCGGTCGCCCAAGCTCAGAACAGCGTTCGCGTCGATGAAGACCAGCGCGAGGGTCACGGCGACCACGTAGAGCGGAGCGATGCGAAGGAAACGCTTCCACAGATAGCGTCCGGTGCCGGGCGCCCTGGCCCCGGCGGCGGCGCGCACGAAGTGGGGCCGTGAGAGCAGGAACCCGGACAGCACGAAGAAGAGGGCAACACCGACGTCCAGTCGTGCGAGGAGCGTCCCCCAGGTGCCGTATCGAAGGTAGTCGCCTGCCCAGAAGGACGTGTGAGTGGTCAGGACCGCCAGGGCGCCGACCGCGCGCATCGAGTCCAGCAGAGGGAACGTCGTGCCGGTCTGCGGTGGCTGCGGCACCAGGTCGTCGAGCCGCGGGTGGGGTCTCATGGCAGTGATCCTTCGGTTTCCGGCACCGGGTCCCCGACCTCGATGGTGTCGACGCACAGCGTCGTTCCCGGGTCCAGGCCGGCGATGGAGACGTGGGAGAAGGGTCCGTCGATGTTCACGAACAGACTGTTCAGCCCCCGGCGCACCTGCGCCTCGACGGTGCTGCCCCCCGCGCTGACCTCGATCGACGAGTCCGAGGATGCGAGGTATCCGATACGCAGCCACCAGCTCCAGGAGAAGGCTTCACCAGACAGGGGGATGGTCTTTCCGCGCTCGCCGACGCGCCAGCCGCAGTCATCCACGGGACCCGTCCGTGAGGTGACCCCGGTCTTGACGTATGCCGGACGGACGACGCCTCCCGGGTCGATGACGTTGAGTGCCGCGGAGCTCTCGGGAAAGCGCGCGGGGGCGTCGTAGAGCTCGAGGAACTGCCTGGATGAGTTCATCGGCTGGGTGTACTCGGGCATGACATCCCCCGGCAGCGTCTGCTCGGCAAGCTCCACTGATCCACCGTCCGCACCCAGGCTGGCGGCCAGGTTCCTGGTGTAGGCACGTCCCGCGTTGTCCTGGTGCCAGTACTCGACGTAGCGCCACGAGCTCATGATCCCGGCCGACGCGATCACGAGCACGAGTGCCCCGACCCATGCAGGGGACACCGAGACCCGCAATCGAGGGTTCGCCCGTGCACGTGAGCTTCCGGGTGCTCCGGGCACCTCCAGGAAGATCAGCCCGATGCACAGCACCAGCACGCAGGTGACGTCGGTCAGGTATCGGTACTCGAGCCCAGCGAACCGTCCGTAGAGCTGACCGCGCGTGGTCAACAGAAGGACGTACGCACAGAACGCATATCCCCCGAGCAGCAACCAGCCGGACAGGGCATGGCGGCGGCGCAGCACGGAGAACGCCACGAGCAGCGTCAGCAACGACCAGGCGACGTGGATCGACCACTCCGGCGGTTGCGCCAGGACGATGGGGGGGCTGGTGCGCCACCACCGCCAGGGGCCGCCCAGGAGTCCGGTGATGAGCGACGTCCCGAGCAGTCCATCCGCGACCTCACCCGCATGGGACTGCCCGGAGTCACCCGACTCGAAGGGAGTGGGCACGGCCACGATGTAGTAGACGACGTAGGAGCTCACCATGACCGTCCCCAGGACGGCGGACAGCCAGTACGTGCGGAGGAGTCCTGCCACACGCCGGTGGATCGCGCCGTCGGCGAAGTACGCCACGGCGATGACAGCCAGGACGGGCACGATGAGCAGGGATTTGACGTAGCAGAGAAGGCCGATGCCCAGCGCCGCTGTGGTGGCCGCCAGCCACCGAGTCTGCTGCGAGCGCAGGTGACGGACCCAGCAGCCGACCGCCAGGAAGAATGCGATCTGCATGGGAATCTGGTTCAGGCTCGCGGCCCACCACATGAAGGCGGGCATCGTCATGGCGTTGGTCAGGTAGATCCCGAGGGGAGCCAGGATCCCCCATCGTGGGCCGAAGAGCGTGACCAGCATCCAGAGGCAGGCGATCGTGGCCATGGCCTGCAGGCACAGGCTGATCGACGCGGCCAGGGGCCAGTTGAGCTGACCGCTGTCGACCAGCAACCAGGTGATCAGCTTGCCGAACGGCATGAACTGGCTGTCGAAAGCTTCGGTGAGGTAGGACCAGTTCAGATCGCTGCGCGAGGCGAGCAGCATCAGGCGGTAGTCGTCGGTGAAGAACCACGACGGGTAGATCGCCCAGGCCCGGAACACCAGTTGTGCCGCGATCATCAGCGTTGCGAGCCCCAACACAAGGTCCCGCGTGGAGGGGGCCTTCCATCGCTCGATCGGGCGCTCCGCATCCGGGCGTACAGGCGTGGACACGCCAGCAGTCTTCCACAGCGTGAGCAGCCACTTGCCGGATCGCGGCCGGGACGTGACGGCCAGTGTCTACTTTCGGGTAACAGGAGTCCGTTTCTGCACGTCACGTCGCAGGGTGCGATAGCGTTTCCCGGGATTCAATTGCTTCGGAGGGGACACACACGTGCGGAAGATCATTGGCCCGATCCTGGTGGGTCTGGGCGCATTCCTGGTGGCAGCCGCTGTCGTGGCGCAGGTGTGGGCCCCGGACGCCATCAAGCGGACCCCCATCGACATCAACGAGACGACGTACCTCGAGGGGAACGCGCAGAAGCTGAACGTCGAGACGGGCAAGCTCGAGAGCAACCCGATCTACGCGCTGAGCATCACCCAGTCTGACAGCGACGCATCCACCAATGACGTCGCGGTCTTCGTGCAGATCACCTGCGTCGTCATCGACGAGGGCCAGGACCGCGTGTGTATCGACGGCAAGGACCCGCGGCTGGTCACAGCCGAGGTCGACACCTTCGCCACCGACCGGCACACCGCCATGCCGGTGAACGACTTCGATGGCCTGCCCGCTGACTCGGTACCCCACGAGGGCCTGGTCAACAAGTGGCCGTTCGACTCCCAGAAGAAGACCTACCCGTACTGGGAGGGGACGCTGGGCGAGGCGGTCGACGCGGTCTACGACCGCACCGAGGACGTCAAGGGCATGGAGACCTACGTCTACAAGGTCACCATCACCGACGCGAAGACCGACGTCGTCGAAGGGGTTCCCGGGACCTATGACGACGTCAAGGAGATCTACGTCGATCCGCGCACCGGCGGCATCGTGAACCAGACCGAGGACCAGCAGCGTTACCTCGAGGACGGGTCGAAGATCCTCGACCTCCAGCTCGCCTTCACGGACGAGGAGCAGCAGGGCAAGGTCGACGAGGTCAATGACAAGTACAAGCAGGTGGACCTCGTCCTGAACGTCCTGCCGATCGTCGGGTACGCCGTGGGCATCCCGGTCTTCCTCATCGGCCTGGCCCTGATCTTCCTGCCCCGCAGGAGAAGGGGCACGGGTGGTGAGACCAGTGAGGCGGAGGAGCCCTCGAAGGGCGCGCCCGTCCGCTGACCGCTGGCCATTGGCCCGTCAGCGGCGCAGGTCGGCCCCGAAGATCGCGGTGCCCGGGGTGAACCGACCGCGGGTTCCGGACCAGCCGCCCCACACCCGCTCGTGGCCCTCGGGCCACTCCGGCTCGAGCAGCTCGGTGAGCACGAACCCGGCGTCGGCGAGCAGGGAGACCCAGTCGCCGAGCGTGCGGTGGTGCTCGACGTAGGACACCAGTCCGGTCGCGTCGTCCACCTCGACGTACGGCGTGCGGTCCCAGTAGGACTGGCTGGCCACCAGCCCGGCCTCGCCCGGGTCGTCGGGGAACATCCACCGCGTCGGGTGGGTGATGGAGAACGCGAACCGGCCGCCCGGCCGCAACACGCGGGCCGTCTCGGCGACCGCGCCGGCGATGTCGCTGACGAACTGCAGCGCCCCGAACGACGAGAACACCACGTCGAAGCTGGCGTCGGCGAACGGCAGGTCGGTCGCGGTGCCGAGTACCGAGGGCACGCTGACCCCGGTCGCCTCGTCGATCCGCCGGGAGTGCTGCAGCTGGCGCAGCGAGAGGTCGAGGCCGAAGGAGCGACCGCCCTGGGTGCGCACCCAGCGCGAGCACTGGCCGGCCCCGGAGCCCACCTCGAGCACGTCCCGGCCGGCCACGTCGCCGAGGATCCGCGCGGTGGCCTCGGTCAGGCCCTCGGGCCCCCAGACGAAGCCGGCGTCGCCCAGGAACTCGCCGTGCGTCGACTGGTACTCGTCGGCGTACCGGTCCCAGTCGGGGCCGTTGGCGCGTCTCGACTCGGCCTCGTCCACCGGCCGGCGCTCGACGCGGACGGGCGGGTGCCCAGCTGACTGGTCGGCGTCCACGACGGGCAGACTACTGGCATGGAGACAGGGCACGTGGACGCAGGACACGCGAGCACCGGGCACGATGCCGCATCCCTGACCCCGCTCGAGGGTGGCTGGTCCGGCGAGACCTTCGTCGCCGAGGTGGCGGGGGAGCGCAGCGTGGTGCGGATCTATGCGCGTCCCGGTCACCGCGGGTCGGCCGCGCACGAGGTCGACGCGGCGCTGCTGTGGCTGGTGCGTGGCCTGGTGCCCGTGCCCGAAGTCCTGGAGGTGCGTCCCGCCGACCCGGCGGCCGGTCAGCCGGCGCTGCTCGTGACGACCTTCCTGCCCGGTGAGCGCGGTGACCTTCTGCTGCCCGGGCTCGACGACGCCGGGCGCGCCGCGCTGGGACGCAACCTGGGTGGGATCCTCGCCGACCTGGGTGGGATGCCGATGCTCAGCACCGGCCCGTTCGTGGACGGTCGCCTCACCATCGGCAGCTTCGCCGCCGACGACCAGGACGCCGACGGGCTCCCGGCCGCGGTCGAAGCAGCCGAGCCGGCCCTGGGCTGGTGGGCTCCTGACGAGCTGGTGGGACTGCGCCAGGTCGCGGTCGACGCCCAGACCCTGCTGGACACCGTGGAGCGCCGCTGCCTGGTGCACAGCGACTTCAACCCCAAGAACCTCCTGGTCGACCCGGCCACGCTGCGCGTCACCGGCCTCCTGGACTGGGAGTACGCCCACGCCGGCCATCCGTTCACCGACCTCGGCAACCTGCTGCGCTTCGAGCGCGACGCGGTCCTCGCCGACGCCGTGCTCACCGCGTACGTCGAGCGCCGCGGCGCCAGCGCGGGCGAGGCGCTGGACCTGGCCCGGGCCGCCGACCTCTGGGCGCTCCTCGACCTGGCCCTGCGGCGGCAGGAGAACCCCGTGGCCCAGCGGGCCGACCAGCTCCTCCGGGCGGTCGCCCGGGCAAGGGACGTGCACGCCTGGCCGGAGGGCAGCTGAGCCCAGTCGGTGAGTGGCTCCCGGTTGGACTCGCGCAAGCGGGGCGGCGTACGCTGCACACTGCGCAAGAAGTCTGCCTGAGTTCCAGACGGAGCGGACTCTCGCTCGCTATCTGCACCACCTGCCCCTCGTGGGAGCACGTGGTGCGATTCATCGGTAGTGAAAGAGGACTTCTCGGCGTGCCCGCACGAATCCATCCATCCAAGGACCCAACTCCCTTATGACGAGCACCATCTCGATTCTTCCCGATTACGATGC
>CAWGSW010000011.1:0-145781 GCA_963825275.1 uncultured Actinomycetota bacterium | reverse complement strand
ACCGCCGACGGCGAGTTCCAGGCGTCCAAGAAGCTGTCCGAGGCGGCCGCGGCGATGACCGGGACACCGGGTGCCCTTCAGCTGCGGTTGATGCAGACGATGGTCGAGGTGGCGGCCGAGCGGAACTCGACCCTGGTGCTGCCGTTCCCGGTGGAGCTGCTGCGCTACTTCGAGGCGGCGGCGCACGCCGCCGACCCGGCCGTGCCGCGGGCCGGCATCCCGGACCCGGGACCCGCCGCGGACGAAGCCATCCGGAACCCGGAACCCGGAACCCCGGCTGGGGCGCGTGCCGCTCGACTGAGCGAGGAGTGACATGGCAGTCCAGCTCAACCACACGATCGTGCACGCCCACGACAAGCAGGAGACCGCCCGGCACCTCGTCGACATCCTCGGCCTGCCCGAGCCGGCGTCGTTCGGCCCGTTCCTGGTCGTCCAGGTCAGCAACGACGTCTCGCTCGACGTGGCCGACGACCACGGGGAGCCCCGGCCGCAGCACTACGCGTTCCTGGTCTCGGAGGAGGAGTTCGACCAGATCCACGCCCGGATCCGGGATCGCGGACTGGAGTGGTGGGCCGACCCGTCCCACCACCGGCCACACGAGGTCAACACCAACGACGGTGGTCGCGGCCTCTACTGGAACGACCCCAACGGGCACAGCCTGGAGATCCTCACCGTCCCGTACGGCGGCTGGGGACGTTGACCGGTCTGGCTGGGTGTCCCTGGGACAGCACCCCGACCACGCCTGGCTTCAGCTCGACGGAGCCGTCGGCTTCTTCTTCCAGCCAGGTCGCCCTTCGACGAGGATGGGCGGAGGCTGTCGCCCGCTGAAGAGGCCAAGCAGGACGCGGAGTGGGAAGCAGAGGCAGCCTTGCCCACCTCAGCGCCGCGGCCGGATCAGACCCTCCTGCGCCACCGTGGCGACGAGCCCGCCGTCCGGGGTGAACACGCGCGCCGTGGCGAGGCCGCGCCCGCCGGAGGCGGACGGCGAGGCCTGGTCGTAGAGCCACCAGTCGTCGGCACGGAACGGCTGGTGGAACCAGATCGTGTGGTCGAGCGAGGCCATCAGCACCTTCGCCGGGTCGGCGTCGTGCGCCGCCATCGTCGCGCCCAGCAGGCTCATGTCGCTGGCGTAGGTGAACGCCGCGAGGTGCACGACCGGGTCGTCGGGCAGCTCGCCGTTGATCCGGATCCACATCCGCGCCCGGGCCGGGTGCTCGGGGTCCGCGGGCAGGCCGTGGCGCGACGTGCCGAGGTGGCGCGCGTCGAGCGCGGCCCACTCCTTGACGAGAGCCTCGGTCTCGTCGTGGCTGCTCGGCCCGCATCAGCTCGATCAGGTCGACGCCCTGCTCCGGCGGCCGGCACGTCCGGCATCACGTCCTGGTGCTCGAAGCCGTCCTCGGCCCGCTGGAAGCTGGCCGTCAGGTAGTAGATCGGGCGGCCGTGCTGGCGGGCCACCACCCGCGGGTCGCGAACGAACGGCCGTCGCGGATCCGCTCGACGTCGTAGACGATCGGCACCGCCGTGTCGCCGGGCAGCAGGAAGTAGGAGTGCAGCGAGTGCGTGACGAACTCCGGGTCGACCGTACGCACACCCGCGATCAGGGCCTGCGCGGCCACCTGGCCGCCGAAGACCCGCTGGCGGTCGGTGTCGGCCTGCCGACCACGGAAGAGGTCGACGTCGATGTCCTCGAGGTCGAGCAGGTCGACGAGGTACTGCGAGGAGGCGGACACGTGGGTTCCTTCTGGTCGGCGAGGCGGGCGGTCAACGGCGGAGTCAGCCGCGGTGGCGGATCAGGCCCTCCTGGGCGACGGTGGCGGCGAGCGTCCCGTCGCGGCGTGAAGACCCTCGCCAGCGCGAGGCCGCGCCCACCGGAGGCGGAGGGGCTGTCCTGGTCGTAGAGCCACCACTCGTCCGCGCGGAACGGCCGGTGGAACCAGATCGTGTGGTCGAGGGACGCGACCTGCATGCCGGGGTGGAGATGTTCACCGCCGTGCGGCGACCAGCGTCGAGCCCAGCAGCGTCATGTCGCTGGCGTAGGTGAACGCGGCCAGGTGCTGGATCGGGTCGTCGGGCATCGCCCCGTTGACCCGGATCCACAACTGGCGCCCGCGCCGGACGGCTCGGGTCGTCGGGCAGACCCTGGCGGGAGTTGCCGACGTAGCGGACGTCGAGCGCCGCCCACTCGCGCTCCCACTCCTCGGTGTTGCCGGCACCGCGCGAGCGGAACATCGCGCCGAGGTCGATGCCCTCCTCGGGAGGGATCACGTCGGGCATCACGTCCTGGTGCTCGAAGCCGTCCTCCGGCTTCTGGAAGTTGGCGGTCAGGTAGTAGATCGGGCGCCCGTGCTGGCGCGCCACCACCCGACGGGTCGCGAACGAGCGTCCGTCGCGCACGCCGGTCGACGTCGTAGATGATCGGCACCGCGGTGTCGCCGGGCAGCAGGAAGTACGAGTGCAGCGAGTGCACGACGTACGCCGCATCGGTCGTGCGCGCCGCCGCCAGCAGCGCCTGCGCCGCGACCTGCCCGCCGAAGACGCGCTGGAGGGAGGTCTCGGGCTGACGGCCGCGGAACAGGTTGACGTCGAGGTCCTCGAGGTCGAGCAGGTCCACGAGGTCTTCGGCAGATGCGGGCATCAGGGCTGCTCGGCGTCGGGGCCGTCGAGCCCGGCGAGGAACTGCTCGAACTGGTGGCCGATCTCGTCGCCGGTCGGCAACGGCTCGTTGCCGGCCAGCAGGCTGCTGCCGTTCTCCTCGGCCCGCTCGAAGGCGTCGTACTGCCGCTCGAGCGCCTGGACCACGTCGAGGACCTCGTCGTTGGCCGCGAGGTACCGGTCGATCTCGGCCTCCCGGTCCTCGGCCTCCGCGGCAAGGCCGGACAGGTCGATCGTGAGCCGGCCGGCGCGCTCGGCGTTCTCGAGCAGCGCCCCGGACGCCTTGGGGTAGTCCAGCTGCGCGAGGTAGTGCGGGATGTGCGCGACGAAGCCGAGCGCGTCGTGGCCCCACTCCCCCAGCCGCACCTCGAGCAGCGCCTGGGCGCTGCTCGGGATCGCGGAGCTCGCCGCGCCACGGGCTGGCGCCGCTGAGCAGGTCGGTGTTGTTGGCGTGGTGGGTGATCGCGATCGGCCGGGTGTGCGGGACGGCCATCGGGACGGCGCCCAGGCTGATCGTGCGGGTGACCCCGAACCGTTCGACGACCTCGCGCACCGCACGCGCGAACGCCTCCCACCGGTTGTCGGGCTCGGGCCCGCTGAGCAGGAGGTACGGCGTGTCCCCGCTGTCGCGCAGCAGCCGGACGACCAGGCGCGGGGCCTCGTAGGCCTCGTAGTGGTCGTGCACGAAGGACATCGGGGGCCGGCGGGCGCGGTAGTCGTGGAACTGGTCGACGTCGAACGTCGCGACGATCGGTCCGCCCTGGCCGGCGTTCCCGTCGCACAGGTCGACGAGGTGCTGGGCGGCCCGGGCCGCGGCGTTGCCCGCGTCGAGGAACCCGTCGAGGACCACCACCATCGTGAGGTCACCCCCGAGATCGGTGTCGTCGAGCCCGGGCACGTCGTCGACGATGTGCACGAGTCGGGATTCCTGGGACACGGGGGCGTCCTTCCTGAACGGGTTCGGGCCGTGGGCTGCCGAGGGGCAGCACACCGATCCTCCACGATATTCCCCCACGGTGGCGTCGAGCGCCGGGAGGCCGCGCGGGGTGACGACACCCACACGGCGGAACCTCCGCGGCCATTGTTACCGCGGGGTAACCTTGTGGGCGCAACTCCACCGTCCCCCCAACGTCCCCCTGAGGAGACTCCCTTGTCGAGAGAGCCCCGACAGCTGCGAGAGGTCGTCTTCGTCGACGGCGTCCGCACCCCGTTCGGCAAGGCCAAGGGCCAGTACGCCGAGACCCGCGCCGACGACCTGGTCATCAAGTGCATCCGCGACCTGATGCGTCGCAACCCCAGCCTCCCCCCGGAGCGGGTCGACGAGGTCGCGATCGCGGCCACGACCCAGATCGGCGACCAGGGCCTGACCATCGGCCGCACCGCGGCGCTGCTCGCGGGCCTGCCGCAGAGCGTCCCCGGCTTCGCGATCGACCGGATGTGCGCCGGGGCGATGACCGCGGTCACCACGACCGCGTCCGGCATCGCCTTCGGCTCCTACGACGTGGCCATCGCCGGCGGCGTCGAGCACATGGGCCGCCACCCGATGGGCGAGGGCGTCGACCCCAACCCGCGGATCCTGTCCGAGCGGATCGTGAACCCGGACGCCCTCGTCATGGGCAAGACCGCCGAGAACCTGCACGACCGCTACCCCTCGATCACCAAGGAGCGCGTCGACGCCTACGCCGTCCGCTCCCAGGACAAGACGGCCGCCGCCTACGAGGCCGGCAAGCTCCAGCCCGACCTCGTCCCGGTCGCCACTCGCTCCGCCGAGGAGGGCTGGGGCCTCGCGACGTACGACGAGCCGATGCGCCCGGGCACCACGATGGAGTCGCTGGCCGCCCTGAAGACGCCGTTCCGCGCGCACGGCAAGGTCACCGCCGGCAACGCCGCGGGGATCAACGACGGCGCGACCGCGGCGCTCCTCGCCGACGAGGAGACCGCCCGGGAGCTCGGCCTGCCGATCCGGATGCGGCTGGTGTCCTACTCCTTCGTGGGCGTCGAGCCCGAGGTCATGGGTGCCGGCCCGATCCCGGCGACCGAGAAGGCCCTCAAGCAGGCCGGCCTCACCATCGACGACATCCAGGCCTTCGAGGTCAACGAGGCGTTCGCCGTCCAGGTGCTCGCCTTCCTCGAGCACTTCGGCATCGCCGACGACGACGCGAGGGTCAACCCGTACGGCGGCGCCATCGCCATGGGCCACCCGCTGGCCTCGTCGGGCGTGCGCCTGATGACCCAGCTCGCCCGTCAGTTCGAGGAGCGTCCCGAGGTCCGCTACGGCCTCGTCACCATGTGCATCGGCATCGGCATGGGCGGCACCGTGATCTGGGAGAACCCCCACTACACCGGAGAGGTGGCCTGACCATGAGCTCGACCAACGACATGAGCACCCTGCTCACCCGCGCCCACGAGATCTCCACCGACCGCGAGGTGGTCACCCAGGCGCACCTGCGCAAGGTCAGTCTCCCCGCCCGGGACGGCCGGAACGCCGGCGTGATGGGCCTGATCACCCTCGACAACGGCCAGGACCACACCCGGCCCAACACGTTCGGCCCGAAGTCGCTCCTCGCCCTGAACGACGCCATCGACGCGGCCCTGGCCGACGACGAGATCGTCTCGCTCGGCGTCACCGGCAAGCCGTTCATCCTGGCTGCCGGCGCCGACCTGACCAGCGTGGGCGGCGGCGAGGACGCCGTGCGCGTCATCGCCGAGCTCGGCCACGCGGTCTTCGGCAAGCTGCAGGACGGCGGCAAGCCGTCGTTCGGGTTCATCAACGGCCTGGCCCTCGGCGGTGGCCTCGAGGTCGCGCTGCACTGCACCTACCGCACGGTCATGGACAGCGCCCCCGCGCTCGGCCTGCCCGAGGTCATGCTCGGCCTGGTCCCCGGCTGGGGCGGCGCCTGGCTGGTGCCGAACCTCGTCGGACCCGACAAGGCCGTGAGGCTGATCCTCGAGAACCCGCTCAACAACGGCAAGACGCTCGGCGGCAAGGCTGCCTTCGACTTCGGCCTCGCCGACGCCTGCTTCGGCGGCGCGGACTTCCTCGAGCAGTCGCTGCTCTGGGCGGCCGACGTGCTGACCGGCTCGGTCACCGTGGAGCGCCCTCGCCCCGGAACCTGGGATGGCGACCGCGGCGAGTCCTGGGACGCCGCCGTCGCGAAGGGTGCAGCGATCGCGGAGGCCAAGACCGGCGGGCGCCAGCCCCGCGGCCCGCAGGCCGTCGAGCTGATCGCCGGCGCGAAGACCGTCACGCGTGCCGAGGGCTTCGCCGCCGAGGACGACGCCCTCGAGGCGCTGTCCCGCACCCCGGAGCTGATCGCCAGCCTCTACGCCTTCGACCTGGTGCAGAAGCGGGCCAAGCGTCCGGCCGGCGCGCCCGACAAGGCCCTGGCCCGACCGGTGACCAAGGTCGGCATCGTCGGCGCCGGCCTGATGGCCAGCCAGCTCGCGCTGCTGTTCGTGCGCCGCCTCGAGGTGCCGGTGGTCCTCACCGACCTCGACCAGGAGCGTGTCGACAAGGGCGTGGGCTACGTCCACGCCGAGATCGACAAGCTGCTCGGCAAGGGCCGGATCAACCAGGACAAGGCCAACCGGTTCAAGGGCCTGGTGTCGGGCTCGATCGACAAGTCGGAGGTCTTCGCGGACGCCGACTTCGTGATCGAGGCGGTCTTCGAGGAGATGACGGTCAAGAAGTCGGTGTTCGCCGACGTCGAGAAGTCCGTGTCGCCCGAGTGCATCCTCGCGACCAACACCTCGTCGCTGTCGATCACCGAGATGGCCGCCGACCTCGAGCACCCCGAGCGGGTCGTCGGCTTCCACTTCTTCAACCCGGTCGCGGTGATGCCGCTGCTGGAGATCGTCAAGGGTGACCGGACCGACGACGCGACGCTGGCCACGGCGTTCGCCACCGGCAAGGCGCTGAAGAAGACCACGATCCTGGTCAAGGACAGCCCGTCGTTCATCGTCAACCGGCTGCTCGGCCGCTTCATGGGCGAGGTCGGCCGGATCGTCGACGAGGGCACCCCGGTGCCGGTGGCCGACAGCGCCTTCGCGGGCGTCGCGCCGATGCCGCCGTTCATGCTGCTCTCCCTGGTCGGCCCGGCGATCGCGCTGCACAACAGCAAGACGCTGCACGGCGCCTTCCCCGACCGCTTCCACGTCTCCCCCGCCCTCGAGCGCGTGGTGGCGGCGAGGAAGACGTCGTACTACGGCCCCGACGGCGGCATCGACCCCGAGGTCGAGGCGCTGCAGGAGAGGCCGGAGAACCCGGTCGTCCTGGCGCCCGCCGAGGTGCGCACCCGCGTCCTCGCCGGTCTCGCCGAGGAGGCGCGGCTGATGCTCGACGAGGGTGTGGTCGCGGCGCCCGAGGACCTCGACCTGGCGATGATCACCGGTGCCGGGTTCTCGTTCTGGAACGGCGGGCTCACCATGCTGCTCGAGCGCGAGGGCCTCGGCAAGTTCCACTGAGTCCCGGACGGCCGGCGGGCCGCCACGAGCGATGACTCGTTCGTGACGGCCCGCTGCGCCCCCGCAAGGCCACTTCCATCGTTGGCCCTCCGAGATGCCTGGAAAAGGGACCAAGGGCCCCAGACGCATTGACCTTTGTGGGACGGCAACCCGACGCTGGGATCGTGCATCCGATGAACCGCCTGCTGTCCCTCGCCGTCTCCCTCCTGGCCACGCTCGCCCTCGTGCTGACCACCGCGCCGGCCCACGCCGGCGAGGCGTGGGTCGAGAAGGCGCAGCGCCGGCTCAACCACCTCGGCTGCCAGGCCGGGCCCGTCGACGGCGACCTCGGCTCCTGGACCCGCTCGGCGGTCCTCCGCTTCCAGTCGCGCACCGGCAAGGCACAGACCGGTCGGCTCGACCAGAGGACCCGCCAGCGGTTGTACGCCGGGTCCGCACCGCGCTGCGACCGGCGCCCGGTCCCCGCGAAGTCCGGCAAGGGGCGCCGCATCGTGATCAGCCAGCGCCAGAACTGGGTGTGGCTGGTCGGCCCGAAGGGCGGGATCGCCGCCCAGGGCGGCATGGTCGACCTGCCCTCCGAGCTCGCCAGGGGCGCACATGCCACCGGGTCCTACTGCGGCCGGGCCGCCCGGATCAAGAAGAACTCCACGACCAGCAACCAGGTCTGGCTCGACAACTTCGTCCGGTTCGCCCCGTGCGGCATCGGCTTCCACCGGATCCCGACCTACAAGTCCAACGGGGCCCAGATGCACGCCAACTGGCTGCTCGGCACCAACATGACCGAGTCCCACGGGTGCATCCGGCTCAGCCGGGCGATGTCGCTGAAGCTCTGGAACTTCACCACCCGACGGACCCTCGTGCACGTGGTCTGAGCGATCAGCGCTGGCCGATCAGCGCTGGCCGACCAGCGCGGCGACGTGCCGCGCGTCGGTCCCGCAGCAGCCGCCCAGGATGGCGAGGCTCGGCAGCAGCGTCCGGAGGCCGGCCACCGACGCGGCCAGCTCGGCCGGGTCGCCCTCGTCCAGCTCCTCGGCCTCGTCCAGCTCGGCGTGCGTCCGCCTCGACGCGTTCGGCAGGATGCCGACGATCCGCTCACGCCAGGCCCCGTCGGTCGGCCCGTCGGTCAGCCCGGGCCGGATGTGGCTCGGGTGGGCGCAGTTGAGGAGGAAGTAGTCCGGACCGCCCTCGGCGTCCACCCGCCCGATCGCCTCCGACAGCGGGGTCCCGTCCGGGAGCCTCCCGTCGGTCTCCACGGTGAACGAGATCGCCACCGGGAGGTCCGCCGCGCGCGCGGCGCGGACCACGCCGAGGGCCTCCTCGGGCCCGGTCAGGGTGTAGGCCGAGACGAGGTCCGCGCCCGCGGCCGCGAACGCCTCGACCTGGGGGCGGTGGTAGGCGGCCGCTTCGTCCGGTTCCACCCGCTCCCCTGCCCGGTAGCCGTCACCGCGCGGGCCCACGACCCCGCCGACGAGCACGCCGGACAGGTCGTCGTAGCCGTCCCGCAGGCGGTCCAGCAGCTCGATCGAGGCCCGGTTGACCCGGTCGAGGGCGCGGGCGTCGTAGCCGATGCGGATGCCCCAGTCGGGGTTCGCGCGCCAGGTGGGGGCCTCCAGGAGCAGGCCGGACCCCGCCCGCCGGGCCACGTCGGCGTACTCGTCGAAGTAGGCGTGCAGCAGGTCACGGCCGTGCTCGTCCTCGACGAGCGGGAACGCCGCGAACTCCGGCAGGTCGGCGCCGCGGTGGAAGATCAGGTCGGTCTCGAGGCCGCCGTCGGTGACGAACGGCCGCCCGCCGGGCTGCGGGATGGTGCCCTGTGCCATGCCCTGTGTCGTGTCGGGTGTCATGTCGGTTCCTCCTGACCGGATCACTCTGGTCCGTCCCAGCAAGTCTGGAACAGGGCAGCGGGTCCGGTGAAGGTACTTTCGCCCCGACGTCGTACGCCGTCTCAGCTGGTCGGCGCCTCCGCGGCCTGGCGCTTGCGCTCGACGCCCACCCGGCTGTTGCGGTAGCCGTAGGTGAAGTAGATGGCGAACCCGATCGCCATCCAGACCAGGAACCGCAGCCAGGTCTCGATGCTGAGGTTGAGCATGAGGTAGACGCAGACCAGCGCGGCGATGATCGGCAGGACCGGGTTGAACGGGACCTTGAACGAGCGCTTCAGGTCCGGACGGCGCTTGCGCAGGACCGGGACCGCGAGCGACACCAGCGCGAACGCCGAGAGCGTGCCGATGTTGACCATCTCCTCGAGCTTGCCGATCGGTGTCATGGACGCGACGACGGCGACCGCGGCACCGATGGTGAGCGTGATCCGGATCGGGGTGCCGGTGCGGGTGCTGGTCCGGGCGAAGCCCTGCGGGAGCAGGCCGTCGCGACTCATTGCGAACAGCACCCGCACCGCCCCGATCAGCAACGTCATGACCACGGTGGTGAGGCCCGCGACCGCTCCCGCGGAGATCATCGTCGCGAAGCCGTCGCGGCCCACCGACGTGAACGCCGTGGCCAGCGCGGCCTCGGTGTCGATCTGGTCGTACTTCACCATGCCGGTGATCACCAGCGCGACGGCCATGTAGAGCACGGTGCAGATGGCCAGCGAGAAGATGATGCCGCGCGGCAGGTCGCGCTGCGGGTTGCGCGCCTCCTCCGCGGTGGTCGCGACCACGTCGAAGCCGATGTAGGCGAAGAACACGACCGAGGCTGCCGAGATGATGCCCAGGACGCCGAACGTCTGCGGCTCGATGCCGAACAGCCACTGGAACAGCGGCTGGGTCACGCCGCTCGCCGAGATCGGGTCGGAGGCGGGCGGCACGAACGGCTGGTAGTTGGCGCCCTTGATGTAGAACAGGCCGGCGACGATCACGAACAGGACCACGAACAGCTTGACCCCGACGAGGACGAGGTTGACTCGCAGGGACTCCTTGATGCCGATCGCGATCAGGATGGTCAGCGCGGCGACGAGCAGCAGGGCGGCGACGTTCACGTGGCCCCACGAGAAGGCCTCGGGGTCGGCCGGGCCGATGGACGCCGGCCAGGTGATGCCGATCGCGTCGAGGAACGTCACGAAGTAGCTGCTCCACCCCTGGGCGACGACCGAGGCGCCGAGCATCAGCTCCAGGATCAGGTCCCAGCCGATGATCCAGGCGACCAGCTCACCGAGCGTGGCGTAGGAGAACGTGTACGCCGAGCCCGAGACCGGGACGGTCGAGGCGAACTCGGCGTAGCAGAGCGCGGCGAGCCCGCAGCAGACGGCGGCGATCAGGAACGAGAAGACGACGCCCGGTCCGGCGAACTCGGCCGCAGCCGTGCCGGTGAGCGTGAAGATGCCCGCGCCGATGATCACGCCGATGCCGAAGACGGTCAGGTCGACCGCCGTGAGCGACTTCTTGAGCTGGAAGTCGGGGTCCTCGGTGTCCCGGAGTGACTGCTCGACGGACTTGGTGCGCATCAAGTTCATGCACGAGAAGGTATCTCGGTCGAAGCGTCAGCGCGCCGGACTGGGCGACTCGGGCTCGAGCGACTTCGGGTCGAAGGTCAGGACGATCAACCGGGCGGCCTTGCGGGCCAGCTCGCGGGAGCCGAGGCCGAGCTGGTCGCGGAGCACCCGCTCGAGGTCGGCCCCCTGCGCTTCGGCCCCCTGGGCATCGGCGGCGTCGAGCAGCCGCCACAGGGTCGCCTCGCCGTAGCTGTCGGCGACGTACTCGCAGGCCCACCAGGCCAGGGCGTAGTGAGCGCTGGAGTCCGCGTCGTTGAAGGTGTCGTCCGGGGGCAGGTCGGTGACGCCGGACTCGACGGCCGCGACGGCGTCACCTGAGATGAGGCGGTCCTGGGGGGCCAGCGGGCGCACGGAGACGTACTCCGCGAGCCCTTCGCTCAGCCACACCGGAGCCTCGTCGTCGCGCTCGCCCACCGCGACATGGGTGAGCTCGTGACGGATGAGCCGGTCGCGGGCGGGGCCAGGGCGCTCGAGCATCCCCGGGCTCAGCACGAACCGCGTGGCAGCGATCCGGCCGCCGTCCGTCGAGGAACGCACGGGAAAGGCGACCCCGTCGAGCCGGGTGGGGTCCCCGCCGGGCAGGTCGTCGATGGTGCTGAGGAAGGCGGTGTCGGACAGCGCGTAGACGACCACCGAGCGGGACCAGTCGTAGGGCACCTCGGCCGCGACGGCGGAGATGCCGCGCTCCACCGACGACACGATCCCGTCGGCGTCGGCGACGCTCGCCGGGTCGAAGATCCCCAGGACCCCGGATCCGGTGCGGACCTCGATCGGACCGCTCTCCCAGGGCTGCGGGTGGACGTGGTTGCGCTCCTCCCACGCCCGGTCGGTCACCGACGCGAGGACGAAGCGGCCGGGGTGCCTGCGGGTTGGGGAGAACAGGAAGCGGTCGGGCGTCGTGACCGGGCGGTCGTCGTACCCCTCGAGCTGCATGGTGAGGTCGACCACGACCCAGTAGTCGTCGCCCTCACGGACCAGGCTGCCGGGGTCGAGCGTGTAGCCGAAGCGCGCCAGCGGCAGCTGGGCGAGGTTGGCGAAGTAGGTGCGCTCGGACCGGGCGAAGCGGGGAGCAGACCGGGCCAGCCCGGCCTCGAAGGCGTCGCTGTCACCGCGCCGTACGGCGGCCGCGCGCCGGTCCAGGGCCCGGCTCAGCCCCCGGACGACGTCGGCCGGGGCGGCGGCGGCCCGGTGCGCCCGCCTGGTCGTCCGGGGCCGCCGAACAGGCCACCAGGCACCCGCCGAGGACGGCGAGGACCAGCGTCCGGGCGAGTGCCGCCCGCCCGCGAGACGACCTACGGCCGTCGGTCGGCATCGACCAGCGCACGACCCTCGGCGAGGGCCAGCATGTCCTCGACGATGCCGAGGGCGATCGCCTGCGGGGTCAGCCCGATGCGCTCGAGGATGACCGCACGCTTGGCGTGGTCGAGGAACTCCTGCGGGATGCCGTGCAGGCGGAACGGTGTGCGGACCCCGGCGTCGTTGAGGGTCTGGAGCAGCACGGCGCCGCAGCCACCGACGCGCCCGTTGTCCTCGATGCTGACCACGAGGTCGTGCTCGCGGGCGAGCTCGACGATGGCGGGGTCGACGGGCATCACCCAGCGCGGATCCACCACGGTGACGCCGATGCCCTGGGCGACCAGCCGGTCGGCCACCTGCACCCCGACGGTCGCCATCGAGCCCACGGCCACGACGAGCACGTCCTTGGTGCCCTTGCGCACGAGCACGTCGGCTCCCCCGGCCTTGCCGACGGCCGGGATGTCCTCGGGCGGCGGTCCCTTGGCGTAGCGCACCACGGTCGGGGCGTCGTCGACCTCCACGGCCTCGTTGAGCAGCTCGCGCAGGCGGGCGCCGTCGCGTGGCGCGGCCAGGCGCAGGCCCGGCACGACCTGGAGCATCGACATGTCCCACATGCCGTTGTGGCTCGCGCCGTCGTCACCGGTCACCCCGGCGCGGTCGAGCACGAAGGTGACCCCGCACTTGTGCAGCGCGACGTCCATGAGGACCTGGTCGAAGGCCCGGTTCAGGAAGGTGGCGTAGAGCGCGACCACCGGGTGCAGCCCGCCGATCGCCAGGCCGGCCGCGGAGGTGGCGGCATGCTGCTCGGCGATGCCGACGTCGAAGGTGCGCTCGGGGAACCGGGCCTGGAAGTGGTGCAGCCCGACCGGGTGCATCATCGCCGCGGTGATCGCCACGACGTCCGGGCGTCGCTGGCCGATGTGCACGATCTCGTCGGCGAAGACGTCGGTCCAGATGCGGCCCTTGGGGATCTCCTCGCCGCTCTCGATGTCGAACGGGCCGGGGCCGTGGAACTGGTCGGCCTCGTGGGCCTCGGCGTGGTCATAGCCGAACCCCTTGCGGGTCAGCGCGTGCACGATCACCGGTCCACCGAAGCGCTTGGCCTGGGCGAGCGCCTGCTCCATCGCGGCCCGGTCGTGGCCGTCGACGGGGCCGACGTACTTGAGGCCGAGGTCCTCGAAGAGGCCCTGGGGCGCCAGCGCGTCCTTGAGGCCCTTCTTCATCGCGTGCAGGGCGTCGTACGTCGCGGGGCCGACGCCCTTGACGGAGTGCAGCCGCTTCTTGACCAGGTCGAGGATCTGCTCGTAGCGCGGGTTGGTGCGGAGCGTGGTGAGCGCGTTCGCGAGGCCGCCGATGGTCGGCGTGTAGGAGCGGCCGTTGTCGTTGACGACGATGACGAGGCGGCTGCTGTTGGCGATCGCGATGTTGTTGAGCGCCTCCCAGGCCATGCCGCCGGTCAGCGCGCCGTCGCCGATGACGGCGACCACGTGGCGGTCCTCGCCACGGATGGCGTAGGCCTTCGCGAGACCGTCGGCGTAGCTCAGCGCCGTCGAGGCGTGGGAGTTCTCCACGATGTCGTGCTCGGACTCGGCCTGGCTGGGGTAGCCGCTGACGCCACCCTCCTGACGGAGCTTGGCGAAGCCGGCCAGACGCCCGGTCAGCAGCTTGTGGACGTAGGCCTGGTGCCCGGTGTCGAAGACGACGCGGTCGCGCGGCGAGTCGAAGACCCGGTGGATCGCCATGGTGAGCTCGACGACGCCCAGGTTGGGGCCGAGGTGGCCACCGGTCCGCGAGCAGGTCTCGACGAGGAAGTCGCGGATCTCGGCGGCGAGGGTGGCGAGCTCGTCGTCGGTGAGGCCGCGCAGGTCACGCGGCGTCGAGATCGACTCCAGGTAGCCCATGGGTCCTCCGTGTTCTGTGTGACGAGTTGGCCGACGAGCGAGTTTATCCGCGATGGGTCACAGATCGAGACTCCGCACGTCGAGGACGGCGACGGCAGGCTCGTGCAGGCTCCCCATCCAGACCCGTCCCTCGTGCTCACGAACCCCGGTGACCATGTGGTAGTCCGAGGTCTCGACGTCGCAGTCGTGGACCAGCGACCCGGCGTCGTCGTACGCCTGGACCCGCACGGTGCGCTTCGGCTTGGGCTGCAGCCTCTCGGGGATCCGGGTGACCTGGCGGCGCAGCCACGGCGGGGAGGTCTGGAGACGCTCGACGACCGGGTCGCGCGGCGAGGCGATCGAGACCCAGATCAGGCCGTCGCTGCCGCGGGCGATGTTGTCGGGGTAGCCCGGGAGGTCCTGGACCAGGAAGTCGCGGGTGCCGGCCTTCTCGCCGGTGAGCCAGTGACGTACGACGGTCCGCGCGCCGGTCTCGGCCACCGCGACGTAGTCCTCACCCTGACTCAGCGCCACCCCGTTGGCGAAGGCGAGCCCGTCGAGGACCACCTCCACCTCCCCGCCCTCGAGCAGGCGCAGCAGCCGGCCGGTGCGGGTGTTCTGGACGAAGTCGTCCTTCCACTGGTCGATGCCGAAGTGGCGCGAGGAGTCGGAGAACCACACGGTGCCGTCGGAGGCGATCGCGGCGTTGTTGCAGAACACCATCCGGGTGCCGTCCACCTCCGCGGTCACGTGCTCGACGGCGCCGCTGCCGGTGTCGATCCGGAGCACGCCGCGGTGGGCGTCGCAGACGAGGAGCCGGCCGTCGAGGTCGATCTCGATCCCCAGCGGGCGGCCGCCGGTGTGCGCGATCCGCTCGAGGTGCTGGCCGTCGTGGCTGATCCGGAAGATGCTGCCGTCCTCGGTGCCGGTGAAGACCGCACCCTCGTCGCGGCCGTGGGTGGCGACGACCACGTCCTCCGCACCGTGTGCCGGGACCGGGATGACCTTGAAGTGCTGTGCGGGACTCATGGGCACATGCTCCTGTAGAGATCGGAGTCGAGGAACGCGGGGACGATCCTGCCGGCCGCCGCGCTCAGGTCGAGGGTGGGCGCAACCGACGGCTCGACGAAAACGATCTGGCGCCCCTCGCCGAGCACGATGTCGTCGTCGGTCAGCTGCGTGGCACCGACGAAGACCTGCATCGTGTCGACCGAGTCGTAGGCCTCGTGGAAGACCTCGATCTCGGTCCAGAGCTCCAGCTCGCCGGGTCCCATCCGGATGCCGGTCTCCTCCTCGAGCTCGCGCAGCGCGCCCACGGCGTACTCCTCGCCCGGCTCGAGGTGGCCCCCGCACAGACCCCACCTGTCCGGGTCGATGGCGGGGTGCTCGTCGCGCTCCTGGAGCAGCACCCAGCCCCGGGGGTCGACGAGGATCACGCCTGCGAACCGATGCACGCCGCCAACCTAGCCGCCCGCCCTCGGGGACCTCCCGGTGCTCGAGCAGGTCGAGCTGGTCGGCCCACGAACGAGCGAGAAAATAGTTCTCCCCAGACCCCGTTCAGGGCATGATCCTGCCCCGAACTGTCGGTGCTCGGTGCTGGAATGGACCCATGATCGAGACCGACGCAACCGGGTTCCCGATCGAGGTCAGCGACCTCGACGCGGACTGGCTGCTCGCGCTCACCGAGGACGCCGAGACCCAGGCCCGCGCCGCCGAACGCCGCAAGCTGCGCTACGCCGCCCAGTGGTGCGCCCTGCACCCCGCCACCCCCCACACCGACCACGACACCGGGCGGGCGACCTGGGCCGAGGCCGCCCTGCCCGGCGCCCTGGACTGCGACGAGACCATCGGCGGACCCGGCACCCCGGCCGTCGCCGCGTTCACCGCCGAACCCTTCGCCGCCGCCCTGCGGATCTCCACCACCGCCGGCCTGCAGCTCATGGCCGACGCCCTCAACCTCCACCACCGCCTGCCCCGGATCTGGGCCCGCGTCGAGTCCCTCGACCTCGCCCCCTGGCGCGCCCGCCGCATCGCCCAGGCCACCGCCTCCCTGTCCCAGCAGGCCGCCGCCCACGTGGACCGCCACCTCGCCACCAAGGCCGGCACCTGCGGCACCCTCACCATCGACCGCGCCATCGCCCAGGCCCTCGCCGCCTGCGACCCCGACGCCCAGGCCGAACGCGAACGCGCCGCCCGCCGCACCTGGGGCGTCCGCCTCACCCACACCCGCAACCCCAACGGCTACACCGGGACCTCCTGGCTCGACGCCGTCGGCGACACCAGCGACCTGACCCGCTTCCACGACCTCCTCTGCGCCGTCGCGGCCCAGCTCAAGGAGGCCGGCGACGACGACGACCTCGAGCTCCGCAAGGCCAAGGCCCTCGGCGTCATCGCCGACTGGCACACCACCGGCCAGATCACCCCCCTGCCCGGCCGAGCCCGGGCCGCGAAGACCACCCTCTACCTCCACCTCTCCCTGGCCGACCTCCTCACCACCCACACGGCACCAGACACCGCACCGGTCGAGACCCTCGGCGAGGTCGAGCGGCTCGGCCCGGCCACCACCGCCCGGATCAAGGACTGGGTCACCCACTCCCGCGTCAGCATCCGACCCATCCTCGACCTCGCCCGCACCGACGCCGTCGACGAGCACGACCCACCCGCCTGGATGCGCGAGCTCGTCATCCTGCGCGCCCCCCACTGCGTCTTCCCCTGGTGCACCCGCGACGCCCGCCGCTGCGACCTCGACCACATCGACCCCTACGACGAAACCGGACCACCCGGCCAAACCACCCCCGAGAACCTCGCACCCCTCTGCCGACGCCACCACCGCGCCAAGACCGCCGGCCGCTGGCGATACCAACGCCACCCCGACGGCACCCACCACTGGACCGGACCCCACCACCGGACCTACCAGGTCACCGCGACCGGCACCATCACGCTCGGCTGAGGACTCAGCCGAGGAGATCCGGCGCGCCCACAGCCAGACACTCAGTGACCGCCGAGGACCTCACCCACGGCGAAGGTGAAGACGAGCAGGAACGTCAAGGACGCGAGCACGACCAGCACGATCGATCGCTCCTTCTCCCGAAAGATGGCCACACCTGCGGTGACCAGCGAGGCGACAGCGAGCCCGATGATGGCGATGCCCAACGCGATGCTCACGGCCCGCCACGAGTCGGGGATCAGGAGCAGTACGGACCAGTACAAGGGGTAGAGCAGCACGGGTAGCAGCAGCCACAGTGCGCGTCGCCCCATCGGTGTCCTCGGCAGGACGTACATCTCAGTTCCTCCTGCCTCGACAGCCTTCGCGATCCGCTGCTCCATTGTTGCTGTGAACCACAGGTGAGGGACCGGCCGAACTGACTCCCTGATCGGGACCTGAGTCACCAACACGCTCGTGCGCCTGCGGTCGTGGCGCGGGGACCTTCTGCCCTACTGCCTCCCAGCCAGGATCCAGACGCTGGGAGGTGAAAGGGGGAGGAGCACCGATGACCACCACGAAGCCCGCGACCGACCCGAACGCACCCCTGCTCGAGGCGATGCTCAACCTGACGAAGTTCCACCGGGAGCACGAGAAGTTCTACGCCTCCTCGCCGCGCGAGCTGGCCGTCATCCTGCAGCGCCACGCCCGGAGCCTGCAGGGCCTCGCCGACCAGTGGTCCACGACCGACCCGTCGACCCGGGCGGTCCTGAGCCCCTACGAAGGCGCCGAGGACCTCAACAGCCCGGTCGCGCTCCACCTCGACGGCGTGCTCTTCCTCGAGGGCGAGGGACGCCCGGCCGAGATCGCGCACCTCATCCGCGACCTGCGCACGCGCGCTGAGGACGCACGCGGTATCGGGGAGTGGCTGGGCCGGGCCATGGAGTCCTCCTGGGAGGTCGCCGCGGCCCTGATCCCCATCGACGGCCTGGCCGACATGCTCGGGGAGCGCCACCGGATCATCGCCAACGACTGGCAGGCCGCCACCATGAACACCGTCATCAGCCACCTCCTCGACCGGGCTGCCGGCATCCTCGAGCACGTCGACTTCACGCCCGCGGCCCTGCGCGCCGACCTGGCCGGGGACAAGGTCTCGGCCGGGCTGGCCTACTCGGCGGCCGAGCTCATCTCCCACGCCGCGGACCTCGCCAGCGACTCCGCCGGGCTGGTGCACGACAACGAGCGACGCTGGCGCACCTTCCGGCAACGCGTCGCCGCGCTGGTCGCCACCTGACGCGTCACAGCCGGGCCACGAACCTCCGGCCGCGCAGCGCCTCCTCGACCAGCCCCGCGGCGCGGCGTACGCCGGAGAGCCGGGCGTCCTCGGCCTGCCAGGTCTGCACCGCAGCCTCCACGACGTCCAGCGAGGCGACGTCACGCAGGTCGGCGCGGGCCTCGCTCAGGCCCCGGCGTACGGCGGTCTGGCTGGCCTCGACGTGCAGGACGGCGAACCGCGCCAGCACGACGAGATGGCGACGCAGGGCGGGATAGGAGCGGTACTCCGGCGGGCAGATGTCGAGCAGCCAGTTGTGCGCGGTGCTCTCCCAGTCGGGGGCGTCGGGCGGACGCACCTGGGCGGGCCAGCCGGGCGGGGCGACGTAGGTGACCATCACCCCAGCATAATCCTTCTTCGAACATTTGTTCGAGCCGATCAGCCCGACCCGTGTCCGTCGAGATAGGCCGCCACCAGGCCGCCCAGGCTGGGCAGGTGGTAGCCGCCCTCCTGGACCACGACGGCCGGCAGCCCGAGCGAGGCCAGGACCTGCCCGGCCGCGCGGTAGCCGTCCTCGGTCACCAGCAGCGGGCTCTCCGGGTCATCGGCCGCGGCATCCACCCCGAGCGACACGACCAGCGCCGAGCACTCCGCCGCACTCACCCAGTCGGCGAGGCTCGCCACCGCCTCCAGCCAGCGGCTGGTCGCCCAGGCCCTCGGCGAGCGGGAGGTTGCGGGTGGCCCCGGCCCCCTCGCCGGCTCCGGTCTCCCCCGCGTGCCCGAACAGGTGCGGGAACCAGCCCGCCGCCGGGTCGACATGCGTGGATCCGTAGAGCACGTCGGACCGGTTCCAGAAGATCGCCTGGGTCCCGTTGCCGTGGTGGGCGTCGACGTCGAGGACCGCCACCCGCTCATGCCCGGCCGCGCGCAGCCCCTCAGCCGCCACCGCCGCGTTGTTGAGGTAGCACGAGCCTCCGAAGCCGGCCATGGTCGCGTGGTGGCCCGGCGGTCGGCACAGCGCGTACGCCGTCCGCTCCCCCGCCGCGACCAGGTCGACGGCCGTCAGCGCGCAGTCGACGGCCGCGCGGGCGGCCGCCCAGGTCCCGGGACCGACCAGCGTCATCGTGTCGTAGCAGTAGGTCCCGGTCTGCCCGTGCACGGCGGTGGCCGCCGTGACCGGCATGCCCTGGGTCATGGCCGGAGTCGGGAAGAGGTAGGGCACCACCCGGTCCTGGCCGACCAGCTCGACGTACGGACCCGCCAGCCAGGCGTCGTACGCCCCGGCCAGGAAGGTCAAGAGGCCGGGGTCGTGCACCCGGGCGAGGACCGCGTCGTCGTGCGCGACGGCCTCGTGCAGCGCTTGGGACTCCCCCAGCCCGGCGAGGATCGCGTCCACGCGCTCCGGGACCTCGGTGCCGGCGGTCGGCGTGCCCACCCAGATCTCGCGTCGGGGGTCGTGGAGGCGGGTGGTCGGGGACCAGACCACCGGGATCGGAGACGTCACGTCGCTCAGCATCCCATCCGTCGAGTGACTCGTCGGGCAGGATGAGCGCATGCCCCGTGCACGAGAACTCGGCGTCCGGATCGGGGCGCTCCCCACCGGCCCCACCAACTCCCTGCTCGACGTGTCCGGAGTCGGGGTCGGGCACGCCACCGTCTGCCGGGACGAGCCGGCGCCGCCCGAGGGCCGAGGGGTCGCCCGCACCGGCGTGACCACGGTGGTGCTGGCCGAGGACGCCTACCAACGCCCGCTCCCGGCCGGGGGCGCCGTGCTGAACGGCGCCGGCGAGTGCACCGGGTTCCTCACCGCGAACGAGTGGGGCTCGGCCGAGACGCCCGTCTACCTCACCTCGACCATGCAGCTGGGCCGGGTGTACGACGCCGCCTGCGAGATCGCCCTCGAACAGCACCCGGGGGCGGCCGACGACGTGGTCATCCCCGTGGTCGGTGAGTGCGACGACTCCTGGCTCAACGACTGCCGTCGGATGCAGGTGACAGCCGACGACGTCCGCGCCTCCTGGCAGTCGGCGCTCACCAGTCGGGGCGCTTCCGTGCCCCCGGCCGAGGGGGCGGTGGGCGCGGGAACCGGCATGTCCTGCCTCGGGTTCAAGGGCGGCATCGGCACCGCCTCGCGCGTGACCGCGGAGGGACACACGGTGGCGGTGCTGCTGCTGACGAACTACGGGATCCGTGAGCAGTGCATCGTGGCCGGCGTGCCCGTGGGCCGGCTGCTGGGTGGTACGGCGCCGGCCGGTCCGCCGACTCCGGCGGGGTCCTGCCTGGGGCTCGTCGTCACCGACGCCCCGGTCGACGGCGCCGCGTGCGCCCGGCTGGCCCGTCGGATCGGGCTCGGCCTCGCCCGGACGGGCTCGGTCGCCCACCACGGCAGCGGCGAGATCTTCCTCGGCTTCGGCACCGGCATGCGGCTGGACCGCGACGGGCAACCGGACGGGACTGCGCTGGTGTCCGGACGAGGGCTCGACCCGCTGTTCGGCGCGGTGGTCGAGGCCGCCGAGGAGGCGGTCCTGAACTCGATGTTCGGCGCCCCCAGGACCCTCGGCCGGGACGGGAACGTCAGCGAGTCGCTGCACTCTCCCGAGGTGATGTCGCTGCTTCCCGGGACGTCGGCGTGACCGGCTCGCGGCGGGAGGTGCGCATCCCGCTGCGCGACGGCGTACTGCTCGCGGCGAGCCTGTTCCTGCCGTCGTCGGATACCGGCCCGCAACCCTGCCTGCTGGAGGCGCTCCCCTACCGCAAGGACGACCTGACCGCGTCGTACGCCGGCGGCTACACCGCGCTGCGCGACCACCACGGGTACGCCGTGTGCCGCCTCGACGTCCGCGGCACCGGGTCGTCCTCCGGCGACGCCACCGACGAGTACCCGCCCGAGGAGCAGCGCGACCTGGTCGAGGTGATCGCCTGGCTGGCCGCCCAGGACTGGTGCGACGGAAACGTCGGCATGTTCGGCACGTCGTACTCCGGGTTCAACTCGCTGCAGATCGCCTGCGAGCAGCCGCCTGCCCTGAAGGCCGTCTGCGCGATCTACGCCAGCGACGACCGGTGGACCGACGACGTCCACTGGCGGGGCGGGGCGCTGCGCCTGGTCGACCTCGTCGACTACTGCCACTACATGACCGCGATGTGCGTGCTGCCTCCGGTGCCGGCCCTGTGGGGTGCGGACTGGGAGCAGGAGTGGCACCGCAGGCTGGCGGTGAACGAGCCGTGGGTGCTGCGGTGGCTCCGGGAGGGCCGGCACGGCGACTACTGGCGTGGCGGGTCGGTGCGGCTGGACCCGGACGGCTCCGGCTACGAGCGCATCGGCTGCCCGGTCATGCTGGTGGCGGGGTGGGCCGACGGCTACCGCAACAACTCCTTCCGCACCCTCGCCGCGCTCCGCGAGGCCGGGGTCGCCCACCGGCTGCTCGCCGGACCGTGGGCCCACGCCGATCCCACGACGGGGATGCCCGGGCCGCGCATCGACCTGGCCACCGAGATGGCCGCCTGGTTCGACCACTGGCTGCGCGGACAGGGCCCCGAGATGGAGGACTGCGCGGACGTCTTCGTGCGGACCTCGACCCGACCCGAGCCGGACCTGGACCTGCACGAGGGGTGGTGGGTCCGGCTGCCGTCCGTGCCGCCCACGACCGGGTCGGCCCTGGTGCTGGACGCGCCCCGGTCGCTCCGGGTGATCCCGGACGTCGGCACCGCAGCCTGGATCGACTGCGCCGGCCACCTGCCGTGGGGGCTCTCGGACGACCAGCGCCTGGACGACGCCCGGTCGCTGACCTGGGACCTGGCGCCACCGACGGCACCGGTGGTGGGCCACCCCCGGGCAAGCCTCCGGGTCAGTGCGGACGCCCCGGCCGCCTCGCTGTCGGTCAAGCTCTGCGACGTCTTCCCCGACGGCACCTCGGCACTCGTCGCCCGCGGGACGCTCGACCTGGCGTTCCGCGACGGCGTGCACGGAGCGCCGGCCCCGCTCGAGCCCGGCCGGGAGTACGACGTCGTGATCGACCTGGACGCCTGCGCCTACGCCTTCCGCCCCGGCCAGCGCCTCCGGGTCAGCGTCGCGGGTGCGGACTGGCCGAACACCGTGGCGCCCCCGGCCCCGGTCAGCCTCACCGTGCACGCCGCCACCCTCGAGCTGCCCCTGCTCGACGGGGAGTTCCCCGCGCCCGAGCTCCCCCCGGGCGCCGCGCACTCCGCCGAGAGCACCGACGGGGTGTCGTGGCAGATCAGCTCGGACGTGCTGGCCCGGACCACGACCGCGCGCACCCGCTCCGTCTCCGACTACCCCACGCCCTACGACGGCCGCGCGCTGGAGGACTACCGGGGCGAGGTGGTCGTGGACCGGCGGTCCTTCGCGCAGGGCGCACACGCCGACACCCGCTTCGAGCTGCACTGGCCGGGCGTCGACGTGGCGGTGCGGGCCGTCATGGACGTGGCCGTGACCGCGGAGGGTCTCGACGTGGCGATCGACCTGTGGGCCCACCGCGGCGACGAGCAGGTCGCCCACCGGACCTGGCGTGAGCAGGTCCCGCCCCGCAGCTGAGGCCCGGGTCAGGACGGGTCAGGTCAGCGGCAGCCCGACGTACGCCCGCGAGACCTTGTCGACGAGCTGCACGACCGCGTCCTCGTTCGGCGCGAACGGGCCGGGCTGGAAGTGCGGGCTCTCCAGGCCACGCTGGACCGACTCGCAGGCCGCCCAGTCCTGCCGATTGGTGAGGTCCCAGAACTCCACGGCGTACGCCGGGTCCGGCACCGATCCCTCGGCGTCGGGCAGGAGGTACCAGGAGCACTCGATCCAGGTGCGTCCCGGCGCCAGCGGGACGAGCCGGTGGGTCATCACGTAGTCGGGGTGCGCCGAGATCAGCAGGTTCGGCAGCAGGTGGAGGTACTCGACGGCGGTCGGCGGAGCCCCGGGGATCGGGCGGCCTCCGGACGCGCCGGTCAGGGACATGGTGGCCATGCCCTCGCGCAGCACCATGGAGCCGCCGACCCAGGCGCCGGGCAGGTCGTGGTTGTCGCCGGACGTCGGCGGGCTGACCTGGCACAGCTCGGGGTGGATGAGCGGGCAGTGGTAGCACTCCTGGTAGTTCTCCGCGACGATCTTCCAGTTCGCGGCGATCTCGTAGGTGTGGCGGTCGGCCAGCCGCAGGGCCTCGGGGGCGTACGGCGCCACCACCCGCTCCAGCTCTCCGAGGTGGTCGGTGAACGGGACGACGTCCGGGTGCCCGAGCGGGTGCAGGCCGTGGCCGAAGACCCAGCCGCGCCAGGTCGCCACCGGCAGCTCCACCAGCCCGAACGACGCGGCCTCGAAGCCCTGCTGGTCCCGGAACCCGGGGGCCGCGACCAGCTCGCCCGACAGGTCGTAGGACCAGGCGTGGTAGGGGCACACGACCGACCGCCGCGACGACTCCTCACCCTCCGCCAGCAGCTCGTGGCCCCGGTGCCGGCAGGTGTTCGCGAACAGCCGGACCTCGCTCCCGGGGTCGCCAGGGGTGCCGTCCCGGGTGAGCAGCCCGGCCACGTCGCCTACCGACACCGCCCGTTGCCGGACCGGCGCCTCTCCGCCGGGCAGCAGCTCGTCGGTCCGCCCCAGGCAGGTCCAGGTGCCGGCGAACAGGTGGCGCCGCTCCCAGGCCAGCACCGCCGGCGAGGTGTAGGCGACCGCGGGCAGCATCGCGGGCACCGCCCCGTCGCGGTCCACGATCTCGTCGCGCAGCCGGGCGAGGTCGTCGCTCCCGGAAACGGTCATCGCGCTCACACCAACCAGTGTGCGGCGTGGTCGGGATCGGTGAGTGCGGGTCGGTCCAACCGGAAGGTCGAGAGGTCGGTGCCGGACTCCCCGGTCGTGGCGAGGTCGGCGAGCAGCCGGCCGAAGGTGGGCGCGAACTTGAAGCCGTGCGCGGCGCCCAGCCCGACGACGACCGACGGGTGGCCCGGCACGGGCCCGAGGACGAAGTCGCGGTCCGGGGTGAGGGTGTACTGGCAGCGCAGCGAGCGGACCGGCGGTCCCGCGTCCGGCAGGGTTCGCGCCAGGTGCCCGGCCAGCAGCGCCAGCCGCCCCTCGTCGACCCCGCCCCCCGCCAGGTCCGGCCGGTCGTCCGGGTCGATCACGGGGCCGCCACAGTCCTGCGCGGCCTTGACCGTGGGCTCGCCGTAGCAGGGGAAGCCGTAGAAGGACGGCTCGTCCATCCAGATCCACAGTGGGAAGCGCCCCGGGGCGAACAGCTCGGGCTCGGCCGGCTTGAAGTAGGTCGCCTGCTCGAGGGTGACGGTCAGCGGGATGTGGTGGCCCAGCGAGCCGAGGATCTCGTTGGTCCACGCGTCCGCGCAGACCACCACGGCCCGGCACCGGTACGTCGTGGACTCGGTGACCACCTCGACCCCCCCGGACCCGAGGTCGCGCAGGGCGCTGACCGGGCTGTGGTCGCGGAGCACGGCGCCGGACGCGGAGGCGAGTCGCTGCATCACGGCGGTGCCGGGTCCGGCCGGGACGATGGCCGCCCGGTCCTGGTGGAGACCGACGGTCCCCTCCGGCAGCACGAACTGGGGCCACCGGGCCGTGATCTCCTCGACGTCGAGCAGCTCGTGGGAGACCCCGGCCTCGGTCAGGCTGTGCACGTAGTCGGCCAGCGGGATCGCCGGGTCGGGCGGGAAGAGGTCCAGCCCGCCGGTCACGGTGACCAGCGGTTCACCGCTCTCGGCCTCCAGCCGCGCCCAGTCGTCGTACGCGTCGATGGTCAGCCGGACGTACTCCGGGGTGTGGTAGCTGTGCCGCAGGATCCGGCTGGTGTCGTGGCTCGCGCCCCGGTGGTGGCCGAGCTCGAAGCGCTCGAGCCCGACGACGCTGTGCCCGCGCCGGGCCAGCTGGTGGGCGGTCGCGCTGCCCAGGGCGCCGAGTCCGATGACGACGTAGTCGAAGGTCTCACTCATGGCTGAGCCCATCAGGTGAGCCAAGCCTCGGGAGCAGCCAGCGCCGGATGTCGGCGCTGTCGTCCTCCATCGGGGCGAACCAGCCGTGGGTGTAGCTGCGCGAGGACATGCCGCGCTGCACCGACTCGCAGATCGCCCAGTCCTGGCGGTTGACCAGGTCCCAGAGCTCCACGGCGTCGGAGGGATCGAACCCGGGCGCGGCCACCGCCTCGGCGGCGAAGAGCAGGACGCAGTCGATGCGGGTCCGGTCCACCGCCAGAGGCCGCAGCACGAAGGCCGCGACGTGGTCGGCCGAGCAGGACAGCATCAGGTTGGGGTGGACCAGCTCGCCCTTGTGCCGGGTGCGCTCGGCCTCGTCGAGACCCGGCAACGGGGCCCGCGTCGTGGTGCCGCTCATGGTGAATGTCCAGGCGCCCTCGCGGTGCGGGATCCCGTCCTCCCAGTCCAGCCCGGCCCCACCGCCGGCGAAGGCCGGCACCAGCCGCGACAGCTCGGGGTGGACGGGCCCGCAGTGGTAGCACTCGTTGTAGTTCTCGGCGACCACCTTGTAGTTGGCGGCCACGTCGTAGCTGAGGGTGCACCCGGTGACGAGGTCGCCCATGCCGTAGTTGGCGAGCCGCTCCTGGGGGCGGTTCGTCATCGCCGCCAGGGGCTGCGCGGCTCCCGGCGAGAGGTGGACGAACACGAACCCGGCCCAGTCCTCGACACCCACCGGGTGCAGCGCGAAGCCGGCGGGGTCGAGCCCCTCGGCGTGTGGCGCGCGCAGCAGCTCGCCGGCCAGCGAGTAGGTCCAGGAGTGGTAGGGGCAGCGCAGCGCCCCTACCGCGCAGGTCGAGGTCTCCGCGCCGGGCTCGGCGGGGAAGAGCTGCGCGCCGCGGTGGCGGCACACGTTGTACGCCGCGTGCAGGTCGCCCCGCTGGTCGCGGGTGACGAGGACCGACTCCCCCACGACGTCGACGACGGCCACCCGACCGGGCTCGGCCAGGCCCAGGTCGGCGGTCCGGCCGACGCAGAACCACTCCCCGAACAGCACCCGGTCCCGCTCACGCGCGAAGGTCTGCGCGTCGACGTACATCTCCCGGGGCAGCGCCGGCTGGAGGTCCGGAGTGGTCACGCCGGGGCACCCCCGACGACCCGGGCCGCCACCAGGTGGCAGGCGCACGCGTGGTCCCCGGTGGCCGGGAGCACCGGCAGCGCGGTGCCCCGGCAGGCGTCGGCCACCCCGGCCGCCTCGGCCGAGCCGTCCGCGAGCGCCGGGCACCGGGGGTGGAAGCGACACCCGGCCGGGATGTGCGTGGGGTCGGGGATCTCGCCGCGCAGCACCACCTGCTCGAGTGCCCCGATCTCCGGGACCACCGAGAGCAGCGCCCGGGTGTAGGGATGCTCGGGCGCCATCAGCACCTCCTCGGTCGGCCCGGACTCCACGACCCGGCCGAGGTACATCACGGCGATCCGGTCGGCGATGTTCCAGGCCAGCCCGAGGTCGTGGGTGACCACGAGGACACCGAGCCCGAGCTCGTCGCGCAGCTTGAGCAGCAGCGCAAGGATCTCGCCGCGGATCGACGCGTCGAGGCTCGAGACAGGTTCGTCGGCGATCAGCAGCTCCGGGCCCAGGGCGAGCGCGCCCGCCATGAGCACCCGCTGGCGCTGCCCACCCGAGAGCTCGTGCGGGTAGCGCAGGAACAGCGTCTCCGGCGGCCGGAGTCCCGCCGACGCCAGGGCCGCCGCGACCAGCTCGGTCTCGGTCCGCCCCGCGGGGTCGGCGGCGACGGTGCCGTGCAGCCGCAGCCCCTCGGCCACCGAGTCGTAGACCGTGTGCCGCGGGTTGAGGGCCCCCGCCGGGTCCTGGAGCACCATCTGCACGCGGCGCCGGAGGTCGCGCAGTCCGCGGGCGGAGTAGTCCAGCGGGGTGTCGTCGAAGACGACCTGACCTGCGACGGGCTGCTCCAGGCCCATCAACGTGCGGGCGAGCGTGGTCTTGCCCGACCCCGACTCCCCCACCAGCGCCACGATCTCGCCGGCGCAGACCCGCAGGTCGGCCCCGTCGAGGGCCCGGGCCACGTCACCGGACCGGGTCGTGAACTCGACCGTCAGGCCCTGGGCCTCCAGCACGGGGGCGCTCATGACCGACCCGCCCGGATGCAGGCCGCCTGGCGGTCCATCCCGATCGACCGGAGCTCGGGCACGGCGGTCGTGCACGCCTCCACCACCGGTGCGCACCGCGGAGCGAACGCGCACCCCGGCGGCAGCCGGGCGGGATCGGGCGGGTCGCCGGCCAGTCCCGACGGGGCGAACCGGGCGGCCGGGTCGCCCACCCGCGGGAAGGACGCCGACAGCGCCGCCGCGTAGGGGTGCAGCGGGTCGGCGAACACGCGCTTGGCGGGGCCCTGCTCGATCACCCGCCCGCCGTACATCACCACGATCCGGTCGCAGAGCTCGGCCAGCACCGACAGGTCGTGGCTGATCAGCAGCATGCCGACCCCCAGCTCGCCGACCAGGTCCGAGAGGACCCCCAGCACCTGTGCCTGCACCATGACGTCCAGCGCGGTCGTCGGCTCGTCCGCCACCACCAGCCGGGGTTCGCACCCCAGCGCCATCGCGATCATCACGCGCTGGCGCTGACCGCCCGACAGCTGGTGCGGATAGGCCTGCGCCCTGGCTGCGGGCATGCCCACCTGCTCGAGCAGGTCGCCGACCCGGGTCTGCACCTTGGTCTCGGCCATCTCCGGGTAGTGGAGGCGGATCGGTTCGGCGATCTGCTCGCCGATCCGGTGCACGGGGTTGAGCGAGTGCAGCGCACCCTGGAAGACGATCGAGGCGCCCGCCCAGCGCAGCACGCGAAGGTCCCCCCAGCTCATCGTCTGCACGTCCTCGCCCTCGAACAGCACCCGGCCGCTCACCGTCGCACTCGGCGGCTGGAGCCGCAGGATCGTGCTGGCCAGCGTCGACTTGCCACAGCCGGACTCCCCGGCCAGGCCGACGATCTCCCCGCGGTCGACGGACAGGCTCACCTGGCGTACGGCGGGCACGTCGCCCTGCGTGGTGCGGTAGGTCACCGACACGTCGTCGAACCGCAACAGCTCGGTCATCATCGTCCCTTCAGACGGGGGTTGAGCACGTCCTCGAGGGCCTGGCCGATGAGGGTGAAGCTCAGCACCACGAGGACCACGCACAGGCCCGGCGGCACGATGAACCACCACGATCCCGTCGTGATCGCGCCCACGTGGTAGGCGTCGTCGAGCATCGAGCCCCACGACACCCGGGTCGGGTCCCCGAGGCCGAGGAAGCTCAGCGTGGTCTCCGCGAGGATCGCGATCGCCACCGTGAGGGTGGTGTTGGCGAAGACCATCGGCATCACGTTGGGGAGCACGTGCTTGCTGATCTGGTGCCACTTGCCGGCGCCCAGCACCTTGGCCCGCTCCAGGTAGGCGCGCTCCTTGATCGAGAGCGTCTGGCTGCGGATCAGCAGCGCGGTGCCCGGCCAGGACGTGACCCCGATGACGATCGCGATGTTGAGCAGCGACCGGCCCATCACGCTGGCCAGCACGATCGCCAGCGGCAGGAACGGGATCACCAGGAACCACTCCGTGAAGCGGAACAGCACGGCACCCGGCCAGCCGCCGAAGTAGCCCGAGGTGAGGCCGACGAGCGTGCCGATCACCATCGAGATGATGGTGGCGAAGAGCCCCACGAACAGGGAGATCCGGGCCCCCCAGATCAGCAGGGTCAGGACCGAGCGACCGTTGTCGTCGGTGCCCAGCCAGTACTCCCGGGAGGGCGCCTCGAGGACGCCGCCGGTCGCCTTGGTGACCTCGAGGCCCTCGGCGCCCGCCAGCAGCGGGGCGGCCAGCGCGACCACGGCGAAGATGCCGAGGATGACCAGCCCGACCATCCCCGACCGGTTGCTCCGGAACAGCTTCCACCCTCGTCGCCAGGACTCCTGGCGACGCTGACGCGCCAGCCGACGTGGGGTGAGCGCCGCCGTCGCACTCATGTGCGCACCCGGGGGTCGAGCCAGCCGTAGAGCAGGTTGGCGCCGAGGTTGGCGAGGATCACGCCGGCGGAGGCCACCAGGAAGGTGCCCTGCAGCACCGGGAAGTCCGGCACCTCCAGCGCCTCGGTGGCCAGCAGCCCGAGGCCCGGGATCGAGAACACCGTCTCGACCGTGATCGCGCCGGCGACCACGAAGCCGATGTTGAGCGCGACCACGGTCGTGGTCGGCAGCAACGCGTTGCGGACGGCGTGCCGGTTGCGCACCGTGATGTCGCGCAGCCCCTTCGCCCGGGCCGTCGTGAGGTAGTCCTCCCCGAGCTCGTCGAGCAGTGAGCTGCGCATGATCAGGGCGTAGTCGGCGAGGTAGGCCAGAGTCAGCGTGAGCACCGGCAGGGCGAGGTGCCAGGCCGTGTCGAGCAACCCGCCGAGCGAGCCCGGATCGGCGTCGATCGAGTGCAGTCCCCCGGTCGGGAACAGCCCGGGAAGCGGCCCGATCCCGACCGAGAGGGCGGCGATCAGCAGCATGCCCAGCCACCACTCCGGCATCGAGTAGAGCGTCAGCGAGGCGCCGGTGGACAGCTTGTCGAACTTGCCCCCGCGGTTCCAGGCGCCGCGAACCCCGAGCCACACGCCGATGAGGGACGCCAGGATCGTGGAGGTCCCGACCAGCAGCAGCGTCGGCCAGATCCGGTCCAGGAGCAGGTCGGAGACCGGGACCCGGTACTTCAGCGAGATGCCGAGGTCACCGGAGGCCGTGTTCCGCAGGAAGGTCACGAACTGCTGGGGCAGCGGCTGGTCCAGGCCGTAGGTGCTGTTGAAGGCGTCGAGCTGGGCCTTGGTGGTGAACCGCCCCCGGCCCAGGGTCTTCGCGGGGTCGCCGGGCAGGATCCGGAAGAGGAAGAAGTTCACCACCAGCATGAACACCAGGCTGCCCAGCGACCCGAGCAGCTTGCCCCCGACATAGCGGCCGTAGCCGCGATGTCGGGCGTGCTCGACAGGTGCGGCCTCGCCCTGGGCGACGAGCGTCACTCGCGGTCACCGACCGTGGAGCGTCGACGCATCAGGACGACTCCGCCGATGATGGCGGCCACGAGCGCGACCCCACCTGCGCCGATCAGGAAGCCCTGGCTGACACCGCTGTCGGCCGCGGCGTCGGTCGCCTTGACGGCGCTGCCGACCTTGTCGCAGTCGCCCGCCTCCGAGGCCGGGCGGACGGACAGGTAGTTGTGCACGCCGTACTGCACCAGCCAGATCCCGCCCGGGTCGGGCTGCGGCTGAAGGCAGGCGAACCGGTCGCTGCGGACCGCCTCACCGATGGTGTTGTACGCCGTCACGAGGTAGGGCGAGTCCTCGAACACGACCTGCTGCATCTGCTTGACGAGGTCCTCACGCGTGGCCTGGTCCATCTCGGTGTGCTGCTGGTCGTAGAGGTCGTCGTACTCCTGGTTGCAGTACCACGAGTCCGACCAGTTGCCGCGCTGACCACAGGTCAGGTAGCTCAGCATCGAGTCCGGGTCGGGCTCGACGTACCAACCCCACTGGAAGATGTCGAAGGTGCCGTCCAGGACGATGTCGGTGAGCTTGCTCGACTCGTAGGTCTCCACCCGGGAGTTGATCCCGAGCTCGGCGAGCCACTCCTTGACGTAGTTCATCGTGTCGAGGGACGAGGGCGAGTCGCTGCGCGCAGCGAGTCGGATCGTGCCCAGCTCCGACCCGTCGGGCAGGGTGCGCAGCCCGTCGGAGCCCTGGGTGTAGCCGGCCTCGTCGAGCAGCTGGCCGGCCTTCTCCAGGTCGAACGTGAACGCCTGGTCTGCCGGCGGCTCCCAGTGGTAGCCGGCGTACGACGGCGGCACGACCGTGGTGCCGGGCAGGCCCGCACCCTGGTAGACCTTCGAGATCAGCTGGTCGAGATCGAGGGCGTAGCCGAGCGCGTGCCGGAACTTCGGGTCCAGGACGGCCGGGTTGGGGTCGCCGATCGGCTTGCCGGTCTCGGTGTCGACCGACCCGGTGTTGAACCCGAGCTCGTCGAAGCCGGGTGAGTCACCGTTCTGGGCGGTGATGCCGGCCTGCCCCTGCAGGGCCTTGACCTGGAGCGGCGAGATGCCCTCGACGAAGTCGACCTCTCCCTTGATCAGCGCCTGGACGGCGGGGTCGTCGCTCTTGAAGACGCGGAAGACCACGTTGTCGACGTGGGGGGCGCCCTTCCAGTAGTCCGGGTTGGCCTCGAAGCGGTACGTCGAGCCGCCGGCCGTGCCCTCGACGAGGCGGAACGGACCCGAGCCGACCACGGGCTGGCCGTCCTTCGGCTCGGCGCCGTAGCTCTTGACCTCCTTCTCGTCCACGTCCTTCCAGACGTGCTCCGGCACGATCGGGATCGGCAGCAGCGGCAGCACGGCGTTGGGCTTCGCGAGCGTGAGCTCGACGGTCGTCGCGTCGGGTGCGGTCACCTTGTCGACGCCGGTGAGGTAGGAGGCCCAGCTGGCGCCCTCGGTGTTGCCCTCGAGGATCCGGTTGTAGGTGTAGGCGATGTCGGCCGCCGTGAGGTCCTCGCCGTCGGACCACTTCACGCCGGACCGGATGTCGAAGGTCCAGGTCAGCCCGTCGTCGGACGTGCTCCACTTCGTGGCCAGGCCGGGCTCGGGCGACATGTCCTTCATCGAGTAGGAAATCATGTAGTCGTAGGTGAGCCCCCACATCTCGTAGGACTCGGCCTCGATGCCCAGGAACGGGCTGAAGGAGTCGACGTCGTTGAGCAGGGCGACGGTGAACGTGACGTCGTCTTCGCCCGAGGCTGCGGTGGCGGTCTGGGGGACGACGACCCCCGACAGCAGCGCCATGCCGGTCGCGAGCGCCCCGATCACGACCCGGGCACCGATACGTTGAGCGCCGTGAGCCCAGCCGAGACCCCGAGCACCCCGCCCCTGGCCCCCGAGATCGCCTTCCTCCACACCGAGCACGGGGTCGAGCGGGCCGACCCGTTCAGCTGGATGCGGGAGGGCAGCCCGGAGCTGCTGACTCATCTTGCGGCCGAAAGAGCGTGGTACCGAGCCTCGTGCGCTCACGTGGAATCCTTCAGTTCGGATCTGCGGGCCGACATGGTCTCGAGGATGCCGAGCAGCGATCGGTCGGCAACCTGGAATCGTCAGCGCTTTTCCTACTACACATGCCACTCCGCTGGGAACGACTACGCCCGGTTGTCCCGGGAAATCCGTACCGAATCGTCACCTTCGGCAACGTTTTCTGCAGACAAGTCGACATGTGACAACGAAAACAGCGGCGACGGCGAGGTCCTGCTGGACTTCGGAAGACTCTCCGACGACAGCGGCTACCTCGACCTCGGACTGACCCTCGTGAGCCCCGACGAGGACCTGCTCGCCTACTCCGTGGACACCGCCGGCGACGAGGTGTTCACGCTCCGCTTCCGCGACCTCCGGACGGGGGCGGACCTCGACGAGGTGGTCCCCCGCAGCTACTACGGCGGCGCCTGGAGCGCCGACTCCACGTCGTTCTTCTACACGGTTCACGACGAGGCCTACCGCCCCTGCGAGGTACGCCGTCACCGCCTGGGCACCCCGGTCTGCGAGGACGCGCTCGTGCTGGCCGAGCCGGACGAGCGCTTCGAGCTGACGCTGCGGGCCAGCCGCAGTGGGGACGCCGTCCTGATCCTCGCCGAGAGCCGCGACACCGGCGAGACCTGGTACGTCGACGCCCACGCGCCGGACGCCGCTCCCCTGTCCGTCGGCGGCCGGCGCCAGGGCGTCGTCTACCGCGCCGAGCACGTCCGCGCTTCCGACGGTCCCGGGCGGCTGCTGCTCGTCACCAACGACGACGCCGTGGAGTTCCGCCTCATGGAGGCGCCGGTGCCCTCCGGGCGCCACCAGGACGCCACGACGTGGGTCGAGGTGCGGGCGGAGAACCCGGCCGAGCGCCTCGAGCGCGTCGACGCCTTCGACGGGTACGCCGTCGTGTCCCTGCGCACGCAGGGGCAGCACCGACTGCGCATCCTCCCCCTCGACTCCCTCGGCGGGCCGGGTCGTGACCTGGCCAGCCGGTTCCCGGCCGGCGCCGTCCACATCGCCCGCAACACGTCGTACGACGCCGCCTGCGTCACGGTCGAGGACCGGGCGCACGTGGCGCCCCCGGTCTGGTCCGACGTGGAGCTGGCCACCGGACGATGCAGAGACCAGCACCGTCAGGAGGCGCCGGGGCACGACCCGTCGGCGTACATCACCGAGACCCGTCACTTCCCGGCGCCGGACGGCACCCCGGTCCCCGCGACGGTCATCCGGCACCGGGACACGCCGCTGGACGGAACCGCCCCGGCGCTGGTCTACGGCTACGGCGCCTACGAGTACACCTTCGAGCCAGACTGGGACCCCGCGCTGCCGAGCCTGCTCGACCGCGGCGTCGTCTTCGTCCACGCCCATGTGCGCGGCGGCGGCGAGGGCGGTCGCACCTGGTGGCTGGACGGCCGGCTCGGCAGGAAGCAGAACACGTTCACCGACTTCCTCGCGGTCGCCGACGGGCTGGACGGGCTCGTCGACGGCACGCGCATCGCGGCGCGCGGCCTCTCCGCGGGTGGCCTCCTCGCGGGTGCCGTGTTCAGCCAGCGCCCGGAGCGCTGGCGTGCCGTGGTCGCGGAGGTGCCGTTCGTCGACGTCGTGACCACGATGTTCGACGCGTCCACCCCGCTCACCGCCAACGAGTGGGACGAGTGGGGCGACCCGCGCCGGCGTGAGGAGTTCGACTGGATGCTGGCCTACTCGCCGTACGACAACCTCCCGCCGGCGGGCGGGCGTCCCGACCTGCTGGTCACCGGCGCCGTGCACGATCCGCGGGTGATGGTGCGCGAGCCCGCCAAGTGGGTCGCCGCGCTGCGGGCGAGCGACCCGGAGTGGTCACCCCGCTGCCTGTTCCGCTGCGAGCTGGGAGCCGGCGCCCACGTGGGCCCGTCCGGCCGCTTCGGCCACGTGGCGTACGAGGCCGAGGTCTACGCCTGGCTGCTCGACCGGCTGCTCGACCGGACAGGTGTGGCGTCGTGACGGATCTCGCCGACGAGGTCCTGCGGGTCACCCGCGACCTCGTCCGCCTCGACACGAGCAACGCCCCGGAGAAGCTGCTCGGACGCCGCCCGGGCAACGAGACTGTCGTCGCCGCCTACCTCCGGCGACTACCTGGAGTCGGCCGGGGTGGCCTGCGAGCTGGTCGCGCGGGAGGAGGACCGCGCCAACCTCGTGGCCCGGATCCCCGGCACCGGCAGCGCGCCGTCCCTGGCCTTCGTCGGGCACACCGACGTGGTCCCGGCCGACCCGCGTGACTGGACGCACCCGCCGTTCGAGGGTGTGGTCGACGACCAGGGCTACCTCCACGGCCGCGGCGCGATCGACATGAAGAACGAGGTGGCCGCGCGAGCCGTGGCGATGGCCGAGCTGGCCCGCTCCGGGTTCCGGCCCCGGGGGGACCTGTGGTTCCTGGCGGTCGCGGACGAGGAGGACGGGACGGCCGACGTCGGCATGAGGTGGCTGCTCGAGAGCCGTCCGGACATCCGCCCCGACCTGGCGATCAACGAGGGCGGCGGCGAGAGGCTGCCGCTGGCCGACGGGCGAACCCTGGTGAGCGTCGGTGTGGGCGAGAAGGGCACCTTCCCGGCGCGGGTGAGTGTCCTCGGCGAGGCCGGCCACGGCTCCATGCCGAGCGTCGGCAACAACGCCGTGCCCCTCCTCGGCGAGCTGCTCCGGCGGGTCGGCCGCGGCATGCCCGAGCCGGAGCCCTCGCCGCTGCTCGAACGGACGCTCGAGGTGCTGCTGGGCGAGTCGCGGGACCGACACCTCCGCGGTGTCCCGGGCTGCGGCGCTGCATCCCGCACTGGAGCACCTGCTGCCGGCCCTCACCGGCACGACGATGGCGCCGACCCTGCTGGAGGGCTCGACCAAGCGCAACGTGATGCCGGCGCGGGCCACGGTCGAGCTGGACTGCCGGATCCTGCCCGGCACGAGCGAGGCCGACGTGGAGGCGGCGGTGCGCAGGCGACTGGGCGCGGACGTCGCCTACGAGCTGGGCTGGCCGGAGGTCCTGGTGGCGGGGAGCGCGTCGTCGCCGGACTCGGTCGCTGATGTCGGCGATCGCGGAGTTCTGGGCCGGGGAGGGCGACGACGTGTCACTGCTGCCCCTGCTGAACACCGGCTTCACCGACTCGGTCTACCTGCGGGCGGCGGCGGGCACCACGGCGTACGGCTTCAGCCCCTTCCGCACCACCCCGGCGGAGGTGCTCGCCGCTGGCTACCACAACGCGAACGAGCGGGTGCACGTCGACGACCTGCTGCTCTCGGTGCGCTTCCACCTCGACCTCGCCCGGCGGCTCCTGGGGTGAGCGGTTCCGTCATCCGCCGGCCAGGAAGCTGAGTCGCACCTCGCGGACGGCGTTGTCGACGTTGAGGTCGACCAGGCAGATGCTCTGCCAGGTGCCGAGCGTGAGCCGGCCGTCGAGGACCGGCACGGTGGCGTACGGCGGCACCAGCGCCGGCATCACGTGGGAGCGCCCGTGCCCGGGACTGCCGTGGCGGTGCCGCCAGCGGTCGTCGGCCGGCAGCAGGTCACCGAGCGCGGCGAGCAGGTCCTCGTCGCTGCCCGCCCCGGTCTCCAGGATGGCGATGCCGGCCGTGGCGTGCGGCACGAAGACGTGCAGCAGCCCGTCGCCGCGGCCCTCGGCGTACGCCGTGCAGTCGTCGGTGATGTCGAGGACCGTCTCCCGGTCACCGGTGCGGTAGCTGCGCGTCTCGGAGTCCACGGGCCGATCGTGCCACGACGACGCAGCAGCGGTCCGGGGCCGGCTCGAGGCGCGCCTCGACCTGCGAGCAGCCCAGCCCCTCGATCACGCCGCCGACGAAGCCGAGGTTGACCCCACAGACGAGCTCGGTGTGCGCCCGGGCGAGCGAGTCGAAGGGGCAGTTGCGCAGGCACAGCCCGTGCTCACCCAGCGACGGCTCGAACCCCTCCTCGGCCAGGGCACCGGCGGTGCGGTCGAGCTCGTCACCCTCCCCCGGCCCGTGCCCGGCGCCCACGGCCACGCCCCGGTCGTGCGCCTCGCGGGTCAGGGCGTCGGGCATCGGCTCGCCCTCGAGGGTCCGTTCGACCGCGGCCGCGAGGATCGAGCCGACCAGGTCGTAGTTGCGTGGAGGCAGCGAGACCGCGACCGACCGTGCGGAGCGGCGGTAGAGCTTGGCCGGGCGTCCCGCGCCGGGGCCGGTGCGACCGCTCAGCCGGCGGTACTCCACGTCCAGCAGGCCGTCCTCGACCAGCCGGTCGAGGTGGAAGCGGGCCGAGTGGGCGGGCACGTCGGCGCCCGCGGCCGCCTCCTCCCGGCTGAGCGGCTGCTCCCCCGCGACGACCAGGTCGTAGAGCCGGCGGCGGACGGGGTCGGCCAGCGCCGCGATGGCCTCGATCTCGTCGCTCATGGCGTGCCCTTCCGGTCTTGACGGCCGCGGCCGCACTCTCTAACGTACAGATTAATCACTTTTAGAAGGCAGGGGCAAGCAGCATGACCCATCTGGCGCCCACCGAGGTTCCCACCGACCACACCCGCTGGCGACAGCGGATCACCCAGGCCGCGCCCGTCGTGGACCTCGACCGGGCCGAGGCCGCCGCGGAGGCGATGCTGACCGCCCTCGGCCTGCCGGTCGCCAGCGACGACATGCGGGAGACCCCGCGCCGGCTGGTGGCCGCCTACGCCGAGATGCTCACCGTCCCGGACTTCGACCTGACGACCTTCGCCAACAGCGCCGGCTACGACGAGCTCGTCCTGGTCAAGGACATCCCTGTCCGGTCGCTGTGCGAGCACCACCTGCTCCCCTTCGTCGGTGTGGCCCACGTCGGCTACCTGCCCGACGACCGGATCCTCGGCCTGTCCAAGTTCGCGCGGCTGGTCGAGTTCTTCGCGCGGCGCGCCCAGACCCAGGAGCGCCTGACGACCCAGATCGCCGACCACCTCCAGCAGCGGCTGGCTCCGGTGGGCGTCGGCGTCGTGATCGAGGCCGAGCACTCGTGCATGAACCTCCGTGGTGCGCGGGCCGAGGGCGCCCGGACCATCACGTCGACCCTGCGAGGGGCCCTCCGCGAGGACCCCGCCACCCGCGCCGAGTTCCTGGCGCTGACCCGAGGAGGCACCCGATGAGCGACCGGATCGTGGTGATCGGCGGCGGGCTGGCCGCCGCCACCGCCGTGACCCAGCTGCGCGAGAGCGGGTTCGCCGGACCCGTCACGCTGCTGGCCGAGGAGGCCCACCCGCCGTACGAGCGGCCCCCGCTCTCGAAGTCCGTGCTCCTGGGCGAGAAGGAGCCCGACTCCGCGATCGTCAAGGACCCCAGCTGGTACGCCGAGAACGACGTCGAGCTGCGGACCGGCACCCGGGTGGACCGGATCGACCGGGCGGCCCGGCGCGTGCACGCCGGGGGCGAGGCGTTCGACTACGACCGGCTGCTGATCGCGACCGGGGCCCGTCCGCGCGCGCTGGCGCTGGCCGACGACAGTGGCGCCCCCATCAGCTACCTCCGCACCATCGACGACTCCACGGCGCTGCGGGCGATGTTGCGCACCAGCTTCCGGCTCGGCGTCATCGGTGGCGGCTGGATCGGGCTCGAGGCGGCCGCCGCGGCCCGCACCTCCCGCGCCGAGGTGACCGTGCTCGAGTCCCTGGAGCTCCCCCTGGTGCGGGTGCTCGGCCCCGAGGTCGCCCAGGTCTTCGCCGGCCTGCACCGTGAGCACGGCGTCGACCTGCGGACCGGGGTCGAGGTCACCGGCATCGCTGCGAACGGCGACGCTGTCGACGTGGTGCTGGGCACCGGCGAGACCCTCACTTTCGACCATCTCCTCGTCGGTGTGGGCGTGCAGCCCAACACCGAGCTCGCCGAGGCCGCCGGGCTGGTCGTCGACAACGGGATCCGCACCGATGCCCACCTGCGGACCTCGGACGACGCCATCTGGGCCGCCGGGGACGTCGCCAACGCGGACCACCCGGTGCTCGGCCGGCCGCTGCGGGTCGAGCACTGGGACACCGCGATCCAGCACGGCAAGGTCGCGGCCGCCAACCTGGCGGGCGGCGACGCCGTCGCGGACGCGCTCCCCTACTTCTTCACCGACCAGTACGACTTCGGGATGGAGTACGTCGGCAACGCGGGGCCGGGCGGCTACGACCGGGTGATCCTGCGCGGCGACGTCCCCGGGCGGGTCTTCACCGCCTGGTGGCTGTCCGGCAACCGGGTCGTGGCGGGCATGCAGGCCAACGACTGGGACGCGATCGACGACGTACGCCGCATCGTCGGCCGCGAGGTCGACCCCGGGCAGCTGGCCGACGAAAAGATGGCGTTGGGCGACCTGGACCTGGGGTAGAACTGCCGCATGCACCTGCGTTCCCTGGCCTACCGGACCGACCTGGCACTGCTCGAGCTCGGCGGCAGCCTGGTCGAGGACCACGGCACGCACCTGGTCGTGCGGACACCGGACAACCCGGGGTTCTACTGGGGCAACTACCTGCTCCTGGCCGAGCCGCCCGAGGCGGACTCCGGCGAGCACTGGGTGGAGACCTTCGAGCGGGCGTTCCCCGAGGCGGCGCACCGCACGTTCGGCGTGGACGGGACCGCGGGGACGGTCGGCGACCTGGCCCCGTTCACCGCGCTGGGCTTCGAGCCGGAACCCTCGACCGTGATGACCGCGCGCTCGGTGCACGAGCCGGCCCGGCCCAACACCGAGGCGACGTTCCGGCCGCTGAGCAGCGACGCCGACTGGGCCCAGCAGGTCGAGCTCTCGATCGCCGGGGAGAACGAGCACGTCACCCGCGCGTTCGCCACCCGCCGTGAACAGGCCCACCGGCAGGTCACCGAGGCCGGGCACGGCCGGTGGTTCGGCGCGTTCCTGGCCGGCCGGCTCGTCTCCTCGATGGGGCTGGTCCGCGCCGGTGCGGGACTGGGCCGCTTCCAGGACGTGCAGACCCATCCCGATGCCCGGGAGCGCGGCCTGGCCGGCACGCTCGTCCACCGGGTCAGCAGGTTCGGCTTCGAGGAGCTCGGCGCCCACACGCTCGTGATGGTGGCCGACCCCGACTACCTGGCGATCCGGATCTACCGCTCCGTGGGCTTCGACGACACCGAGACCCAGCTCGCGGCCGCCCGCCTGCCGGCCATCCCGGGCACCTCCGGCACGGACTGATCAGACCTGGGTGGTCACGCTGCCGTCGGCATCGCTGGTCCCGCCCTCGCACGAGGCGAACGGCTCGGGCGAGGTGTGCCCGTCGCCGAAGGCGGCGATGAAGAGTCCCAGCCGCGGGTCGTCCGCCCCGGTCAGCTCCAGCTGGCGCTGCCACACGGTGACGACCACCGGCGACTCGAGCCCGTCGTACGGCGCGAGGATGCCGTTGTCCGGGAGCGCCTCGGCCAGGGCGGCCACGTCGTCGTCCCCCAGGTCGGGGTCGTAGGAGATCCACACCGCGCCGTGCTCCAGGTCGTGCACGGCGTTCTCGTCACGGACGGGGGTGTCGTAGGCGCCGCAGTCGAGCCAGACCGGGTCGTGCGCCCCACCGGCGGGCGGCGCCTGGTCGTAGTCGACGTCGTCCTCGGTGTGGTCCCGGTGCAGGTCCTTGAAGACCCGCACGTCGTCGAGGGTCGCCGCGGCGTCCTTCGAGTCGTCGTCGCGCAGGCCCTCGACGAGCACGGGGATGGCCACCGCCGTGGCGAGCACCAGGAACGCCGCGACGACCGCGATCACGACCGGCTTCCGGCTGCGCGTGGGCTCGGGCTCGGGCTCGGGCACGGGCTCGGGCTCGGACATCAGCCCTCCAGCGCGCGCTCGACCCGCTCCACCTTGGCGGTGAGCTGGCCGTCGTACCCGGGCCGGATGTCGGCCTTGAGCACCAGCCCCACCCGCGGCGAGACCGCGGCGACGACGTCGACGGCCCGCTTGACCACGGCCATCACCTCGTCCCACTCGCCCTCGATGTTGGTGAACATCGCGTTCGTCTCGTTGGGGAGCCCGGACTCGCGGACGACGCGCACGGCGGCGGCCACCGCTTCGGAGACACCGCCCGTCTCGTCGCCGGCGGACGGGGAGATGCTGAAGGCCACAATCATGGGGAAACCGTAGTCAGCGCCGCGAAGCCGCGGTCAGCGGGTGAGCGTCGTGGTACCGGCGTCGGTCTCCCCGTCGAGCCCGGGCACCAGCTGCCGCAGCCGGGCGAGCCCGTCCCGGGCCTGCGACTTGACCGTCCCCACGGCGACGCCGAGCGCCTCGGCGGTCTGCCGCTCGGTCAGGTCCTCGTAGTAGCGCAGCACGATGACCGCGCGCTGTCGCGGAGCGAGCAGGGCGAGCGCGTCGCGCAGCGCCGCCGCCTCGCTCGGGTCGGCCGCGGGCGCGGCCCGGTCCGGCAGCTCGTGGGTCGCCACCTCGCGCCAGCGCCGGCGCCGCCAGCGCGAGACACTCTCGCGGGCGAGGATCTTGCGCACGTACGGCTCCGGTTGGTCCGCGATCCGCGACCAGTGCGGCACCGCCTTGACCAGGGCCACCTGGACGAGGTCCTCGGCGTCCTCGTGGCTGCCGGTGAGGAGGTACGCCGTGCGCAGCAGCGCCTGTCGACGGGCCGCGACGAAGTTCTCGAAGCCCGCCCGTCCGAGCTCAGGGTCGGACACGTCGCCTCCAGAGGACCACGCCACCGGCGCCCGCCAGGACCGCGGCGAGGAGGAGACCGGTCCGCCACCAGGTGTCCGAGGCATGGGGCGGCGCCGAGGCGGCGTACGTCGGCGCTGCCAGCAGGTCGGTGGCGAACCGCACGTTCAGGGCGGGCACCAGCTCGACGAGGTCCGTACCCGCTCCGGTCGTGACGTCGACCGACCGCAGGACGACCCGCTCACCCGTGCTCTGCCGGACGACCAGGTGTCCCGGGTCGCGCCAGCCGACCACTTCCCAGGCCCGGACGCCCGGGATCTCCGTGACCGGGTGCACCCCCTTGCCGTCCTGGCTGAAGGGTGCGGTGAACACCGGCTGCTGCCTGTCGTTGTCGCTGGAGCCCTGGCTCTTCACACCGGCCACGACGGTGCCCGAGGGATCCACGAAGGACGGGATGCCGAGCGGACGCTGCTGACGGGACGCGGGGCGCCCGTAGTCGTCGGGCACCCGGATGAGCCGCAGCCCGTCACCGCGGCGCACGACGAAGCCGTCCGGGCCGGTGCCGGCCGACGACAGGGTCCCGGTGCTCACGTAGGGCATCGTCGAGCGCTTCCCCGTCGTGAGGTTCCACGCGATCGTTGCCTCCCCGGTGGCGCTGGAGGTGTCCGGACGGGGCGGCTCCACGAGCTGGGAGTACTGCAGCCAGACGAACTGCTCGTTCCTCGCCGTCGACCACACGACCCCGTCGGGGACGATGCCGAACTCGGTGTCGATCGGCAGCCGTTGCACGTCCCCGGTCGCGGTGTCCTGGACGGCCAGGCCCGTGACCGCGTCGGAAGCGCCGCTGTCCGACGGCTTCCCGCCCAGCAGGTAGGCGACCTTCGTGCCGTCCGGGGAGAGCCAGAGCGTTGCTGTCCCGACGAGCTCGTCGTCGGCAGGGGTCGGCCCCGGGATGTCGAGGGCCCGCCCCGGGAGGTCCAGGGTCTCGTACTCCCCCGTCGCTGCCGAGATCCCGACCACGCCGTCCAGGGTGCCGATCACGGCGACCAGCTGGCCGAGGGGACCGGCGTCGTCCGTCCCCGGCGGTGTCGGGTCGGGCGACCAGATCCGGTCCGGGAGACCGACCTGCGCGTCGGCGGGCCCCGGCCGGTCCGGCGGGGTGGCCTGCAGCCAGGTGACGCCGAGGACGAGGATCGCCAGGCACGCCGAGACCACGATCGCTGCGGTGCCGCTGCGCCGTACGCGTTGGTAGCGGCGTCCGCGGTCCCACAGCCCGGGCTCGGGCAGGGCTGTGGGCGCCTCGTCGGCAAGTGCGGTCAGGCGGTCGTGCAGCGCGGTCATGGGTCCTCCTCGGGAATGCTCACAGACAGACACGCACCCGGCGCGCGGTTCGGAGGGGTGGCGGGCCCACATTTCTGACCTACGGTCGGGGGATGGTCCTCTACCCCGAGAAGCCTCGCCGCGGTGACCGCGTCGCCGTGCTCTCCCCCGGCGCCGCGCTGCCGGCAGTCTTCCCCGAACCCTTCGACCTGGGCATCCGCCGGCTCGAGCAGCGCTGGGAGGTGCGCGCAGTCGAGTTCCCGACGACCCGCAAGCTCGGGGCGAGCCCGCAGGAGCGCGCGGCCGACGTGCACGCCGCCTTCGCCGACCCCGACATCAAGGCGATCCTGACGAGCATCGGCGGCAGCGACCAGATCAAGGTGCTGCGCCACCTCGACCCCGACCTGATCGGCGCGAACCCCAAGCCGTTCTTCGGCCTCAGCGACAACAGCAACCTGCACAACTACCTGTTCAACCTCGGGCTCGTGTCCTACTACGGCGGCACCGTGATGACCATGCTCGGTCGCGACGGCGCCCCGAACCCGCACAGCGCGGAGTCGTTCGACAAGGCGTTCCTCGGCAGCGGCTGGTACGACCTGCGACCTGCCGACTCGTTCACGGACATGAGCCGGGACTGGACCGACCCGGCCAACCTCGAGACCGAGCCGGAGATGTTGCCCGGCACCGGTTGGCAATGGCACGGCTCGGACCGGGTGGCCGAGGGACGGTTGTGGGGTGGCTGCCTCGAGATCGTCGACTTCAACCTGCGGACCGGGCGCTACCTGCTCGACGACGCGGCATACGACGGGTGCGTGCTCTACCTCGAGACCTCCGAGGAGCTGCCCACCGCGCAGTACGTCGGCGAGGTCCTCATGTGCCTCGGCGAGCGCGGCCTGCTCCAGCGGTTCAGCGGCCTGCTGATGGGGCGCGCCCGGGCCTGGCAGTTCGGGACGCCGAACGACGAGGAGTTCCGCGCGGCGTACGTCGGGGCGCAGCGCGAGGCGGTCCTCGGCGCGCTCGCGGAGTACCACCCCGACATCCCGGTCGTCCTCGACGTCGACCTCGGCCACACCGACCCGCAGCTCGTCGTGCCCAACGGCGGCGACTGCCGGATCGACCCGGCCGCGCGGTCGGTCAGCGTGCGCTACTGACCACGCCGCTCTGGGTGCCGAGGCGGCGTGAAGTTCCCCGTGGAGGGTGCCGAGTCGGCGTGAAGTTCCCCGTGGAGGGTGCCGAGTCGGCGTGAAGTTCCGGTCGGAACACGTGAGTGGGAACACACTTTCGAATATGTCTCCTTCCGTGAGATCTCCGCAGTTCAGGAGAGCGGGACTGTCGGTGCCCTCTGGTTGAGTCGGGACATGGAGCACCCCACGTTCGCGACCCTCACCCCGGCCGGGGTGGTCGCGGACGCGGACGCGCAGCTCGGGTCCCTGGACGAGGTGCTCTGGGCGGCGCGGACCCCGGCCGAGCTGGTCGGCACGATCGAGGAGCTCGAGACGCTCCGCTCCCACCTGGCCGCCCTCGAGGCATCCGTGCTGGCCGAGATCACGACCCGGAAGATCCCCAAGACCCACCTCGCCTGGGGCTCCACCGGCGGACTGGTTCACCCACCTCGCCGGGCTGCAGCGGGCCGAGGGGTCCCGGACGGTCCGCCAGGCCGGCGCCCTGGTCACCGAGCTCCCCGCCACCCACGCCGCGCTGCGGGAGGGGACGGTCTCCCCGGAACAGGTCGCGGTGATCGTGGACGCGCTCGACCAGCTCCCCCACGACGCGGCCCTGCGCGGCCGGGCGGAGGCGTTCCTGCTCGAGCAGGCCGGGCTGCTCACCGCGACCGAGCTGGCCAAGACCGCCCGCCACCTGGCCGGCGTGGTCGACCCGGACCGGGCCGAACGCGACGCCGAGCAGGACCTCGACCGCCAGGACCGCAGTGCGCACCTGGGCCGGTTCCTCGCGATCACCGAGGACGGTGCCGGCGGGGTCCGGCTCAAGGGCCGCGGCACCCTCGAGGACGCCGCCACCCTCAAGGCCGCGCTGCTCCCGCTCACCGCACCCACCCCGGCCATGGACCCGGAGACCTGCCAGGAGGGAGTGGACCCCCGCGACCACGGCGCAAGGCTCTGGGACGCCCTCGTGCAGGTTGCCGAGCACGCCCTGGCCACGGATCTGGTGCCGGACTCCCACGGCGCCCGGCCCCGGGTCACCGTCACCACCAGCCTCGAGGTCCTGCGCGGCCAGATCGACTGGGCCACCCTCGGCAGCGCCGCCTCCCTGACCGAGGACGGCCTCGACCTCACCCCCGCCACCATCCGGCGGCTCGCGTGCGATGCCGACATCATCCCGGTCGCCCTCGGCGGCCGTGGGGAGGTCCTCGACGTCGGCCGCACCCACCGCCTGGTCACCCAACCCCTGTGGCGGGCCCTGGTCTGCCGCGACCAGCACTGCGCCTTCCCCGGCTGCACCCGCCCGCCGGTGATGTGCCACGCCCACCACATCGTGCACTGGGCCCACGGCGGCACCACCAAGCTCGCCAACCTGGTCCTGCTGTGCGGGCACCACCACCGCACCATCCACCACACCCCCTGGCAAGTCCGGATAGGCGAGGACGGACACCCCGAGTTCCTCCCACCACCCCGCCGCGCACACCCACCACCCGGCTGGATCAGGCACCGGTCACGACGTGAGTGAGCGGTCCTCTTCTCGAGGCTGTGACCGTGGTTGGGACATCGGCTGGGACAGCAGGAGCCGGGCCAGGACGAGGAGCCAGACCGTCGCGTAGACGAGGCTCGTCAGGACGTCGGTGAGGTGGTGCGCGCCCTGGTAGAGCCGCGCGAGGAGCACCATCGCGGGCAGCGCGAGGAGCACCCAGACCCAGCGTCGAGCGCTCCTCGCGTAGACCCATGTGAGCACCACGATGCCGCCGTACACCGCGGTGGCCGTGCCGACGTGACCGGACGGGAAGCTGTGGTCCGGCACCAGACCGGGGTCGAGGATCTTCACCGGCGGCCGCTGCCGCGGGTCGACGCGCGTGGCCACGGCGTAGAAGCCGCCGATACCGGCGACGACCAGGGCGAAGAACAGGGCAGGCAGGAACGACCTCCGCCACAGCGAGAATCCCAGCGCGGCCGCCGCAGCCACGCCCATCCCCACGGGCGTGTCACCGAACAAGGTGCCCACGTCGGCTGCCCGGTTCAGCGAGTCGGTCCGCTCGCCCGCGAACCAGCGGGCGAGGTCGTTGTCGAAGGAGTCCACCGGCCCCTGCCACGGGTGCGTGATCAGCCAGCCGAGGCCCACGACGGCGCCGAGGATGACGGCCCAGACCACGAGCACGATGGCCCCGGTCGCAACCGGGCTCCGCGGGGGCGTGCCGGGTCGGAGCGGGCGGGACGTGACGACGCGAGACATGGCGTGATTCTGGCGCACCGCACGTCCGGATCTCCGACGGCCCGCCGTTCAGACCAGCGAGCGCACCAGGAGGGCGACGGCCGACGCGGCGCAGGTCACGAGCACCGCGGCCCGGAAGGCGTCACGCGGCACCCGGTCGCGTACGGCGGCACCGGTGAGCATGCCGACTCCGACGAGGGGCGCCAGCAGGAGCGCCAGGTGCCAGGACCCGTGGGGCAGCGAGCCGGACACCGCGAGCCCGACCAGGCTCAGGATCACGCCGACGAAGAAGAACACCGACAGCGTGGAGCGCACCACCTCGGGTGCCTGTCGCTGGAACAGCAGCGCGATGGGTGGCCCACCGATCGACGTCGCCGTGCCCGAGGCGCCCGCCGCGGCACCGGCGAGCACCAGGGAGACGGGGGTCACCGGGATGTGCACGGTGTGCCAGGAGACCGCGACCGCGACCAGCACCATGAGCGCGACGGCCACCCCGATCTGCTGATCGGTGAACCTGATGACCAGCCACGCTCCGAGCACTGTGCCCGGCACCCGCGCCGGGAGGGCCCACGCCAGGGACCGCCAGTCGACGTGACGCCGCTCCCCCAGCAGCATCGAGCCCGAGACCAGCAGGGCGAGCCACAGCGGCAGCGCCGGGACCAGCGAGGGAGCCACCATCGCCACGATCGGCGCGGTGAGCAACCCGAGACCCAGGCCGACGACGGCCTGCACGAACGCACCCACGCAGGCCACCACACCGATGAGCAGGACGACGTCCCACGACAGACCGGCCACGCACACTCCTGGGAGACACGTCCGGCCCGCCGCTCCTCCAGGAGCGACGGGCCGTTGCGCGAGGGATCAGGCCTTGCGGAGGTTCCGCAGGACGTACTGCATGATGCCGCCGTTGCGGTAGTAGTTCGCCTCGCCCGGGGTATCGATCCGGACGACCGCGTCGAACTCCGTGTCGCCCGCCTTGACCTTGACGGTCTTGGGGGTCCGGCCCTCATTGAGCTCGGTGACCCCGCTGATCGAGAAGGTCTCCTCGCCGGTGAGGCCGAGCGACTCTGCCGTCTCGCCCTGGGGGTACTGCAGCGGCAGCACGCCCATGCCGATCAGGTTCGAGCGGTGGATCCGCTCGTAGGACTCGGCGATGACGGCCTTGACGCCCAGGAGCGCCGTGCCCTTGGCCGCCCAGTCACGCGACGAGCCGGAGCCGTACTCCTTGCCGGACAGCACGACCAGCGGGGTGCCGGCGGCGAGGTACTTCTCCGAGGCCTCGAAGACCGTCGTCACCTGACCACTGGCGTCGCCGGAGAGGTCGCGGGTGAAGCCACCCTCGGTGCCCGGCGCGAGCTGGTTGCGCAGGCGGATGTTCGCGAACGTGCCGCGGATCATCACCTCGTGGTTGCCGCGACGCGAGCCGTAGGAGTTGAAGTCCCGCTGCTCGACGCCGTGCTCGGCAAGGTACTTGCCCGCGGGCGAGTCCTTCTTGATCGCACCGGCCGGCGAGATGTGGTCGGTGGTGACCGAGTCGCCGAGCTTGAGGAGCACGCGGGCACCCTCGATGTCGGTGACCGGGGCCGGCTCGTCGGGCATGCCGTCGAAGTACGGGGGCTTCCGGACGTACGTCGACTCCGGGTCCCAGGCGAAGGTCTTGCCCTCGGGCGTGGGCAGCGACTGCCACTGCTCGTCACCGGCGAAGACGTCGGCGTAGTCGTTGGTGAACATCTCGGAGGTGATCGCGGTCGCGATGACGTCCTCGACCTCCTTGGCGGTCGGCCAGATGTCCTTCATGAAGACGTCGTTGCCGTCGGTGTCCTGACCCAGCGGGTCGTTGAACAGGTCGACGTCCATCGAGCCGGCGAGCGCGTACGCGACGACCAGCGGCGGGGACGCGAGGTAGTTCATCTTCACGTCGGGGTTGATCCGGCCCTCGAAGTTGCGGTTGCCGGAGAGGACCGAGACGACCGCGAGGTCGTTGTCGTTGACGGCCTGGCTGACCTCGGGGATGAGCGGACCGGAGTTGCCGATGCAGGTGGTGCAGCCGTAGCCGACGAGGTTGAACCCGAGCTTGTCGAGGTACGGCGTGAGGCCGGACTTCTCGTAGTAGTCGGAGACGACCTTGGACCCGGGGGCCAGCGTCGTCTTGACCCACGGCTTGCGCTGCAGGCCCTTCTCGACGGCCTTCTTGGCCAGCAGGGCGGCACCGATCATCACCGACGGGTTCGAGGTGTTGGTGCACGACGTGATCGCCGCGATCGCGACGGCGCCGTGGTCGAGCTCGAACTTCGTGCCGTCCCCGAGCGTCACCTGCGCGGGGTTGCTCGGCCGGCCGCCGTCGCTGGGCGCCGCGGAGACGAACTCCTTCGGGGGCGCCGAGCCGTTGCCGTCGTGCGAGGGCGCGTCGGAGGCCGGGAAGGACTCGGCGACGTGCTCGTCGTACCCCTTCTCCTCACCCTCCTCGTCGACGTAGTCAGCGAGGGCGCCGCGGAACGACTCCTTCGCGTTCGACAGCGAGACGCGGTCCTGCGGGCGCTTCGGGCCGGCCAGCGACGGGACGACCGTGGCCAGGTCCAGCTCGAGCTTCTCGGAGAAGCGCGGCTCGGCCTCGGGGTCGTGCCAGAGGCCCTGCTCCTTGGCGTAGGCCTCGACCAGCGCGAGCTGCTCGGCGCTACGGCCGGTGAGCTCGAGGTACTTGGTCGTCTCCTCGTCGATCGGGAAGACCGCGATCGTGGAGCCGAACTCGGGGCTCATGTTGCCGATGGTCGCGCGGTTGGCGAGCGGCAGCACGGAGACGCCGGGGCCGTAGAACTCGACGAACTTGCCGACGACGCCGTGCTTGCGCAGCATCTCGGTGATCGTGAGGACCAGGTCGGTCGCGGTGGCACCCTCGGGCAGGTCGCCGTTGAGCTTGAAGCCGACCACGCGCGGGATCAGCATGGAGACGGGCTGGCCGAGCATGGCTGCCTCGGCCTCGATGCCGCCGACGCCCCAGCCGACCACGCCGATGCCGTTGACCATCGTGGTGTGGGAGTCGGTGCCGACGCAGGTGTCGGGGTAGGCCTGCAACTCGCCGTCGACCTCCCGGGTGAAGACCGTGCGGGCGAGGTGCTCGATGTTGACCTGGTGCACGATGCCGGTGCCGGGCGGGACGACCTTGAAGTCGTCGAACGCGCCCTGGCCCCAGCGCAGGAACTGGTAGCGCTCCCGGTTGCGCTCGTACTCGATCTCGACGTTGCGCTCGAACGCCTCCGGCGTGCCGAAGACGTCGGCGATCACGGAGTGGTCGATGACCATCTCGGCCGGGGCGAGCGGGTTGATCTTCGTCGGGTCGCCGCCGAGGTCCGCCATCGCCTCACGCATGGTGGCGAGGTCGACGACGCAGGGCACGCCGGTGAAGTCCTGCATGATCACGCGCGCCGGCGTGAACTGGATCTCCTTGCTGGGGTCCGCGTCAGCGTCCCAGCCCGCGATCGCCTTGATGTCGTCCGCGGTGATGTCCGCACCGTCCTCGGTGCGAAGCAGGTTCTCGAGCAGCACCTTCAGGCTGAACGGCAGCGAGTCGACGTCCAGACCCTCACCCTTCACCGCATCCAGGCGGAAGATCTCGTAGGACTTGCCGTCCACGTCCAGGGTGCTCTTGGCACCGAAGCTGTCCTGACTGGCCATCAGTCATCTCCTCGTTGAGTGCTCGTCGTGTCGCTCGGGCCCATCTTGCCGCCGGGGCGGCGGATGGGGGAAGTAAGGCTGCCCTTGGTCCCACAGGCCGGCGAATATCTCTTGATATCAAGATACACGACGTCAAGCGTTGTGTCAGGCCCCGGTCGGGCAGAGCGTCAGCGGGTGCGTTCGAGCAGCGCGACGCACTCCACGTGGTGGGTCATCGGGAACACATCAATGGCGCCGAGCGTGGGTGCAATGCTTTGCGGCTGGCTTCAACTGTGAGGCCAAAGTGGCTCCTGACCTGCAGCGATGCCTCGCGAAAGCGCTGAGAGCGCTGGCACGCCGTTGCGGGTGTTTGCGAATCAAAGCGAGCCCAATCCGAGCCCTCGTGTCGATCGGCCCCGACGGTCGCAAACGACGTAAACATCAGACCTCGTCGCGCGCGCGAGCTTCGGGCGATCACCAAGGCTTCCGGCATGGCTACAACCCCGCCGCGGTGACCAGCCGGCCGAGCGATGTTTCCGCGTTCGGAAGCTCGAGCATCAATGCCCGGTCCCCGCGGCGCCAAGCCGAGTTCGGGTCCGATCCAGTCGTGCCCGCGCCGCTCTTGGCGTCGCAGCTCGAGTACGCGCTGTTCGACCCGGGCAGTGGTGCGCCGAGGGCACCGGTGTGGACGTGCCGACCGGTGGGCCAGACCGACTTCTTCCTCGGCCCGGAACCTGGCCACCCCGCGGTGCGCGCACTGCCGGGAGACTCCGAGCTCTTTGGCGACGTGCGCGACGGGTCTGCCCTCGTCGATCACGCGTGAGACGAGCAGACGGCGACCATGCTTGTTCAAACGAGCGTTAGCGTGGGCCACGAGGACCTCCTGGTTGGTGAAGACGTCAGACATCTCCACTAAGCCGGGAGGTTCTCCTCGTTCACAAGACCCAGGCCGTCACCAACGTGCCTGCCGAGTACATCTAGGTCCGCAGCGCCGCCCAGGTGTCGACGCTCGTCCACTCGCCCTTGAACCAGTCAGCGGCGATGTTGCGTCCTTCGTGTCGAAATCCGAGCCGCCGGAACAGCCGGGCGACTGGCTCGTTGCGGGCATCGGTGACAGCGAACACCCGATGAGCGCCCTGCGCGTCGAAGAGCCCGCCGATGACAGCACCCAGCGCCTCGGTGGCGTACCCCGAGCCGTGGGAGACCGGCGCGATCGTGACCCCGACCTCGTAGCTGTCGGGCTGCTCGGCGAGCGCGTGTACGGCGACGTCACCGACCAGCGTGCCGTCAAGTCGAACGGCGATCTGCAGCCACCGCCCGGACAGCGACTCGATCGAGCTGGGCTGCGAGGCGATGAGGTTGTCCGCATCTGCCTCGGAGTAATCCGGGGTCCAGCTCTGCCAACGTGCCACCTCCGGAATGCGGCGATACGCAACAAAGGCGTCGCGGTCCGGGTGCGTGAGCGGTGCGAGCTCCAGTCGCTCGGTGAGGATGGGAAACGTCAGCACGATCGAACCCTGTCTGTAGTTGCGGCTTGTGGCCTGCGAAGGAGACGTGCGTCAGACCGCTCAGCCGACCCGGTGCGGCTAGCGAGGCTGGAGCCCATCAGCGGATGTGGCAAGCGGTGCCGAAGCGCGACCCCGACGAGACCGCCAAGGGCAGGCGCCTCGGGCACCCGATGAGGTGGCGTGGTTCAACGCCGCCCCGGGGAGCGGACGTCCGGGCGTGGCAGTGGTATGCCGGCGGCGATCCTACGGCGGGCTGAACGATCGCCTGCTCCCATTCTGAGCTCACCGCGCGAGACTAGACGCACAGCGGGCTGAGAGACCACGCATTTGCTTCGCGGGAGCGCTCCTATCGACCACGTTGCGCCGCCGGTGCCATGCCGCCGCCCGACCGCACACATCTGACCGCACACATCTGCCGCGTTGAGGGCGGTTCGCACGGGCGTGCTCAGGCCGCGAGGGCAGCTGAACGCCGCCGCGCTCGTTCCAGGGACAGGTGGCGCAATGTCGTAGCGATGCAGGCGAGCTGCAGCCAGCCCGTTGCCGAACTGGTCGTGTTCTCGAACGACTTCGCCAACCGGCGGGAGCGCCCCTGGCGGCCGTGGGCGACCTCGACGCGCCAGGCGTGCCGAATCGGGCGGAAGACCGGCTGCTTGTCGTCCCACCCGACCCGACGGACCTCCAGGTCGTGCTCCCGGCTGAGGTCCCGTGCGGCGGCCGCCGTGACCCCGCGGTCCACCAAGACGAGCTCGAGGCGGCCGGCGACGCCCTGTCGGGTCAGGTGCTCCAACATCAGGTCGCTGGCCCGGTTCTCGTGGGTGGAGGCAGGAACCACCACCGCGGCCACCGGAAGGCCGGTGACGTCGACGGCCACGACACGCTTCGCGCCCTTGGTGCGCCCGTAGGGGCAGCCTCGGTCCTGGAACGTGAACCCGCCGTTGGATGCTCCGCGTGCGAGGTGGGTGTCGATGACGACCATCGAGGGTGTCTGCTCCGCCCTTCCGTCCTGTCGGCGTGCGGCTGCGTGCAGCACCGTCAGGGCCTGCGCCCAGGTGCCGTTGCGTGACCAGCGGCGGAACTGCGACCAGACCCGGGTCCAGGGCCCGAACGACTCCGGGAGGTAGCGCCACTGGCAGCCGGTCTGGGAGATGTACAGCATCGCGTCCACGACGCCACGGAGGTCATCGGCGTGCCGGCGACCGCGCTTGCCCGGCGCGTTGAACACTTCCTCCAGCAGGTTCCACTGCTCATCGGTCAGGTCACTTGGGTACGGCATGCGCCGCACGGTGACCGCGCAACTCGTCCACGCAATAGGGACACACCCAGTCAGAGCTCGGCAACACACTCGGCCGGTTCTGGGCGCCAGCGGTCTACGGCTTCCTTGCTATGGAGTGGGGCGCCTTCGGCTGGCTCACCATCGCCGCCATCGTCGGCGCCGCGGCGGCTGCCATGCATCCGGCGACCCGTGCCGGACGGCGCTACCTCGAGAGGCACGTCCCGCCCGACGTCCTCGCCGACGCACGTGCCGGTGCTCCCGAGGACGCGCCTGCTCCTCCGACCACGCTGACCGAAAGGCTCGACCCCGGCACGACCTTCACCGACACCCCTCTGCCGCGCTGAGCGGGTCACGAGCGGAACTCCGGGGTGACTACACCCCTGACTGGTTCGCGAGCGCTCGCCCGCCCACTCCTCCGCTTGTCAACATGAGCGCACAGGTCGCGGCATGGTCGGGCGGAGCCAGGTGCGCTGCCACTGTTCGATAATGGCGGCGGAGTGATGCGCTGCGGACTACCTCGCCTTGGGCGTCGAGTAGTTCAACAAGCGAGGTGAGGGGGAAGTCGGCGTCTGACGTCAAGATTGCCAGGCCGTTCTCCACCGAGGCTGTCACGACTCGGCCATCGGGTGCCCGCAGGCGAAGGGTGACCGCATGTGGGTCAGTGACCCAGCCGGACAGCGACCGGCGGCGGGTGTCCGCCCGGGCCTCTCCCCCGCTCGCCCAGAACGCCTCCCATGGGGCGCCGGCCTCGGCGCGTCCCACAGGCCCAGTTGGTCACCCATCCCATCCTCAGCCATGTTCCCTCGTCTCTCTCCGTTCACGAGGAACGGTTGTTCCTCGGAGTGAGAGGCGTCGAACAAGCGGCAGAGTCGGTCGCCTTGTCCTGTCACGTCAGTGGCTGGCGAAGGCCGCCTAGCTGTGATGCCCGGGCACGTTGGTCGACGCGTTTCCCCACATGTGCGGGTGGCAAGCGTCATTCTCAGTGACTCGCATCGCTGCACGGGCGCGCGCCGCTCGCGGCATGAGTAGATGTGATGAGCGACTCGCCCAGCACTGTTCGTCGGGCCACTATTCGTCGGGCCGTGAAACCATCCGCTGACCCGGACAGCGCGTGAGTCCCGCAGCGGCACGGAGGAAGAGTGGCGAACCGAACCCGCACCGTCGTGAGCGTCCTTGTCAAGCTAGTCGTCGTCGGCTTCCTGGCATTTTTGCTTGCGCTGGGTGCAGCGCTCGGCGGAGACGACGAGAACGGGCATCCGCGCAACCGGCAAGGTGCCTCCACAGTTGGTCCCAGCCCTGAACACGCGAAGAGTCCCGTGCCGCAATAGCGCCCGAACAGCGGCAAGTCAGTGAGACCAGACCCCGGACGGACGTGATCCTGGTAGCGACGATCCCAGTCGCATCGAGCGTGTGGATGGGCACGACGCGGCCACCCTCGCGGACCGTGGGCACGGGGACGTCGCGCGCATGGACCTGGCGTGACCGGGATCGGCTCCGCAGGCTGGGTGGTACCAAGGCCGACCTTACGCCGGTCAGTCGCAGTGGTGCTTGGCAGATCAAGCACCGCGACAAGCCCCGACGCCAGCACCTCGGTGTCGGGTTCCTCGACAGTCGACGGACAGCGTCCAGACAGTCGACACGCAAAGACTGCCTCCCGACTCGCATTGAGACCCGCCCTGCACCGTAGGCGCCGAGAAGCACGGCCTCACGTCCCAGACTTCGCCGGGCCGACCAACCACCACTACAGAAGGAATCGCCCCCAATGAGCACCAGCAGCTTTACCGTCGTCGGCATGACCTGCAACAGCTGCGCCATGACCGTCACAGAGGAAGTCAAGGAGGTGCCGGGCGTCCAGGACGTCGCCGTCGAGCTGTCAACGGGCACCCTCACCGTTGCCTCCGACTCCGACCTGGACCCGGCACTGATCAAGACCGCCGTCGAGGAGGCCGGCTACCAGCTGGCCGCCGGCTGAGTTCCTCGGCCGGGCTCCCCTCTGCCATCTGGAGGGGACCCGGCCCCTGCCCCACCTCCCCGAACCAAGGATGATCGATGAACCCCACGCCACCCAGGGCCGCGACGTCGCCGTCGTACGCCAGCAATCAGGGCGGGCCCCGCGCCGTTGACGTCCACAGAGTCGCTTCATGAGAGGCCACCGCATCGTTATCGTCGGCGGCGGGGCCGCCGGGACCGCTGCGGCCACCGAACTGCGGCAGTTGGGCTTCGACGGCTCACTCACCTTGGTGCACGGAGAGACGGTGCCGCCCTACAACCGCACCACCGTCAACAAGACGTTGCTTCAGCCCGGAGCGCAGTTCGACGCCGTACGAACCGTTGTGCCGAACGACGCCATGTTCAACCTGTTGACTGCCCGCGCCAGCATGCTCGACATCACGGCCCGCATGGTCGCCCTAGACGACGGCCGGAACCTCGAGTACGACTCGGTCCTGATCGCCACCGGCGCTCGTCCGCGCCGACTGCCCGTGCGCACAGTCACCTCCGATGCCTCCCGGGTGAATGACCGGATCACATCATTGCGAACCTTCGCGGACGCGGAGCGTATCCGCGGTCTTCTCTCCAGCATCGGCCCTGTGCACGGCCGTCGGGCGCGCGTCGCCATCGTGGGCGCAAGCCTGCTCGGGTCGGAGACCGCCGACGCCTTACGCAGTCTCGGCCATGACGTGTTCTTGCTGGACCGTGCCCCCAACAGCCTGCACCGGCTCCTGGGCACGACCGTCGCCGCGTGGGTCACCGCCCAACACCGGGAGAACCTCGCGGCAGTGATCGATGCGACGGTGGACACCGTCCAAGCTCAGCACCTCGATGTCAGCCTGGGATTGAGCAACGGCAGTGAGCTGAGCGTCGACCTCCTCATCGAGGCTATCGGAGTGACACCCGACGTCGACTGGCTGCGGAGTTCTTCCCTCGCGTTGAGCGATGGCGTCCTCGTCGACGACCACCTCCGGGTCATGAACACGGACGGCGCCTACGCCGCGGGAGACCTCGCCCGCATCGACGGCTCTGCTCGAATCGAGCATTGGGGCCATGCCTTGGCGCACGGACTACACGCCGCACGAACCATCGGACATGACCTTCAGTTGTGCGAAGACCCTGGTGGGTACCGGGCCACCGGTTCCTACTCGTCATGGCTCTACGGCAAAGGCGTCAACGTGCTTGGGATTCCGCGCTCGCAGGACCGCGAGGTGGCGCTGGCGCCTCCGAATCATGGAGCGCAGGTGACGGTGTACATCGGCAGCGCTGGTCGCCTTCGCGCCGCTGTGGTTCTCGGCTCGGGCAAGTTGGCGAACCGGCTGCGGCCAGTCATGGCGGCCGGAGGCACACTTGACGAAGCTGCCGAGATCGTCGCCGCCACCCTCAAACCTGCCGCTTCCCCCGCATGAATTTCGTGGGATCCCAGGTACCGCCTACGCCGTTCGCGGCGCGCCGACGGTCCACTTCTCGCCCGACTTAGGCGGCTCACTCCACCGCGGCGCGACGCGCCCGCCTCCTGATCGCTCAAGGCTGCTTGTCAGGGTGAGGCCTGGGCACGCGACTGGCGTGCGACCTGACGGTGGCATCACCGGTTGCTGGATCCTTGGTGGTGGTCGACAACGTGCACGCATTCGTGCGGGTACCAGCGGACTGTCCGGGTGCCCAACAGTTCAAGGGGCACCCCTCGCGCGTTGCCGCTCTCAGCAGTTCCGGCACCCACGTTGCGGGCTGCCCACCTCGTCAAGAGAGGTCCGTGGCTCCACCCCTGTCGCTTACCGACACTCACGCGGAGCCGGGAGCCCCGCGGAAGGTGTGTCGGTAGGCGGCGGGCGAGACCCCAACGCTCGCGCGCAGGTGCTGGCGCAGCGACGCCGTCGTGCCCATCCCGGCACGCGCGGCTACCTCGTCGACCGTCTCGGCGGAGGCCTTGAGCAGGTGCAGTGCGTGACGGACGGCTGCCGACCACCCAGGGCTCCGGGGGACATGCCGGCCTCTCACGGAACGGCGGGTGAAGGTGCGCACGCCCCTCAAGACGCGACGGGCAGGCGTGGCCACGTCGAGTGGAACATCGAGGTGCCCTCCGCCCAGGCCCGCACAGTTGCCGTCGCCTCGTCGGGCCGCCGCGGCCCGCTGCGTTCGATGTAATGGCCTCGTCCTCCGACGCGCCACGGGGAGGCACGACCGTGTGCCGGGCGACGGCATTGGCGACGGCGATGACATCGTCGCTCCGGACCACGTGCTGGCACATGTCGATGCCCGCGCGAAGACCACCCGATGTGAGCACCCGCCCATCTTCGGTGAACAGGACGTCCTCGTCGAGCCCGGCCGCGGGGTAGAGCCGGCGGACGTCGACGTCGTACCTCCAGTGGGTCGTGGCGCGGTGGCTGCCGCGAATGCCGGCGGCGGTCCGCACGAAGTGCACGTGCAGATTGACACCCCCGCGCGCCTCGGGCACCAGCGTGCGGCCAGCGCCGCCCGCTGGTCGTCGGGCGGCTGCCGTCGAACCGCGGTCTGGGAATCATCGGCCCAGGCACGACGACCGTGGCCGTCGCGGGCAGAGCCTTCGGACCGGCACTCGTCGGGCTTGCGGCCGTTGAGGCCGTGCCGGGCCACCGGAAAGCTGATGACGTCGACGCCGACAGGCACGAGACAGCAAGAGGACAGCGGCTTTCATCAGTCTTCCGACGTCAGTCGTAGCCGGCTGATCAGTCAGGAGCGGAGCGCACACCGTGTCTTCCGCGTCTTCGCCCCGCGCAGACCGCCGAGGCGCGGCCTGCTGCTGACGCGACGAGCGATACAGCAACCACTCACCAGCCCATTACAGGAGTACGACATGTCCAGCGAGAACCTCCCCACCGGAACCCCGATCCTGATCGCATACGACGGATCGGTCGACGCACAGGCGGCGATCGTCCACGTCGCCGGGCTGCTGCCCGGCGCCACCGCCGTAGTCCTCTACGCGCGCCAGCCGTTCGAGAGCGTGGCCGCGCACGTGCAGGGCCACCCGGCCCTGGAGGAGCTCAGAAAGCTCGATGCCACGACGCATGACGCGTCCGCGCAGGTTGCGGCCGACGGCGCCAGGTTCGCCTCCGAGGCTGGTCTTGCCGCCGAGCCGCGAGTGTCCTCGACCATGACCACCGCGTCGGAGGCAATCATTGCGGCGGCTGAGGACATCGATGCGTCCCTGATCGTCATGGGCTCCCGAGGACGACGGGGAATGCGGGCCACCCTTCTGGGAAGCACCTCGACCAATGTGCTTCACCACACGAGCCGTCCGACCCTGGTCATCCCGTCTGGCGAGGTCGCTCGCGCCCGCCGCCAGCACCTCGCGGCCCAGTAAGCAAAGCCGGCGCACACGACGCCCTGTCCGCGATCGTTTGGCGCTGACGAACTGGTGCACAGCGACTGGACAGTGACTGGCAACCCCAGCGGTGGATTGTCGAGGTCATACCCGAACTGACCATCTACAGACTCGGTATCGCCGGCGAAGGCAGTGGACACCATGGCTACATCACGACTCATCGAGTTCGAGACCGGCTCTCGGCTCACTCGGCGCCGCACACCCGGCGCCGGCTACGCCGGGGACCGCTGGACGCCTCGCCAAGTGATGGCAGCCACAACGAGCGGGCACGACTTCCCCGAGGGAAAGTGCAAGACCGCACGCACGGGTCGGGTCGTCCACCCGAACGTCTGAGATTTCGCCACAACCCCTCGGGGCGGACCCGTAGGTCCATGCGACGTCGAGGTAGCACGGAGACCCGCAGATCGGCTTTCTGCAGAAATTGGCAGGGTCTTGGGAATACCCCCGGGGGGCATGTGGTTTCCCAGCCCAATACCCCCGGGGGGTATCCAACAATTCACACAACGAGGAGAAGACGATGAGCACCAGCGAGTACCAGGTCACCGGCATGACGTGCGGCCACTGCGAGATGTCGATCCGCGAGGAGGTCAGCACCGTGCCCGGCGTGCAGGAGATCCGCGTCAGCGCCCAAACCGGGAAGCTGGTCGTTACCTCCGTCGAGGAGGTCGACGACGCAGCGATCCTCGCCGCCGTCGACGAGGCGGGCTACCAGGCGGTGCGTGCGTCGTGAACACCGCAACCCGACTCGGGGCGTACGGCGCAGGACTCGCTCTCGTCTTTGGTGGTGCATTCGTCGCCGCGGACGCCGTCGTCCCCGCAAGCACTGTCAGCAAATGGACCACTGAAGCCAAAGGACACGACATGAACGGCTCTACCGAAGGCCACGGCGCGCACGGCTCAAGCGGCTCCGCACAGGTCAGCACCCTCGTCCCGGGAGTCACCAGCGCACAGGGCGACTACCTCCTCTCCCCCATCACGGCTCCGGGGGCGGTGAGCCAGACCGGGCCGCTGTCGTTCCAGATTCTCGACGCGGACGGCAACGCCGTGACGCGCTTCGCTACCTCGCACGACAAGAAGCTGCATCTGATCGTTGTGCGGACAGACGGCACCCAGTTCCGCCATGTCCACCCCACGATGGACACCAACGGCACGTGGTCGCTGCCCTGGGAGTGGTCCAAGGCCGGCACCTTCCGCGTCTACACCGACTTCGTCCCGGAGACCGACGGAGCGGCCCCCATCACGCTGACCCGCACGGTCGAGGTGGCCGGTGGATTCACCCCCGAGGTGCCCGCCGCAACCAGGAGCGCGAGCGTAGACGGGTACACAGTGCAGCTGACTGGTGACGTCACCGCCGGGTCAAGCTCCCAGCTGACGTTCACCGTGTCAAAGGACGAGGAGCCGGTCGCCAATCTGGAGCCCTACCTGGGGGCGTTCGGCCACCTGGTCGCGCTGCGCGACGGCGACCTGGCCTTCCTGCACGTCCACCCCGAAGGTGACGAGCCCTCTGCGGGCGAGCTGTCCGGGCCTGAGATCGGGTTCGTCGCTGAGCTGCCCACCCCCGGCCGCTACCTGCTCTACCTGGACTTTCAGGTCGACGGCAAGGTCCACAGCGCCCCGTTCGTTGTCGAGACCACCGGCACCGCCACCCCCGCGGGCAGCCATTCCGACTCCACGCACGAGGACACCGAAGCCCCGTCCGACACCGACGACTCGAGCACCGAGTCCGGCGACGGTCACGACCACTGATCTGCATCACACACACCGAAGGAGGAACTCATGACTACATCTCCGGCTCCAACCGTGGGCCACAGCATCGAACTCGAGATCGGCGGGATGACCTGCGCCTCCTGCGCGATGCGGATCGAGAAGAAGCTCAACAAGATGGACGGCGTCACCGCCACCGTCAACTACGCCACCGAGAAGGCGCAGGTCCGTGCCCCCGAGGGGGTCGACACTGAGGCGCTGATCGCCGAGGTGGCGAAGGCGGGCTACACCGCCTCGCTGCCTCGCAGTAAGGACAGCGCCACCACCGGCGACACGTCGGAGGAGGACCAGCCCGATACCGAGCTCATCGTGCTGCGACAGCGAGTCATCGGTTCAGTCGCTCTTGCGGTGCCGATCATCGCCGTGTCGATGATCCCCGCGTTCCAGTTCGACTACTGGCAGTGGGCGTCCCTGACACTGGCAGCACCGGTCGTGCTCTGGGCGGCATGGCCGTTCCACCGGGCCGCGTGGACCAACCTGCGTCACGGTGCCGCGACCATGGACACCCTGGTGTCCCTCGGCACTCTCTCCGCGCTGCTGTGGTCGCTGTACGCACTGTTCCTCGGTACGGCAGGCACCCCCGGAATGACGCACCCGTTCAAGTTGACCGTGGAACCCACCGACGGCGCCGCGAACATCTACCTGGAGGTCGCCGCCGGCGTCACCATGTTCCTGCTCGCTGGCCGCTACTTCGAGAAGCGGTCCAAGCGGCAGGCCGGTGCCGCACTCCGAGCACTTCTCGAACTCGGAGCCAAGGACGTCGCTGTAATGCGTGACGGAGTCGAGGTCCGCATCCCAATCGCCGAGCTCACCGAAGGCGACGAGTTCGTGGTCCGTCCCGGAGAGAAGATCGCCACAGATGGGGTGATCGTCTCGGGAAGTTCCGCCGTCGACGCTTCCATGCTGACCGGCGAGTCCGTGCCGGTCGAGGTCGGCGAAGGTGATCCCGTCACCGGCGCGACCGTGAACGCGGGCGGACGGATCGTGGTCCGCGCCACCCGGGTCGGCTCCGACACCCAACTGTCCCAGATGGCCAAGCTGGTCGAGGACGCCCAATCGGGCAAGGCGCAGGTCCAGCGTCTCGCCGACCAGGTCTCCGGCATCTTCGTCCCGATCGTCATCGCCATTGCGGTGGCCACCTTGGCTGGCTGGCTGGGTGCGGGGTTCCCGATCAGCGCCGCTTTCACCGCGGCGGTCGCGGTCCTCATCATCGCTTGCCCGTGCGCCCTGGGTCTGGCCACGCCGACCGCGTTACTGGTCGGTACGGGCCGCGGCGCACAGATGGGTGTCCTCATCAAGGGCCCCGAGGTGCTGGAGTCGACCCGCAAGGTCGACACCATCGTGCTGGACAAGACCGGCACCGTCACCACCGGCAAGATGACTCTCGCCGACGTGATCGTTGCCGACGGTGTCTCCCGCGAGGAGCTCCTGCGCCTTGCCGGCGCCCTCGAAGACGCCTCCGAGCACCCCATCGCCCAAGCCATCGCGAAGGGCGCGACCGCCGAGGTCGGTGCGCTTCCGACGCCCGAAGACTTCGCCAACATCGAAGGCAAGGGCGTCCAGGGAATCGTGGAGGGACACGCGGTCCTGGTCGGACGCGAGACGCTGCTGGCCGAATGGTCACAGCACCTCGACGCCGACCTCGCGCGTGCCAAGGCGGACGCTGAGGCGCAGGGCAAGACCGCCGTCGCCGTCGGCTGGGACGGCCAGGCACGAGGCGTCCTCGTCGTGGCCGACCAGGTCAAGGCGAGCAGCCACGAGGCCATCGCCCAACTGCGCTCCCTGGGTCTGACCCCGATCCTGCTCACCGGTGACAACCGCACCGTCGCCGAACAGATCGGCAGCGAAGTCGGAATCCAGGAAGTGATTGCCGAGGTCATGCCTCAGGACAAGGTCGACGTCATCACCAGGCTGCAGTCGCAAGGGAAGGTCGTCGCCATGGTCGGCGACGGGGTCAACGACGCCGCCGCCCTCGCCAAGGCCGACCTCGGTCTGGCCATGGGCACCGGAACCGACGTGGCCATCGAGGCGGCCGACATCACCCTGGTGCGCGGAGACCTGCGCAGCGCCGCCGACGCCATCCGCCTCTCCCGCAAGACCCTCGGAACGATCAAGACCAACCTGTTCTGGGCCTTCGGGTACAACGTCGCAGCGATCCCACTGGCCGCCCTCGGCCTGCTCAACCCGATGCTCGCCGGCGCTGCCATGGCGTTCTCCAGCGTCTTCGTCGTCGGCAACAGCCTGCGGCTGCGGTCCTTCAAGAGCCGAGCACCGACCTCCCCGGCCACCCGCACCTCCACCCCGTCTCGCGCCGCCCAGCCAGTCGACGCCTGACCACCCCCGAAGGGAACCGTTTCCAATGAGCGCGAATCACCAGTCAAACACCACCATTAGCGGAGTCGAGTCCCCCGCTCCCGAACCGGCCGCTCGCCCCGGAGGCAACCACGGGCAGCTGTTGCGGCGGGATCACCATCTGCTGCGCCCCCCGCCCAGGCCCGCGACGACGTCGCCGAGTGTCCGGTCATGACCGGAACCCCGGTCAACAAGCGCCAGGCCGAAGCTGCGGGGCTGTACCGCGACTACAACGGGCAGCGCTACTGGTTCTGCTGTGCAGGTTGCGGCCCGACCTGGGACGCCGACCCGGACGAGTACGCCGCACCATGATCCACCCCACGCCCGGTGGCCCGCCGCGACCTTCCGGGTCCGGCGGCCCGCCGGGCGTGAAGCAAACCACCCTCGGACGACCCCGCAACGCCCGATGGCCTGGGGTGAAACGAAGCCAGAGGCCCAGCTCCAAGGAGACCCATATTCATGGCATCCATCAAGACACCCGCGACCGATACCGCCGCTGCGGCCCCTGACGCCGGTAGCGACACCGCCTGCCACAGCGACCACGGCTACATGACCGGAAAGTCCCGGTACCTCGCACGGCTCAAGCGCATCGAGGGCCAGGCACGCGGCGTTCAACGGATGGTGGAGGAGGAGAAGTACTGCATCGACATCCTTACCCAGATCAGCGCACTCACTGCGGCGCTGGAGTCGGTGGCGCTCGGCCTGCTCGACGACCACCTCAAGCATTGCGTCATGCACGCGGCCGCCGAAGGTGGGTTCATCGCCGACGCCAAGCTCAAGGAAGCCTCCGACGCGATCGGTCGACTGGTCCGCTTTTAACCCACGTACCGGCGACAGCGCCCAAGAACAGCCCATCACACCGCAGACCCAGGAAAGGAGTAGTCATGAGCGTGTTCGCGATCCGCGATTACCGTCGGCTGTTCATCGCCCAGATCATCGCGCTGTTCGGAACCGGGCTGGCCACCGTCGCGCTCGGACTGCTCGCCTACGATCTCGCCGGCCCCAAGGCGGGCGCGGTCCTCGGCACCGCCTTGACCATCAAGATGGCGATATACGTCGTGGTCGCGCCCCTGGCCGCAGCCTACGTCGACCGCCTACCCAGAAGGCTGTTCCTGGCGGCACTCGACGCAGTCCGCGCAGCGGTGGTGCTGGTCCTACCGTTCATCACTGAGATCTGGCACGTCTATGTCCTCATCGCAGTGCTCCAGACAGCATCGGCGGCGTTCACCCCAACCTTTCAGGCAGTGATCCCCGACATCGTGACCGACGAGTCCGACTACACCCGGGCGCTGTCGGCATCACAGGTCGCCTACACCATGGAGAGCCTGCTGAGCCCGGTTCTTGCAGCGGTCGCCTTGACGTTCATGTCGTTCAACTGGCTCTTTGTCGGCACCTCGGTCGCGTTCGTCGTCTCCGCGCACCTGGTGCTTTCGACACATATCCCCAACGCGCGCCCCAGCGCCCACGCGAACGCATGGGACAGGTTGGCCTCGGGCATCAAGCTCTTCGGGACCACCCCCCGGCTGCGCGGCATCATGGCGTTCAACCTTGTCGTCGCCGCGGCAGGCGCGATCGTGGTGGTGAACACTGTCAACTACGTCCGCGACACCCTCGGCGGCAGCCAAACTGACGTTGCGTGGATGCTTGCTGCCTCCGGCGGCGGAACCCTCATCATTGCGCTCCTACTCCCCCGAGTTCTTGACAAGGGCGCCGATCGCACCGTTATGGCGACCGGTGCTGCAACGCTCGTGGTCGGTGTCGCCTCGGCGGTGACCCTCAGCGCCACGAACGTCGTGTCGTCGATGGTGACTGCCACGGTCTGGGTGCTGATCGGGGGCGGGATGGCGTTGGTCGTCACACCCACAGGGCGCGTGCTCCGTCGCTCCGTCGAGCCTGACGCCCTACCGCAGGTCTTTGCGGCCCAGTTCTCCCTATCGCACCTTGCCTGGCTCATCACCTACCCGATCGCCGGCTGGATGGGCACCAGGTCCGGTTTCACCCTGACCTGGTCCGTTCTCCTCGTCCTCGCCTTGGTCGGTTCAGCGGCAGCGTTGACGCTCTGGACGCGAGACGCGGCCCCCGAGACCTACAAGTCCCTCGCCCTCGCCGGGGCGTCCGTCGGCAGCGCCCGGCTTGGCGACGAGACGCAGGGCGCTGCGGGAACCCTCGCCGCAGTCCAATGCACCTGCGTGCGGCCCGTCTGATCCGACCCACCCGAGAGGCACTCTGATGCGCGCGCAATCCCAGGAGGTGGACGGAGGTCCGGGACTGTCAACCAGGCGGTGCCGCACGCGCCCACGAGCTGGGGTGTCGGGATTGGGGGGTGCCGCAAAGGTAGTACTTCTGGAGACCACCGGCTGGATGCTTCTACTCGGAGGATTGGCAGCGATCCCGCTGCCCGGGCCTGGGCTGCTCATCACGTTGGCTGGACTGCTGCTGCTCTCGCGCCGGCACTCCTGGGCCGAGCGTCGTGTCGACATGGTGCGTTCGCGCGCCCTTCAGGGAGCGGCGCAAAGTGTCGCCACTTGGTCGCGCGTGACCGCCTCCAGCGTGGGTACGGTCTTGATCCTCGCGGTGGGCGTCGTGTGGATCATGTCGCCTCCGGCGCCCCAGTGGTGGCCGTTGGGAGAGACGTGGTGGCTACCGGGTGGTCCGATCGTCGGTGTGACCCAAGTGGCATCGGCGATCACCGCCCTCACTCTGCTCGGCTACAGCTACCGGGCGTTCCACCGCAGCACGCCAGAGTCGACAGCTGCCATCGCAGGCGACATCGCTGACCGGACAACACCGTTGACGACGTCCGTTGCTACCTGCGCCGTAGATCGTCCCGACTGTCTGATGGGAGAATGCCATGAAGTGCTCTGCGGATGCCTCTGCACCTCAGCCGCTTGAAACCGGCGGTCGCGAGGTGATCACTTGGGCGTTGACGTGTTTAGCGAAGTGCGCCCTCGACGCGTTCGTTGAACGCCGCGGCGGCTCGCTCGCACGCGGAACCCTCCTGAGGAGACTCCATGAGTGAAGAACGCGCGGTAGCGGCCCTCGAGGCGGCGGGCATCGACTACACAATCGTTAGGCACGGCCCGGTCAGGTCCCTCCGCGAGGCTGCCGAGTTGCGCGGTGTGGATCCTCACCAGGTCGTGAAGACCTTGGTGGTGCGTCGTCGTAAGGGTGAATACCTTTTCGTACTGGTTCCCGGCGACCGGCAGATCAGCTGGCCCAAGCTGCGCGATCTGCTGGGCGTCACCCGACTCTCGATGCCCGACGCCGAAACGGCCCGCGCGGTGACCGGCTACGAGCGCGGCACGATCACTCCGTTCGGCGCGCTGCGCCCGTGGCCTGTCATCGCCGACGCACGGGTCAAAGGGAGCATTTCGATCGGGGCCGGAGCACACGGGGTAAGCGCGCTAGCCGCGGCGGTCGATGTTATAGAGACATTGTCGGCCACCGTCGCCGACGTCACCGCACCGGAGACCCGCGGGGACGGTGCAGCCGGGGATGCTGCCGTGGTGGCGCGCCGAGACGAGGAAGCCCGGCCCAGGACCCACCGCCGCGGTCGGTGACGGCGGCCCGGGCATCAACCCATCGTGACCTTCGACTGACTGCCCCCGGTCGTTGGCGCCGGGTTGGTCAACTGGGCCGCCCCAACCAGTACGAGATGTCTACGCCGACTCGCCACGTTCTGCGTGGTCGCTCGGCGCACAAAGTGAGGCCGTCACCGGCACCCCAGCGGCTGCTCCACAGGGAGAAGGTGACGTGTCTGGCGTCGACTGGCCAGCACCTCGGCGTGGCTTCGAGCAGCGCTCAGCGCGCACCCCCGACCCGGACAGCGGTTGGACAGCGGTTGGCAACCCTCCCAGCTGAGACTCCATGACACATCAGGTCAGCGATCCCCGGACTGATCGCAGACGCCAGTAGGACCGAACCAGCGTCACACCATCTCCGCTTAACGACACACCCAGACAAACAGAAGACCCAACACGCGCGCTGACTTCGATCCCGCAGCGCGGGGCTCGCCCCGGCTGGCGCTCACGGCATCGCCATGCGAGCGGTCCTGTGCCGCCACGTGGAACGAGTTGCGTCCGACTTCGCCCTCGGGCAACCCCACTGACCGCCGCCAGCCCGCGCTCCCCCCGGACCACCGAACCGCGGGCTGGCGGCTTCCAACCTGATCGGGCCGTACCGTGCGTCACAGGTAGCACCCGCAACCGAAGGAATGCTGATGGACCACACTCCGCAAGCCTCCAGCGCACCTCACCAACACCCTTCAGAGCCCACCCCCAGCGCGCGCCCCGACCACCACCAGACCGAGCATGCCGACCACGGTTCCAGTCACGGAGGGCACGACCACTCCGCAATGGGCGGCGTGAACTCGATGGCACTGAGTGCGACCCTGCACTGCCTGACCGGGTGCGCCATCGGTGAGATCGCGGGCCTGATGATCGGCACCGCGATCGGGCTGAGCACCGGCTGGACCATCGTTCTGGCCGTCTCATTGTCTTTCCTCTTTGGGTACTCGCTGTCCACGTTGCCGCTGGTCAAGGCCGGCCTTGGCGTCGGTGCCGCGCTGGCGGTGGTCTTTGCCGCCGACACGCTTTCCATCGCCACGATGGAGCTCGTCGACAACGCTGTCATGGCGCTTATCCCTGGCGCCATGGACGCAGGTCTGGTCAATGCGGTGTTCTGGGTCAGCATGATGATTGCCTTGACTGCCGCGTTCTTCGCTGCCTACCCGGTGAACCGGTACCTGCTAGCGCGGGGCAAAGGGCATGCCCTGACTCATGAGTACCACGACGCCGCTCCCGCTGCCGGCGCCCGGCGTCTCATTCCGACCCTTTCCACCCCGACTCTGGTCGCCGCCATCGTTGCATTCATGCTCGGCGGCTTGGTGGTCTCCCTCGCTGCCGAGCTTGGCGAGAAGCCGGACGACGAGACTGGCGGTGGCCACGCAATCGGAAGGGAAGCGTAGGCACAACCGGTGCCTCGCGGTGGCCTGGTGCGACGATGTTGCCGGTGCAGGCACGGAGTGACGTGGCCTCGTTCAAGCGCACACCTCGCCAACTCTTCAGCGGTTCGAACGAAACTGCTCGGCTGCGGACTGAACCCTGAGGCGACCGGAGGAACCCCTCACAGACGGATCCGCTAGGTCTGCTTCGGCCCCCGCTTGGACAGCTATTGCGCGGACCCCACTCGGACGCCGGCGCGACCTCGTGCCGACCCTTGGCGTCCGAGAGTCGGAGCGGCGCTGGACGTCCTCGGGCAGGTGGCTGTTCTGCAAGGCATACCAAGGATATTTCACCGGCCATGCGAGGGCGCTTCTCGGCACGAGAGCCTCACGACTCACGTTGCTCGACCGCACGGGCGCCTGTGGGAGATAGTGCTCCCTCTCGCTGCTCGCGATGCATCGCCTGGCAAAGACACGTGATGATCGACCCGGGCCCGAGCCTCAGGGTGGGGTACTCCCCTGCCGTCCTGGACGTCGTCTTCGGCGGGCGTAAAGAACGAATCGGTCGCCGGCCCTGGGCCGCAGTACATAGGCCGCAGCCACGAACGTGCGGCTCCCTTCGTTGCAGGTCAGTTCGCGCCGAGCCGGCCTACGAACTACTGATCACCGACTCCGTCGCGGGTTCTCAACGACATGATGTCGCGTGTCGCGCGCGGCTACGCCGGTCTGTTCGACCGCTCCCGGACGGCTCTTGCTTCGTCAAGCTGTCGCTCAGCCTCATCGGCATGTGCACTTGTCCTCGACAAGCGGGCCAGACCTTCGAGGGCCGTGGCGATCAGTTCTAGTTCGCCGGTCGATCGCCCCGTCTCAAGCACCTGCGAAAATCGCTCTCCGGCCAGGACTACCTCTTCCTGCGCCTCGTCACAGCGTGCCAGACCGGCCAACGCAAGCCCCGCCGGAAGCGGAGTGCCCAGAGCCTGGAAGCCTTCGAAGGCTGCAGTGAATCGTGTTCGCGCTTCGACCCAGTCACCACGCCGTCGCGCGAGAAGCGCGTAACCGTAGGAAGCGAGAACAGCCCCGGCGCCGTCTCCGATGTACTCCGACGCAGCAGCCGCGCGGTCAAAGGTCTCGCGGGCCAGTACAAGGTTGTCCAAGTGGAGTTGTGCCTCTCCTAGGTCGGCCAGGGCCCACTGCACCGTGTTGTACAGGCCCGCGCTCGTGGCTACGTCGATCGCTTCCTCCAGCACGCGGGCGCCTTCTTCGTAACGACCGAACTGCCGTAGCCCCGACCCGAGGTGGTACAGGGTCGCGGAGAGTCCCCAAGGGTCGTCCAGTTGACGGAAAGCGGCGGCGGTCGCGCGGCCGACCGTGACGGCGGTCTCCTGATCGCCGCCCTTGAGGGCGGTCTCCATGCGGACGAAACCGATCACTGCCTCCCCCCACGGGTCGCCGTCTCGCAGGAACTGTTCGTGGGCCTCATGCAGCAACGCCTCAGCCTCCTCCGGGTGGGCGCCCGTCATCCCTTCAACCGCGAGGAGCACCCGCGACAGTGCCGCCCGCGACTGGTCACCAAGGTCCTCAAAAATCGCCAAGCTCTCCCTCGCGGTCTCAGCGCACCGCGGACTGGGATGGACCAAGCAGGCACGGGGCCGCTCTACGATGGAGACTGCTTGAAGGGCACGGGCCCGGGCGGCCGGCGAGGACCCATCGTGGTTGAGCAGACGCGCGAGGACCTCGCGTCCTTCCAAGTGACGACCCAAGTGCCAGAAGAGACCGAGCGAACCAGCCATCGTCAGCGCTGAGTCCAGAGTGCCTGGGTGGGTTCCCAACCATGTCAGTGCCGCACGGAGATTGGGCTGTTCATCACGCAATCGTTGCAGCGCCTCTCGCTGCCCATGACCCCGCAGCTCCATCTCTGACGATTGTGCGAAGCCGCGGAAGAAGTCCGCGTGGCGCTGAACAAACATCGGGCGCTCGTCGGTCGCTGCCAGTTGTTCCGCGGCATAGTGACGCAAAGTCTCAAGCATGCGGTACCGCGTGGTCGGGCCGGGCTCGACGACAACCATGGAACGTTCGACCAGTCGGCCAATAGTGTCGAGCACTTTGCCGGGTGCCATCGTTGGGTCGCTGACGACCGCTTCGGCAGCGGTCAGCGTCCACCCGCCTTGGAAGACAGACAGCCTGTTGAAGACCTTTTGGTCCAGCTCGCTGAGCAGCGCGTAGCTCCACTCGACGGTGGCCTTCAGTGTCTGTTGCCGGGCCTCTGCAGTCCTGGCTCCGGAGGTGAGGAACGTGAATCGCTGAGCCAGCCGGTCCGAAATCTCGGTGAGCGACATCGCTGCTGTCCGCGCCGCGGCAAGCTCCAAGGCGAGTGGCATGCCATCGAGGGCGCGACTAATTTTCGCCACGGCCTCCAGGTCCTCCTCGGAAAGGGGGTTCCCCGGTCGCATGGCGTGGGCGCGTTGCACGAAGAGCTGTGCGGCGGGGTAGTCCAGGACACGGTTTGCCTCGGTCCCCTCAGGGGGTGTCTCCAAGGGCCCGACCGCGACCTGCGTCTCGTCGGGAACCGCCAACGCCTCTCGACTTGTCGCCAAGATGGTGACACCTGGACACCGACCGAGAATGGCGTCGATGAGGCTAGCGGCCGCATCCACCACGTGTTCGCAGTTGTCGACGAGCAAGAGCATGCGTCGTCGCGACAGGTAGGCAACAATCCTCTCCCGGACGTCGCGGTCTGCAGCGGCTCCATCGAGGGGGACCCCGAGCGCGTCTGCCACGGCGAGTGGCACCTGACTCGGAGAGTCCACTGAGCCCAGGCGCACGGCGATAGCACCGTCGGTGAAGGACTCCCCGACTCGAACTGCGGTCGCTATGGCCAGGGACGTCTTTCCCGCTCCACCAGGGCCAATCAGCGTCAGCAGCCGTGCACCAGCAATGAGCTCGTCCAACGAGTCGAGTTGGTCGTCGCGGCCGATCAGTGGACGCAACACCGTGGGGAGATTGGTTGTGGCGGCTCGTTGCTGTTCGTCCGTACGACCCTTGCCGCCGCGAGTCATGACGGGGGCGGGCGCAGTGAGTTCGGGTTGGGACCCCAGGGATTCATCTTGGCGGAGCACTCGCTCATGGAGGGATCGCAAGGACGCGGACGGCTCGAGGCCCAAGGATTCGTCAAGGACTATGCGAGATCGGGTGTACACCTCGAGTGCATCCGCCTGACGACCGCTGCGGTACAGCGCGATCATCAGCATCCCGGCCATGGACTCCAGGGTCGGATCTGCGGCGACCAGGGGTTCCAGGTCCCCCACCACCTCGTGATGTCGCCCAAGCGCCAAGGCGATGTGGGCGCGCTCGGTCAGGGCGGCCAATCGGAGCTCCGTCAGTCTGGAGGCCTCGATCGTTGCCCACTGATCACCTGAGAACTCCGAGAGTGGCTCCCCCCGCCACAGCGACACCGCGTTGTCATACGCCTGGAGATGGTTGATGTCGTAGGCGTCCCCCGCCGTGGCGGCTCCCGCACGGGCCTCGCGAATCCTGGTGGCAAAGTCGACAGCATCCACCGCCGAGGGATCTACCGCGGCCCGATAGCCAACCCCTTCGCGGCTGACTAGGTCCTCGACGCCGTGTGCCTTGAGGCTTCGGCGCAACTTCGACACACGGATCTGCAGCGCGTTCATCGGGTCTACTGGCAGCGCGGACTCCGCCCAAAGCCGTTCCACCAGCATGGTGGCCGGGATGGTCCTGCCGGGACTGAGCAACAGTTGCACCAGCAACGCGCGCTCGGCTGCGCCCGGTACCGCCACGGGCTTTCCGCCAACAGTCATCTCCATCGGCCCTAACAACCGGATAGTCACCTGATCGCGGACTCCGGTTGGGTTCACAACTTCGATGCGATGCCTCCTTAGTCGCCCTCGCGCGGCAAGTCTGACCGTTCCAACATCGTGATCACCGCCGAGGTAGCCCGAGCCATAATGACGGAAGCGGCGAGCCTAACCCCCCAGCTTCCAGGGCGCTTACCGTGTAGTTGGTGCGCAGCCTGCCTGGCGGGTAGCAACCTCTCGACGGCCAGTGTCCGGTGAGCTGTCGGGCACCTCCCCGCTGGTCGCGAGCCCGCGACCCACATCCGACCGGAGCACACGCCCGGCGTTGCTCTGTGTGCTGGCTTGCGAGTCGAGCTAGGTGCTGCTGGTCGGACCACCGAGCCGTCCCGCCTTGGTAGCGGCCCGGCTCGGTCGATTCCGCGCTCCGACGTGCGGTTCGTACCCGCCGGAGCGCGGTGTCAGGGACAGCGTGGCGGCCTACTCGATCGCTCCGAGGACCTAGTGGGTATTCAGGCCCTCGGAGGTCACGGCAAGCATCCAAGCTGTGTCAGGCGCCGACGTGCTCAGCCGACTCCGACGGGGCCGACGCCCCATGGCTTTTGAGGAAGACGCCGGCGAGAAGCGCACCCGCCAGCGCGATACCAGCGGCTCCGAGCAGACCGGCCGAGAAGCCTTCGGTGATGGCGACGACGTCACCGAGCTGGTCCGCACCAGCCGCCGCGGCAACGGCGGTCATGGCGGCCAGGCCGAGGGCAGAACCGATCTGGTAGCTGGTGTTAACGATTCCGGCGGCGAGTCCTCCCTCTTCGGGAGTGGCCGCGGACAGCGCAGTTCCCAAGGACGGGATGAAGGCCATCGCCATTCCAGCGGCCGCGACGAGCGAGGCTGGGAGCACGTCGGCGGCGAACGTGCCGTCAGGCCGCACGAACGAAAGCCAAAGCAGTCCGGCTGCCAGCGTGGCAAGCCCCATGACGGTCATCGTCTTCGGACCGAAACGCTCGATGAGCTTCGGTGCAGCGAAGATCATCCCGACCATGATGGTGAGGGTCAGCGGGAGAAGGGCGGCGCCACTTTCGAAGGCGCCCAAACCAAGGACTTGCTGCAGGTAGAGGTTGATGAAGAAGAACATCGGGATCCACGCGGCACCCAGCAGGAACTGGGCCAAGTTGGCTGCAGCCAGGTTCGGTGCGCGGAAGATCCCGAGACGCATCAGCGGTTCGGACAACCGGGCCTGCAGGATTACGAACACAACAAGCAGCGCCAAACCAGCTGCACCAATCAAGAGTGTCGAGGCCGAGCCCCAGCCAACTTCCGGCGCACGAACCACAGCGAACACGAGGGCTGCGAGGCCGGCAGTTGCGGTAACTGCGCCTCCGAGGTCGATCGAACCGCGGCGAGTAGCGCCCGCGGGCATGGCCATGGGCGTCAGGACCAGGATCGCAATCGCGAGTGGCACGTTGATGAAGAACACCCAGGGCCAGCTGGCGTACTCGGTGAGGATGCCGCCGAGGAACACTCCGGCGGTTCCGCCGGCGGGTGCGGCCGCGCCGTAAAGGGCCAGCGCCTTGGTCAGCTCCTTGGGGTTCGCACCGAACGTCATGAACAGAAGCGTGAGCGCAGCGGGGGCGATGAGCGCCGAGCCCGCACCCTGAACCGCACGGCCTGCTAGTTCGACTCCGACGTTGGTGGCGAAGCCGGCCGCGAGGGACCCGGCCGCCAGGATGACCCAGCCGAGGCTGAACATGCGCCGCGCACCGTACAGGTCGGAGAGCCGGCCGCCGAGCAACAGCAGGCCGCCGAAGGCAACGACATAGGCATTGAATACCCAGCTGAGATCCTGTGGACTGAAGCCAAGGTCGGCCTGCATCTTGGGCAGAGCCACGCCGATGATCGACGTGTCCATAATGACCATGAACTGTGCTGCAGCGATGATCCAAAGGGCCAGCCAGCGCCGGCTGTTCGGGGACTCCGCAGTGGAAGCGGGGGAAGACATCGGTTGCCTCTCTCTTTCAGACGAACAGCCGGTCGGCTGTTGACTGCAGGTTCAATGCGAGGCCTGTTCAGGCGCTGTCCAAGACCTGTCCTGTGTCGCCGCTCCTGACAGTGGTGCACCCGCCCGGATGCACCGTCATGCCGTTGACAAGTGACATCCGCAGTCCTTGTCCGACAGCCGGGTCGCCCAGACTGCGACTGCACCAGACATCCCGGTGGAAACGGCCAACCAGACATTCGACAGGTGGACCGGACTCATGCGCCCCACCTAGAACGCCGTGCCCCACCAGACCGCCGCGCTCTGGTCCCACCCCCGGTCGGGCTGCGCTTAGCCGTCGGTCCGCGGTTCGGCCCGGTCTCCGCCACAACAGACAAGGCGATGCCCTGACCGACCTCACTGTCCGCCGCGCGCTCCAAGACCTGACTCAACCGGACCGCACGACAAGCCTCGGGCCGCAAGCATCGGGTTCGTCCCGGCTGTGAAATCGACCGACCCGACGGCGGTTCGCCGCCGCGGTCCGAACTGCGTCCAGCTCCGCGATCCCTCCACTACTGGTACCGGGCGGACTGACAATCCATTGGGACGACTACCCGTTCGTCAGACTCACCAAGCCGAAGTCCGCCTGCTTGTCGACATCTCCGCTGTGACCGGGGTGCCGGCACAGCGAGTCGGACCCAGCGCTGTCGAGACGGCAGTCTCTCCCCTGGCATTTCCGGGACAGCGGTAGGACAGACGGGTGCACCACGATCGTCGTGTTCAGCATGGACGGAGAAGGGAGCGCGATGAGAAACCTGACGCTGACGGTCGACGGCATGGGCTGTCGACACTGCGTGCGTGAGGTGACCGCCCGCCTGCGAGACGTACCGGGGGTGAAGACCATAGCGGCCGACATGTCCACCTGCACCGTGAAGTTGGCCGGGTCCATGTCGGACGCCGATGTGATCGCAGCCCTCGTTGACACGAAATACGTCGCACAGATCCGGTAACGCGGCCGTGCGGCCCGGGCCGTGGTTGCCAAGCTGCCGAAGTCGCGGTTGCTTCTCGACCCCTCGCGGCTCTATGCGCTTCAAAGCCGCGAGAACGAACGCTCGCCGCAGCAGGCACCGTCGCGGTGCGAATGATGGCGGGAGCACCCCTCGCATGTCGAGTGAAGGCTCAGCGTCCACTCGCCCTGTCCCCGCGCAGGGTCATCATGCTGCTCGTCACAGTTGCGACGGGCATGCCGTCGCTACTGCGTACGATCTCGCAGTGGTAGTGGGTGATTGTTCTGCCGGAGTGGGTTGGGGCGGCGTGCGCGCGCAAGGTGTCCTGCCATACCGGACGAAGAAAGACCGCACGCAGGTCGATGCTCGTGAACGACTCGTCTGGTTGCATGAGTGTCGAATGGGCCGTGCCAATGGCTGCGTCAGCGAGCTCGACCAGGAATCCTCCGTGGACCGTCCCCTGCTGGTTCCCGTGGCACGTGGCGTCGACGTCAACAACCACTGTTGCGGTGCCTCGTCCCACCGCTGCAATCTCGAAGTCGAGCAGCTGAGAGATCGCCGTGGGGTACCTCATGTGAGTGCGGTCCTTTGACTGCAGGGTCCCTCGGAGGCGCCGCTCCAGAAACTCCAGCACGGGCAGCTGGGTGTCGATCTCGGTCATTCGAAGCTCCTGTCGGCGGATGAGCCGGGGCGGTTGCCCGGGGTGCCGAACGTAAATCGCCTAATGTGATGCAATCAACGTATTGTCATAGGGACAGGTTCGAGGCATGCGGCAAGAGCGCTACAAACTGGTGGCCGACGAGATCGCTACCGCCATCAGGGCGGGCCACCTGCCCGCGGGCACTCGTCTTCCCACTCACCGAGAGCTCGCCCTCCAGCGTGGGATCGCTTTGGCAACCGCGACCAAGGCCTACCGCGAGCTGGCAGCGGCCGGTCTGACCGTAGGCGAAGCGGGACGAGGAACGTATGTTCGCGATCTGAGCGGGTTCGCGGGTTTGGAGCCACGTCGGCTCCCCGTCCATGCCCGGACTGCGGACCTGTCCTTCAATCAGCCCGTGAGCGTCGAGCAGATCGAGCAGCTCAGGCGTGCCTTGCGAGACCTGGCCGGCGAGGGCGACCTTGGCTCGCTTCTGGTCCAGCAGCCGCCTGGTGGGCGGACGACCGACAAGGCAGCCGTGGCCACCCACCTGCTCGATGTTGGAATTGACGTGGCACCGAGCAACGTTCTGTTGACCGCTGGTGCTCAGCACGGACTCGACGTGGTGCTTGCCTCGGCGACCAACCCCGGCTCCACACTGGCCGTGGACGAGCTCTCCTACCCTGGCCTGAAGCTGGTCGCGAGGACACGTCACCTGAACCTTGCCGCCGTGAACTGCGGCACCGCCGGGACCGACCTGCAGGCTTTCGAAACAGTCGTCCGGCAGCGCAACGTGGGCGTCGCTTACCTGATGCCCACCGTGCACAACCCCTTGGGGTTCGTGCTTGACCACGCGTCACGAGAGCGCATCGCCGCGATAGCGCGTCGGTACGACATCCTCCTCATCGAGGACGCCACCTACGCGTTCCTAGACCAGGCGGCGCCGCCACCCCTACAGACATTCGCTCCGGAACGGACCATCTACGTCGGAAGCTTCTCGAAGAATCTTGCGACGGGTCTGCGTGCCGGCTACCTGGTTGCTCCCGATACCCACCTCACCGCGCTGACCCGCACGCTACGCGCTACCTCGTGGGGGACGAGCTCAGTAGCGACCGCGCTGATTACGCGCTGGCTTCGCGACGGCACGGTCACGCGCTTGGAAAAGACACGGCGTGAGGACGCCCAAGAGCGCCAACTGATGGCCCGTCGCGCGTTCGCCGGTTTCGACTATGTATCGCACCCTGCTTCGTACTCCGGCTGGCTTCAACTACCGGAAGAGGTGAGAAGCGACCAGTTCGCCCATCGGCTGGCTCAGGCAGGCATCCTTGTCTCGACCGGCGATGCATTCGCGACCGGAGCTCGAACCCCGAACGCGATCCGTATCGCGCTGGCAACACCCAGCCACCATGATCTGCCGGGGCTTCTCGATCGCTGCCGGGACATCCTCCTCACCTGCTGAGAGAACGACGAGCGTCGCGCTCGCCGAGCCGTCCCATCTCATGACACCCGCTTGACCGCGCTACCGGTGTCGCTCAGAGGCACCCGGCCACCACGCTGATTGAAGCCGATGCCCGCTTGATGTGCGTCGCGTGGGTCGCCGTGGAGTTCGTTGCGGCGCCGGACAGTGTGTGGTGCCCGCCTAGAACGCGGACGTTGTTCGACTAGAGCGAGCTGGGCGCCGTCACGACAGGGTCGCGGTTCGCTCGACCCTGGACGTCTACAGCGAACCGGCGCGGCTGTGGCGCTGAGCGTGACTCCCACCCAGGGCTCAATCAGGCGCGGTCGGCGCAAACCCTTGCCCAGGAGCAGCGCCTGGGCGCTGGATGGCGGTGCGTCCCGTGAGGTGGAGCGGGTGCAGCTCGGGTGGTGTGCCCTCCCCCATCTCCCAGACACTCAGCCTCATCCTGATCGCGGCGACGGCCACCGACCTGACTGACATCGTCGTCGCCTTCCTCCTCCCCGGCCGTGCCAACCGGATTCCGCCCTCCCTCGGCGTCGCGCCGGCGTTCGGGGGATCGGTCTTTGGCGCGAGCAGAACGTCCAGGGGCCGGGCCACTCATCGCACCGTGAGGGTTGCGCGGACCGCCGCAATGGACCACCGCCTTGTCGAGCCGAGTCGCACGGAACTTCGACGTGCGCGCCGCTGTCCCGATCGGACGCCGTATGGACAGCAACCGGACAGCCGTCAGGCAGCGCGTCGCACGAATCTGCCGTCACCCATACACCCGTGGCGAGCGAGCGAGGAACCATGACGCAGGTCAGCAGACGGCTTTTGCCGGTAGCTGCGCCAAGACCTCAGCCCGCCACCACTCGCCGCACGCTCCCGCTTCTAGCGCTGGGCACAGCGCTGATTCTCTGGGCATCCGCCTTCGTGGTCATTGGTCGTGTCAGCGACGACTTTTCCCCGGGCGCACTGGCGTTGGGGCGGACGTTGGTCGCGTCAGTGGCCTTGGGAATTCTTTGCGCCGTTCGGCGACGAACCTGGCGTCGACCAGCTCGCGGCGACCTGATCAGGATCGCAGTCATCGGCGTCCTGTGGTTCGCCACTTACAACACGGCTTTGAACGCAGGCCAACAGCGGGTCGATGCTGGGACGGCAGCCATGCTGATTCAGGTCTCGCCCCTCTTGGTTGCAGTCATGGCCACCTCGATCTTGGGCGAGCACTCTTCATGGCGCACCTGGGCTGGTCTCCTCGTTGCCTTCACCGGCGTGAGCCTGATCAGCCTTGCGAGGCCAGGGGACGAACGTGACGTGACCGGCGTCGTACTCTGCCTGCTGGCGGCGGCGGCTTCTGCGGTCGGCGTGATCCTCCACCAGCCGCTGCTTTCAAGGCTCTCGGGCTTCCAGGTCACTTGGCTGGCCTGCACGGCGGGAACAATTGTCTGCCTGCCCTTCACCACGGCGCTCACCCGCGACCTGGCCAGTGCACAAGGGCGCGACACGGCGTTGGTGGTCTATCTCGGGATCTTCCCAACCGCTGTCGCCTTCACCCTCTATGCCTACGCGCTGTCCCACATGAGCGTCAGCAGCTTCGCGGCCTCGACCTATTTGGTCCCGCCTTTGACGGTCGCAATGGCCTGGTTCGTCCTGGATGAGTCGCCAGCGCTTGTGGCTCTCCTGGGAGGAGCGCTCTGTCTGACCGGTGTCGTGCTTTCGCGGCGGCGGCCCCACTCGCAATCGCCCGCGCCCCGACGCGCACCTTCTTCTGGAGGAATCCCATGAACCTCATTGTCGACACAAGGTCCGGGAGCACTCATGGGCAGACCGTTTCGGCCGCGACCCACACGGTGTCAGTCGAACGACTACTGGCCTCCTACCGTGGAATCCCCGTGGGCGACGCCGTGCGTCTGGCGAAGCGGACCTCCAACCTGTTCCGCCCCCGCACGCGGGTCACCGGCCTCGACGTTTCGGGTCTTGATGGCGTGATCTCGATTGACGCTGAGGCGCGGACCGCCGATGTGCAGGGGATGTGTACCTACGAGGACCTCGTGGAAGTGACCCTCGCCCACGGCCTGATTCCGCTCGTCGTCCCGCAGTTGCGCACGATCACCGTCGGCGGCGCGGTCACCGGCCTTGGCATCGAGGCGACCAGCTTCCGCAACGGCCTGCCGCACGAATCCGTGATCGAGATGGACGTGATGACCGGTGCCGGCGACGTCGTAACCGCTCGGATGGACAACGAACATGTCGATCTCTTCCGTGCGTTCCCGAACTCGTACGGATCGCTCGGGTATGCCATCCGGCTGAGGATCGAGCTGGAACCGGTGCCGGAACTGGTGCAGTTGCGGCACGTCCGGTTCGACGATGCCGTCCAGGTCGCCAACGCGATCGCCTCCATCGCGGACTCCAAGGCGTGGGAGGGACAGCGCGTCGACGGGCTGGACGGTGTTGCCTTCGAGCCCGGCGAGCACTACCTCACGCTCGCCACCTGGTGTGACCCCGAAGCCGGGACCAGTGGGCGGCTCGTGGACGCCGCTTCGCTGGTGAGCGACTACACCGGTGAAAGGATCTTCTACCGGTCCCTGCAGGAGCGGACGACCGACATGCTGCGGATGCAGGACTACCTCTGGCGCTGGGACACCGACTGGTTCTGGTGCTCCGGCGCATTCGGCCTCCACAATCCGAGAATTCGACGGGTTTGGCCACGGCGCTGGCGTCGGTCCGACGTTTATCACAAGCTGATCGGCCTGGACCGCCGCTTCAGCATCGTCGACCGACTCGACCGCCGCGCAGGGAGGCCTGCGCGAGAACGAGTGATCCAGGACGTCGAGATTCCGGTGGGCCGGTTACCCGATTTTCTCAACTGGTTCGACGAGCACGTCGGCATGCGCCCGGTGTGGCTGTGCCCACTTCGGCTGCGCGACGACCGCACGTGGCCCTCCTACCCGCTCCACGCCGGCGAGGTCTACGTCAACGTCGGCTTCTGGGGCACCGTGCCGGTCGGCAAGGAAGCGACCAACGCTCCGTTGAATCGCGCAATCGAGAAGGCCGTGCACGATCTCGGCGGCCACAAGTCGCTGTACTCCGAAGCCTTCTATGACAGGGCCACCTTCGACTCGCTTTACAACGGGCCCGGGCTCGAGGCCGTCAAGCGTCGCTACGACCGCGACAACAGATTGACCACTCTCTATGACAAGGCGGTGAGGCGTCAGTGAGCGCTCACGAACACATTTCCATCGGCAACGCGGTCGAGTCCCTCATGAGGGAAGGACTCCCCGTGCGCTTCACGGCCTACGACGGCAGCGCAACCGGGCCCGAGGACGCGACCATCGGGTTGCGCCTGCGCAACGAACGTGGCTTGGCCTACCTCATGACCGCGCCGGGAGATTTGGGGTTCGCGCGGGCATACGTCTCCGGCGACCTGGAGCTCTACGGGGCGCATCCCGGCAACCCCTACGACGTCATGTCGCTGCTGATGAACCATCTTCAGTTCCGCCGCCCGAGCCTTCCCGAGGCCGTGCGTCTCGTGCGAGCACTCGGTGTCTCTCACCTCAAGCCGCCCCCACCCCCGCCACAAGAGCAGCTGCCGCGCTGGCGTCGGGCGGCGGAGGGCCTACGGGCGTCAATGACACGAGATGCAAACGCGATCCACCATCACTACGACGTCTCGAACCACTTCTATGAACTCGTGCTGGGTCCGTCAATGGCCTACACCTGCGCCGTCTTCGAGGACGACTCCAAGACACTCGAGGAAGCTCAGACCGAGAAGTTCGACTTGATCTGCCGCAAGCTCGACCTTCGGCCGGGGCAGCGGCTTCTCGATGTGGGCTGCGGGTGGGGCGGAATGGTCCGGCATGCGGCGAAGGAATACGGCGTACACGCGCTCGGCGTCACGCTCTCACTCGAGCAGGCGCACTGGGCGAAAGGAGCGATCGACCACGACGGCGTGGGCGATCTGGCCGAGGTCCGTCACCTCGACTATCGCGACGTCGTGGAGCGCGGCTTCGACGCGGTCAGCTCCATCGGGATGACGGAGCACGTCGGGACGCGCAAGTACCTGTCGTACTTCTCGTTCTTGCGAGACCGGCTCGTACCGGGCGGGCGGCTGCTGAATCACTCCATCACTCGCAGCCACAACCACCCCACGCAGACGGGCACGTTCATCGACCGCTACGTCTTCCCCGATGGCGAACTGACTGGCTCGGGCACGATCGTTAGCGCCGCACAGGACGCCGGCCTGGAGGTACAGCACACCGAGAACCTCCGTCCCCACTATGCGCGCACGCTCGCTTCCTGGAGCCGCAATCTCGAGACGAACTGGGATCAGTGCGTCGCCGAGGTCGGAGAAGGCATCGCCCGCGTTTGGGGGGTCTACATGGCCGGTTCACGCATCGGGTTCGAACGCGGGGAGATCGAGCTACACCAGGTCCTTGCGACCCGCAACGACGAGCACGGGACGAGCGGGTTCCCGCTGCGTCCCAATTGGCGCCCCTGACCCCCTAGACACGAAAGAGAGGCACGCGTGCACTGCACCGATATCGCTTCGACATCTACGCCCCCCACGTGCCTGTGCGATGCGCATGCGCGAGGAAGTCAGCTGGCGGTTCGTGGCGGGACGCCTCAACCGGGAGCCGTCGTTGAACCTGTCGAGATTGAGCCGCCGTTCGGGGACCGCTCCTGGAGGGATGCCGGCTCCGCCGAGGAGCTCACCGATCTGATCTCTAGGATTGCGCACCCCATCGTCGTCGCGTTCGAGGATGAAGATTGCCACGATTGCCGTGCCCAGCGAGCGATCCTGAGCCTGGCATGGCATCAACTGGCTTGGCAGGTCACCACACTTCGAGTGGACGGTCGTCGGCTGCCGCATGTTGCGGACCACTACCGCATCCTTGGTTACCCCACCCTTCTTGCGTTCTCGGCAGGACACGTCGTAGATCGCCTCCCGGGCCGCCGAGAAGCCGGGAGCATCATCGACCGGCTCTCACGACTGACCCGACCCACGCGCGTCTTGGAGAGCGGCGGACCCGCGGCAGGTCGAGGCAATGACACAACGGCAGCTGTCTCGAATGTCGTGAGGTGAGAACGAGCCGTGGCAGTACGCACTAGCGCCCAAAGCACCAATCCACCCTCTATGCGCGGCGTCAACGAGGCGCCAACGCCAGCGGCACCACTGAAAGTGTTCGGTGCACTATTGCTGCTTGGCGGCTTGTGGGGTAGTTCGTTTCCGTTGGTCAAGATCGCCGCCCCTGCGCTAGGCCCTGTCGGTGTCACCCACGCTCGACTCGCTATTGGGGCCGTCGTGTTGATTCTGCTGACGTTGGCCAGTCCGACAACGTGGAGCGTCCTTCGCCGTAGATACGGCGCTTTCATCATCCTGGCGATCCTGAACGTCGCTGGACCACTCACTTTGGTCGCGGTAGCAATCGTCGGCCTCAACGCTTCCATGGCTGCAATCCTCAATGCCACCACCCCGCTGTTCACTGTCGTGGTCGCAAGCATCTGGCTCGGTCAAAGCATCACCTGGCGGCACGTGCTTGGCGTCACGATGGGAATCTTGGGAGTCGTCGTCCTGCTTGGGGGCGCGCCAATCGAACTCGGGGGACCCGGCCTGCTGTTCGCTGCCGCGTCCCTCGGCGCAGCGGTGCTCTACGCCCTCGGTGGCGTCTATGCGCGCAGGGCGTTTTCTCAGGAGGAACCCCTGGCGGTGGCGTTGGGTCAACTGGTCGCCGCGTCCCTGCTGATGACTCCGGCAACGATCGTGACACTCGCGGTCTCGCCCCCTTCGGCGCCTGTCACGAAGGCGAGCATCATGGCCGTTCTCGTCGTCGGCGTGGGCGCCACGGCGGGAGGGTACGTTCTTTACTTCTGGATCATCCGGACTGCAGGACCGTTGGCCGCGTCCACCGTGACCTTTATCGTGCCCTTGGCAGGGGCAGGCCTGGGCGTGCTGTGGCTCAACGAACCTGTTACCACGGGACTTGTATTCGGACTGCTGGCCATTCTTGTCGGCGTCGGGCTGCCGGCCAAGCCAAGCGAACGAGCATCGAGTGGGCGAGATGGCACGGCCCGTCGCGACGTTCGTCAGCCCTTCGACCTTCGATAGAAGTATCTGCGGCCGTTCTGTGTGCCCTGAGGCTCCCGCTGGTCCGTCGCAGTGCGGCTCGATCGCAAGCCGGAATCCGGGCCCGCGATTTCAAAGTGAGCCCAATGTGAGCCTTAAAACCGGTTCTCCACGGTCGACCGCGAGAGCCCGAGTCGCGTCACCGCAGGTCAGAGCCGATTTTCGTCAGCAGCGCGACGCATTCGACGTGGTGCGTCATCGGGAAGAGGTCGAAGGCCCGCAGCTGACGCAGCTCGTAGCCGTGCTCGGCGAAGAACGCGATGTCGCGGGCCAGCGCCGCGGGGTCGCAGGCGACGTAGGCGACCGCCCGTGGTGCCCGGTCGACGATCTGCTCCACGACCTGGCGCCGGGCACCCTCGCGCGGCGGGTCCAGCACGACCAGGTCGAACGGCTCGTCGTACGACGTCGCCAGCACCTGGTCGACCGTCCCGCACTCGACCTTGGCGCCCTCACAGCCGGCGAGGTTCTCCCGTGCGTGCTGGCAGGCCAGCCGGTCGCCCTCGATCGCGACGACGCGGGTCGCGCCGCCGACGGCCTCGGCGAGGAACCGGGCGAAGAGCCCGACCCCGGAGTAGAGGTCGATGACCCGCTCCCCCGGCTTCGGCGCCAGGAAGTCCAGCACCGTCTCGACCAGGAGCTTCGGGGCACCGGGGTGGACCTGCCAGAACCCGTCGGCCTCGACGGCGAACTCGTGGGTCTCACCGGACTCGATGGTCACCCGCTCGAGGACCAGGCCCGGGGCGACCCCCGACCGGTCGAGCGCCGAGCCGGCCGGGGCCTCCTCGCGGGCGTCCTTGCGAGCGATCAGGCAGTCGTCGACCGGGATCAGCTTGCGCGAACGGTGCGCTCGCATGGCGCGCTGACCGTCCGGCCCCTCGGCGAACTGGACCCGGGTGCGCCAGCGCAGCCCGTTCACGTCGCCGGGGACCTGCTCCACGGTGACCGGCACGTCGAGCTTCGCCAGCCGCGAGAGCTGCTCCCGGACCACGGAGGCCTTGAGGTCGCGCTGACGCTCGAGCGTGACGTGCTGGAAGTCGCAGCCGCCGCACAGGCCGGGCCCGGCGTACGGGCACGGCGGGGTGACCCGGTCGGGCGACGCCTCGAGGACCTCCACCGCGTCGCCGCGCCAGAACTTGTCCCCTTCCGTGCCCTCGGTGATCTGGACGACCACGCGCTCGCCGGGGATCGCGTGCCGCACGAAGACGACCCGGGACTCGGGCGCCGGCAGCCGGACGATGCAGTGGCCGCCGTGGGCGACCGGGCCGACGACCGCGTCGAACCGGGCGCCGACCAGGGAGGCACCGCGCGCCTTGCGCTGGCGAGGGGTGCGGCTCATCTTCAGATCTGCCTTCCGTTGCTGTGGTTGCGGTCCTCGACGTTGCCCCGGCGCAGGTCCCCGGGACGGACGCGGCTGAGCTCGCGCTCCTCCCGCTCCCGCGCGATCTGCGAGGACCGGAGCTGGTAGGGCACCGAGGTGACCATGACACCCGGGGCGAAGAGCAGGCGGCCCTTGAGCCGCAGCGCGGTCTGGTTGTGCAGCAGCTGCTCCCACCAGCGGCCCACGACGTACTCGGGGATGTAGACCGCCACCACCCCGCGGGGGTTGGCCTTCTTGATCTCCATCGCGTAGTCCACGATCGGCTTGATCAGCTCGCGGTAGGGCGAGTGCAGCACCTTGAGCGGCACGCCGAGGTTGCGCTCGTCCCACTCCTCGAGGAGCCGGTTGGTGGCGGTCGGGTCCGAGGCGACGTAGACCCCCTCGAGCACGTTCGGGCGGGTGGCCTTGGCGAAGGCCAGGGCGCGCAGCGTCGGCTTGTGCAGCTTGGAGACCAGGACGATGGCGTGCACCCGGGTGGGTAGGAGCTTGTCCTCCTCGTCGGCGGCGAGCTCCTCAGCGACGCTGTCGTAGTGGGTGTGGATGCCGCGCATGATGATGTAGAAGATGATCATCGCCAGGATCGTGATCCAGGCGCCGCTCAGGAACTTCGTGATCAGGACGATCACCAGGACCACGGCGGTGAAGCTCAGCCCGATCGCGTTGATCGCCCGCGAGCGGAACATCCGGCGGCGTTCGGAGGGGTCCTTCTCGGTCTTCAGGTGCCGGGTCCAGTGCCGGATCATCCCGAGCTGGCTGAGGTTGAACGACACGAAGACGCCGACGATGTAGAGCTGGATCAGCTTCGTCGTCTCGGCGTTGAAGACCTGGATCAGGATGATCGCCATCACCGCGAGGAAGACGATGCCGTTGCTGTACGCCAGCCGGTCGCCGCGCGACCCCAGCGCCCGGGGTGCGTAGCCGTCGTTGGCCAGGATCGAGCCGAGCACCGGGAAGCCGTTGAACGCCGTGTTGGCCGCCAGCACCAGGATGATGCCGGTCACCGTCACGACCAGGTAGAACCCGGCGGGGAAGTCGTTGAAGACCGCTGCCGCGATCTGGGCGATCACGGTGTGCTGGTCGTAGTTGTCCGGCAGCGGTACGCCGTCGCGCGTGAGCCGGTCCAGGTCGTGGGGGTCGACGTACCTCAGGCCCATCTGCTTGGCCAGCACGATGACGCTGATCATCATCGAGATCGCGATCAGCCCGAGCAGGAACAGCGTGGTCGCGGCGTTCTTGCTCTTCGGCTTCCGGAACGCCGGCACCCCGTTGGAGATGGCCTCGACACCGGTGAGTGCCGCACAGCCGGACGAAAACGCCCGGGCCAGGAGGAACAGCAGGGCGAAGGTGGTCAGCGACCCCTCGTAGCCGGGCGCGGGGGTGATGTCGAAGTCGGCGCTCTCCACGTGCGGCAGCGTTCCTTCGGCCAGCCGGAGCATGCCGTAGCCGCACATGCCGAGGATCGCGACCATGAAGGCATAGGTGGGCACCGCGAAGTAGGTGCCGGACTCCCGGATGCCGCGCAGGTTCATCGCCATCAGCAGCACCACCATGATGGTGGCGAACGTCGCCTCGTGGCCGCTGAGCGGGTCGATCGCGGCGGCGGCGTACTGCGCTCCCGAGGAGATGGACACCGCGACGGTCAGCACGTAGTCCACGAGCAGGGCGCTGGCGACCGTGGTGCCGGCCCTCGAGCCGAGGTTGACCGAGGCGACCTCGTAGTCGCCGCCGCCGCTGGGGTAGGCATGCACGGTCTGCCGGTAGGACGCGACCACCGCGATCATGACCAGGGCGACGGTGATGCCGATCTTCCAGGACCAGACGTACGCCGACGCGCCGGCCAGCGAGAGCATGATGAAGATCTCGTCGGGGGCGTAGGCCACGGACGACAGTGCGTCACTGGCAAAGACCGGGAGCGCGATCCGCTTCGGGAGCAGCGTCTCCCCCAGCTGGGAACTGCGCATCTTGCGACCCAGCAGGATCCGCTTGGACACATCGCCGACGCTCACGACCGGAAGGCTAGACCACGGACGGCCACCCGGCGGGTTCCGGTCGGAAGCAGACCGCCGCAGCGGTGTAGCGTCTGCCACGTGCACGTCGTGATCATGGGCTGCGGCCGCGTCGGCTCGACGCTCGCGCGGAGCCTCGAGGACCGCAACCACACCGTTTCCGTCATCGACTCCGAACCCGACGCGTTCCGTCGTCTCGGTCCCGGGTTCAACGGGGACAAGGTGACCGGCTACGGCTTCGACCAGGAGGTCCTGGAGAAGGCCGGCATCCGCCGCGCCGACGCCTTCGCGGCCGTGTCGAGCGGTGACAACTCCAACATCATCGCCGCGCGCGTGGCCCGCGAGACCTTCGGGATCGAGCAGGTCGTGGCCCGTATCTACGACCCCGGTCGAGCCGAGGTCTACCAGCGGCTGGGCATCACCACGGTGGCCACCGTGAAGTGGACGGCCGACCAGGTGCTGCGACGCCTGCTCCCGGCGGGCGCCGAGCCCGACTTCCGCGACCCGTCCGGCACCATCCGGCTCGACCAGGTCCCGATCACCGAGCCCTGGATCGGCCACCGGACGATCGAGTTCCAGGCGCAGTCGGGCAGCCGGATCGCCTGGATCGACCGCCTGGGCGAGGGCATGCTGCCCACCAAGGACAGCGTGATCCAGGAGGGCGACCTCCTGCACCTGGTGATGCGCGAGGAGAACGCCGCGCATGCCTACGCCGTCATCGACCGAGGCCCGGAGGAGAGCTGATGCGCGTCGCCATCGCCGGAGCGGGTGCGGTCGGACGCTCGATCGCCCGTGAGCTGATCAGCAACGGCCACGAGGTCCTGCTCATCGACAAGCAGCCCGACGCGATCAAGCCCGAGCGGGTTCCCGACGCCGAGTGGCTGCTCGCCGACTCGTGCGAGATGTCCTCGCTGGAGGAGGCCCGACTCGACCAGTGCGACGTCGTGATCGCCGCGACCGGTGACGACAAGGCCAACCTCGTGACCTCGTTGCTCGCCAAGACCGAGTTCGGCGTGCCGCGCACGGTCGGCCGGGTCAACCACCCCAACAACGAGTGGCTCTTCACCGAGGCCTGGGGCGTGGACGTCAACGTGTCCACGCCGCGCATCATGTCCGCGCTGGTCGAGGAGGCGGTGACCGTCGGCGACCTCGTCCGGCTCTTCACCTTCCGCCAGGGCAACGCCAACCTGGTGGAGATGACGCTGCCCACGGACTCGCCGTACGTCGGCAAGCCGATGGGGCTGATCCCGTTCCCGGAGAACTGCGCCCTGGTGACGATCCTGCGCGACGGCCAGGTCTATGTCCCCGACGTCGAGCAGCCGGTCGAGGCGGGTGACGAGCTGTTGTTCGTCGTGCCGGCCGACGTCGAGGACCAGCTCGAGCGCCTCCTGGCTCCGTCCAGCCACGGCGGCTGAGCCGGGCGACCGCTGCCGGCCCGCTCGGCGGGTCAGGCCTGCGCGCTCCCGTCGACGCTGCCGTCGACGGGGGTGCGGTTGCGTCCCAGCACCCAGGCCATGCCGGCGAGGGCGAGCAGCTGCAGCGGCCACCCGAGGACGATCTTGAGCACGGCCAGCGTGGCCACGGCCGCATCGACGTCCATCGACCCGGACGAGCCCGCCAACCACACCGGCGCCTGGGCCACCACCCGGAGCAGGCACGGCAGCACGAGCAGCCAGGTGAGCAGGGTGCACAGCCGGACGACCTGGCGGTCCTGGTGCCACGCGGTCGGGTCGCCGGTGACGCTGCCGACCATGAAGCCCACCAGCGGCCAGCGCACCAGGCAGGTGAGGGACAGCACCACGGTGTAGGCGGTGTTGTAGATGATCCCGGGCAGGAAGTAGGCCAGCGCCTGGTCGTCGGCGCTGCCGCCGTTGCGGGCCGACATCGTCACGAACAGCCAGCCGATCCCGATGCCGAACAGCGCGTTCAGGCAGAACTGGACGGTCGTGCGCTGGACGATCCGCGCGCCCAGCAGCAGGACGGCCGCGGCGACGCTGATGCTCAGCGCGAGCTGGAGGTCGCTGACCGTGAGCCACAGCACCGTGAACAGCACGGTGGGCACGGCCGCCTCGACCATGCCGCGGCGACCGCCGAGCGCCTTGATCAGCTGGGCGCGCACGACCGACTCGACCGTCTCGAGGGAGGCGGTCGCGCCGGTGTGATGGGTCGGAGCGGGCGGGTGCTCGTCGGTCACGGGATGAGCTCGTAGCGCGGGTTGTACATGATCCGCTGCCCGTCGTGGGCGCCGATCCGGCCCTGGATCTCCATCGACCGTCCCGGCGAGATGCCGGCGATCCGGCGGCGGCCCAGCCAGACGACCGTGATCACGCCGGACCCGTCGAACAGCTCCGCCTCGAGCGCCGGCACGCCACCCCGGGGACGCAGCGTGACGGTGCGCAGGGTGCCACGCAGCCGCACGCGCTCACGGTCGGGCGCGTCCGCGATCGTGTCGAGCCCGGACTCGCCGTAGGTCTTGCGCAGGTCTCGGGCGTGCTGGTCGGTGCTGTTCGCCCACCTGCTGATGCTGCGCCGGAGCCGGCTCTTGTCGGGGGCCATGGGAGGAGCCTAGGCGGTCGGAGGATCGACGCGGCGCGCGTTCTCCGGGAGCTGGACAGGCAGGACGTCGCCCACCGGCATCGCCCCGTTGCCACGGCGTACGGCGACCTTGGTGATGGTGTCCTCCCAGGCGCTCGACGTCTCGACATCCAGCGCCGGACGGCCGAGGAGGGTGGCCCGCAGCATCCAGCGCGCCCCGTTGATGCCGATGATCCGGGAGGGCTGGGTACCGGTGGTGCCGTCACCGCGCTGCACCGTCATCTGGCAGATGAGCTCGGTGCCGAAGCGGCCCTCGCGCTCGGTGGCCACGCCGCCGCGCTGAGCCATGTCCGCCGCGATCTGCGGGCGGACGTCGCTCCACAGGTCGCCGCCGCGCGGAGCCGCGAACGCGCGCAGCTCGAGGGCACCGTCGGCGCCGGCCAGCACGACCGACTGCACCTCACCCGTGTTCTCGTCGACCTGGAGCCGCAGCTCGCGCCCCTCCTCGGGCGTGATGAGCAGGGACCCGAGGTCCACGCGCTCCACACCGTCCGCAGGCAGGTCGTCGACGTCGAAGGGGCCGGAGACGGGCTCCACGACCTCGACGTTCGCGTCCTCCGACGCCTCGAGCGCGTCGGAGTCGGTGGACTTGCGGCGGAACTTCACGGAACTACTCCTCTTCCCCGGACCGGTCAGGACTGACCGAAGCCTCCAGTAGAACCGTAGCCCCCGGCACCTCGGGCCGAGTCGGGGAGTTCCCCCACCTCGACGAACCGGGCCCGCTCGAAACGCTGGAACACCAGCTGGGCGATCCGGTCGCCCCGGCGCAGCTCGATCGGGGCCACCGGGTCGTGGTTGATCAGCATCACCTTGATCTCGCCGCGGTAGCCCGCATCCACGGTCCCCGGTGCGTTCACGATCGACAGGCCGTGGCGTGCCGCCAGGCCCGAGCGCGGGTGGACGAGGGCGACGTACCCCGCAGGCAACGCGATCGCGACACCCGTCGGGACCATCGCCCGCTCCCCCGGCGCCAGGGTCACGTCGACGGTGGTCAGCAGGTCGGCACCGGCGTCGCCCGGGTGCGCGTAGGCGGGCAGCGGGAGGTCCCCGTCGAGCCGGACCACCTCCACGGAGAGGTCTGCGGTCAGGTCAGGGCTGGGATCGGCACCGGGGGTCACGGCCGGTGACCCTACTCCGCGCGAGGGTGGGCCGCGTGAAAGTCTTCTCCCCGTGGAGTCGACGTCGGAGTATCGCGAGCGCCTGGGCGTGCCGCTGCGCTGGTGGGTGCAGGGCACCATGCTGGTGGCCAGCCTCTGGCTGGCGGTGGTCGTCGCGGTCCCCGGCCTGGTCGCGTGGGTGGTGACGGCCCTGGCCATGGGGCTGCTGGTGCTCGCCTTCCTGGCCTACGGCTCGGCGCGCGTCAGCGTCCGTGACGGGGTCCTGCGCGCGGGCCGCGCCCACATCGACGCCGGCCACCTCGGGCGGGCGACCGCGCTGGACGCCGAGGCGACCCGGCGTACGGCGGGGGTCGAGGCCGACGCCCGCGCCTACCTGCTCCTGCGGCCCTACGTGAAGCGGGCCGTGAAGGTCGAGATCACCGACCCGGCCGACCCCGCGCCGTACTGGCTCATCTGCACCCGTCACCCCGACGAGCTGGCCCGGGCGCTGACCGACCTGAATGAGTCCTCGTCAACTGGGTAGTGTCAAGGCATGGCATCTAGCTCGAAGATCTGGACCGTGTTCTCCCTCGGCGCTGCCCTCGGCGCGGCGGCGATCACCAAGAAGACGCTGAACACCTCCTGGAAGGCGGCGACGGGCAAGAACCCGCCCGCGAACCCGGCCGACCCCGACGTCGAGATCTGGGAGGCCGTCGCCTGGGCTGCGGTGAGCGGCACGGCGATCGGCATCGCCCGGATGCTCGCGACCCGGCGCGCGGCGAACTACTACACCCGGTCGACCGGCCACCTGCCGCCCGACCTGCAGAAGGACGACCAGGACGCCGACAAGGCTCCGGCGGCCATGAGCTGACCCGCATGACGAAGGGCCGCAACCCCGATGGGGTTGCGGCCCTTCGTCGTGCCGGTGGCCGACCGAGCGGCCGCCCTGGTTACGCGCAGTCCTTGCAGATCATCTTCTTGGCGTCCGCCAGCTGCGAGCGGTGGTGCACCAGGAAGCAGCTCATGCAGGTGAACTCGTCATCCTGCTTGGGCTTGACCTCAACGGCCAGCTCCTCGTGCGACAGGTCCGCGCCGGGCAGCTCGAACGACTCGGCGGCCTCGGCCTCGTCCTCGTCGACCTTCCCGGAGTTCTTGTCGTGCCGACGCGCCTTGAGCTCCTCGATGCTCTCCTCGGACTGCTCGTCCTCGTTCTTGCGCGGTGCGTCGTAGTCAGTCGCCATGCTTCACTTCACTCTCTGGATCCCCGAAGCCCATGAACTCTCGTCTGTCGTCGTCGTCGGCGCCAGATTGTGCACCATCGACTGGCGATAGCGCACACCGGTTCCACGCCGTCTCGCATGAACGTCCGCCCAAGATCCCCTATTCCCGGGGTGCGACGGCGTCCTCGGCCGCGAATCCGGCGTCCTGGACCGCCTGTCGGAACTCCTCGAAGCCGTGCGCCGGCGCACACACCAGCAGGGCGAGGCCGCCGGCCCCGCGGGTCAGCTCCGTGCGGGCCCCGGCGATCCGGGCGACCAGGCCTCCGGCGGCGTGGTCCCAGAGGTTGACGCCCTCCTCGACGTAGGCGTCGACCGCGCCCTCGGCGACGTGGCACAGGTCCAGGGCACACGACCCGAGTCGCCGGATGTCGCGCACCCGGGGCAGCAGGTCCACCATCGCCCGGGCCTGGATCCCGCGCACCCGCGCGTCGTAGTTGAAGCCGGTCGCGACCAGCCGCTCGGACAGCGGGGCCGGGGCGCGTACGCCGATCGCCGCACCGTCCCGGGTGCTGACCCCGACCCCGTCCGCGGTCGTGTGGGCGACGTACTCGGTGCCGGTGGCGGCGTTCAGCACCACTCCGGCGACCACCTCACCGTCCTGCTCGGCCGCGATCGAGACGGCGTACTGCGGCAGCCCGTAGAGGAAGTTGACCGTCCCGTCGATCGGATCGATGATCCAGCGCACCCCGGAGGTGCCCGGCTCGTCCGCCCCCTCCTCCCCGACGAACGCGTCGTCGGGCCGGCGCGCGCGCACCAGCCGGCGGATCAGCTCCTCGCTCGCCCGGTCGGCCTCGGTGACGATGTCGACCGTGCTGGACTTGGTGGCGGCGACGGTGACCCCGCTCGCCGCCCAGCCGCGGATCAGCTCCGCCGCCGCCCGCGCGGCGTCGAGGGCGATCCCGGCCAGCTCCCGCCCGTCGGCGCGGCTCACGAGTCGCGCCCGCACAGGGCGGGTCGCTCGCCGCGTGGGTTGGCGCAGCAGCCCACCGGGCAGCGGTCCCAGAGCGCTTCGATGCTGCCGACCGCGGCCCGCTCGACCGGTTCGCCGCGCTCGACAGCGGCCCGCTCGACCAGCAGGTCGCGCACGGTGGCCACGAACCGCGGGTCGATCCCGGCCGTGGCCGCGCGGGTGGCGGGCAGCCCGAGCTTCTCGGCGGTCGCCAACGCCTCGGTGTCGAGGTCGTAGATGACCTCCATGTGGTCGGAGACGAACCCGATCGGCACCATCACGACCGCCGAGGCCCCGTGGTCCTGGAGCCGCTGCAGGTGGTCGTTGATGTCCGGCTCGAGCCACGGGATGTGCGGGGCACCCGACCGCGAGCAGAACACGAGCTGGTGCGGGTGGCGGCGACCGATCTCCTGACGGACCCGCTCGACCACCTCGTCCGCGACGCTGCGGTGCTGCGCGACGTACGCCCCTCCGTCGGGGCCGCTCGCGTCGTTCATCGAGATCGGGATCGAGTGCGTGACGAAGGCGAGGTGGGCGCCGTCACGGACCTCGTCCGGCAGGTCGGCCAGCGCTGCCAGCGTCGCGTCGACGACGGCCTCCACGAAGCCCGGGTGGTTGAAGTAGTGGCGCAGCTTGTCCAGCCGCGGCGCGTTCTCGACGCCCTCGACCGCGTCGGCGAGGTTCTCGCGGTACTGCCGGCAGCTGGAGTACGACGAGTAGGCGCTCGTCATGAAGCAGGCGGCCCGGGTGATCCCGTCGGCCGCCATCTGTCGCACCGTGTCCCGGAGGAAGGGGTCCCAGTTGCGGTTGCCCCAGTAGACCGGCAGGTCGATGCCGGCGCCGGTCAGGTCCTCGCGGAGGGCGGCCAGGAACTGGCGGTTCTGGTCGTTGATCGGCGAGCGCCCACCGAACAGGAAGTAGTGCTCGCCGACCTCCTCGAGCCGCTCGCGCGGGATGCCGCGGCCCCGGGTGACGTTCTCGAGGAAGGGGACCACGTCGTCTGGTCCCTCGGGGCCTCCGAACGACACCAGCAGCAGGGCGTCGTACGGACCGGTGTCGGGATGCATGGAGCCATCGTAGGGAGCGTCCCGAATTCGTTCGCTCCCCCGCCGCGGTCCTACGCTCCAGCGGTGTTGACGTCCTACCGCCGGGTGCTGGCCGAGCCCGGCACGCTGCGCTTCAGTGCGACGGGACTGGTCGCGCGCCTGCCGATCTCCATGGTGGGGCTCGGCATCGTCCTGCTGGTCTCGGCGGCGACCGGCTCGTACGGCGTGGCCGGCGCGGTGTCGGCGGCGTACATGCTCGCCAACGCGGGCCTCGCGATCCTCCAGGGCCGGCTGCTCGACAACCTCGGCCAGGCCCGGGTGCTCGCGGTGGCGAGCGGGATCTTCGGCGGCTCCATGGTGCTGCTCGTGTGGTCGATCCAGGCCGACTGGCCGATCGCCGCGTCGTACGCCTGCGCGGCCCTGGCCGGCGGGGCGCTCCCCCAGATCGGTTCGTGCGTGCGCGCCCGCTGGTCCCACGCCCTCACCAGGCCCGGGGACGTCCAGACGGCGTACGCGCTCGAGGCGGTCGTCGACGAGACGGTCTTCATCCTGGGGCCGATCCTCGTCACCGTCCTGGCCACGGCGTGGGACCCCGCCGCCGGACTGGCCGTCGCGGTCGTGGCCTGCGTGGCTGGGACGCTGGCCTTCTGTGCCCAGCGCGACACCGAGCCCCCGGCCCATCCGCACCATCGCTCGACCGGCGTACGCCGGGCGCCCATGCCCTGGGCGACCGTGGTCCCGCTCGCCGTGGTGTCTGGGGCGCTGGGCATCCTCTTCGGCGGCGCCGAGGTGACCACGGTGGCCTTCGCCGGCGAGCACGGCCACCGCGCCTACTCCGGCGTCCTGCTCGCCCTGTGGGCGCTGGGCAGCCTGGTCGCCGGCGTCCTCACGGGGGCGGTCACCTGGCGGCGGGGGCCCACGATCCGGGTCCGGTGGGGTGCGTTCGGCATGGCGTCCGCGATGGTGCCGCTGCACTTCGTCGACTCGATCCCCCTGATGGGCCTGGTGCTGCTGATCGCGGGCTTCGCGATCGCCCCGACCCTGATCGCCACCCTGTCCCTCACCGAGAACACCGTCCCGGCGGGACGCCTGACCGAGGGGATGGCGATCATGCAGACCGGGCTCGTCGCCGGCGTCGCCCCCGGCGCCACGCTGGGCGGGGTGGTCATCGACGCCCACGGGGCCTCGGCGGCGTACCTCGTCTGTGTCGCCGCCGGCGTGGTTGCGGCGTTGGCGGCCCAGACGCTGCCCCGTTCGCCCTAGGCTCCACCTCGTGACTGAGTGGCGGAACTGGTCGGGGCTGGAGTCAGCACGGCCCGCGCGCACGGAGGAGCCGGCCACCCCGGCCGCGGTGGTGGCGGCGGTCGAACGGGCCCGGGGCGAGCGGTCGACGGTGAAGATGGTCGGCACCGGCCACAGCTTCACCGCGATCTCGGCGCCCGAGGCCACGATGCTCACCCCGGGCGGCCTGAGCGGGATCCTCGCCGTCGACCGGGCCGCGATGACCGTGACCGCCCTGGCCGGCACCCCCCTGAAGGTCCTCAACGCGGCCCTGGAGCGGCTCGGGCTCAGCCTGCACAACATGGGCGACATCGCCGAGCAGACCCTGGCCGGCGCGATCTCGACGGGCACCCACGGCAGCGGCGGCGTCGCTGCCGGGCTCTCCGCCCAGGTCGCCGGGCTGGAGCTCGTGACCGGCACCGGTGAGCTGCTGCGGGCGAGCGGCGAGGAGAACCCGGAGGTCCTCGCCGTCGCCCGGGTCGGTCTCGGCGCGCTGGGCATCATCACCACGGTCACCTTCCACGTCGAGCCGTTGTTCCTGCTCGAGGCGCACGAGCAGCCGATGGCGTGGAACGAGGCGCTCGGCAGCTTCGACGAGATGGCGGCCAGTAGCCACCACGTCGACATGTACTGGTTCCCCCACACCGACCGGATGCTCACCAAGCGCAACGACCGCCTCGACGCGGACCTGTCCGAGGCGCGGCCGCTCTCCCGGCTCCGCTCCTGGCTGGACGACGACCTCCTGTCCAACACGGTCTTCGGTGCCCTGACTGCCGGCGCCAACCGGGCCCCCGCGGTCATCCCGCGGATGAACCGGCTCTCCGCCCGCGCCCTCGGCGCCCGCACCTACAGCGACGTCGCGCACCGGGTTTTCACCGCACGCCGCGACGTCGTCTTCCGCGAGATGGAGTACGCCGTGCCGCGCGCGGCCGGGCTCGCCGCGCTCCGCGAGGCGCGCCGCGCCGTCGACGCCTCGGACTGGCGGATCAGCTTCCCGGTCGAGGTCCGGGTCGCCCCCGCCGACGACATCCCGCTCTCCATGGCGAGCGGCCGCGACACGATGTACCTCGCCTTCCACACCCACCACCGGTCCGACTGGGCCGACCACACGGCGTACTTCACGGCGGTCGAGGCGATCATGCGCGACCACGAGGGGCGGCCGCACTGGGGCAAGGTGCACACCCGCACCGCCGAGGACCTCGCCCCCGCCTACCCGCGCTTCGAGGAGTTCCTCGCGCTCCGCGACCGGCTCGACCCCGACCGGGTCTTCGCGAACGCCCACCTGCGGCGAGTCCTGGGCGACTGAACCGAACCTTTCGGGCGTCTCGCCTCGTCTGGATGGCAACGGGCCGTTGGGGTCCTCGGCGAAGGGAAACAATGGTGCGACGGGACACAGCCGGGTTCGCGGAGTTCGTCTCCGCCCGCTCGGCGGCGCTCCACCGGGCGGCGTACCTCATGGTCGGCGACGTCTCGCTGGCCCAGGACCTGGTCCAGGAGGCGCTGACCAAGACGTACGTCGCGTGGCCGCGGCTGCGCGACAAGGGCAACGCCGAGGCCTACACCCGCAAGGCGATCACGACGACCGCGATCTCGTGGTTCCGCCGCAAGCAGTGGTCCCACGAGCAGCCGAGCGGGCACCTCCCCGACACCGGCGCTCCAGGCCATGCCGACGGCGTCACCCAGAGCGCCTGGCTGTGGGCCGCCCTGCTCGAGCTGCCGGTCCGGCAGCGAGCCGCGATCGTGCTGCGCTACTACGAGGACCTCACCGAGGCCCAGACCGCGGAAGCGATGGGTTGCGCCGTCGGCACCGTGAAGAGCCAGGTGTCCGCCGGGATCGCGAAGCTGCGGGAGCGGCTGGGCGACTCGCACGCATGGGACGAACTGCTTCCCCTCAACGACCTGGTGGTGACCCGATGACCGAGAAGCTGAAGACCCTGATGCACGAGCGGGCCACCGCGCCCGACTTCTCCCTGGTGGACCTCGACGCGCTGGTGCGCGACGGGGACCGCCGAATCCGCCGACGCCGCGCCGGTGCCGCCGTCGGGGGCCTCGCCGTTCTCGCCGCGATCGGGGCCCTGCTCGTCCCGCGGGTCGGCGGCTCGGAGCCGGACTCGACACCCGTCGTCACCGACCCGGGCAGCCAGCGCCACGTCAGCTGGGCGACCGGCTCGGTCATCCACGACGGGGACCGGACCATCGACGTCGGCGTCCCGGTGCACGCCTACGTCCGCACCAGCACCGGTTTCGTCTTCGCCGACCCCGAGGGAATCGTCCACTCGGTCGTCGGCGGGCGGGTGAGCGAGGTCGGCCGGACCGCTGCCAAGCTGCCCCGGCTGGTCGCCGACGAGGAGGACTCGCTCGCCGGATGGGTGGAGGATGACGGTGCCAGGCCGGCGTTCGTCGTCCTGGACCAGGCGACCGGTGAGACCGCCCGCAACATGGACGCGACCGCCGCCGGCATGGGCGGGCTCGCCGACGAGGAGGACCCGGCGTACTTCTACGCGATCGACGACGGGGTGGCCTACTGGCGTGACCAGCGCGGTGCCGTGGCGGTCGACCTCGACAGCGGGGACGTCCGGGTGATCGACCCAGACGCGGTCAACGGCTTCGACATCCTGGACGTCCAGGGTGGCCTCATCGCGTTCAACGCCGACGACGACGGAACCGCCCTCGGCCCGACTCGCGACGACGCCCTGATGCTCCCGCAGGTCTACGGCAGCATGGGCGTCTTCTCCCCGGATGCCCGCTACTACAGCAGCGACGCCGACGAGCCCGAGGTCCACGACGCCCGGACCGGCCGGAGGATCGACTTCGACCTGGGAGGCCGCACGTTCGCCACCGGCTACGAGTGGCTGGACGACGAGACGCTCGCGATGCTCGCCGCGAAGGGAGAGAACGGCCCCGTCGAGCTGCTCTCGTGCGCGGTGCCCGAGGGGTCGTGCACGCCCGTGGTCGACGACCTGGGGACCTTCACGGAGCTCTCGGGCCACTTCCAGCTGCCCGTCGGCGAGACCATCGAGGGCGACTGAACCACACGCCGACCCGGCAGTTGTTGTCGTCGTAAACGCGCTGACCCGGCAGTTGTTGTCAACGAGAACTGCCGGGTCAGCGGCCTGGGAGCCACCAGAACTGCCGGGTCGCGGCGGCTTTGGCGCAACGACAAGTGCCAGGTCAGACGCTGGCTGGCCCGGTCGGCATCGGGGCCTGCCACTGACGCCAGATCGCGAGCAGGCGCCACACGATGCAGAGCCCCGCTCCGGCGGTGGCCACCACGAGCACCGGGAGGTCGAGGCGGCTTCCCACGACCGCCACCGCGGCCCCCGCCAGCGCGGGGGTCGCGTAGAGCTCGCCGCGGAAGATCGCCGGCACCCTCGAGGCCAGGACGTCGCGCGCCATGCCGCCGCCGATGCCGGTCACCATGCCCATCAGGGCAGCCGGGACCGGTCCCAGCCCGTAGTCCAGGGCCTTGAGCGCGCCCGTCACGCAGAACAGCCCGAGCCCGAACGCGTCGAACACGTTGACCATCCGTTCCATCCGCCCCAGCGCCGGGTGGAACCAGAACGTCAGGAAACCCGCGGCCACGGGCACCAGCAGGTAGCGCCAGTCGAGCAGCGCGGTCGGCGGGGTCGCCCCGATGAGGACGTCTCGCAGGAAGCCGCCGCCGAGGCCCGTCGTACCGGCCAGCACGAGTACGCCGAAGACGTCGAGGCCCTTGCGGACCGCGACCAGGGCGCCCGAGATGGCGAAGACGAAGATCCCGACCAGGTCGGCGACGACCAGGGTGAGGGAGGGCTCGGGGGACGGCACGCTCGGAGGTTACCGATCGACGGCCGCCGGCCCCAGCCGTCCCACCCAACCTGTCACCCAACCCGTCACCCAGCCTGCCCAAGCCCGACCGAGGCACGCCGCGGCACAGTGCGGTTCGCCTGCACCCGCTGGCGTAGGCTCGCCCCACCGAAGACAACATGTTGGGCAGGAGCAGGACCACCGATGGCGCACCTCACGCTCGCAGGAGTGAGCGACGACGGGAAGCGCCTGCTGCTGCTCAGCGATGCGGGGGTCGAGTTCACGCTCGACATCGAGCCCCGTCTTCGGGCCGCCCTCCGCGGCGAGCACGCCCGCCTCGGCCAGTTGGAGATTCAGATGGAGAGCACGCTTCGTCCCCGGGACATCCAGGCCCGCATCCGCGCGGGCGAGACGCCCGAGGCGGTCGCCCAGGCTGCCCAGACGACCGTCGACCGGATCATGGCGTTCGCCGCGCCCGTGCTGGCCGAGCGCCAGCACGTCGCGGACCGGGCCCAGCGGTCGTCGGTACGCCGCAAGTCCGGCGACCCCGGGTCCGCCGGCGGCGCGCGCACGCTCGGTGACGCCGTGACCGGCCACCTGCGTTCCATCAACGTCGACCCCGACACCGTCGAGTGGGATGCGTGGCGTCGCGAGGACGGTCGCTGGACACTGACCGGCGAGTACTCCGCCACGAAGCGCAAGGGTGCGGCCCACTTCACCTACGACGGTCCCGGCAACTACGTCACGGCCGACAACGACGACGCCCGCTGGCTGCTCGGCGAGTCGGTCGCGGTGGCCCAGTCGGCGGAGGTCCGCGACGACCTGCGCCGGGCGCGCCAGCGCAAGCTCACCTCCGTCCCCGAGGACGAGCTGCCGCTGGGCGACGACGCGATCGAGCTGGTCACCGGCGCCCACGAGCCGGCCTTCGAGACCGACCAGCTCGACGAGACCGCGGACCGGGCCGACGAGACAGCCGCGCCCGACGAGTCCGCGGACCGGCTCGGCGGCGAGATGCCGCTCGAGGCGTTCCTCAGCGACGAGCCTCCCGCGGACGACACCGAGGTCCGGGAGCAGGCCGCCGACGCCGTCGCGCGCGACACCGAGGGCGAGCGTGAGCGCGACGTCGCGCCCGTCGAGGACGAGCCGCAGACCCGGCGGACCGTCAAGAAGAGGGGCGGCCGGGCGTCGGTCCCGAGCTGGGACGAGATCATGTTCGGCGGCGGCAAGTCCGAGTGACCGCTCGCCGGTCGACGCCCTGACCAACGGCTGTGGCAGGGGCACTGTGACGTTCCCCGTCACACTTCTGGCCCTGCCCGGGCTCGAGGCTTGCCGCTAGTCTCCCGGCATGTCGTACTTCGTCACCGGCGCCACGGGCTTCATCGGCCGACACCTCGTCCAGGAGCTCATCGACCACCGCGAGGGCGAGATCTTCGTGCTGGTCCGCGAGGGCTCGCTCTCTCGCCTGGAGACCCTGATCCGTCGCTGGGACACCGACCGGGTGGTCCCGGTCACCGGTGACCTGTCCGAGCCGGGCCTCGGTGTCGCCGAGGAGTGGGTCAGCGCGCACGAGGGCGAGATCGACCACTTCTTCCACCTCGCCGCGATCTACGACATGACCGCCGACGACGCCACGAACGAGGCGATGAACGTCGGCGGCACCCGCAACGCGCTCTCCCTGGCCGAGGCCCTGCGGGTCGGCTGTTTCCACCAGGTGTCGTCAGTGGCGGCCGCCGGCGACTACGAGGGCCGCTTCGACGAGACGATGTTCGCCGAGGGCCAGCACCTGCCCTCGCCGTACCACCGCACGAAGTACGAGTCGGAGCGGATCGTCCGCGAGGAGGCCACGGTGCCGTGGCGGGTCTACCGTCCCGCGGTCGTCGTGGGCGAGTCACAGACCGGCGCGATGGACAAGGTCGACGGGCCCTACTACTTCTTCCCGCTGATGAAGATGATGCGCGACAGCCTGCCGTCCTGGCTCCCGCTGGTCGGCATCGACCTGGGCGACACCAACGTCGTACCCGTCGACTACGTCGCCAAGGCGATGGACCACCTCGCCCACCTCCCCGACCGCGACGGCGAGGCCTTCCACCTCGTGAACCCCGAGCCGCAGCCGGTCGTCGGGCTCATCAACGACTTCTGCGCCGCCGCCGGCGCCCCGCAGTTCGCCGTCCCGCTGGACCGCCGGGTCACCCGGTCGCTGCCGTTCTCCCTGGTCCCCCGCCCACTGCGTCCCTCCACCCTCGTCAGCGGGCTGGTGCGCAGCGCGCCGGTGCAGATGGCGCTCGACCAGACCCTCGGGCGGCTCGGGATCCCGGCCGAGGTCATCGCGCACACGTCGTTCGCGGCGGTCTTCGACGCGCGCCGCACCCAGAAGGCGCTCGCCGGCTCCGGCATCGCCGTCCCCGACCTGGAGTCCTACGCCGACACGCTGTGGGGTTACTGGGAGGAGAACCTCGACCAGTCGACCGGCCGCAACCCGCAGATCCGGGAGGCGCTGACGGGCAAGTACGTCGTCATCACCGGCGCCTCGTCCGGCATCGGCCAGGTGACCGCCCTCAAGGTGGCCCAGGCCGGAGGCATCCCGGTGCTGGTGGCCCGCGGCAAGGACAAGCTCGAGGACACCCGGGCCACGATCGAGCTGCGCGGCGGCACCGCCCACGTCTACCCCTGCGACCTCTCCGACCTCGAGGCGATCGACCGGCTCTGCGAGCAGATGACCGCCGAGCTGCCCGCGATCGACTTCGTCGTCAACAACGCCGGACGATCCATCCGGCGCTCGGTGAAGCTGTCGCAGGACCGCTTCCACGACTTCGAGCGCACGATGCAGCTCAACTACTTCGGGGCGATCCGGCTGATCATGGGCCTGGTCCCCCAGATGCGCGAGCAGCGTCGCGGCCACATCGTGAACATCTCCTCGATCGGCGTGCAGACCAACCCGCCGCGCTTCTCGGCGTACGTCGCCTCCAAGTCCGCGCTGGACTCGTGGAGCAACGTCGTCTCCTCGGAGCTGATCGGCGACGGCATCTCGTTCACCAACATCCACATGCCGCTGGTCCGGACGCCGATGATCGCGCCGACCAAGATCTACGACAAGTTCCCGGCGATCTCACCAGCCCAGGCCGCGGACATGGTCGTCAAGGCGATGGTGGAGCGCCCGCACGAGATCAACACGGCCCTGGGCAACGTCGGCGCCGTCGCGCACACGGTGGCCCCGAAGCTCGCGTTCCGGGTGCTCAACATGGCCTACCACGTGTTCCCCGACTCGGCGGCGGCGAAGGGCGAGGTCTCCGGCGGCACCCGCGAGTCCGAGCAGATCATGCTTGCCCGCGTCTTCAAGGGCATCCACTGGTAGCTCAGGCACTGGCAGCTCAGGAGACGGGGCGGCCGGGATCGGTGACCCAGTCGCTCCAGCTGCCCGGGTAGAGCGCCGCCCGGATCCCCGCGACCTCCATCGCGATGACGTCGTGGGCCGCAGTGACGCCCGAGCCGCAGTACGCCGCCACCTCGCCGCACTCGCCGGCCTCCGGGGTGGCACCGACCTCGGCGTAGAGCTTCCGCAGCTCGTCGGCGGACCGGAACCGTCCGTCCTCCATCAGGTTGCACGACGTGGGCACGTTGACCGCGCCCGGGATGTGTCCGGCGACCGGGTCGATCGGCTCGATCTCGCCGCGGTAGCGCTCGGCAGCGCGGGCGTCGACCAGGACGGGCACGTCCAGCACCCCGTCGGCCTCGACCATCGGCAGCGCGCCCGGCCTGGCCACGAAGTCACCCTCGACCACGCGGCTCTCCCCCGTCCCGGTCGGCCCGCTCTCGCGCTGCCAGAGCGACCAGCCCCCGTCCAGCAGGCGCACGTCATGGTGGCCGTGGAACCGCAGCAGCCACCACGCGCGGCCGGCGGCCAGGCCGGACCAGTCGTCGTACACCACGACGGGCCGGTCCCCGCAGACGCCCACCCGGCGCATCGCCTGCGCGAACAACGCGGTCTCAGGCAGGGGATGCCGACCCCCGGCACCCGGTGGCGCCGCCAGGTCACGGTCGAGGTCGACGTACGACGCGCCCGGGACGTGGCCGGCGAGGAACTGCTCCCGGCCGGGCGGTCCGCCCATCCGGTAGCGCACGTCCAGCACCGTGGGCGGGCTGGACCGCTGCAGAGCGGAGCGGAGCTCGGCGACGGAGATCAGCGGACCGGTCATGGGGTCATCCTCCAGCACGGGGCCTGTGAAAGGATCTTGCCCCGTGGCGGAGTTGCAGTTCTTTACGGGAACGATGGACAGCGGCAAGTCGACCCTGGCGCTCCAGACGAACCACAACCACGCCGCGCGCGGTCGGGTCGGCCGGATCTTCACGACCAAGGACCGCGCAGGCGCCGCCACGGTCTCGAGCCGGCTCGGCCTGACCCACGAGGCGATCGAGGTGGACGCGAGCTTCGACTTCTGGAACTACGTCGTGCGCTCGCTGACCCAGGGCGGCCGGATCGACTACCTCATCTGTGACGAGGCGCAGTTCTACAGCCGCACCCAGATCGACGAGCTGGCCAAGATCGTCGACGAGCTCCAGATCGACGTGTTCGCGTTCGGCATCCTCACCGACTTCCGCAGCGAGCTGTTCGTGGGCAGCGCCCGGCTCGTGGCGCTCGCCGACCGGATGAACGTGCTCCAGGTCGAGGCCCTGTGCTGGTGCGGCAAGCGGGCCACCCACAACGCGCGCACCGAGAACGGCGTGATGGTGCTCGAGGGTGACGTCATCGTGGTGGGCGACGTCGACACGGCCGACCACGAGGCCGCCGGCCCGGGAGAAGCCGGGGAGGTGGCCTACGAGGTGCTGTGCCGCCAGCACCATCGCCGCCGGCTCACCGCGGCCCGCGCCAAGGCCGTCAGCCTCGCGCCGGAGCCGCTGCCGTTCGGTTGAGCCAGTCCCCAGTCCCCAGGCAGCCGGTCGACCAGCAGCTAGTCGACCAGCAGCGGGATGAGCATCTCCTCGGGCGTGAGCGACCCGTGCAGACCCACCAGCTTGGCCTCGTAGGGGAAGTCGACGGTCGACATGATCGCCGTGTCGTCGCCGCAGGCCACGATGACGTCGCCCAGCCGGGGCAGCACCGCGGACTGGACCGGTCCGAACCAGCCGCGCCCGATCACGTCCTCGCGGGTCATCACCTCGGCCCGGTCGCCCAGGAACTCGCGCCACGTGGCGACGACGTCGTCGACGGCACCGCCTCGGCAGTAGAGGTGACGGAACCGCGCCTCCCCGCCCATCAGCGCCACCCCGTCCCGCAGGTCGTGGTGCTGGTCGACGTCGATACGCCGGTCCTCGGGCGAGTCGATCATCCCGTGGTCGGCCACCACCAGCAGCCGGGTCGAGGGCGGCAGCGCCTCGCGCAGCTGCTCGGCCTCCGCGTCGACCATGGACGAGCTGCTGCAACCAGTGGGTCGAGGCGACGCCGTAGCGGTGGCCGGTCCAGTCGAGGTCGCCGTCGTAGAGGTAGGTCAGCGACGGGCCGTCGGCCGACGACAGGACCGCGGCCGCGATCCGCTCGCCCACCTTGTCGGCGCCGACGAAGTCCGCGCCGCGGTGAGCCGCGAGGGTCAGGCCGCTGGTGGCGAACGCCCGCTTGTTCACGACGGTCATCGACACCCCCCGGGCCCTGAGCCGCGCGAAGGCCGTCGGGTGCGGCTGCCACTCGACCGGGTCGACGTCCCTGTCCCACAGCAGCGCGTTGAGCAGCTTGTCGGTGCCCGGCACCCGTGAGGTGAACCCGACCAGGCCGTGCGCGCCGGGCGTCAGGCCGGTGCCGAGCGAGGTGAGGCTGGTGGCCGTGGTGGAGGGCACGCCCGCGGTGGCGGGGGCCTGCTCCTCCAGCAGGCTCGAGAGGTACGGCGCGGCGTGGGCGTAGCGCTGCAGCAGCCGGGCCCCGAGGCCGTCGATCAGGAAGAGGACGTACGACGAGGCGCCCGGAAGCACCAGCCCGGACGGTGTCTCGTCGATGGGCTGTCCGAGGGCGTCCGCGATGGCCGGGACGACGTCCCCGAGGGAACGCTGGTGGTAGGCCGGCTCGACGAAGGCACCCGCGGGCACGCCGGGCGTCACGCCCCGTGCGTCCGACCGGACAGCGACTCGGCGAAGGAGAGCAGCCCGGCCACGGCGTCGGTGCCGTCGGCGGCGGCGGAGACACGCAGCGAGAAGTCGTCGGAGGCGAGGACACCGGTGTAGCCGTGGTCGGCGTCGCACTGCGGGTCGTTGCAGGCGGCCGGCTCGAGGTCGATCCGGCTCACGCCGCCCCAGCCGATGGTCATCACGGCCTCGGCGGGCGGGGTGGGACCGGCGGAGGGGTTCGCGATCATCCGCGTCACCACCACCGAGCGCACCGCGGAGAGCAGGATCGCCTCGGTCGAGGTGGAGGTGTAGGGCTCGGGCAGCAGGTCGTCGGCCGCGTGCTCGTCGGTGTGGGCCAGGATCAGCCGGGTCGGGGTCAGCACGACCACGCTCAGGTGGCGGCGGACCTCGTCACGCTCGAAGGTCGGCTCGTGGTGGACGAAGAACGACACCACGTGCTCCCCCGCCACCGCTGCCGCGACGCCGTCGGCCACGACCTCGGGGTAGTAGCCCGTGCGGTCGATGGCACTCCTGAGCTCCAGGGTGTGGTCGTGGTCCTCAGTGGTCCTGCTGCGCATGGCTGCAGTCTGTCACGCGGCGACCGCGATCCCGTCCTGCGCGTCGGTGAGGTGCCGGCGGAGGTCGAGGAAGAGCACCGCGGCGAGGGCCGTGCCGCCCACGACGCAGGCCACCCAGATGTGCGGGTGGCCGTGGCCGATCAGCAGTCCGGCCGAGGCCGGACCGACGATCGAGCCGACGGTCCAGGTCATCCCCTGCAGCGCGTTGTAGCGCCCCCGCATGTCCTCGCGGGCGAGGTCGTTGACGATCGCCGGTGCCACCGGGGCCCACAGCGTCTCGCCCGCGCCGAAGAGGCCCAGTCCGACGATGATGGCGGCCACCGCGACCCAGCCGTCGACCACGTCGGCGCTGGCGATGACCAGCCACGACACCGACCAGGTGGCGGCGCAGAGGGCGAGCATGGCGCTGCGCCGCCGCCCGCCGATCAGCCGGAGCGCCACCAGCTGCCCGCACACGATCGCGCCCGTGTTGGCGGCGTAGGCCCAGCCCAGGGCCCGGGCCGGGATCTCCGCGACGCTGACGGCGTACGCCGCGAGGCCGGCCTCCATCTGGGCGTAGCCGAACGTGATCGCGAGGATCGAGATGACCACCACCCGCAGCAGGGTCCGGTCGCGCAGCACGACCGACCAGGACGCCTGCTCGAGCTCGGCCCCGGGTTCGCCGGGGCCGACGGGCTCGTCGAGCGTCGGCGCCGCCCCGGTGCCGCGCGGCAGAGTCACCAGGACCGCGATGTAGGCGAGGTAGGTCAGGCCGTCGATCAGGTAGAGCCGCTGGAAGGAGGCCACCGACTCCATGTCGATGAGCAGGGCGCTGATCACGCCTCCGACACCGAGGCCGGCGTTGAGCAGCATGAAGTTGATGCCGTAGACCCTCTCGCGCGCCTCCGGCGGGACCAGCCGGGTGAGCATCGCGGTTGCTGCCGGCCACAACCCGATGGTGCCGACCACGATGAAGGACGCCACCACGAAGCCCTGGGCCGCGGTCTCGATGAGGCCGATCGAGGTGGTGCAGAGCGCCTCCACGACGAGGCCGCCGAGCATCACGGGGCGAGGCCCGAACCTGTCGATCAGCGAGCCGCCGATCGGCGCCATCGCGAAGCCGAGCAGGCCCATCCAGGCGAACATCCAGCCCACCGTGGCGGTCTCGATGTCCCGCACCTCGGCGAGGTAGACGTAGAGGAAGGGCATGGTCAGGCCGCTGCCGAGCGCCGAGAACGCGAAGCCCAGGAACAGGCGGAGCACCCGCGGGTCGAGGTCGCGGAGGCGAACCTCCGCAGGTGCGGGAGGCTCGACGGAGCTGGCAGCAGTCACGAGGGAGCAGTCTGCCGCCCACCCCACCGGGGTGCGGTATTTGTTGCGGAAAGGCCGACTTCTGGGACGAAAGCAGCTCGCTCAGCTGGGGATGGTGTCCCCGGGCGCCTCCGGCATCCGGCGCACGAACCAGTCGGAGCGGGAGTCAGCGACCGGGTCGACCCGGGCGTAGGCGGTCAGCACCGTGGCCCCGTCGGCGCCGGCCAGGACCAGCGCCAGCTCCAGCGAGCTCACCTGGGGCAGGTCGTTCTGCAGCTGGGAGACGCGCCGGATCAGCCGCTCCACCTCGGCCACGTCGACGACCTCGCTGCCGCGGTAGCCGAAGAGCATCGGCGACGACTTGATCTCGCGGACCATCGCCGCGGCGTCGCGCTCCCCGAGCGGGGGGATCCGGTAGGACTTGTCGGCCAGCAGCTCGATCAGCGGCCCGGAGATGCCGAAGGAGACGACCGGCCCGAACAGCGGGTCCTCGATGCTGCGGATCGTGACCGGGACCCCGGGTGAGGCGTTCTTCTGCACCACGAAGCCGGCCTTCTCCGGGTCGGTGATCAGGTGGTTGAGCGAGTCCCACGCGTCGCGCATCTCGGCGGAGGTGTCGACGTTGCGCCACACGTGCGCCAGGTCGGGCCGCTCGCGCAGGTGGTCGGCGGTCGCCTTGAGCACGACGTTCCAGCCGAGCTCGCGACCCGCCGCCTGGGCCTGCCGCAGGCTGCTGACCTGCCGGGCCTGCCACAGCTCGATGCCGTAGGCCGCCAGCAGCCGCGTGAGGTCCTCCTGGCCCAGCTCGGTGCCCTCCGGGTTCTTCATCAGCAGCTCGGTGACCAGTCGCTTGGCGCCCTGGTCGTCCACCTCGTCGGGGCCGGGCGCCGGGCCGTCCGGGGTGCGCAGCCACACGGCGTACTCCACGACGCGCGCGAGCGCCCGCACCGCCGCCTCCACCGCGGGGTACGACGGCACCGAGCCGCGGCCGGCCGTCGAGCCGGCCACGTCGGGCACCCGCAGCAGCTCGGGGACACCCTCGGCACCGAGGAAGGAGGAGACCAGCGGCTTGTCGGACTGCTCGCCCACCGCGGCGAGCACGTTGGCGACGTCCTCGCCGGACACGTTGAGGGGCGGGATGTAGACGGCGACCACGGAGTCGACCTCGGGGTCGTCGATGGCCGCGTCGAGGGCGTCCTCGAAGTCCTCGGCGGTCGCGTCGGCCCCCAGCGCGACGGACTTGTTGACGACCAGGCCCACCGCCGCGGCGGCATCGGCCGCGAGCAGGCCGAGCGCGTCGGAGTTGCCCACGATCGCGACCCGGCGCCCGCGCGGCAGCGGCTGGTGGGCCAGCAGCTGGGCGACGTCGAACATCTCCTCGAGGGTGTCGACCTGGATCACGCCGGCCTGGCGGAACATCGCGTCGACGGCCTGCGGGGGCGCCACGATCTTGCGGACGGCGTGCCCCATCGGCACGCCCTGGGTGGTGCGCCCCGAGCGGACCGCGATGATCGGCTTGCGCAGCGAGACCCGGCGGGCGATGCGGGAGAACTTGCGGGGGTTGCCGATCGACTCGAGGTAGAGCAGCACCACCTCGGTGGAGTCGTCCTCCTCCCAGTACTGCAGGAGGTCGTTGCCGGAGACGTCGGCACGGTTGCCGGCGCTGACGAACGTCGACAGGCCGAGGCCCCGGTTGTTGACCTTCTCCAGGATCGCCGAGCCGAGCGCGCCGGACTGGCAGAAGAACCCGGCGCGACCACGGGGCGGCATCAGCGACGACAGCGACGCGTTGAGCGACACCGCGGGGTCGGTGTTGATGATGCCCAGGCAGTTGGGTCCGATCAGGCGCAGCCCGTAGGACCGGGACAGGCCGACCAGGCGACGCTGCCGCTGGCGGCCCTCCTCGCCGGTCTCGGCGAAGCCCGACGAGATCACGACCAGGCCGTGGACGCCCTTCGCGGCGCAGTCCAGGACGACGTCCTGCACGGCATCGGCGGGAACCGCGACGATCGCGACGTCCACCTCGTCGGGGATGTCCCCGACCGTGGCGTACGCCGGCATGCCCGACACCGCCGCCGAGGTCGGGTTGACGACGTACACGCGGCCGGTGAAGTCGCCCATCACGAGGTTGCGGACGAGCGCCTGGCCGATGGTGTCCTGACGGCGGCTCGCCCCGATCACGGCCACCGAGCGCGGGTTGAAGAACTTGTCGATCGACGCGGACTCGGCCCGGTGCTCGCGGTTCATCATCACGCCGATGGCCGTGTCGGTGGGGTCGATCGGGAACTCCAGCATGAGCACGCCGTCCGCGTACTCGCTGACGACGCGGTAGCCGGCGTCCCGGAACGTCTGGATCATCCGGCTGTTGTCGGGGAGGATCTCGGCCACGAACCGCGCCACCCCGCGCTCGCGCCCGGCCTGGGCCAGGTGCTCGAGCAGCAGCTGGGCGATGCCCCGCCCCTGGTGCTGGTCCTCGACGAGGAACGCGACCTCGGCCTCGCCGGGGCGGACGACGTCGTAGCGGCCGACCGCGATCATCCGGCCGGAGAGCGTCAGCACGAGCGCGACCCGGTTGACGTGGTCGACCTGGGTGAACCGCTTGACGTCGCGGTCGGAGAGGTTCGGCATCGGGCTGAAGAACCGGTAGTACTTCGACTCGTCGGAGACCCGCGTGTAGAAGTCGACGAGCAGCTCGGCGTCCTCGGGCCGGATCGGCCGGATGTGGGCGGCTCGTCCGTCGCGCAGGAGCACGTCGGCCTCCCAGTGGCGGGGGGCTTCGGGCACGTCCTGCTCGGGGCCGGTCACGCGCAAAAACTACCGTGGATGGCCACATCCTCAATGCCCAGCACCCATTCCGGACACGAACCGGCGAGCCCCCGGAGGATCGGCAGGTGGCACCGGGGACAATGCACGCATGGCACGGAAGGGCACGAAACAGGAACTCCCCGACGACTTCGAGGAGCACATCCTCGACATCGACGTCGGTGACGAGATGCGGGCGTCCTTCCTCGAGTACGCCTACTCCGTCATCTACTCCCGGGCCCTGCCCGACGCCCGCGACGGCCTCAAGCCGGTGCAGCGCCGCATCCTCTACACGATGGACCAGATGGGGCTGCGTCCCGACCGCGGGCACGTGAAGAGCGCCCGCGTCGTCGGTGAGGTCATGGGCCGGCTGCACCCCCACGGCGACAGCGCCATCTACGACGCCCTGGTCCGGATGTCGCAGCCCTGGTCGATGCGGGTGCCGATGATCGACGGGCACGGCAACTTCGGCTCGCCCGACGACTCCCCCGCCGCCATGCGGTACACCGAGTGCCGGATGGCGCCGGCCGCCGTCGCGATGACCGCCTCGATCGACGAGGACACCGTCGACTTCAAGCCCAACTACGACAGCCGCGAGACCGAGCCCACCGTCCTGCCCGCGGCGATCCCCAACCTCATCGTCAACGGCACCACCGGCATCGCGGTCGGCATGGCCACCAACATCGCGCCGCACAACCTGGTCGAGGTCGTCCAGGCGCTGCGCCACCTGATCAACCACCCGAAGACCGACGTCGACGGCCTGATGCGTTTCATCCCCGGCCCCGACCTGCCCACCGGCGGCAAGATCGTGGGCCTCGACGGGATCCGCGACGCCTACCTCACCGGCCGCGGCACCTTCCGGATGCGGGCCACGGCGCGCATCGAGGCGGTCACACCGCGCCGCAAGGGCATCGTGGTGACCGAGCTGCCGTACGGCGTCGGCACCGAGAAGGTCATCGAGCGGATCAAGACGCTCGTCCAGGGCAAGAAGCTCCAGGGCATCTCCGACGTCAAGGACCTCACCGACCGCGAGAAGGGCCTGCGCCTGGTCATCGAGGTCAAGAACGGCTTCCACCCCGAGGCGCTGCTCGAGCAGCTCTACCGCCAGACGCCGATGGAGGACACCTTCGGCATCAACACGGTGGCGCTCGTCGACGGCCAGCCCCGGACGCTCGGGCTCAAGGAGCTGCTCGAGGTCTTCCTCGGACACCGCTTCGACGTCGTACGCCGCCGCACGGCGTACCGCCGCGGCAAGGCGCTCGAGCGCCTGCACCTCGTGGCCGGCCTGCTGGTCGCGATCCTCGACATCGACGAGGTCATCCAGCTGATCCGCACCAGCGACGACACGGCGATGGCCCGTGAGCGGCTGATGCAGGTCTTCGACCTGACCGAGATCCAGACCAACTACATCCTCGAGATGCCGCTGCGCCGGCTCACGAAGTTCTCCCGCATCGAGCTGGAGAAGGAGAAGTCCGACCTGGAGCGGATCGTGGAGGAGCTCGACGCGATCCTGGGCGACGACGCACTGCTCCGCAAGGTCGTCTCCGACGAGCTCGCCGAGGTTGCCAGGACCTACGGCACTCCCCGCCGTACGGTCCTGCTGGAGTCGGCCGGCACCACCGTGACGTCCGCGGCCGTTCCACTCGAGGTCGCGGACGACCCGTGCTTCGCGTTCCTCTCCTCCAGCGGCCTGCTGGCTCGCTCGACCACCGACGAGCCCCTCGGGTCGGGCGGCGCGCGCACCAACCACGACGTGGTGGTCTCCGCGGTGCGCACCACCGCCCGCGGCGACGTGGGCGTGGTGACCTCGCGCGGGCGGGTGCTCAAGCTGGCGGTCCTCGACCTCCCGGCCATCCCCTCCTCGGCCAACGACCCCAACCTGCAGGGCGGCGTCCCCCTCAGCGAGGTGCTCTCGCTGGATTCCGGCGAGCGGGCGCTGGCGCTCAGCGCGCTGCCGTCCGAGGGGCCGGGGCTCGCGCTCGGCACCCGCCAGGGCGTGGTCAAGCGGGTGAACCCGGAGGTTCTGTCCCGCGACGAGTGGGACGTGATCTCGCTCAAGGACGGTGACGAGGTCGTCGGCGCCCTCGACCTGCTCACCGGCGACGAGACGCTGTGCTTCATCACCTCGGACGGCCAGCTGCTGCACTTCGGCGCGGACGGGGTGCGGCCGCAGGGCCGCTCGGGCGGCGGCATCGCCGGCGTCCGGGTCTCCGACGGGGAGCACGTCGCGTGGTTCGGCGCGGTCGAGCCGGCCTCCTCGGTCGTGGTCACCGCCTCGGGCTCCTCGACGGCCCTGCCCGGCACCGAGCCCGGCGCGGTCAAGGTGACGCCGTTCTCCGAGTACCCGCCCAAGGGCCGGGCCACGGGCGGCGTGCGCTGCCACCGCTTCCTCAAGGGTGAGGACGCACTGGTGTTCGCCTGGGCCGGTACGACGCCCGCACGCGCCGCCGCGTCCAGCGGTGCACCGATCGACCTGCCGGAGGCCTCGGGCCGTCGCGACGGTTCCGGGGTGCCCGGCAGCCAGGCCATCGCTGCCTGCGCCGGCGCTCTCGCCGGGCGGTTGTCCGCGCCCGACGATATGACAGGCTGAACGCATGCCGACCCGGTCCCCCGCGCGTCCGCGCCGAGTCTTCGCCCCGCTCGTCGCCGTCCTCCTCACCGGCGTCATCGCGCTGGCCCTCGCCTCGTGCAGCAAGGGCGAGGCGGTCAGCTCCGACAAGTCGCCCGAGGAGGTGCTGGCGCTGGCCAAGAAGACCCTCGACGAGACCACGGGGGTCAACCTGACGCTGGCCACCGACGACCTGCCCTCCGGCGTCACGGGGATCACCGAGGCGACCGGTGTGGGCACCCACGACCCCGCCTTCGACGGGTCGATCACCGTGGAGCTGTCGGGGCAGCCGTTCGACGTCCCCGTGGTCGCGGTGGACGGCAAGGTCTACGCCCAGATTCCGCTGACGCCGGGCTGGCAGGACGTCGACCCGACGGACTACGGCGCCCCCGACCCGGCCCAGCTGATGAGCAGCGACGCCGGTTTCTCCTCCCTGCTCCCGGCCACGACCGACGTCGAGGAGGGCGACAGCGTCCGGGGCGGCGCCGACAACGACGAGATCCTCACTGAGTACACCGGCTCGGTCCCCGGCGACGTCGTCTCGAACGTCATCCCGAGCGCCTCCGGCGACTTCGACGCCGCCTACACGATCAGCGCCGACGGCGAGCTGCGTGAGGCGACCCTGACGGGGGTGTTCTACCAGGGCTCGGACCCGATGACGTACACGATCGGGTTCGACGACTACGGCACGGACCCGGAGATCTCCGCACCGTGACCGGCCAGCCGCGACTGCTGCTGAGCCTGGCGGCCGTCGCGGTCGCGTTCGCCGCTGCTGACACCTATGTCGTCGTGCTGGCGCTGCCGGACATGATGGGCAGCGTCGGGATCCCGATCGACCAGCTCCAGCGCGCGGCCCCGATCGTGTCGGGATTCCTGCTCGGCTACGTCGCGATGCTCCCGCTGATCGGGCGGATCGCCGACCTCCGGGGCCGGGTCCCCGTCCTGGTCGCCGCCCTCGTCCTGTTCGCCGTGGGCTCGCTGGTCACCACGCTGGCCTATGACATGCCCAGCCTGGTGAGCGGGCGCTTCCTCCAGGGCGTCGGCGGTGGCGGACTGGTCCCGGCCACCCTCGCGCTCGTGGCCGACCTCTATCCCGTCGAGCGCCGCGGCGTACCCCTCGGCGTCGTGTCGGCGGTCCAGGAGCTCGGCAGCGTGATCGGGCCACTGTTCGGGGCGCTCGTGCTCGCCGTCGCGGACTGGCGAGCGATCTTCCTGGTCAACCTCGCCGTCGGGCTCGTGCTCGCCGCCGCGATCCAGCGCCTCGCCGGCCCCGGCCGGTCGAGACCGTCGAGACCACCCGACCTCGTCGGCCTCCTCCTGCTGCTGCTGACCCTCGCGACCGGGGCCCTGGTCTTCGTGCGCCCCAGCCAGGTGCTGCGCGACCTCACCTGGGGCCAGCTCTTCGTCCCGTTCGCCGGCGACGGGCGCTGGCTCACACCGCTCGGTGTCGTGGCGATCGCGGCCTTCGCGCTGTTCCTGGCGCGCTGCGTGACGGCAGCCCACCCGCTCGTCGACCTGGCCGGCTGGGGGCGCAGCATGCGCGAGGCCGACCTGGTCGGCTCCCTGTTCCTGGCGGTGGCGCTGGCCGGCGTGATCCTCGCCTTCGCGACCGCCGACCCCAAGGTCCAGGTCTTCTCCGACCAGGGGCTCTGGTACCTCCTCGGCGCGGCGATCGCCGCCGTGGCGTTCGTCCTGCACCTGCGCCGGGCCGAGTCCCCGCTCGTGCCGGCCGGTGCGCTGCGCCGTACCCCCGCCTGGGGCGCGATGCTGGTCAGCTTCTTCATCGGGGCCGCCCTGATCGCGGCGCTGATCGACATCCCGATCTTTGCGCGCACCACCGTCCACTCCGACTCGCAGCTGATGGCGGCCCTGGTGCTGGTGCGGTTCCTCGTCGCCCTCCCGGTGGGCGCCGTCCTGGGCGGCTACCTCACCCGGACCAGGAGCGCCGGGCTGGTCACGGCGATCGGCATGGCACTGGCCGCGGTCGGCTTCGTCCTGATGAGCCGGTGGGGCCTCACCAGCCTGGACGACCTGTCGTCCAACGTCGCCCTGCTCGTGTGCGGCCTCGGCTTCGGTCTGGCCCTCGCCCCGGTGAACGCGGCCGTCCTGGCCAGCACCGACGACGAGGTGCACGGTCTGGCCAGCGCCCTGGTCGTCGTGGCCCGGATGGTCGGGATGCTGGTCGGCATCTCGGCCCTGACCACGATCGGGCTGCGGCGCTACTACGCCGAGCAGTCCGACCTGCCCTCGGCCCGCGAGGTCTGTGGCGGCAAGAGCCGCTGCGACGAGTTCACCGACCTGCTGCGCGTGGCCGGGATCGCCCAGGAGCACACCGTCTTCGCCGGTGCCGCGGTCTGCGCGGTGGTCGCCGCGGTGCTGGCCCTCGTGCTCTTCCGCAACGCCGCGACCCGTGCGGTCGCCACCGGCGACCTGCTGCGGGTCCACGGCTGAGCGTCCCGCTGCTCGAGCCCGGTCCGCTGGTCGAGCCTGTCGAGACCAGTTCCCCCGCCTCCGCTAGCGTTCGGGTTGTGGCTGACTTCGAAGACCTGATGGCGGCGAACAGCAAGTTCGCCGACGATTTCGCGCTCGGCGGCTTCGACGGCGTGGCCCACGCAGGCGTGGCGATCGTGACCTGCATGGACTCGCGGATCGACCCGCTCAACATGCTGGGCCTCAAGGCCGGCGACGCCAAGATCTTCCGCAACCCCGGTGGCCGGGTCACCGAGGCGGCGCTCGAGGCGCTCGTGCTCGGCGTCCACCTGCTCGGGGTGAACCGGATCCTGGTGATCCCCCACACCCGTTGCGCGATGACGCTGAACACCGAGCAGGAGCTGCGCGAGCGGGTCAGCGAGTCAGCCGGGGTGGACGCCTCGTGGGCCGAGTTCCACGTCGTCGACGACCAGATTGCAACGCTCGAGGTGGACGTGCGCAAGCTGCAGTCACACCCGCTGATCCCCGACTCGGTGCTCGTCGGTGGGTTCGTCTACGACGTCGACACCGGGCTCATCGAGCAGAAGTTCTGACTCAGGCGTCCAGCGCCTCGACGTCCACCTCGTAGGCGCCCTGCACGATGAACTCCTTGCGGGGCGCCACCTCCGAGCCCATCAGCAGCTCGAAGACCTTGCCGGCGACCTCGGCGTCGTCGACCGTGATCCGGCGCAGGGTGCGGTGGCGGGGGTCCATGGTGGTCTCGGCCAGCTGGTCGGCGTCCATCTCGCCGAGCCCCTTGTAGCGCTGGACCGGGTCCTTCCAGGAGACGTTCTTCTTCTTGAGCTCGGCGAGCTTCCGCTGGAGCTCGTCGTCGGAGTAGGTGTAGACGTACTTGTCCATGCCCTTCTTGGGCTTCGAGATCTCGATCCGGTGCAGGGGCGGGACGGCGGAGTAGACCCGGCCCTCGCTGATCAGCTCGGGCATGTACTTGAAGAACAGCGTGGCGAGCAGGCAGCGGATGTGGGCACCGTCGGAGTCGGCATCGGCCATGAAGATGATCCGGCCGTAACGGCGAGCCTCGAGCTCGAAGGTGCGCCCCGACCCGGCGCCGACGACCTGGATGATCGAGGCGCACTCGGTGTTCTTGAGCATGTCGCCCACCGAGGCCTTCTGGACGTTCAGGATCTTGCCGCGGATCGGCAGCAGCGCCTGGAACTCCGAGTCGCGGGCGAGCTTGGCGGTGCCGAGCGCGGAGTCCCCCTCGACGATGAACAGCTCGGTGCGGTCGTTGTCGTTGGCCCGGCAGTCGGCCAGCTTGGAGGGCAGCGCGGAGGACTCCAGCGCGTTCTTCCGGCGCTGCGTCTCCTTGTGCTGGCGGGCGGCGATCCGGGTCTTGGACGCGCCGACGACCTTGTCCATCACCAGCTTGGCCTGGGCCTTCTCGGCCCGCTTGGTCGAGGTGAGGAACTTCTTCAGCTCCGCCGAGACGACCTTGCGCACGATGCCGCGCGCGGCCGGGGTGCCGAGGATCTCCTTGGTCTGGCCCTCGAACTGGGGCTCGGCCAGGCGCACGGTGACCACGCCGGTCAGCCCCTCGAGGACGTCGTCCTTGATCACGTCGGCGTCGTTGACCTTGAGCGCCTTGCTGGAGCGCATCACGTCGTTGAACGTCTTGGTCACGCCCTGCTCGAAGCCGCTCAGGTGGGTGCCGCCCTTGGGGGTGGCGATGACGTTCACGAACGAGCGCAGCTCGGTGTCGTAGCCGGTCCCCCAGCGCACGGCGACGTCGACGTGGAGCTCGCGCTCGACCTCCTGGGGCGTCATGTGGCCCTGCTCGTCGAGCAGCGGGACCGTCTCGGTGAAGGTGTCCATGCCCTGCAGACGCAGGATGTCGGTGACCGGTTCGCCCGTGGACAGGAAGTCGGCGAACTCCGCGATCCCGCCGTCGTGCCGGAACTTCTCCTCGACCGGGTCGGGCCCGCGCATGTCCCGGATCACCAGCTCGAGGCCCGGCACGATGAACGACGTCTGGCGGGCACGGGTGATCAGCTCGTCGTAGACGAACGTCGCGTCCTTGGTGAAGATCTGGCGGTCCGGCCAGAACCGGATGCGGGTGCCGCTCCTGCCCTTGGCGACCCGGCCGCCCTTGCGGGTCAGGCCGGATCTCGGCTCGAACTTCTGGCCCGGCCCGGGAGCGGCGAACACCCCGGGCGCGCCACGCTGGAAGGACATCCCCTGCTGGGCGGGCGAGCGGTCGACGTCCACGTCGAGCCGCGACGACAGGGCGTTGACGACCGAGGCCCCCACCCCGTGCAGGCCACCGGTGGCGACGTACGAGCCGCCACCGAACTTCCCGCCGGCGTGCAGCTTGGTGAAGATCACCTCGACACCGGGCAGCCCCGTCTTGGGCTCCTTGTCGACCGGGATGCCGCGCCCGTCGTCGTGGACCTCCGCGGAGTCGTCGGGGTGGAGGGTGACCTCGATCCGCTTGGCCGCGCCGGCCAGGGCCTCGTCCACGCCGTTGTCGATGATCTCCCAGAGACAGTGCATGAGCCCGCGGGTGTCGGTCGAGCCGATGTACATCCCCGGGCGCTTCCGGACGGCCTCGAGGCCCTCCAGCACCAGGAGATGGGCCGCGTTGTACGTGTTGTCGATCGTGGGCTCCCAGCGTGCGCAATCCGGTCGGGGGTTCGGCGTCGAATCTACCTGCGACACGCCGTACGACGCAGAAGGCTCGCCTGCCGGTGGGCGGGCAGGACCGGGTCTACCGTGACGAAGAACAGCAGCATCCGTGTGGGTCACGTCACGATGTGGACACGATCGGTCCCCAGGACCGGGAACCCCGACCGGTTCCCCGCACAAGCGCGACACTCGAAAGGGCTAGACGTCTTTTCCCCAAATTGGGCTTCCGAGGTGTGGAATCCCGCGAAACCGGGCAGAGACTCCATGATTGGATGACAACTCGGGGATATGCAGGGTCCGGGAATCTTTGACCCCCGGCGCTACGTTGAGCAAGACACCGATGAAGAGAAATGAGGCCGTAGTGACCACTGCCGTTGCCCCCACCTCCACAGTTCTGACCGCTGTGGACCGTTGCGACCGTTGCGGAGCCCAGGCCTACCTCCGTGTGGAGCTCCAGACCGGCGGCGAGCTCCTGTTCTGCGCGCACCACGCGCGTGAGCACGGAGACAAGCTGCGTGAGATCGCCGCGAACGTCGTCGACGAGACCCACAAGCTCGGCGACACGCCGCGCCCCGCGCCCGACCCCGAGCGCTGACCCGCACCACCAGCCGATGTGACGGCCCCGGACCACGGTCCGGGGCCGTCACACATTTCCGGCCCGGCGCCGTGACAGGGTGTGCCGCGTGACCCCTCTCGAAGTCGGCGTCGGCCTGGTCATCCTCCTGGGCCTGGTCGGCATCCTGGTTCCCGTCCTGCCGGGCTCCGTGCTCGTCCTGGCCGCCATCCTCGTGTGGTCCACCGAACGCGGCGGCGCGACCGCCTGGGGCGTCCTGGCGGTGACCGCGGTGCTGCTCGCGGCCGGCACGGTCGTGAAGTACGCCGTTCCCGGTCGCCGGCTCCAGGGCGCGGGCGTCCCCGCCTCCACCCAGTGGGTCGGTGCGGCCGGCGCGGTCATCGGCTTCTTCGTGGTCCCCGTGGTGGGCATCTTCCTGGGCTTCGTCATCGGGGTGTACGCCGCGGAGCGGCGCCGGCTGGGCGCCGAGCCTGCCTGGCCCTCGACGAAGGCCGCCCTGGCCGCGGTCGGGCTCAGCATCCTGATCGAGCTCGCCGCCGCGGTCCTCGCCACGGGCGTGTGGCTCGTGGCCGTCGTGGCCACCTGACATGTTCAGCATCCTGCTGGCCCTGCTCGCGGCAGTGTCCTACGGCCTCGCCGACTTCGTCGGCGGGGTCTTCTCCAAGCGGGTGAGCCCCTGGGCGGTGGCCCTGACCGCCCAGCTCGGCGGCGCCGCGGCGGTCTTCGCGGTCACCCTGTTCACCGACGGCTCACCGACCCGGGTCGACCTGCTGTGGGCCGTGGTCGCGGGCCTGGGCAACGGTCTCGGGACGGCGTTCCTCTACCGCGGCCTGTCCTCCGGCCGGATGGGGGTGGTCGCCCCCGTCTCCGGGGTCGGAGCCGCCCTGGTGCCGGTCGCGGTGGGGGTGCTCACCGGCGAGCGTCCCGAGCTCCTGGTCTGGGTCGGCATCCTGGTGGCCCTGCCCGGCATCTGGCTGGTCGCCAGCCAGCCGGCGGGTCGGCTGGGCGCGGGGGCCGGCTCCGGTCTCACCGATGGCGTGCTCGCCGGTCTCGGCTTCGGCACCCTCTTCGCCGCGCTCGCCCAGATCCCCGAGGAGTCGGGGTTCCTCCCGCTGGCCCTCAACCAGGTCGTGGCCGGAGTGGCCGTCGTGGCCGTGGCCACCGCGCTGCGCTCTCCCTGGCTCCCCCGCGAGCCGCAGGCGCTCGCCGGCGTCGTCAGCGGGATCCTCGGCGCCCTGGCAACCGGGGCGTTCCTGGTCGCGACCCACCACGGGTACCTCACGGTCACGGCCGTGATCACCTCGCTCTACCCCGCCTTCACCGTGCTGCTGGCCGCCTCGCTCCTGCGCGAGCACGTGCACCGGGCCCAGGCCATGGGCCTGGCCCTGTGCGCGGTGGCGATAGCGCTGGTCGCGGCCGGCTGATCGCGGCCCGCGGCCGGGTCAGTCGCTGGCGAGCCAGCCGGTGAACTCGCGCCGGCCCTTCAGCCAGTCGACGACCGGGTGCGAGGCGTCGTACAGGTCGGTCATCTTCACCGCGACCCGCACCTGCTCGGGGTCGTCGAGGCAGGGCCGCGACGCCCGGAAGCGCAGGACGTCGGCCTCGAAGTCGAGCGCCACCTTGTGCGCACAGCTCAGCGGCTCCCCCACCAGCTTCCACTTCCGCAGCCGCACCAGCTGGTAGTCGGTGCCCTGCTGGAGACCGCTGCCCAGCATGAACTCCGGACCACCCCTGGTCTCGTCGGTGTCGAGGAAGATCCCGATGCTGGACGGGCCGCCGTCCGAGGTGGGCTGCAGGTCGGTGAAGCGCACCTTGACCAGCACCCGGTTCGAACCGTGGTCGGCGACCACCTTCCGGATGTCGGTGAGGCTCGCGGTCGCGTCCGCGGGGTCCTTGACCGCCGTACGTTCGGCGAACGCCGGCGCCATCACGCCCACGGTGGTGAGCGCCAGCGCGGTGGCCATCGCCAGTCGGCTGGTGATCCGGTGAGGGGCGCGGGTGCTGAGGTTCATCGATCTGCTCCTGTGGTCGGCTGCTCTCATCCACTCAGATGCCGGAACTCCCTCCAGAGTTGCAAACCCGTCCCGGGCAGGTGCCATCGGCCCGCCCGGGCGCGCGGCGATCGGACTGTTCCTCGCCCGTCGGGGTACACATGGGGCATGAGCAACGCGGCCACCCCCGAGAACGAGCCCACCCCCGCGACCGGCGCCGGTCAGCCCACGTCGCCCGCTGAGACCAGCGCGGGGACCAGCGCGGGGACCAGCGCGGGGAACCGCACCGCCCCGTCGAAGGACCCGCTACGGGGCTCGCGGACCAGCGGCGTCTGGGCAGCGGTGGTCAGCTTCGGCGTGGTCCTCCTGCTGCTGATCATCTTCATCGCGCAGAACACCGACCAGGTCAGCGTCCAGTTCCTCGGCTGGGAGGGCGACGCGCCATTGTCGGTGACACTCCTGATCGCCACGGCAGCCGGGCTCTTCCTCGCCACCGCCGCTGGCAGCCTGCGGATCCTGCAGCTGCGCCGGCGCGTGCGCCACGACGCCAAGCGTTGAACCCTCAGCAGGGCCGTACGCCGGCCGCCCGGACGGGCGTGCGATCCTGCAGCGTGCGAGCTCACGCGGCCTACCGCGCCACCGGCGCCGACCTCCCCTTCGGCAACCTCCTGGCCGCGCACGGCGTGGCGATGGAGGGGTACTTCTGGCGGGTCACCGATCGCCGTACCGGCCGGGTGCTCGTCGCCCTGATCGGCGTCAACCGCGACGGCAGCGGGGAGCACTGGGCAACGCTCGGACTCGCCGCCCACCCTGCTCCGTTCCTCGCCGTCAGCGCCCATCCCGTCGCCAGCGCGGACACCACCCGCCTGGCGGTCTCCGCCGGCAGCGCCTTCGTTGCCGACGCGCGCAGCGTGCGCCTGGACCTCGGCCCCGCGGCCCGTCTCGAGCTGACCATCACCGACCCCCTGCCCTGGCCGCGGCGTCGTTTCGGCGGGTCCAGCGGGTTCCAGTCGGTGCCTGCCCTCAACCAGTACTGGCACCCCTGGCTGCTCGGCGGCCGGGCCACCGGCAGGGCGGTGCTCGACGGCGAGGTGTGGGAGTTCGAGGACGCCCAGGTCTACGCCGAGAAGAACTGGGGCCGCGAGGGCTTCCCGGACACGTGGTGGTGGGGACAGGCCCAGGGCTTCGACGAGGACGCCGCGTGCGTGGCGTTCGCCGGTGGCCAGGTCACCGCGGGGCCGCTGCACACCGAGCTGACCGCGCTGGTGGTCCGCCTGCCCGGCGGCGAGGTCGTACGGCTCGGCAACCCGGTCACCTCAGCGGTCCGGGCCCGGGTCAGCGACGACACCTGGCTGCTGCGCGGCCGCAACCGGCGGTGGGCCGTCGAGGTGGAGGCCCACGCGGCGTTGTCGACTGCCCACGTCCTGCCTGTCCCGCTGCCGAGCGAGCGACGCAACACGCCCGGTGCGCTCGAGCACCTCGGTGGCCGGCTGGACGTGAGCGTACGACGAGACGGCCGGCTCGTCTGGCGTGGAGCCACGACGCTGGCCGGCCTGGAGCACGGCGGTCTGGCCCGTGCCGCGGCGGAGATGCAGCGGCGGGGCGCCCCGGCCGAAGCCACGGGCGCCCCGCCTCTGTCCTGAGTCAGTCCGCATAGTCGTGCTGATGGCCGGCGTCGAAAGCCCCTGTGCTCCGGCGTCGGCAACCAGCCGTCAGGAAACAGGGGCCCGGGCAGGTCTCCGACCCAGGACCCGGACCAGAACCAGGACCAGGACGCCGAGAAGAAGCTCGACCGCCAGGGCCGAGCCGGACCGTGCGACGAATCGTGGCACGTCGGTGGGCTGCGACTGGTGCCGGTCCGACCCGTTCAGCGGGGTGCCCGCGTGGCTGGCCATCGACATCTCACCCGACGCCCCGGCACGATGATCGTGCTCGTGTCCGACCGAATGGACGGTCGCGCTGCGGCCTCGACGCGGGTCGGTGACGACAAAGCGCGCCATCATCCCGTGATCCTCGTGGTCGAGCATGTGGCAGTGGATCATGAACGCGCCCGGGTAGTCAGTGAACCTGGCTGCGACCGTCACCGATTCCCCGGGGTCGAGGCGCCAGGTGTCCTCGAGGCCTCGCTCCCAGGGCGGTGGGCGCCGGCCGTCGCGGGTGACGGTGTGCCATTGCTCTGCGTGGATGTGGACGTAGTGGGTCACCGGGCTGACATTTCGTAGCCGCCACCGCTGGGTGGACCCGAGCGGGACCTTGAAGTCGACGCGTGTGGAGTCGAAGGCCTTTCCGTTGATCGACCAGAAGGTTCCGGACTTCGCATCTCCCTTGAGGCCAAACGTCCAGGTCTTCGCAATCCGCTTGGGAGCGGTGATCGCCTGTGGCGCGTTCAGCTTGGCTGGGAGGCGCGAGCGGTCGGCGGCCTGCCTCTTGACCCGAAACTGCATGATGGCTGCCGTTCGAGACCCGGTGCCGGTCTTGGCCCCGTCGGTACGGGGGATCGTCGAGAGGACAATGTTCTGGCCGCTCTCCCGGTGGAAGTCGACGATGACGTCGGCTCGTTGGGCCGGGCCGAGCAGGATGTTCTGGCGCACCACCGGGCGTGGCAGGAGGCCGTTGCCGGTGCCGACCTGGACGAACGGGCGCCCGTCGGACAGCGCGAAGTTGTAGGCCGAGAAGTTCGACGCGTTGAGCAGCCGGAGCCGATACCGCGTCGCGGACACCCGCAGGTACGGCGCGAAACGGCCGTTGGCCAGGATGCGGGTGCCGACTGTGGCGTCGTTCGGTGGGGCCTTCGGTCCCTTGAACGTCATGCCTCCTTCGGGGGACATCACCATCCTCGGCCCGTGCTTGAACGGGTCGGTCAGGCGGTTGGTCGAGGTGAAGCTGCGGTCCGCGATGAGCAGGGGGACGTCATGCCTGCCCTGGGGGAGCCGGAGGTTCTGGTTCCGCTCATCGTCCACGATGAACATGCCCTGCAGGCCCCGCCAGTTGTTGGGAGACGTCTTGTCCATCCGGTGGTCGTGGTAGAAGAAGAACGAGCTCGGCTCCGGCCGCCCCGCATAGGTGAGCGGGAAGTCGTAGGTCCTCGCCTGGCCCCTGCGGATGAGGAAGCGGTCCGGCTGCCCGTCGTCCTTGGCTTTGTGGTGATCGCCGTGCAGATGCACCGTGGCCGACCCGGCGCCCTTGGGGAGGGCGTTCACGAAGGTCACCTTGGTGTCGTGGCCAGCCGGCCTGCGGATCGTCGGGCCTGGCCAGCTGCCGCCGTAGGTCCACAGGGGAGTCCTCCTGCCACGCGGGAGCATCCGCTCCTTGGTCCGCCGCATGGTCAGCCGCACATGGTCGGAACGCACCACCTCGGGCACGACAAGCGGCTGCTCGAACTTGGGGGTGTCGGTGTGACCCCGCCCGATGTTCCCTGCACGACCAGCTTCCCCTGCATGTTCGGGTGGAAGCGGCAGTAGAAGTCATACGTCCCGGCAGCCAGTTCGCTCGCCGCGGGAATCGAGATCGTCGACCCCGGCGGGACCAGGACGTCGATGAGCGGGTCGCCGTTCGCGTCCACGGCGACGGTCGTGACGGTGTGGTCGATGGTGTCGAGGTTGACGACGCTGAGCAGGCCGTCCTGCGAGATCGTCACGAGCTTGGTGGCGTACCCCTTGGTTGCGGCGCCCTTGGGGATGATGATCGACGCGGACAGGGGGACCTTGGTGTGGGGCACCTTGCCCAGGACGACGCCGCGGCTGGTGGCCGCCACCGGATCCGGGCCCAGGCTGCCGTAGCCGAGCGAGACCAGCAACGCGACGAGGAAGACGGCCATCCGAGGGCCCCATGATCTGCGCATGGCCCCATCTGACCGCGGAAACGCGTGCTGCGACACCGCCACAATGGGTCAACAATGTCGCCAATGTGGGTGTTGCCACGCATGGGGCACCAGACGATATTGGGCAAGGTCCGGTCATTTCAGGGAAGGGAACGCCATGAAGATGTCTGCCCTGTCCAGATGGGGGGTAGCGGCGGTCTCCGTCGTGTCTCTGACACTGGTCACGTTGGGTCCCAGTACGGCGGTCGACAGCGGCACCTCCGCCCGCCTCGCGCCCACTCCGACGCTCAAGATCACGATCAGCAAGTCGGGCGCCGACGTGCAGGGTCCACACACGTTCAGAGCGGGACGTGTAGCGACCACCGTGACCGGCAAGGGGCCGGGCGGATCGGCCGGCTTCATCCGGTTCAAGAAGGGCTACACCTTCAAGGACTTCAGGGCCGACGTCAAGGCTTCCGAAGCGCCGCCTCCCGATGGCCTCCAGGCCCTCAGGCGGGTGATCCGCAAGTCGACGTTCTACGGCGGTCTCGCTGCGGACCACGGCGACAGCGTGCAGGGCACGGTCGTGCTCCCGAGGGCCGGCGAGTACTTCATCTACAACTTCGGCCGGGCGGCGCCCACGAAGGTCGCGACGCTGCACGTCACCGGACCCGCGGTGAAGCGGGCGACCCCCGCGTCAGACGGCACGGTGCGCGCCAGGTCGGGGGCCCGGTGGGGCGGTGCCAAGTCCTTGCCGAGCAAGGGCACGCTGACCTTCAAGAACGCGGCGACGGACTCACCGCACTTCCTGGAGTTGCAGCACGTGGCGAAGGGGACGACGCGCAAGCAGGTCATCGACTGCCTGAATGACCCTGACTGTACGTTCGACTTCGGTCGTCCGGGCACGCTGGACACCGAGGTCCTCAGCCCCGGGCACAGCATGACGGCGTCCTACGACCTGCCGCGAGGCACCTATGTCCAGCTGTGCTTCTTCCCGGACCCGAAGACGGGGATGCCGCACGCACTGATGGGGATGGTCCGCATCATCAACCTGAAGGGCTAGGCGCGACACGAAAAAGCCCCCTGACCTGCGGAAACAGGTCAGGGGGCTGGTTCGTATCAGTCCAGGTAGTCGCGCAGGACCTGCGAGCGCGACGGGTGCCGCAGCTTCGACATGGTCTTGGACTCGATCTGGCGGATCCGCTCCCGGGTCACGCCGTAGACCTTGCCGATCTCGTCCAGCGTCTTGGGCTGGCCGTCGGTCAGGCCGAACCGCATGCTGACGACGCCGGCCTCACGCTCGGAGAGCGTGTCGAGCACGGCGTGCAGCTGCTCCTGGAGCAGGGTGAACGAGACCGCGTCGGCGGGAACGATCGCCTCGGAGTCCTCGATCAGGTCGCCGAACTCGGAGTCGCCGTCCTCACCGAGGGGCGTGTGCAGCGAGATGGGCTCGCGGCCGTACTTCTGGACCTCGATGACCTTCTCGGGGGTCATGTCGAGCTCCTTGGCCAGCTCCTCCGGGGTGGGCTCGCGGCCCAGGTCCTGGAGCATCTGGCGCTGCACGCGGGCCAGTTTGTTGATGACCTCGACCATGTGCACGGGGATGCGGATCGTGCGCGCCTGGTCAGCCATGGCGCGGGTGATCGCCTGGCGGATCCACCACGTCGCGTAGGTCGAGAACTTGTAGCCCTTGGTGTAGTCGAACTTCTCGACCGCGCGGATCAGACCGAGGTTGCCTTCCTGGATCAGGTCGAGGAAGAGCATGCCGCGGCCGGTGTAGCGCTTGGCCAGGGAGACCACGAGCCGCAGGTTGGCCTCGAGCAGGTGGTTCTTGGCGCGCCGTCCGTCCTCGGAGATCCACTCGAGCTCCTCGTGGACCTTCGGGGTGATCTTGCCGCCCTTGGCGAGCTTCTCCTCGGAGAAGAGACCGGCCTCGATCCGCTTGGCGAGCTCGACCTCCATCTCGGCGTTGAGGAGCGGCACCTTGCCGATCTGCTTGAGGTAGTCCTTGACCGGGTCGGCGGTGGCACCGGCCACCATGACCTGCTGCTCGGGCTCGTCAGTGTCGTCGGCCGCGGAGACCACGAAGGTCGCGGACTTCTCGTCCTCGACGATCGTGGGGTCGGTCTTGACGTCCTTCTCGAACTGGTCGTCCGGGATGTCGGGGAGGATCTTCTTGCCGTCCGCACCGATGGCGGCCGGGTCGACCACTTCCTCGGGCGCCGCGGCGGCCTTCTTGGCCGTGGCCTTCTTCGCGGCCGCCTTCTTGGCCGGCGCGGCGGGGACTGCCTCGGGGGTCGCGGCGGCCTTCTTCACCGGCGCGGCCTTCTTGGCGGTCTTGGCGGTGGTCGTCTTGCGCGTCGTGGCGGCCGCGACGGCGCGGCTGCTCGACGCGTTGACGCTCACCGAGATTCCGAGGGCACTCAGGTGACCGAGCAGCGCCTTGAGGTGGCGCGGCTCGACCTGGGCATCCTCACTGGCCTGTCGCACCTCCTCCGGCGTCAGGCTGCCGGTCGGGGTCCCCCGGTCGATCAGGGCTGCGACGGCAGGGTGCGACAGCACCTCAGCAGGAAGCATCTTGCGCGCGTTCGAGGACACGAACACCTCTCGTCAACTGACATGGGGGCGCGGCGAAGCCCGGTAAAGTCAAGAGCCGCGTTGTTCATTCTGCCACGGCCACGGTGACCAACCCTCATTCCCCCCGCGAAGTGGCCGGATCGCGGACGGCCGGATCGCAGCAGACGATCTCAGACCGCCTTGGCAGCAGCCTTCTTCTGCTTCTTGAAGTCGCGCACCTTCTGCAGCGACTCCGGGTCGACCACGTCGGCCACCGACCGGTAGCCCTCCTCGGCGTAGGCGCCGACCACCGCCTCCCAACCCTCGGGGCGGACGTCGAGCTGCTTGGCCAGCAGGGACACGAAGATCTGCGCCTTCTGCTTGCCGAAGCCGGGCAGGTCCATCACCCGGGCGAGCAGCTCCTTGCCCGTGCTCGCCTCGGTCCACAGCCGCTCGGTGTGACCGTCGTACCGGGTCTCGACGAGCGCGGCGAGCGTCTGCAGGCGGGCCGCCATCGAGCCGGGGAAGCGGTGGATGGCCGGCGGGGTCGCACAGAGAGCGGCGAACTCCTCCGGGTCGGCCGCCGCGATGCGCGCCGGGTCGAGGCTGCCGAACCGGTCCAGCACCTTGGCAGGGCCGCGGAACGCGTGCTCCATGGGGTACTGCTGGTCGAGCATCATCCCGACCAGGAGCGCGAAGGGATCGTCGGTCAGGACCTGGTCGGCTGCCGGGTCGCCGGTGATGTGGATGGCCATGTCCCCATCCTGCCAGCGGCGATCCCGGCTGCTGCCCTCAGTCGCCGGCCTTGACCGCCAGCACCGGGCAGTGGGCGTCGAGCAGGATCCGCTGGGCGTTGCTGCCCAGGATCAGCTTGCCGACCGGCGAACGGCGCCGCAGGCCGATCACGATCAGCTCGGCGGAGTTCGCCTCGGCGATGCTGATCAGGTCCTCGGCGGGCTCGAAGCCGCGCACCAGCTGGCGCAGGTCGTAGGCCACACCGGCCTCGTCGAGCCGGGCGCGCACGGCGTCCATCTCCTTCTCGACCTTGAGTGCGGCGTCCCCGTCGAACTCCTGTCCCCCACGGTGCGAGTTCACGACGACGAGCTTGATGCCGCGCAGCTTTGCCTCGTCGATCGCCTTGCTCAGCGCGGCTTCACCCTCCGGCTTGGGCACATAGCCCACCACGACGGTCCCCATCGACCCTCCTCGTCCTCGTCCGTGCGGACCAGGTGGCCCACGCCTCACGCTATCGAATCCGGAGGCAGGACGGGAGCCTGTGGACGGACGCCGCGTGGCGCGGCCACATCGGGCAGCCTGTCGCCGGGAGGTTGCCATGGAAGGGATCCGCGAGCCGCTCACCCGGCAGCTCCACGACACGCTGCGCCGAGCCGTCCTCGAGCACACCGTCTCCGAGCGACGCCGGGTCTTCGCGCCGTTGCTGCACGTCGGCGCTCCCGGCGGCTCGCAAGGGGTGTTCGCGCTGGGCTCCGGCGACCGGGTGGACCAGGCGCTCTGCACCGACGTCGTGGCGGCCCTGCTGCGCCGTACGACCCGATCCGGGGCGTCGCCCCTCGTCTGGCTGACCCGGCCGGGAGGCCTCGAGCTGCAGGACGTGGACGTCGCCTGGCTGGCCGCCTCTCGCGCCGCCTGCGCCGAGGTGGGGGCGGAGCTGACCATGGTGGTCGTGACCCGGCGAGGGTGGCGCGACCCGCGCAGCGGCGTGCAACGGACCTGGAAGCGACTGCGCTCCCGCTGACCGACGCGTGAGGAGCCGGTCAGCTCCAGGTGTGGACCGGCTCGTTGGTGTGCATGCCCTCGCGGTACTCCAGCAGCGTCGCCCGGAGCGCGTCGAACCTGTCCATGTCGGCCCGCTTCTCCATCCGGCGCACGAACCACTCGGCGCCGGTGATCCCGGTGAGGCAGCGCTGCTCGATGATGCCGAGCAGGCGGTCGCGCTCCTCGGGAGCCACGCCCCAGGAGTCGAGGCCCTGGTGGGCCATCGGCAGGAGCCGGCGCAGGATGAGCTCGGTGGCGCGCACCTGGCCCACGCCCGGCCAGTAGATCTGGGCCTCGACGCCTTGCTGGGCGGCGACGTGGAAGTTCTCCTCGGCGGCACTGAAGGACATCTGCGACCACAGCGGCCGCTCGCTCTCCGCCACGGCCCGCACCAACCCGAAGTAGAACGCGGCGTTCGCGATCGTGTCGGCGACGGTCGGCCCGGCCGCCAGCAGGCGGTTCTCGACGCGCAGGTGAGGAACGCCCGCGGCGATGTCGTAGACGGGACGGTTCCAGCGGTAGATCGTGCCGTTGTGGAGCCGGAGCTCCGCGAGGTGGGGCGTCCCGCCGGCCTCGAGCACCTCGAGCGGGTCCTCCTCGTCGGTGACCGGCAGCAGCGCCGGGAAGTAGCGGACGTTCTCCTCGAAGAGGTCGAACACCGAGGTGATCCAGCGCTCGCCGAACCACACCCGCGGGCGCACACCCTGGGCCTTGAGCTCCTCGCTGCGGGTGTCGGTGGCCTGCTCGAAGAGCGGGATGCGGGTCTCGCGCCACAGCTGCTTGCCGAGGAGGTACGGCGAGTTGGCGGCCACCGCCAGCTGGACCGCGGCGATGGCCTGGGAGGCGTTCCAGTAGTCGGCGAACTGGTCGGGCGAGGTCTGCACGTGGAACTGGGTGCTGGTGCAGGCCGCCTCGGGCACGATCGAGTCGGCCGTCGTGTCGAGCCGCTCCGTGCCCGAGATGGAGATGGTGATGTCCTCGCCGCGAGCGTTCAGGATCTGCTCGCTCAGCAGCCGGTAGCGCGGGTTGGCGCTCAGGCTGGCCGTGTTCATGTGCCCCTCGGCAAGCGTCGGCAGGATCCCGATCATCACCATGTGGGCGCCCACGTCGGCCGACTTGGACTCCGCGTCGTTGAGACTGCGACGCAGGCTGTCCTCGAACGTCGTCAGCCCGCCCTCGCGGAGCTTGGCCGGCGGCACGTTGATCTCGATGTTGAACTGGCCGAGCTCGGTCTGGAAGTCGGGGTGTGCGATCGCGGCCAGGGCCTCGGCGTTCTTCAGCGCCGGGTCACCCTTGTCGTCAATGAGGTTGAGCTCGACCTCCAGGCCCGTCATCGGGTCGTCGGTGTCGAAGCGGGCCTCGCGCAGCATCCGGGCGAAGACGTCGAGGCAGCGGCGCACCTTCTCCCGGTGCCGGGTCCGGTCAGCCCGGGAGAACTCCTGTGCTTCCACTTCTTCGCCCATGACCGCACCCTAGGTCACCCGGCAACAGGTGGGGCTCACGCAGGATCGTCGGCCAGCGCCCCCTTCCCCCAGCCGTCGCCCCAGCCGTCGCCCCGACCATCAACAGAGTCGGTCTCCCAGACGTCCGGTGACAGGGCGTGGGTCAGCGCCTGGGCGACGTAACCGGCGAGCCGGTAGCCGGGGTCCGCCTCGACGCAGCGGTCCACCGCGCACCAGGCGAGAGCCCCCTGCCCGGCCAGCCAGGCGGCGAACGCGAGCAGGGCTGCCGGCGGGGCCAGCAGCGGGTCGGGAGCCCGCCGGACCAGGTCGGTCCAGAGCACGAGGTGGGCCCGCGCGTTGTCACGGGTCATCAGCGCCCAGGCGGCGTCGCGGACCTGGAGGTGGCACAGGCCGAGCAGCAGCCGCGCGGCGTCGTCGTCCTCGGGGAGCGTCCCGTCCGCGACGTGGCGCCGGACCAGCGACCGCGCCCAGGCCTCCTCACCGACCGGCTGCCGGCCCCACCGGGGCAGGCGGGACACCGCCACCGTCAGCTCCGCCACCCGCTCGGGGTCGCTGCGCAGGGAGGCGGCCAGCTCGGCACGCGAGGCGTGGGTGACCTGCCCGTCCAGCACGGACTGCGCCGCGAACCGATGGGCCGTCACGTCGTACGGCACCCCCCACTTCGGGACACCCGGCCGGGCGCGCAGCAGCGGGAACCACCGCTGACCGTCGGCACGCAGCACGTCGATGACCTCGACGCCGGCGTCTCGAAAGGCTCGCACCAGGGACCGGGAGACATTCCCGGCTGAGGTCGGGTCCGCGGCGTACAGGATGAAGACGACCCGGCGAACGCGATGTCGGCACACCGGGTCGAGCAGCGCCGCCACCATGTCGGGGACGTCCTCGTCGACGGGCGGCAGGTCGACGCGGGCGTGGAAGGTGCGCTCGGCGCCGAAGGTCAGCATGACGGCGGACTCGTGGGGCACGAAGCCGAGGACGACGGGCACGACCGCCAGCAGGTCCTCGGGGCTGCGGGCGGTGAGCCGGGTGGTGGGAGTGCGGGGCTTGGTCATGCCGGGGACTCTTCCCGCGACCGTCGGACCCGACGCGGCACCCCGGTCTGCCTGTGGAGAACCGGGACCGGGGCGCAGGTGGTGGGCACTGGCCGGTCCCCCGCGCCCGTGCGGGACCGTCGGCCGGTCGCGGTAGTTTGCGCATCATGCCGCTCGTCACTCCTCCCGTGACTCCAGCCGCGTCCCGGGGTCGCTGAGTGCGCGCCTTCGCCTCGGTCCTGCACCTCGACCTCGACGCCTTCTTCGCCTCCGTCGAGCAGCGGGACAAGCCGTCGTTGCGCGGCAAGCCCGTCGTCGTCGGGGGCGTGGGTGGGCGCGGCGTGGTCGCGACGGCGTCCTACGAAGCCCGCAGGTACGGCGTGCGCTCGGCCATGTCGACGCGGGAGGCCCGGTCCCGGTGCCCGCACGCGGCGTTCCTGACCGGCCGCTTCCACGCCTACCGCGAGGCCAGCGTCGCCGTGATGACGCTGCTGCGCTCGGTCTCGCCCCTGGTCGAGCCGCTCTCCCTCGACGAGGCGTTCGTCGACCTCGCCCGGGCCGACCTGCCCGACCTCGAGATCGAGACGGTGACCGCGCTCGCGCAGGAGCTGCGCGACAGCGTCCACGAGGTCACCGGCGGGCTCACCGCCTCGGTCGGCCTCGGCACCTCCAAGTTCATCGCCAAGGTCGCCAGCGACCTCGACAAGCCGGACGGGCTGGTCGTCGTGGCGCCCGGCACCGAGCGCGACCTCCTGCGGCCGATGAACGTGACCGTCATCCCCGGCGTCGGGCCGGCCACCGCCGAGCGGTTGCGCCGCGCCGGCATCCACACGGTCGCCGAGCTGGAGTCCGTGGGCCTCGAGGAGCTGGTCCGGCTGGTGGGCAAGGCCCACGGCAACGGGCTCTACCGTCTCGCCCGGGCCGACGACGACCGCGCCGTCGTGCCCGAGCGCGAGGCCAAGTCCGTCAGCGTCGAGGGCACCTACGACACCGACCTCACCGACCGGCGGCTGATGGAGGGCCTGCTCGCCCGGCAGGCCGGCGAGGTCGCCGGGCGGCTGCGCAAGCACGGGCTGTCGGGACGCACCGTCACGATCAAGGTCCGGCTCCACGACTTCACCACGCTGAGCCGGTCGAGCACGCTGCCGTCGCCCACGGACAGCGCGGCCACGATCGCGCGCCTGACGCGCGGGCTGCTCGCCGACCTCGACACGTCCGGCGGCGTCCGGCTGCTCGGCGTCGGCGTCTCCGGCCTGGCCGACTGGATCCAGGAGGACCTGTTCGGCGAGACCACCGAGCAGGAGGACGACGACCTGCCCGACCTGGTGGAGGAACCCTCGCTCCGCCGCCGGACCTGGCCGCCCGGCACGGACGTGGTCCACGCCGCGATGGGCCGCGGCTGGGTGTGGGGCTCCGGCCGGGGCGTCGTGACGGTGCGCTTCGAGACCGCGGAGAGCCCGGCAGGGCCGGTGCGCTCCTACGCCGACGACGACCCCGAGCTCAGTCCCTGGCGGCCCGACGAGCCAGGGTGAACCGGACCTGCTCCCCCGGCCGGAGCTGGGCGCACTGCCAGAGGTCCTCCTCGTGGACGACCCCGATCACCGGGTAGCCGCCCGTCGGCGGGTGGTCGGCCAGGAACACCACCGGCCGCCCACTGGGCGGCACCTGGACCGCGCCGAGCACCATGCCCTCGCTCGCCAGCTCGCCCGTCCGCGACCGGGCCAGCGGCGGACCCTCCAGCCGCAGCCCGATCCGGTTGGAGTCCGCCTCCACCGTGTACGTCGTGCCGCACAGCGCCTCGAGGGCACCCGCCTCGAACCAGTCCGCACGCGGGCCGGACCTGATCCGCAACGGCCCCGGACGCCGGTGCCGGGGGGTCTCGTGCGGGCGCGGATCGCCCAGGGGGTCACCGACCGCCAGGTCCATCCCCGCCTCGGCCCGCGGCGGACCCACCCAGGCCAGGGTGTCGGTCGAGCGGGACCCCAGCACCGGCTGGACGGCGATGCCACCGGCGACCGCGACGTACGAGCGCACCCCGGTGCGCGGCGTGCCCAGCCGCAGGGTCGCCCCGGCTGCCAGCCACTCGGCCCGGTCGTGGCTCCGGGCGACGCCGTCGATGCTGACGGAGCACGGAGCACCGGTGACGGCCACCCAGCGACCCACGGCTGCCCGAACCTCCAACCCGCCGAACGTCACCTCGAGCACGGCCGCGGACACTGTATTGCCGACCAGCCGGTTGGCGAGGGCCGCAGCCGGTGCGTCCAACGCACCCGCCCGCGGCACCCCGAGGTGCGCGTGTCCGTGACGCCCCTGGTCCTGGACGGTGGTCAGGGTGCCGGGATCGAGCACCGTGAGGCTCATCGGGCCACGAACCTCACGCGGGTGCCGGGCGGCAGCAGGGCCGGTGAGGGGCGGTCCTGGTCCCAGAGCACCGCATCGGTGCTCCCGAGGATCCGCCAGCCGCCCGGCGACGCCGTCGGGTAGATCCCGCACCAGGTGCCGGCCAGCGCCACCGCGCCCGCCGGGACCCGGGAGCGCGGCGAGTCGAGCCGGGGCACCGAGAGCTCGGCCGGTAGCCCCTGCAGGTAGGCGAAGCCGGGGGCGAAGCCGCAGAACGCGGCGACGTACTCGACCCTGGTGTGGGCGGCCACCACTCCCTCGACGTCCATGCTCCAGGCGTGGGCGACGAAGTCCAGGTCCGGGCCGTCGTAACGAACGGCCACCTCCACCAGGTCCCCCGGCGCCCCGGGCGCCGCGGGCGTCCAGTCGGCGAGCCGGTGCCGCAACGACGTCAGGTCCGCAACGCCGTCGAACAGCACGGTCGCGGCGGCGGGGACCACCTCGTCGGCCTGGACCTGCACGGAACATGCCCAGCGCGCGAGGGACAGCGCGGCGTGGGCGTCGTCGACCTCGACGAGCAGCGCTCGGCGACCGACCTGGAGGGCATGCATCGGTTCAGAGCCCCCGCAGCACGTGGCCGGCAGCCTCGAGCGCGCGTCGTACGGCGTGCGCGTGGGCGACCGCGCCGGGGTGGTCGCCGTGGACGCACAGCGAGTCGAGCACGGGGTCGGCCCGGCCGGCGAGCTCGACGGCCCGGGCCGCGATCACCCGCCCGTCGGTCAGCACGGCCCCGGGCTCGCTCCTGGGCACGAGTCGGCCGTCCGGGCGGTAGGCGCGGTCCGGGAACCCTTCGTGCAGCACGGTCCGGGCGGCGGCCAGGGCGAGGTCGAGCAGTACCCCGCCGGGCAGCCCGAGCACCGGCAGCGAGCCGGACCCCGCGAGCACCGCGGCGGCCTGCTCCTCGTCGTGGGCGACCCGGTGGTAGAGCGCCCCGTGCGGCTTCAGGTAGCGCACCGAGGTCCCGGTCTCCCGGGCGATCTCCGAGAGGACGCCCACCTGGTCGGCGACCTGCTCCCGCAGCACGTCCGGGGCGACGTCGCGGGCGACCCGGCCGAAATTCTCGCGGTCGGCGTAGGACACCTGCGCCCCGATCGACACCTCGAGCCGGGCGGCCTCGACGCAGACCGCCCGCATGATCTCGCGGCTCCCTGCGTGGTAGCCGCACGCGACGTTCGCACTGGTGACCACGGCCAGCAGCGCGATGTCGTCGGTCACCTCCTCGCCGAGATCGGCGTTGAGGTCGAGACTTCGTTCCACGTCCTGACCGTATCCCTCCCGTCAGCCAGATAGGTTCGCGCCATGGAGACTTCCCCCCGGCCGACGACACCGCCTCCGGTTGCCGACCGACGTCCGCTCAGCACCGAGATCCACGGCGAGACCCGGGTCGACGACTACGAGTGGCTGCGCGACAAGGACTCGGCCGAGGTCACGGCCTACCTCGAGGCCGAGAACGCCTACACCGAGCAGCGCACCGCCCACCTCGCCGACCTGCGCCAGCAGGTCTTCGAGGAGATCAAGGCCCGGACCCGCGAGACCGACCTGTCCGTGCCCACCCGCAACCGCGGCCACTGGTACTACGGCCGCTCCTTCGAGGGCAAGGAGTACGGCGCGAGCTGCCGGGTGCCCGTGCGCGGCGAGGACGACTGGACGCCCCCGATCCCGGCCGACGACTGCTCCCCCGACGAGCCGGCCCTCGAGGGCGAGCAGCTGCTGCTCGACCTGAACGCCCTGGCCGAGGGCCACGAGTTCTTCTCGCTCGGCGGCTCCTCGACCAACCCCGACGGCTCCCTGCTGGCCTACTCGACCGACGTGGTCGGCGACGAGCGCTACACGATCCGCGTGAAGGAGCTCGCCACCGGCGAGCTGCTCGACGACGAGATCGTCGGCGTCCTGGGCGGCGCCACCTGGGACCGCGAGGGCGAGAACCTCTACTACACGACCATCGACGACTCCTGGCGCGCGGACAAGATCTGGCGCCACCGGCTCGGCACGGCCCAGGCCGACGACGAGCTGGTCTACCACGAGCCCGACGGCCGGTTCTGGGTCGGCGTGGGACGCAGCCGCAGCGACCGGTTCCTGATGATCGCCTCCGGCTCCAAGACCACCTCGGAGTACCGCGTCCTCGACGCGGACTCCCCCGCGGCCGGCTTCCAGGTGTTCGCCCCCCGAGTGGAGGGGCTGGAGTACGCCCTGGACCACGCCGTCGTCGGCGGCGAGGACCGCTTCCTGGTGCTGCACAACCACACGGGCCCCGACTTCGAGGTCGGCGTCGCGCCGATCTCGCCGACCGGGCCGGACCAGTGGGAGCCGCTCATCCCGCACGACCCCGCGGTCCGGCTCGAGGACGTGGATGCGTTCGCCGGGCACCTGGTGGTCCACCAGCGCAGCCAGGGCCTCACCCAGCTGCGGATCCTCGAGCTCGGGGCCGCCGGAGTGAGCGACGACTACCTCGTGGAGTTCGACGAGGAGGTCTACACGGTCGGTTCGGGAGCGAACCCGAACTTCCACCAGCCCACGGTCCGGCTGGGCTACACCACGATGGCGGTCCCGTCCTCGGTCTACGACTACGACGTCCGGACCCGCGAGCGCACCCTGCTGCGTCGGACCCCCGTGCTCGGCGGCTACGACCCCGCCGACTACGAGGAGCACCGGCTCTGGGCCCCCACCGACGACGGTGAGCAGGTGCCGATCTCGATCGTCTGCCGCCGCGGCGCCCACGGCACCGCCGAGGAGCCGACCCCGATCCCGGTCCTGCTCTACGGCTACGGCGCCTACGAGATGTCCATGGACCCCTACTTCTCGGTCGCCCGGCTCTCGCTGCTGGACCGGGGGGCGGGCTTCGCGATCGCGCACGTGCGCGGCGGCGGGGAGATGGGCCGGCGGTGGTACGACGACGGCAAGCTGTTCCACAAGCAGAACAGCTTCTCCGACTTCATCGCCTGCGCCCGGCACCTGATCGCCACGGGCTGGACCACCCCCGAGCACCTGGTGGCCGAGGGCGCCAGCGCCGGTGGCCTGCTGATGGGGGCGGTCGCCAACCAGGCGCCGCAGCTGTTCGGCGGGATCGTCGCCAGCGTCCCCTTCGTCGACGCGCTGACCAGCATGCTCGACGCGAACCTGCCGCTCACGGTCACGGAGTACGACGAGTGGGGCAACCCTGAGGCGGACCCCTCGGTCTACGCCAACATGCGCGGCTACTCGCCGTACGACAACGTGGTGCCGACCGACTACCCGCCGATCCTCGCGGAGACCTCGCTCAACGACACCCGTGTGCTCTACGTCGAGCCCGCGAAGTGGGTCGCCCGGCTCCGGGCCACCGCGATCGGGCGCCGCGACTTCCTGCTCAAGACCGAGATGTCGGCCGGGCACGGTGGGGTCTCGGGCCGCTACAAGGCCTGGCACGACCGGGCCTTCTCGCTGGCCTGGATCCTGGACCGGATGGGGCTGGCCCAGGAGCCTGCCCAGACGCCGGCCCAGACGCCGGCCCGGGACGACCGGCCCTGAGAAGTCCCTGAGAGTTCCAGAAAGGCGCAACTCTGACCCATCCTCGCGCGTCCTTTGTTCCGAAGGCTGTTTGAAGGCTCCATACATCCCCCCGGGAATCTCCGGGTACTGCGGGACGTTGGACAGGACGTGTGGCACTGCTACGGGGGTGCCCATGAGCAAGAGGAGGGCGTCCCCATGGCAACACGTACCGCACCGGTCCGGACCCGCGAGATCGAAGGTCGCGACAGCGTCGGCCTGTACCTCGACGAGATCGCGCGCACGCCCCTGCTCGACGCGGCCACCGAGGTCGAGCTGTCCACGGCGATCGAGGCCGGCCTGATGGCCGAGGCCCTGCTGGCCGAGGGCCGGGTCGGGCGCCGCAAGGGTGGCGCCCCGCTGGCGGCCACCCAGGAGGAGCTCGAGTGGCTCGCCGAGCAGGGTCGGCAGGCCGTCGACACGTTCATCACCGCCAACCTGCGGCTGGTCGTGTCGATCGCCCGCAAGTACGGCCGGGCCCAGATGCCGATGCTCGACCTGATCCAGGAGGGCAACACCGGCCTGATCCGTGCCGTCGAGAAGTTCGACTACACCAAGGGCTACAAGTTCTCGACCTATGCGACCTGGTGGGTCCGCCAGGCGATCACCCGGGGCATCGCGCAGCAGGCACGCGTCGTACGCCTCCCGGTGCACGTGGTCGAGGAGCTCAACCAGGTGGGCGGCGCCCGCCGCACGCTCGAGCGCCAGCTGGGCCGCTCGCCCGACCCGACCGAGATCGCCGCGGAGCTGGGGATGGACGTCGACCGGGTCCTCGACCTGATGGCGTGGGGCCGTGAGCACGTCAGCCTCGACTCCCCCGTCGACGAGGACGGCGACACGTCCCTGGGCGACCTGATGGCCCAGCAGACGACGCCGGGTCCCGATCTGTCGGTGCTCGATGTGGAGGCGCGCGACCGGCTCAACAGCCTGGTCGGCCACCTCGACGACCGCGCGGCCGACATCATCCGCTCGCGCTACGGCCTGGTCGACGGGCGGCAGCACAAGCTCGCCGACATCGGCGCCAAGCACGGCATCTCCGCCGAGCGGGTCCGCCAGCTCGAGCGCGAGGCGCTGCAGAAGCTCCGCCGGGTCGCCGATCCGGACCTGGCTGCCTGACCCCACGCAGGCCCCCACGAAAGGCCCCCGCCCACGGCGGGGGTCTTTCGTGCGTCCGGACCAGGCGCCGCCTGACGAGGTCCTGTCCGGCCGCGGGCGCCCTTCGCGACAAGTCCTGTCGGCGTGCCACCGGAGCGATGTCGGTGCGGTTGCTTAGTGTCGGTTCCGGCATGTGACCTGTGCCGCATCCACACCGCCCTCACACCACCGAAGGGTTTCACCGTGATTGTTGGGAAACGTGGACGGCTCGCAGCAGCGGCCGTCAGCAGTTCCGTGATTGCCGTCAGTCTTCTCGGGCTGCCGAGCCAGGCCGCTGACCAGGCGACCGCGGGACGATCCGGGAGCGAGGTGCGTGGCCAGTCCACGCAGCGCACGCCCGGCTTCATCGATGCACGTCAGCTCTCCCAGCGGGCCTCGGTCCGGTCCGACCGCGCGCGGTTGACCGGCGAGAGCCGCTCCGAGGCCGACTACCAGAAGTCCCTGGGCGCGCAGGCCGTGCTCGACTTCGACGCCCTGACCGGCACGCCACGCTCCTTCAGCCGTCTCGACGGCTTCCTCAGCGGGCCGTCCTCGGCCCCGGCGAAGTCCGTCGCGCTGAACTTCGTGCGCGAGCACCTCTCCGCGCTCGGACTCGTGTCCGCCGACCTCTCGACGCTGCGTTTCCGCGCCGACTACGTCGACGCGATCGGCGTGCACAACCTGTCCTGGACCCAGGTCGTCAACGGGACGCCCGTGTTCGGCAACGGCCTCAAGGTCAAGGTGACCCGCGACGGCCGCGTGCTGGCCGTCCAGGGCAGCCCGGTCTCCGGTCTGCAGAAGCTGGCCGCCGCCGCCCCCGACGCCACCCCCGTCACCGCGGCTGCTGCCCGCTCGCGAGCCGCCTCCGACGTCGGGGGCCGCGCCAGCGCCGTCGGCGTCCGCAGCTCGACGGCGGGCTCGGCCGCGGCGACCACCTGGGCCAACCACGACTACGCCAAGCGGGTCTGGTTCCTCACCCCCGCCGGCCTGCGCCAGGGCTGGTCGACCTACGTCCAGTCGGGCGACGGCGGGGCCTTCCAGCACGTGGTCGACGCGGCATCGGGCAAGGTCCTGTTCCGCCGTTCCACCACCAACCAGGCCGAGGGCGACGCCCAGGTCTACGACAACTACCCGGGAGCCAGGAAGGGCGGCTCGCCTCGGGTCGTCAACTTCCTCCAGCGCGGCTGGCTGACCAAGAGGGACACGTTCCTCGACGGCAGCTCGGTGATCGCCTGGTCCGACGTCAACGACGACAACCAGCTCTCCGACGGTGAGAAGACCCCGGTTCCCGGCACCAGGAAGGGATCCCAGTTCAAGCTGAGGCACTTCGGCGAGGGCGCCTCCTCGCTGTGCTCGCAGCACTTCGTGTGCACGTGGAACCCCCACGTGAAGAAGTCCTGGCAGAAGAACCGCAAGGCAGACGTCACCCAGGCGTTCTACCTCGCGAGCAACTTCCACGACTACCTCGAGAAGGGGCCGATCGCCTTCACCACCAAGGCGGGCAACTTCTCGGCCGCCGGCGGTGACCCGGTCCTGCTGAACGCCCTGGACGGTGCCAGCACCCTGGCGGGGATGCCCGACGGAAGCCACATCGACAACGCGAACATGGACACTCCTCCCGACGGCACGCCGCCCACCATGCAGATGTACCTCTGGCACGTGCCGGGCACACCGGACGACGTGGAGCCGTTCCTGCCGACCAGCTCGGCCTTCGACGCGAGCGTCGAGTACCACGAGTACACCCACGGGCTCTCGAACCGCCTGGTCATCGACGCCGACGGGAACTCCACCCTGAACGCCATCCAGGCCGGCGCCATGGGCGAGGCCTGGAGCGACTACTACGCCATGGACTACCTGGTGCAGAAGGGCTTCGTGAAGGACGGCGCCCGGTCCGGCCAGGTCTTCGAGGGCGAGTACCTCATGGCCGGCAAGATGCCGTTCCGCACCATGGCGATCGACTGCGCCGTCGGCGCCACGGCCAAGGGGTGCACCGACATCGGCGGTGGACGCGGTGGCTACACCTACGGGGACTTCCCCGACGTGGGTGGCGGCCCCGAGGTCCACTCGAGCGGCGAGGTCTGGTCCCAGGCCCTGTGGGACCTGCGCACCGAGTTCGGTCACACGCTGGCCGACCAGCTGATCACCCGGGCCATGTCGCTCTCCGCGAACGACCCGACGTACCTCGACATGCGCAACGCCATCATCCAGACGGACCTCGTCGCGCATGACGGCGTGCACGCCAAGGCCCTGTGGAGGGTCTTCGCCAAGCGGGGCATGGGCTACTTCGCGGGCGCCATCGACGCCAACGACGCAGCACCCGCCGAGGACTTCCACACGCCTCCGGCGCCCTACACCGCCCGCACGGGCATCACCGGCACCGTGACCGACCCGACCACCGGAGGTCCCGTCGAGGGTGCGCTGGTGCAGGTGACCGGTCAGGGTGACCAGTTCGCCGACGTGACCGACGCCGACGGCAGCTACTCCATCGACGGCCTGTACGCCGGCACCTACAAGAAGGTCGTGGCCACGGCTCCCGGCTACTTCCCGGAGGCCAAGGCCATCAACACCGAGAGCTCCTCCGGGGCGGACTTCTCCATCGTCCGCGACTGGGCGGCGTCCTCGGGTGGCGCGGAGGTCACCGACTTCAACGGCCCCGACTACACGCCCTACGGCTGTGGCCCGGAGCAGGCCATCGACCTGGGCCTGACCACGGGTTGGGGCAGCACCACCGGTGACGACGACGGGACGCCGACCAACGTGTTCGTCCCGAAGCACATCGTGGTCGACCTGCACTCGGTCATCGACGTCACGAGCTTCGGCGTCGACCCGACCGCGACCTGCGGGGACGGCGGCAGCGCCTCGACCGGTGACTACCGGATCGAGACGTCGCCCGACGGCAACGTCTGGACGATGGCCGCGGAGGGCACGTTCACGTCCGCGGACCGGGGTCGGCTCAACGACGTCGCCCCGACGGCAGGATCCGACGCCGTCCGCTACGTCCGGTTCACGATGCTGAGCAACCAGACGCCGGACTTTGCGACGAACTGCCCCGACGGCGCCTACTCGGGCTGCCAGTTCACGGACCTGTCCGAGCTGGCCGTGTTCGGGTCCGAGGTCCCGTAGCCGCACCGGACAGCACGCACGACCCGCGCGGGTCGGCCCCTCGGGGCCGGCCCGTGCGGCATTTCCGGCCCGGTCAGCTCGTGGTGAGCTTCTGGAGGATCCCGGCCACCTGGTGACGGAGATCCTCGAGCGTGCCGGTGTTGTCGATGACGTACGTCGCGATCGCCAGCCGCGCCCCGCGGTCCGCCTGCGCCGCGATTCGCGCGTCGGCCTCCGCCCGCGTCATCCCACGCAGGCTCGTCATCCGTTCGAGCTGGACCTCCGGGGGCACGTCCACGACGATCACCGCGTCGAAGGCCTCGGCCTGGCCGGTCTCGGCCAGCAGCGGGATGTCGTGCACGACCACCGCGTCGGGGGGTGCGGCGGCCTCGATCTCGGCACTGCGGGCCCGCACGCGGGGGTGGATGATCGACTCGAGCACCCGTCGCCGCCCCTCGTCGGCGAACACGATGGCGCCCATTGCGGGCCGGTCGAGCTCGCCGTCGGGCGTGAGCACCTCCGGACCGAACGCCGCGACGATCTCGGCCAGCCCCTCGCTGCCGGGCGCGACGACCTCGCGGGCCAGCAGGTCCGCATCGATCACCACCGCTCCCAGTTCGGCCAGGATCGCCGAGACCGTGCTCTTGCCCGAGGCGACGCCGCCGGTGAGTCCCACTCGCATGAGGCTCAGGCTAGGGCGTCCTCCGGCAGCGCGTGTTGGGCGGTGGCCCGGCAGACCTCGTCCCAGGGCGTCGGCTCGAGGCCCAGCTCACGGGCGATCGCCGAGGAGTCGAGGACGTAGGGGCGCTCGAACTGGTAGGCGGTCTCGCGCAGCTCCCTGAGCAGCGGCACCACGACGCCACCGATCGACAGCATCGCCCGTGGCCACGCACGCACCTTCACGGGGGGCCGTCCGACGGAGCGACAGATGTCGGCCAGCACTTCGACCGCGGTGCGGGGCGGGTTCGTCGGCGCATGCCAGACCCGGCCCCAGGCGGACTCGGTGGCGGCCACCGCGACCAACGCGCGTGCCATGTCGCGTACGTCGGTGTACGAGTGCGGCAGGTGGGGGCTCCCCAGCACGCGCACCGCCTTGCCCTCCAGTGCCCGCGGGACCACCAGCGGGATGTGCGCACCGACGACGCCCGGACCGAGGTAGTCCGAGCCGCGCACCTCGACCGCCCGGACCCGGCCGGACCGGTGCGCCTCGAGCGCGTCGGACCACATCGTGGCCCGCACCCTGGCCTTGCTGCCCTCGCCCGCGTCCGGCATCCCCTCGACCATCGGCTCCTGCACCGGCCCGTAGGCATACAGGTTGGACGCGGTCGCCAGCACCGCGCCGGTCCGCTCGGCAGCCACCAGGAACGCATCGGCGACCGGCGGCCAGTACGTCGGCCACACGTCGTACGACGGCGGGTTGATGCAGTTGTAGAGCGCCGTTGCTCCCCCGGCCAGCGTCGTGAGCGCCTCCGCATCGGCTGCGTCCACGGCGACCCGGCGGACCCCGGCGATCTCGGGGCCCGCGCCCGACCGGCTCGCCAGCACCACGTCGCGCCCCTGCGCGACAAGCTCTCGCGCCGTCGCCGTGCCCACCGGCCCGGCACCCACCACCACGTGCAGCTGCTGCATGTCGTCCCTCTTCTCCCACACACGTGTCCCAAACGAGAGCACCGCTCTCTCTTGATCACGAGTCTGCACCCGGAGCCGACACAGATCAAGAGCATTGCTCTCTTTTGTTGCCACCGCTCTGGGAACCGACCACGATGGGCTCCATGACGACCGCTCCCCGGACCGCCCGGGCCATCGCCCGAGCCGAGCTGACCCGGGCCATCCTGGACAGCGCGGGCCGCCAGCTCGCCGAGGTGGGTCCCGCTGCCCTCTCGGTGCGCGCTGTCGCCCGCGACCTCGAGATGGCCTCGTCGGCGGTCTACCGCTACTTCCCGAGTCGCGACGCGCTGCTGACGGCACTGATCGTCGAGGGGTACGACGACCTCGGCGCAGCGGTCGAAGCCGCTGACGCGGCGGTGTTGAGCCGCGACTGCCTCCACGCCCGCTGGCGCGCGGTCTGCCACGCCGTGCGCGACTGGGCCCGCGCGCAGCCGCACCGCTACGCCCTGCTCTACGGCAGCCCGGTCCCGGGCTACGCCGCGCCCGAGGACACCGTTGCGTCCGCGACCCGGATCTCGCTGACCCTGATGCAGCTGGTCCGTGACGCCCAGCAGGCGGGCTGCCGCCCGGCTGCACCTGTCCCCGTGACACCGGCGGAGAGCGCGGCCATCGCCCCGCTCCGGGCCTTCGTGGAGCCCGGCCTCGCGGACGAGGTGGCGGTCCGGGGGCTGATCGCGTGGGCCACCCTCTTCGGCAACATCTCACTGGAGCTCTTCGGCCACATGTACCGCGGCATCCTCGACTACGACGCCCACTTCGCGCAGGTCGTCGACCAGCTCGCCGCGGACCTCGGACTGGGGTCGGTCGCATGACACCGGAGCAGCGCGAGCACGTCGACCTGCACGAGGGGTCTCGCATCGCGCTGCTGGTCCCCGGGTCCCTGGCCTACGTCGACCTGGTCATGTCCCTGCTCGCGGCCGGGATGTTCCCGATCCCGCTCGACCCGCGCCTCACGCCGTACGAACGCGAGCGGATCCTCACCGACCTGCGCCCGGACCTGGTCGTGGAGACCGAGGAGCAGGTCGCCTCGATGGTCGAGCACACCCCGGAGCGCTTCCGCCGGGGCCTCCCCCGGGCCCGGCCGATGCACGTGACCAGCGGGACCACGGGCACGCCCAAGGGCGTCGACAGCGGGCTCCTGAGCGAGCCCCTGGCGGCGGCGCTGATCGCCGAGGAGCGGGACCTGTGGGGCTTCTGCGACACCGACGTCAACCTCGTGCTGAGCCCGCTCTACCACTCCGCGCCGCTGCGCTTCGCGATGGGAACCCTGCTCGCGGGCGGTCGCGTCGTCGTGCCCGGCCCGTTCGACCCGGCGCTGGTGACGGCGACGATCGAGCGGGAGCGGCCGACCTCGATGTTCTGCGTGCCCACCCACCTCCAGCGGCTCTTCGCCCACTGGGACGAGGTCGGGGTCCCCGACCTGTCCTCCTTCCGGCTGGTCGCGCACGCCGGGGCGCCCTGCCCGGTCGACGTGAAGCGCCGGCTGATCGAGAAGTTCCCGGCGGGCTCCACCTGGGAGTTCTACGGCTCCACCGAGGGACAGTTCACCGCCTGCCGCAGCGAGGAGTGGCTCGAGCGGCCCGGCACCGTGGGTCGCGCCCGTCCGGGTCGCTCGCTCGCGCTCGACGAGGACGGCACGATCTGGTGCACGGTGCCCGAGCACGCCCGGTTCTCCTACTTCGGCGACCCGGTGAAGACCGCGTCGGCGTGGCGCGAGACCCCCGACGGCCCGGCGTTCACGGTGGGCGACCTGGGACGCCTCGACGAGGACGGCCACCTCCACCTCGACGGGCGGCGCGTGGACCTCGTCATCAGCGGCGGGGTGAACGTCTACCCGCTCGAGGTGGAGAGCGCCCTGCGCGAGCACCCCGGTATCGACGACGTCGCGGTGTACGGCGTGCCCGACGACCAGTGGGGCCAGCGGGTCTGCGCGGCGGTGGTGGGCACGGCGAGCGAGGCCGACCTCGCAGCCTTCGCACGCGAGCGACTGGCGCCGCCCAAGCGGCCCAAGACGTGGACCTTCCTCGACGAACTGCCGCACACGCTCACCGGCAAGGTCCTGCGCAGCCGGCTCCCCGGGGCGAGCTGACCCGGCAGCCGATCCGATCAGCAGGCGAAGCGGCGGCGGTACTGCTGGGGGCTGAGCCCGCGCACCCGGGTGAAGTGGTGTCGCAGGGTCGCGGCGTTGCCGAAGCCCACCTCCGCGGCGATCCACTCGATCGGGCGGTCGCTCTGCTCGAGCAACAGCTCGGCGCGCAGCACCCGCTGGCTGGTGACCCAGGAGTGCGGGGTGGCGCCGGTCTCGGCCCGGAAGCGGCGGGCGAAGGTCCGCGGTGACATCAGGGACCGTCGGGCGAGCGTCTCGACGTCGAGATCCTCCCGGAGGTTCTCGACGATCCACTGCAGCAGCGGCCCGAGCGTCTCGGCATCACAGTCGGGAACGGCCCGGGCGATGAACTGGGCCTGGCCGCCGTCGCGCTGGGGCGGCACCACCATCCGCCGGGCAACAGCGCTGGCGACGGCTGCGCCGTACTCCTGGCGCCAGACGTGCAGCGACGCGTCCAGTCCGGCGGCGGTCCCGGCGCTCGTGATGACCTGACCGGCGTCGACGTAGAGCACCTCGGGGATCACGTGGGCCCGGGGGAACCGCTCGGCGAGCTCCTGGGTGTAGCGCCAGTGGGTCGTGCAGTCGAGCCCGTCCAGCAGGCCTGCTTCACCGAGGGTGAAGGCGCCGGAGCAGACCGACATGATCCGTGCCCCCCGGTCGTGCGCGCCGCGCAGCGCCTTGACCACGGCATCCGGGACGAAGCCACCCCGCGGCATCGCCGGGACACCGATCAGGTCGGCCGTCTCGAGCCGGTCCAGGCCCGCCTCGACGTTGATGGAGAACCCGACCGAGGTCGGCACCGGCCCTGGGTCGGGGCCGCAGACGGCGAAGTCCAGCACGGGGATCCCCTCGTCGGACCGGTCGATGCCGAACGCCTCACAGAGCACGCCGAGCTCGAACGGCGCGACGCCGTCGTAGACCAGGGCAGCGACGTTGGTGAGCATGCCGCCCATCCTGACAGACACCTGGCAGGAAATCGACGAACCCTGACATATCTGCCACTCGTGGCAGGATCGCCAGCGCCGCATGATTACTGCCATGACCTACCTGATCATCCTGCTGGCCATCGTGGCCCTGCTCAGCGTCGAGGCCGTGCGCCTCCTGATCCACGACGGACGCGGCCCCCAGCGGCCGCCCGCCTCGCACTTCGAGGACCCTCGCTTCCGCTCCCCCGCCCGGGGCTGACCTGACCGCACGGAACCGCTGCAGGGAGCTGACGGCTCGCCTACGGTGACCGGGTGCACAAGCTCGCGGCCGTCGTGGCCACCGCCCTCCTCGCGTCCCTGGCCACTCCCGCCTCGGGAACGGCCGGCGCCGAGCCCGGGCCGATCCGCTCGGTCGGCGTGACCGGGTCCGGAGTGGCGACATATCCGGCGTACGACGCCGCCCTGGACCGCTTCGCCATCCGGACGGACAGCTCGACCGGCGGCAGTGTCACCGTCCACGCGACGACGAGCGACCCTGCCGGCACCGTCACCGTCAACGGCCGCCCGGCGGCGAACGACTCGGACGTCACGCTGGACGGTCTCGAGACGGGCGACGAGGTCAATGTGGCGATCACCGACGCGGCGGGCACGACCAGCCAGTCGTGGATCTTCCTGCCGGCGGACTTCCCGGAGATCACGACGACCGCCAGCGGCACGGGACAGGCGCCCGGCTACGTCTTCCTCGGGCTGTCCAGCTTCCTCGCGCCGTCGAGCTACGAGGCGATCGTCGACGCCCATGGCGTACCCATCCACGTCCGCGGCACCCTGGGCCAGGACCTCAAGGCCTCCGACGTCGATGCCACCCACTACTCCGTGGCGCGGCCCGCCCCCGGCGGCGGCACCGAGATCGACGAGCTCGACCCGCAGCTCCAGGTCGTGGCGACCCACCGGCTGGCCGACATGGCCATGAGCACCGACTTCCACGATGCCCAGCTGCTGCCCGGCGGTGGCGCCCTGCTGATCGGCTACCACGACGACACCCGCGACGGTGCCGACTGGACCGACGCCGTGATCCAGATCCTCGACGGCGCGGGCCAGGTCACGTTCCGGTGGAACAGCAAGGAGCACGTGGACCCGTCGGAGGCCTTCGTCAGCCCTCATGGCGACTACGCGCACATCAACTCCGTGAAGCTGCTGGCCAACGACGACGTCCTTGCCTCGTTCCGCAACCTCGGCCAGGTGATGCGGATCGCCACGACCGCGCACGACGGCTTCGAGCCCGGCGACGTCCTCTGGCGGCTGGGGGGCAAGCTCGGCGACTTCACCTTCCCCGACGACCCGATGGGCGGCCCCTGTGCGCAGCACATCGCGCGGATCCTCCCCGGCACCGGGCACCTGATGCTCTTCGACAACGGGTCCCGCTACGACGGCCCCGGAGGCCTGGGGGGCCAGACGGCCGCCATGTGCCCCGACCCGAGCAACCCGACCGGTCCGCGGATCGCCCGCCCCCAGACGCGAGTCACCGAGTACGCCCTCGACGAGCAGGCGCACACGGCGAGCCTCGTCTGGAGCTACCAGTCCCCCCAGCGCTACTCCGCGTTCGCCGGCAACCACCAGCGTCTCCCCAACGGCAACACGTTCATCGGCTGGTCCTACGCGGTGGACGCCACCGGAAGCGGGGCCCAGCAGCCGATCGCCAGCGAGGTGACCCCGGCTGGAGAGGAGATCTGGACGGCCAGTGCGAGCGGCTGGTTCAGCTACCGGGTCTTCAAGTACCCCGCCCCGGACGCGATCGCGCCGGAGATCGAGATCTCCGGGCTCACCGACGGTGAGTACTACGAGAGCGGCAGCACGCGCGTGGTCGACTACTCCTGCACCGACCGGGGCGGCTCGAACCTCCAGTCGTGCACGGGCACCGTGCCCTCGGGCTCGGAGTTCACCACCGACGGGGCCCCGTTCACGGTGACCGCCACCGACGGCGCCGGCAACAGCACCACCGAGACGATCAGCTACCACAGCGCCATCTACGACCCCGCCTACACAGCGGACCTCTCGATCCGCAAGCCCGGGGGTCACTGGCACGGCGCCCGGCGGATCGGACGGTCCGCCGACCAGAAGATCGGCTACCTCCTGCGCAACGCCGGCGACACGGCCACGGCGTACGTCCGGGTGTCCATCTCGATCATGCCGTACGCCGTCCCCCTGCGCGGCGGGAAGGGCAACGAGGCGTTCTCCGTCCGCTACTTCCACCGGGGCCAGGAGATCACCGGCCGCATGGTGAGCGGGCGGATGACGACCCCCGAGCTGGACACCCGGGAGACCTGGACGCTGCGCATCGAGCTGCGCCGCACCAGGCACGCCGCAGGCGGCGAGCACCGCACGATCCGCGTGCTGAGCACGGGCTACGCACTCGGCAGCAACGACGAGGTCGCGGCGACGGTGCGGGCCCGCTGACGCACAGCCACCCGGACAGACGACGAGGGCCCGGCCACCTTGCGGTGACCGGGCCCTCGTGCGTTGTCAGCGGACTCGACGAGCGAGCCTGCCGGCGTGGATCAGCTGGCGCCGCCGGTCAGCTTCTCGCGAAGCGCCTGGAGCGCCTCGTCCGAGGCGAGCGAGCCGCTGGTGCCGCCACCCTCGGTCTCGGCGTCCACCGTGGGCTCGGCAGAGCTGGAGTACGACGTGGCCTCGCCGGCCTCGGCCTCGGCGACCTTGGCGTCGGCCTGCTGCTTGACGTGCTG
>CAWGSW010000010.1:0-487263 GCA_963825275.1 uncultured Actinomycetota bacterium | reverse complement strand
CGCCAGCCCGTGGCGCGGCGAGCTCCGGATCCCGAGCAGCGCCCAGGCGCTGCTCGAGGTGCGGCTGGGGGAGTGGGGCCACGACGCGCTCGGCTTCGTCGCGCACATCCCGCACTACCTCGCGCAGCTGGACTACCCCAAGGCGTCCGGGGCGCTGCTCGAGAACGCCGAGCGCGCCGGCCGGCTCACGATCGACCTGTCCGGCCTTGCCGCGGAGGCCGAGGACCGGGAGGCCGAGATCGACCGGTACCTCGCGGCCAACGACGAGGTCCTCGACGTGGTCCAGGCGCTCGAGCGGCAGTACGACGCCTTCGAGCGGGCCGAGGAGAACGGCAGCAGCCTGCTGGCCGGCAACGAGCCGTTGCCGACCGGCGACGAGATCGGCCACCAGTTCGAGCAGTTCCTCGCCGGGCTCGACGGCCCCGACGCCGAGCAGCCCTGATGCCCGCATCTGCCGAAGACCTCGTGGACCTGCTCGACCTCGAGGACCTCGACGTCAACCTGTTCCGCGGCCGTCAGCCCGAGACCTCCCTCCAGCGCGTCTTCGGCGGGCAGGTCGCCGCGCAGGCGCTGCTGGCGGCGGCGCGCACGACCGATGCGGCGTACGTCGTGCACTCGCTGCACTCCTACTTCCTGCTGCCCGGTGACACCGCGGTGCCGATCATCTACGACGTCGACCGGCTGCGCGACGGTCGCTCGTTCGCGACCCGTCGGGTGGTGGCGCGCCAGCACGGGCGCCCGATCTACTACCTGACCGCCAACTTCCAGAAGCCGGAGGACGGCTTCGAGCACCAGGACGTGATGCCCGACGTGATCCCTCCGGAGGAGGGCATCGACCTCGGCGCGATGTTCCGCTCGCGCGGTGCCGGCAACACCGAGGAGTGGGAGCGCGAGTGGGCGGCGCTCGACGTCCGCTACGTCGGCAACTCCCGCCAGGGGCTGCCCGAGGACCCGAGCCGGCCGGCGCGGGCGCGACTGTGGATCCGGGTCAACGGGGCGATGCCCGACGACCCGATCCAGCACCTGGCCGCGTTCACCTACGCCAGCGACATGACGCTGCTGGGCTCGACGCTGGTGCCGCACGGGGTGAACATCTCCACCCCGGGGATGCAGGTCGCGTCCCTGGACCACACCATCTGGTTCCACCGCCCGTTCCGCGCCGACGAGTGGTGGCTCTACGACCAGGAGAGCCCCTCGGCCTCCGGAGGCCGTGGGCTCGCCCTCGCGAGGGTGTTCACGCAGGACGGGGTGCTGGCGGCCACGGTCGCCCAGGAAGGGCTGATCCGGCGCCGTGACTGACGCATCCCTGGCCACCTCGTTCACCCAGGACCTCGTCGACCTGCTCGACCTCGAGGTCCTCGACGTCGACCTCTTCCGCGGCCGGCAGGCCGACACCGACCGCCAGCGTGTCTTCGGCGGCCAGGTGGCCGCCCAGGCCCTGATCGCGGGCGTGCGCACCGTGGACCCGGCGTTCGTGACGCACTCGCTGCACTCCTACTTCCTGCTGCCCGGCGACACCGCGGTGCCGATCATCTACGACGTGGAGCGGATCCGGGACGGTCGTTCGTTCGCGACCCGTCGGGTGGTGGCGCGCCAGCACGGGCGCGCGATCTACTACCTGACCGCGAGCTTCCAGCAGCCCGAGGACGGCTTCGAGCACCAGGACGTGATGCCCGACGTACCCCCGCCGGACCAGGGGTTCGACCTGGTCGACCTGATGCGGGCCCGGGGCAACGAGGAGGCGGACGCGCTCGCCAAGGAGTGGGCCGCGCTCGACGCCCGGCACCTTGGTACGTCGCTGCACGGGCTGCCCGAGGACCCGGCCCATCCGGCCCGGGCCCGCATGTGGATCCGGATCAACGACCGGCTCTCCGACGACCCGGTGGAGCACCTCGCAGCGTTCACCTACGCCAGCGACATGAGCCTGCTCGGGGCCACCCTCGCCTCGCACGACGTCAACCCGGCGAAGGTGGTGATGGCCTCGCTGGACCACACGATCTGGTTCCACCGGCCGTTCCGGGCCGACGAGTGGTGGCTCTACGACCAGGTCTCGCCCTCCGCGTCGAACAGCCGCGGGCTCGCCCTCGCCCGGGTGTTCACCCAGGCCGGCGACCTCGTCGCCACGGTGGCCCAGGAGGGGCTCATCCGCCGGCGCCGCTGAGCGGTGACCGGGTCCGCGTCAGAGCGAGGTGGTTCGCCCTGCCAGGTGCGGTGCGCCGCTCTTCGGGTTGCTCAGCGAGAACGCGTAGCCGTCGCCCACGGGCCGTGCGCCGAAGGCGACCGACCCGGGGAGCAGGACCGGCTTCCTGAACGCCGCGTCCACGCGCACGGCGTCGGGCAGCCGGTTCTCCAGGGCCGCGACGCAACGTGCCGTGCTCCACATGCCGTGCGCGATCTGGCGCGGGAAGCCCAGGGCCTTGGCGGTGAGCGGGTAGAGGTGGATCGGGTTGTGGTCGCCCGAGACCGCGGCGTACGTCCGGCCCAGGTCGCCGGGCAGGCGCCACACGATGCCGGCCGGCGGAGCTTCCGGGAACGTCGCGCCCGACGGTGCGGAGGGGTCGCCCTTCCCGCGGCGAAGGAACGTCGAGGTCTCCTCCCACACCAGCACCCCGGCCGAGTGCACGCTCGTGAGCATGTCGAAGACCTGCCCCTTCGCGTGCGCCCGGAGGTTCGTCGCGCGGGCGGTCACCTGCAGCTTCTCCCCGACCGCGACCGGACGGTGCTGGGTGATCGAGTTCTCCAGGTGCACCGTGCCGATCGCGGGGAACGGGAACGAGGAGTCGGTCATGATCGCCATGTGCAGGCCGAACGCCAGCAGGTGCGGGTAGGTCAGCGGGACGACGTCCTTGTGCGGGAAGCCGCAGACATCGGCGTACGCCGCCACGTGGCCGGGGTCGATCGGCACGTCGTGCCGGGTCAGCACCAGGTCGGGCAGCTGCGTCCCGTGCTTGCGGATCCCGGGCAGCGCGTTCAGCCCGGGCACCGACGGGAGCGCGGCCTTCAGCAGCATCGGCAGCGCGCGCGGCGTACCTTCCACGACGCGCGGAGCGCCGCTTTCGCTTGTCGAGACCATCAGGCGCCCAGCATCATCTGGCCGCAGACACGGACCACGTTGCCGTTGACGGCGGTCGAGCCGGGGTTGGCGTACCACGCGATCGTCTCGGCGACGTCGACCGGCAGTCCGCCCTGGGACATCGCGTTGAGGCGCTGGCCGACCTCGCGCGTCGCGAAGGGCACGGCGGCGGTCATCGCGGTGATGATGAACCCCGGTGCGACGGCGTTGACGGTGATGCCGTGCTTCAGCTCGTCGGCCAGGGAGTCGACCAGGCCGATGACCCCGGCCTTCGAGGCGGCGTAGTTGGTCTGGCCCACGTTGCCCGCGATGCCGGCGATGGAGGCGACGCCGACGATGCGGCCGTTGGCGTTGACCACGTCCTGGTCGAGGAGCTCACGGGTGATCCGCTCGGGGGCGGTGAGGTTGACCGCGATCACGGAGTCCCAGCGGTCCTCGGTCATGTTGGCGAGCTTCTTGTCGCGGGTGATGCCGGCGTTGTGCACGACGACGTCGACCCCGCCGTGCTTCTCCTTGAGGTGGTGCGCGATGCGCTGCGGCGCGTCCTTGCCGGTGATGTCGAGGGTGAGGTAGTCGCCGTCGAGCTCGTTCATCAGCGCGACGAGCTCGCTGGCGGCCTGCGGGACGTCGACCCCGACGACCGTCGCGCCGTCGCGGTGCAGCACCCGGGCGATCTGCTCGCCGATGCCGCGGCTGGCGCCCGTCACCAGGGCGACCTTGCCGGTGAGCGGACGCTGCCAGTCGGCGACCTCGAAGGCCTTCTTCTCGCCGGCGGCGCCGATGCGCACGACCTGGCCCGAGACGTAGGCCGACTTGGGGGAGAGCAGGAAGCCCAGCGTGGAGGCGACGGCGCTCTCGGCGCCCTCGGCGACGTAGACCAGCTGGACGGTGCCGCCGCGGCCGATCTCCTTGCCGAGGCTGCGGGTGAAGCCCTCGAGTGCGCGCTGGGCGACACGCTCGCCGCCCGTGACGGACTCGGGCGGGGTGCCGAGCACCACCACGCGCGGGCAGCTCTCGAGGCTGCGCAGCAGGGGGGTGAAGAAGTCGCGCAGCGCGACGAGGTCCGCGGAGCTCGTGATACCGGTCGCGTCGAAGACCATCCCCTTGTAGGTCGCGTCCGGCTCGGCGCCGGCGGTCGGCGCCTCGGTGGACGCGATGCCGAGCTGGGCGAGCAGCCCGATCAGCGACTCCGCCAGCCGGCCGCGGCCGCCCACCACCACGGTGCCGTCCACGAGCGGGGCACCCTCGACGTACCGCTCGAGCTTCATCGGGTTCGGCAGGCCGAGGTTCTTGACGAGCAGCTTGCCGATCGGGGACGTCGTGAAGCTCTGGTACTTGTCGCTCATGGGGTGATGCTCCTGCCGCAGGGGTCGGTTCCGGATCATGTAACTAGACGTGTAACTCGGAGTCCACATTTCGTGACGTGCCCCTCATTGGATTCCCACCCCGGGGCCCGAGAGGCAAGGATAGGAGCATGGAATCAACGACCCGCCGCGTCGCCGTCATCGGCGGCAACCGCATCCCGTTCGCCCGCTCGAACACCGCCTACTCCACGGCGTCCAACCAGGACATGCTGACGGCGGCCATCGACGGGCTGGTCGCCCGGTTCGGCCTCGAGGGCGAGCGCCTGGGCGAGGTCGTCGCCGGTGCTGTCCTCAAGCACTCGCGCGACTTCAACCTGACCCGTGAGTGTGTGCTCGGCTCCAGGCTCTCGCCCGAGACGCCGGCCACCGACATCCAGCAGGCCTGCGGCACCGGCCTCCAGGCTGCCATCCAGGTCGCGAACAAGATCGCGCTCGGCCAGATCGAGGTCGGCATCGCCGGTGGCACCGACACCACGTCGGACGCCCCGATCGCGGTCGGCGAGAAGCTCCGCAAGATCCTGCTCGAGCTCAACCGCGCCAAGGACCTCAAGGGCCGCGTCTCCGCCCTGGCCAAGGTGCGCCCCGGCGACCTGGTCCCGGCCATCCCGCAGAACGGCGAGCCGCGCACCGGCCTGGCGATGGGCGACCACGCCGCCCTGACCGCCCTGGAGTGGCAGATCGGCCGCGAGGAGCAGGACGAGCTCGCCGCCACGTCCCACCAGCGCCTCGCCGCGGCGTACGACGCCGGCTTCCTCGACGACCAGATCACCCCGTTCCGCGGCCTCGAGCGGGACCAGAACCTCCGCCCGGACTCCTCGGTGGAGAAGCTCGCCAAGCTCAAGCCGGCCTTCGGCAAGGGCGAGGCCGCCACGATGACCGCCGGCAACTCGACGCCGCTCACCGACGGCGCGTCGGTCGTGCTGCTCGCCTCGGAGGAGTGGGCCGAGGAGCGGGGCCTGCCGGTCCTCGCCTACCTCACCGCCTACGAGACCGCCGCGGTCGACTACGTCCACGGGGGCGAGGGCCTGCTGATGGCTCCGGCGTACGCCGTGGCGCGGATGCTCGAGCGCGAGGGCCTCTCGCTGCAGGACTTCGACTACTACGAGATCCACGAGGCGTTCGCCTCGCAGGTGCTCGCGACGATGAAGGCCTGGGAGGACCCGGTCTTCTGCAAGGAGCGCCTCGGCCTGGACGCGCCGCTCGGCTCGATCGACCGGGCCAAGCTGAACGTCAACGGCTCCTCGCTCGCGGCGGGACACCCGTTCGCCGCGACCGGTGGGCGGATCGTGAACACCCTCGCGAAGCTGCTCGCGGAGAAGGCCGAGGCAGATGGGTCCAGTGGCCGCGGCCTGATCTCCATCTGCGCCGCCGGCGGCCAGGGCGTCGTCGCCATCCTGGAGCGCTGAGCCCACAGGTCTGGAGCACTGGCTCCGCAGGCTTGGATCTGCCCCGATCGGGGTACGTCCCCTGCATGGTGAGTGCAGGAGCCGAGAGCTTCGACGGGCGTTACACGCTCGAAGACGTTCTCGGCTCCGGTGGCACCGGCACGGTCCATCGCGCGTGGGACACCGTGCTGGACCGCCCGGTGGCGCTCAAGCTGCTCCGCACGGGCGTGGCCGACGACGACGTGCACCGGGCCCGGTTGCGCGCCGAGGCGCAGCTCGCCGGCGCGCTGCACCACCCGGCGATCGCCCAGATCTACGACTACGGCGAGGCCCCCGGCACGGGCGCGGCCGACGAGCCGACGCCGTACATCGTCATGCAGTTCATCGACGGGGTGCCGCTCAGCGCCGTGCTCAAGGAGCGCCGGCGGCTCCCCGCCGACGTGGTGATGTCCGTGGTCGCACAGGTCGCCGACGCGCTGCAGGTCGCCCACGAGCGGGGCATCGTGCATCGAGACCTCAAGCCCGGCAACATCCTGCTCAGTCCGGACGGCCGCCCGGTCCTGGTCGACTTCGGCATCGCGCGCTCGGCCGACCTCGAGCCGCTGACCATGACCGGGACGATCGTCGGCACGGTCGACTACATCAGTCCCGAGCAGACGTCCGGGGGTTCGGCGACGCCGCTGTCCGACCTCTACTCCCTCGGCATGGTGGCCTACGAGGCGCTGAGCGGCCGCCGGCCGTTCCGCCGCGAGTCGCAGGTCGCCACCGCACTGGCGCACCTGCACGACGAGGTGCCGCCGCTGGAGGACGACGTCCCCCCGGCCGTGCGGGACCTGGTGCTGCGGATGGTCGCGAAGGACCCCGGGAGCCGGCCGCAGACCGCGGCCGAGGTGGCGCAGCGTGCCGACGCGCTCGCCGCGGATCCCGCGGCACCCGTCGCCCCGTTCGCGCAGGTCGTGCGGGTCGCGGCGTTGGTGCCGGAAGCCACGGCCGCCACGACCACCACGACCACGCCCGCCCGACCCTGGGTGCGCACGAAGCGCACGTACGTCGGCGCGGCCCTGCTCACGGCGGCCGTCGCCATCTCCTTCTTCGTGGCCGCCCGGCCGGCAGTGGTCCGGGTGCCGGACGTGGCCGGCATGCGGATGCAGGCCGCGGTCCAGGCGCTCCACGAGCGCGACCTCGACGAGGTCGAGCGGACGTTCGTCGACGATCCGCAGGCAGAGCGCGGGACGGTGCTCGGGCAGCGTCCGGAGCCCGGCAGTACCAGCGACGACGCCACGGTCGTGGTCCTGGAGGTCGCCTCGGGCAGGGCGGAGGTCGTGGCCGACGACCTCATCGGCGACGGCTACACCGAGGCCGCCCGCGAGGTGGTGGCGCTCGGGCTGGTGCCGATGCGACGTGAGACCAGCCAGGCGACGGGGATCGGAACGGTCGCGGGGGTCGCGCCGACCGGGCGGCTGCCGCTGGGTTCCACCGTGACCCTCACGGTGGCCGTGGCTGTGGCCCGTTGACCGGGCGCGTCAGTTGAGCGCGGAGAACGCGTCGTACACCATGAACGCCGGCCACACGATGCCCTGGAGGATCGCCCACGCGTGCTCCCAGAAGGAGTCGGCCTGCTGCCAGAACCAGACCCACGCGCCGAAGATGCCCAGGCCGTAGAGGGCCCCACCGCTCGCCGCGCCCGCATTGTTGTTGCTGCTCATGTCGACCCCACTTCACTCGTCGTCCGTCGGCTCGGCTCACCTCACCACGGCAGCGTGATACGCGCGCCATCTCCCGCAGCCGGGCGCACGTCGTTGCGCCTCGACCCGCGCGGGGCGACGCTGGTCAGATGAGCGAGCCGGAGATCATCGTCGTCCCCGTCGCCGTGCCGGAGGGCGTCAACCTCATCCTCGGCCAGGCGCACTTCATCAAGACCGTCGAGGACCTCTACGAGGCCCTGGTGGGGTCGTCGCCGCACCTCCGCTTCGGGCTCGCGTTCTGCGAGGCCTCCGGCCCGCGGCTCGTACGCCGTGCCGGCAACGACGCGCCCCTCGTCGAGCTCGCGGTCCGGCACGCGCTCGCCATCGGGGCGGGTCACTCGTTCATCGTGTTCCTGCGCGAGGGGTTCCCCGTGAACGTCCTGAACCAGGTCAAGGCGGTGCCGGAGGTGTGCCGCATCTACTGCGCGACCGCGAACCCGGTCCAGGTGCTCGTCGCCGAGACGGAGCAGGGCCGCGGTGTCCTGGGTGTGGTGGACGGCTGGGCGCCCCTGGGGGTGGAGACCGACGACGACGAGCAGGCCCGCAGGACGCTGCTGCGCGACATCGGCTACAAGCTGTAGGTTCGGCAAACCACTTGGATTTGATGTGCCCATTTCGCCGATTCCGGTTCAAGCGCTGACGACGCGTCGAGGAGAACTGCCGCGACGTTATGCGCCGCAGGCCGGGCGGGACACCGAGGAATCTGACGGCAAGCGGCAGATCAGCGTGCCCGGTGGATGTCCTGACCCACCCGTCCTGCCAGCTCTCCGTTCAGGCCGATTCGCAGACGCAGAGCTGGATCGCCGCATCCCCGGTGAACGGCCGACCGGACCAGTCGCCGAACCGCTCGACGAGCCGAAGGCCACCGAGCGAGAGCAACAGCGGCAGCTCCTGGGGGAAGATGCTCCTGATCTCCAGCGGTACGACGACGTAGTCGGGCTGGGAGTCGGCCGAGAAGTACCACGTCCCGCGGGTCACTTGGGCGGCCGCGTCGTAGGTCTCGGCAACATCGACGCTGACGCTGCCGCGTTCGGGATCCTGGAAGGCCAACGCCTCACGGGTGCGCCGCACGCCGTCGGCGCCGGCAAGCATCTGCACGCTCGGATTGAACACGTCGAAGACGAACCGCGCTCCGGGCGCCAGATGCCTACGCACCGACCGGAAGCAGCTCACGAGGTCCCCGGCCTCATGCAGATGGAGCAGTGAGTTGGCCGCGATGAGCACGAAGTCGAACGTTCGGCCCAGGTCGAGGTCGCGCATGTCGCCCTGCACCCACTCCACCTTCACGCCGCGTTCGTCCGCCTTGCGCTGCGCCTCGGCGAGCATGTCCGGCGAGAGCTCCAGACCGACGCACGGATGCCCGTCGGCGGCGATAGGGATCAGCTTGTGTCCGGTGCCAGACCCGAGTTCCAAGACGGACCCGCCTTGCCGATCGGCCTCGGCCCTGTAGAAGTCGACGGCGCGCTCGCCTCCGGGGAACAACCGGTCGTACAACCTCGCGTCCGAGTAGAACTGCTCGCTCATGAGGCGCACCTTCCTTGCCGGATCTTCCGCAACCCGCCTCTTCGGCCGACAAGCACCCAGTCAGACCTCGCTTGCACGGGCCCTCCCCGCGACCACCATGTACCCGTCGGTGGCTGGGTCGAAAGTGGTGGTCTCGACCGTGAGACCTACGCTCTCCAACCCCGCGACGAGGTCCTCGTACCGGAAGGGCCAGATGGACAACCGCTCCGAGCACGCACGCACCGCCCCATCCGGCTCGATCTGGGCGACCGCGATCTCGAGGAAGTGCTCCTGCTCCCAGAGCTGCTCGATGTGCCAGTAGTAGCTGACGACCGCATCACGGTTGTTGCGGCGGCTGAGTCGATCGCGGATGTCTACCCGTGAGCCGGTGGAGCGCACGAGCTCCCAGTTGCGTGACGTGAGCACGAGGCGTCCGCCCGGATTCAGCAGCCGCGACATCGCTTCCAATGCGGTCAGGCGACCGGCTGCGCCCTGGGCGTGCCCGAGCGAGTTGCCGACGCAGAACACCAGATCGAACGTGGAGTCCTCCAGGTGGTCTGGCAGCTCGTCCCAGCTCGCGCGGAGGGCTCGCAGCGAGACACCCTGCTCGCTGGCGAGCTTCTCGGTCCGGCGAACCATCCGATCGCTCGCGTCTGTGGCGACCACGTCAAGGCCGAGACTCGCGAGACCGACGGCGAGCTGGCCGGTTCCACACGCGCAGTCGAGGACGCGCGCGTTGGGCGGCAGAGAGCCCACGACATCGCTGTAGTAGACCGCGGCTGCCTTGGCGGGGGTCAACTTGTCGTCCCCGATCAGCCACTCGTACACGTCAGAAAGCTGCCCATAGCCAGCCACCGCGATCACCTCCACCACTCGACGACACGCGGGTTGACCGCGCCTGCGATTCGTACCTCTCGCTTCGCACTGTGCCGGGCTGTGTCAGCGAAGCATTGAGCAGGACCCAACCACTTCCGGACGCAGAGACTCCACCGGATTTCCAGTGGGGAACCGCGACGCGCCGCACCGACGCAGATCCCCACTCCACTGGCGCCCCATCGGCCAGGATTAGGACCGCAGCCGGCAACCGGGCGTTCACCGAGGCGTGCTGTTGGGCACAGCCATCCAAACTGTTTGCCGAACTAGACAAGCTGTGAGCTGCCCGGGGAGCGGGCCGGTCAGGAGGAGGCGAGCGCCAGCGCGGATGCGATGAGGTACTCCCGGACCTGCTCCGGAGAGATCGCGCCAACGGTGGGGATGCCGGGTGCGGCCTCGGTGACCAGGATGCCGACCCGGGCGAGCTGCAGGGCGCCGAGGCCGCTGGCATAGAGCGTGTTGGCGAGCAGTGTCGGGTCGGCCACCGAGAACTCGCCGGACTCGACACCGTCCTGGAGGGCGGCGATCAGGGTCGCCAGGCAGGACGAGATGCCGCGGCCCAGCCGGAACAGCGCGCTCTCGGACATCTCGTCGAGCAGCTCAGGGCCGCTGCGGCGCATCAGGGTCTGGGCGCAGTCGACGAAGGCGGGGTGCTCGAGGCCGTAGTCCATGAACGCGCCGACGATCGCGGAGAGCCGCTCGGTCGCCGAGTCGTGCGCGGCCGAGGCGTCGGCCAGTGCCGTGCGCAGCTCGTCGAGGTATCCGACCAGCGTCAGGGCGAAGAGCTCCTCCTTGCCCGTGAAGTGCCGGTAGACGATCGCGCGGTTGATCCCCACGGCGCGCGCGATGTCCTCGATCTGCGCGTCACGGACACCGCGCTCGTCGAACAGAGCGCGGGTCGCGGCGAGGATCTGCCTCTCACGGGCGCGGCGTCGGGTGGCGGCGGCGGAACGGCGGCCATCGGTCTCGACCGGAGACGCTCCCGCACTCGTGCTCGGCATGGGGCCCATCGTAGGCAGTTGCAACGCGTGGTTGCACGCGTGTGCCACGACTGGTTAACCGAGGAAGGACTTCACCGTCTCGATGGTGTCCGCCTCCGGTGGAGTCTTGTCGTCGCGGTAGCGGACCACCCGGGCGAAGCGCAGGGCCACGCCGCCGGGATAGCGGCTGGAGCGCTGGACGCCGTCGAAGGCGACCTCGACCACCTGCTCGGGCCGCACGTGCACGACGTACGACGAGCGCGCGGTCTCCAGCTCGGTGAAGCGCTCGGTCTGCCAGGCCAGCATCTCGTCGGTCATGCCCTTGAACGTCTTGCCGAGCATCACGAATCCGCCCGTCCGGGGATCGCGGGCCCCGAGGTGGATGTTCGACAGCCAGCCCTGGCGCCGCCCACTGCCCCACTCGACGGCGAGCACCACCAGGTCGAGGGTGTGCACGGGCTTGACCTTGACCCAGGCCGAGCCGCGCCGGCCGGCGTCGTAGGGCGACTCCAGGTTCTTCACCACGACGCCCTCGTGGCCGGCGCGCAGGGCCCCGGCCAGGAAGCCGGAGGCCTCGTCGAGGTCGTCGGTCATCAGGCGGGGGACCCGGTGGGCCTCGGGGACCAGGCGGTCCAGCGCGGCCAGCCGGTCGGCGCCGGGGGAGTCGAGCAGGTCCTCGCCGTCGAGGTGCAGCACGTCGAAGAAGTACGGCGTGACCGCGACACCCCCCTCGACCGCGGCGGCCTGTCCGGTCCGCGCGGCCGTCTCCTGGAAGGGGCGGGGCCGTCCGGCGTCGTCGAGGGCCAGCGCCTCGCCGTCGAGCACGAACCGGGAGGACGGCAGCGACCGGGCCACGGCCACGACCTCGGGCAGCCGGACCGTGATGTCGTCGAGGGTCCGGGTGGCGATGCGGATCTCGTCGCCGTCGCGGTGGACCTGGATCCGGATCCCGTCGAGCTTGGTGTCGACCGCGACCCGGTCGCCTCCGACCTTGGTCATCGCGGACAGCAGGTCGGGGGCGCTGGAGGCGAGCATCGGCAGCACCGGGCGGCCGACCTCGAGGCCGAAGGCGGCCAGGGCGTCCTCTCCGCCGGTCATCGCGGCGACGGCGACCGGGGTCGTCGCGCCGGCGAGCATGGCCGCGCGGCGTACGGAGACGAGCGGCACCCCTGCCGCGGCCGCGACGGCCTCCTGGACCAGGGCGTCGAGGGCGCCCTGACGCACTGCCCCCGTGACGACGCCGCGCAGCCAGGCCTGCTCGTCGGCCGTCGCGCGGCCGAACAGGTCGGCGACCGCGGCGGCGCGCGTCGCCTGGGAGCCGGCGCCGCTGAGGGCGGCGATCTCGTCGAACGCCTCGTGGACGTGGTGGAGCGTCAGGCTGGGGGAGAGGGCCGGGGGTGGCAGGTTGCTCACGCCGCGCCAGCCGAGGCCGGTCCGCCGCTGGCGCAGGGTGCCGCCGAGATAGGCGGTGACCGTCTCGATCTCGTCGGGACTCGCGGAGGCGAGCAGGGTGGCGAGCGCCGCCGTCTTCGCCTTGCGCGAGCGCGTGGCGGCGACGGCGTTCGAGGTGGCGACCAGGTCGGAGAGCAGCACCCGGCCATTGTGGACGGCGGCACCGACATTCCGGGTCCGCCCCGATCGCCTGTGCACGACCCTTGCGCCGAAACAAGAACACGTTCTAGATTGGACAGGTGTCCAGTCAGGTGTCCGATCCGCCCCGCCGCGGGCTCAACGCGCGCCAGGCCGAGACGGTCGAGAAGCTGCTCGCGGCGGGCGACGACGAGCTGCGCGCGGTCGGTCCCGAGGGCCTGACGATCCGGACCGTGGCCCACCGGGCCGGGGTCTCCGCGGCCACGGCGTACACCTACTTCTCCTCCAAGAACCACCTGTTCGCCGAGCTGTTCCACCGCGAGCTGGTCGCGAACCCCCCGCAGGTCTCCGGGGCCACGGTGGTGGACCGGCTCACGTCGGTCAGCTCCCACATGGCCCGGATGCTGGCGCAGTCGCCCGAGCTCGCGGCGGCCGCCACCCTCGCGCTCCTCGGCACCGACCCCGACGTGGCACGGCTGCGGCTGCGCATCGGGACCGAGTTCGCGCACCACTTCCGGGACGCCCTGGGCGAGGCTGCCGACCCTCTCGTCCTCGAGGCCCTCGTCCTCACCTTCTCGGGGGCGCTGCTCCAGGCGGGCATGGGGCTCATGACCTACACCGAGATGGGCGAACGGCTCGACTCCGTCGTCGCCGTCATCATGAAGGGACACCAGTGACCGTCCTCGCCGACCACGCGTCGAAGGCCCCGATCGGCTTCGACCCCTACGACTACGCGTTCCAGGACGACCCCTACCCGGTCTACGCGCGCCTGCGGGACGAGGACCCGCTGCACCACAACGAGCACTACGACTTCTGGGCACTCACCCGGCACGCCGACATCCAGAACGCCGTACGCAGCGAGGGCGTCTACTCCAGCGCGATGGGCGTCTCCCTCGACCGGAGCGCCTGGAGCCCCGACGCGCACCGGGTCATGTCCTTCCTCGCGATGGACCCGCCCCGGCAGACCCGACTGCGCTCCCTGGTGTCCAGGGGGTTCACGCCGCGCCGGGTCCGCGAGCTGGAGCCGCAGATCCAGCGGATCACCGACCGCTACCTCGACCGGGCGCTCCCGCAGGAGTCGTTCGACTGGATCGACGACGTCGCCGGCAGGCTCCCGATGGACGTCATCTCCGAGCTGATGGGCGTCCCCGAGAGCGACCGCGACGAGATCCGCCGCCTCGCCGACCTCGTCGTCCACCGCGAGGAGGGCGTGCACGACGTGCCGCAGCCCGGCATGGAGGCCGCGCTGACCCTCATCGGCTACTACGCCGACATGCTGGCCCAGCGGCGAAGGCAGCCCACCGACGACCTGACCAGCGCGCTGCTGACCGCAGAGCATCGACGGTGACCGGCTCACCGACGAGGAGATCATCGCCTTCCTCTTCCTGATGGTCGTGGCGGGCAACGAGACCACGACCAAGCTGCTCGGCAACGCGCTGTTCCACCTCACGCAGCACCCCGAACAGCTCGCGGCCGTCTTCGCGGGGGGCGCGGACCCCGGCCTGGTCGAGCCGTGGATCGAGGAGACCCTGCGCTTCGACACCTCCAGCCAGATGGTCGCCCGGCACCTGCTCGCGGACGTCGCGCTGCACGGCAAGGTGGCGCCCGAAGGGCGCCAAGCTGCTCGTCGTCCTCGGCTCGGCCAACCGCGACGAGCGGGTCTTCAGCCGTCCCGACGACTTCGACATCCACCGCGACAAGGCCGAGCTGGCCCAGCTGCTCAGCTTCGGCGGCGGCCGGCACTTCTGCCTCGGCGCCAACCTCGCCCGGCTCGAGGCGCGGGTCGCGCTGCGCGAGCTCGTACGCCGGGTGCGCACCCTCGAGGTCGACCACGGGCGCGCCGTGCGGGTGCACTCGACCAACGTGCGCGGCTTCGCCGCGCTCCCCGTCACGGTGGCGGTGCGCTGATGGGCAGGTATGACCAGCCCGAGCGTCGCCCGGCCGTGGTCACCGGCGCCTCGTCCGGCATCGGTGCCGCGACCGCGCTGGCCCTGGCCGCGGTCGGTCACCCGGTGGCGCTGGGCGCGCGACGCATCGACAGGTGCGACGAGGTCGCCGCGCAGATCCGCGAGGCGGGCGGCGAGGCGGTCGTGCACGCGCTCGACGTCACCGACGCCGGCTCCGTCGGCGGCGTTCGCCGAGGCGGTGACCGGGGACCTCGGGGACATCGAGGTGGTCGTGTCGCAACGCCGGCGCGCGTCGCGCCCGGCACCATCCACGAGGTCGAGACCGAACGTTTCGCCCGCGAGGTCGACCTGAACCTCGTCGGTGCGCACCGGCTGGTCCGGGCGTTCGTGCCCGGCATGGTCGAGCGCCGGCGCGGCGACATCGTCTTCGTCTCCTCCGACGTCGCCGTGCGCGCCCGGCCCGTTCATGTCGGCGTACGCCGCCGGCAAGTGGGGCCTCGAGGGGATGGCGCAGGCGATGCAGATGGAGCTCGAGGGCACCGGGGTCCGCGCGAGCGTCGTACGCCCCGGGCCCGACCTGGAGCGAGATGGGCAGCGACTGGGGTGACGAGCAGGCCGCCGACGTGCTCACGAAGTGGGTGCGGTTCGGCCTCGCCCGCCACCCGCACTTCCTCAAGCCCACGGCGATCGCGAACGCCATCGCGATGGTCGTCGCCGCCCCGCGCGGCGTCCACCTGAACCTGATCGAAGTCACCCCCGAAGCCCCGCTGGAGGAGTGATGGTCGCCGGACTGCACGACATCCCCGAGGTCTCGCGCCTCCACCCCGACGACCCGCACGGCCACCTGCAGGAGCTGCGCGAGGACCCGATCGGGCTGCTCCAGCGGGTGCGCGACGAGTGCGGAGACATCGGCCGGTTCCGGCTCGCCGACCGCGACGTCGTGCTGGTCAGCGGCGCCGAGGCCAACGAGACGTTCTTCCGGGCGCCCGACGAGGTGCTCGACCAGGCCGAGGCCTACCCGTTCATGACGCCGATCTTCGGCAAGGGCGTGGTCTTCGACGCCTCGCCCGGAGCGAGCGCCAGGAGATGCTCAAGAACCAGGCCCTGCGCGGCGAGCAGATGCGCGGCCACGCCGCGACGATCGAGGACGAGATCCGCCGGATGGTGGCGGACTGGGGCGACGAGGGCGAGATCGACCTGCTCGACTGGTTCGCCGAGCTGACGATCTACACCACGTCGTCGTGCCTGATCGGGAAGCCGTTCCGCGAGGAGCTCGACGGCCGGTTCGCCGCAGCTCTACCACGACCTCGAGCGCGGCACGGACGCGCTGGCCTACGTCGACCCGTACGCCGACATCGAGAGCTTCCGCAAGCGCGACGCCGCCCGGCGTGGCGCTGGTCGAGCTGGTGCAGGTGATCATCGACCGCCGCGAGCGCCGAGCCGGGCTCGACCAACGCGAGCGAGCGCGACCTGCTCGACGTGCTGATCTCGCTGAAGGACGAGGACGGCAGCGCCGCACTTCTCCGCCGACGAGATCACCGGCATGTTCATCTCGATGATGTTCGCCGGGCACCACACCAGCTCGGGCACGGCCGCGTGGACGCTGATCGAGCTGCTGCGCCACCCGGAGGTGATGAAGGACGTCGTGGCCGAGCTCGACGACCTGTACGCCGACGGGTCGGAGGTCTCCTTCCAGGCGCTGCGCGTCGATCCCGCGGCTCGAGGCGGCGCTGAAGGAGACGCTGCGGCTGCACCCGCCGCTGATCCTGCTGCTGCGGGTGGCCCAGCAGGAGATCGAGCTGGCGGGCTACACGATCCCGGCCGGCGCGATGGTCGGTGCGACGCCCCGGGTGTCCAACCGGATCGCCGAGGACTTCCCCGAGCCCGAGCGCGTTCGACCCGGGCCGCTACCTCGACCCGCGCCAGGAGGACCTCGCTCAACCGGTGGACCTGGATCCCGTTCGGCGCCGGCAAGCACCGCTGCGTCGGGCAACGCCTTCGCGATGATGCAGCTCAAGGCGATCTTCTCGGTGATCCTGCGCGACTACGAGTTCGAGATGGCCCAGCCGCTCGGAGTCCTACCGCGACGACACGCTCGAAGATGGTGATCCAGCTCGAGCAGCCGTGCCGGGTGCGCTACCGCCGGCGGGCGCGATGAGGGTCACCGCGGACCTGGACCTGTGCCAGGGCCACCAGATGTGCCAGGTCGAGGCCCCCGAGGTGTTCGGCTTCGACGACGACGAGGACCGGGTCGTCGTCCTCCAGGAGCACCCCGACGAGTCCCTGCGGCCCCAGGTCCAGCAGGCCGTGAAGTACTGCCCCGCGATGGCGCTGGCCATCGCACCGAGGAGAGCTGACCATGACGTTCACACGATCCGCGATCGACGAGTTCTGGGCCACCTGGCTCGAGGCCAACCGCGAGGCGGAGCGGCTGCGGCGACTGGAGCGGCCTGGCCGACCACTACGCCGAGGACGCGACGTACGGCTGGATGTACACCCCCGACGAGCACTTCATGGCCGTCGGCCGCGAGGAGATCCGGGCCTACGCGCTCGGCACCGAGATGGCCGGGCTCGACGGCTGGCACTACGACTACCATGGCCACCGTCGATCGACGAGCGGAGCGCGATGATCGTCGGCTTCTGGAAGCAGCGCGCGGGCATCGAGGACGAGAACGGCAAGGAGTACGAGATCCTCGGCATCGGCGGCAGCTGGTTCGGGATCGAGTGCCGATGCCGACGGCCACCTGCACTTCGCCTGGCAGCGCGACTGGTTCGACCTCGGCGTCGACCGCGCACACGTTCCTGGAGATCGCCGGGTCCGGCAAGGCGCCGCAGGGCCTGCTCGACCGGATGTCGCTCAACGGCATGGCGCAGCCCGGGCACTACCGGCACGCGGACCTGCCCTCGACCGTCTGGCCGCCGCCGGTCGAGGCCGGCCGGCACGTCAGCCAGGACCCCGTCTCGTGACGGCGCTGAGCACCCCGCCCGCCCAGCAGCTGGTCGACGGCAAGCTGACCGGCGCGAGCGACGGGTCGACGTACCCGATCCTGGACCCGGCCACCGGCGAGACGATCGGTCGGGCGCCGGACTCCACCGCCGCCGATGTCGACGCGGCGATCGCGGCCGCCCGGCGCGCCTTCGACGAGACCGACTGGTCGACGAACCTCGCGCTGCGGGTCCGCTGCCTGCGCCAGCTCCACCGGGCGCTGGTCGACCACGCCGAGCAGATGCGGGCGCTGACCACGGCGGAGGCCGGCGCCCCCGCGTTCCTCACCGCCGGCCCGCAGTACGACGTGCCGGTCGAGAGCTTCGGCTGGGTGGTCGACCTGGCCGAGGGCTACGCGTGGGAGACCGACCTGGGGGTGGCCCGGCCGATGGGCATCCCCACCCGCCGGACGGTGCGCCGCGAGGCCGTCGGGGTGGTCGCCGCGATCACGCCGTGGAACTTCCCCAACCAGATCAACCTGGCCAAGGTCGGACCGGCCCTGGCCGCGGGCAACACGGTCGTCCTCAAGCCGGCGCCGGACACCCCGTGGCTGGCCGCCGAGCTCGGCCGGCTCGTCGCCGAGCACACCGACATCCCGGCCGGGGTGTTCAACGTCGTCATGCCGCACGACAACGAGGTCGCCTCGGTGCTGGCGACCGACCCGCGGGTCGACCTCGTGTCGTTCACCGGCTCGACCGCGACCGGCCGCGCGATCATGGCAGCGGCCGCGCCCACGCTGAAGAAGGTGTTCCTCGAGCTCGGCGGCAAGTCGGCCGCAATCGTGCTCGACGACGCCGACCTCGCCGGCGCGGTGGGCACCGCCGCGTTCAGCGTGTGCATCCACGCGGGTCAGGGCTGCGCGCTCACCACCCGCCTGATCGTCCCGCGCGAGCGGTACGACGAGGCGGTGCAGATCGCGGCCGACACGATGGCCTCGATCGGGGCCGGTGACCCCACGGATCCCGGCACCGTCTGCGGCCCGCTCATCTCGCAGGTCCAGCGCGACCGCGTGCAGTCCTACCTCGACCTCGCGATCGAGGAGGGCGGCCGCTTCGCCACCGGCGGCGGCACGCCGGCCGGACGGGACGCCGGCTTCTGGGTCGAGCCGACGGTCATCGCCGGGCTCGACAACGACGCCCGGGTCGCCCGCGAGGAGATCTTCGGTCCGGTCCTGGTCGTGATCGCGCACGACGGCGACGACGACGCCGTACGCCTCGCCAACGACTCGCCCTACGGCCTGTCCGGCTCGGTGGACTCCGGCGACCTCGAGCGCGCCAGGGCCGTCGCCGCCCGGATCCGCACCGGCACCCTGGCCGTCAACGGCGGCGTCTGGTTCAGCGCCGACGCACCGTTCGGTGGCTACAAGCAGTCCGGCATCGGCCGGGAGATGGGCGTCGCCGGCTTCGAGGAGTACCTCGAGACCAAGCTCGTCGCCGAACCAGCGTGACCGACGAAGGGAACAGCATGCGTTTCGAGAAGCAAGGTCGCGATCGTCACCGGGCGCGGCCCAGGGCATCGGCGAGGCCTACGCACGCGCCCTGGCCGCCGAGGGTGCGGCCGTGGTCGTCGCCGACATCGGCGTCGAGGCCGGCGAGAAGGTCGCTGCCTCGATCGAGGCCGACGGCGGCCGGGCGATCTTCGTGGAGACCGACGTGGCCTCGGCGGAGTCCGCCACCGCCATGGCCGAGCGCGCCGTCGCCGAGCTGGGCGGCATCGACCTGCTGGTCAACAACGCGGCGATCTACGGCGCGATGCAGTTCGACCTGCTGATCAGCGTCGACTGGGACTACTACAAGAAGTTCATGAGCGTGAACATGGACGGTGCCCTCGTGATGACCCGGGCGGTCTTCCGGCACATGCAGGAGCGCGGCGGCGGCTCGATCGTCAACCAGAGCTCGACCGCGGCCTGGCTCTACTCCGGCTTCTACGGGCTCGCCAAGGTCGGCATCAACGGCCTGACCCAGCAGCTCGCCCACGAGCTGGGCGGCATGAACATCCGGGTCAACGCGATCGCCCCGGGCCCCACCGACACCCAGGCCACCCGGACCCAGGCCGGCGACGCCGCCAAGGACCTGGTCAAGGGGCTCGCCCTCAAGCGGATGGGCCGGCCCGAGGACATGGTGGGCGCCTGCCTCTTCCTGCTCTCCGAGGAGTCGGCGTGGGTGACCGGCCAGATCCTCAACGTCGACGGCGGGCAGGTCTTCCGGTGACGAGGGTCGGGTTCGTCGGCCTGGGCAACATCGGCAAGCCGATGGCGCAGCGCCTGGTCGACTGGCCCGGAGGCCTCTGGGTGTACGACGTCGCCCCGGAGCCGCTGGGCGCGCTGGAGGCCGCGGGGGCCACCGTCGCGAGCAGCGTGGCCGACCTGGCCGCGTCCGTCGACCTGGTCTGCGTGATGGTCCGTGACGATGAGCAGGTCCGCCAGGTGCTCGCCGAGGTGCTGGCCCAGGTGGAACGGCAGGCTGCGGGTGCCGGGCCGGCGGTGGCGATCCACTCGACGGTCGCGCCCGACACCCCCGCGCAGCTCGCCGAGACCGCGCTGCGGCACGGGGTCCACGTGGTCGACGCGCCGGTCAGCGGGGGAGCGATGGGAGCCGCCGACGGCACGCTCGCGATCATGGTCGGCGGCTCGGACGCGGCGTACGCCGTGTGTGCCGGCCCGTTCGCGCGGCTGGGCACCAAGGTCGTGCACGCGGGCCCGGTCGGATCCGGCACCCGGATGAAGCTGACCCGCAACCTGATGCACTACATCGCGTTCACCGCCGCGACCGAGGCCCAACGCCTGGCCGAGGCTGCGGGCCTGGACCTGGTCGAGCTGGGCCAGGTCGTCCGGCACACCGACGCCATCACCGGCGGACCGGGCGCGATCATGTACCGCGACACGGCAGCGCCCATGGCACCCGACGACCCCTGGTTCGGGATCTTCGAGCACGTGTGGGCGCTGGCCGAGAAGGACCTGGGCTTCGCGATCGACCTGGCCGAGGAGCTGGGGGTCGACGTACCCCTGGCCCATGCGGCGCTGGAGCGACTGGGCACCGGGCTCGGCCTGCCCATCACCCCGAGGGAGAGCACGCATGAGTGACAAGTTCGACGGCCTTCCCGAGACCCGACGCCGGGGCCTGGAGAAGATGGAGCAGGTCTACGGCTTCGACATGCAGGACGGGGCCGGCGACTTCTTCCGCTACACCGCCGACCACCTCTTCGCCGACATCTGGAACCGGCCCGGGCTCTCCGACCGCGACCGCCGGCTGCTGCTCATCGGGCTGCTCGCCGGCACCGGTGCCACGGACGTGCTCGGCATCCAGGTCCCGGCGGCGCACGCCAACGGGGAGCTGGACGACGAGGCGCTGCGCGAGATCGTCATCTTCCTGTGCCACTACGCCGGCTGGCCGGTGGGTGCGCGCATCAACTCCGTGGTCGAGGAGACGATCGCGAAGGCGAGGAAGAAGTCCTGACCGACCGCTGACCGGACAGTCGCCCATCGGCACCCGCGAGGGGGACCTCCGACCCGGTGTCACGGAGCGAGACGCTCCTACGCTGACAGCATGAGGAACGGCGAGGCCGGCCGGTTCGTCCAGTCGCCGGTCGTGGCAGTGCTGGACGTGGTCGGCAAGGCCGTCCTGCTGGCGTTCCTGGCGCTCGTGCTCGTCGATCCGGCCTGGGGGAACCTCGAGGGCAAGGCGCCCACCGCTCGCGCAGTGACCTACCCGATGGTCGCCTTCGCGGTGCCGCTCTGGTGGGTCGTACGCCGACCCGCGGCGCCGTACCCGTGGCTGCCGGACCTGTTGCTCACGCTCACCGGGTTCAGCGACCTCCTGGGCAACCGGCTGGACCTCTACGACAGCCTCGTGCGGTTCGACGACTGGATGCACTTCAGCAACGTCGCGTGCGCCACCGCCGCCCTGGTGCTCCTGACGATGCACGGGACGGTGAGCGCGGCCGCGGTGCTCGAGCGATCGGTCGCGCTGGGCATGAGCGTCGCCCTGGGGTGGGAGGTGTTCGAGTACACCGCGTTCCTCACCCGGTCGGCCGAGCTGCCCACGGCGTACGCGGACACGATCGGCGATCTCGTGCTGGGGTGGTTCGGAGCACTCGCGGCGGCGCTGCTCGTGCACTCCTCCTGGCGCCACCACATGCGGGTGCACCCACTCGTCGCGGGGACGGGTCACCAACCGGGTGGCAACCCGGTGAAGTCGGGCTGACGGCCCTCGGCGAAGGCGGTCAGCGCCTCGAGGTTGGCCGGGCCGCCCATCAGCTCGGCGAAGGCGGCGTTCTCGCGCGCCCGGGCGGCGTCGATCCCGGCTCGCAGCGGCTCGGTCATCGTGCGCTTGACGGCGACCAGGCTCGAGATGGGCTTCGCGGCCAGCACCTCGGCGTGCCGGCGTGCGGTGGCCAGGAGGTCGTCGGGCTCGCAGACCTTCCACACCAGGCCCATCTCGCGGGCCTCGTCGGCGCCGATCCACTCCGAGGACTGCAGCACCCAGGCCGCGTTCTGGCGCCCGATCAGCAGCGGCAGCAGGTAGCTCGACGCCGCCTCGGGTGCGACGCCCAGACTGGTGAACGGGCACTTGAGCCGCGCCGCCGTCGACATGAACGTGAGGTCGGCGAAGCCCAGGATCGTCGTGCCGATGCCCAGGCCGACGCCGTTGACCGCGCAGACCAGCGGCTTGGGGAAGGCGACCAGCGCGTCGAGCAGGCCCAGGAAGCCGTGCTTGCCGGGGACGAAGTCCGGATCGGTGGCCCGGGCGTGCATCTCCAGCAGGTCGGTGCCGGCGCTGAACCCGCGCCCGTTCCCGGTCAGCAGCACGACGGCCACGCCCGGGTCCTCGGCCGCCGCCAGCAGGGCGTCGGCCGTGGCGTCGTAGAGCGCCTCGTTGAACGCGTTCAGCGCGTCCGGCCGGTCCAGGGTGAGGGTGCGGACCCGGTTCTCGTCGGAGATCTGGAGACTCATGGGAGGAGACTAGAACGTGTTACAGGTCTGGTGTCCGTTAGCGTCGCCCCATGAGCACGCGGGGCACGGACGAGGCGGGCCGTTCGCGCGTCTGGCGTCCGGGCTGGGCCTGCCCCGTCGGCGGGGTCCTGCGCCAGCAGCGGCACGGCGGCGCCGACCCGACGTACCGCATCGACGAGGCCGACCGGCACTGGCGCGGGATCCGTACGCCGCAGGGGCCGGCGACGCTCGTCGTCGAGTCGCGACCGCGCGAGGGCGAGGTCCACGCCACCGCCTGGGGTCCGGGTGCCGACTGGGCCCTGGCCTCGGTGCCCGACCTGCTCGGTGCGGCCGACGACGTCACCGCGTTCGAGCCGCGGCACCCCGTCCTCGTCGAGGCCTGGCGCCGGCACGGCGACTGGCGGCTGGGGCGGAGCGGGCTGGTGATGGAGGCTTTGGTGCCCGCGATCATCGAGCAGAAGGTGACCGGGCAGGAGGCCTTCGCCGGCTTCCGGATGCTGGTGCACCGCTTCGGTGAGCGCGCCCCGGGCCCCGGACACGGGCCGAAGCTCTGGCTCCAGCCGACGCCGGAGCAGCTGCGCGCGATCCCGTCGTGGGAGTGGCTGCGGATGCACATCGATCCCGCGAGGTCGCGCACGATCGTCACCGCGGCCCGGGTGGCCGACGCCCTGGAGCGCACCGCGGCACTCGCCGGGGACGAGGCCGACCGGCGGCTGCGCACCCTGCCCGGCATCGGGGTGTGGACCAGCGCCGAGGTCCGGCAGCGGGCGCACGGCGACGCCGACGCGGTGTCGTTCGGCGACTACCACGTGGCCAAGGACGTGGGCTGGGCCCTGACCGGCACCCCCTTCGACGACGCCGAGCTGGAGGCGTACCTCGAGCCGTGGCGGCCCCAACGCGGCCGGGTGCCGACGCTGGTCGCCCTGGCCGGGCTGCACCGTCCGCGGCACGGGGCCCGGATGGCGCCCCGCACCCACCTGCCTGCGAGGGTCACGCGGACGTGAGAGCCGTGCCCCGCCCGACCATCCCCGACGCCCGAGAGGCCACCGCGTGACCCCCGACCTCGACCAGCTCCGTTCCGCGACGCGGGAACAGGCAGCCGACTTCTTCGCCGCGATCGAGCCCGAGGCGCTCGTGCACGAGGTCCGGCAGACCTCCGACGAGGACCTGCTCGCGCTGGTCGCCCGCGAGGAGGTCCGGCCGGCCGCGGTCGAGGGCATCCTGTCGCGGCTGCACGAGTTCGCGATCACCGAGCGGCTCGCCGAGCTGCACGGGGTGGTCCGCTTCGACCTGGAGCGCCGCGGAACCCTGCTCGAACGCCATGCGCTCTCCTTCACCGGCGGCACCATGAAGCTGCTTGCCGGCGTGAGCGACGCCGAGCCGGTGGACGTGGTGCTCCGCACCAGCATCATCCGGTTCATCCGGCTGATCAGTGGCGAGAACAACGCCGGCCTGGAGTACCTCAGCGGCAAGCTCGACATCGACGGCGACGCGATGCTGGCGCTCGCCGTCGGCGGGATCTTCAAGGTGCCGGGCACCGACGCGGTCGCCATGGACCCGACCACGCTGGACCCGGTCGCGGTCGCCACCGCGTTGAAGGGGGTCCGGCCCGACCACCTCAAGAAGGTGATGACGTCCGGCTTCCGTCCGATCGTGCTCGGCGAGATCTTCCGTCGCCTGCCGGAGTTCCTCGACGAGCGCAAGGCCGCGCGGGTGCGGCTGGTGATCGGCTTCCGGCTGCTCGGCAACCCGACGGGCGAGGTGGAGCGCTACGTCGTACGCGTCGAGGACGGGGTGGCCACGGTCTCGCCGGGCGACGAGGGCGGCGAGGACCGCCACGCGACCGTGACCTGCGAGGGCCACGACTACCTCCGGCTGGCGACCGGTCACCTCAACCCGGTCACCGGGGTGCTCAAGGGCCAGCTGAAGGTGAAGGGTGACAAGGCCAAGGCGCTCCAGCTCAGCTCGGTGATCGACATCCCGCAGGCCCGCTGAGGCGCAGGGTCTGACCGGCGCGCGTCAGAGCAGGGGACGCAGCGGGGCCAGCACGAACTCGGTGAACTTGCGGTGCAGGTCGCGGGCCTCCCACTCGTGGCGGGTGAGCTCGAGGCTGTTGGACTCGTCGTTCTGGTAGATCTCCTCCAGCGTCTTCGCGAGCTCCTCGTGGATGACCTCCACGTTGATCTCGTAGTTGCCCTGGAGGCTGAGCCGGTCGACGTTCGCGGTGCCGACGGTCGACCAGTTGCCGTCGACGGTGGAGGTCTTGGCGTGCACCATCGCGTCGCGGAACCGGAAGATCCGCACCCCAGAGGCGAGCAGCTGGGAGAAGTAGCCGCGCGAGATCCAGTCCGCGACGATGTGGTTCGACTTCAGCGGGACGAGGAGACGTACGTCGACCCCGCGCCGGGCGGCGTCCTTCATCGCGTCGACGAAGTCCTGGTCGGGGATGAAGTAGGCGTGGGTCATCCACACGTTGGTGCTGGCCCGGTTGATCGCCTCGAGGTACATGCTGCGGATGGGGAACATCCACAGGCGCGGCACGTTGCGGTGGATCCGGATCCGCGGCTCCCAGGTGGAAGCCGTCTCCAGGAGCAGCGGCCGCTCGCTGGCGCCCAGGCGCTTGCGGCGGTTGAGGTTCCAGAAGTCGGCAAAGGCGCGCTTGAGGTCCCAGACGCCGGGCCCGGTGATCCGCACGTGGGTGTCGCGCCACTCCGTGGCGTACGGCGTGCCGATGTTGTAGCCGCCGACGAAGCCGACCGTGTCGTCGACGACGAGGATCTTGCGGTGGTCGCGTCCATAGCGGCGCAGGTCGAGGAAGCGCCAGCCCGCGGAGTACGCCGGGTAGCGGAGCACCTTCATGTTGCCGGGGAAGCGCTTGAAGCGCGGCGACACCACGAGGTTGGCGAACCCGTCGTAGATGCAGTAGACGTCGACGCCCCGGTCGGCCGCGGCCGCGAGCGCGCTCTTGAACCGCTCGCCGACCTCGTCGCCCTTCCAGATGTAGGTCTCGAAGAGGATCTGCCGCTCGGCCCCGTCGATCGCGGCGAGCATGTCGGCGTACAGGTCCTGGCCGAAGGTGTACGTCGTCACGGTGCCGTCCCCGACGTCGACACTGCGCGGGGGAGTGACCGGGAACGGCTTCGGCTTCTTGCCGCGGCGGCGGTAGGAGTCGACGAGCGTGAGGCCGATCGCCAGGGCGAACTGGGCGCCCAGGATGCCCAGCAGTGCGCGGCGCAGCGCCGTCATCGCCCGATCGGTGCGGGAAGGGATGCGCAGGCTCACGAGCACAATCTAGTTGAGTGCCCTGAGGTGATCGGTCAGGCAGCCAGGACGATCTCGGCGAAGTGGATCTCGGCGCGGGTCATGGCTGGGTCACGCGTGCCCGGCAGCGGTGGTGCGGTGGAGCGGTAGCTGTGTCCGGTCGGGGTGGTGACCTCGACGGTGTGGCGGGGACCGGGGCGGGGTCTGGCGCGCCAGCCGAGGGCTTCCTTGGCGTAGTTGCAGCCCTCGCAGAGGCCCTGTCCGTTGGGGCCGGAGGTCTCGCCGCCCTCGGCGCGGGCGACGACGTGGTCGAGGTGGCGGACGGGGGCGTCGCACCAGGGAGTGCGGCAGGTGTCGTGGTCCCGGAGGTGGATCAGCCGGCCCAGGCCGGTCGGGAAGCTGGTGGCCCGGGAGTCCATGGCGACGAGCCGGCCGGTGTCGGGGGCGGTGTAGACGCGGCGCAGCCAGGCGCCGAGGGCGTCGGCGGCCTCGATGACCAGGTCGCGGGCCAGATCGGCGGGAATGGTGCCGTAGCCGAGGAGCTCGGCGGGCTCCTGGTCGCCGGCGAGCAGGGTGCGGTCCGTCATGACGAGGCTGACCTGGACCGGCACAGGTGCGGCGGCGGGTCGGCCGGTGACGCGCTCGACGAGGGTGTCGGCCATGACCTGCCCGCGGCAACGAGGGTCGCCCTGGCTGCGCACGCTGTCGGCCTCGCGAGTCAGGGCGGCGTAGACCGCGACGCCCTGGGCGACCGGAAGGAGCGCGGTGACCCAGGCCATGGTGTCGGGGGCGGGGCGGATCGTGACGGTGCGCTCGGTGTGGGCCTTGCGGGCACGACGGGTGACGGCCTCGGCGTCGAGCTTGTGGGCGAGCCGGGTGACTGCGGTGGTCAGCTCGCGGTGGCCCATCTTCTCCAGGCGGTCGAGGTCTCCCGCGACGATCCGGTCGACCGAGCGCCGGTCCTCGAGAGTGAGGCAGGCGGTCTCCCTGGCCAGGATGGTGGCCCGCCATTCCGAGAGGATCCCGACGCTCATGGCGTGCAGGGTGTGCGGCATCTCCGCGCACAGCACCTTGGCCAGGCCGAGGTGGATGGTGCCCTGGTGGGGGCTCTCCCGACGGGCCAGGCCGATCTGGGCGGCGATCCCGGCGCCCTGCTTGTTCGCCCTGACCCCGGCATCAGCGCGAGCCGCACGGATGGAGGCGTCCAGCGCCGCTGCTTCGCGGGCCTGGGCGGCGGCCAGGGCGTTCTTGGCCTCTTCCATGGCGCGGAGCCGGTCGATCCGCTCGGCGTCGGTCGCCTCGGGGTCGAGGCTCGCCAGGGCGCCGACCCACTGGGTCAGCTCCTGGATCCCGAGATGATCGAACATGTGTTCGAGTATACGCCTGATCGCCGACAGTGTGAAGGGGTGAATGAAGCGCGCAAGATGGTGCCGTGTCCAGTCGGATAGCGGTCATGGCGATCGACGCATCAGCATCGCCCCTCCAGATGGATCGTGGCCCACGATCGGCGTGGCCCCCGTGCCAGAAGGCAAGTCAGTCAAGAACCGCTTGCATCTCGACCTGCGCGCCGACGGCACGACGGCAGTCGATGAGCTCGAGCGGCTGCTGGGCCTGGGCACGGTCGAGGTGCACGGGCTGGACGTCACCCACGAGGCCGACGACGAGACCCATGCCGCTCACGCCGACGTTGACCTTGCCATCTGCCCGCCGGGAAGAAAGGCGGGAGGAGAACGCTGCAGCGGCCAGCGGTGAGCCCGGGCACGATCCCTCCGCCGGACCGGACTGTCGGCGGCGGGACGTAGGCTCGCACCCATGCGACCAGTGACCGATCTCGAGCGCCGGGTGGCGCCGTTCCAGGTCGTCTCCGACTACCAGCCCTCCGGCGACCAGCCGACGGCGATCGCGGAGATCACCAAGCGGATCAACGGCGGGGTGGAGGACGTCGTGCTCCTGGGTGCGACCGGCACCGGCAAGACGGCGACCGTCGCCTGGGTCGCCGAGCAGGTGCAGCGACCGATGCTGGTGCTCCAGCCCAACAAGACGCTGGCGGCGCAGTTCGCCAACGAGCTGCGCCAGCTGTTCCCGGACAACGCGATCGAGTACTTCGTCTCCTACTACGACTACTACCAGCCCGAGGCGTACGTCCCCCAGACCGACACCTACATCGAGAAGGACTCGTCGATCAACGAGGAGGTCGAGCGGCTCCGGCACTCGGCCACCAACTCGCTGCTGACGCGCCGCGACGTGATCGTGGTGTCGACGGTGTCCTGCATCTACGGCCTCGGCACCCCGCAGGAGTACGTCGACCGGATGCTCCGGCTCAAGGTGGGGGAGGAGCACGACCGCGACTCGATCCTGCGGCGCCTCGTCGAGATCCAGTACACCCGCAACGACATGGCGTTCACGCGGGGCACCTTCCGCGTGCGCGGCGACACCCTCGAGGTCTTCCCGGTCTACGAGGAGAACGCGGTCCGCATCGAGTTCTTCGGTGACGAGATCGAGCGCCTGATGACGCTGCACCCGCTCACCGGCGAGGTCGTCACCGAGGACCAGGAGCTCTACCTCTTCCCGGCCACCCACTACGTCGCGGGTCCCGAGCGGATGGAGCGGGCGATCAAGGGCATCGAGCTCGAGCTCGAGGACCAGCTGGCCACGTTCGAGCGCCAGGGCAAGCTGCTCGAGGCGCAGCGGCTGCGGATGCGCACGACGTACGACGTGGAGATGATGCGGCAGGTCGGCTCCTGCTCCGGGATCGAGAACTACTCGATGCACATGGACGGGCGCACCCGCGGGTCAGCGCCCAACTGCCTGCTCGACTACTTCCCCGAGGACTTCCTGACCGTCGTCGACGAGTCCCACGTCGCGGTGCCGCAGATCGGCGGCATGTACGAGGGCGACATGTCGCGCAAGCGCAACCTGGTCGACCACGGCTTCCGCCTGCCCAGCGCGATGGACAACCGGCCGCTGCGCTGGGAGGAGTTCCTCGACCGGATCGGCCAGACGATCTACCTCTCGGCCACCCCCGGCAACTACGAGCTCGACAAGATCGGGGGCGCCGAGAACGCCGTCGAGCAGATCATCCGCCCGACCGGGCTGATCGACCCCGAGGTCGTGGTGAAGCCCACCAAGGGCCAGATCGACGACCTGATCCACGAGATCCGCCTCCGCACCGAGAAGAACGAGCGGATCCTGGTCACGACCCTGACCAAGAAGATGTCCGAGGACCTCACCGACTACCTCCTCGACGCCGGCGTCCGCACCCGCTACCTCCACTCCGAGGTCGACACGCTCAAGCGGATCGAGCTGCTCCGGGACCTGCGCCTCGGTGACTACGACGTCCTGGTCGGCATCAACCTCCTGCGGGAGGGTCTCGACCTGCCCGAGGTGTCGCTGGTGGCGATCCTCGACGCCGACAAGGAGGGCTTCCTGCGCTCCGACAAGTCGCTGATCCAGACGATCGGTCGCGCCGCCCGCAACGTGTCGGGCCAGGTGCACATGTACGCCGACCGGATCACGCCCTCGATGGAGCGGGCGATCGACGAGACCAACCGTCGCCGCGAGAAGCAGGTCGCCTACAACACCGCCCACGGGATCGACCCGACGCCGCTGCGCAAGAAGATCGCCGACATCACCGAGATGCTCGCCCGCGAGGAGGAGAGCACCAAGGAGCTCCTGCAGAGCTGGCAGCACCAGGACCCGAAGTCGCGCAAGGCACCGGTGCCCGCGCTGTCGGCCAAGCACGCCGGCCAGCACGCAGCCGACCTCGCGGGCATGCCCAGCGCCGAGCTCGCCCAGCTGATCCAGGAGCTGACCGACCAGATGAAGGGCGCGGCCGCCGAGCTGCACTTCGAGGTCGCGGCGCGGCTGCGCGACGAGATCTCCGACCTGAAGAAGGAGCTGCGCCAGATGATGGAGGCGGGCGCCCGCTAGTGGCGCCGCTGCTGACCCAGCCCGAGATCCGCCATCGGGGCGCGCTCACGGTCTGGGGAGTGGGGCTGGCGGTCTACCTCCTCGCGGTCTTCCACCGCTCGTCGCTCGCGGTGGCCGGCCTGGCGGCGACGGCGAGGTTCGACATCTCCGCGGCCCAGCTCGCGACGTTCACCATGCTCCAGCTGCTCGTCTACGCGGGCATGCAGATCCCGGTGGGACTGCTGGTGGACCGCTTCGGCTCACGGACCATGCTGCTCTCGGGCACGCTGCTGATGGTGGCGGCGCAGACCGGGTTCGCCCTGGCCTCGACGTACCCGCTGGCGCTGCTGGCGCGGGTCTTCGTCGGCATGGGCGACGCGATGACCTTCATCTGCGTGCTCCGGCTGGTCAGCACCTGGTTCCCGGTGCGCCAGATCCCGCTGGTCACCCAGCTCACCGGGACGCTCGGGCAGCTCGGTGCCGTTGCCGCCGCGGTGCCGATGACCTGGGCGCTCGGCAGCCTGGGGTGGACACGCGCCTACCTCGGGGCCGCCTCGATCGGACTGGGGCTCGCCGTGGCGGTGCTGTTCCTGCTGCGCGACTCACCGGGGGAGCGCACGCTGCGCGGTCCGCGGCTGTCCTGGCCGGCCGTGCGCACCAGCCTGGTCGCCTCCTGGTCCCACCCGGGAACCAGGCTCGGCTTCTGGATGCACTTCTCCACCCAGTTCAGCGCCACTGCCCTCGGCCTGCTCTGGGGCTACCCCTTCTTCGTGCGGGGCGAGGGGCGTACGCCGGGCGAGGCGGGCCTGCTCCTCACCCTGATCGTGGTCGCGGTGATGGCCTCGGGACCGATCCTCGGCTGGCTGATCGGCGCCCACCCCTGGCACCGGTCGACCATGGTGCTCACGATCGTCTCGGCCATCGTCGCGGTCTGGACGCTGGTCCTCGCCTGGCCGGGGGCGGCGCCGCTCTGGCTGCTGGCGCTCCTGGCGGTCGTGGTCGGTGTCGGTGGTCCCGCGTCGATGATCGGCTTCGACGTCGGCCGCACCTCCAACCCCGCCGAGCGGCTGGCCAGCGCCAGCGGGATCATCAACCAGGGCGGCTTCTACGCCAGCCTCGTCCTGGTCGTCTCGATCGGCCTGGTCCTCGACTGGCGTACCCCCGGTGACAGCACGGCGTACACCCCGTCGGCCTTTCGGTGGGCGATGAGCGTGCAGTACGTCCTGTGGTCGGTGGGGCTGCTGCAGGTGTGGCGCTACCGCCGGCTGGCCCGGGCTAGGGTGCGGCCATGACCACCATCGACCTGGGCAGGCCCGTCTCGGGCGACGTCGTCGAGCTGATCCTGGAGGATCACCGGCGCTTCGAGTCCCTCCTGCGCGACCTGCGCGACAGCAGCTCCGACCGCGACGCCGTGCGCCAGGCGTTCGCGACGCTCCACGTCGCCCACGCCGAGGCCGAGGAGCAGCACGTCTACCCGCAGCTGCGCCGCAAGCAGGCCGTCACCGAGCACGAGGCGGAGCACGGCGAGGAGGAGCACGCCGAGGGCCACGAGGCCCTGCTGGCCGTGCTCGAGCTCAAGGGCACCGACACCCAGGCCTTCGACGACGCGGTCGAGGAGCTCGCCAAGGTGGTGAACCACCACCTCACCGAGGAGGAGCTCACCATCCTCAACCCAGCCCGTGACGAGGTGTCCGAGACGGCACGCGCCGAGCTGGGCGAGGCCTTCGCGACCGCACGCAACGCGGCCATCGACGCGGGCTGCGGCACGCTCGCCCAGGTGCGCCGGATCGTGGCGTCCGCCCGCAAGGCCGGCCTGCTCGACGACGAGGGCGACGAGGACTGAGCGTCGAACAAACGACAATCGTGAGGTCGGTGGGTGAGATTTCGGCGGGGTGACCGCCGGGGCCGGGCGTAGCGTTCCTCGCCATGAGAACACGCATCCTGATCCTGCTGGTCGCGCTCGTGGGCCTGCTCGCCCCCTCGGTCGCGATGGCGCCCGCGCAGGCCGCGACCTGCTCCGATCCCAAGTTCGTGACCTCTGACCCGAACGGCATGTGGAACGACGGCAAGTACATCGTCCACAACCACATGTGGAACGTCTCCGGCTATGACGTGTCCGAGACCCTGAAGGCCTGCTCCCACGGCAACTGGTACGTCCGTGCGACCGCGGACAACGATTCGGGCGACGGCGCCGTCAAGACCTACCCCAACGTCCACCAGGACTTCCACAACTGGGACACCGGCAAGGAGCCGAAGCTGAGCTCCTTCAAGTCGATCCGGAGCACCTTCGCCTCGAGGACGCCGCACGTCGGCATCTACGACGCGGCCTACGACATCTGGCTCAACGGGGTGCCGGGGAACCGCGAGGTCATGATCTGGACCGACAACTACCGCCAGGTGCCCGCGGGTTCCGTGGTGGCCAAGGGCGTGTCGTTCAGCGGCCACACCTGGAAGGTCTACGCGACGCAGGACAACGAGTACATCGCCTTCAAGCCCTCCCAGCGCCTCACCCACGGCACCCTGCAGATCATGCCGATGCTCAGGTGGCTGGTGTCCCACGGCAGGGTTCCCGCCAGCTCGACCCTCGGTCAGATCGGCTTCGGCTTCGAGATCGTGTCCACCGGTGGCAAGCCCGCCACCTTCAAGGTCAAGGACTTCTCCCTCCGCACGAAGCGGCGGTGAGTGACTCGAGGCCGCCTTCGACGGACACCGGGGTACCCGAAGGTCCCTTGTCGCGCTGACTCGCTGCGACGTACCTTCGCGACACCTGCTGGACGATCCCAGCCCTCCAGGCTACCGGGCGTTCCTGGAGCGTCGGTACGGCTTCCACGCCGTCCTCGAACCACGCCTCAGCGCCTGGCACCGGAGAACGGGCCTGATGGACTGGGAGCCTCGCCGCAAGCTCCCGCTCCTCGTGGCGGACCTTGACGCACTGGGGAGCGGGCCGGCATCGCGCGCCGGGTTCCCGAGGTGTCTCGACCTTCCGCCCGTCCGGACCCCAGCTGACGGTCTCGGAGTGCTGTACGTCATCGAGGGCTCAACCCTGGGCGGACGACAGCTGCGTGCCCGACTGCTCGAAGCCGGGTTCTCTCCGGAGGTCTGCCACTTCCTGGGCTCGGGGGGCGAGACGTCGGACGTCTCTGGCGGAACTACCGCGCGGCCACCAGCTCATGGGTGCGGGAGCACCCCGCCACCGGCCCGCGGGCCGACCTCGACAGCTGCGCGGACCTCTTGGCGGTGGACGCAGCCGGCCTCCTGGGTCGGCCCCTCGGGGATGCCGTGGCCGGGGGCAGGCTGTGGTCGGACCTGGAAGGCTTGCCGCAGTCGGACCATCCTGCGGAGGAGTTCTCCGTCTCGACGAGCCTCCTGGTCGACGGTCGCGAGCGGACCGTCGACGCGGTGCTGCACCGCACCGATGACCTGCTGGTCATCGAGATCGAACCGGAGGTAGGCCCACGCGGTCGTGCTCAGCGAGCCGGTGGAGTACCTCCGCAAGTGACTGCAGCCTCAGCGCTTGGCCTTGGCGATGACCGCGACCCTGTCCGTGGTGCCGTTGGCCGCGCTTGACGTGCGCACCACGAACCGCCGCTTGTCGCCCCTGTCGGCCCGCTTCGTCCGAGTGATCCACACCTTCAAGGTGGTCTTCTCCCCGAATTCCATGGCGGGGGTCCGCCAGGTGCCGGCGGTGACCTTCTTGGTGACGTTGCGGCCCCCGTGGACGTAGCGCACCTTGAAGTCGGCGTTGCTGGCGTGGCTTCTCACCCGGAAGCGTTCGGTGTCGACGCCGTCGTTCTGCAGTCGGACCTTGGCGACCTGGGTGCGGTCGCGCGGGAAGTTCTTGGTCACGACGCGCTGGTCACGCCAGCCGCCGTACACGTCCTTGCCGACCCAGCCGGAGCCGGCCACGCGGACGAAGCCGTCGGGCTGGTGCGTCTTCGCCACGGTGTAGTCCCGGCTGCGCATGGTCACGTTGCCGGCGCCGTCCGTGGCGATGACCGTGACTGTGTGCTCGCCCGTGGTCGAGGTGTCTAGGAGGCCGTCAGGTCCATCGATGTCGCATGCCTGCAAGCTCGAGCCGCCGCGGTCGGTGCACGACCAGTCCACCGGCACGGATGCGCCTTGGGCGTAGACCCCCTCGCCCGGGAGTGACAGCGTGACCTCAGGGTCGATCGCGTCGGGGAGGTCGAACTTGAACGCACGGTAGGAGAAGAACCGGGCCTGGATCGTGGGGTTCGCGTCGCGCACCTCCCAGGCAACGTCTCCGGCTGCTGTCAGCTCGCTGGCCATCGCTCGCTTCTCCGAGGCCCAGTTGACCAGGGTGCTGCCGTTGGGAAGGCGTATGCCCGAGCCGGCGAAGATGGCGAACAACCGTGTCGGGTTGCCCAGGGCGTCGGGCATCGTCCGCTCGTAGCTCCACACGAGCTCCGCGGTCCCGGCGTCCTCGTCGATGGCGTACTCGGTGATGCGGGTGAACGGACGGTCGACGGACGGTCCGGTCGGGTCGTCCGGGTCGACGCAGAGCTCGGTGCCGTTCACCGCCCACGAACCGTTGTCGAAGATGACGATGTTCCCGTTCTCCGCCATGTATGCCGTGTGCTGCGCGCACGGGCCGGCATGTGGGTCGTTGACGAACTTGAAGTCACTGAGCTTGCCGCCCAGCCGCCACAGCACATCGCCGGCCTGGTGCCCGTCCCCGCCGGAGCGGGCGATCTTCATCACCGAGCTGGTGTGGCGGAACGAGGCGAGGAAGTTGCCGTCCGGCAGCACCTGCACGGAGTTGATGTGGGCGTAGTCCCCGCGCCACGGCCCCGAGGTCGAGGTGCCCGACGTCGACTCCGCCTCGATGTCGAGGTGGTCGGCGCTGTTCCACTCGAACAGCAAGTTGCCGGCAGCGTCGAGCTCCTGGATCACGGAGTCGGTCAACTGCGTCGCCTCGTCGAACTCGTAGGACAGCAGCACGATGTGACCGTTCGGAAGCACGATCGAGTCGTGACCATCGGTGTTCTTCAGGCCCTCGGTCTCGTGGACCGACGTCGACCGAAGCTGGTCGTCGAGCAGGTGGAGCCCGTGCCCGGTGCGGCCGGGAGTGGACGTGGCTCGGGAGACCGACAGGACGCCGTCCGCCTGCCGCTTGAAGTCCATGGAGTTGCCGGGAACGCGCTGGACGTAAGCCGGGACGCCGTTGCGGTCGACGGCGGTCTCGAAGTGGTCGCTGTTGGCGTTCCACTCGCTCAGGGTGAGCCCGACGACGCCAGGGGCGGTCTCGGGGCGGTTCTCGACCACCTCGAGGGTCGGGAAACGAGCCGGCAGGTGGACCAGGGAGTGCACCGATCGCCCGTCTGAGTCCTCGATGATCACTGAGATCTCGTCCCCGTCGCCCAGGCCGGTGACCAAGGTGGGGCCGGTCACTGCGCGACCGTTGACGAGCACGACCCCGTCGGGGTCGGAGGTCGTCGCCGTCACCTCGACGGCGCCGCCCGTCGCTCCGGTGGTGGTCACGCCGTAGCGCTCCACGGCCGGTTCGAACGCCGGGTACATCCCGACACCTGCCCCGGCGACACTGATCGAGTGCGCAGCCACCGGCGCAGCCACCGGCGCAGCCACCGAGGCTGCGCCGAGCGGGACGGTGAGACCCGTGAGGGCGAGGAAGAGGACGAGTGCGAGCGGGAGCCGAAGCATGCTGCGCAGGCTAACCCGGCTGCGGCGGGTGAAGACCGTCAACGCGCTCGAAGGTGTCCCGGTGACCCGCCGCAACGTCGCTGACTTCGGGGGGCTGATCCATCAGAAGAAGCCCCTGGGCGTCAGACGAGTAGGACACCAGCAGGTTCTTGGTCTGCTGGTAGTGATCGAGCATCATCCGTGGTTCATCCCGCCCGATGCCGGACCGCTTGTGCCACCGACGTGGCTCGAGCGGGGTGTGTCTGTCAGCTGCGCTCGATGCCAGCGGAACCAAGGTCGATGCACTCGCGGCGGCCGGGCTGTCATCGCACGGTATTTCACCCGGCCGCCCGCGTGGGCTCCGGGCGCGCAGCGCGCACACCGCCGCGCTGGATGCCGGAGGCGGAGGTGTAGTCCCTCTCCATGACATCCCACCTCTTCGAAGCCCAGGGATACTGCCTGCTCAGCGCCGCCGCACGCCGTAACTTTGTGCTCATGGACCCCGGAGCGATGCGCACCTACTGTCTGAACAAGCCCGGTGCGTGGCCCGACTGGCCTTGGGGCGGGGGTCCGGAAGCTGATCACGGTCAAGCACTTTCGAGCGACCACGACCACCCGGTGGTGAAGGTGGGCCACGGCGCGAGCGGTGGCAAGATCTTCGCCTTCCTCGGCGCGGACGGTGTGGGCGTCAAGGGCGGGCCCACGCGCGAGGTCGCCGACGAGTGGCTCGACCGGTTCCCCGGCGACGCGACAGTCATGGCCTACATCGGGCGCTCGGGCTGGAACAACCTCTCGTTCTCCGGCGCGATCCCCGACGACGAGCTGCTCGAGGCGATCGACGAGTCCTACCGACTGGTCGTGTCCAAGCTCCCGAAGAAGTACCGCCCGGAGGGCTGGGACGGCGAGGTGGCCCGGTAGACGCCGCCCGGCACTGCTCAGCGCATGCTGCGGGCCACGGTGAGGCCGACCAGCCGTGCCACCACCAACGCGATGTAGAGGACGCCGGCAACCTGTTCCACCATGACCAGCGACCGCGCGTGCGCCAGGACGGGTGTCACGTCGGAGAGGCCGACGCTGGTCAGGGTGGTGAAGGACAGGAACAGCAGCTCGAACCAGCTCCGTTCGGCGGCCCCGCCCGCGCCCACGAAGGATCCCGGCCAGACGACCTGGGCCGCGGCGTACACGTAGGCGAAGCCCCAGGCCACGACCGTGAAGGCCGCGCCGGTCGCGTAGAGCTCGTCGCGGGAGACCCGGTCGTCGTGGAAGAGGTAGCGGATCATGGCGTAGGACACGAAGAAGTAGAACGGCGCGTGCAGCAGCGCGTTGACCAGCACGATCGTGTCGTTGTGCTGGTGGAACGCCTCGATGACCGTGAACACCAGCGCGGGCGCACCGAACACGAACGCCACCCAGGACAGTGCGGGGGTACGGCGTACCGCCCACGCCGCGAGCAGCACGACGACCATGCCGACGACCCCGAGGGTGGCGCGACCGGCTGTCGACTCGTCGAGGAACGGGTAGGCGAGGACGGCCACGAGCTGGGCGGCGAGGAGCGCCGCCGAGGGGTGGTCGCGCAGCACGCCGACGGCACCCCGGTTCGCCGCTGTCAACGTCCCGCCTCGTCCTCGGGCGGCTCGGTCTCGTCCTCGGGCGGCCTGGCCCGCAGCTCCTTGGCCTGCTTCTTCTCGAGTCGCAGCACGTGCTCGTCGACGATGTCCTGGTGCTTGACGAGCGTCCGCACGAGGTTGACCGCGGTGCCGGCGATGACGAAACCCGGCCAGAAGAAGCCCAGGTCACCCCAGCCGATGATCAGCCAGATCGCCACGCAGATCAGGCTGGGGCCCAGGAACCCGAGGAGGGCGTCGCGGCGGTCGGACTCGTAGGCACGCTCGGCCCGGGCGTGGATCTCGGACACGGGCGCGCGGGCGAGCCCCCGGTGGGCCGAGGGGCCGGCGACCGGGGGGACGAGGTCGGAGATCAGGGCGGGGAGCTCGCCCAGGGTGCGCGCCGTGGTGGTCTGCTCGGTGCGGGAGTCGAGCTCCTCACGGTCGAGACGGCCGTCGGCGTACGCCTCCCCGAGGATCTGGTGGACCACCTCGCGGTCGTGGTCGGAGGCGCGCAGCACGGCGTTCCGCGGGTCCCGCGGGTCATGGCGGAACCCTGCCCACATGTCGCCGGACGGGGCTCACCGCGCACTCTCTTCCACACTCGGCATCCTAGGCTCGCCCCTCGCATCCGGCCGGTATCGCCGCGTCACCTCGGCAGCCCTGCCTCGTTGACCAGCGGGTGGGACGCGCGGCGGGTCTCATTGCCCCAAATGAGAACACGTTCTATTCTGTGCCGGCCGTCAAGGAATCCGGGGAGGTGTCCGATGGCGTTCACTGCTGTGTCGGTCATTCGGGGGCCGGGCGAGATTGCGGCGATGGTCGTCCAGGTCACCAAGCGGATCTTCACCACCCCCTTCCAGACTCGTGAGTTCCTCGAGCAGGCCTGGTTCATCACGAGCGTGACGCTCATGCCGACGCTGCTGGTCTCGATCCCGTTCGGGGCGGTCATCTCGCTCCAGGTCGGCAACCTCACCGGTCAGCTGGGCGCCCAGTCCTTCGCCGGCGCGACCGCCGTGCTGGCGGTGGTCCGCGAGGCGGCACCCATTGCCGCGGCCCTGCTGATCGCGGGCGCGGCCGGCTCCGCCATCTGCTCGGACCTCGGTGCCCGCAAGATCCGCGAGGAGATCGACGCCATGGAGGTGCTCGGGGTCGACCCGCTCGCCCGGCTCGTCGCCCCGCGGGTGGTGGCCACCATGTTCGTGTCGATGATGATCAACGGCCTGGTGATCGGCGCCGGGATCGGCGGCTCGTACTTCTTCATCGTCATCGTCAGCGGCGGCTCCGCAGGCGCGTTCCTGTCCTCGTTCACCGCCCTGGCCACGCTTCCCGACCTCTACATCTCGATGGTGAAGGCGATCATCTTCGGCTGGCTGGCCGCCATCGTGGGCGCCTACAAGGGGCTCAACGCCGGAGGTGGGCCGAGCGGCGTGGGCCGCGCAGTGAACGAGTCGGTGATCATCTCGTTCATGCTGCTGTTCTTCATGAACGCGGTGATCACCGCGATCTACTTCCAGGTCGTTCCGCCCCCGGGGCTGTGATGGGGAACCTCACCGCGATCGGGAGCTCGGTCCTCAAGGGCCGGCGAGACTCCCTGGAGGCGTACGGCGACCAGCTCCTCTTCTACATCAAGGCGATCGCCTGGACCCCGCGCGCGATCCGGCGCTACCGGCGCGAGATCCTCAACACCCTGGCCGAGATCACGTTCGGTGCCGGTGGCCTGACCTTCATCGCCGGCACGGTCGGTGTCATCGCGTTCCTGGCGTTCTTCGCCGGGACCGAGGTCGGCATCCAGGGCTACGCGTCGCTGAGCCAGCTCGGCGTCGCCAAGTTCAGCGCCTTCATCTCCGCCTACTTCAACACCCGCGAGGTCGCGCCGCTGATCTCGTCGATCGCGCTCGCGGCCACCGTCGGCTGTGGCTACACGGCCCGGCTGGGGGCGATGCGGATCTCGGAGGAGATCGATGCCCTGGAGGTCATGGGGGTGCCGTCGCTGCCCTACCTCGTGACCACCCGCATGATCGCGGCCTTCATCGCGGTGATCCCGCTGTACGTCGTGGCGCTCTCGGCGTCGTACCTCTCGCCCCGGCTGATCACGACCCTGATGTACGGGCAGTCGGGCGGCACCTATGACCACTACTTCCTGCAGTTCCTGCCACCGATCGACATGCTCTGGTCGTTCGGCAAGCTGCTGTTCCTGGCCACCTCGATCATCCTGATCCACTGCTACTACGGCTACACCGCCTCGGGCGGTCCGGCCGGTGTCGGCGTGGCCGTGGGGCGCGCCATCCGCACCAGCATCGTCACCGTGGTGGTGGCCGACTTCTTCCTGAGCTTCGCGATCTGGGGATCGACGACCACCGTCAGGATCACCGGATGACGACGTCTCGTCGGGGGAGGTGACGCCATGTTGGTGAACATCCATCACGACAACCGGGTCGAGCACCGACGGCTGATGCTCGCGGGCGTCGCCTTCCTGACGATCATCGCGCTGCTCGTCGGCCTCTCGATCGCGGTCTACCAGAAGGCGTTCGAGCCGGTCACGATGGTGACGATCAAGGCCGACCGGGCCGGTCTCCAGCTCGCGAAGTTCGGCGATGTCCGGGTCAACGGTGCCCTGGTCGGGCAGGTGCGAGAGGTGGCCCAGGACGGCAAGGAGGCCTCGATCCGGGTGGCCCTCCAGCCCGAGGCCGCCGAGCAGATCCCCGCGAACGTCACCGTCCAGATCCTGCCGACCACGTTGTTCGGCCAGAAGTACATCTCGTTCGTGCGCCCCGACGCGCCCTCGGACCAGGCACTCTCCGACGGCGACGTGATCCCCGCGGACCGGGTCGAGACCAACGTCGAGCTGAGCCGGATCCTGGCCAACCTCTTCCCCCTGCTCCGCTCGATCCGGCCTGCCGACCTCAACGCCACCCTGAACGCGCTCGCGACGGCGCTCGGTGGGCGCGGGGAGCGGATCGGCCAGACGATGGACGAGCTCGACTCCTACCTCGGCGCGATCGACGACCACCTGCCGACGCTCCGCAAGGACCTGGTGCTGCTCGCCCAGGTCGCCGACACCTACGACGTCGCCGCCCCCGACCTGATCGACCTGCTGCGCAACGTCACGGTGACGAGCAAGACCGTCCTGGAGAAGAAGGCGGACCTCGACGTCTTCTTCGGTGACCTGCAGGGGCTGGCCGACACCTCGAGCCGGATCCTGTCCGACAACGAGGCCAACATCATCCGGGTCGGCGAGGTGACCGAGCCCGTCACCAAGCTGCTGGCGGTCTACTCGCCGGAGTTCCCCTGCCTGCTCCGTGGCCTCGATCGCTACGAGCCGCTGCTCGCCAAGGTGTTCAAGGGCAACATGATCCGCCAGCACTTCGAGTTCAACACCCCGCAGTACCGCGAGTACGACGAGCGGGACCGGCCGGAGTACGGCGAGGTCGGTCGCGGACCGTGGTGCCTCGGCCTGCCCTACCCGCCCATCCCGATCCCGCCCCAGCCCCTGCGCGACGGCACGGACCTGGACGACCACCCGCCGACCAGCACCATCCCCGGCACGCAGTCCCGCTCCCAGGTCGGTGACGGCAACCCGACCAGCGGCTTCGCCGGCACCGAGGGGGAGAAGGCGATCGTCAACGCCCTCCTCGCGGAGCGGTCGGGACGGTCCGCCGCCAGCTACGGCTCGCTCGGGTCCTTGCTGTACGGCCCCGTCGTGCGCGGGTCGGAGGTGAGCTGATGAGCCGCAACTCGACCACGATCGCCGCGGCGGTCAAGCTGGGCATCTTCACGATCTGCTCGGTCCTGGTGACCGGGCTGCTGGCCGCGATCATGGGCAACATCGGCTTCGGGTCCGCGCACGAGTACCAGGCGGTCTTCAGCACCGCGTCGATGCTCGAGAAGGGCGACGACGTGCGGATCGCCGGCGTCAGCGTCGGCGAGGTGAAGGACGTCGAGCACCACGACCGCAACCAGGCGCTGGTGACCTTCCGGATCAAGGACGAGGTCCACCTCACCACCGCCTCACGCGCGGAGATCCGGTTCCTCAACCTGGTGGGCGACCGCTACCTGGCCCTGGAGGAGGGGTCGGACGCAGGCGCCGAACCACTCCCGGCGGAGGGGACCATCCCGCTCGAGCGGACCAGTCCCGCCCTCGACCTCACGGTCCTCTTCAACGGCTTCCAGCCGCTGTTCCAGGCGCTCAACCCCCAGCAGGTCAACGAGCTGAGCATGAACCTGGTCCAGGTGCTGCAGGGCGAGGGCGGCACGGTCCAGGGACTCCTGGCGAAGACCGCCTCGCTGACCAACACGCTCGCGGATCGCGACCAGCTGATCGGCGAGGTGATCAGCAACCTCGGCGAGACCCTGGGGACCGTCGACAAGCACCACGCGCAGCTCACCCGCCTGATCGTCGAGCTGAAGGGCTGGATGACCGACCTGGCCCGGGACCGCAAGACGATCGGCTCGTCGCTCGAGAACGTCTCCCAGCTGACCGCTGTCGTCGCCGACCTGCTGCACCGCGGCCGGCCCCTGGTCAAGGCGGACGTGGTGCAGCTGCGCCGCCTGGCCGCGCTGCTCAACGAGCCGAAGAACAGCAAGGTCCTGGTGGAGCTGCTCGACCGGCTCCCCGAGTCGATGACGGACCAGACCCGGACCGGCACCTACGGCTCCTGGTACAGCTACTACCTCTGCGGGTTCAAGGGGAAGATCGAGCTCCCCGCGGCCGAGCTCGGTGACGTGCCCGGCATCAAGGAGCTCCAGCACCAGCTCAACAACCTGGTCTTCAGCTCCACGGCCGCGAGGTGCCAGTCATGAGGCGCTACACCGAGGCCCAGATCCTCCGGCTCGGGGCGATCACCATCGTGGTGATGCTGCTGATCATGGCCGCGGCCTTCAACCTCTCGAAGTTCCCCGGCTTCGGCGGGGACCTCTACCGGGCGGAGTTCGCGGATGCCAGCGGGTTGCACCGGGGCAACATGGTCCAGGTCGGCGGCATCCGCGTCGGCCGCGTGAAGGACGTCGAGCTGGAGGACAGCAACAAGGTGCTCGTGACCTTCGAGGTCGAGCACGGGGTCGAGTTCGGCACCGACAGCGAGGCGTCGGTCGAGGTGCTCAACCTGCTCGGCGAGAAGTTCCTCCAGCTCACCCCGGCCGGCCCGGGCCAGCTCGGCTCCGACGACGTGATCCCGCTCAGCCGCACCGAGTCGGCGTACGACATCGTCGGTGTCTTCGGCGACCTCACCGCGACCACCGAGCGCATCGACACCGACCAGCTCAAGCAGGCGCTGGACGTCGTGTCGGACACCGTCGACTCGGCCGGCCCGGAGATCCATGCCAGCTTCCAGGGCATCTCGCGGCTCTCCCGGACCGTGGCCTCCCGCGACGAGGAGATCCAGACCCTGTTCGAGAGCTCGCGCAACGTGAGCAAGGTGCTGGCCGACCGCAGCGACGACATCGTCGACCTGATGGAGCACAGCGACCTGGTCTTCAAGGAGCTCCGGGCGCGCAAGCAGGCCATCCACCGGCTGCTCGTCAACGCACGGGTGCTCGCGGTCGAGCTCCGGGGAGTCGCCGAGGACAACCAGCAGGCGATCGGCCCCGCGCTCGCGGAGGTGGACGACCTGCTCGACCTCCTGATCAGCAAGGAGAAGGAGCTGAAGGCGACCCTGGCGGCCGCAGGCCCCTACGCGTCCATCCTCGGCAACATCATCGGCACCGGTCCCTGGTTCGACGCCTACGTCGTCAACCTCGCGGCCATCCCGACCGGCGAATTCGTTCCGGAGTGATGACGATGTGGCAACGGGCCAACGGGCGGGTCAACGGGCGGGCCGGCAGGCGGGGCCTCGCGGTGGGAGCTGCGCTGGTGCTGCTCACCTCGATGTTCCTCCTGCTCCGGGACGACACGGAGACCAGGACGGTGACCGCGCACTTCCCGCGGGCGGTCAGCATCTACCAGGACTCCGACGTCCGGATCCTCGGCGTCAACGTCGGACACGTGACCGCAGTGGTCCCCGAGGGCAACTCGGTGCGCGTCGAGATGACCTACGACGCGAAGTACAAGGTGCCCGACGAGGCCAAGGCCGTGATCGTCACCCCGACCCTGGTCTCCGACCGGTTCGTCCAGCTGACCCCCGCCTGGACCGGGGGAGCGCTGATGGCCGACGGCGCCGACATCGCCCTGCCGGACACCGGTGTCCCGGTCGAGCTCGACCGGATCTACTCCAGCCTGCGCGACCTGTCCGAGGCGCTCGGCCCCAACGGCGTGAACAAGGACGGCACCCTCAACCACCTGCTGAAGGCCGGGGCCCGCAACCTGGAGGGCGAGGGCCGCCTGGGCAACCAGATGATCAACGACCTCTCCCAGGCCGCCAGCACGTTCGGCCAGGGCAGCGGGGACCTCTTCGAGACGGTCACCCAGCTGGCGAAGTTCTCCCAGGTGCTCGGCGCCAACGACCGCCTGGTGCGGGCCTTCATCAGGGACCTCTCCGGCGTCTCCTCGTCCCTGGTCAGCGAGCGGGTCGAGCTCCAGCAGGCGCTCGCCGCCGTGGCGCGGGCGGTCGGCACCGTCAAGGGGTTCGTGCACGACAACCGGGCGGCACTCACCACCGACCTCGAGAAGCTGACCCGGGTCCTGAAGACGATGAACTCCGAGCGCGACAGCATCGACGACGCGCTCCAGGTCGCCCCGCTGGCGCTGGGAAACCTCGCGGTCGCCTTCAACAACGACACCCAGTCGATCGGCTCGCGGATCGGGGTCAACGGCACGTTCGGTGACCTGGACGGCTTCCTCTGCTCGATCGTCATGCAGTCCGCGATGCCCCGGGCCAGCAAGGAGCTGGCGTGCACGATCTTCAAGCAGATCGAGCCGGTCGAGGAGCAGACCAGTCCCAGGAGCTCGCCGGGCGCCGGAGCACCCCCCGCGGACGTGAAGATGCCGACGTACGCCGACGTCAACGGGTCCTCGGACAAGGCCCAGGCGGAGTACGCCCAGGACCGCGCGGCCACGCTGAGCCAGCTCATGGGGGCCAGCTGATGGGGGGCGGCTCATGAGACGCCCGTTCTCCCGGGTCGCACCGGCCCTGGCCGTGGTCGCCGCTCTCCTGCTGTCGGGCTGCGAGTTCAACGGCGCCTACGACCTGCCGCTGCCGGGCTCGCCGGTCGACGAGGACAGCTCCTACGTCGTGACCGCCGAGTTCGCCGACATCCTCAACATCGTGCCCAAGTCGCCGGTGATGGTCGACGACGTCACGGTCGGCGAGGTCACCGACATCGAGCGGGTCGGCTGGCACGCCCGGATCGTCATGCGGGTCCGCGACGACGTGACGCTCCCGGACAACGCGGTCGCCGACATCCGCCAGGCCAGCCTGCTGGGGGAGAAGTACGTCGCCCTCGAGGCGCCGACCGGTGAGGCGCCCACGGGGCGTCTCGGCGAGGGCGACAACATCGAGCTGGCCGACACGGGTCGCAACCCCGAGGTCGAGGAGGTGCTGGGCGCGCTCTCCTTCCTGCTCAGTGGCGGCGGCGTCGGCCAGCTCGGCGTCATCACCCAGGAGCTGAACAACGTGATGTCGGGCCGCACCGGCCGGCTCAAGCACCTGCTGGGTTCGCTCGAGAACGTCGTCGGCACGCTCGACGCGCAGAAGGCGGACATCATCCGGGCGCTCGAGTCGATGAACAGCCTCACCGCGACCCTCAACAAGGAGAAGGACACCATCGGCGAGGCCCTCGACGTGGTCGGGCCCGCCGTGTCGGTCCTGGCCGACCAGCACGACGAGCTGGTCGCGATGCTGAAGGCGCTCGACCGGCTCGGCGTGGTCGGCACCCGGGTGATCGGGGCCAGCAAGGACGACCTGGTCAAGACCCTGGCCCACCTCGAGCCGGTGCTCGCCCGGCTCAGCGACGCGGGCGACAGCCTGGCGCCGGGCCTGGACATGGCGATCAGCTTCCCCTTCCCCAAGCAGGCCTCGGAGGTCGTCAAGGGCGACTACGCGAACGCGTTCATCCGGGCCGAGATCAGCCTCACCGACTTCACCCGCACCGGTGACGGGGGCGGCGGGCTGCCGATCCCGGTCCCCGACCCCGGGCAGGTCCTCACCGACGTGCAGAAGTGCCTCGCCAGCGGGGACCTGACGAGCAAGGCCTGCCAGAAGGTGCTCGGCGACGCGAACCTGTTCGCGCAGCTGGTGAAGGCGTGCAAGAAGAAGAAGAACAAGGACAACCAGGTCTGCACGGTCGTCAACCAGCTCCCGGACGACGGCGGCGGTCTGCCGGACGTCCCCGGTCTGCCGCCGATCCCGGGCCTGCCCCGCCTCGACGAGGCACTGGCCAGCGGTGAGCCCTCGCCGTCGTACTCCGGGTCCGCGCTGTTCGGAGGCACGCCATGACCCGCGGCGTGCGGATCAGGATCGCCGCCTTCCTCGTGCTGAGCGCGGTCGGGATCGTCTACGTCACCGCGTCCTACCTCGGGTTCGTGGACAAGGTGCTCGGCCGCGGCCTGGCCGTCCACGCCACGCTCCCGGCCTCCGGCGGCCTGTTCGAGGGCAGCGAGGTGACCTACCGCGGCGTGAAGGTCGGGAAGGTCTCGGCGATGCGCGCCACCCGCGAGGGGGTCACCCTGGACCTGGCGCTCGAGGAGGGGACCCGGCTTCCCTCCGACTCACCGTTCTTCGTGCACAACCTCTCGGCCGTCGGCGAGCAGTACCTCGACTTCGAGCCGCCCGACGACGAAGGCCCCTACGCCGAGCAGGGCGACACGCTCGTCGGCAGCGCCGACTCGCTCCCGGTCGACGAGGCCGACCTGCTGGTCGAGCTGGACCAGTTCGTCAGCTCGGTCGACAAGAAGAACCTGCAGGTGACCGTGCACGAGCTCGGCCTCTTCTTCGACGACACCGGCGCCCCGCTCGAGCGACTGATCGACGACGGCGGGCGGTTCATCGACGAGGCCGCGGCGCACGAGCAGGAGACGATCAGCCTGCTCGACAACGGGATGACCGTGCTGAAGACCCAGCAGGCGCAGGGCGAGAACATCCGCTCGTTCTCGCGTGACCTGCGGCTGATCACCGACTCGTTGCGGGAGAGCGACGGCCACCTGCGCACCGTGCTGCAGGGCACCCCCGGCACGGCCAGGGAGGTCCAGCGGCTCCTCGAGGACCTCGAGCCCACCCTGCCGGTGCTGCTCGGCAACGCGGTCAGCCTCAACCAGGTCATGGTCTCCCACCTCGCCGGGATCGAGCAGCTGCTGGTGACCTACCCGCGCACGATCTCCAGCGGCTTCACCGGCACGCCCCCGGACGGCTACGGACGGGTGAACCTGCAGTTCGCCAACAAGGTCCAGCCCTGCACCGAGGGCTACATGCCCAAGAGCCAGTGGCGCCGGGGCGACCAGGTGAGCGACGCGCCGATCTACCCCGCACGCTGCCTGAGCGGGCCGCCGTACAACATGCGCGGCGGCAAGTACGCCCCCGGCGGCAGCGGCAACCCCTCGCCGGGCCGTGCGTACCGCGGCTCCTACGACCCGGCGACCGGCCTGATGGATGGTGCCGTGGACGAGCACGGAAACCCCGTACGCTTCGTCGACCAAGGAAATCTGTCGATCCTCGGAGGCGACTCGTGGAAATGGCTCCTGGTGGGCCCGGTGGCCAACCGGTGACGGCAGAGCGGAGCTCGCGCTCCGGCCTCAACATCGGCCTGTACGCCATCACGTTGCTGCTGGCCTGCGTGTGCGTGGTCGGCGGCGTGAACGTCTACCAGACCCACGGCGAGCGCGAGCGGGCCCAGGCCGAGCAGGAGAGGTACGGCGACGTGCTCGCCGCCGCCACCGCCGAGGCCGAGGCGTTCATCAACATCCGCTACGACGACGCGCAGGCCAGCGTCGACCAGGTGGCGGCCGGGGCGACCGGTGACTTCCGCAAGCAGTACGACAGCTCCGCGAAGGGCTTCCTGCAGGTGCTGGAGCAGAACAGGTCCGTGATGGACGGCAAGGTGATCTGGTCCGGCGTCGTGGACGTGGACCAGGACAGCGCGACGGTCATCGCCGCGACGTCGGGCACGGTCGCCAACGTGCAGAGCCGGAACAAGCCCATCGCCCGCAACTTCCGGCTGCAGCTCGACCTGGTCTTCCAGGACGGCAAGTGGCTCACCCGCGACCTCCAGTTCGTGGGCTGATCGCGATGACCTCCTCCGGCACCCCCCGCCCCGGGCGACGTCTCGTCGCCGGGTCGCGCACCGCGACCGCGCGGCCGCGCAGGATCGCGGGCTCGGCCCCTCCGGTCGAGCCCCCACCGGTCGAGCCCGCGCCCGTCGAGCCTGCGCCCGTCGAGCCCCCTTCCATCACCGAGGAGCCGTCGTACGACGAGCAGCCCGCCCCGCGTCCGCTCCTCGGGCGTCTCGGCACCACGCTCGCCCTGGTGGTGGCGCTGGTGCTGCTGGTCGGCGTCGCAGCGGGGGAGTCGTGGTACCTCTGGCTGCGCGACGAGCCCGTGGTCTCGTCCGCCCGCCCGGTCGTGACCGGCGAGATGGCGCACCGCTCCGCGGTCGAGGCTGCCTCGCAGGACATCGAGCAGATCCTGTCGACGTCGTACAAGAACTACGACGAGCAGGTCGACCAGGCCACGAGCAAGATGACCGACGCCTTCGGCAAGCAGTACCGCGAGACCTCCGACCAGATCGAGGCCGACTTCGTGAAGGCCAGGACCGAGGTGCAGTCGCAGGTGGTGGCTGCGAGCGTGATGCGCGCGTCCTCCGAGCAGGTCGAGGCGCTGCTCTTCGTCAACCAGGCGGTCGCCAAGAAGGGCGAGACCACCGGGGTGTCGCAGTACCGCGTGCGGCTGACGATGGTGCACACCGACCACGGCTGGCTGGTCTCCGACATCCAGACCTCCTGATCCGGCTCCTCCATATCTGGACATGCGCCGCGGGGCAGACTAAGTTCTGAGAAACTAGAACACGTTCCAGTATTCCAGTTCTCTTGAGCCCAGCACCCCGGAGGGGAAGGATCGCGGTCGTGCCCTCACCCACCACCGCGCCTGCCGCGGACACCGACCTCCTGATCATCGGCGCCGGCCCCACCGGGCTCTTCGCCGCCTACTACGCGGGCTTCCGCGGCCTGCGGGTGGCGGTGGTCGACTCGCTGCCCGAGCTCGGCGGCCAGATCACCGCGATGTACCCCGAGAAGCAGATCCTCGACGTGGCGGGCTTCCCGACCATCAAGGGGCGCGACCTGGTCGAGGGGCTCGTCGCCCAGGCGGGCACGGCCCACCCGGACTACCACCTCGACCGGACCGCGACCACGCTGCGCCACGAGGGCGACCACGTCGTGGTGGGCCTCGACGACGGCACCCAGATCACGGCCGGCGCCGCACTCATCACCGCCGGCATCGGCAAGTTCAGCCCCCGGGTGCTCCCCGCGGGTGATGGCTGGGTCGGCCGGGGCCTGGAGTTCTTCGTCCCCAGCTTCGTGCCGTACGCCGGCAAGGACGTCGTGATCGTCGGGGGCGGCGACAGCGCCTTCGACTGGGCCCTCCACCTCGAGCCCGTCGCCCGGTCGGTGACGCTGGTGCACCGCCGGGACGCCTTCCGGGCCCACCAGCGCACCGTGGATGCCGTGCGCGCCTCCTCGGTGGACATCGTCACCCGGGCCGAGGTCACCGCTCTCCACGGCGCCAACGGCAACGGTCCGCTGGAGTCGGTGGAGATCGCCGTCGACGGCGAGGCCACCACCCGGCCGGCGCAGGCCGTCGTCGCGGCCCTGGGGTTCATCGCCGACCTCGGACCCCTGCAGCAGTGGGGGATCGAGGTGAAGAAGCGGCACGTCGTCGTCGACTCCTCCATGCGCACCAGCCTCGAGCGCGTCTTCGCCGCGGGTGACATCACGGAGTACCCCGGCAAGGTCCGCCTGATCGCCGTCGGCTTCGGCGAGGCGGCGACTGCCGTCAACAACGCGGCCGTCGCGATCGACCCGTCGGCGCACGTGTTCCCCGGTCACTCGAGCGAAGGAACATAGATGAGCGGTCGCACCGGCGTACGCATGAGCGACGACGAGATCTCCGACTTCCTCGACACCAACCTCAAGGTGCAGGTGGCCAGCATCGGCAAGGACGGCGCCCCGCACCTGACCACGCTGTTCTACATCGTCCTCGACGGCAAGATCGCGTTCTGGACCTACGCCCGCAGCCAGAAGATCCGCAACCTCGAGCGCGATCCCCGGATCAGCGCGCTGGTCGAGGACGGCATCGACTACTTCGAGCTGCGCGGGGTCTCGATCAACGGCACGGCCGAGCTCGTCCGTGATCCCGACCGGATCTTCGAGATCGGCGCGGCCGTCGCGGTGCGCATGGTCGGCGCGAACAGCCTCGACGACCTCGGTGACGTCGGTCGCGAGGCCGTCGAGCGCCAGGCCACCAAGCGGATCGCCGTCGTGATCCATCCCGACCACGTCGCCACGTGGGACCACCGCAAGATGGTCTGACCCGGCAGCGAGCAGTTCCAGCAGCAGAGCCCAGCAACGAGGAGGCACCCATGAAGATCAAGGTCGACTTCGACCTCTGCGAGTCCAACGCGCTCTGCGAGGGGCTGGCGCCGGAGGTGTTCGAGCTGGACGACGACGACTTCCTGCAGCTCAGGACCGACGAGACCACCGACGAGAACATCGAGAACGTGAAGCGCGCCGTGGCGGCCTGCCCGCGCGCCGCGATCTCCCTCCACGACGAGAACGAGGACTGAGCGCCGGATGGCAGCAGACACCAACGGGCTCTCGCTCGACGGCCGGGTCGCGGTCGTCACCGGCGCCGGCGCCGGACTCGGCCGCGCCGAGGCGCTGGCCCTGGCCGACGCCGGCGCGCGCATCGTGCTCAACGACCTGCCCGGCGCAGCCGACGAGGCCGCCGAGGAGATCCGCTCCCGGGGCGGCACGGTCACCGTCGTCGCCGGCGACGTGGGGGAGCGCGCCACCGCCGACGCCATGGTGGCGGCCGCCGTCGACGAGCTCGGTGGCCTCGACATCATCGTCAACAACGCCGGCATCACGCGCGACAAGATGCTGTTCAACCTGACCGACGAGGACTGGGACCTCGTCCTCAAGGTGCACCTGCGCGGCCACTTCCTGCTCTCGCGCAACGCCGCGGCGTACTGGCGGGCGAAGTCGAAGGAGGCGGAGGGCCCGGTCTACGGCCGCGTGGTCAACACCGCGTCCGAGGCCTTCCTGGGCGGTTCGCCCGGCCAGGCCAACTACGCCGCCGCCAAGGGCGGGATCACGGCGCTCACCCTCTCCACCGCCCGGGGCCTGGGCCGGATCGGGGTGCGCGCGAACGCCATCTGTCCACGGGCCCGCACCGCGATGACCGCGCAGGTCTTCGGCGAGGACGAGTCCGGCAAGGACGTCGACCCCTACTCGCCCGACCACGTCGCCCCGCTCGTGGCCTTCCTCGCCTCCCCGGCGGCCGACCGGATCACCGGCCAGGTCTTCGTGGTGTACGGCGGCATGGTCGCGCTGCTGGCCGCTCCGGTCGTGGAGCAGCGCTTCGACGCCTCGGGCTCCACCTGGGGCCTCGAGGACCTCGACAAGCAGGTGGGCGGCTACTTCGCCGGGCGTGACCCGGCGATCGGCTTCGCGGCCGACTCCGTCATGCAGCTCACCGTCTGAGCCCCCACACCTCTCGAAAGGAAACCTCCATGGGCCGTCTGGCCGGCAAGATCGCGATCGTCACCGGTGGCGCACAAGGACAGGGAGAGGCGATCTGCCGCTCCTTCGTCGCCGAGGGAGCGAAGGTCGTCATCGCCGACATCGCGGAGGAGGCCGGCGAGAAGCTGGCCGCCGAGCTCGGGGAGTCGGCGCACTTCGTGCGGCACGACGTGTCCGAGGAGGCCTCGTGGATCGCCATGGTCGAGGACACCACCGAGCGCTTCGGTCCGGTCAACGTGCTCGCCAACAACGCGGGCATCCTGCGCTTCGGGGAGATCGAGAAGATGGGCGCCGACGAGTTCGAGCTCGTCTTCCGGGTCAACCAGCTCGGCTGCTTCCTCGGCATGAAGTCCGTGGCGCGCACCATGCGCAAGAACGGGGGCGGCTCGATCATCAACGCCTCCTCGATCGAGGGCCTCGGCGGCATGGCCGCGTGCGCGGCGTACTCCGCGACCAAGTTCGCGATCCGCGGCATGACCAAGGTCGCGGCCATGGAGCTCGGCCCGAAGGGCATCCGGGTGAACTCGGTGCACCCCGGCATGATCGACACCCCGATGACGCGGGTGCACGGCGGGGACGCGGCGATGGAGTACGGCGCCTCGAAGATCCCGCTGCGCCGGGTGGGCCACCCGGCCGACATCGCGCCGTTGTACGTCTACCTGGCCAGTGACGAGAGCGCCTACGTCAACGGTGCCGAGATCGCGATCGACGGCGGCGTCACCGCCACCCACGCCTTCGGTGGTTGAGGTCGTCGACCCGCCCGCGAGCTGCGGGCGGGTCAGCGTCTCAGCGCAGCAGCAGCCGGACGGCGACGTCCATCTGCTTGTTGACGTCGCCGGCGGAGGTGCGGCCGGTCACCCAGCCGACGAGCGCGGAGAGCCAGACGTCGCCGATGACGCGGGCGATGGCCACGTCGTCCTCGGTGAGGTCGGTCTTCCCGGGCTGCATCGCGCGGGTGAGCATCGAGGTGAGCAGCATGCCCACGTCGTGGATCTCGTTCTGCACCGAGGCGTCGGCGAACATGAAGGCGCGGGTCAGCGCCTCGGTGAGGTGCGGGTCGCCCTGCAGGCCCTTGGTGGTCCTGTTGAGCAGGAACATGACCCGCTCGTGCGGGGTGTCGCCGGGGATCGGCTTGTCCCGGGTGGCGGCCTCGGCGCGCTCGAACTCGCGGCCGAGCGCCGAGACGAGCAGGTGGATCTTGGAGGGGAAGTAGCGGTACAGCGTCCCCAGGGCGACGTCGGCCTGCTCGGCGACCGCCCGCATCTGGACGGCGTCGAAGCCGCCCTTGGAGGCGAGCGCGATCGTCGCGTCGAGGATGCGCTTGCGGCGGTCTCGCTGCGCTGCGGATCCGAGATCTTCGACCGTCAGCGAGTTGACGCTGCTCACGGGGCCTCCCATGTGGCGTTCGTGTGACTCAGATGACAGCCCCCGGGTGGAAATGGTCCCCCGGGAGCCGAACTGAGCTGGCGCACTAGGCTAACGCGAGGTGAGACATAATAGGAACACGTTTCACTTCGTCCGGCCCGGCGTGTCAGAGCATCCGGCAAGTGTCCGGATGCCGAAAGAGAGGTCGAGGCGATGCGCGTTGCTTTGCTGTCCTACCGGAGCAAGCCCCATTGCGGGGGGCAGGGCATCTATGTCCGCCACCTCAGCCGGGAGCTGACGAACCTCGGGCACCAGGTCGAGGTCTTCTCCGGACAGCCCTACCCCGACCTCGACCCGGGGGTGAAGCTCACCAAGGTCCCCAGCCTCGATCTCTACCGTGAGCCGGACCCGTTCCGGGTCCCCAGGCCGCGTGAGTTCCGCGACCTGGTGGACGTCGAGGAGTTCCTCACCATGTGCACGGCCGGGTTCCCCGAGCCGAAGACCTTCAGCAGCCGGGTCGCCAAGCTGCTGCGCGAGCGGGTCGGCGACTTCGACGTCGTCCACGACAACCAGGTGCTCGGCTACGGCATGCTCGACATCGAGAAGATGGGCCTGCCGCTCATCACCACGCTGCACCACCCGATCAGCTTCGACCGCCGGATCGACCTCGAGGCGGCCCCGACGCTGCGCAAGAAGCTGTCGACGCGCCGGTGGTACGGCTTCCTGCGGATGCAGCAGAAGGTCGCCCGCAAGGCCCGCAAGATCCTCACGCCGTCGCAGTCGTCGGCCCGTGACATCGCCCGCGACTTCGGGGTCGACCCCGCGAAGATGCAGGTCATCCTGCTCGGGGTGGACGACGCGTTCGTGCCTCCGACCGAGCCTCGCGTGCCCGGCCGGATCATCGCGATGGCCAGCGCCGACGCCCCCATGAAGGGCATCGCGACCCTGCTCGAGGCGTTCGCCAAGCTGCGCACCGAGCGTGACCTCGAGCTGCTGCTGGTGACCAAGCCGCAGCCGGGCGGTCGCACCGAGCAGCTCATCGACCGGCTCTCGATCGGCGACTCCGTCCGCTTCGTCAGCGGCATCAGCGACGCCGACCTGGTCGGGCTGATGGGCTCGGCCGAGCTCGCCTGCGTGCCCTCGCTCTACGAGGGCTTCTCGTTGCCGACCGCGGAGCTGATGGCCTGCGGCACCCCGCTGGTCGTCTCGCGCGCCGGTGCCATCCCCGAGGTCGTCGGCCCCGACGGCCTCTGCGCCGACCTGGTCACCCCCGGCGACGTCGCCGAGCTGACCGTGGCGATCGCCGCCCTCCTCGACGACCCCGAGCGGCGGGAGCGGATGGGCCGCGCCGGACGCCAGCGGGTGGACGAGCTGTTCAGCTGGCGAGCGGTGGCCGTCGCCGTCGCCGACGCGTACGAAGAAGTGATGGCCGACTACAAGGAAGAGAACGCTCGTGCTGACCGTTGACTTCGACCGGCTCGGGCTGCGCCCGGGTGATCGGGTGCTGGACATGGGCTGCGGAGCCGGCCGCCACGCCTTCGAGATGTACCGCCGCGGCGGTGACGTGATCGCGTTCGACCAGGACGCCGACGAGCTCTCGGGCGTGCGTGACCTGTTCGTGGCGATGGAGGAGGCCGGCGAGGTGCCGACCGGCGCCGAGGCCGACGTCAAGGAGGGCGACGCGCTCTCGTTGCCGTTCGCCGACGGCGAGTTCGACCGCGTGGTCGCGGCCGAGGTGCTCGAGCACATCCCCGCCGACATCCAGGCGATCGACGAGCTCGTGCGCGTCCTGCGCCCCGGCGGCACGATCGCCGTCTCGGTGCCGCGCTGGCTGCCGGAGATCATCAACTGGAAGCTCTCCGACGACTACCACAACACCCCTGGCGGCCACATCCGGATCTACTCCGACAAGGAGCTGATCGGCAAGATGGTCAACGCCGGGCTGGAGTTCGAGTCCAAGGGCTACGCCCACGGCCTGCACTCGCCGTACTGGTGGATCAAGTGCGCGGTCGGCGTGAAGAACGACGACCACCCGCTCGCCAAGGCGTACCACAGGCTGCTGGTCTGGGAGATCATGAAGCAGCCCCGGACCCTGCGCGCGGCCGGCCGGGTGCTCGACCCGTTGATCGGGAAGAGCATGGTGCTCTACTTCAGGAAGCCCGATGCAGCCTGAGCTCCCCTCCTGGGTCCCCGGGGTCGACGGCGTCCTGAGCATCCCCGAGGTCGCCGAGACGGCCGCCTCGATCGCCGCGATGCAGGAGCCCAGCGGGGCCGTGCCGTGGACCGTCGGTGAGCACACCGACGTGTGGAACCACGTCGAGTCGGCGATGGCGCTGCTGGTCGGCGGGCAGGTCGAGGCCTCCGACCGGGCGTTCGCCTGGTGCCTGGCGACCCAGCGCGAGGACGGGTCCTGGCCGATGAAGATCGTCGGCGGCGAGATCGAGGACCACAGCGGCGAGACCAACATGTCGGCGTACCTCGCCGTCGGTGTCTGGCACAACTGGCTGGTGCGCCGCGACTTCGACTTCGTACGCCGCCACTGGCCGGCCGTGCGTCGTGGCCTGGACTGGGTGGTCTCGATGCAGCTGCCCTTCGGCGGCATCGCGTGGTCGCAGGAGTGGGCCGAACGGCCGCCCCGCCAAGGTCAACGCGGACGCCCTGGTCGCGGGGTCCTCGAGCATCTACCAGGCGCTGCGCGCCGGGGTGGCCCTCTCGGAGCTCGTGGACGAGCCGCAGCCCGACTGGGAGATCGCGGGTGGGCGGCTGGGCCACGCGCTGCGCGAGCACCGCGACCTGTTCCTCGACAAGTCCGAGTTCTCGATGGACTGGTACTACCCGGTGCTCGGTGGCGCCGTGCGCGGCGAGGACGGCCAGGCGCTGCTCAAGAGCCGCTGGGACGAGTTCGTCGAGCCCGGGCTGGGTATCCGCTGCGTCCTGCAGGACCCGTGGGTGACCGGTGCCGAGACCTGCGAGCTGGTGATGGCGCTGGATGCCGTCGGCGACCGCGAGCGCGCGCTGCAGCTGCTGGGGGAGATGCAGCACCTGCGGGCCGAGGACGGGAAGTACTGGACCGGCTACGTCTTCCCCGACGACGTCAACTGGCCGGTCGAGCACACGACGTACACCGCGGCCGCGGTGATCCTGGCCGTCGACGCGCTGGCGCAGGGCACGTCGGGCTCCGACATCATGCGCGGCGCGACGCTGGCCGCGGACTTCCGGGAGCTCGCGCTCGAGTGCGGCTGCGAGTCAGCTGACCGGGTCGCCGGCGTCTCCGCCCACCCGGCGTAGCACCCGCATCGAGCCCAGCTCCTCGACCTCGACGAAGTCGCCGCTCGCCAGCGCCCGCTGGAAGACGTGGTACGGCGGCTGGCCACCGTCCGCGGGGTCGGGGAAGACGTCGTGGATGACCAGGCTGGCGCCGTGGGCGAGCCAGGTGGCCCAGCCGGTGTAGTCGTTCTGAGCGTGCTCCTCGGCGTGACCGCCGTCGATGAAGAGCATCGACAGGGGAGTGCGCCACAGCGCCGAGACCGTCGTGGAGCGTCCGACGACGGCGACGACCCGGTCCTCGAGGCCGGCGCGCGCCAGCGTCCTGCGGAACACCGGGAGGGTGTCCATCAGCCCGGTCTCGGGGTCGACCAGGGTGGCGTCGTGGTGCTCCCAGCCGGCCTGGTTCTCCTCCGAGCCCCGGTGGTGGTCGACGGTGAAGACCGTGCCGCCCACCTCGCGCGCGGCCGCGCCGAGGTAGATCGCGGACTTGCCGCAGTAGGTGCCGACCTCGAGCACCGGCCCGTGCGGCAGCCGCTCGCGTGCGACCCGGTGCAGGAGCAGGCCCTCGTCCTCGGGCATGAACCCCTGGGCGGCCAGGGCGTGGGCGAGCAGGTCGGCGGGCATCTCGGCGTTGTCGGCGGGGGTCTGGGACACGGGCGTCACCCTAACCGGAGCGATCTGTGGCTAGAATTGGAACACGTTCTAGTCTCGTTCCGTGGTCGGCTCGTCGAGGCCGCCACCCTGTGACGGAAGGCCACCGCATGTCGATCGGCATCTCCGACGAGCACGTCGAGCTCGCGTCCAGCCTGCGCAAGTGGGCCGCGGCCGTGGGTGGCGTCGAGGCGGCGCGCTCGGCCGAGTCCGAGCCGGACGAGGCGTTCGCGGGGGTGTGGGCCGAGGTGCGCGAGATGGGGATCGTCACGATCGGTCTCCCCGAGGCCGCCGGGGGTGGCGGTGGCAGCGTCCTGGACGTGGCGGTCGCGCTCGAGGCGTGCGCGCACGAGCTGGTGCCCGGCCCGCTGCTCGGGACCGCGGTGGCGGCCGCCCTGCTCGGCGAGACCGCCGGGGTCGCCGAGGCGATCGGGTCCGGCGCGGTGGTCGCGCTGGGGCTGCGCCCGACGCTCGCCGCGGGTGATCGGCTCACCGGCACGGTCGACGTGGTGTGGGACGTCCCGGGAGCCACGCACTTCCTGCTGGGCGCGTCCGGCGGCGGGGCCGAGTCGTGGTTCGTGGTGCCGGCCTCGGGTGTGTCGGTGGAGCCCGGGGTCTCCCTTGATCTCTCCCGGCGCTTCGGGTCGGTGAGCGTGGACGTGCCGGCGGCTGACGCCGTACCCCTGCCCGGGCTGACGTCCGACCTGGTGCGCCGGACCGCGGTCACGCTGGCGGCCGCCGAGGCTGCCGGGGTGGCGCGCTGGTGCCTGGACACGGCCGTGGAATACGCGAAGGTTCGCGAGCAGTTCGGGCAGAAGATCGGCAGCTTCCAGGCCGTCAAGCACCTGTGCGCCGAGATGCTGGAGACCGCCGAGGCGGTGACCGCCGCCGCCTGGGACGTCGCCTCGGTCGCGTTCGCCGACGACGAGCAGTGGGCGTTCTCCGCCGACGTCGCCGCGACCGTCGCCTTCGACGGTGCGGTCGAGGTCGCGAAGACCTGCATCCAGGTGCTGGGCGGGATCGGGTTCACGTTCGAGCACGACGCGCATCTCTACCTCCGCCGGGCGATCACGCTACGCAGCCTGCTGGGCGACGGCGACGAGCCCGCCTCGCGGCTCACGGCCCGCGCGGTGGACGGCGTACGACGTCGCCTGGCGGTGGACCTCGAGGGCCGTGACGAGCCGATCCGCGACGAGATCCGGGAGTCGGTCGCCAGGATCGCCGCGCTGCCCGCCGCGGAGCAGCGTGCGGGGCTGGTCGAGGCGGGCTACCTGACCCCGCACTGGCCGGCGCCGTACGGCGTGGGCGCCGACCCGGTCGGCCAGATCGTGATCGACCAGGAGCTGGCCCGTGCCGGCGTCGAGCGGCCCGACCTGGTGATCGCCGGCTGGGCCGTGCCGACGATCCTCGAGCACGGGACCGACGCGCAGCGCGAGAAGTTCGTGCTGCCGTCGCTGCTGGGTGACCTCGTCTGGTGCCAGCTGTTCTCCGAGCCGGGCTCGGGATCCGACCTGGCGTCGTTGCGTACGAAGGCCGAGAAGGTCGACGGCGGCTGGAAGCTCAGCGGCCAGAAGGTGTGGACCTCGGTCGCGGAGCGCGCGGACTGGGGCATCTGCCTGGCCCGGACCAATCCGGAGGCGCCGCCGCACCAGGGGATCAGCTACTTCCTGGTGGACATGAGGAGCGCGGGCATCGACGTACGCCCATTGCGCGAGATCACCGGCCAGGCGCTGTTCAACGAGGTGTTCCTCGACGACGTGTTCGTGCCCGAGGAGTGCCTCGTCGGCGAGGTCGACGGCGGCTGGAAGCTGGCGCGCACCACGCTCGCGAACGAACGGGTGGCCATGGCGACCAGCCGGCTCAGCAAGAGCACCGAGCGGGCGGTCGAGCTGGCGACGGATGGTCTGAGCGCCGCCCAGCGGGTCCGGGTGGGACACGCGGTCGCGCTCGCCACGGTCTGCTCGCTGCTCGGCGTGCGCTCCACGCTGCGGTCCCTGGCCGGCCAGGGACCCGGCGCCGAGTCGAGCGTCGCCAAGCTGCTCGGCGTGCGCAATCGCCAGGACGGTGCCGAGCTGGTCGTGACGCTGCTCGGCGACCGCGCGGCCACGGTGTCCGACGAGAACCGTGCCGACGTGTGGGAGATGCTCAACACCCGGTGCCTCTCGATCGCCGGCGGCACCACCCAGATCCTGCGCAACGTCGCGGGGGAGCGGATCCTCGGCCTGCCCCGCTGACGCCGAGGCGGCGTGAAGTTCCCCGTGGAGGGTGCCGAGGCGGCGTGAAGTTCCCCGCAAGGCATGCTGTGCTGGTGAGCTACGAGCGTCTGTGGGAGCGGCTCCTCGAGTTCCTGAACGCGTGGAGCACCGCGACCGAAGTTGCACCCGGCCGGATCGAGGTGGCGCTCGCGCGGTCGGATGGCTCCACGCGAGTCGTCGAGATCCTGATGACCCCCGATGAGGTGGACCAGATGGTCAGCATCCCGAGGGCTTCGGTCGCTGGGTCTCCCTGGACCGAGACGGGAATGTGCTGGACGAGCTCGGCCCGCCCTCGGTCTGACGCACCGCCGCTGGGCCCAGTTCTGGCTGCCTGTCGAAAGGACGGAACTCGAGCGTCTCAGATCCACACCCGAGGGTCTCGAATAAAATTTCGAAAAGCATCCCAATCTGTGAGATATCGGCAGGTCAGCGGGTCGGGACTGTCGGTGGCCTCTGGTTGAGTCGGGTCATGGAGCACCCCACGTTCGCGACCCTCACCCCGGCCGGGGTGGTTGCGGACGCGGACGCGCAGCTGGGGTCCCTGGACGAGGTGCTGTGGGCGGCGCGGACCCCGGCCGAGCTGGTCGGCACGATCGAGGAGCTCGAGACCCTCCGCTCCCACCTGGCCGCCCTCGAGGCGTCGGTGCTGGCCGAGATCACGACCCGGAAGATCGCCAAGACCCACCTCGCCTGGGGCTCCACGGCGGACTGGTTCACCCACCTGGCCGGGCTGCAGCGGGCCGAGGGGTCCCGGGCGGTCCGCCAGGCCGGCCCCCTGGTCGCCGAGCTCCCGGCGACGCATGCCGCGCTGCGGGAGGGGACGGTCTCCCCGGAGCAGGTCGCGGTGATCGTGGACGCGATCGACCAGCTCCCCCACGACGCGGCCCTGCGGGCCCGGGCCGAGGTGTTCCTGCTCGAGCAGGCCGGGCTGCTGACCGCGACCGAGCTGGCCCGGACCGCCCGCCACCTGGCCAGCGTGGTCGACCCGGACCGGGCCGAACGCGACGCCGAGCAGGACCTCGACCGCCAGGACCGCAGTCGCGCACCTGGGCCGGTTCCTCGCGATCACCGAGGACGGTGCCGGCGGGGTCCGGCTCAAGGGCCGCGGCACCCTCGAGGACGCCGCGGTCCTCAAGGCCGCGCTGCTCCCGCTCACCGCACCCGCCACCGGCCATGGACCCGGACCGCAGACCTGCCAGGAGACGTGGACCCCCGCGACCACGGCGCCCGGCTCTGGGACGCCCTGATCACCACCGCCCAACATGCGCTGGCCGCGAGGTGGTGCCGGACTCCCACGGCGCCCGGCCCCGGGTCACCGTCACCACCAGCCTCGAGGTCCTGCGCGGCCAGATCGACTGGGCCACCCTCGGCGCCGCCGCCTCCCTGACCGAGGACGGCCTCGACCTCACCCCCGCCACCATCCGGCGGCTCGCGTGCGATGCCGACATCATCCCGGTCGCGCTCGGCGGCCGTGGGGAGGTCCTCGACGTCGGCCGCACCCACCGCCTGGTCACCCAACCCATGTGGCGGGCCCTGGTCTGCCGCGACCAGCACTGCGCGTTCCCCGGCTGCACCCGCCCGCCGGTGATGTGCCACGCCCACCACATCGTGCACTGGGCCCACGGCGGCACCACCAAGCTCGCCAACCTGGTCCTGCTGTGCGGGCACCACCACCGCACCATCCACCACACCCCCTGGGAAGTCCGGATCAACCCCGACGACGGACACCCCGAGTTCCTCCCACCACCCCGCCGCGCACACCCACCACCCGGCTGGATCAGACACCGACCACGCCGCGAGTGAGCCCTGCATCATGAGGCTCGTGGAACCCGATGAGCTGACGTACCCCGGGGTCGGACAGACCCGTGGCGATCTGCCGGCCGGCTATCACCACCTCAGGCGACGCGCACCCCTCGGCGACGGCCCCGCCTGCTTCGCCAGAGCTTCGCGCGAGCTGCTCGGATGGCAGATGCATCGGCGCGCCGGACTGAGGGTCGACGCAGCCGGACCGGTGGCCGAGGGCCGGACTGCCGTGCTGCGACTGGGCGTCGGGCGCCTCGAGGTCAGGACGCCGGTCCGGGTCGTCCACCTGGTTGACGAACCCCGGCGACAGGGGTTCGCCTACGGCACGCTCCCGGGCCATCCCGAGTGTGGGGAGGAGTGCTTCGTCGTCGAGCATCTCGCGGACGGAACGGTGATCCTCAAGATCGCCGCCTTCTCCCGCCCGGCGTCCCGTCTGGCCCGGCTCGGCGGCCCGCTCGGGCGCTGGGTGCAGCGCCGGATCACCGAGCGCTACCTGCGCGCGCTGAGCGACTGAGGAGCGGTGCTGATCAGGCGATCTCCTCCGACGGCACCCGTCCGGAGCGCCAGGAGTTCCAGTGCCAGTGCAGGTAGCGGTCGATGGCGCGCACGATGTGGGCGCTGCGGATCGAGGGGAAGATGTCGAAAGCGTGCTGGGCGCCCGGCAGCTCGGCGTACACGACAGACCTGGCCGAGATCTGCTTGAGCCGCTGCACGAAGAGTCGCGCCTGCTCCACCGACACGAGCGTGTCGTGGGCGCCGTGCAGGACGAAGAAGTCGGGCGCGTCCGCCGTCACCCGCAGCAGCGGTGACGCGGCCTCGAACTGCTCGGGTGCCTCGTCCCAGCGCTTCTGCAGCACCCGCGGGGCGAGGAAGAGGTCCCGCATCTGCTCGGCACTCTTGAGTCCGGTGGAGCCCGCGAAGTCGTAGACGCCGTAGTGCGGGACGGCGACCTGGACGCTCGTGTCGACGTGCTCGAAGCCCGGCTGGTAGTTCGGGTCGTTGGCGGTCACGGCGGCAAGGGCGGTGAGGTGCCCGCCTGCCGAGCCGCCGGTGATCGCGATGTACGACGGGTCGCCGCCGTACTCCTCGATGTGCTCCTTGACCCACGCGATCGCCCGCTTCACGTCGATCACGTGCGCGGGGAACGCGTCACGGGGGGAGAGTCGGTAGTTGATCGCCACACAGACCCAGCCCTTCGCGGCCAGGTGCTGCATGAGGGGGACGCCCTGCTGGTCCTTGTTGCCGATCGACCAACCGCCGCCGTGGACCTGCAGCAGCACGGGCGCGCCGGTGATGTCGCCGTCGGCCTTGCGGTAGATGTCGAGGAGACCACGCTTCCCGGTGTCGTCGGCGTACGGGATGTTCTTCTCGACCTTGACCGCGACGTTGCGCATCCGGAACGGGTTGACCAGTGAGCGCCAGGGGGTGGCCAGCTCGGCCGGCGTCGGCCTGGCGTCGAGCTGCTCGACGTACTCGACGCCGATGCCCTCGACCAGCGCCTCCTCTGCGGTGTGCCGCACCCGGCGGGCCTGGTCGACCAGGAAGGCCTGGCCCGCGAGGTTGGCGGCGGCGAGCGCGAGCCCGGCCCGGCTCCGGCGCGGACTCCTCGCATTGATCGCGGCGTCGAACGTGGTGGCTGTGATCAGGTGCGGGGCGAGCTCGCTGGTCAGCCAGCCCGCGAAGAAGGCGGGGATGCCCACGCGGAAGCCCGGCAACGGCCGGATGGCGTTCGCGGTGAGGGCGGCGGTCACGAGCTGGCGGCGGAGAAAGGACACGGCGGAATTCTAGAACACGTTCTGCAGGCGCGAGGAGGTCGGCGTCACCCGTAGCCGCAGGCGGCGTGTCTCGTTCCCCAGATAGAACCTGTTTCAGTTACGACCTCTAGGATGAGGACCATGGACCGCCTGTCAGGACTCGACGCCAGCTTCCTCTACCTCGAGACCCCCGCCCAGCTGATGCACGTGTGCGGCCTGATCGTGCTGGACCCCAGCACCATGCCCGGCGGTTACTCCTTCGACGCGATGAAGGCCGAGATCGACCGCCGCGTCCGTCACGTCCCCTCGTTCAGCCGCAAGCTCCGCAAGGTCCCGCTGGGCCTGGACCACCCGATCTGGGTCCGCGACACGCACTTCGACATCGACCGGCACGTGCACCGTCTCGCGCTGCCGCAGCCCGGCGGCTACGAGGAGCTGACGGAGCTGGCCGGCCACCTCGCCGGCCTCCCGCTGGACCGTTCGCGCCCGCTGTGGGAGATGTGGGTGATCGAGGGCTACCAGGGCGACAAGGTCACCGTCTTCTCGAAGATGCACCACGCGACGGTCGACGGCGTCTCCGGCTCGAACCTGATCTCGCACCTGTGCAGCCTCGAGCCCGACGCGGAGCCGCTGGCACTCGGGCCCAAGGAGGAGTTCGGCCGCGACCCCCGCCAGCGCGAGCTCTTCGGCCGCGCGGTGCTGAGCAACGTCACCCGGCCGCTCTCGGCGGTCAGGCTGCTCACCCCGTCGGCGCAGCTGATCACCAGGACGGTGGGTCGCGCGCGCCGGGGTACGGCGATGGCGGCGCCCTTCTCGGCCCCGCGCACGTCGTTCAACGGCACCATCACCGGCCACCGTTCGATCGCGTTCGCCGACATGAACCTCGACGACATCCGCGAGATCAAGGCGGCCACCGGGACCACGGTGAACGACGTCGTGCTGGCGGTGGCCGGCGGGGCGCTGCGCTCCTACCTCGACGACCGCGGCGAGCTTCCGGAGAACTCGCTCCTCGCGACCGTGCCGGTCTCGGTCCGCGAGGACTCCAGGCGCTCCGGAGGCGCCAACAAGGTCTCGGCCCTCTTCGCCCGGCTGGGCACCGACGTCGAGGACCCGCTCGAGCGTCTCGAGGAGATGGCCGAGAACAACCGGCACGCCAAGGACCACCACAGCGCGATCAGCGCCGACTCCCTCCAGGACTGGGCCGAGTTCGCGGCGCCGCGCACGTTCGGCCTCGCCGTCCGGGCGTACGCCGGCCTGCGCCTGGCCGAGAAGCACCCCGTTGTGCACAACCTGGTGATCTCCAACGTGCCCGGCCCGCCGGTCCCGCTGTTCTTCATGGGCGCCGAGATCAAGGCGCTCTACCCCCTCGGCCCGGTCTTCCACGGAGCCGGCCTCAACATCACCGTGATGTCCAACAACGGCCACGTGCACGTCGGGATCATCGCCTGCCGCGAGTCCATGCCCGAGGTGGACGACCTGGTGCAGCGCTTCCCGGCGGAGCTCGCGACGCTCAAGGCGGCCGTCATCGCCCAGCGGCTGGCGACTCCGATCAAGAAGGCGCGCGCGAAGAAGAAGGCCGGCGCTTGACTGGGACGTCCTGACGTCGCGCGTTGACCGTGGCGGCAGCCTCGACCAGGGCAGGCACGAACCGCTCAGCCTGCAGGACGCAGGCCGCGTGGCCGGCGTCGATGTCGTGGATGGTGGCTCCCGGGATGCGGCGCGCCAGGGCGATCTGGTTGGCCGGCGGCAGCACCTTGTCGCGCAGCGTGACGACCACGGCGGTCGGTACGTCGATCCGTGACAGCCAGGGCCGCGAGTGGTGTCGCCCGAGCGCCGCGACGGCCTGCCCGACCGCCCAGGGGCTGGTGCTGCGCACCTCGGCGAGCGACCAGTCGTGGATGTCCGAGCCGGCGATGTCGAGGGCCCCGGCGGCGGACCGGCTGGCCTTGACGGCCGTGCGCGACCGGGAGATCCCGCGGGCGCCGAGCATGGCGATCTCCACGCTCTGGTGGAAGACCCGCTCCATGGGGCTCGACCGGAACCGGTCGGTCGTGGCGCACAGGACGAGACCCGCGGTCGTCTCCGGGTGCTGGCGCCAGACCCGCTGGGCGATGATCGAGCCCATCGAGTAGCCGGCCACGATGACCGGCCCGAGGCCCAGGGCCTCCACCAGGGCCGCCACGTCGTCGGCGCAGTCGTAGAGGGAGAACTCCTCGGACTGGATGCCCCGCCCGTGCCAGCGCTGGTCCATCGTCACGACCCGGAAGCGGCGGGAGAGCGGCTCGATCGAGGGGAACCAGGTCAGCAGGCCGGTGCAGCCCACGGCATGCAGCAGCACGATCGTGGGGGAGTGCGGAGTCGGTCCGGGGGTGTCGGTGACGTACGTCGCCCCGCGGTCCCCGAGCTCGACCATCCGACCCGCCGGGATCCGGGCGTAGGGCATGTACACGTGGTTCCGCAGCAGCTCACGGGGGGAAAGCAGGGCCATGCAGGGATCCTTACGCTCGACGACCGCTCCCCGCTAGAGTAGAACAGGTTACAGTTTCGCCCGGCAGGCACCCGACGGGCACCCGACAGCGGTAGGAGAACAGCGTGGGATCGGACGGCTACGACGCCTCGGTTTCCGAGGCCGGGGAGGCGGTGCGTGCGGTCATCAGCGAGGCACTCGACCGTTCCTCGCACGACCTGGACGTCGACTGGTCCGCGCTCGCCGGCGCGGGGCTGCTCTCGCTGGCGGTGCCCGAGGAGCAGGGTGGCGAGGGGCTCGGCCTGACCGAGGTCGCCGTGCTGCTGCGCGAGACCGGCGCCCGGGCGGCCCACCTGCCGGTGTGGGAGACCCTCTGCTGCGGCGCGCTCGTCCTGGCCGCCGCCGGCACGCACGAGCAGCGCGAGCAGCTCCTGCCCGGTGTCGCGCGTGGCGAGACGATCCTGACGCCCGCGATCCGCGAGGTCGGCGCCGGCATGCCGACGCACCCTGCGACGACGATCAACGACGCCGGGGACGGGCCGGAGGGTGGGCCGCGCGTCACCGGACGCAAGATCGGCGTGACGTACGCCGACCGGGCCGCTCGCCTGCTGGTCACCGCGATGCAGGGCGACCGGGCCGTCGTGGCGCTGGTCGACCCGGCGGGTCCGGGGGTCACCCTGCTGCCGTCAGGCTCCTCGAGCCGCCTCACCACGCACACGGTGGTCCTGGACAACGCCCCCGCCGAGCTGCTCGAGGGCGATGCGGCCCGCGTCCTGCGCGAGCACGCGATCGCCGGGCTCTGCCTGGTCGCCGCCGGAGTCGTGGCGGGCGCCCGCGACCTCACCGCGTCGTACGTCAAGGGGCGTGAGCAGTTCGGCCGCACGCTCGCCGAGTTCCAGGCTGTCGCCCAGCAGATCGCCGACGTCTACATCGCCTCGCGCACCATCGCGCTCGCCGCCGAGAACGCCGCCTGGCGCATCGCCGAGGGCCTCGACGTCACCGACGACCTCGCCGTGGCGGCGTACTGGACCACCACCGAGGGTCCGGCCGCGCTGCGCACCTGCCACCACCTGCACGGCGGCGTGGGGGTCGACGAGACCTACCCGCTGCACCACTACTTCTCCTGGGTCACCGACATCGCGCACGCGCTCGGCGCCGCGGTCGAGGACGTACGGATCGAGGCGCCCGCCTCCAAGAACCTCGAGCTCACCGCCGACCAGCGCGCGCTCAAGGCGACGCTGCGCGACTACTTCACCGGGCTCGTCACCCACGAGGACCACCGGGAGATGGGCGTCGACCGGCACGGCGAGAAGTACCAGAACATGGTGCGCCGGCTGGGCGAGGACGGCTGGATGGGGATCGGCTGGCCGCAGGAGTACGGCGGCCACGGGCTCGGCGAGATCGAGCAGACGATCTTCGCCAACGAGGCCCAGCGCGCCGACGTGCACCTGCCGGCGGTGACGCTGCAGACGGTCGGTCCCACGCTGATCCGCTACGGCACCGAGAAGCAGAAGGACCTGTTCCTCAAGCGGATCCTCGCGGGCGACGTGCACTTCGCGATCGGCTACAGCGAGCCGGAGGCCGGCACCGACCTGGCCGCGCTGCGCACGACTGCCCGACGAGACGGCGACCACTACGTCGTCAACGGCCAGAAGCTCTGGACGACCGGGGGACACCAGGCCGACTACCTGTGGCTGGCGGTGCGCACCGATCCGGACGCGCCCAAGCACAAGGGGATCTCGATCCTGATCGTCGACACCTCGGACCCCGGCTACTCCTGGACCCCGATCATCACCGCCGACGGCTCGCACCACGTCAACGCGACGTACTTCAACGACGTCCGCGTCCCCGTCGACATGCTCGTCGGCGAGGAGAACCAGGGCTGGCGGCTGATCACCACGCAGCTCAACCACGAGCGGGTCATGCTCGGGCCGGCCGGCCGGCTCGAGGGGCTGCGCGACCGGGTCGCCGCGTGGGCCACCGACGCCGGCGTCATCGACCGTCCCGATGTCGTCGCCGCGATGGGTGAGGTCACCGCGGCCTTCCGCGTCAACGAGCTGCTCAACTGGGAGGTCGCCCGGGCGGCCGCCCACGGCGAGATCTCGGTGGGCGACGCGTCCTCGTCGAAGGTCTTCGCCTCCGAGCAGGTCCAGCACCTGGCGGCGCTGCTCACCGGCGTCGTGCACCGCTACGGCGATCCGGCCGACGAGGAGACCGGTGACCTGATGGCCTACCTGGACGCCCAGGCCAAGCGGAACCTCGTGCTCACCTTCGGGGGCGGGGTCAGCGAGGTGCAGCGCGAGCTGATCGCGATGTTCGGGCTCGGCCTGCCGAAGGTGCCCCGATGAGCGACCCGGTGAGTGCCCCCGTGGGCGCGCACGAGCAGATCATGGCCGAGGCGGAGCGGATCATGGCGCTCGGCGAGACGGCGCAGCGCGAGGCTCGCGACCCGGTCAACCAGCCGACCATCAACAACTGGCTCGAGGCGATGGGCAACACCAACCCGCGCTACCGGGCCGGCGAGGCGCCACCGTCGATGGCCCAGGTGTGGACGATGTACGGCCTCGGCGGCGAAGCCGTCGGCCGGCGATCCGCTGCACGGAATGATGAAGGTGCTCACCGACACCGGGTTCACCGCCGTGCTCGGCACCAACTGCGAGCAGAGCTACGACCGCTACCTGAGGGTCGGCGAGCAGGTGCGGGTCACGACCGCCCTGGAGTCGGTGGTCGGTCCGAAGCAGACCGGGATGGGCGTGGGGTACTTCGTGACCTCGCGCAGCACCTGGTACGTCGACCTCCCTGACGGGCGATGCGAGCGCGTCGCCTCGATGCTCTTCCGGGTGCTCAAGTTCACGCCGAAGCAGAAGGTCGAGACGGAAGCGGCTCCGGAAGCGGCTCCGGAAGAGTCTCGGGAAGCGGCTTTCGTGCTGCGGCCGATGAAGAACCGCGACACGGAGTTCTTCTGGGACGGCACGGCCGCCGGGGAGCTCCGCATCCAGACCTGCAACGCCTGTGGCGCCCTGCGCTTCCCGCCCGGCCCGGCGTGCCCCGACTGCGGGGCGCTCGACCGCGGCCACGTGGTCGCGTCCGGCCGCGGGACCGTCTTCTCCTACGTCGTGCACCGGCACCCCCCGGTCCCGGGGCGTGAGCTACCGATCCTCGTCGCCCTCATCGACCTCGAGGAGGGCGTGCGGATGGTCGGCGAGCTCGTCGGGGTCGAGGCCGAGGACGTCGCGATCGGGATGCCCGTCGGCGTGGACTTCCGCCGCATCGACGACGACCTGACCCTGCCGATCTGGAGGCGCGCATGACCATGCAGATCCTGGCGGGCGACCCGCTCCCCGCCTGGGAGGTGCCGATCACCCCGACGCTCGTGGTGAGCACGGCGATCGCGACCCGCGACTTCCAGGACGTCCACCACGACCGGGACCTGGCCCAGTCGCACGGGTCACAGGACATCTTCCTCAACATCCTGACCTCGACCGGGCTGGTCGAGCGCTACGTCACCGAGTGGGCCGCCACTGCGCTCCCCGGGGACGTGGACATCGCCGGGATCGCGATCCGGCTGGGTGCTCCGGCGTACCCCTACGACACGCTCGCCTTCAGCGGCGCGGTGGCCTCGGTGGACGGCGGCAGCGCGGTCATCGACGTACGCGGCTCCGTGTCGCTCGGCGACCACGTCACCGGCACCGTCACCCTGGTCTCGCGCGCAGGGGAAACCGCATGAGCGGCCTCAGCCGGAAGGCCGCGATCGCCGGCATCGGCGCGACCGAGTTCTCCAAGGAGTCCGGTCGCTCCGAGCTCCAGCTGTCCGTCGAGGCGGTGCAGGCCGCGCTCGCCGACTGCGGGCTGACCCCGGCCGACGTCGACGGCTTCACCACCTTCACGATGGACACCTCCTCGGAGATCGCGCTCGCGCGTGAGCTCGGCTGCGGCGAGCTGCGGTTCTTCAGCCGGATCAACTTCGGCGGCGGCGGGGCCTGCGCGACGGTGCAGCAGGCCGCGATGGCGGTCGCGACCGGTGTCGCCGACGTCGTGGTCTGCTACCGCGGTTTCAACGAGCGCTCGGGCAGCCGCTTCGGCCAGTTCAGCGTGGCCGCGGCCCAGCAGGTCAACACCAACGGCCTCGACAACGCGTGGACCTACCCGATGGGTCTCGGCACCCCGGCGGCGACGGTGGCGATGCAGGCGCGGCGCTACATGCACGAGTACGGCGCCACCTCGGAGGACTTCGGCCGGGTGGCCGTCGCCGACCGCCGGCACGCCGCCACCAACCCGAACGCCTTCTTCCACGGCAGGCCGATCACCCTCGAGGACCACCAGGCGTCGCGGATGATCGCCGAGCCGCTGCACCTGCTCGACTGCTGCCAGGAGAGCGACGGTGCGGTCGCGCTCGTCGTGGTCTCCGCGGAGCGGGCGCAGGACCTGGCCAGGCCACCGGCGTACGTCGCCGCCGCGGCCCAGGGGAGCGGCGTCGACCAGTTCGTGATGACGTCCTACTACCGCCAGGACATCGGCATCCCCGAGATGGGCGTGGTCGGTCGCGAGCTGTGGCGCCAGTCCGGGCTGCGTCCTGACGACATCCCGACCGCGGTGCTCTACGACCACTTCACGCCGTACGTCCTCATGCAGCTCGAGGAGCTCGGCTTCTGTGGTCGGGGCGAGGCGCCGGGGTTCATCGCCGACGGCGCCATCGAGCTCGGCGGCCGGCTGCCGCTGAACACGCACGGCGGCCAGCTCGGTGAGGCCTACATCCACGGGATGAACGGCATCGCCGAGGGTGTCCGCCAGGTCCGGGGGAGCTCGGTCAACCAGGTCGACGGCGCCGGCCACGTGCTCGTCACCGCCGGCACCGGGGTGCCGACGAGCGGGTTGATCCTCTCCTCCTGACGCCCTTCCTGACGGGCGTTCCTCCTGACGTTCCCTCCCACCTTCCCTGACCTGCCGCGGGCTTCCGCGCCGGGGAAGGCCGGGGGAAGGCCGGCTGGACACGGTGGTGCCTGACCGACACCCGGTCGGTCGCCCACCGTCAGGAGGAACCCATGAGCACGACCACCACCGAGAACCCCCGCCGCAACGGCGTCGACGTCGCGACCCTGTTCGCCACCCTCGACGCGGTCAAGGGCCAGCCGGACATCGCGAAGTTCCAGTTCCGGGCCCGCAACACGTGGCAGAGCGGCACCCACAGCCGCACGGAGATCTCCGGGTTCCACGGCGCGCTCCAGGAGATGGAGCACCAGCACGTCACCGTCGTCGACGCCGACCACCCCGCCGTACTGGTCGGCAGCGACCAGGCCCCGACACCCGTCGAGTACCTGCTGCACGCGATCGCCGCCTGCCTGACTGCCGGGATCGGCAACATCGCCGCGGCCCGCGGTGTCGACCTGACGCGCGTGAGCTCGACGGTCGAGGGAGACATCGACCTGCTCGGCATCCTCGGCCTGTCCGGCGGCTCGGTCCGCAACGGCTACGAGCAGATGCGGGTCGTCTTCCACATCGAGGGTGACGCCGACGAGGCGACCCTGCGGGAGATCGTCGAGCAGTCACGCAGGCGCTCGGCCGTCTACGACGCGCTGACCAACCCGACGCCGGTCAGCATCGACGTCGTCGTCGGCTGAATCCACCACCACCAGACACCGAGGCCCGGCCGGTCGGTCGCCGGCCGGGCCGGGCCCCCAGAAGAACACCCAGAAGGAAGTCGTCATGACCGCCATCGACACCGTCGTCATCGGCGCCGGGCACGCCGGACTCGCCGTGAGCCACCTCCTCACCCAGCACGGACGCGACCACGTGGTCCTCGACCGGGGCCGGGTCGCCGAGCGCTGGCGGACCGAGCGCTGGGACTCGTTGCACCTGCTCACCCCGCGCTGGATGACCCGGCTGCCCGGGTGGCGCTACCGCGGCCCGGCCCAGGAAGGCTTCATGCCGGTGGCAGAGCTCGTCGGCCACCTCGAGCGGTACGCCGCTGCGAGCGGGACCCCCCTGGTGCTCGGCGACGAGGTCCGCGAGGTGTCCGCGCACGCCGGCGGCTACCAGGTCGTCACCGCCGGTCGCAGCTGGCAGGCGCGACACGTGGTGGTCGCCACGGGACCGACCGGACGGGCGCACGTGCCCGCGACCCTGGAGCGTCTCGACCCGGACGTCGGCGTGATCACCTCGGCGCAGTACCGCAACCCCCACGACCTGCCGCCCGGCGGCGTCCTGGTCGTCGGGGCCTCTGCCTCCGGCACCCAGATCGCCGACGAGCTGGTCCGGGCGGGCCGGCACGTGGTGCTCGCCGTCGGCCGGCACACCCGGATGCCGCGAAGCTACCGGGGGATGGATGTCTTCTGGTGGCTCGAGCAGACCGGACGCCTGGCCCGCACCATCGACACCCGGGTGGCCGGCAGGACCCGCCCGGCCAGTCACGAACCTTCCCTCCAGCTGGTCGGCCGGGAACGCTCGGACCCCCGCGGCACCGACGTGGACCTCGCCGGCCTGCAGGCCGCGGGCGTCGAGCTGGTCGGGCGACTGGACCAGGTGGACGGCCACCGGGTCCACGTCGGGGCAGACCTGCCCACCACGACCCGCAGCGCCGACGAGCGCATGATGCGGTTCCTCGACGACATCGACCGCTTCGTCGACGCCAGTCACCTGACGGCGGAGGTGGACCCGCCCGAGAGGCCGAGACGCGTCATGGCGCGCCGGGGCCCCGGCTGGCTCGACCTCGGTGTCGAGGGGATCGGCACCGTGCTGCTGGCGACCGGCTTCCGGCCGCACCACCCCTGGCTGCGGGTGCCCGTGGTCGGCGAGAGCGGTGCGATCGAGCAGGTCCGCGGCGTCACCCGGGCCCCCGGGCTCTACGTCGTCGGGCAGCCGTTCCAGCACCGCCGCGACGCCACCTTCATCGACGGTGCGCGGTTCGGCGCACGCGATGTCGTGTCCCACCTGTCCTCCGGCAGCCTGCCGGCACCCGAGGAGCTGGAGTGGGCATCATGAGGACCTACGACGTCGTCGTGGTCGGGGGCCGGGTGGCGGGTGCGTCCACGGCGATGCTCCTCGCCCGGGCCGGCGCGCGGGTCGCGCTCGTCGAACGGTCCCGCTACGGCACCGATGCGCTCTCGACCCACGGGCTCATGCGCGCCGGTGTCCTCCAGCTGAGCCGCTGGGGGCTGCTCGACCAGGTCGTGGCCGCCGGGACCCCGCCGATCCGGGTCACGTCCTTCCACCACGGGGATGAGGACCCGGTGCAGATCTCGATCCGGCCGAGCGGGGGCGTCGAGGCGCTGTACGCACCGCGACGTCAGGTGCTCGACCGGATCCTGGTGGACGCCGCGGCCGAGGCGGGGGTCGACGTACGGCACGAGACACGCGTCACGGACCTGCTCCGTGACCGCACGGGGCGGGTGTCCGGGGTCCGGATCCTCGGGCCCGGTGGGTCGCGCGACCTGGCCGCGGGATTCGTGGTGGGAGCCGACGGCATCTCCTCGCTGGTCGCCCGACAGGTCGGCGCCGCCACCGTGCGCGAAGGAGAGTGGGCCAGCGCGATGACCTACGCCTACTACCGGGACTTCGACGCCGCCGGCTACGAGTGGATGTACGGCGACGGCGCCGCTGCGGGTGTCATTCCCACCAACGACGGCCTGAGCTGTGTCTTCGTGGGGACCTCGCCACTGCGGATGCGCACCCTGCGGATGGGCCGGACGGCCGACCGCGCCTTCGAGACGCTGTTCGGATTGGCGGCGCCGCGGCACGCGCACCGCCTCGCTGCCGCGACCCGGGTCAGCAGGCACCACGGCTGGGCGGGGATGCCCGGCTTCGTCCGCTCCTCCTGGGGCGACGGCTGGGCCCTGGTCGGGGACGCGGGGCACTTCAAGGACCCGATCAGCACCCACGGGATCACCGACGCACTGCGCGACGCGGAGCTGCTGGCCGGCGCGGTCCTCGAATCGGTGTCCGGCGCGGGCACCGGGGCGCTCGCCCTCGAGGCCTACCAGCGACGGCGGGACGCGCTGTCCCTCCCGCTGTTCCGGGTCAGTGACGAGATCGCGTCGTACGACTGGGACGACGGCGAGGTGCGCCCGCTGCTGCGGCGGGTCAGCGCCGCCATGACCGACGAGGTGGAGCTCCTCGAGTCGCTGCCGGCAGCCCCGATCGGCAGTCCGGAGCCGTCACATCGGGCGATGCCCGCACCTGCCGGCCGGGGCTAGCATGGGCGCATCCGACCGGTCCTGGCCCAGCCAATCTCCCAGTCGAGGGCCCAGCCGAGGCACCCGCATGGACGTCCACATCACGATGCTCGGGGGATTCTCGGTCGCACTCGGACCGAGGGCGATCCCGCCTGCCACCTGGAGCCGGCGCGGCGCCGCCTCCCTCGTGAAGCTCCTGGCGCTGGCCGAGGGCCGTCGGATGCACCGCGAGCAGGTGATGGACGAGCTCTGGCCCGACCTGCCCCTGGAGGTCGCCGGCCCCCGACTGCACAAGGCCGCGCACTACGCGCGCCGCGCCTTCGGTGACGCCGACGGCGCCCTGCTGCTGCGCAACGAGCTGGTGCTCCTGCTACCCGACGCCGAGGTGTCCGTGGATGCCGTCGAGTTCCGACGTCGTGGCCAGGCGGCGCTGGCGTCCGGATCCACCACCGACGCCGAGCAGGCACTGGCCGGGTACGGCGGGCCGCTGCTGCCCGAGGATCCCTACGAACCATGGACTGCCGAGTGGCGCGAGGCGTTGACCGTGCTCCACCAGGAGCTGCTCCGCCTCGTCGGGCGCTGGGAGGAGCTGGTCCGGGTGAACCCGGCCGACGAGGAGGCGCACGTCGCCCTTGCTCGCCAGTACGCCGACCGGGGCGACGTCCGTGCTGCGCTGCGCCAGCTGGAGCGGATGGACCAGGCCCTGCGTCGCGAGCTCGGCACGGTGCCCGGCGAGGCGGCCGAACGACTGCGGACGGAGCTCTCCGGCCCCGCAGCGCCCTCCTCGTCCGCCGGCGAACGCCGGGAACCGGTCCGGCTGGTGGGGCGCCGTCAGGTGGCCGACGACCTCCGTGAGCGGCTGGAACAGGGAGCGGCGGGCCGGGGCAGCACGGTGATCCTGACCGGTGCGGCCGGAGCCGGGAAGACGGCCCTGCTGGACATGTGCGTCGCCGTGGCGGAGCAGCGCGGCTGGCGGATCGCCCGGGGTGGTGCCTCGGCGGTCGAGGGCTCCTGGCCCTACGCCCCGGTGCTCGAGGCGTTCGGTGACCTGTGCCGCCGGCATCCGGCACTGCTGGACGGGCTGGACGACAGCTACGGCAACGAGCTCGACCGGGCGCTGGCGGGCACGGAGATCTCGTGGAGTGGTGAGACGGCCCACCAGCGGCTGTTCGTCGCCGCCGCCGAGCTGCTCCGGCTGGCCGCCTCCGGTCGTGGGCTGCTGCTCGTGGTCGACGACCTGCACGAGGCCGACGAGGCCTCGCTGCGGCTGCTCCACTACCTGGCGCGGTGCGCGGTGCGCGAACCGGTCGTCATCGCCCTGGCCGCGCGGTCCAGCGCCGGGGCAGCGCTGCAGGACATCGAGCAGAGCCTGATGGCCCGGGGCATCGGCGACGTCGTGCCGGTGCCACCCCTGGACCAGCCGGCCACCCGGCGGCTGCTCGCGCACCAGTTCCCGCAGCTCGACGAACGGACCACCGAGGAGATCTGGGCGGTCTCCGGGGGCCTGCCCTTCCGGATCCTGGAAGCGGCCCGGGAAGCCCGGAGCGGGACCCGGACGTTGGCGGTGTCCGGGCTGCCGCCCGCCGCGCTCACGATGTTCCGGAGGGTGGCGCTCCTCGGGTCGGCATTCACGACCGACGAGCTCCTGGCCGCGGCCGGTGTCGGGGAGGCCGAGGCCTACGCCCACCTCGAGACCGCGCTGGCCACGTCGGTTGTGGAGCCGGCGGAGTCCGGCTACCGGTTCCGCCACGCGCTGGTCCGCGAGGCGTTGTTGTCGACGTTCCCCCCGCACGAACGCTCGCGTGCGGGTGCCGAGCTCGCCGAGCAGCTGGCCGCCCTGGGCGCCTCGCCGGCGCGGGTCGCGCACCTCTTCCTCGCTTCGGGTCGTGCGCCGCAGGCCGTGCCGTACGCGCGCCCGGCGGTCGAGACCGCGGGGGCGCTCGGCGCCTACCGTGACGGCCTGGCCCTGCTCGACGCCGTCGTCGACCACGCCACGGGCGCGGATCGGGCGCACCTGCTGGCCCGGCGCGGTGACCTGCTGATGGCGTTGGCCGATCCAGGCGCGGTCGATGCCTACCGGGCGGCGATCTCGGTCACCACGGGGACCGAGCACCGGCTGGTGCGAGCGAGGCTGGCGAGGGCCGCCAGCATCCAGGGCGACTTCGAGACCGCGGAAGCCGCCCTGGCCCACCTCGATCTCGAGGGCGACGCCGCCGACGGGCCCCTGCTCCTCGCCCGGGGCAACCTGGCCTACTTCACCGGCGACGTCGACGCCGCCTGGGAGGCTGCCGATGCGGCGCGCTCGCTGCTGCAACCCGACGACTCGTGGCAGATCGTGGACCTGGTGGGACTGCAGGGGATGATCGCGCACCAGCGCGGCGAGTGGTTCGAGCGGTTCCGGCGCGAGCTGCGGCGTACCCAGGCCAACCCGGGCCTCGCGGCCACCGTGTTCGACGCCCACCTCTGCGTGGCGGAGTACCTCCTCTACGGCCCGATCCCCTACGACGAGGTGATCGAGCTGGCCGAGGGCCTTCGCCGTCGTGCCGAACGTCATGGTGCGTTGCGCGGCGTCGCCTTCGCCACGGCCCTGATCGGCGAGGCGGCCCTGTTGAAGGGTGACCTCGGTGTCGCGGAGCGGGAGCTCGAGGAAGCGGTGGACCTGCACCACAACGTGGACGCCTCCGCGGGTGAGGCCCACAGCCTGCAGCGGCTGGCCGAGGTGAGACTGGCGCGCGGTGACCGGGAAGGGGCGTCGGCCCTCCTGCAGCGGGCGCTGCCGCTGGCCCGCTGGTCGGTGATCAGCAGCCACCTGATGCAGCGCGTCTACGGGACCATGATCACGGCCGCCGAGGGCCCCACGGCGGCCGTGAACGTCGTCGAGCTCGCCGAGGACACGATGGGTGAGACGGATCGCTGCGCCTTCTGCGACGTGATGTTCGCCGTGCCGGCCGCCATCGCCTACGCGGATGCCGGCGACGTGGCCAGGGCCGAGCAGTACCTCGAGCTGGCCTCGGCGTCAGGGAGCAGGTGGGAGGGCAGCGCGTGGGACGCCGCGGTGGCCGAGGCCGGGGCCCACCTGTCCATGGCGAAGGGCGAACCGGACGAGTTCGCGCGGCTGAGCGACTCGGCGGCCCGCCTGTTCGCGACGGCCGGGCAGCCCCTCGATGCCGCGCGTTGCGCCAGCCGTGCTCTCAGCCGTGCCCCCAGCCCTGCTCACCGGGGCGGGGTGCCCGCCGGGTCTCAGGCCGGCGCGTGAAGCTTTTCGGCGAAGAAGGCGAGGACCCGGTCGACGCCCTCCTGCTGGCGGTGGGCGGTGAGCGTGGCATGGCCCTTGCCCGCGAACTCGACGCGGATGAACAGGTCACCGATCTCGCGGGTGAGCGCATCGAACCGGGTGCCGACCGCACGGTCCTCGCGGTAGCGCAGTCCGAGGACTTCACAGCCTCCCCTCGCGCGCTGCCTGACCGCCTCCAGGTCGGCGGGGGAGAGGTTGAGGTCGTCGGCCCGCTTCCGCCCGACCGCGAACGGCGCGGACGGCTGCGCGAGCACGGGTGCCGCCACCGAGTCGTCGACCATCATCGCGAGCGCGAAACCGCCGGTGAAGCACATGCCGAGGGCGCCCACGCCGGGACCGCCCAGCTCGCCGTGCAGCTCACGGGCGAGGCTGCGCAGCCACCCGGCCACCGGCGCGGTCGTGCCGGTCGCGAGCTTGGTGAACTCGGCGCTGACGCAGACCTTCCGGATGGACCCCAGCACGTAGCCCACCGATGCCGGGTCGCCGGGTGTGCCGAAGAGGTGCGGCATCACGACGGTGTACCCCGCCGCGACGACCTCCTCGGCGAACCCGATCACCTCGGGGGTCATCCCGGGGATCTCGTGGATCACGATGACGCCGGGGCCGTTGCCCTTGCGGTACGTCGGGTGGGTGACGCTGCCGCCGTCCGAGGTCGTCGAGTCCGGGGTGGTGGAGGTGTGCGCGCCCCGGGTCCAGCTGTCGAGAAGGCTCATGGAGGTGAGTATGGCTAGGTTCGTGGCATGGGGATGAGGCAATGCGCGGGCCGTCGCTGGTCAGGAGCGTGACCGATGCCGCTCCACGCGCTCGAGCTGCTGCCCGACGAGGCCGGCCAGGACGTCGTACGTCGTGACTGGCGCGCGTTGAGCGAGGCCGGCCTGAGGTCCCAGCTGGACCACCGCGGTGCCGGCAACGCGCCGCACCTGACCCTGGTGGCCGCGGCCACGATCGGGCCCGAGGTGGAGGCGCTGGCGGTGGAGGTCATCTCACCGCTGCTGCCGATCCGGGTCCGGGCCTCCGGGCTGCTGCTCCTGGGTGCTCGTCGGCTGACCGTCGCCCGCGTGGTCGACGTGGAGGACCACGTCGTGGCTGCGGTGCTGCGGCTCCGGACGGCCGTAGACGGACCCCAGCATCCCGGGTGGCTGCCGCACCTGACCCTGGCGCGGCGGTTGCCACGCCCCGACGTCCAGCTGGCGATCGAGGTGCTCGGGCACGATGACGTGGAGCTGTCGATGACCGAGCTGCGGCGCTGGGATCCGGGCAGCCGCTCGGTCACCTCGCTCGCGACCTTCGAGGAAGGGGTGGGCGCATGAGCGCCGTCGCCGACAACGCACCCAGGTTCAGCCTGGGCACCGACCACGTCGAGTCGTGGTTCGTCCGGGCCAACCACCCGACGGCTCCGCGCGCCCTCTGGCTCAAGGCCACGGTGCTGACCAGGGCCGACGGGTCGTCGCTGAGCCAGGCCTGGTTCAGCGTCTTCGACGGCACCCGGACCGAGGGGTTCCGCCACGACGTACCCCTGGCGGAGGCCACCTTCGCCGACTCGCCAGCAGGGGCTGGCCGCCGGCGTGGGACCGCTGGCACTGGAGCTGGGTGCCGACGGCGGGACCTCGAGCGGCGAGCTCGCCTCCGGCACCGGGCAGGTCAGGTGGGACCTGGCGTTCGACCGCGTTCCCGGGTCCCTGGGGCTGCCGATGTGCCTGCTCCCGGGCCGGCGGCTGGTGGACGCGCCGTTCCCGAAGAACAAGCTGCTGACCCCGTTCCCGGTGCTGGCGCTCGAGGGCTCCGTGACCTGGGACGACGAGGGGTGGGACGTGGGTGGCTGGCTGGGGATGCAGGGGCACAACTGGGGGAGTGCCCACAGCCCGGAGTACGCCTGGGGGCAGTGCGTCTTCCTCGACGCGGCCGGGGCCCCTGGTGCCGTCGTGGAGGGCGCATCGGGGCGCATCGAGCTGGGCCGCCGGCTCTCCCCGCTGCTGTCGATGCTGGTGGTGAGGCACGGTGAGCGCGAGTACCGCTTCGACCGGATCGTGGACCTGTGGCGCCAACGGCCGGAGCTGCGCTTCCCGCGCTGGTCGCTTCGGATGAAGGGTCGGGACGGGACCGCGACGCTGGAGATGGCCGGGGACCCGGCCGCGATGGTCTGCCTGGGCTACCTGAACCCCGCGCGGGCGCTGAGCCACTGCCTGAACTCCAAGACCGCCTCGGTGTGGCTGCGGGTCGACCCGAAGCACGGGGAGTCGTTCGAGCTGCGGAGCGCGCGCGGGGGAGCGCTGGAGTTCCTGCAGGCCGAGCCGGTCACCGAGGTCCAGCCGGTGGTCTGAAATAATTCACGGCTCGAGGGCACGATGGCCCTGTCCCTTGTCGAGGAGGTCGGCATGTCCCGCGTGGTGCACTTCGAGATCCAGGCTGACGACGTGGAGCGCGCGAAGGCGTTCTACGCCGCGGCGTTCGGCTGGTCCTTCCAGGACTACGGCACGTTCACCGGCACCACCTACTGGGGGATCGTGACCGGGCCGGAGGACCAGGCGGGCATCAACGGCGGCCTGCTGCAGCGGCCCGTGCCGGCGCCGCCCGTGGGCCAGGGCACCAACGCGTTCGTCTGCACGATGGGCATCGGCGACTACGACGAGACCGAACGCCGCATCCTGGACGCCGGAGGCCAGGTCGCACTGCCGAAGATGGCGCTCACCGGGATGGCCTGGCAGGGCTACTACCTCGACACCGAGGGCAACACGTTCGGCATCCACCAGCCCGACCCGAACGCGGCGTAGCGCAGCCTCGGGACTGTCCGGACTAGGGTCGTGCCATGCCCGACCTGCCCGTCCTGGACACCGAGGAACAACGGGTGCTGGGGGCGCTGCTCGAGAAGGAGCGCACCGTCCCCGCGTCGTACCCGATGACGCTCGGCGCCCTGCGCACCGCCTGCAACCAGACCAGCAGCCGGGACCCCGTCGTCGACTACGACGAGGAGACCATCGAGGCAGTCGTGAAGCGGCTGCGCCCCCGCGAGCTCGTCCGGGTCGTGTGGGCCGACACCGGGCGGCGCACCCTGAAGTACCACCAGGTGCTCGCCGAGCAGCTCTCGCTCCCGGACGACGAGCGTGCCCTGCTCACGGTGCTGCTCCTGCGGGGTCCGCAGGCGCCCGGCGAGCTGAGGACGCGCACCGAGCGGCTGCATCCGTTCGGCGACCGTGCCGAGGTCGAGGCCTGCCTGGCCCGGATGGCCGCCCGCGGCGAGCCGCTGGTGCGAGAGCTCGGACGACGCCCCGGCCAGCAGGACGCGCGCTGGGTGCACGAGCTCGGTCCGGTCGAGACCGGGGACGCCGCCGCGCCCACCGCGCCGGCCGTCGACCGGGAGGTCGTGCTGGCCGACGGCGCGGCCGCACGGGACGCGCGGGTGGTCGCGACGTACGACGCCGTGGCCTCGTCGTACGCCGAGGAGCTGGCCGGCGAGCTCGACGGTGACCTGCCGTTCGAGGCCTGGCTGCTGGAGCGGGTGGCCGCGCTGGCCGGAGCCGAACCCGTCATCGAGGTCGGCTGCGGACCGGGACACACCACGGCGTTCCTGGCAGCCGCCGGGGCGGATGCGAGCGGTCTCGACCTGTCGCCCGCGATGGTGGCCGAGGCCCGGCGTCGCTTCCCACACCTGACCTACGAGGTCGGCAACCTGACCCAGCTCATGCGTCCGGCGACCAGCTCCGGCTGGGGCGCGGTCCTCGCGTGGTACTCCCTGATCCACCTCGCCGCCTCGGAGCTGCCCGCGGCGATCGCCGCCCTGGCACGGCCGCTGCAACCGGGCGGCCACCTGGTGCTGGGCCTGCACGCCGGCGACCGGGTGCGGCACCTGGACTCCTGGTTCGGCCACGACGTCTCGCTCGACCTCGTCCTGCACGACCCGGTCGAGGTGCGCTCGGTGGTCGAGGCGGCCGGCCTGATCGAGGTCGAGTGGTATCTCCGGGGGCCGCAGACGTCCCGGGGCGAGACCACGGAGCGCTTCTACTTGCTGGCCCGCAAGCCGGACTGACCGGGGAGGAAGAAAGCTGCCGCGAGCCCTCCCAGTCCGATGACGCCCAGGACGACCATCGCGAGCCCGTAGGCGCGATCCGGTGTTGCCGTGATGCCGGCGACGAGGATGGTGCCGGCGACCGCGGTCCCGAGCGAGGAACCGAGGTTGGACACGCTGCGCGACAGGCCGGAGATCTCGCCCTGCTGGTCCTCGCCGAAGCTGGACTGCACGACGTTGACCGACGGGGTCAGCATCCCGCCCACCCCCAGCCCGATCAGGAACAGTCCCGGGGCGAAGGCCCAGGCGCTCGGGTTCCCGATCACCATGGTCAGCAGGACCGCGATGCCGACGATCGTGATGACGAAGCCGGCCATGATCAGGGTCCGCTGCGCGCGACGCCTGGCGAGGCGCTCGGCGCCGAGCGACGACAGCAGCAGGCCGACCGTGGCCGCGGTGAAGATCACGCCGGTCTCGATCGCGTTGTAGCCGCGGACGACCTGCAGGTACGCCGAGACCGTGAACGAGGCTCCCATCAGCATCAGCCACTGGACGTTCTGCGTGACCATGCCGAGGTTGGACGTCATGTTGCGGAACATGCTGCGTCGACAGCAGCGGCTCGATGCCTGCCCGCTCCTTGGCGCGCACCGAGAGGAAGAACCACACGAGGACCAGCGCACCCCCGATGATCAGGCCGATCATCACCCAGACGTTGTTGTCCGCCGCCAGGATTCCCGAGACGACCAGGATGAGGCCGACGGCCGAGAGGATCGCCCCGCCGGTGTCGAAGTGGCTGGTCGGGTCCGGCGGCAGCGGGTCGTCCATCCTGCGGGTCAGCACGAGGATCACCGCGATGATCAGCGCCTGGAAGACGAAGGCCGCCCGCCAGCTGATCGCCGACGTGATCAGCCCACCGATCAGCGGCCCCGCCGCCGCACCGACACCTCCGGCAGCGCTGATGGCTCCGAAGGCGCGGGCCCGCGAGGTGACCTCGGTGAACATCAGCGTCGCGAGGATGTAGACCGGGGGGATCAGCAGAGCAGTGCCGACGCCCTCCAGGATCGAGTTGCCGAGGATGAGCACCCCCAGGCCGGGCGCGACCGCGCTCACCAGCGCGCCGATGCCGTAGACGACGAGACCGACGTTGAGGCACCGCTTGCGTCCGTAGCGGTCGGTCAGCTTGCCGCCGGGGATCATCAGGGCCGCCATGACCAGCAGGAAGATCGTGATCGCGGTCTGGATCCCCTGGACGGTCGTGTCCAGGTCCTCGCTCATGTCGTTGATCATCACGTTCATGTTCGAGCCGGCGAAGCTGCAGATGAACTGGGCGAGGGCGAGCGGGAGGAGCACGCCGCGTAGTGCGGCCGACGATTTCTTCGTCGTACGTGGCTCAGCCATCTGGCACCTGCTTCCGGTCGGCGCCGCCGTATCGGCGCGGGCACCACTGAAGGCAAGTCCCGGCATCCGGACACGTCGGCGTGTGGAACTCGATCGTGTCCCGGTCGCCGGACGGCCTGCCAGAGACGAACGTCCCGTCGAGGAGTGGACCTCTCGCCTAGCATTCGCGGATGCACCTGGTTGCCCTGGTGGGGCTGGTCGACGACCGCGGATGGCTGCTCATGCAGGAGCGGGACGAGCACGCGCAGCTGGATCCCGACACGTGGGGTCTGGTCGGCGGCGGCGTGGAGCCCGGCGAGTCCGTGCGCGAAGCGGCCGGTCGCGAGCTGGCCGAGGAGACGGGCCTGCGACAGGAGCTGGAGCCGCTGGGCACCTACGTCATGCCCTGCTCCATCGAGGGCGAGGAAGACCACTTCGGCGTCTTCACGGCACGGACGTCAGCGACCGACGCCGACATCGTGTGCACGGAGGGACGGCAGATCGTCTTCGTCGCACCCGACCAGATCGCGCAGCTGGACCTCACGCCCTCGGCCCGTGTCATCGTTCCGGCCGTGCTCGCCGCGCATGCCTGAGGCGGCCGCTAAGCAGGGGTGAGCACGCAGTCGGCGAGGACGGGAGCGCCGTCGCGCTCTCCCTCGCCGGCGATCGTGGCCGAGACCACGATGCCCTCGGCCGTCTCCCAGGCGCGGACCCGGATGGTCTCGCCGGGGAGGACGACGCCCGCGAAGCGCGCCGTGAACGCGCCCACGCGCGTGGCGTCGCCGCCGAGCAGTGCGTCGGTGACGGTGCGCAGCACGATGCCGTAGGAGCACAGCCCGTGCAGGATCGGTGCCGGGAAGCCCGCGGCCTGGGCGAAGCCGGGGTCGGCGTGGAGCGGGTTGCGGTCGCCGCAGAGCCGATAGAGCAACGCCTGCTGGGGCGTCACGTCGTACGTCGTCTCCGCGTCGGGCGCGCGGTCGGGGATCTCCACGGTCGTGCCCTGTCCACGGTCGCCGCCCCAGCCGCCTTCGCCCCGCACGAAGATCGAGGAACGGACGGTCCACAGCTCCTCGCCGGACGCGGACGTGGCGACGCCGTCCTGCCAGATCACGGCCGCCTTGCCCTTGTCCCAGATCTCGCTGATCCGGGTGCGCAGCGGTCGCCGACCCGGAGGTCGGCAGCGGGCCGTGGACCGTGATGGCCTGCGACCCGTGGACCACCTGGGCCAGGTTGATGTCGCAGCCGGGCAGGTCGAGCGGCGGCGGATTCGTCGCGTGGAAGCTCGGGGCGACGATGCCGAACGACGGCAGCACCTGCAGGCCCGGGCCGTCGAGGGTGTAGCGGAGCGCGTCGGGGGAGAGGTTGTCGCCCGGCTTCGAGCCGGCCCCGATGGCGAGGTGGTAGAGCAGGATGTCGCTGGCGTCCCACGAGAACGTGCGGTCGGGCAGCTGGGCGCCGACGGCGACGGCCGGGTCGATGGCCATGTCAGCTCTCCGCCTTCGCGATGTCCTCGGCCGCGAGGTAGCCGAACGTCAGTGCCGGGCCGATCGTGGCGCCGGGGCCGGCGTACGTGCGGCCCATCACGGCGGCCGAGACGTTGCCGGCGGCGTAGAGGCCGGGGATCACCGAACCGTCGGGTCGCAGCACCCGGGCTCGTTCGTCGGTGACCAGACCGCCCTTGGTGCCGAGGTCGCCGGGCACGATCTTCACGGCGTAGAACGGCCCCTGGTCGATGGCGTGCAGCGACGGGTTCGGCTTGACCGTGGGGTCGGAGTAGTACTTGTCGTAGGCACTCTCGCCGCGGTGGAAGTCCTCGTCGACACCCGACCCGGCGAACCCGTTGAACCGCGACACCGTCGCCGCCAGCGCCTCGGCGGGTACGTCGATCTCCGCGGCCAGCCCGGCGAGCGTGGCGGCCTTCTTCACGGTGCCGTTCTTGTACCAACGGCCGGGGAACGGCTGGCGCGGGGACAGCCCGGCGAAGAGGTAGCGGTTGCGGTAGCGCTGGTCGATGACCATCCAGGCGGGCACGTGGGAGACGCCGGTGGCCTCGCCGCGGTAGATCGCGTGCACCGCCTCGACGTAGGGCAGCGCCTCGTTCATGAACCGCTGGCCGGCGGAGTTGACGATGATCGAGCCCGGCAGGTTGCGCTCGGCCAGGCAGAACCACGGGCCGGACGGCAGCGGGATCGTCGGACCCCACCAGGCGTCGTCGAGCAGATCGGTGTGCGCCCCGGCCGCGATGCCGGCGAGGACGCCGCCGCCGGTGTTGAACTGCGAACCCGTCGTCCACTCGACCGAGGTGGGGGAGGGCTGGTACTTCTCGCGCATCTCCAGGTTGCGCTCGAAGCCGCCGCTGCCGAGGACCACCCCGCGACGGGCGCGCACGGTCCTGCTCGCGCCGTCCCGCGTCACCACCACACCGACCACCCGGCCGTCCTCGATCACGAGGTCGGTCAGCTCGGTCTCGTAGTGCACCGGCACGCCCGCGTCGAGCAGCCCCTTGCGCAGCCCGATCGCGAGGGCGTTGCCCATCGCGAACATCTTCTGGCCGCGCAGCAGGCTGACCATCCTGCGGAGCAGGACCTTCGCCATCGTGACCGGTCCGCGGACGGTGCGCAGCCCGAGGCTGATCTTGCGGAAGTCGGCCTGGGTGACGATCAGGTTCGCCGGCGCCTTGGTGTACTGCGGGTGCAGCCGCCCGAGCTCCTCGCCGAGGAAGCGCGCGTCCAGCGGGACCGGCTCGACGCTGCGGCCCCTGGCGCGCCCGCCCGGCTGCTCGGGGTGGTAGTCGGCGTAGTCCGGAACCCACCTGAAGCGAACCGGCGTCTGTGCCCGGATGAAGTCCATGACCTCGGGGCCGCGGTCGATGTAGGTGTCGCGACGCGCCTTCGGCACGTCGTCGCCGACGATCGAGTCGAGGTAGAGCTTGGCCTGCTCGGGGGCGTCGGCCTGGCCGGCGTCGCGCAGCGCGTAGTTGCCGGGGATCCAGACCCCGCCACCGCTGCGGGCCGTGGAACCGCCGAAGTAGCCGCTCTTCTCGATCAGCACGGTGTCGAGACCGTGCTTCCGGGCGGCCAGCGCGGCGGTCATGCCGGCACCACCGGCGCCGACCACGATGACGTCCACGGTGTCCGGCAGACGGTCCGGCAGAGCGTCCGGAAGGGCGCCTGGGGAGGGGGTGCTCATGGCGCAAAACTGTAACAGGTTCTAGCATGGTCGCCATGCTCTCCCACGACGTACGTCGCGAGGCCGCGGCCGCCCTGACCGCCGCCGAACGCGACCAGCGCCCCATCCCGCCGCTGCGGGAGACCCACCCCGAGCTCGACGTGGTCGACGCCTACGAGATCCAGCTGCTCAACATCCGGCAGCGGCTCGCCGCGGGCGCCACGATCCACGGCCACAAGGTGGGCCTGTCGTCGAAGGCCATGCAGGAGATGATGGGCGTCGACGAGCCGGACTACGGCCACCTGCTCTCCGACATGGCGCTGCGCGAGGACCAGCCGGTGAGCGCCGGGCGCTACTGCTACCCGCGGGTCGAGGTGGAGGTCGGGTTCATCCTCGGGGCCGCGCTGCCCGGCGAGGGCTGCACCGAGCAGGACGTCATCGACGCCACCGAGGCGGTCGCACCGGCCATCGAGCTGATCGACAGCCGGATCACCGACTGGAACATCCGCATCGGAGACACCATCGCCGACAACGCGAGCTCGGCGGGCTACGTGCTCGGCGCCGAGCGCGTGAGGCCGACCGACGTCGACCTGCGCACCATCGACGCGCGGCTGCTCCGTCGTTCGGGAGGGAGCGCCGCCGAGCAGGTGGCCGAGGGGCGCTCGGACGCCGTGCTGGGGAACCCCGTCACGGCCGTCGCCTGGCTGGCGCGCAAGGTCGCCTCCTTCGGCGTCACCCTCGAGGCCGGCCACGTGATCCTGCCCGGCAGCGTGCACCGCGCCATCGACGTACGACCCGGGGACGACTTCGAGGCGGTCTTCGACGGCCTCGGCACCGTCCGGCTGTCCTTCACTGACTGACGCACCTTCGCTGGTCGAGCCTGTCGAGACCGCGGACGAAAGGAACCAGATGCCCAAGCTCACCGCCGCCATCGTCGGTCCCGGCAACATCGGCACCGACCTGATGTACAAGCTGCTCCGATCCGAGGTGATCGAGCCGCGCTGGATGATCGGCGTGGATCCGACCAGTGAGGGCCTCCGGCTCGCCGCCGGGTTGGGCCTCGAGGCCAGCCACGAGGGGGTCGACTGGCTGCTCAAGCAGGACGAGCTGCCCGACCTGATCTTCGAGGCCACCTCGGCCTACGTGCACCGCGCGTACGCCCCGCGCTACGAGGAGGCCGGCATCCGCGCGGTCGACCTGACGCCGGCCGCGGTCGGCCCGGCCGTGATCCCGCCGGTCAACGGCCAGGAGCACGTCGGCTCGATGAACGTCAACATGATCACCTGCGGGGGCCAGGCCACGATCCCGATGGTGGCGGCCGTCTCGCGCGCCGCGACGGTGTCGTACGCCGAGATCGTGGCGTCGGTCTCCAGCATGTCCGCGGGCCCCGGCACCCGCGCCAACATCGACGAGTTCACCCGCACGACCGCTTCCGGCGTGGAGACGATCGGCGGTGCCCAGCGCGGCAAGGCGATCATCATCCTGAACCCGGCCGAGCCGCCGATGATCATGCGCGACACGATCTTCTGCGCGGTGGCGCCCGACGCCGACCGCGACGCGATCGTGCGCTCGGTCAAGGAGATGGAGCGGGCCGTCCAGGAGTACGTCCCCGGCTACCGCCTGCTCCAGGAGCCCCAGATCGACGACCCCTCGCCGGCCACCCAGGGCCAGACGAAGGTGAGCATCTTCGTCGAGGTGGAGGGCGCCGGCGACTTCCTGCCGCCGTACGCCGGCAACCTCGACATCATGACCGCCGCCGCCACCCAGGTGGGGGAGAACATCGCCCGCGCGGTGGCCCAGCAGCGAGCGCAAGCGAGCGTCGTCGAGACCCCGGAAGGAAACTGACATGACGGACCGCGACACGCTGACCCGCACCTGGTCGCAGACGCACGGGGGCGACCTCGACCTGCGGCTGACCGACACCTGCCTGCGCGACGGCTCGCACCACAAGCGCCACCAGTTCACCGCGCAGGAGGTGCACGACATCGTCGAGGCACTCGACGCCTCCGGCGTCCCGGTGATCGAGGTGACCCACGGCGACGGCCTCGGCGGCTCGAGCTTCAACTACGGCTTCTCCCGCACGCCCGAGCAGGAGCTGATCCGGATCGCGGCCGAGACCGCGAAGTCCGCGAAGATCGCCTTCCTCATGCTCCCGGGAGTCGGGACCAAGGACGACATCCGCGCCGCCCAGGACAACGGCGGCCAGATCTGCCGGATCGCCACCCACTGCACCGAGGCCGACGTGTCGGCGCAGCACTTCGCGCTCGCGCGTGAGCTGGGCCTGGAGACCGTCGGCTTCCTGATGATGAGCCACACCCAGCCGCCCGAGGTGCTCGCGAAGCAGGCCCGGATCATGGTCGACGCCGGCTGCCAGTGCGTCTACGTCGTCGACTCCGCGGGTGCGTTGATCATGGAGCAGACCGCCGACCGGGTCTCCGCGCTGGTCGCCGAGATCGGCCACGAGGCGACCGTCGGCTTCCACGGCCACGAGAACCTCGGCCTCGGCGTCGCGAACACCGTGATCGCGGCGCGTGCGGGCGCGACCCAGATCGACGGCTCGGTCCGCCGCTTCGGCGCCGGCGCCGGCAACACGCCGCTCGAGGCGTTCGTCGGGGTCTGCGACAAGCTCGGCTGGAAGACCGGGATCGACTTCCTGCAGATCGTCGACGCCTCCGAGGACGTCATCAGGCCGGCGATGCCGGAGGAGTGCCAGCTCGAACGGATGACGCTGATGATGGGCTACGCCGGCGTCTACTCCTCGTTCCTCAAGCACGCGGGCAACGCCGCGGAGCGGTACGGCGTCTCCGGCGCCAAGATCCTGCTGGAGGCCGGCCGGCGCAAGCTGATCGGCGGCCAGGAGGACCAGCTGATCGACATCGCGCTGATGCTGAAGGCCGAGGCCGACAAGGACGCCGCGAACGCCTGACCGTCGTGGGCGCGGCCGTCGGGGCGGGCCGTCAGAGGGCGGGCCCTCAGAGGAAGGCGCCCAGGAGCGGCACGGCATCGACGGCCTTGGTCGCCTGGATGCCCTGCCCGATGGCGTGCAGCGTCCAGGTGTCGCCGTCGCGGGTCAGCTTCGCCATCACCAGCCCGGGCTCAGGCGGTCCGGCGCTGATGGTGAACCGCGCGAACGCCTGGCCGTCCTCGTCACGGAGTCGGCACCAGGCCTGGTTGACCCAGGTCAGGCTGTGCCCCTGGTAGCTCGTGACCACGAGGAAGATCGTGTCGACGGGGCCGTGCACCCGCGCCAGGTCGAGCGCGATCGCCTCGTCGTCGCCCTCCCCGCGCCCGGTGGTGTTGTCGCCCAGGTGCGTGACCGACCCGTCGCGGGTGGTCAGGTTGTTGTAGAACGCCAGGTCGAACAGCTTCCCGCCCGCGAACTGGATGGCCGACGCGTCCAGGTCGATGTCCGGACGCCCGCTCGCGATCGCGCCCGCCGTGGGGTCCTTCTCCCAGCCGATGCCCATCGTCAGCCGGACGTGCGGCTCGCCGGACTCGGTCATGAGGGGCAGGGTCTGGCCCGCGCTCAGCTCGATCATGCTGCCGAACCTAGCGCGGGGTCCTGTGGGGCCTCCGACGAAACCCCCGTGCCTGACACTCGACCAAAACAAGAACGTGTTCTAGTATTGCTCCCGTCCCACATGACAGGAGACTTCGATGTCCCAGGCTGTACTCGATGGCGTCCGTGATCTGCTCCCCTCCATCCGGGAGCGGGCCGACGAGGCGGAGCGGCTCCGCGTCGTGCCCGAGGCCTCGATCAAGGAGCTCGACGAGGTCGGGTTCTTCCGGCTGCTCCAGCCCAGGCGGTTCGACGGGCTCGAGTCCGACCCGGTCGACTTCTACACCGCGGTCCGCGACATCGCGAGCGCGTGCGGCTCCACCGGCTGGGTCGCCAGCGTGGTGGGCGTGCACCCCTGGCAGGTGGCGCTCTTCTCCGACGAGGCGCAGCAGGCGGTGTGGGGCTCCGACACCTCGACGCGGCTGAGCTCGTCGTACGCCCCCACCGGCAAGGCGGTCGTGACCGACGGCGGCTACACCCTGTCGGGCAAGTGGAGCTTCTCCTCCGGGTGCGACCACTGCGCCTGGGTGCTGCTCGGTGGCCTGGTCTTCAACCAGGAGGGGCAGGTCGTCGACTTCCGCACCTTCATGGTCCCGCGGGAGAGCTACCAGATCCTCGACGTCTGGAACGTCGTCGGGCTGCGGGGCACCGGCTCCAACGACATCGTGGTCGACGAGGTGTTCATCCCCGAGGCGTTCACGCTGTCGATGGGTGACACCGGTCGCTGCTTCGGCCCCGGCCAGGAGCAGAACACCTCCGAGCTCTACAAGCTGCCGTTCCACTCGATCTTCACGGGCACCATCACGACGCCGATCATCGGCATGGCCATGGGTGCCTACGCCGAGCACGTCGAGATGCAGCAGAAGCGCACCCGCGCGGCGTACCTCGGCGAGAAGGCGTCGCTCGACCCGTTCGCCGCCGTCCGCATCGCTCGCGCCTCCTCGGAGATCGACGCGGCCTGGGCGCTGCTCACCAACAACATCCGCGAGGAGCAGGCCTGCGTCGCGCGCGGCGAGAAGATCCCGCTCGGGCTGCGCCTGAAGGTGCGCCGCGACCAGGTGATCGGCAGCCAGCGCGCGATCGACGCCATCGACGCGCTGTTCGAGGCGTCGGGTGGCCGAGCCCTCGCCGAGGGCACCTACCTGCAGCGGGCGTGGCGCGACGCCCACGCCGGCCGCGTGCACGCCGCCAACGACCCGGAGCGGGCGCTGCAGATGTTCGGCGCGCACGAGTTCGGGCACAAGATCGACCCGGGGATGTACTGATCAGATGACCTTCGACCACTTCGAGCGCAGCGCGGTCCAGAAGTCCGCCCGGGTCAAGACCGAGGCAGCCGGCGACCTCACGCTGAACTACTACGAGGCCGGGCCGGTCTTCGACAAGCTCGACCACACCGAGCCGGTCGGCGGCGGGCTGCCGCTGGTGATGCTGCACGGCGGCGGCCCCGGGGCCTCCGCGTGGTCCAACTTCGGGTCGGCGCTGCCGCGCTTCGCCGAGAGCTTCCGGACGCTGCTGGTCGACCAGCCCGGCTTCGGCGGCTCCAGCAAGGGTGAGGTCGTCGGCAACTTCTACGAGTTCGCGGCCGACGCGGTCGTCGCCCTGCTCGATGAGCTCGGCATCGAGCGGGTCCACCTGCTCGGCAACAGCCTCGGGGGAGGTACGGCGGCCCGGTTGGCGCTGAAGTACCCCAAGCGCGTGGGCCGGCTGATCCTGATGGGGCCCGGCGGGCTGTCCCTCAACCTCTTCCACGCCGACCCCACCGAGGGCATCAAGCGGCTCTTCGAGTTCAGCGGCAACCCGACGCGCGAGGCGTTGCGCGCGTTCATCTCCACCATGGTCGTCAACCAGGACCTGGTGACCGACGAGCTGGTCGAGGAGCGGTTCGCCGACGCGACCGCTCCGGGTGCCCGCGAGGCGATGGCGTCGATGGGCGCGTCGTTCATGAAGCCGGACACCTTCGAGGACGCGTTCCTGTGGCGGGAGGCCTACAAGATCCGCCAGCACACCCTGCTCACCTGGGGACGCGAGGACCGGGTCAACCCGATCGACGGGGCCTTCACCGCGCTCAAGCTGATCCCGAAGGCGTCGCTGCACGTGTTCCCGAACTGTGGTCACTGGGCGCAGATCGAGGCCGCCGACGAGTTCGCCGAGGTGGCCACCGCGTTCCTGGCGCGCCACGTCGAGCGCGCGCCCCGGAACTGAGCCCGGAAATGAGGAGAGCATGACCATCGACATCAGGTCCCTGGGCTACGTCCGCGTCGAGAGCACCGACCTCGAGCAGTGGCGGCACTTCGCCGGCAAGGTGCTCGGCCTGGTCGAGGGCCGCGGCCCGGGCGAGAACCTCTACTTCCGCATGGACGAGCTCTCCGCTCGCATCGTCGTGGTGCCGGCCGGGCAGGACCGGCTGGGCTGCATGGGCTGGGAGGTCGCCGATCGCCGGGCGCTGTCCCAGGCGGTGGACCACCTCAAGAACCACGGTGTCGAGATCCACGAGGCCACCGCCGAGGAGCTCGCCGAGCGCCGGGTCGAGGGCATGATCCGCTTCGAGGACCCCTTCGAGAACGTCTTCGAGCTCTTCCACGGCGCCACCTACGAGGCCCGGCCGGTGGTCACGCCGTACGCCAACCGGTTCGTCACCGGCGAGCAGGGTCTGGGCCACATCGTGGTGCCGGTGAGTGACGACGAGGAGGCGCTGCGCTTCTACACCGAGGTGCTCGGCTTCCGGCTGCGCGACTCGATGCGGATGCCGGGCGAGTTCGTCGGCAAGGAGCCCGGGAGCACGGCCTGGCTGCGCTTCCTGGGGTGCAACCCGAGGCACCACTCGCTGGCGTTCCTGCCGATGCCGAACCCGGCGAAGTGCGTGCACATCATGGTCGAGGTCGAGAAGCTCGACGACGTGGGCCGCGCGCTCGAGCGGGTGCGCAAGCACAAGGTCCCGCTGTCCGCGACGCTCGGACGCCACATGAACGACCAGATGGTCTCGTTCTACGTGCGCTCGCCGGGCGGGTTCGACGTCGAGTACGGCACCGAGGGCCTCACCGTCGACGACCAGAAGTGGGTCGCGCGGGAGAGCACGGCCGTCTCGTACTGGGGGCATGATTTCAGCGTCGGACAGCAGTGAGACACGATGGCGTCATGAGCTCTCAGGCCGGTCATGAGATCCCGGAGGGGATGAGTGCCGACGCGCGCGAGACCTGGCCCAGTCCTGACCTGATCAACTCCTGGCTCGGCGACATCGACTTCGACTTCGAGTTCCGCCCCGGCGAGGCGACCGGCGTCCACGCCGACGACCCCGCCGCGGTGGCGGCGGCCCGCCAGTTCCGCGACGTGCTGGGCCGCTTCGCCTCGGGCGTCACGGTCGTGACCTCGACGAGTGGCGGCGTGCCGGTCGGCCTGACCTGCCAGTCGTTCTCCAGCGTCTCGCTCGACCCGCCGCTGGTGCTGTTCGTGCCGGCCAGGACCTCGCGGGCCTGGCCGTTGATCCAGCGGTCCGGCAAGTTCTGCGTCAACTTCCTCGGCGCCGACCAGGCCGAGGTCTCCAACACGATGGCGAGCCGGGGCGTCGACAAGTTCGCGGACGTGAAGTGGACGCCGTCGCAGGCGACGGGGTCACCGTTGCTGGAGGGCGTGCTCGGCTACGTCGACTGCACCATCCACGCGGTGCACGAGGCCGGCGACCACTACGTCGTGATCGGTCGGGTCCTCGACCTCGACGCCGGTGACGCCGACGAGCCGCTGCTGTTCTTCCGGGGCGGGTACCGCACCACCGACGGCTGACCCGTCACGCCGGCATCACCTGCGGTGGGGCTCGGGTGGCTCGTCCACGTTGATCGTGGGCACCCCGTCGCCTGCGCGGGCGATGACGACCAGCGCTGGTCGCTCGGACGGGTTGCTCTCGCGGTGGATGGTGTACGCCGGCACGTGCACGAAGTCGCCGGGGAGCGCCTCGACGTACCCCTCGTGGCCCTCGAACTCGAGCCGTATGACGCCGGACACGACGTAGAGGCTCGACTCGTTCGAGTCGTGGTGGTGCCACCCGGAGGTGGTGCCGGGCTGGGTCTCCACCTGTCCGGCCCACAGGCCGGGGATCTCGAAGGCCCGCTTGCGCAGCATGCCCGGCGTCGGGTCGGCGGGGACGAGGTCCGCCCCGCGGATCACGCGAATCGGCTCGGTCACGGCTCGAGGCACTCCGGGATCGAGTCGGTGTGGCCGTGGGGGTTCTCGGTGTGGCCGCTCGGGTCATGGATCTTCACCCAGTCGACTGTAGGGAACTCCCGCAGCGTCGGCATGATCTCGCCCGCGATGCTCACGGTGGAGCCGCCGCTGCTGCAGTGGCCGGTCAGCCGGACCCGGGCGACCCCGTCGTCGATCCGCAGCGCGGTGAACCCCCTGGCGTGGGAGCGCAGCAGGCGCAGCCCGTCGGCCTGCTCGCTCGGCAGGGGGCCGGCAAACAGCCGGTCGAGGGACCCGACGAAGGGCCGGGCGACGGGGACCGGCCGGGACACCGGCGTGAAGAACGGCTCGTCGTTGGCCACGAAGTTGTCCTCGTTGAAGAGGAAGACCCGGTGCGGCACGGTCCGGAAGGCCGCGCGGACGTCGATGACCACCCGGCCCGGATCGGTCAGCGTGAAGACGCGGAAGGGTGTCCGCTTCGCCAGACCGACGCCGTACGTCGTCACGGCCTCGAAGTCCCCGGCCCGCACCGTCGTCATGATGTTGGGCAGCGCGAACGCCCGGCGCCTCGGCATCGTGGGGCCGGAGGAGTCGTGGGCGTCTGCGGGGTTCAGGACCACCCGGAGGATGGCCCGCCCGGCGATCCGGACCCGTTTTCCCGACGCGTCGGCGATGAGCTTGTCGACGTACTGCACCCGGTGGGTGACGGGAAGCCCGCCGGCGAACTCGAAGACGATCCGGTCGAAGCCCGGATGGTGGGCGGCACGGATGTCGACCAGCGTGGGGACCGTCGGCGGGGCGGCTGCGTCGACGGTGGCCGCGGTCGGCCCGACGAGGCCCGCGAGGAGGAGGATGCCCCCGGAGAGCAGGGGGAGCAGGAGTCGCAGGATCTTCATGGGCACCTCCGGAGCCGAGTTCCGTCATGGCGACGACCACCACTGTGACGGGATCCGGCGGCGAGGGTCAGTGTCGAAGGTCCCCTCCGCAGCGCGGAGCCGGGTCTCACGGATGCCGGGCGTTCCGCTCGCGGATTCGTCGCTCGGACCGGGCAGAATGACGCACATGCAGTTCTGGGAGCAAGGCACCCACATCATGTGGCGCTACGGGCAGCCCGGACTCGACTTTGCGGCACCCATGACGGTCGTGCGCGACGACGAGCAGGGGCTCGTCGCGTGGCTGGCGGTTGGTACGCCGGTGCTCAAGCTCGTGCGCGAGGACGGGCGGGACCTGCGTTCCGAGAGCAGCGACGCGTTCCTTGTCCCGCGTCGACAAGTCGAATCCGTCTGGTCGCAGTACTCAGTCCTGCGCGTCTATCAGCCGGGGCAGCGCTGGTCGGTGTGGCACTTCTTCCACGGCACTACCGGTGCTTTCGAAGGGTGGTACGTCAACATCGAAGACCCCCACGTCCGCACGGACCGCACCACGCGAAGCCGTGATCATGTCCTCGACGTCTGGGTGGAGCCCGACCGAACGTGCGAGCGCAAGGATGAGGATGAGTTGATCCTCGCCGTCGAACAGGGCCGCTACAGCCCGGACGAAGCAGACGCGATCCGAGCGACTGCCGTGGAGATCGAGGACGTCATCCGGTCGTGGGGCGCGCCGTTCTGTGACGGCTGGGAGTCGTTCACGCCGGATCGATCATGGCCAGTCCCGACACTCGGGGCGCCTCGGCCCAGCACGACCGGCGTCCCAGAAGTCCTTGAAGGAAGTCCGCAAGACGGTGTCGGATCGGGGTAGAGGTGATCGTGGTAGGGGTGAGCGGCCGCCCACGAGGGGCGCCCCACATCACAGGAGATGATCCGAGATGCAGTACCTGATTTCCGTGATCGACGACGGCACCGGCCTCGCCACCCCGACTGAGCAGGCCGACATCACCGCGTTCAACGACCGGCTCCGCACCGAGGGCTACTGGGTCTTCGCCGGCGGCCTCGGGTCGCCCGACCCGGCCACCGTCATCGACAACCGGGATGGGGAGGCGGTGTTCACCGACGGGCCCTTCCTGGAGTCGAAGGAGTACCTCGCCGGCTTCTGGATCATCGAGGCCCCCGACCTCGACGTGGCGCTCCAGCTCGCCGCCGAAGGGTCGAAGCACTGCAACCGGAAGGTCGAGGTGCGACCGTTCCTGTGAGCGCGGTCGACGCCAAGGAGGCGATCATCCGGGCCCACCACGAGGAGTGGGCGCGGGTGGTCGCCGCCCTGACCAGGCGTTTCGGTGACCTCGACGTCGCCGAGGAGGCGGCGGCCGAGGCGTTCGCGACCGCCGTCGAGCGGTGGCCGGCCGACGGCGTACCCCCCAACCCCGGCGCCTGGCTGACCACCACCGCGAACCGCAAGGCCATCGACCGGCTCCGGCGCGAGAGCAGGCGCGGTGACAAGCAGAGGGAGGCCCAGAAGTTGTACGACGACGACCCGCCCGAGCCGCTCGGCGCCATCGACGACGAGCGGCTCCGGCTGATCTTCACCTGCTGTCATCCGGCGCTCGCGATGGAGACCCGCGTGGCGCTGACGCTGCGCATGGTCGGCGGTCTGACCGTGCCCGAGATCGCCCGCGCCTTCCTGGTGCAGGAGACCACCATGGGGCAGCGGATCACCCGCGCCAAGGCCAAGATCAAGTCGGCTCGCATCCCGTATCGGGTGCCGTCCGCGGAGGATCTCCCGGCCCGCGTCTCCGGCGTGCTCGCCGTCCTCTTCCTCGTCTTCAACGAGGGCTACCTGGCGACCGGCCCCGACAGCGATCCCGTACGTCAGGACCTGACAGCCGAGGCGATCAGGCTCACGCGCATGATCCGTGCCCTCCTGCCGGAGGACGGTGAGGTGGCCGGGCTGCTGGCGCTGATGCTCCTGATCGAGGCCCGCCGCACCGCCCGGGTCTCGGCGAGCGGCGAACTGGTCACCCTCGACGAGCAGGACCGTGGAGCCTGGGACGCGGCGCTGGTCGCCGAGGGTCATCGGCTGGTGCGCGAGCGCCTGGCTGCCGGGGTGGCACCGGGTCGCTACCAGGTCCTGGCCGCGATCAACGCCGTGCACACCTCCGCGCGCGACATTCGCGACACCGACTGGTCGCAGGTCGTCGCCCTCTACGACCAGCTCGTCCGCCTCGACCCCTCGCCGATCATCGCCCTCAACCGGGCCGTCGCGGTCGCGGAGCTCGACGGCCCGGAGGTGGCGCTGGCGGCCGTCGACCGTCTCGAGGACACGTTGGCCGGATATCACGCCTTCCACGCGACCCGCGCGGACCTGCTGCGCCGGCTGGGCCGCAGTCAGGAGTCGCGCGCGGCGTACGACAAGGCCATCGAGCTGGCGGGCAACACCGCCGAAACCGCCTACCTGACACGCCGCCGCGACCAGCTGGGGTAGTGCCCGTGCGTCTGGCGCGCCGCCGACGCGTGTTTTGCAGCGGCAGTTCGCGGTGGGTAGGCAACAATCGGTGAGATGCGTGCGGTCACGGTGGGCGTCAGGTCGAGCCTGTGACGGTTGATCGAGCGCAGCGCGCTCCGATCGACCTGACGGAACTGCCACCACAGGTCCGGACGGCGATCGAGTCGATCCTGGATCAGGGCGAGGTCGAGATCGTCCGGTCCGGTGCGCCGGTAGGAACCCTGGCATTCCAGCCGGCGGTCCTCGAAGGCGTGCTGCATTCGCCCGCCGAGGAGAGTAGTCCCGACGAGGTACCCGAACCCGGGGGCGTCACGGTCGTCGCGACCACGATGCTCATGTCTGACGCCGCGCGCACCCGGCTCAGCGACGCGTTCGGCGACTCCTACCTGGTTCTCGACTTCGCAGACGCCCCATCGACGGCGGACGTCGTGCTCACCCACCCGGTGAGTCACCAGCTGATTCGTCGGTGGACCCTGATGTTTCCGCAGGCCCGTATCCTCGTCACCGAGATCCTGGACGAGGAGTTGGGGCTTGACATCCGGGGACCGGTCGGAAGACTGCTCGACGCCGGCGCGGATGCCTACCTGCCGCGTCGCCCCGTTGAGCAGCTCGCTCAGAACGTTCACGGCTACCTTGCTTCCCAGGGTCATCCCGAGCTGGTCGCCGGTGACGAGACGGTCCTTGAGCTCGGCCCTTCGGACCGGGTCTAGGCACGCGTGCGGACCGTCACGTCGTCGAGCTGGCGGTCAGTCCGTGCGTGATGGCCCACGAGGCCGCCTGGGTGCGGTTCGTGGCGCCGATCTTGCGGTAGGCGCCCCTGATGTAGGTCTTGACGGTGTTGGGGCTGAGATGGAGCTCCTCGGCAATCTCGGAGTTCAACCAGCCTTGGCCGATCAGGGCCAGGGTCTGTGCCTCGCGCTGGGAGAGGCCCCGGTTGCCGCCGACGAGGTTCCTGCCAGTCGCTGAGTCCTCAGAGCCGATGACCGGGCTGTCGCCCGGGTCGCCGAGCCGCCAGCCGGTCACGGCAGAGTCGATGGCCTCGAGGATCTGCTCGCGGTCCGCGCCGAGGGAGAAGTGGCCGTCGGCCCCGGCGGCGAGTGCCTCGGCTGCCAGACCTGGACGTAGGTCGCGGGAGACGACGAGCACGGTGGCGGTTGTCTTGTTGACCAGGATGTCGAGGTCGGTCTGATCGCCACGGAGCAGGCCGATCGCGTCGTAGAGGACGACGTGTGGATCCGGCCCACTGGAGTCGAGCTGGACGAACTCCACGTGGCCCTTCATGGTGGCGAGGATCGCGCGGAGGCCGTCGGCGACGATGGCTTGGGGACTCAGCACTGCAACCCGGAGAGGCAGCTCGGTCATGATGCGGATCTTCCCGCTGCTCGAGCGTTCGAAACCATGCGGTCGATCGAGTTGCCGGTCCTGTCCGGAGTTCGTGAGCTCTCGCGCCAACGTCTCGCGGAGCGAGGTGGAGTGGGGTCCGAGCATTGGTCGCGTAGCACGCGGCCACCGGCCAAGCGTGTCGAGGCCCAACGGCTGGGAAACGCCTCCTTCGAAAAGGCAGCCGGGTGAGCGATTGGAAGTTGCTTCCCAGTCGGCTACTGCGTCGCGTCGGTGAAGGGTTGCTCCGGCGTCGACAAGGCTTGGGCGCTCAGTTCTTTCGTGATCGTCGGGGCGACGTGGGTCCATCGCGCGTTCGAGTGGCAGCACACAGGCGGCGGATAGACGCACCCCATCGCATGAAATCGTTTCACAAGCGCGCGTCGGGACCATGAAGGCCCCGACGCTCCCGGTGTCCCTGGCCGGCTACGCCTGGTTGGGTTCAGAACTCTGGGTCCGGAGCTGCTCCCAGTGCCCTTCGGAAACGAAGTGGACCTCCCCGTCGACCACCGTGATCGCCGTCTGGTCGTCCATCGCGTACGCCGCGTTCGGGATGCCTGCCGCCCACTGCTCCGCCTCGGCCATGGAGTTGCCTGGCATGCCGTCGGCAGCCAGGTGAGGGCAGATCGAGAAGTCGACGACGCCCAGCGTGGTCTCATCGGCGGTGGGTGGCCGCCACTGGATGAACTCGTCCCCGACAACGGGGGTCATCACCATGCTCCCCGCGCTGAGCCCCACCCAGACGGTCCGGCTCAACGACGGCAGCAGGTCCGCCAGCCCGGACTCACGCATCCAGTGACACAGGTAGAGGACGTCGCCGCCCGCGACGAGCAGAACATCGGCCTCGCGGACCAATGGCACCCAATGCTCCTTGTCGATGCTGGGCAGCGCGGTCAGCTCCAGCACGCCGACGGACTTCCAGCCCAGGTCGACCATGGGGTTCTGGGAGTTGCCGCTGATGAACTGCCAAGCCTTCACTCCTGGGCCGACCATGGGATGCCCGTACTGCGCAGTAGGGATGCACAGCGCGGTGGACTCGGCGATCGGCCTTCCGAGGAGCTCGACGAGCGCCTCGCGGATGCTGGCGTTCGTCACGCCCCCGGAGGTGAGAAGAAGCTTCAAGGTGTCTCCTGAAAGTAAGTGTGATCGATACGGAACGGCGACGGCGGCGGGCCGTCCACTCCTCCCACGAACGGCCTCGCCCCGATCCGACACATCTGACCAGATTCCTCCGAGGACGTCCCCACGCGGCGGAAAGACGCGGCTTTGAAAGCGCGGATCGCGGCTATGAGCGGACGGTTGTTCAGTTGCCGGTCGCTCCGCCTTCGAGTGCCGCCCGCGCGCCTGGCAGGGCGAAGACGGTGGTCACATCAGGACGACGAAGGTCCAGATCGGGGCGAACGTCATGCCCTTCGAGACCCCAGACCTGGGTGCCCCGTCGGCGCACCCAGTTCATCACCCTGTTCGCCCAGCGTTCGTAGTCCGCCGAGACTGCGCCCATCGAATCGGCTTGGGAGCCGATGTTCCCTGACGCCAGGACGCCCTCAGACTGAGTGGCCGGAATCCACAGCAAGACGGGCGAGGCGTTGGAGTCCACGAGCGCCTCATCTGGCTTGGGGTGTAACCGCCCCCAGTTGAGCCGGTTGAACACTCCGGCCCTTGACGCTTCCGTCAGAGCGGAGTCCCCCGACCGAATGACCGATGGCTGGCCGAGCACTCGACTCACCACCATCACCTGCGAGCGTGACAGGGCATCTTGCCGCGTCAAGGACTCGGCTGATGACGCTACCAACGGCCAGGCGTGCAGGGTTACGTCGGCGGGTTCCCCGAGGTAGTCCAGCAGTTGGAGTTGGTCGGTCGGCGTCGCATAGAAGTGAACAGCGGCTACCACGAGCCGGAGTCTTTCACGACCCGCTGCGTGCGACCGCTCATCGGCTGAGCGGACGTCCAGGGGGCGGCGATAGACTCGTCCTGCCGTTCACCGATAGTGAACCTTGTGGAGAACCTGCAGACACCGCAGTCGGCCGACGGTGAGGCGAAGGTCATCACGCTCTGCGGCTCGACCAAGTTTGAGGCCGAGTTCGCGGAGGTCAACCAGCGGCTCACGATGGATGGTTGCGTCGTGATCAGCCTCGGAATGTTCAGCCTCCCCGATCTGCCGGACTACGACTGGACAGCCGACTGCTCGGACCTGAAGGGGCGGCTCGGCGCCATGCACTTCCAGAAGATTCGCATGGCTGACGAGGTGTACATCGTGGATCCGGGTGGCTATGTAGGTGAGTCAACCCGACGGGAGATTGCCTACGCGGAGTCGCTCGGCAAGCCGGTTCGGTATCTGAGTCGCGAGCGCTTGGCTCGAACGGGAGATGGCCCCCGAGAGTGAGTCGGACCGGACGTAAGGCCGCCCGTGCCATGAGCGGATGGTTGGGTGACGCGGAACGCGGCGGAATGAAACGCCTCCCGCTGCGGGGTGGCTCCACGCCGCCGATGTCCCTTACCTGATCCGAGCCCCGGTCAGGTGCCGTCCTCGGTCAGGGTCGTGAACGGCAGCCAGTCGGACCCGAGGAGCTGGGCGAGGTCGGCGAGACCGGTTGTATCGCTTCCCACCGTGTCGGAGGCTGCGGCGATCCGCTCCACCATCACCTTGCCGACCTGCTCCTCGACCGTGCCCTCGGCGTACGCGATGTGCCACGGCGAGACCTGGTGGTCGCGGTGGGTGCGGCCGGTGACCTGCCGTCCGGCAATTCCCGAGAAGCGGGCCTGGTGGAAGACGCCGACCCGCGGCTCGGTGCTCGCCCGGCGGCCGTCGGCGAGGGTCTCGCCGGCGTGCAGGCTGATCGAGGCGACCGCGGTGAACACGCAGACCTTCGCCTGCCCGGTCTGGAACCGGAGCCGCTCGGCCTCGGAGTCGAACCGGTCGCGGCCGTAGATCGCGGCCACTTCGATGCCGGAGTCACGCAGCCGGTCGGCGATCGGGTCGGCGGCGGTCGCGACGAACTCGACCGAGCACGCGACCTGTCGCTCGGCCTGGACCTGCTGGGCGATCCAGGCGACCGTCGAGTCGACACGGATCAGCCCGGCCTTCTGCCGGAAGCGCAGCAGCGCGGCCCGACCCTTCGCGACACTTTGGCCACGTCGCGCGATTTCCATCTCACGACAGAACTCCCCCCACTCGGCCTCGTACGCAGTCCGCTCCGCCGGCGTGAGCGTCACCGGCATGCCGGAGATCGGCACCGGCCCCCACGGCGCGGCGCGGTGCAGCATCGCCGGGGGGCGCTCGTCGGCGAGCCAGCCGCGCACCAATGTGAGGTCCGCGGCGCGCCGCGCCGCGTCGGTGGTCCATGTCGCGCCGTAGCGCCCCTGCTCCACCCCGACGCCGTGGCGTGCGAGCGCGGTGGCGAATGCGGCCCCGGGTTGCGCCGCCGAGGTCCACTCCCGCATCGGCTCGTCGAGCACCTGCGCATATGCCGGAGCGAGGTACGGCAGCTCCAGGGGCGTGTGTCCGGGCGTCGCGGTCGTCGCGATGACGAACGGCGCCTTGTCGTGTGGCCGCCCGTGCCCCGAGATCCGCGCCCAGTGCTTCCACCGCTTCGTCGTCGTACGTCGCAGCGCGTGGGCCTCGTCCGCGATGATCACGTCCCACGTGTGGTCCTTGACCTTCTCCAGCCGGTCCCACGTGATCACGACCCATTCCAGACCCCCATCGCCCAGCGCCGTGATCGTGCGGCACCAGTGGCCGATCGTGATCGCGGCGGGCCGGTCGGCCACGACGAGCACCCGTTGCGCGCCGCGGAGGTCGCCCACCGCCGTCGCCCCGAGGACCGCGGCGATCGTCTTGCCTACGCCGGGCTCGTCGGCCAGCAGGAACTGCCGTCCGCCCGCCGCGGCGCGCGCCGCGATCGCATCGGCCGCTTCGAACTGGATCCTCCGGGGCTCGAGCGCGTCGGTCGGCTCGGGGCTGGGCGTCGGATTGCCGGGGTTGAGGGTGTTCTCGATGAACCGACCGAGCGTGTACGGCCCCGGGGCGTAGGGCGCGAGGTGCGCGGGCAAAGCGCGCCCGACGGACAGGTGGGCCTTGACGGCCGGGTGCCAGGTGGCGCCATCGACCTGCGTCCCGTAGGGGACGTCGAGCACCCACAGCCGCTCGCCCGGCCCCGCGGCCGGCAACGGCCGCTGTCGCGTCCCGCTCCGGCGCGGTGACGCGCTGCGTCGACGAGCACTGGATGGGCGACGACTGGGCATCCCCGGACGCTATCGGGGTCTCCCTCTCGAAGAGAGCCGGCTCGCCCACGTCCGCTTGCGGTCAGACGCGCCGGTCCACCCGGTGCTCGTGCGACCGTTGTGGCGCGACGCAGCATGCAGGCACCGACTTGCGGGGCATCCAATGCCCCGGCCGCGGCGGATCGACGCAGAAGAGGACTTCTTCCCGCGAAGGCTACGCATCTGGGACTGATCGCCACGACACGTGTGGCGCCAACCGAATCTCTAGCGACTCTTGCCTAGTCCCGGAAGACCACCTGACGTGGTCTGCACGCTGCCGCGTTTGCCCTTGGTGGCCTTCGCCATCTTGGATCCACCACCTCTGCTCGGCCTCCCTTGCTGACGTTCTTGTGGGCTCGCAATCGTCCATCGCTGTTCACAGAGACGACGCGGAAGCACTCAACGCAGGTCTTGGTCCGTGCAGTACCCGGCTGACACGCATCGTCAGTTCTCGCGGGACCAAGCGCAAGGACCGCTCGATCCCGCGGCCCCGGTTCGCGGAAAGACGCACCCTCAGAACGGTGGGGTCGGGACGCTCACAATCCAATCGCGAGCGGATGGCGGGGCTCGTACATCCCCACCTCGCTACCGCCCGGCAACCGGAAGCGGGTCAGCCGTCCCCACCGCTCCTCGGAAACGTCTTCAGTGAAGTGGACGCCCTTGGCCTGGAGCTCGCGCATGGTGACTTCCAGGTCGTCGCACATGAAGTACAACTCATGCCCGATGGGACCATCGGACGGATGCACAGCCAGCTCAGCAGGCGGCACCTTGAAGATCAGCCAGCCACCGCCGGCGTCGACGTACGGTTGTCCCAAGACGTCAGCGAAGAAGGCGCGGTCTGCTTCCGCGTCACGGCTGTACACGATGACGTGGCTGCCCGTGATCATCTGCTGACCCTACGCGGCGGTATGACGCGCGGAGGACCAGCGTGAATCGGGGTGATCTACGCATTGGCTCATCCTCGCGGGCACTGGCATCAAATCCGTTGATGACCGTCCATCGGCCATCCGGCCGGGCTGACCGGTGGGCCCGTGAGGCGGGACGTCCTCGGCTGGCGGGTCTGATTGCAGCCCTTCTACGTCGAGAGCATCTGCGCCGAGGTCTTACTGGCACGCGACGCCCGTCCTGCGGGCGTACGTGTGGTAGCCCGACCCCCTCACCCGGATGGAGGTGAAGAACCGGCTGCCGCAGAGTTCTCGAGGTCGTGCCAGCCGCACGGTCACCCGGTACTCGGTGTAGTGACCGTCGGCGCAGTTCGGGATGCAGTCGTTGACGTGCGCGATGCCATCGCCAGCCGCTTGTCGGTCGTCCCAGACGGTCCACTGCATGCCTCGGACGTACAGCGATCCGTCAACGGAAGGATTCAGCCGGCGTGGCTTGTACGCGTGGGTGCTGACGCCGTACTGGGCGAAGTACGTCGTCTGGCTCGCTGCCCGATCAATGTCGTGGGCACGGTCGGGGGCCGAGCTTTGGCAGGCGACCGCCGTGGCCGCCGCAAGAAGTAGGCAGGCCGGTGCGCCGAGCAGATGACGGAAGGTCGAGGTGCGCATGATGGAGAACCCCCTAATCCGGACGTCCTTGTCGCGTGCACGGGTCGTGAGTTCGCGGTACGCCTGGAGCAGGCGCCGTGTCTCCGGCGGGTGCTGCGTCGGACAATTCCGTTATACCGCGCGCAAGCGGGACGCGTCCCGGCGAGCTCGGTGCGTCACCACCCGCCGAGCTCGCCGAAGTGCCTGGACACACGCACGCGGCGGAATGACGTCCTCGGCGGGCTAGCTTGGCGACGACTATGAGGGGCCGCCCAGTCGTCGCCGCACCACGCGCCGCCGCAGGGTGGGCGAGGCCACCACCTCGTAGCCGGCCTCGAGGAAGACCTGCACCAGCCCCACCGATGCCTCGTCCCAGATCACGGACTTCCCGGGTGCCGGCTCGATCGGGTAGCCCTCGAGGACGCGGGCGCCGACCTGCTGGCCGTACTCGACCGTGGCGGCCGCGAGCTCGTAGGTCAGCCCCGACTGGCGCCACCCCTTGCGCACGACGAAACAGGTGACCGACCAGACGCCCTCCAGTTCCGGGTCCATCCGCATCCACGCCTGCTTCCGGCTCCACAGCCGGGGGTAGTCCTCCCGCTTCTCGACGGCCACCCAGCCGGCCGCCTCGCCGTCGACATACCCGATCAGCCCGGACGTCGGTTCGGCGGTGCCGCAGGCGGTCTGCTCGAGCAGCGCGGCGTCTCGCTGCTCCTGGGTGGTGTCACGCCAGATCCAGCCCGGCACCTTCAGGGCCTGGCAACGGCACTTGCGGGCGCCCCCCGTGGCGAACACCGCCTCGACGTCCTCAGTCGTTGCTCGGTTGGCCGGGAGCCAGGTGAAGTCAGACATGAGGCGAGCCTAGGAACCAGCTGGACACCTTGCAGCCGAATGTGTGCGGACCAAGACGGCACGGACCGGGCGCAAGGCGTGTGAAACGCCGCGCTGGCGACGCCTATCTGCCGAGGGCTCGGGCCCGGATGCGGAAGCGTCGGCCACGTCCCGGTCAGTCGGCGTCACGCCGTCCGGCGGCGAGCACAGGGAACGACAACCAATCGACCCACTGCCGCCGCCACTCCCAGCAGGACCGCGACTCCGAAGTCGCCCCGCCACACGATCAGTCCAGCTACCAGGCCGACGGCTGAAGCCAGCACGACGGCAGGCCACTGCGACGACGCACCGCGCGTCACGAAATGGACCACGAAGGCACCGATCGAGCCGATGGCCGCAGCAGGCACGGCACCGAACAGGACGACCACGATCACCACGCTCACGAAATCATGCGCAGTGCCCTGCTCGAGTGCGTCGACGACACCGATCTCCACGGCGAGAGTGAGCAGGCTGACGACGAGCGCCAACACGTATCCCTGCACACCAGGCGACGTCGGCGACAGCGATCCTCGTTGGCGTGCCGGGTAGACCACGTTCGCAGCATCGCACACGACCTGTGCCGGTCGACCCGGCAGCGACAGGACCACACCGTCGACCAGCAATGCAGCCCCGTTCCAGGCGGGTCGTTGGATTCGCATGTCGGCAGCGTGAATCGCCGTCATCGCGGCAATTGAGTGCGGTCGCCGCGCGCGGACGGCAGGCCAGGATCGCGCTGTCATTGGCCACGATGGGCACCACTGATGCGCCCGCGATCACTGGTGCTCGCCTACGATCGCCACATGTCGAAATCGACCCGTGCGGTGGGCGCTGTTGTGGGCCTGCTGTTGCTGGGTACGTTGCTGGCGTTCCAACGTGAGTCTTGGCTCATTGACGTGCTCGCCCCCGCTTGTGTCGTCGCGGCGGTGGCGTACGCCTTCATGATCTTCTGCGGACTTCGCAGCCGCACTAGCGCGCAGGACCACTAGCTCATTTCGGGGGCCGCAACCTGCCTCATTCCGACCATCTGTCACGCGCCACGTCCGCGCGGATCGCGGCATGTTAGTGCGTCTCGTGTCCAGGGACTGAGAGGGGTGGCGAGCGGCGACCCGCGCATCGTCGGCGCGGTCGTCTGCCGCCATCGCTGACCGGTCTATTAATCCTGCCGGTTGCTCACGAAGTACGCCACGATGGCCCCACCACCGATGATGACCAGGAAGGCCAGTGCCAGGATCAGGTAGACACCTGTGCTTGTGATCATGACAAACATGAGCCCCGCACCCTCTTTCACTCGACGGGCGGCGCATATTTTGTCCCGACCGGGCCGCCCTTATTTCAACCGTAGCGGACCGATCGCTGCTCGGGTATTGCTACGGAGCCAGCCGCTGCACTTCGCCGGGGGCAGTGAACTGTCATCGGCCATGACAGCGCGGATCGCGGCAGAGGACGTGTCCGACTCTTCGACTAGCGTCCTGTGCATGACCGCCCAGGCCGCAGGAACGTTTCGTCGGACGGAGATCGAGCGGTCCGATCAACGGGTCGCATGGGATCGGACGGACCAGGCCTTCTTCGCCGCCGGGGCATGTCACGTTCTCGCTTGGGCATGCCGCGACGCCTATCCGGACCGGTCAATTGGCATCGAGGCGGTGCGATTCGAGGGCGAGCAGCAGGTCTTTCACACCTACGCGACGTGGGATGACTGGACGTTCGACCACTCAGGCTGGAATCCCGAGCCGCAGTTACTTGCGGTCAACACCGACTTCGAAGGCCACCAGCTGCAACGTGTTCGGATCAAGGTCGCTCTTGCAGACTTCTGCGAGCAGCACTACCACCGCATGCCGCACCAGTATTGGCGACGACCCCATCCAGCGCGCCCTTGAGTATGTGGGTCGGCACCAGCCTCCTTGGGCGTAGTGCATTTGCGCGGCCTCCAGCAGCTCGCCACGCTCATCCGGGATCAGGTCACGCAGCTCGCCGGAGCGGAGCCGGTCCAGCTGGTGCGCAACGGGGACACACCCAGTCAGAGCGCCAGCGCCGCCCTGTGCTCGTGGGCCGGCCCGAACAGCTGGCCGAGGGCGTGCGCGCGCTTGAACACCAGCTGCGCGTCGTGCTCCCAGGTGATGGCGATGCCACCGTGCATCTGCACGGTCTCGGCCGCGATGTGGGCCAACGCGTCACCGCAGTAGGACTTCGCGACATGGGCGAGCTCGGCAGCGTTCTCGGCACCCGTGGCGACGGCGTACGACGCGGCCCACGACGCCGAGCGTGACATCTCGAGCTCGACGAGCATGTCGGCCATCCGGTGCTTCAGCGCCTGGAAGGAGCCGATCGGGCGACCGAACTGGACCCGCTCCCTGGTGTAGGCGACCGTCATGTCGAGGGCCCGGGCGGCGCACCCTGCCTGGAGCGCGGCTACCCCCACGGCGCCGACCTGGGCCGCACGCTCGAGGGCGGGCGTCGCGTCCGCCGCGACCCGGGTCGCCGGCGTCGCGTCGAAGGTGAGGGTGGCCAGGCGGATCGTCTGGTCCATCGACGGGGTCCAGGTGCGCTCGACGGCCGCGGGGTCGACCTCGAACAACGTGACCCCGTCGCCGGAGCGCGCGGCGACCAGGAGAACGCTGGCGTGGTCGCCGTCGAGGACGTGGGTGACGGCGCCGGTCAGTCGGTCGCCGTCCGCGTTCACCGCCGGGGACGTGGTGCGGGACGGGGTGGGGAGCGGAGCGAGGGCGGCGACCTCGCCGGCCGCGATGCGGGGGAGCAGCCGGGCCTTCGCGTCGTCGTCGGCACCGGCGAGCAGCGCCTCGGCCGCCACCAGTGACGAGAGCAGGGGAGAGGGGGCGAGTGAGCGGCCCAGCTCCTCCAGCACGATCAACGCCTCGAACAGCGAGAACCCGGCCCCGTCGTACTCCTCCGGGATGCCGAGCGCGGCCACGCCGATCTGCTCGCAGAGCGTCTGCCACAGCGAGGCGTCGTAGCCCGCCTCGGACTCGGCGGCCGTGCGGACCGCCTGGGAGTCGGCACGCCTGGCCAGCAGCGAGCGGACCGTGGCGGCGAGCTCCTGCTGCTCCTCGGAGAAGGCGAACTCCATCAGCGTGCCTCTTCGCCGTCGGTCGAGCTCGTGCTGTGGTCGGTCGAGCTGGTCGAGACCAGGGCCTCCAGGACCCGGCTCCGGTGGTACGCCGGAGTGCCCCAGGCGGTGACCAGCGCGCGGACCTTGGTGATCCACAGGCTCAGGTCGAACTCCTGGGTGTAGCCGATGGCGCCGTGCACCTGGAGCGCGACGCGGGAGGCGAGGTACGCGGCGTCGCCGCAGGCCACCTTGGCGGCCGAGACGTCGCGGGAGCCGGTCCCGACAGTCTCGACCGACGAGGCGGGCTCTGCCAGCGAGAGTGCCGCGCCGTGCAGCAGCGGCCGGGAGAAGTCGAGAGCGATCCGCACGTCGGCGAGGTGGTGCTTGATCGCCTGGTAGGAGCCGATCTCGCGTCCGAACTGGCGGCGCTGCTTGACGTAGGCGACCGCGTCGTCGAGCAGCCGCTCGCCGCACCCGAGCAGCTGGGCGGCGGTCGCGAGGGCCGCGAGGTCGAACGCCGCGTCGAGGTCGCCCGCGCCGCCAGCGGTCGCGCCCGGCTCGCGGGCCGAGACCGTGAACAGGCGCCGCGTCCGGTCGACCGAGACCTTGCGCTCGCCGGCCTCGCCGGCGCTGATCGAGCCGGTCGAGACCACGAAGACGTGCTCGGCGACGTCGGCGTCGAGGGCGTACGGCGTGTGCGGCGGGGCGCTCACGGTGCCGACGGCGCCGGCGGCGAGAGCAGCCACGAGCTCGGAGGAGCCGAGGGCCAGCGGGAGGTACGCCGCGGACTCGACCCACGGACCGGGCACCGCATGGCGGCCGAGCAGCTCGAAGGCGATCGCCAGCTCGACCGGCGTGGCGCCCATCCCGCCGGCTTCGTCGGGGACGACCAGCGCGTTGACGCCCTGCTCGGCCAGCCGGGACCAGAGCTCGAGCCCCGGCCCGGCGTCCCCGTCGGCCCAGGCGCGGGCGATCGCGACGGGGTCGGACGCGGAAATCAGCGCGTCGAGCGAGGCGGCGAAGTCGCGCTGGTCGTCGGAGAGCACGAACCTCATCGCTGGGTCTCCTTCCGGGTCTCCCTGGGCGCACCCCTGGGCTCGCGGGGGAGGCCCAGGATCCGCTCGGCGACGATGTTGCGCTGGATCTCGTTGGTGCCCGCGTAGATCGGCCCGGACAGGGAGAACGTGTAACCGTCGAGCCAGGCCGACTCGACCTCCGCCTCGGGTCCGAGCAGGTCCAGGGCGGTCTCGTGCAGGGCGATGTCGAGCTCGGACCAGAACACCTTGTTGACCGACCCGGCCGCGCCCATGTCGCCACCGGCGGCGAGGCGGGTCACCGTGCCCCAGGTGTAGAGCCGGTAGGCCTGCGCCTTGATCCACGCGTCGACCACGCCGTCGGCGGCCGTCGGCGCCGCGACGCCGTGCGACTTCCACAGCTCGACCAGCCGGTCGGCGGCCGCGCAGAACCGGCCGGGGGAGCGCAGCGACAGCCCGCGCTCGTTGCCGGCGGTGCTCATCGCGACCCGCCAGCCGTCGCCGGGTGCGCCGAGCACGTCGGCGTCGGGGACGAAGACGTCCTCGAAGAAGATCTCGGCGAAGCCGGCCTCGCCGTCGAGCTGGGCGATCGGGCGGACCGTGATCCCCGCGGCGTCCAGCGGGAACAGGAAGTAGGTCAGCCCCTGGTGCCGGGCGGCCGCCGGGTCGGAGCGGAACAGGCCGAAGCCCCAGTGGGCGAAGGACGCGCGCGAGGACCAGGTCTTCTGCCCGTTGAGCAGCCAGCCGCCGCGCGCCTCGTCACGGACTGCCGTCGAGCGCAGCGACGCCAGGTCGGAGCCGGCCTCGGGCTCCGACCAGGCCTGGGCCCAGACCTGCTCGCCGGTCGCCATGCTCGGCAGGAAGCGGTCCCGCTGCTCCGGGGTGCCGTGGTCGAAGATGATCGGCGCCAGCAGGAAGATCCCGTTCTGGGAGACGCGGCCGGGGGCGCCGGCGCGGTAGTACTCCTCCTCGAAGATCACCCACTCGACCAGGGACGCCTCGCGACCGTGGTACTCCTGCGGCCACGACACGACCGACCAGCGGGCCGCCGCGAGCTTCGCCTCCCACGCCTGGTGCGCGCGGAACCCGGCCTCGGTGTCCATCGAGGCCAGGGGCTCGGTCGGCACGTTGGCCGCCAGCCAGGCCCGGGCCTCGGCCTGGAAGGCCAGCTCGGACTCGGACAGGGTGAGGTCCACTAGTTGCTCCTCAGCTCGGTCTTCAGGACCTTGCCCGACAGGTTGCGCGGCAGCGCGTCGACGATCTCGACGGCTCGCGGCACCTTGAAGTTGGCCAGGCGTTCCTTGCAGAAGGCAATCACGTCGTCGGCCGAGAGGACAGCGCCGGCCGCGACCACGACGTACGCCTTGCCGACCTCGCCCAGCCGCTCGTCCGGTACGCCGACCACGGCGACGTCGGCGACCCCGCCGAGCCGGGCCAGGGCCTGCTCGACCTCGGCGGGGTAGACGTTGAAGCCGCCGCAGATGTACATGTCCTTGAGCCGGTCGGTGATCGCGAGGTTGCCGTGCCCGTCGAGGGTGCCGACGTCGCCGGTGTGCAGCCAGCCGTCGGCGTCGATGGCCTCGGCGGTCGCCGTCGGGTCGTCGAGGTAGCCCAGCATCACGTGGTCACCGCGCAAGAGGAGCTCACCCGCCTCGCCCGGGGGCGCGTCGATCCGGACCTCCATGCCCGGGATCGCGCGGCCGCAGGTGGTGGCGACGAGCTCGGCCGGGTCGTCCTCGCGGCACATGGTCGCCACGACCGCCTCGGTCATGCCGAACGCGGTGACGACCTGGTCGATGCCGAGCTCCTCGCGCATCCGCTCGATGAGGACGACGGGTACGACGGCCGCGCCGGTGACCGCGAGCCGCAGCGACGAGAGGTCGTGGTCGGCGCGGCCCGGAGCGGTCAGCAGGGACTGGTAGATCGTCGGGGCGCCGGGCAGGACCGTGATCCGCTCGGACTCGATCAGCCGCATCGTGGCGTCGAGGTCGAAGGTCGCGACGGGGTAGAGGGTGGCTCCGGTCAGCAGCCCGACCACGATGCCGATCTTGTAGCCGAAGGAGTGGAAGAACGGGTTGACCACGAGGTAGCGGTCCTCGGCCGTGACCCCGCCCAGGGTGCCCCAGGCCTCGGCCACACCGATCGTCTGGCGGTGGGCGCTCATCGCCCCCTTCGACCGGCCGGTGGTGCCCGAGGTGAAGAGGATGTCGGCCACGTCGTCGGGGGAGACCGCGTCGGCGCGCGCCTCGATCAACGCCGGCGAGACCTTCCCGGGATCCAGCTCGTCGAGATCCCCCAGGTCGACGACCGCCTTCACCGTGGGCAGGTCGCTGGCGGCCCGCAGGTCCGCGATCTGGCTCCGGCCGAGGAAGCCGTCGGCGACGAGCACGAGCACCGCCCGGGTCCGGTCGACGATCTCGGCGGCCTCGTGACCCGTGTAGCGGGAGTTCACGGGCACCAGCACGCCGCCGGCGTACGACACGGCGAGCGCGGCGACCACCCAGTCGATGCTGTTCGGACCCCACACGCAGACACGGTCGCCGGGCTGGAGTCCGTGGGCGACGTAGCCGCGGGCGGTCTCGCGCACGCGCGCCAGCAGGTCCGCGAAGGAGAGGACGACCTCGCCCTCGACGTACGCCGGGTGGTCACCGAAGCGTTGGGCTGCGGCGCGCAGGACCGACGGCAGGGTGGCACCCTCGGGGGACGGGACCACGAACACCTCCAGACTGACGCAGCCAACCAAGCAATTGCTTGGTACGCTACCACTCGTGGACCTGACCTACTCCGAGGAGGACCAGGCTTTTCGCGCCGAGGTGCGGGCCTGGCTCGAGGAGCACCTGAGCGGTGAGTTCGCCGACCTCCAGGGGCTCGGCGGCCCGGGGCGCGACCACGAGGCGCTCGACGAGCGGCTCGCCTGGAACCGGCACCTCGCCGCGCACGGCTGGACCTGCGTCGGCTGGCCGAAGGAGTACGGCGGCCGCGGGCTGAGCCTGCTGCAGCAGGTGATCTTCCACGAGGAGTACGCCCGCGCCGGCGCCCCGTCCCGGATCAACCACCTCGGCGAGGAGCTGCTCGGCCCGACCCTGATCGCCTTCGGCACCGAGGAGCAGAAGCAGCGCTTCCTGCCGAGGATCGTCGCCGTCGAGGAGCTGTGGTGCCAGGGCTACTCCGAGCCCGGCGCCGGCTCCGACCTGGCGAACGTGCAGACGAAGGCGCGGCTGGACGGCGACCACTGGGTGATCGACGGGCAGAAGGTGTGGACCTCCAACGCGCACTTCTCCCAGTGGTGCTTCCTGGTCGCGCGCACCGGGCCCGGCTCCGAGCGCCACCACGGGCTGTCCTTCCTGCTCGTCCCGCTGGCGCAGGACGGCGTCGAGGTCCGCCCGATCGAGCAGCTGACCGGCGGGTCGGAGTTCAACGAGGTCTTCTTCACCGGGGCCACCACCGACGCCGACCTGGTGGTCGGCGAGGTCGGCAAGGGCTGGGGCGTGGCGATGGGCCTGCTCGGCTTCGAGCGCGGGGTGTCCACGCTCGGCCAGGTGGTCGGCTTCGCCCGCGAGCTCGAGGGCGTCGTGGAGCTGGCACGGGCCAACGGCAGCATCGAGGATCCGGTGATCCGCGACCGGCTCGCCCAGGCCAAGGTCGGGCTCGAGGTGATGCGGTTCAACGCGCTGCGCGGCCTCTCGGCCGTCGCCGGCGGCGACGACTCGTCGGCGGGTGGCGGCGCGGCCTCGATCTTCAAGCTGGTCTGGGCCCGCTGGCACCAGCAGCTCGGCGAGCTGGCGATGGACGTGGCCGGTGCGGACGGTCTCACCGCGCGCCCCGGCAGCACCGCGTCGTACGAGCTCACCCCCTGGCAGCGGCTCTTCCTGTTCTCCCGCGCCGACTCGATCTACGGCGGCAGCGACGAGGTCCAGCGCAACATCCTGGCCGAGCGGGTGCTCGGTCTGCCGCGAGAGCCCAAGGGAGCCTGATGAGCATCGAACGTCCCGAGCAGCCGGTCCCCGACTACGTGCCGGGCCATGACCTGCTGGCCGGCAAGGTCGTGGTGGTGACGGCCGCGGCCGGTGCCGGCATCGGCGCCGCCGTCGTACGGCGTGCCCTCGAGGAGGGTGCGCGGGCGGTGGTGTTCAGCGACACCCACGAGCGTCGGCTGGCCGAGGCCGAGGAGGCGCTGGCCGACGAGTTCGGCGCCGACCGGGTGCGCCAGCTGGTCTGCGACGTGACCGACGAGGGCCAGGTCACCGCCCTGCTCGACGCGGCCGAGGAGTTCGGCGGGGTCGACATCATGGTCAACAACGCCGGCCTCGGCGGCACCGCGAACGTCCTGGAGATGACCGACGAGCAGTGGCTCCGCGTCCTCGACATCACGCTCACCGGGACGTTCCGTTGCGTGCGCGCCGCCGGGAACCGGATGGTGGCCGCGGGCAGGAAGGGCGTGATCGTCAACAACGCCTCGGTCATCGGCTGGCGCGCCCAGGAGGGCCAGGCGCACTACGCGGCGGCGAAGGCCGGCGTGATGGCGCTGACCCGCTGCTCCGCGCTCGACCTGGCCCCGCACGGGATCCGCGTCAACGCGGTCTCGCCGAGCCTGGCCATGCACCCGTTCCTGGCCAAGGTCACCTCCGACGAGCTGCTCCACGAGCTCAAGCAGCGCGAGGCGTTCGGGCGGGCCGCCGAGCCGTGGGAGGTCGCCAACGTGATGGTCTTCCTGGCCAGCGACTACGCCTCGTACCTGACGGGCGAGGTCGTCTCCGTGAGCAGCCAGCATGCCTAGGCTCACGACGCCCTCGACGAACGAGGGCAACCGTCGCGCGGAGCTGCTTGCGATCGCGGCTGGGCTCTTCGCGGAGAAGGGCTTCAAGAACACGACGGTCCGCGACATCGCCGAGGCGTCGGGGATCCTGTCCGGCAGCCTCTACCACCACTTCGACTCCAAGGAGTCGATGGTCGACGAGATCCTGTCGACGTTCCAGGAGGAGCTGTTCGCGAAGTACGACGAGGTGATCGCCGGCGACGACGACGCCCGCACCAAGATCGAGAAGGCGGTGCGGCTCTCCTTCGAGACCATCGACCAGCACCGGCACGAGGTCGCGATCTTCCAGAACGAGGCCGACTACCTCGGCGGCTTCGACCGCTTCGCCTACCTCGCCGAGCGCAACGCCCAGTCACGCGACGTCTGGATGACGTTGCTGACCGAGGGCGTGAAGTCCGGCGCGCTGCGCCAGGACCTCAACGTGGAGCTGACCTACCGGTTCATCCGCGACACGGTCTGGGTGGCCGCGAAGTGGTACCGCCCCGGCCGGGAGCTGACCCACACCGACATCGCCGACCAGTACCTCACCATCCTGCTCGACGGGATCTCCGAAAGTGACCGACATGCCTGACGCCTACATCATCGACGCCGTGCGCACCCCGGTCGGCAAGCGCGGGGGAGCGCTGGCCGCGATGCACTCCGCCGACCTCGCCGCGCATGCCCTCGCGGCCCTGATCCGGCGTACGGGTGTCGCCCCGGGCGCCGTGGACGACGTGATCCTGGGCTGCTGCGACACGATCGGCTCGCAGGCCGGCGACGTGGCGCGTACGGCGTGGCTGGTCGCCGGGCTGCCGGACCACGTCCCGGGCGTGACCATCGACCGCCAGTGCGGCTCCTCCCAGCAGGCGGTGCACTTCGCGGCCCAGGGCGTCATGTCGGGCACCCAGGACCTGGTCGTCGCCGGCGGCGTGCAGAACATGAGCGCCATCCCGATCTCGGCGGCGATGCTGGTCGGGCAGCAGTACGGCTTCTCCACGCCGTTCGCCGAGTCGCCCGGCTGGGCAGCGCGCTACGGCGACGTGGAGGTCTCGCAGTTCAGCTCCGCCGAGATGATCGCCGAGAAGTGGGAGATCAGCCGCGAGGAGATGGAGGCGTTCGCGCTCGCCTCGCACGACCGGGCCCGCACGGCGATCGCCGAGGGCCGCTTCACCCGCGAGATCGAGCCGGTCACGCTGCCCGACGGCGCCAGCTTCGACACCGACCAGTGCCCGCGCGAGACCTCGCTGGAGAAGATGGCCGGCCTGCAGCCGCTGGCGCCCGGCGGGCGGATCACGGCCGCGGTCGCCTCCCAGATCTGCGACGCCTCCACGGCGATGCTGATCGCTTCCGAGGGGGCCGTGGCCGAGCACGGGCTCACCCCGCGGGCGCGGATCCACCACCTCAGCGTGCGCGGCGACGACCCGGTGTGGATGCTGACCGGGCCGATCGCGGCCACGAAGCACGCCCTGGCGAAGACCGGGCTCTCGGTCGACGACATCGACCTGTTCGAGTGCAACGAGGCGTTCGCGTCCGTGGTCCTGGCCTGGATGAAGGAGACCGGCGCTCCGCACGAGAAGGTCAACGTCAACGGCGGCGGCATCGCGCTGGGCCACCCGATCGGCGCCACCGGCACCCGGCTGATGACCACGCTGCTCAACGAGCTCGAGCGCACCGGCGGCCGTTACGGCCTGCAGACGATGTGCGAGGGCGGCGGCCAGGCCAACGTGACGATCATCGAGCGCCTCTGAGGCGTTCAGCCCCTCCGAAAACCATTGGCGCACGTCGACGGCGAGGTGGATTCTCGACGTCATGGACATCCGCCCCATCCGACCCGACGATCTCGACGAGGTCCGTGCCTTCGTCGAGATGGCGAACGCGGTCCGGCGTGCGGACGCCCCGTGGGTCCACCCGATGACCGAGCACGAGTGCCGGGGCATGTTCCGCCACGGCTGGGACGGCGAGCCGTCAGTGCCGTTCCTGGCCTACGACGACGGCCGGCCGGTGGCCCGGGCGGAGTACGCCACCAGTGGCTGGGACAACAAGCACCTCGCCTGGCTCGATGTCAGCGTCCACCCCGAGCACCGGCGGCGCGGGTTCGGGACCGCGGTCCTCGACGCGCTGCTCGACCGGGCGCGCGGTGAGGGTCGGACCTCGATCGGGATCGATGGCTGGGAGTCGGCGAGCACCCGGGCGTTCGCCGCCGCCAACGGCCTCGAGCAGAAGGCCGTCGAGGTGAATCGGCGGCAACACCTGGCCGAGGTGGATCACGCCCTCGTGGACCGGCTGCAGGACGAGGCTGCCGCGCATGCGACGTCGTACGAACTCGTGCGGCGGGTGGGCTACAGCCCCACCGGGGAGCTCGACGCGCTGGCACGGATGACGGCGGCGATCAACGACGCACCGACCGATGACCTCGACATCGAGGACGAGGTCTTCACCGCCGAGCGGATCCGGGCCTACGAGTACGCCCAGGTCGAGCGGGGGTACCTGCTGCACCGGCTCGTCGCCCGGCACCGGCAGACCCACGAGCTCGCGGGCCAGACCGTGGTGGCCGTCGACACCGAGCGTCCGGAGCTCGCCGAGCAGCACGACACCTCGGTCGTGGCCGCCCACCGCGGCCACCGGCTCGGGCTGCTGCTCAAGGCCGAGATGCTGCGCTGGCTGCGTGAGGAGCAGCCCCAGGTGGAGTCGGTCGACACCTGGAACTCCGCGTCCAACGATCACATGATCGGCGTCAACGAGCTGCTGGGCTACCGGGTGATGGGGCGGGCGCTGGCCTTCCAGCGCACGGTATAGCCCGAAGCGGGGGCGGCATGAGGGATCATGTCGGGGTGAACGAGCCTTCCGGAGCAGCGAACGAATCGACGCCGTCCGAGCCCAAGGACCTCGGGCCCTTCTTCCACGGCACGAAGGCTGACGTGCAGCCGGGCGACTTGCTGGAACCCGGCTACAGCTCCAACTTCGGTGAGCGGGCGAGGGCGAACTACATCTACCTGACCGCCACCCTGGACGCGGCCACCTGGGGTGCAGAGCTGGCGGTGGGCGAGGGGTCCGGCAGGATCCTGCGCGTGGAACCCACGGGGCCCTTCGAGGATGACCCCAACCTGACGGACAAGAGGTTCCCGGGCAACCCGACGAGGTCCTACCGCACCCGGGAGCCCCTGCGAGTGGTCGGCGAAGTCGAGGACTGGGAGCCCCACCCGCCCGAGGTGCTCCAGGACATGCGGGACCGCCTCGAGGAGCTCAAGCGGCTCGGCATCGAGGCGATCAACGACTGAGCGCCTGGGGGTACGACATGGCGGCTGTTCGGCGGCGGCTTGGCTCCGTGCTGCGTCAGTGGCGAATCGCGCGCTCACCGCCATCGCTGTGATGCCGACACCGAACCAGGACACACCCAGTCAGGGCAGGTACGACGCCGCGCGGCGCAGCTCGTCGGCGGCCCGCGTGACGATCCGGTCGATCAGCTCCTCGCAGGTGGGCAGGTCGTCGATGACGCCGACGACCTGGCCCGAGGCGAGGACCCCGGCCGAGGTGTCGCCGTCGACGAGACCCGACTTCAGCATCGTCGGGGTGTTCGCGGCCAGGGTCATCTGCGCGAGCGAGCGGCCCTGGGACTTCTGCATCTGCCGGCCGTCCCGGGCGAGGTCCCGCCAGCTCAGGCCGCTCATCCTCTTGAACTCCAGCGTCCGCCGCAGGGTGGGACCGAGCCGCTTGAGGGCGCTGTTCTCCTCGATCTCCTCGACCAGCGCGGTGCGCAGCATCCGGTGCGGCATCCCGTCCACCTTCGCGGTGACCACGGTGCCGGTGAGGTCGTAGCCGAGGTAGAGCTGCTTGACCGCGTCCGGCACGGCGCTGTCCTGGGTGAGCAGGAACCGGGTCCCCATGCCGATCCCGGCGGCGCCGTACGACAGCGCCGCTGCGAGTCCGCGGCCGTCGAAGAAGCCACCGGCGGCGACGACGGGGATGTCCACGGCGTCGAGGACGGTGGGCAGCAGCAGGGTGGTGGGGACCGGGCCGGTGTGGCCGCCGCCCTCACCGCCCTGGATCATCACGGCGTCGGCGCCCCAGCCGGCGACCTTCTCGGCGTGCCGGGCGGCGCCGACCGACGGCATCACCACGATCCCGTGGTCCTTGAGCTTCGCGATCAGCTCCTTCGTGGGGGCCAGGGCGAACGAGGCCACGCGTACGCCGTGCTTGATCAGCAGGTCGACCCGCTGGGGAGCATCACCGGCGTCGGCGCGCAGGTTCACGCCGAACGGCTTGGTCGTGCGGGCCTTGACCTCGAGGATCGCCCGCTCGAGCTCCTCGAAGCTCATCGTGGCGCTGGCCAGGATGCCCAGGCCGCCGGCGTTGGCGGTGCCGCTGACCAGCCGCGGCCCGGAGACCCAGCCCATGCCGGTCTGCACGACGGGGTGCCGGACGCCGACGAGGTCGGTCAGCGGGGTGCGCAGGAGCTGCTCGATCATGCCTTCGCCTCCACGGGCGGGACCTCGCGGTCACGCAGCTTCCTGGGGTCGAGCACCTCGCGGATCAGGACCAGCTCCTCGGTCGTGGGTGTGCGAGTCTCCGGCACCTCGCCGTCGACGTCGAGGGTGAAGCCGGTGGCCGCACGCACGTCCGCGACCGTGACCCCGGGGTGCACCGACAGCAGGCGCAGCGTGTCGTCGGGCCCCGTGACGTCGAACACCGCGAGGTTGCTGACGATCCGGTGGATGTCGTTGTAGCGCGCCGCGGCCGGACCCGCCTGCTTCGCGCGCTGCGGGCCGACGCCGGAGACGATGTCGACTCGCTCGACGAAGACCCGGGGGGAGTGCTTGGGCACCCAGTACGACGTCCGGTTGTTCACCGTGTTGCCCGGGGCGCCGCGCGAGCCGAGCAGCTGGCGCCGGGGCTGGGCGAAGTCGCCGATCGCGGAGATGTTCTGGTTGCCGTGCCGGTCCACCTGGGTGGCGCCCATCATCACGTGGCGCGTGCCGTGGGCGACGACGTCGAAGACCTTGTGGAACGGGATCCACCCCTCGACCACGTCGCCCTTGGCGAACAGCGGCGGGACCCCGGCCAGGAAGAGCGACTCCCCGTCGGAGATCACCAGGTCGGGGTTGCTGGTCAGCTTCGCGAGCCGGACCCCGAGCATCGGCAGCAGGCCCATCGGGCTGGCGAAGATCTCGCCGTCGTCCCGGAACGCGTCGGCGATCGCGGCGGCGCAGACCTCCGCGCGGGTGCTCTGCCTGTTGCCGGCGCTCATGACTGCTCCTCCCCGAAGGCGCGCACGGCGGCCTGGTAGGTGTCCTCGTCGCCGGACAGGAAGCGTTCCTCGAACGCCGCCCAGTCCGCGTCGCTGCCGCCGGCGGCCGCGGCGTACGCCTTCTGGAACTTCTCGTCCCGCTCGTAGTCGGGCGTGCAGGTGGTGAAGTGCGCGCCGTTCGGGGTCTCCACGACTCCGTCGACGAGCATCCTGCTCAGGAGCAGGCGCTGCACGGGGGCGTCGACGGTGAGGCCGGCGGTGTCGATGATCTGCTCGACGGACAGGAACGCCCGGTCCGCGGCCATGCAGAAGAGGTCGTCGAAGTAGGGGTCCGGGCCGAGGTACGTCGCGTTGCCGTGCTGGTCGGCCCGGTTGAGGTGGACCAGGGCCACGTCGAGGTGCAGCGCGGGGACGGCGACGAGCTCCTCGTGCCGGCCGTCGGGGTCGGCGTACGGGCTGGTCACCGTGGTGATCGCCGGGTTGTTGACCAGCACGTCCGAGCCGAGCCCGGCGCGCATCGGCAGGAACGGCAGTCGCTGGGCGGCGGCGCGCAGCCCGGTCTGGAACATGCCCTCGTCGAGCTCGACGACCTCGGGAATCGCCAGCCCGGATTCTGGGGAAGCTTGGCGGGCGCGCTGGAAGTTGGGCTCGAGCGGGATCGAGTCGAGCGAGACGAAGGCGTAGACGAGCTTGCGGACCTTCCCGGCCCGCAGCAGCAGGCCGACGTCGGCGCCGCCGTACGACACGATCGTCAGGTCCTTCAGCTCGGAGCGCAGGATCGCGCGGACCAGCGCCATCGGCTTGCGCCGCGGGCCCCAGCCGCCGATGCCGATGGTCATGCCGTCGCGGAGCTCGGCGACCACCTCGTCGATGCTCATCCGCTTGTCGCGGGGTGCGTTGCTCACTGTGCCGCCTTGGACTTGTCGGTGCCCTGCTGGTTCACGAACGCGTCGCGCAGCTCGTCGGAGACCCCGGAGAGGTTGAGCTCCATCGTGAAGCCCTGCTCGAACCGGTAGCTCTTGTTGACGTCGATCGGGTCGATCCCGTTGAGGGCCTCCTTGGCCGCGCGGATCACCCGGGTGTCCTTGCGCGCGATCTCGCCGGCGACGGCGAGGGCGGCGTCGTCGAGGCGGTCACGGGGAACCACCTCGAGCACCGAGCCGTGCGGGACCAGCTCCGCGGCCGTGATGGTGCGACCGGTGAAGTAGAGGGTGCGCATCAGGTGCGGCGGGACCATCCGCGCGAGGTGGGTGGCCGCGCCGAGGGCGCCGCGGTCGACCTCGGGGACGCCGAAGTAGGCGTCGTCGCTGGCCACGATGCAGTCGGCGTTGCCGACCAGGCCGACCCCGCCGCCGAGGCAGAAGCCGTTGACCGCGGCGATGACCGGCACCGCGCACTCGTAGACCGCCTTGAAGGCCGCGAAGCAGCCCTTGTTGGCGCCGATCAGGGCGTCGAAGCCGGTGGTGCTCTGCATCTCCTTGATGTCGACGCCCGCGTTGAACCCGCGACCCTCGGCCCGCAGGACCACCACGTGGGTGGACAGGTCGCGGCCGGCCTCGTCGAGGGCCGCCGCCACGTCGAACCAGCCCTGCACGGTGAGGGCGTTGACCGGTGGATGCTCCATCGTGACGACCCGGATGCCGTCGTCGCGCAGCTCGGAGGTGATGGCCATGGAGTGCCTCTCGCGGATCGTCTTGCACAAACCTAACGCTTGCTTGGTAGCCTAACAGTTGCTTGGTCCGGGCGTCGACGAGAGGAAGTGGCATGGCGGTCTCGATCGACCTCGGGGGACGTGTGGTCCTGGTGACCGGCGGCAGCCAGGGCATCGGCCGGGGCATCGCGCGTGCCTTCCTCGACGCCGGCGCGACCGTGGTCACCTGTTCCCGCCGCGCGGCCGAACCGCTTGCCGGCACCAGGCATCACGTCTGCGACGTCCGTGACCCCGAGGCGGTCGCGGCCCTCGTCGACGCGGTCGTCGCTGCCCACGGCCGGCTCGACGTGCTGGTCAACAACGCCGGTGGCGCGCCGTACGTCCTCGCCGCCGACGCCTCGCCGCGCTTCCACGACAAGGTGGTCGGGCTCAACCTGCTCGCCCCGCTCGCCGTCGCCCAGGCCGCGAACGCCGTGATGCAGCGCCAGGCCGAGGGCGGCTCCATCGTCAACGTCTCCTCGGTCTCCGCCCTGCGACCCTCGCCGGGGACCGCGGCGTACGGCGCCGCCAAGGCGGGCGTCGACTCGCTGACCCGCTCGCTCGCCGTCGAGTGGGCGCCCAAGGTCCGGATGAACGCGATCGACGTGGGCCTGTGCCGGACCGAGAACACCGCCGACCACTACGGCGGCGACGCGGGCGTGGCCGCCATCGAGCGCACCATCCCGCTCGGCCGGATGGCCGACCCCGTGGAGATCGGCAACGTCGCGGTCTTCCTGGCCTCCGACCTGGCGTCGTACGTCTCGGGGGCCGCGATCGCGTGCCACGGCGGGGGAGAGCCCCCGGTCTTCCTCTCCGCCCAACCCACCAAGGAGCAGCAGTGAGCAACCTTCTCGACGGACGCGTCGCCATCGTCACCGGCGCCGGTCGCGGCATCGGCCGGGCCCACGCCCTGGAGCTGGCGTCGCACGGCGCGGCGGTCGTGGTGAACGACTACGGCGTCTCGCTGTCCGGCGAGGGCACCGGGGAGTCGCCCGCCGAGGAGGTCGTCTCGCTGATCCGCGAGGCCGGCGGGCGGGCGGTGTCCAACGGTGCCGACGTCGCCGACTTCGCCGCCGCGCAGGCCATGGTGCAGCAGGCGATCGACGAGTTCGGCGGCCTGGACATCCTGGTCAACAACGCCGGTTTCGTGCGCGACCGGATGCTCGTCAACACCTCCGAGGAGGAGTGGGACACGGTCATCCGGGTGCACCTCAAGGGCCACTTCGCGCCGCTGCGGCACGCCGGTGCCTACTGGCGCACCGAGGCCAAGGAGGGCCGCCGGCGCGCGGCCCGGGTCATCAACACCTCGTCGGGCGCCGGGCTGCAGGGCTCGGTCGGGCAGGCGACGTACTCCGCCGCCAAGGCCGGGATCGCCGGGCTCACGCTGGTGGCCGCGCAGGAGCTCGGGAGGTACGGCGTCACCGTCAACGCGATCGCCCCCGTCGCCCGGACCCGGATGACCGAGGGCGCCTTCCCCGAGATGATGGCCGCCCCCGACGGGTCCGGCGCCGCGTTCGACGCCATGGACCCCGCCAACAACTCCCCGGTCGTGGCCTGGCTCGCCTCCGAGGCCGCCGGCGACGTCACCGGGCGCGTGATCGAGATCGAGGGCGGCCGGATCACCCTCGAGACCGGCTGGCGGCACGGCCCGGCCGAGGACCGAGGTGCCCGCTGGGACGCCGCCGACGTCGGCACCGCCCTGCGTGCGCTCATGGCCTCCGCTCCGGCCCCCGAGCCGGTGTACGGCGCCTGAGGAGAGGTTGACCGGGCCGCTGGTTCATCACCGGGCCGCTGGTTTGACCGGGCCGCTGGTTCATCAAGGTATGCAGACGAGCCAGCAGTTCCCGTGCCGAATTCACCATGGGAAGTGCGGCTTGATCAAGGAAAGTACGCCCCGGTGTGGTCGATGCAGGCGGTCGATGTCGAGCCGCTGAGCATCCCGGATGCTGGGGCCGGTGCCCGTCGTCCACAGGCGCGTGCCGACGACGAGAACGGGTGACCCGTCTGGCGGCACGGTCGGGGGATGGATCCCCTGCGCGTGCTCACCGAGCTGAACGGCTTCTTCACGCGGGCGGAGGCGCGCGAGTTCGGGTACGACGACCGTGCCGTCACCTCCGCGGTCAGGGCTCGCCGATGGCTGCGGATCCGCCGTGGCTTCTACACCTTCCCCGACGCCTGGACGGCCCTCGACGAGGTGGGCCGCCATCAGGTGCGCAGTCACGCGGTGCTGCGCTCGCTGGGGCCGGCGGTGGCGCTGAGCCACGTGTCGGGCGCCATCGAGCATGGCATCGACACCTGGGGCGTCGACCTGCGCCGGGTCCACGTGACGCGCCTCGACGGCGGTGCCGGCCGCAGCGAAGGTGACGTGGTGCATCACGAGGGGTTCTGCCTCGACGAGGACGTGGTCGAGGTCAACGGGCACCTGGTGCTCTCGCCGGACCGCTGTGCGGTCGAGGCTGCCTCCCGCGCTTCCGGAGATGCGGGGCTGGTGCTGCTCGACTCGCTGCTCCACAAGGAGCTCGCGTCCCACGATCAGCTGATGACCCGCTTCGAGCTCATGCAGCACTGGCCGCACACCCGGCCGCTGCACATCACCGTGCGGATGGCCGACGGCCGCGCCGAGAGCCCGGGGGAGTCCCGCGGTCGCCACTTCTTCTGGTCACACCATCTGCCCGCGCCGCAGCTGCAGTTCAAGGTGTACGACGAACGTGGGCGACTCGTCGGCACGACGGACTGGGCGTGGCCGGAGTGCGGGCTGCTCGGCGAGTTCGACGGCAGGGTCAAGTACGGCCGGCTGCTCGCGCCCGGCCAGGACCCGGGGGAGGTGGTCTTCGCGGAGAAGCAGCGTGAGGATCTGCTGCGCGAGGTCACCGGGTTCGCGATGATCCGCCTGATCTGGGCCGACTACGAGCGACCCCGCCTCACGGTGAGCCGGATCGATCGCCTGCTGCGGCGGGCAGCCTGACCCGCGTCGACTGATCGGTCCGTCCGGGGTTCCCATGCCCAACCCGCAGTTCCCACGGCGAATTCACCGTGGGAACTGCGGGTTCGTCTGCATACCTTGATGAAACTGCGGCCCCCGCGCAGCAGCCCTCAGACCCGCTCGATGACAGTGCCCGTAGCCATGGCACCACCGGCACACATGGAGATGAGCGCGGTGCTGGCGTCACGACGCTCGAGCTCGTGCAGGGCGGTGGTGATCAGGCGGGTGCCGGTGGAGCCGACCGGGTGGCCCAGGGCGATGGCGCCGCCGTTCACGTTGACCCGGTCCAGGTCCACGCCGTGGACCTGCGCCCAGGAGAGCACGACCGACGCGAACGCCTCGTTGACCTCGAACAGGTCGAAGTCGGAGATGGCCATGCCGGTGCGCTGGAGCAGCCGGTTGGTCGCGTCGATGGGGCCGTCGAGGTGGAAGTAGGGGTCGGAGCCGACCAGGCAGTGCGTCACGATCCGGGCGCGGGGAGTCAGGCCGAGGGCGCGGGCCTTGTCCTCGTCCATGATCAGCACGGCGGAGGCCCCGTCGGAGATCTGCGAGGACGTGCCGGCGGTGTGCAGGCCGTCGGGCAGGACCGACTTCAGGGAGGCCAGGCCCTCGCGGGTGGTCTCGCGCAGCCCCTGGTCGGCGTCGACCGTGCGGGTCTCACCGGTGGAGTTGCCCTCGGCGTCGAGCACGGGCGCCTCGAGGGGCGCGATCTCGCGCTTGAAGCGGCCCTCGTCGACGGCCGTACGGGCCTTCTGCTGGGACGCGAGCCCGAACGCCTCGAGGTCCTCACGGGTCAGCCCACGGTTGCGGGCGATCCGGTCGGCCGCCTCGAACTGGTTGGGCAGGTCGATGTCCCAGTCGTCGGGTCGCGGGTCGCCCAGCCCCGGCGGCACGTTGGCGCCGAGCGGGATGCGGGACATCGACTCCACGCCGCAGGCCACGCCCACGTCGATGGTCCCGGCTGCGATCAGGTCGTTGACCAGGTGTGCCGACTGCTGGCCCGAGCCGCACTGCGCGTCGAGCGCGGTGCCGCCGGTGTGCCGGGGGAGCCCGGCGTACAACCAGGCCCGCCGGACCATGTCGTTGGACTGCTCGCCGGCCTGCGTGACGCAGCCGCCGATGACCTGCTCGACCTCGTTCGGGTCGATCCCGGCGCGGCGCAGCACCTCGGCCTGCGCGAAGCCGAGGAGTGCGGCGGGGTGTACGCCGGCCAGCCAGCCCCGGCGCTTGCCGAGGGGGGTGCGGACGGCGTCGACGATCACTGGGTTGCCCATGTGCCAAAACTAGAACACGTTCTTGTTCGCGACAAGCGCGCGGGGCTGCAGGCAGGGCAAAAACTGGACCCCAATCGATCCGCCAGGGTTCCCAACATTCCGAGAGTATGTAACCATCCTCACTAGAACGTGTTCCAGATTGAGAGGGAGTACCAGTGACCGCCAACGACGTCGTCCCCGAGGGATTCGACTTCACCGACCCCGGTGTGAACGAGAGCGCGATCCCGCACGACGAGTTCCTCGCGCTCCGCAAGAAGGCGCCGGTCTTCTGGGTCGAGCAGGAAGCGCGTGCCCGCGCGGGCATGGAGGGTGGCACCGGGTACTGGGCCATCAGCAAGCACGCCGACGTCGCCGCTGTCTCCAAGAACAGCAAGGACTTCTCCACGGCCGAGAACGGCGCGATCATCCGGTTCCAGGAGGACATGACGCGCGAGATGGTGGAGTTCCAGCGCGTCATGCTCATCAACCAGGACGCGCCCGACCACACCGCGACCCGGGCGATCATCTCGCGCGGGTTCACCCCCCGCGCGATCAGCGCGCTCGACGAGATCATGGAGCGTCGGGCGAACTCGATCGTCCAGGAGGCCCTGGCCAAGGGCACGGGCAACTTCGTGGAGGACGTCTCGAGCGAGCTGCCGCTGCAGGCGATCGCCGACCTGCTCGGCGTGCCCCAGGAGGACCGGCGCAAGCTCTTCGACTGGTCCAACTCGATGCTCGGCTACGACGACCCCGAGATGCTCGAGGACCCCGACGTGGCCGCCGCCGAGATCCTCGGCTACTCGATGGGGCTCGCGGCCGACCGCAAGGCCAACCCGCGCGACGACATCGTCACCAAGCTGGTCCAGGCGCACAAGGACGGGGCCGGGCTCAGCGACGACGAGTTCGGCTACTTCGTCATCATCCTGACCGTGGCCGGCAACGAGACCACGCGCAACGCGATCACGCACGGCATGAACGCCTTCCTCGACCACCCCGACCAGTGGGAGCTGTGGAAGCGCGAGCGTCCCGACACGATGGTCGACGAGGTCATCCGCTGGGCCACCCCGGTCAGCTCCTTCCAGCGGACCGCGCTCAACGACGTCGTGGTCGGGGGAGTCGAGGTGAAGAAGGGCCAGCGCGTCGGGCTGTTCTACGCCAGCGCCAACTTCGACGACGAGGTCTTCGAGGACCCCTACACCTTCGACATCACGCGCAGCCCCAACCCGCACGTCGCGTTCGGCGGCCACGGCGCGCACTACTGCATCGGCGCCAACCTGGCCCGCCAGGAGGTGCGGCTGATGTTCGACGCCCTCGCCGACCACGCGCCCGACATCACCAAGCTGGCCGAGCCCCGCCGGCTGCGGTCCGGCTGGATCAACGGCATCAAGGACCTGCAGGTCAAGTACTCCTAGGCTCGGTATCAACCACGAAGCACCAACCACGAACGGCCGGCCCGCATCAAGCGGGCCGGCCGTTCGCGTTGGTGAGGATCAGTTGGTGGGCGGCTCGGCCCCGACGACCCACATCGCGAAGAACTGCGACCCGCCGCCGTAGGCGTGGCCGAGGGCACGCCGTACGCCGTCGACCTGGTGCTCACCGGCCTGGCCGCGGACCTGCAGGGCGGCCTCGGCGAAGCGGAGCATGCCCGAGGCGCCGATCGGGTTGGAGGACAGCACGCCGCCGGAGCAGTTGACCGGGAGCACGCCGTCCATGGCGGTGCCGCCGGACTCGCTGAGCTTCCAGCCGTCGCCCTCGGGCGTGAAGCCCAGGTTCTCCAGCCACATCGGCTCGAACCACGAGAACGGCACGTAGATCTCCGCCGCGTCGATCTCCTCGAGCGGGTTGGTGATGCCGGCCTGCTTCCAGAGGTACGCCGCGGCGTCGCGGCCGGCCTGCGGGTTCACCTGGTCGCGCTCGGCCGCGGAGGTGGCCTCCGAGCGCATCACGGTGCCGTGGATCCACGCCGGCGAGGTCGCCGAGCGGGCGGTGTCCGCGTCGGTGATGACCAGCGCGCAGGCGCCGTCGGAGGACGGGCAGGTCTCGTCGTAGCGGATCGGGTCCCACAGCATCTGTGAGGCCAGCACCGACTCGACGGTGGTGTCCTTGTTGTGCAGGTGGGCATAGGGGTTCTTCAAGGCGTTCTGCCGGTCCTTGGCCGCGACGATCGCCCCCACGTGGGTGGGGGCTCCGGAGCGCCGGATGTAGGAGCGGACGTGCGGCGCGAAGTAGCCGCCGGCGCCGGCGTGCACCGGCATGTTGAACGGGATCGGCACCGAGAGCGCCCACATCGCGTTGGACTCCGACTGCTTCTCGAAGGCCACGGTGAGGACCCGTTTGTGGACGCCCGCCTGGACGAGCGAGGCTGCGACGATCGCGGTGGAGCCGCCCACCGAGCCGGCGGTGTGCACGCGCAGCAGGGGCTTGCCCGCGGCGCCCAGGGACTCGGCCAGGAACAGCTCGGGCATCATCACGCCCTCGAACAGGTCGGGGGCCTTGCCGACGACGATCGCGTCGATGTCGTCGAGGGTCAGGTTCGCGTCGGTGAGCGCCCGGTCCATGGCCTCGCGGCACAGGCCCGCCATCGAGACGTCCAGTCGCTTGGCCCGGTGGTGGGTCTGGCCCACCCCGATCACGGCCGCCAGCTGCTTGGTCATCAGTTCCTGTCCTCCATCACGCACACGAGGTTCTGCTGGAGCGCCGGCCCGCTGGTCGCGTGGCCGAGCGCCTTGGCGGCACTGCCGTCCCACACCCGGCGGGCGGCCTCGCCGATCCGGATCAGGCCGCCGGTGAACATCGGGTTGCTCGCGAGCGCGCCGCCGGACGGGTTGACCGTGACGTCGTCGGCGATCCCGATCTCGCGGCGCAGCACCAGCTCCTGGTGGCTGAACGGCGCGTGCAGCTCGGCCACCTCGAGCCCGGCCAGGTCGGCCGGCCGCGCGGCCGCGGCCGCCGACGGCGACCGGGTGAGGTCGCGGGTGCCCAGGCTGATCGGGTCGACGAAGTGCGCGATGCTCGAGATCCAGGCGGGCCGGTCCGAGACGTCCCGTGCCCGGTCGCCGGCGGCCAGGACGATCGCGGCCGCCCCGTCGGTCACGGGGGAGCAGTCGTGCTTGCGCAGCGGGTCGGCGTACATCGGACGCGCGAGCAGCTCCTCGACCGAGGAGCCGCCCTTGCGCACGGCGTACTCGTTCTTCTCGGCATCGGTGAGCGAGCGGTTCACCACCTCGGCCATCGCGCGCTCGTCCCACAGCCCGGCGTCGATCCCCGCCCGGGCCTGCAGGCCGGCCAGGGACACGGTGTCGGGCCACAGGGGGGTCATCGCGTAGGGGTCGAGCTGCAGCGCAAGGGTGCGCCGCAGCACCCCGGCCGAGGCCTTGCCGAAGCCGTAGACCAGGGCCGTGTCGACCTCGCCGGTCTGGATCTTCAGCCAGGCCTCGTAGAGGGCCCAGGCGGCGTCCATCTCGACGTGGGACTCGTTGACCGGCGGGATGACGCCGATGGCGTCCACGGCCGACACGAACGAGAAGGACCGCCCGGCCAGGTAGTCCGACGAGCCCGAGCACCAGAAGCCGATGTCCCTGCGGGTGAAGCCGGTCTGCTCGTAGCACTCGGCGAAGATCGGGACGAGCAGCTCCACGCACGTGGGTGACCCGTCGAACTCACTCATCTGTCGCTGGGCGAACCCGACGACCGCAACGTCTCTCACAGGTGCACCTTGTAGGTCTCGTAGTCCGCGTCGGGCTCGCCGGTCGGACGGAAGTGGCTGATGTTCTCGATCGTGGTGCCCCACTCCTCGCGCGGCTTCCACACGGCCTCGACCCGCATGCCCATCCGGACCTCGTCGGCCGGGACGTCGAGGATCAGGTGCAGGAAGGCGATGTCGGCGCCGTCGAGCAGGACGTACGCCGAGACGTACGGCGGCGTGATCCGCTGGCCCAGGAACGGCACGTTCACGATGCAGAACGTCGTGACCGTGCCCTTGTGGGCGAGCTCGACCTCGTCGGTGGTGGCGACCCCGTCGACCGGGCAGGCGCTGCGCGGCGGGACGTAGACCTTGTGGCACACGGGGCAGCGCTGGCCCAGGATCCGGCCCTCGGCGAGGCCGCGGTAGAACGCCGACTCCTCCGGGGAGGCTGCGTAGAGGTAGTCGAGGTTGACCGGGGTGATGATCCCCGTGACCGGGTCTCCCTCGGTGGTCGCCATCACGGGCACCTCGCCGGGATTCGACTGCTCCGCTGGTTCGAGGCACAGGATGTCGGTGATCGAGCCGACGCGTTCGTCGGCCCAGCGCACCCGGACCCGCATGCCGGTGTGCACCTGGTCGGGGGAGGCGACGTCGAGCGCGTGCAGGAACGGCACGTCGGCGCCGTCCAGCGTCACCAGGGCGAACGCGAACGGCCGGTCGAAGGGCTGGCCGGCAACGGGCTCCGGCACCCAGGTCCACGAGGTGACCGTGCCGGTGGGGGAGACCTCGACGAAGTCGTCGGTCTCCCGATGGGTCACCGGGTCGAACTCCGGCGGCGGGAGGACCACGCGTCCGTCGGAGGTGCGGGCGGCCACCAGCCGGCCGTCACGAAGGCCGGTCAGGAAACGGCCCAGGACCGGTCCCACCGAGCGGGTGTAGTCGAAACTCACCGTCACCGGTGCTTGCAGGGTGCGCGACATAGGGTTGAAACTAGAACACGTTCTATCTTGATGACAAGGGTTCTGGGAAGGTGTCGGCATGAAACTTGGTCTGCAGCTGGGGTATTGGGGTGCGCAGCCGCCTGCCGGGGTCGGCGAGCTGGTGGCCGCGGCGGAGGATGCCGGCTTCGACGCGATCTTCACCGCGGAGGCCTGGGGCTCCGATGCGTTCACGCCCCTGGCCTGGTGGGGACGCGAGACCTCGCGGGTGCGGCTCGGGACCTCGATCGTCCAGATGTCCGGGCGCACCCCGACGTCGATCGCCATGCATGCGCTCACCCTCGATCACCTCAGTGGTGGCCGGGTGGTGCTCGGCATGGGCGTGAGTGGCCCGCAGGTGGTCGAGGGCTGGTACGGCCAGCCCTTCTCGAAGCCCCTGGCCCGCACCCGCGAGGTCGTCGACATCATCCGCAAGGTGCTGGCCCGCGAGGGACCGGTCACCAATCCCGGCCCGCACTACCCGCTGCCCTACGACGGCCCGGGCTCGGTCGGGCTCGGCAAGCCGCTGAAGCCGATCGTCCACCCGCTGCGCGCCGACATCCCGATCTGGCTCGGCGCCGAGGGGCCGAAGAACGTCGCGCAGACCGCCGAGATCGCGGACGGCTGGATCCCGATCTTCTACACGCCGCGGTCGGCGGGGATGTACCAGCCGTGGCTGGACGAGGGGTTCGCCCGCGAGGGTGCGCGGCGTACCCGTGCCGACTTCGAGATCTCGGCGACCTGCCACCTGCAGATCACCGACGACAAGGTGGGCGTCCTCCGGGCGCTGAAGCCGATCGTCGCGCTCTACATGGGCGGGATGGGCGCCAAGGAGCAGAACTTCCACAAGCACGTCTTCGAGCGGATGGGGTACGCCGAGCTGGCCGACGAGGTCCAGCGGCTCTACCTCGAGGGGAGCAAGGACCGGGCGGCTGCCCTGATCCCCGACGAGCTCGTCGACGACATGCACATCGTCGGCAGTGCCGGTGAGGTCCGCGAGCGGGTGGCCCAGTGGGAGGAGACGGGCGTGACGACGCTGCTGCTGAGCTGCCGGTCGGCGGCCGAGGTGCACGAGGTGGCCGAGGTGCTGGCCTAATTCTGTAACACGTTCTAGTCTCGGCGGCATGACAGTGCTCGACGATCCCGTGACCGACACCGACCTCCTGCGGGTCGGCACCCACAACGGCCACCTGATGGCGGCGGCGCTGAAGCGGCACCGCGACAAGCCCGTGATGTTCCTGGGCGACACCACGCTGACCGGTGGCGAGGTGGCCGCGCGGGTCAGCCAGTACGCCCAGGCGTTCGAGGCGCTCGGTGCCGGCCGCGGGACGCCCGGTGCGCTGCTGGCCCTGAACCGGCCCGAGGTGCTCTTCATCATCGGCGCGGGCCAGACCCAGGGCTACCGGCGTACGTCGCTGCACCCGCTGGGCTCGCTCGACGACCACGCCTACGTGCTCAACGACGCCGGCATCACCACGCTGGTCATCGACCCGGTGCCGATGTTCGTCGAGCGCGCGCTCGGCCTGCTCGAGAAGGTGCCGGGCCTGACTCAGGTCCTCACGATCGGACCGGTCCCGCCGGAGCTGGAGCAGGCCTGCGCAGGCGGTCGCGCCTGCCGGGACCTCGCCGCGACGGCCGCGACGTTCGACCCCCAGCCGCTGGAGGCGGTGACGCTGGAGCCGGACCACATCGTGTCCATCACCTACACCGGCGGCACCACCGGCAAGCCCAAGGGCGTGATCGGGACCTCGCGCGCGATGTCGACGATGACCCAGATCCAGATGGCGGAGTGGGAGTGGCCCGAGTCGCCGAAGTTCCTCATGTGCACGCCCCTGTCGCACGCCGGTGCCGCGTTCTTCGTGCCGACCGTGATCAAGGGTGGCTCGCTGTTCGTGCTGCCGCGCTTCGACCCGGCCGAGGTGCTGCGGACGATCGAGGAGCAGCGGATCACCGCGACCATGCTGGTGCCGTCGATGCTCTACGCGCTGATGGACCACCCGGACTCCCGCACCCGCGACCTGTCGTCGCTGGAGACCGTCTACTACGGCGCCTCGGCGATCAACCCGGTCCGGCTGCAGGAGGCGATCGACCGCTTCGGCCCGATCTTCGCGCAGTACTACGGCCAGTCCGAGGCGCCGATGGTGATCAGCTACCTCGCCAAGGGGGACCACGACGCAAAGCGGCTGTCCTCGTGCGGGCGCCCGTCGGCCTTCCTGCGGACGGCGCTGCTCGGCGAGGACGGGCGGCCGGTGCCGGTCGGCGAGCCCGGCGAGATCTGTGTGGCCGGCCCGCTGCTCGCGGGCGGCTACTGGAACCTCCCCGACGAGACCGCCGAGACCTTCCGGGACGGCTGGATGCACACCGGCGACGTCGCCCGCGAGGACGAGGACGGCTTCTGGTTCATCGTCGACCGGACCAAGGACATGATCGTCACCGGCGGCTTCAACGTCTTCCCGCGCGAGGTCGAGGACGTCGTCGCCGAGCACCCCGCGGTCGCCCAGGTGGGCGTCATCGGCACCCCCGACGAGAAGTGGGGCGAGGCGGTGACGGCGATCGTCGTACTCCGCGAGGACGCGGCGCGCGACGAGCGGTCGATCGCCACCATGACCGCCGAGATCCGGCAGGCGGTCAAGGAGCGCAAGGGCGCGGTGCAGGCGCCCAAGCAGGTGATCGTCGCCGACGCGCTGCCCCTCACCGGGCTCGGGAAGCCGGACAAGAAGGCTCTCCGCGCGCAGTACTGGACGGGCGACAGGTCCGTCGGTTGACCAGCAGGTACGACGCCCTCTCCCGCGGGGAGCTCGCCACCCTGGTGCCCGAGCTGCTGCTCGCCGGGCAGCTGATCGACCGGGCCGGGATGGCCTTCTGCATCGCGGCCTTCGGGCGTGAGGAGATGGCGCAGGTCGCCATCGAGGAGTGGATGGCGGCGAGCCCGATCTACACCCGGCGGATGCAGCAGGCGCTGGGCTTCGAGGGCACCGACGTCGTCACCATCTTCAAGGGGCTCCAGCTCGACATCGGCGCACCGCCGCAGTTCATGGACTTCCGCTACACCGTGCACGACCCGTGGCACGGCGAGTTCCACCTCGACCACTGCGGCGCGCTGATGGACGTGGAGCCGATGGGCGAGGACTACGTCCGCTCGATGTGCCACGACATCGAGGACCCGACGTTCGACGCGACCGCGGTGGCGACCAACCCCCGCGCGCAGGTCCGGCCGATCCACCGGCCGCCGCGGATCCCGGCCGGGCGGGACCCGCACTGTGCCTGGACGGTCACCATCGACGAGATGCACCCGCCGGTGTCCGAGTCCGAGGGCTGCACCGAGCTGCGCTCCTCCCGGGCCGCCACCGTGGTCCTCGACCCGATCGACCCCATTGAAGAGGGGATGGGCGACTACGCCGGGCCCCTGCTCAGCGACCTGTCGTTCGAGGACTTCTCGCACGCGGCGCTGGTCCGGATCGCCGACGAGGTCTGCCTGCAGATGCACCTGCTCAACCTGGGGTTCGTGCGCGCCGTGCGCCGCAGGCTCGACGCCCAGGCTGCGCGCGAGCTCTGCAGCAAGCAGCTGGTGGGCATCGCCGGGATCGCCGCGGAGCGGATCCACCGCGCCCTGGTGCTGCCCGGTGGCGTCGAGGGCGCGCTGCGGGTCCTGGAGCTGCACCCGCTGCTCAACCCGGCGGCGTACGTCGTGGCGAGCGTGGGGGACACGCTCACGGTCTCGGCGTCGCCGGCCCACGCGGACGGGGCGTGGGTCGCGCTGTGCGGGCCGGACGCACTCGCCCCGCTGCAGGCGGTCGTGCGTGCGGTCGACCCCCACCTCGACGTCGAGGCGAGCGGCACGGCCACGGACTGGACCGCCCACGTCGTACGTCGTGCCGAGCCGGCGGCCGAGGCCGACCCGGTCGCCGTCACCCGGTTCAGCACCGGAGCCGGGTTCGCCTTCGAGCCCCGCCGCTCGATCCCGATCACCCCTCTCTGACCGCCGAGAGGTGACCAACGTCCGGCTGCGGCAGGACTCCGGGCCCGTCGCCACCTCCGTGCGCCGCGGGATGCTGGGTACGAGGAAGGTGGAGGCCATGACGACATCGAAGGTCCTGAGCTCCGTCGCCTTCTGGGTGATGCTGCTCTTCGGCGTGCTCGGTGGCGTGTTCGCCGCGGGCTACGCGTTCGACGACCCCGGCGGCTGGGCGGCGGTGGGCATCGTGGCCCTCGGTGCGCTGCCCGCCATCGCGCTGAGCGTGTACGCCGCGCTCCGACCGGCGCCGGCGGGAAGGGTGCTGGCCGTCGTCACCGGCGTCGTCGCCCTCCTGATCCTGCTGAACGCGGTCGTCGGGCTGTGGGACCGGGACGAGATCGGGCCGGTCGACTCGATCGCCGTGCTGGGCCTCGGCGTCGCGCTCGGCTTCCTGGGGCTGCACCGGCCGCGTCTCGCCGGGCGGCTCATCCTCGCGGTCGCGCTGGCCCAGCTGCTCTCGCTGTTCGCGCGGGCCGCCGTCCACGGGGTTGGTGACGGTCCTCCGCTCGGGGCCGCACTGGGCGGCTCGTCCGGTGTCGTCGTCGTCCCGATGCTGCTGATCGGCGGCCTCTTCGTCCTCGCCGGCAGCCTCGAGGAACCTACGAAGCCGGGCCCTCGGGCCCCAGGTCCACGCGAACCGGCTGCCGGGCGACCGGGTCGGTGAGCTCGAAGAACGGGCGGGCGGCGAAGTGGAACATCGCCGCCACGAGGTTGGACGGGAACGTCGCCACGCGGGTGTTGTAGGCCCGCACGTTGCCGTTGTAGAAGCGCCGGGCCGCAGCGATGCGGTCCTCGGTGTTGGTGAGCTCGTCCTGGAGCTCGAGGAAGTGGGCGCTGGCCTTGAGGTCGGGGTAGGCCTCGACCCGCACCAGCAGGTCGCGGACCGCTCCGCCGAGCGCCTCCTCGAACCGTTCGCGGTCGTGGGGCCCTTCCGTCCGGTGGGCCGCGGCCTGCTCCCGAGCCAGGGTCAGGCCCTCGAGCACGGCACGCTCGTGCTCGGCGTAGCCCCTGACCGTCTGCACGAGGTTCGGCACCAGCTCGTGGCGACGGGTCAGCTCCACGTCGGTCTGGCCCCACGACTCGTCGACCAGCACCCGCTGGCGGACGAAGCGGTTGTACATCACGACGAGGGTGATCAGGAGCAGGACGACCAGCGCGACGGGAACGACCACGGCGTACTCCATCACTGCTCACCCTTCAGCTGGCGCCACACGAACTCCGGGATCTGGTCGCCGATCGCGTCCATGGTGGCCAGCTTGGCGTCGATCTCCCCGGTCGTCTGCTGTCCGGAGCGGATCATCAGCATCGAGTCCCGGTCGAAGCGCCACGCCAGCTCGGGCCGTTGCAGCAGGAACTCCATCATCCGCGGGTGCAGCACGTCAGAGGCGAACTTGCGATCGGGGCAGGTGACGGTGAACGCGCGGTTGAAGTCCTCCGACTCCAGCTCGATGTCGCTGTTGGTGAGCCGGCCGAAGAAGCGGCCCACCAGCCCCTCCGGCGTCACTGACAGGGCGGGAAACCAGGCGCCCATCGACAGCGCCACCACCGAGAAGCGGTGGGTCTGTGTCGAGCGGCTCTTGCCCGTGCCGCTGGTGGTCCGGTAGCGGTAGTCGAACGCCACCATGGCGCGACCGTCGTGGCTGCCGAGGAGCACGTTGGTCGCGCGCCGGCCGTGGCCCAGGCCGAACGGCGAGCCGTCGAACCGGTCGATGAGGCTGTCGTCGGACTGGGCGTAGTTCCAGCCACGCGTCGCGGCGAAGACGAACATCGCCTCCCGGCGCTTCTTATCGGCGACGTAGGCGACGCACCCGAGCACCACCATCAGCCCGATCCCGAGGAGCATGAAGAGCGGCGCTGATCCCATGGGCACGGAGTCTAGGACGACGCGGTGCCCTCGACGCGCAGCGACAGCCACAGGGGCCGGACCTGCTCGAGCCAGTGCGAGCTCGAGCAACAGGGACACGCCCCAGTGAATGCTCAGCGGCCCCGGAAGTCGGGCTTTCGCTTCTCCGAGAACGCGAGCGGCCCCTCCTTGGCGTCGGCGGAGGCGAAGACGGCGGCGCCGACGCGCGCGTCGTCCTTCCAGCAGTCGTCCTCGTGCTTGCCCTCGGAGTCGCGCATCGTCTTGAGGATGGCCTGGACGGCGAGCGGGCCGTTGGCCGCGATCAGGTCGGCGATCTCGTGGGCCTTCGCCAGCGCCGTGCCGTCCGGTACGACGTGCCCGACCAGGCCGATCTCCCGGGCCTCCGGTGCCTTGATGTGGCGTCCGGTCAGCAGCAGGTCGGCGGCGACGGTGTAGGGGATCTGGCGCACGAGCCGGACCGCCGAGCCGCCCATCGGGTAGAGGCTCCACCGGGCCTCGGAGACGCCGAACTTCGCCGACTCGCCCGCGACCCGGATGTCGGTGCCCTGCAGGATCTCGGTGCCCCCGGCGATGGCCGGTCCCTCGACCGCGGCGATCAGCGGCTTGGTCAGCCGGAAGCCCTTGAGCAGCGACTTGATCACCGACGGGTCGAACTCCCCGGACTCGAACTTCTCCGAGGGCGACGACTTCGACATCGCCTTGAGGTCGGCGCCGGCACAGAAGTAGCCGCCCGCCCCGGTGAGGATCGCGACCCGGATCGAGTCGTCGGAGTTCACCCGGTCCCACGCGTCGCTCATGATCTCGAGCATCTCCCCGGACAGTGCGTTGCGCGCCTCCGGACGGTTCATCGTGATGACGAGCGTGTGCCCGATCTGCTCGACCAGGCAGTGGGGCGCGTTCTCGTCGCTCGGCTCATCACGGGGCACATCACGGGGCACGTCGCTGGGCGCGTCGGAGGAGGTCATGAGGGGGATGCTAGCCAAAAACAAGAACGTGTTCTAGTCTCGGGCCGTGGCCCTGAACCTCGCAGATCTCTTCGAACACGCCGTCGATGCCGCTGCCGGGAAGCCGGCGCTCAAGATCGGCGACCGCACCGTCACCTACGGCGAGCTGGAGGCCGAGGCCAACCGGCTCGCGCACCATCTCGCCTCGCGTGGCGTCGGGGCCGGGGACCACGTCGGGGTCTACGCCAAGAACAGCGTCGAGCACGTCGTCGCCCTGCTGGCGATCTTCAAGATCCGCGCCGTCGCCATCAACGTGAACTACCGCTACGTCGAGGGCGAGCTCAACTACCTCTTCGACAACGCCGACATCGTCGCGCTGATCCACGAGCGTCCCTATGCGCCGCTGGTGGCCGCCTGCGCCCCGAAGCACCCCGGGCTCGAGACCATCGTGGTGATGGATGATCCGTCCGACCCCGACAACGACGCCGACATCTCGTCGTACGGCGGGGTGGCCTGGGCCGACGCACTCGAGGGCCAGAGTGCGGAGCGCGACTTCGGCGAGCGCAGCCCCGACGACATCTACATCGTCTACACGGGTGGCACCACCGGCTACCCCAAGGGCGTCATGTGGCGCCACGAGGACTTCTGGCGCGTGCTCGGCGGCGGGATCGACTTCATGACCGGCGAGCCGCTCGAGGAGTACGACCAGTCCGTGCAGGCCGCCGCCGAGGGCCGCATGGTGACCTTCCCGCTCAGCCCGCTCATGCACGGCGGCGCGCAGGCGGCCCTGCTCATGCACCTGTTCGCGGGCCACCTGACCCTGCTGGAGCCGAAGTTCGACGCGGTGCGCACCTGGGAGATCATCGAGCGCGAGAGCGTCCAGCTGATCTTCATGACCGGTGACGCCATGGCCCGCCCGCTGATCGAGGCCTACGAGGTCGGCAGCTACGAGACCCCCGACCTGCTGGCGGTCTCGAGCAGCGCGGCGATCTTCAGCCGCGCCGTCAAGGAGCGCTGGATGGCGGCGTTCCCGAACACCTTCTTCACCGACTCCGTCGGCGCGTCCGAGACGGGGTTCCAGGGCACCGGGCTCCAGGACAAGGAGTCCATCAAGGGCGAGGGTGCGCTGGTCTCGCTGGGCGCCGGAAGCGTCGTGCTCGACGACCAGAACAACATCCTCGACACCGCGACCAACGTGGGCGCCGTCGGCCGGCTCGCCCGCGCCCACCACGTGCCCGTGGGCTACTACAAGGACCCCGAGAAGTCGGCCAAGACGTTCATCGAGCTCGACGGCGTCCGCTACTCCGTACCCGGCGACTTCGCGCGGATCGAACCCGACAACAAGGTCACCCTGCTCGGCCGTGGTTCCAACTGCATCAACACCGGCGGGGAGAAGGTCTACCCCGAGGAGGTGGAGATGGCGATCAAGGCGCATCCGGGCGTCTACGACGTCCTCGTGGTCGGCCTGCCCGACGAGAAGTACGGCCAGTCGGTCGCCGCGGTCATCCAGCCGCGCGAGGGCGAGACCGTGGAGCTCGAGGGGCTCCGGGCGTTCCTGCGCGGCTCGTTGTCCGGCTACAAGCTGCCCCGGGCGCTGACCCTCGTGCCCGAGATCCCGCGCAACGCCACCGGCAAGGCGCAGTACCCGCGGGCCAAGGAGATGGCGATGTCCGCCGCGACTGCAGGAGCTGACGCCTGATGCGCACCCCACTGTGTGATGCCTTCGGCATCGAGTACCCCATCTTCGCGTTCACCCCGTCCGAGCACGTCGCCGCCGCGGTGTCGCGCGCCGGCGGGCTCGGCGTGCTCGGCTGCGTCCGGTTCAACGACACCGAGGAGCTCGAGAAGTCGCTGACCTGGCTCGACGAGAACACCGACGGCAAGCCGTACGGCGTGGACATCGTGATGCCGATGAACATCCCCACCGAGGGGAGTTCCATCGACCTGAAGGCGATGATCCCGCCCGAGCACATCTCCTTCGTGGACCGCACCCTCCAGCAGCTGGGCGTCCCCCCGCTGCCCGAGGGAGAGGGTCGCGACGGCGTCCTCGGCTGGCTGCACTCGATCGCCCGCTCCCACCTCGACGTCGCCCTCAAGCACCGCCCGGTGCTGATCGCCAACGCGTTGGGCTCCCCGCCCAAGGACGTCATCGACAAGTGCCACGAGCACGGGATCAAGGTCGCCGCGCTCGCCGGGGCCGCCAAGCACGCGCTGAGCCACGTCGCCAACGGCGTGGACATCATCGTCGCCCAGGGCTACGAGGCCGGCGGCCACACCGGCGAGATCGCCAGCATGGTGCTCACCCCCGACATCGTCGACGCGGTCGGGCCGGACGTCCCGGTCCTCGGCGCCGGCGGCATCGGCTCGGGTCGCCAGATCGCCGCGTCGCTGGCGCTCGGCGCCCAGGGTGTGTGGACCGGCTCGATCTGGCTGGGCACCGAGGAGTACCAGAACCTGCAGTCCAACGCGGGCTGGACCGAGGCCTTCACGCGGGCCACGTCGAGCGACACCGTCCGCACCCGGATCTACACCGGCAAGCCGGCGCGGCTGCTCAAGACCAAGTGGACCGAGGCCTGGGCCGAGGCCGACGCCCCGGCCCCGCTGCCGATGCCGTTGCAGAACCTCCTGGTCGCCGAGGCGCACAACCGGATCAACGCCTCCGGCAACCCGGACGTGATCTCGATGCCCATCGGCCAGATCGTCGGGCGGATGAACGAGGTGCGCCCGGTCGCCGACGTGGTCGCCGACCTGGTGAGCGAGTTCGAGGAAACAGTCGGACGGTTGGGCGTCATCTCCGGCTGACTCGGTCGTTGAGCCAGCATGGACTCGAAAGACGCAGCCGGCACGCCGCTTCGCCGTGACCCCGCCCGTCGTACTTCCACCCGGCGTACGCCCGCGCTCCGCCGACTCGGCGTCGCCCTGACGGCCCTGCTCGTGGGGCTGCTCGGCCTCGGCCTGAGCGGCGTCCTGTCGGCGACCGGGTCGTCGTTCCCGGCCCCGACGCCGCAGGCGACCTGCGGCCCCGGCGCCCGCCCGGAGACCGACATCCAGGGCCGCGTCCCGCAGGCGGACTACGACTCGGGGCGCGTCGCGCGGGGCTACCGCTGCAACACCGAGCCGGTCTCGCACCAGGGCCGCACCGGCGGCTTCAAGGTGCTGCGCTACACCGACTCGCGCGGCAACACCTGCGCCTTCTACGACTCCACGCTGCTCTTCCCGAAGGACGCACTGTTCAACGCGGGCACCGGGCTCGGCGTGATCGTCCTGAACATGAACCACCCCGCGCACCCGAGGCAGACCGCGACCCTGACGACGCCGGCGATGCTGACGCCGCACGAGTCGGTGCTGCTCAACCAGAAGCGCGGCCTGCTGGGCGCCGTCTCGGGCAACCCCGCGACCGCGCCCGGGATCCTCGACCTCTACGACGTGCGGACCAACTGCCGCCACCCCCGGCTGCTCTCCTCCACGCCGAGCGCGATCCTCGGCCACGAGAGTGGCTGGTCGCCGGACGGCAAGACGTTCTACGCCTCCAGCACCGGGGGCCAGACACTGGTCGCGATCGACGTCACGGACCCGACCGACCCGCAGCGGATCTTCGAGCAGTACGGCGTGAACTACCACGGCATGCGGGTCTCCGCCGACGGCCGCACCCTCTACGTCGCCAACATCGGCAACTCCGACAGCGGAGCGCGCTTCTCCAGCGGCGGGCTACGGATCGTCGACGTCAGCGAGATCCAGGAGCGCCGGCCCGACCCCCAGGTGCACGTCCTGGCTGACCTCACCTGGCCGGAGCACTCGATCCCGCAGGTGTCCGAGCCGTTCACCCGCAACGGCCGCGACTACCTGCTCGAGGTCGACGAGTTCGCCAACTACAGTCTCACCTCGGGCGCCGACCAGTCGTCGGCCCCGGTGGGCGCGGCCCGGATCATCGACGTGACCGATCCGGCGACCCCGACGATCGTGTCCGACATGCGGCTGCAGGTCCACCAACCGGGTGCCCGCAAGGGAGAGCAGCAGAACGACCCGGGGGCGGCGATCCCGGTCCAGGGGTACGCCGGCCACTACTGCTCGGCCCCGACCCGTCGAAGCCCGAAGGTCATCGCCTGCTCGATGATCCTGTCGGGGTTGCGGATCTTCGACATCCGCAAGCTGGAGCACCCGGTGGAGGTGGGCTACTTCAACAAGCCGCTGGCCGGCACGAAGCCGGACAACCCCACCGCCATGGGTGCCTTCGCGATGTCGCAGCCGGCATGGGACACCGAGCGGCACACGGTCTGGTACTCCGACGGCAACACCGGCTTCTACGCCGTCCGCCTGACCAACGGGGTGGGCAGGCTGCTCGAGCGATGAGCGCGCTCACTCCTCGGTGACCTTGCTGACGTCGACCCGGTCGAGCAGTCGGGCGAGGAGCTCATGGCCCCTCGCCGAGGGGTGGGTGTGGTCCGCGGCCAGGAGGTCGCCTGCCGCGCTCAGGCCCTCGGGCCCGTTGAAGGCGTGGTAGCTGTCCACGCACCAGGCGTCCGCACCCGCGGCGGCGGCACAGTCGGCCTCCTGGAACGCATCGAGCGTGGTCGCGGTGGGCCGGGTCGCGGCCTCGGGGGCTCCGGGCCGCCCGATCCAGTCGTTGTACACGGTGATGACGATCTGCACGGTCGCTCGTCCGGCACGGAGCCTCCTGGCCTCGGCAAGGAAGAGCTTGAGCTCGTCGGCCTGCTGCTGCGCCGCGTACGCCATGCACGGTTCCCGGTACCGCTCCCAGGGTGGGCTGTCGCCGTTCGCGCCGTCGCAGGAGTCCGTCGTGATCGCCCACGGGGTGTCGAAGTGCCCGACGGCGACGATGAGGATGTCGGTGGCCGCGACCGCTGTCCGGAAGTAGTCGTCCGACCGGATCCGCGTCACGAGCCTTGCCGTGGTGAGAGCGTCATCTGTCGACAGGTTGTCGGCCTCGACGGTCCTGCCGGTCTCGGTGCCGAGGGAGGTGGCGTACAGGTCGACGAAGGGCGTGCAGCCCCCGCAGTCGTCCTGCCCGGCGAGGGAGTCACCGATCACGGCCACCCGCAGGCCGGGTCCGCCAGCAGCGGGCTCGGCCGCAGCCGGCGACGCCACGGGGGTGGTGAGGTCGGCCTGGCCGGAGGTTCCGGTGCAGCCCGCGAGCGTGAGCAGTGCGGCTGTCGCGGGGACGGCGATCCGGACCCGGGCGGAGGCCCGCGACCTCCGCCGGCGAGCGAGTCCTGCGGTCATGCTGCCGACGTTCCTCGCGTGACCACGTCCGGACGTCGGCAACCGCTCACGATCACCGATTTGGACGACGGGCTCGCGCGGCACCACGGACGGCACCTGCCCGGGGCCGCGCGCGAGCCTCAGGGACGACCCGGTGCGCTCCGCTGCGGCAGCATGCCGGTGGGCACCCGGCACCAGACCTCCATGCCGACGGGGAGCGTGGTGGTGCCCCAGTCCCGGGCGGTCTGCGCGACGATCTTCAGGCCGAGGCCCAGGCTCCCGGATGCCCCCAGCTCGTCCGGGCGCCTGGGCGTCGCGTGCCCGAACGTCGCCTGTCCGTCCGGGAGGCCGGGGCCGGCGTCGCTGACCGCGAGCCGGATCTCGGTCGTCTGGCAGGTGAGCAGCAGCGTGACCGGGGGCTGTCCGTGAAGCACCGCGTTGGTGACGAGCTCGCTGGTCACCAGCTCGAGTGCATGGATCGCGAAGGTCCCGTGCTCGGCGCAGGTGTGCCCGCGCACGAACTCGCGCGCTGCCGAGGGGAAGCTGAGGGCCGCCCCCGCGAAGGTGACGCCGTCATCGGGGGTCAGGTCGCACATGCAGTGACCGGCGGAAGGTTGGGCACCGCGTCCTCCAGGCAGTGTGGAGTGAGTGCGACCAGAACCGGTCGCGCGGCTGTTCGTCCAACCAGTCCCTCCACGATACTCACGGCGCAAGCGGTGGGGGAGCGCTGTCCAGCGTCAGGCCCGGCGGCTGTCGCGCCGGACGACGACGGCGGCCACATCGTCCTCCCGCGTGTGGTCGCGCACCTTCTCCACCAGCCAGGGGAGGGCCTCGGCGAGTGGGCGTCGCGCCAGACCGGGCACCGTGTCGCGGAGACGTCGTTGACCCTCGTCGATGTCCTCGTCGCGACGCTCGATGAGTCCGTCGGTGAACGCGAGCAGGCTGTCGCCGTCGTGGAAGGCCACGGTCATCGGTCGGCGGGGTCCGACGCCCGTGCCCAGGGGAGGGCCGCTCGCCAGGGGCAGCTGCTCGGTGGCGCCATCGGTGCGCAGGAGCACCGGGGGCGGGTGTCCCGCGTTGACGAGGGTGAGCTCGTCGCACCGCGGGTCCACCACGATGTAGACCAAGGTCACCAGCTGAGTCATGCCGTACGTCGTGAACAGCAGGTCGAGCTTGGCGAGCACGGCCTCGGGGGTGGGATCGACGGCGACGTAGGCCCGGATCGCGGCCCTCATCTGGGCCATCGCCGCAGCGGCCCCGACGCCTCTGCCCATGACATCGCCGACGAAGAGGACCAGCCGGCCATCGGGCAGGCCGATGGCGTCGTAGAAGTCGCCGCCCACCTCGGTGCGACCGGCCGGGCTGTAGAAGCTGGCCAGGTCCCACCCCGGGATCTCCGTGGCCAGGTCCGGGAGCACAGCGCGCTGCAGTCGCACCGCGGCCTGCATCGTCTCGCTGTGGAGCTGGGAGTTGTCGATGGCGATCGCGCCGCGCTTGCCCAGGTCCTCGGCGAAGGCGACGTCCGCCTGGGTGTAGCGGCGCTCGGACTCGGACATGACCCACGTGATGACCCCGAACACCCGCCCGTGCGCGACCAGCGGCACGAGCAGGCCGCTGCGGAGCTGCAGCTGCAGGGCCAGCTTCAGATGATCCTCGTCCCGGGCCGCGGCGACGATCATCTCGTCGGTGACCTCCGGGATGAGGATGCTGCGACCGGTCCGGATCACCTCCCAGGCGCCCGTGGACGAGCTGCGGTCGGTGGGGTAGCGCCGCTCGAGCTCGCGAGCCAGCTGCACCTTGGCCGGGTCGACATGTTCCACCGCCAGCCGGTGCAGCCGGTCGTCCTCCACGACGTCGATCGCGCACCAGTCCGCGAACGTCGGCACCGCCAGCCGGGCGACGTTCGCGAGGGTCGCCTCGTAGTCGAGGCTCGTGGCGAGCTCGGTGGTGGCGTCGGCGAGGAAGCGGACCCGGGCGGCCTGACGGTCCGCGTCGTCCTCGGCCCGGATGCGCTCCAGCGCCTGCGCGCAGGAGTCGGCCAGGATGCCCAGGAACTCCAGCTCGGCGGTGTCGACCTCGCGGCGCCCCGGGAAGGACAGCGTGATCACGCCGATCGTGCGTCCCACCACGCGCAGCGGCAGGCCCACGATCGATCGTTCTCCCCGGGAGGTGCTCTCCAGGTCGGGGAAGCGGTCCTGGATGGCGTCGCGGCCGGTCAGCAGCATCAGCTCGCCGGTCCGGACCACGGTGCTGGCCGGGGTGGAGTCGTGGATGGAGAAGGTGGCCCATCGCCGCGCGGCTCCCTCGGGGCCGCCGCGCAGGCCCACCAGGGCCAGGGTCTCCTCGTCGACCAGGAGCGACAGGGAGGCGACCGTGGCACCCACCGCGTCGGCGGCCTGGGTGACGACGACCTTGGTCACCGTCTCGACGTCCTCCGCGGAGCCGAGCTCCGCGGCGACCCGAGCCAGGCCGGTGAGCCGGTCCGCGAGCCGTCGCACCTCGCGGCCCTCGCCACGCTGGCTGACCGAGTCGTCGACCACGCACACCAGGCCGACGACGACGCCGTCCCGGCGCAGCGGGGAGCAGCTGACGTCGGCCGGGCGCGCGGAACCGTCGACGCGCAGCACCTCGAGACGACCACTCCAGTGGGAACCGTCCAGTGCCTGGCGGGTGATCTCACCGAAGGCCTCACGCTCGTCCTGCGGGAGCAGCCCGTCGGCCAGGCTCACCCGGGAGAGATCGGCGCCCAGGAAGTGGTAGTGCCGGCGCGCGGTGGCGTTGGCGAAGATGATCTGTCCGGCGGTGTCGGTGGCCAGGGCCGCCTCGTCCAGTCCGTTGAGGTGGTCCAGGTCCCCGATCCACGTCGGAACTCCGGGGATGGGCACGTCACAATCATGTCAGCCCAAGCGGCCCGAGGTCAGGGTTTGGGTGCCCGCTGTGGAGAAAGTGTCGGCTCGGGGCCCCGACGCCTCAGGTGTACGACGTGCCGCGTGCCGACCGGGTCCACAGCACGCCGTTCCCGGCGCTCACGCCCTGGGCGACCAGCTCCCGCTTGAGCACCTTGTTGGTGGCCGTGCTGGGCAGGTCGTCGCAGATTCGCACATGGCGAGGCCAGGCTTTCGGGGAGAGGTCCTGCTGCCCGGCGAGGAACTGCTCCAGCTCGGCCGGCGTCAGCTCCTGGTCGTCCTGGAGCACGATCGCGGCCATCACCTGGTCGCCGACACGCTCGTCGGGGACGGCGTACACCGCGACCCGGTTGATTGCCGGCAGCCGCTGCAGGATCCGCTCGATCGGTGCGGCCGCGAGGTTCTCGCCGTCGACCCGCATCCAGTCGGCGGTGCGTCCCGCGAGGTAGATCCAGCCGTCGGCGTCGCGGTAGGCGAGGTCGCCGGACCAGTACATGCCGTGCCGCATCCGGTCGTTGTTGGCCTGCTCGTCGTTGTAGTAGCCGGAGAAGTAGCCGGCGCCGGTGGTGTTGACGAGCTCGCCCGTCGCCTCGTCGGCGTTGACCAGCGCGCCGTGCTCGTCGAAGACCGCCACCGCGCACTCGGTGACCGTCTCCGGGTCGTAGACCGCCACGCCCGCCATGCCCCGGCCGATCGAACCGGGGGGCGTGCCCTCCTCCCGGGTCACGATGACGGCGTTCTCGGTCGAGCCGAACCCGTCCCACACCGTGCACCCGAAGCGACGACCGAACTCCTCGATGTCCCGGTCGCTCGCCTCGTTGCCGAACGCGACGCGCAGCGGGTTGTCGGCGTCGTCCGGCTTCTCGGGGGTGGCGAGCACGTAGGCGAGCGGCTTGCCGACGTAGTTCAGGTACGTCGCGCCGTGCTGCCGGACGTCCTCGAGGAAATGGGTGCCGCTGAACCGCGCGACGGCCATCGCCGCCCCGCTCGCGATGGCCACGCTCCAGCCCGCGAGCACCGCGTTGGAGTGGAACAGCGGCATGGAGAGGTAGCAGGTGTCGGCCGGCGTGATCTCGTACTTGTCGACGAGCGTGAGCCCGGCGAACAGCACCATCAGGTGCGCCACCTGCACGGCCTTCGGCTCGCCGCTCGTGCCCGAGGTGAAGATCAGCATGAAGGTGTCCATCGCCTCCACCTCGCGGTACGGCGTCAGGCCCCGGGTCCCGGCGGCGGCGAGCAGCGCCGCCCACTCGTCGGAGCTGGTGTCGAGGACCCGGACCCCGGCAGCGGCCAGCTCGTCCTCGACGCCGGCGAGGAGCGGGAGGTGCTCGGCATCGGTGACCAGGACCTGGCACTCGGCACGCAGGATGTCGGCCACCAGCCCGGCCCCGCGGCGGGTGGTGTTGATGCCGGCGAGCACGTAGCCGCCCAGCCCGGCGGCGGCCAGGGCGCGGGCCATGTCGGGGGTGTTGTCGAGCAGCACGCCCACGTGGAGCGGCCGGTCGTCGTCGGCGAGGCCGATCAGGGCGGCGGCCACGGTCGACGCCTCGGCGAGGTGCTCGCGCCAGGTCCAGACCCGGTCGCCGTGCTTCAACCCGGGGTTGTCGTCGGCGGCGCGCTGGCGGAGCAGCTGCTGGACGTTCTCGGCGATGGTGTTCTCCTTCAGCCCTGGTAGCCGGTGGTGCGAGGTTCGCGGGTCCACAGGGTGCCGGCTCCCGCGACGAGGCCCTGGGCGGCGAGCTCGCGCTTGAGGACCTTGTTGGTGGCCGTCCGGGGCAGCTCGCCGACGATCCGGACGAAGCGGGGCCAGGCCTTGGCGGAGAGGTCCGGCTGGGCGGCCAGGAACTCCTCGAACTGCCCTGCCGACAGCGGGCCGCGCGTGACCAGCGCCGCCATCACCTGGTCACCGACGGACTCGTCGGGCACGGCGTACACCGCCGCCTGCTCGATCTCGGGGTGCCGCAGCAGGATCCGCTCGATCGGGGCGGCGGCGAGGTTCTCGCCGTCGACGCGCATCCAGTCGGCGGTGCGCCCGGCGAAGTAGACGAAGCCGTCGGTGTCGCGGTAGGCGAGGTCACCGGACCAGTACATCCCCGAGCGCATGCGTTCGGCCTCGGCCTCGGCGTCCTTGTAGTAGCCCGCGAAGGCGCCCGCGCCCAGCGTGTTCACCAGCTCGCCGATCGCCGCCTCCGCGTTCAGCAGCTCGCCGCCGGGCCCGAACTGCGCGGCCGGCGTCTCCTGCATCGTCTCCGGGTCGAGCACGGCGACGCCCTCGAGCGGGCGGCCCAGGCTGCCGGGCGGCATCCCCTCGACCCGCTGGACCACGACGGCGTTCTCGGTGGAGGAGTACGAGTCGACGACCACGCAGCCGAAGCGACGAGCGAAGACCTCGATGTCGCGCTCGTTGGCCTCGTTGCCGAACACGATCCGCAGCGGGTTGTCGGCATCGTCGGGCTGCTCGGGGGTCGCCAGGATGTAGGTGAGCGGCTTGCCGACGTAGTTGGCGTAGGTCGCTGCGAAGCGGCGTACGTCGGACAGGAAGCCCGAGGCGCTGAACCGCCGGGCCAGTGCCATCGTCGTGCCGGACGCGAGGGCCGGGCCCCAGCCGGCCATGATCGCGTTGGAGTGGAACATCGGCATCGAGAGGTAGGCCACGTCGTCGGGGTTGCCGGCCCGGGGGCCGAGCCCGAAGCGTTCGGAGAGGAACTGGCCCGGCCAGGCGACCTTGGCCTGGGTGACGTTGACCGCCTTGGGGTTGCCCGAGGTGCCGGACGTGAAGATCAGCATCAGCAGGTCGTCGGGACCGACCTCGCCGTCGGGAGCCTCGGCGTCGCCGTGCCGGGCGAGCAGCGCGTGCCACGCGGGGGAGTCGATCTCGAGGACCGGCACGTCGAGATCCAGGCCGGTGAGGAGTCCGGCGTACGACGCCTCGGTGACCACCACCTGGGTGTCGGAGCGGGCGATGTCGTCGGCGAGCTGCTGCCCGCGGCGGGTGGTGTTGAGCCCCACCACGACCTGGCCGGCCAGGGCGGCGCCGCCGAGCAGGAACGAGAACTCCGGCACGTTGTCGAGCAGCAGCCCGACGTGCGGCGGCGCGCCCGCGGGCAGCAGCTCCGCGAGGGCGGCGGCACGCACGGCCGACTCGTGGACGACCTCGTCCCAGGTCCAGGCCGCGTCCTCGAAGAGCAGGCCGGGCCGTGCGTCACCCGCGCGGGCCAGCAGCTGGGCGCGCACGGTCGGAGCCTCGTGACGCTCGGTGGGCAACCTGCTCACCCGGCGTCGGCTCTGCTCATGCCGGCTCGGCGGCCAGGACCCGGCCCACGGCGAGCGCCTGCTCCGTCCCGCCGCCGTACAGGAACTCGAAGCGCTTCGCGGTGGTGAAGAAGCGGTGGGCCTCGCCGTCCAGGTCGATGCCGACGCCGCCGTGGACGTGGACCGTCGTGTGGGCGAGCTTGTGGCCGGCGTCGGCCGCCCACAGCTTGGCCGTGGCCAGCTCGGCGTCGGCGGGAAGCCCCTCGTCGAGGCGCCACGCGGCCTGCCACAGGGTCAGCCGCTGGCCGAGGACGTCGATGAAACCGTCCGCCAGCCGCTGCGACACCGCCTGGAACGTGCCGATCGGGCGGCCGAACTGCTCCCGGGTCTTGGCGTAGGCCGAGGTCAGCCTCAGGGCTCCCTCGGTGACGCCGAGCTGCTCGGCCGAGGCGGCGAGCACGAGGAGCTGGCGCAGGCGCTGGTCCACTGAGCCGTCGGCAGGACCGAGCAGCCGGTCGCCGGCGACGCTGACGCCGTCGAGCTCGAGCCGGGCCACCGCATCGCCGTCGGAGAAGCGTTGGGGGGTGATGGTGACGCCGGCGTCGCCGGGCCGGACCAGGAAGACCCCGACCCCGGCGGGTGTCTCCGCGGGCACCAGGAACAGGTCGGCCCGGGTGCCGGCGGGCACGATGGCCTTGCTGCCGGCCAGCCGGAACCCGTCGCCGTCGGGGGTCGCGAACGTGGTCGGACGGGTCGGGGCGAAGCTCCGCTCCTCGGCGACCGCCGCGGTGAGCACGCTGGCGCCGGTCGCCGCGCCGGGCAGCCAGGCCTGCTTCTGCTCGTCGGTGCCGAGCTCCGCGATCAGGCGGGTGGCCGGTCCGTGGGCGGCCAGCGGCACCGGCGCCACCGTCCGGCCGACCTCGACCAGGACGCGGCACAGCTCGATGAGCCCGAGCCCGGAGCCGTCGTACTCCTCGGGGAGCCAGAGGGAGAGCAGGCCGGCGGAGCCGAGCTCGGCCCACAGTTCGCGGTCGAAGCGGTCGCCGCCCTGCTCGACCGCCTTCATCCGCTCGTTGGTCGCGCGGTCGCGCAGGATCCGGGCGGCCAGGTCGGCAGCCTCGTCCTGCTCGGGGGTGAAGGTGAAGTCCATGGTGGTTACCTCTTCGCTGCCGGGAGGCCGAGGCCCACGTAGCCGATGATGTCCCGCTGGATCTCGTTGGTGCCGCCACCGAACGTCATCACCAGCGAGGAACGGTGGTAGCGCTCGAGCCGCCCGGCGAGCACGGCGCCCTCCGAGTCGCCGGTCACGCCCGCGTTGGGCCCGACGATCTCCATCAGCGAGCGGTAGACCTCGGTGGCGAGCTCGGAGCCGTAGACCTTGGTCGCCGATGCCTCGGCGGGGGAGAGGTCCACCCCGGCGTCCGCGTCGGCGGCGAGCTTCCAGTTGACGAGGGTCAGTGCCTCGGTGCGGGCGTGCGCGCGCCCGAGCGCGATCTGCACCCACTCGGCGTCGATGACGCGCTGCCCGTCCGGGTTCTTGGTCTCCTGGGCCCAGCGCCGCACCAGGTTGATGGAGTGCGCGAGCGGCGCGGACGAGGTGAGCGCCACCCGCTCGTGGTTGAGCTGGTTGGTCATCAGCGACCAGCCGCCGTTGAGCTCCCCGACCAGGTTGGACGCCGGGACGCGGACGTCCTCGTAGTACGTCGCGCTGGTGCCGACGCCGGCGACCGTGTGCACGGGCGTGTAGGAGAAGCCGGGGGCGTCGGCGGGCACCAGGATCATCGAGAGGCCCTTGTGCCGGGGCAGGTCGGGGTCGGTGCGGCACGCCAGCCACAGCCAGTCGGCGTACTGGATGAGCGAGGTCCACATCTTCTGGCCGTTGATCACCCACTCGTCGCCCTCGCGGGTCGCGCGGGTCCGCAGCGAGGCCAGGTCGGTCCCCGAGTCGGGCTCGGAGTAGCCGATCGAGAAGTGCAGGTCGCCGGCGAGGATCCGGGGGAGGAAGTAGTCCTTCTGCTCGTCGGTGCCGTAGCGCATGATCGTCGGCCCGACCGTGTTCAGCGTCAGGTAGGGCACCGGCACCCCGGCCACCGCGGCCGCGTCGGTGAAGATCAGCTGCTCGACCATCGAGCGCGCCTGCCCGCCGTACTCCCGGGGCCAGCCGATGCCGAGCCAGCCGTCGGTGCCGAGCTGGCGGATCACCTGCTTGTAGACCGTCTCGTCCCCGAACTCGCCGGTGGCCGCGGCCAGGCCGGCCCGCACCTCGGGTGTGGCCAGCGCGGCGAAGTAGTCGCGCAGCTCTTCGCGCAGCGCGACCTGCTCCGGTGTCAGTGCCACGTGCATGGACGCTCCCTGGATGGATGGGCCTCGGTCATGGGGGCGGTGCTGGCACCACCACGGGAAAAACTATAACCTGTTCTTGTTTTGGTCCATAGGTCTCCTGGGAGGCACCCGATGAGCGACACCGCCGGAACCGTCAGAGCTCTCGACAAGGGCACCCCGCCCGAGCGGTTCGCCCGGGGTTGGCACTGCCTGGGCCTGGCCAGGGACTTCCAGGACGGCAAGCCCCACGGGGTGGAGGCGTTCGGCGGCAAGCTGGTCGTCTGGTCCGACTCGCAGGGCGAGCTGCACGTGCTCGACGGCTACTGCCGGCACATGGGGGGCGACCTGACCCAGGGCACGGTCAAGGGCGACGAGATCGCCTGCCCGTTCCATGACTGGCGGTGGGGCGGTGACGGGAAGTGCAAGGGCATCCCGTACGCCCGCCGGGTCCCGCTGCGCGCCCGCACCCAGAAGTACGCCTCGGTCGTGCGCAACCAGCAGCTGCTGATCTGGCACGACGTCGAGGGCAGCGACCCCGACCTGACGATCCTGCCGCCCGAGCTCGAGGGCGTCGGCACCGACGCCTACACCGACTGGACGTGGAACGTCCTCGACGTCCCCCGCGCGCACTGCCGCGAGATCATCGACAACGTCGTGGACATGGCGCACTTCTTCTACATCCACTTCGCGTTCCCCACGAACTTCCGCAACGTGTTCGAGGGACACATGGCCACCCAGTTCATGGAGTCGACCGGGCGTCCGGACATGGCCGGCGCGGGCTACGGCGACGAGGGCCTGCTGCTGAAGTCGGAGGCGACCTACTACGGACCGTCGTACATGGTGAACTGGATCAACGTCGACTACAAGGGCTTCCTGACCGAGGTCCTCCTGATCAACTGCCACGTGCCGACCTCCGACAACTCCTTCAAGCTGCAGTACGGCCTGTGCGTGCGCAAGCCCGAGGGGCTCGACGACAAGACCGCGACCTACATCGCGAAGAAGTACGCCGACATGTTCGGCGACGGCTTCATGCAGGACGTGCACATCTGGCTGAACAAGGCCCCGGTGCAGAACCCGCTCCTGTGCGAGGAGGACGGCCCGGTCTACCAGCTGCGCCGGTGGTACGAGCAGTTCTACGTCGACCGGGCCGACGTCACCCCGGAGATGACCGAGCGCTTCGAGTTCGAGGTCGACACCACCAAGGCCAACGAGTTCTGGCGCGCCGAGGTGACCTCGAACCTGGAGCGGAAGGCGGCCGAGGAGCAGGCCGGCGAGGGATCCGGGACCGAGGCCGCACCCACCGTCATGACCGGCACCTAGACCATGGCGTCCTTCGTCCCGACGAGTGCGGACACGCTGGAGGACCAGCGGCTCTACACCCGGGCCCGGCTGACCGAGGTGGCCTGCCTGGACTGCCTGGCCAGGGTGGGCGTGAAGAAGAACAGTGAGCACCACACGTCGATCCAGTGGTCGACGGAGGCGCTCGCCGCCTGCCAGGAGTTCGCCCGGATGTCCAGCCAGCCCGGCGGACGCTCGGTGTACGCCGGCTGCCCGCGACTGGTGGCCAGCATCGAGGCCGCCGTACGAGACGGGCGGCTCCCCATCGGGGCCGAGGACGGATACTGAGCGCCCCATGGACACCGATTCCTTCGAGCTCAAGGTCCTCGACGTCGTCGAGGAGACCGACGACGCCAACTCGATCACCTTCGACGTGCCGGATGGCGCGGCCGAGCACTTCGCCTACAGACCCGGCCAGTTCCTCACCGTCGCCGTACCGAGTGCGCAGACCGGGGTGGCGGCGCGCTGCTACTCGCTGTCGAGCAGTCCGGCCGGCGGCGGCCCGCTGACCATCACGGTCAAGCGCACCGCCGACGGCTACGCCTCCAACTGGATCTGCGACAACCTGCGCGAGGGTGACACCCTGCGGGTGCTCCCGCCGAGCGGCATCTTCACGCCTGCCTCGCTGAGCGCCGACCTGCTCCTGTTCGCGGGTGGCAGCGGGATCACCCCGGTCATCTCGATCGCCCGGACCGCGCTCCGGCAGGGCACCGGCAGGATCGTGATGTTCTACGCCAACCGCGACGAGAAGTCGGTCATCTTCGCCGAGGAGCTGAGCGAGCTCGCCTCCGAGCACCCGGACCGGTTCGTCGTCGTGCACTGGCTCGAGTCCGTCCAGGGACTGCCGACCCAGGCCCAGATGAAGGCGTTCGCGACCCCGTTCACGTCGTACGACGCCTTCGTGTGCGGGCCCGCCCCCTTCATGAAGCTCACCGTGACGGCCCTGCGCGAGCTGGAGTTCCCCCGCGAGCGGCGCCACCAGGAGAAGTTCGTCTCGCTCGGCGGCAACCCCTTCGGCGACCTGCACGACGTCGAGGAGGCCGAGAGCGAGATCAACGCCGCGGAGACCGACGAGCAGGACATCGCCGACGACGAGGCGGCCGCGGCGTCCCAGCCGCAGGGTCCGGTGAAGCTCGAGGTGGAGCTCGACGGCGAGGAGTACACCTTCGACGACTGGGCGCCCGGCACCAAGCTGCTGGAGCACCTGGAGTCGAAGGGCATCAAGGCGCCGTACTCCTGTCGCGAGGGCGAGTGCTCGGCCTGCGCGGTGCGCCTGATCGAGGGCGAGGTCAAGATGCTCCACAACGACGTGCTCGACGACGAGGACCTCGCCGAGGGGATCCGGCTGGGCTGCCAGTCGGTGCCGGTGACGGACACGGTCAAGGTCACCTACCACTAGCGCCGTGGGCTAACTACACGCTTGTAGTTGATCCGAACCCCTTGCCTGTGACTGGTGGGACTGGTGTGATTCAGGGGTTCCAGGTCGGCACCCCTTGATCGGCCGCTACCACCTTGGGAGATCTCGTGGGTTCCCGGACCTCGGCGCATGCCCGGCCCTTGCGCCTGCTGACCTCGCTGACCACCGTCCTGCTGCCGCTCGGCCTGGCCGCGGCACTCGTCGCCGTGCCCCCGGTGGCGACCGCGCCCCTCACCGCAGCCCCCGCGCTGGAGCTCGCCGCAGCGGCGCCCGCGTCGCCGACGTACACGACGTTCACGCTCAACATCAAGCACGACCTGGGCAAGAAGCGGGCGCTCGCGGACATGCGCAAGGCGCTGACCCTCGGCGACGCCGGCGGCTTCCAGGAGATGTCGGACCTCGAGGACCGTCAGTCGCTGGTCAAGCTGCTCGCGGCCCAGGACTGGGGCTGGTACATGCCCCGCGACGGTGGCGTCGCGATCCCCGTGGTGTGGAACCGCAGCCGCTTCCGGATGATCGACGGACGCAGCATCAGGGTCCACGGCCCCGAGGAAGGGGTCACCCCCAGCCGCTACATCAACGTCGTGCGGCTGCGGGAGATCTCCACCGGCAAGGTGTTCGGCTACATCAACACCCACACGATCTCGATGGCGTCGTACGACGCCCAGGCGTCCGACATGCACCGCATCCCGAGGCTCCGCAGGCACCTGCGGATGCTGCGCGAGGAGATCGTCCGGCTCTTCGGCAGCACCGAGCACGTCTTCGTCAGCGGTGACCTGAACGTGAACTACCTGGCCGACCGCCGCCGCCGGGTGAAGGGGTTGCCGACCGACCGGCTCGGCGACCTGGTCTCGTTCGACATGCCGCTCGAGGGCTCGCGTGGCCCCACGTCGCTGCTCGACTACGGCATGACGGTCAAGGTCGACAGCGGCCTGCAGCTGGACCACTCCCGCATCGTGCGTGGCTTCAACTCCGACCACGACGCGGTGCAGCTGACCTACCGCCCCGTCGACCTGCTCGCGAACGGACCGCTGTTCAACGGACCTCGCGGGACCGAGGCCGACCGGCACCGCACCCTCAACCGTGCGGCCCGTGCGGTGATGGACGCCGAGCCCGGTGCCCTGGTCCGCGTGGTCACCGGCCGCCTCGACGACCCTGCGCTCGAGCGGTCGCTCCTCTCGGCCCACGCCGAAGGGGTCGACGTCCGCATCGTCCTCGGTGGCGGCAAGGCGACCGAGGCCGAGCAGCGGCTCGCCGCGGCGCTCGGCACCGACCGCAACGCCGGCTCCTGGCTGTTCCGCTGCGCACAGACCTGCCTGGGAGGCAGCGGCGAGACCGAGACGAACGCCGTCCTGGTCAGCCGGTCCGGTGGCACCACCGCCCTGACCCTGGTCGCCTCCGGCCCGTTCGTGAACGACAGCGCGGGGCGCTGGAGCGACCTGTTCCGTTCCTCCTCGTCGTCGGTGTACGACGGCTACGGCCGGGTGTTCGACCGGATGAGCCAGGACACGACCGACACGTCGGGGCGCAACGTCAGGTTCGGATCTCTCTCGGCCCAGCTGTATCCGGCGTCCGCGAGCAAGCCCCGGGACCCGGTGCTGCGTGCCCTCGCCCCGGTGAAGTGCCTCAACGCGCGTGGCCTGCGCACCGCCGACGGGCGCACCAACGTCCGGGTCTCGGTGCGCACCTGGTCGGGCGCGCGCGGGCTCCAGATCGCGCACCGGCTCGGCGTCCTCAAGGCGCACGGCTGTGACGTCGCGGCGCTGCTCGGCCCCAGGGTCAAGGCCGGTGTCCGCCGGTCGCTCGACCGGGCGCACATCCCCGTGCGCCACGTGGCCGCCGGCAAGCACCTCCTGGTCGTCGACGGTCGCTACCGCAAGCGCGCCGGCGCCCACGTCGCCTTCATCGGTGGCCCGTCGTGGTCTGACCGGGGACTGACGAGTGACGGCGTGACGCTGGTCGTGCCCTACGAGAACACGGTCCGCGGCTACCTCGGCGACTACGCCCGGGCCTGGAACAGCTGATCGGGCGTAACCCGGGGGCGCCCTGCCGCGTTGTCCGGGTCACAGGGATTCACCCGACTCTGCACCTGGAGACGTCATGCTTCTCGGACTGTTGCTCCTCGCCGGTGCCGCCCTGATCGCCTGGTGCGCGGTCGGCTCGGTCGCTCCCACCTCCCGGCAACGGGAGCTGCGCCGGCGCGAGCGCTACCTGCACCACCATCCCGGCCGGGCGGACTCGCTCGACGTGGAGCGGCTCCTCGCCGCCGACCTCCCGCCCGCGCGGGTGGCCGACGTCTGCCGTCGCGCCGAGGACCAGGGGATCTCTCCGGCGATCCTGTGGACCCTCGTGGACCGCTACGGCACCGATCTGATCGCGCTGGCGGTCACCCCCGAGGCCAGCTGCCGCCCGCCCCGCCCGCGAGACCCGGCCCGCTTCGAGCAGTGGTCGCCGATCACCGGGCCAGGTCACTGGCCACGCTCGGTGAACTAGCGGCCGGTCGGCCGAGGCCTTCCACTGGCACCTGGTGCCGTTACGGCATGACCTTGTAGAGGTCGACGACTGTCTCCTCCGGGGGGCCCGCGAACCCACCGTCGATGCCAGCGTGCAGCCGGGGCAACAGCGTCTCGTCGCGGAACCGTTCCCAGCTCTCCTGGGAGTCGTGGACGGCGATGATCGTCCAGCCCCCGGCCGACGGGCCGGCCGCGTGGAAGATCTGGCCGGCTGGAAGCTGGTCGGCACTGGGATGAACAGCGGCGAGCGACGCCTCGTACTGCTCCTTGGTGCCGTCGGCGAAGAAATGCACCACTCCGTAGGCCATGTCCGTCTCCAATCGCAGCTGCTTCAACGCAGAACAAGGAATTGGCCGATGCTCTCGGCCAAGAGCCGCTGCGGGTGCCCCGACGAACCCGGACACCCGGTTTCGACGCTAGACCTCCACCAGGTCGGTGGCAAGGATCCAGATGACCCTTTGGCGCAGCCCGAGGGACGACGTTCCTACCAGCCGCGGATCCGCCATTCGGCGACGTGCGGGCGCTCGGCGCCGATCGTGGAGTCGCCGCCGTGGCCGGGGTAGAACCAGGTGTCGTCGGGCAGTCGCTGGAACACCTTGGTCTCGACCTCGTCGATCAGCTGCAGGAACGCCGCCTCGTCGCCGAACGTGTTCCCCACGCCTCCGGGGAACAGCGAGTCGCCGGTGAACAGGTGGGGATGACCCGCGGGGTCGTCGTACAGCAGCGCGATCGAGCCGGGCGTGTGCCCGGCGATCGCGATCACGTCGAGGGAGCAGTCGCCCACGGCGACCGTGTCGCCCTGGACCACCCGCCGGGTGACCGGCACGCCCGTCTGCTCGGTGATCGCGTCTGCGTCGGGCCGCCCGGCGACGACCTCCGCGCCGGTGGCGGCGACGACGTCGGCCAGGGCCCGGTGGTGGTCCCAGTGCTGGTGCGTCGTGACCACGGCGGCCAGTCCGGCGTCGCCGATCAGGGCGAGCAGGCTCTCCGGCTCTGCCGCGGCGTCGATGAGCAGCTGGTCGCCGGTCGTCGTGCACCGCAGCAGGTAGCAGTTGTTCGACATCTGCTCGTCGACGGCCAGCTTCGTGATCGTCAGCCCCGTCAGGTCGCGGGTCTCCGCGGCTCCGCCCGGCTTCACGTCTCCTGAGTAGGTCATCACCATGCTCCAATCACCGGCAGGTCGCCGTCGTCGCTCGTCAGTCCTTCACCGTTGCCGCGGCCCGTGAGCCACCAGGCCAGGTCGGCGGCGGTCCCCGACACCGTCGGTCCGCCCTCGCCGAACGCCCACGTCCGGTCCCCGTCGGTGGCCCGGACGGAGAACGGCCGGGCGGACACGTCCCGCCGACCCATGGCCTCGATCAACCGGACGCCGAAGGCCGGGTCCCAGTCAGCGGGGGAGTAGCCCACCGCGAGGTCGGCGTGGTGGATCTCCACCTCCCGCAGCCTCATGCCGAGCACGGAGCCCGCCCGGAACCGTCGGCCACCCGGGACCCGCTCGATCGAGGTGGTCCACGCATCGTCGGGGACGGCGCCCAGCGCCTCGGTGAACGTCGTGGTGGCGCCGAGCAGCCGGGTGCGGAGCTCGCCGGGGTCGAGCTTCGCGAGCTCCTCCACATCACGGTCGCGAGCCTCCTGTGAGGCGTACATCGGCGTGGGCTCGTCCGCGACGAGGCCTGCCAGCGAGCCGGCCAGGCCCTCGGCGTTGAGGGTGAGGTGCGCGATCACGTGGGCCCTCGTCCAGCCGGGGAGCCCGCTCGGCTCGGCCCAGGCCTCGTCGTCGAGGGAATCCACGGCGCGCACCAGGCGTTGGGTGGCTTCGTGAAGGAGCTCGGTCTCGCTGTCTGGCGGCATCGGGTCGGGCATGCCGCCATCCTTGCCGGTGACGGCCGTCCGGGCCAGCACCGGCGATGGAAGGACTGTCGGTGGCCCGTGAGATTGTGGATCGTGTTCGTGGACACCGTCAGTGGCCGGCCGACCGTCGAGGGATTGCAGTGATAGATCAGCTCATCATCCGGGGGGCCCGGGAGCACAACCTCAAGGACGTCTCGCTCGACCTGCCGCGTGACTCGCTCATCGTGTTCACCGGCCTGTCCGGGTCGGGCAAGTCCTCGCTGGCCTTCGACACGATCTTCGCCGAGGGGCAGCGCCGCTACGTCGAGTCGCTCTCGGCGTACGCCCGCCAGTTCCTGGGCCAGATGGACAAGCCCGACGTCGACTTCATCGAGGGGCTGTCGCCCGCGGTCTCGATCGACCAGAAGTCCACCTCCAAGAACCCCCGCTCGACGGTGGGCACCATCACCGAGGTCTACGACTACCTCCGCCTGCTCTACGCCCGCGCCGGCCGGCCGCACTGCCCCACCTGCGGCTCGCCGATCGAGCGGCAGACGCCCCAGCAGATCGTCGACAAGATCCTCTCGCTCGAGGAGGGGCGCCGCTTCCAGGTGCTGGCCCCGGTGATCCGCGGCCGCAAGGGCGAGTACCTCGAGCTGTTCCGCCAGCTGCAGGCCCAGGGGTTCTCCCGGGCACGAGTCGACGGGGAGATCCACCAGCTCGACACGCTGCTCACCGACGGGCCCAAGCTGGACAAGCAGAAGAAGCACACGATCGAGGTCGTGGTCGACCGGCTCGCGGTCAAGGAGTCGTCCAAGCGCCGGCTGACCGACTCGGTCGAGACCGCGCTCAACCTGGCCAGTGGCCTGGTGCTGTTCGACTTCGTCGACCTGCCGGCCAAGGACCCGGGTCGAGAGCACCGCTTCAGCGAGAAGATGGCGTGCCCCAACGAGCACCCGATCGACACCGACGAGCTCGAGCCCCGCTCGTTCTCGTTCAACTCCCCGTTCGGCGCCTGCGTGGCCTGTCACGGACTCGGCACCCGGATGGAGGTCGACCCGGAGCTGGTGGTCCCCAACCCGCAGGCAACGCTGGGCGAGGGCGCGATCCAGCCGTGGAGCCAGGCGCACGTCGCCGACTACTTCCTCCGGCTGATGGGCGCGCTCGGCGACGAGCTGGGCTTCGACCTCAACACGCCCTGGGAGGACATCCCGGCGAAGGCGCAGAAGTCGCTCCTCAACGGGCACTCGACCAAGGTCCACGTCGTCACCCGCAACCGGTACGGCCGCGAGCGCGCCTACTTCGCCGAGTTCGAAGGCGTCCGCTCCTACATCGAGCGGCGCCACCGCGAGGCCGAGACCGACACCAGCCGGGACCGGTTCGAGGGCTTCATGCGCGAGGTGCCGTGTCCCGCGTGTGCGGGCAGCCGCCTCAAGCCGGTGTCGATGGCGGTCACCATCGGTGGGCGCAACATCGCCGAGGTGTGTGCCCTGCCGATCAACGAGTCGGCCGAGTTCCTGCGCACCCTCGACCTCACCTCACGCGAGCGCCAGATCGGTGAGCGGGTGCTCAAGGAGATCCAGGAGCGGCTGAACTTCCTGCTCGACGTCGGCCTCGACTACCTCTCCCTGGACCGCCCCTCGGGCTCGCTCAGCGGCGGCGAGGCCCAGCGGATCCGGCTCGCCACCCAGATCGGCGCCGGGCTCGTCGGCGTCCTCTACGTCCTCGACGAACCGTCCATCGGCCTCCACCAGCGCGACAACCACCGCCTGATCGAGACCCTGCTGCGGCTCAAGGACCTCGGCAACACGCTCATCGTCGTCGAGCACGACGAGGACACCATCCGCGTCGCCGACTGGGTGGTGGACATCGGTCCCGGTGCGGGCGAGCACGGTGGTCAGGTCGTGCACAGCGGCAGCGTGGCCGACCTGCTGACCCACCCCGACTCGATGACGGGCCAGTACCTCTCCGGGCGTCGCGAGATCCCGGTCCCCGAGGTGCGCCGGCCGCGGACCAAGGGCCGCGAGCTCACCGTCCACGGAGCCCGCGAGCACAACCTGCGCGACGTCGACGTGACCTTCCCGCTCGGGCTCTTCGTGGCCGTGACCGGCGTGTCCGGCTCGGGCAAGTCGACCCTCGTCAACGACATCCTCTACACCTCGCTGGCCAAGCAGATCTACAACGCGCGCGCCGTCCCCGGCCGGCACCAGAAGATCAGCGGCGTCGAGCACGTCGACAAGGTGATCCACGTCGACCAGTCGCCGATCGGGCGGACCCCGCGGTCCAACCCGGCCACCTACACCGGGGTCTTCGACCATGTCCGCAAGCTGTTCGCGGCCACGCCCGAGGCCAAGATGCGGGGCTACCTCCAGGGTCGGTTCTCGTTCAACGTCAAGGGCGGGCGCTGCGAGGCGTGTGCGGGTGACGGCACGATCAAGATCGAGATGAACTTCCTGCCGGACGTCTACGTCCCCTGCGAGGTCTGTCACGGCGCGCGCTACAACCGCGAGACGCTCGAGGTGCACTACAAGGGCAAGACCATCGCCGAAGTCCTGGACATGCCGATCGAGGATGCCGTCGACTTCTTCGCGGCGGTGCCGCCGATCGCGCGCCACCTCAAGACGCTGGTCGAGGTCGGTCTCGGCTACGTCCGGCTGGGCCAGCCCGCCACCACGCTGTCGGGCGGTGAGGCCCAGCGGGTGAAGCTCTCGGCCGAGCTGCAGAAACGCTCGACGGGCCGCACCGTCTACGTGCTCGACGAGCCGACGACGGGCCTGCACTTCGAGGACATCCGCAAGCTGCTGCTCGTGCTGGGTCGTCTGGTCGACCAGGGCAACACCGTGCTGGTCATCGAGCACAACCTCGACGTCATCAAGACCGCCGACTGGCTGGTCGACATGGGGCCCGAGGGTGGCTCGCGTGGCGGCCTGGTCGTCGCCGAGGGGACACCGGAGTCCGTGGCTGCCGACCCGACCAGCTTCACCGGCCAGTTCCTCGCGCCGCTGCTCGAGGGCCGCGAGGCCAGGCAGCCCACCCGCCGGGCCACGCCGAAGACCCCTGCGGCGAAGGTGCCGGCCACGAAGAGCGCTGCCAAGAAGAGCGCGGCCGCCAGGCGAGCGAAGGCCACCTGATTTCGGCGCGACGATAGTGTCACCTTCAACAAAGTCGCCCCTCAGAGGAGCCCCATCGTGACCTTCGAAGGACTCAGCCGCCGACAGGCCCTGGCGGGCGCGGCCACGGCGGGCATCGGGCTCCCCCTGCTGGCCGCCTGCGGCGGTGGCGGCACCGCGAGCGACACGGCATCGACGACGCCGGGCTCCTCCTCGAAGCCGTTGGTCGCCGAGGCCGACATCCCGGTCGGCGGTGGCGCGGTGTTCCCCGACCAGAAGGTCGTGGTGACCCAGCCGACGGCGGGCGAGTTCAAGGGGTTCTCCGCGACGTGCACCCACCAGGGCTGCCTGGTCGCCAACGTCGAGGGCGGCACCATCAACTGCCCGTGCCACGGCAGCAAGTTCTCCATCGACGACGGTTCCGTCGAGGCCGGGCCCGCCCCGTCCCCCCTGGGCGAGGTCGAGCTGAAGATCAACGGCGGGAAGATCAGCGTGGCGTAGCCGCCCGCGCCGGCCGGGCTGTCCCCGCCGGACCGTAGGGTTGGGGCGTGCGTCGTCCTGCCCTGTCCTACCGGCCCGAGCCCGGGTCCATCCCCACCCAGCCGGGCGTCTACCGGTTTCGCGACGCGCGTGGGCGAGTGGTCTACGTCGGCAAGGCCAAGAACCTCCGCGCCCGGCTGTCGTCGTACTTCCAGGACATCGGCGGGCTGCATCCCCGCACCGCCACCATGGTCACCACGGCGACCAGCGTCGAGTGGACCACGGTCAACACCGAGGTCGAGGCGCTCCAGCTGGAGTACTCCTGGATCAAGGAGTTCGACCCGCGCTTCAACGTCAAGTACCGCGACGACAAGTCCTACCCTTGGCTGGCCGTCACCGTGGGCGAGGAGTTCCCGCGCGTCATGGTGGGGCGCGGCGCCAAGCGCAAGGGCACGCGCTACTTCGGTCCCTACAGCCACGCGTGGGCGATCCGGGAGACCGTCGACCAGCTGCTGCGGGTCTTCCCGATGCGCTCGTGCAGCAACGGCGTCTTCAAGCGGTCCGCGCAGATCGGCCGGCCGTGCCTGCTGGGCTACATCGACAAGTGCTCGGCGCCGTGCGTCGGGAACGTCAGCGCCGAGGAGCACCGCGCGATCGTCGAGGACTTCTGTGACTTCATGGGCGGGCAGACCACCGCGTTCGTCCGCCGCATCAAGAAGGAGATGTACGCCGCCTCCGAGGCGCTCGACTTCGAGAAGGCGGCCCGGCTCCGCGACGATCTCGGGGCCCTCGAGAAGGCGCTGGAGAAGCAGGCGGTCGTGCTCGGCGACGGCACCGACGCCGACGTCATCGCCCTGGCCGAGGACCCGCTCGAAGTGGCCGTGCAGATCTTCTACGTCCGCGACGGCCGGATCCGCGGCCAGCGCGGCTGGGTGGCCGACCGGGTCGACGAGGGGGACACCCCGAAGCTCGTCGAGGACTTCCTGCTCCAGCTCTACGCCGGCGACTCCGACACCATCCCGCGCGAGATCCTGGTGCCGGCGTTGCCGCCGGACGCGGAGACGTTCGAGCAGCTCTTCAGCGACCTGCGGGGGAGCAGGGTCTCGATCCGGATCCCGCAGCGGGGCGACAAGAAGAGCCTCCAGGAGACGGTGGCCCGCAACGCGCGCCAGGCCCTGGTCCTGCACAAGACCAAGCGGGCCAGCGACCTCACGACCCGCAACCGCGCGCTGGAGGAGATCCAGCAGGCCCTCGAGCTCGACGAGGTGCCACTGCGGATGGAGTGCTACGACGTGTCCAACCTCCAGGGCACCGAGGTGGTCGCCTCGATGGTGGTGTTCGAGGACGGGCTGGCCCGCAAGGGCGAGTACCGCCGCTTCGTGATCAAGGGCGTCGACGGGCAGAACGACGTTGCCTCCATGCACGAGGTGATCACCCGCCGCTTCCGGCGCCTGCTCGACGAGCAGGCCCGCACCGACGTGATCGCCCAGGAGGCCGGCACCGAGAGCGGCCCGATGCTGGTCGACCCCGAGACCGGGCGGCCCCGCAAGTTCGCCTACGCCCCGGGCCTGGTCGTGGTCGACGGCGGACCCCCGCAGGTCGCTGCCGCCCAGCGGGCGCTCGACGAGCTCGGCATCGACGACATCGCCGTCTGCGGGCTCGCCAAGCGGCTCGAGGAGGTCTGGCTGCCGCACCAGGAGGACCCGGTCATCCTGGCCCGCTCGTCCGAGGGTCTCTACCTGTTGCAGCGCCTGCGCGACGAGGCCCACCGTTTCGCGATCGCCCACCACCGCTCGCGCCGCTCCAAGACGATGGTCGAGAGCCTGCTTGACGACGTGCCCGGCCTCGGCGAGGTACGCCGCAAGACACTGCTCAAGCACTTCGGCTCGTTGAAGAAGCTGCGCGAGGCGAGCGTCGACGACATCGCGCTGGTGCCCGGCATCGGAGTCCGCACGGCCACCGCGATCAAGGATGCGGTCGCCGACACGGCGCGCAACGGCAAGACTGGCCCCGTGATCACCAGCATCAACACCGCCACTGGCGAGATCGAGGAAGCCTGATGACGACGACCGCAACCAGCCACCGCGGGGAGCTCGTGGTGGTCACCGGGATGACCGGTGCCGGGCGCAGCACCGCGGCCAAGGAGCTCGAGGACCTCGGGTTCTACGTCGTCGACAACATGCCGCCCAGCCTGCTGCCCGACGTCGTGCGCCTCGTCGACGGGAGCCTGGGGCCCGACCAGCCGATCGCCGTGGTGACCGACGTCAGGTCCGGGTCGTTCTTCCAGTCGCTGCAGGCCAACCTGGCCCAGGGGGTCACCGGTCGCCGTACGACGCTGGTCTTCCTCGAGGCCACCGACGAGGTCCTGGTCCGCCGGCAGGAGGCGGCCCGCCGCCCACACCCGCTGCAGGGGAGCGGCCGACTGCTCGACGGGCTGGACCGCGAGCGCGAGGTGCTGGCCGACCTGCGCAGCGAGGCTGACCTGGTCATCGACACCACCGTCCTCAACGTCCACCAGCTCACCGACCAGATCGCCGAGGCCTTCGGGACCCCGGACACGACCCGGCTGAACGTCACCGTGGTCAGCTTCGGGTTCAAGTACGGCATCCCCGTCGACGCCGACTACGTCGCCGACATGCGCTTCCTGCCCAACCCCTTCTGGATCCCCGAGCTGCGGCCGGGGACCGGTCGGGACGCCGCCGTCGCCGACTACGTGAAGAGCCGGCCCGGAGCGGCGGAGTTCCTCGACGGCTTCGTGCCGGTGCTCGCCGGCGTCGCCGAGGGCTACCTGCGTGAGGGCAAGCGCTTCATGACCGTCGCGATCGGGTGCACGGGAGGCAAGCACCGCAGCGTGGCGATGACCGAGGAGATCACCCGGCGGATGAACGACCGCGGCTTCGCCACCCGGGCGACCCACCGCGACCTCGGGCGCGAGTGATGGCGAACCGCGCCCAGTCGGCCGTCGCCCTCGGGGGCGGACACGGCTTGCACGCCTCCCTGTCCGCCCTGCGCCGGCTGGTCGACGACCTCGTGGTCGACGACCTCACGGCCATCGTCACCGTGGCCGACAACGGGGGCTCCTCGGGCCGCCTGCGCGGCGAGTTCGGTGTCCTGCCGCCGGGTGACCTGCGGATGGCGCTGGCCGCGCTCTGCGGGGACGACGAATGGGGCCAGACCTGGTCCCGGGTCCTCCAGCACCGCTTCGCCGGTGAGGGCGAGATGCGCGGCCACGTGGTCGGCAACCTGCTGATCGTCAGCCTCTGGGAGCAGCTCGGTGACCACGTGCAGGCCCTGGACTGGGTGGGCAGGCTGCTGGGCGCCACCGGCCGGGTGCTGCCGATGGCGCTGACCCCGCTGGACATCGCCGCCGAGGTCCGCGGGCTCGACCCGGCCGACCCCGACGCCCTCACCACCGTCCGTGGCCAGGTCGAGGTGGCCACCACCGAGGGCCTCATCAGCGGGGTCCGGCTCGAGCCGGCGGATCCGACCGCCTGCCCGGAGGCCGTGGCCGCGGTCCGCGCGGCCGACTGGGTCGTGCTCGGCCCCGGCTCCTGGTTCACCTCCGTCATTCCGCACCTGCTGGTGCCGGCGCTGCGCGAGGCGCTCGTGCAGACCGACGCTCGCGTCGTACTCGTGCTCAACCTCGACGAGCAGGCGGGGGAGACCCCGGGCTTCGGGCCCGAGGACCACCTGGCGGCGCTCGCGGAGCACGCGCCCGACCTCAAGGTGCACACGGTCCTGGCCGACACGACGACCGTCGGCGGCGACCTCGCCGACCTCGAGCACCTCGTCGCGGCGTACGGCGCGGAGCTGGTCGTCGCCGACGTCGCCCGCGGTGACGAGACCCCGCGCCACGATCCCGCACGCCTGGCGGAGGCCTATGCGAGGATCTTCGCGCACGGGTGATTGACCAACATGACAGGATCTGGCGCATGGCGATGACAGCACAGGTGAAGGCAGAGCTGTCGAGCACCCAGATCACGAAGACCTGCTGCCGCAAGGCCGAAGTCGCCTCGATGCTGCGCTTCGCCGGCGGCCTCCACATCGTGAGCGGCCGGATCGTCGTCGAGGCCGAGCTCGACACCGGTGCCGCCGCCCGACGCCTCCGCAAGGACGTCGCGGAGGTCTACGGCCACCAGTCCGACGTCGTGATGGTCCAGGGCAACGGGATCCGCAAGGGCAGCCGCTACATCGTCCGCGTCGTCAAGGACGGCGAGGCGCTGGCCCGCCAGACCGGACTGCTCGACCAGCGCGGACGGCCCGTCCGCGGCCTGCCTCCCGCGGTGGTCTCCGGCGGCGGCTGCGACGCCGTGGCCGCCTGGCGGGGTGCGTTCCTCGCGCACGGGTCGCTGACCGAGCCGGGTCGCTCGTCCGCCCTGGAGGTGACCTGCCCCGGCCCCGAGGCCGCCCTCGCCCTGGTCGGGGTCGCCCGCCGGCTCGGCATCCAGGCCAAGGCCCGCGAGGTGCGCGGCGTCGACCGGGTCGTGATCCGCGACGGTGACGCGATCGGGCAGCTGCTGACCCGCCTGGGCGCGCACGAGTCGCTCATGGCCTGGGAGGAGCGCCGGATGCGGCGCGAGGTCCGCGCCACCGCCAACCGGCTGGCCAACTTCGACGACGCGAACCTGCGCCGCTCCGCCCGGGCTGCCGTGGCTGCCGGCGCCCGTGTCGATCGGGCGATGGAGATCCTCGGCGACGAGGTCCCCGACCACCTGAGGCTGGCCGGCCACCTGCGCCTCGAGCACAAGCAGGCCTCCCTCGAGGAGCTCGGCCAGCTGCACGAGCCCGTGCTCACCAAGGACGCCATCGCCGGACGGATCCGCCGCCTGCTCGCCATGGCCGACAAGCGCGCCGAGGAGCTCGGCGTGCCGGACACGGAGTCCTCGCTGACCGCGGAGATGCTCGCCGACGAGGTGTAGCCCGCCCTAGGTCACCCTCGAACGGGTCGAAGGCCTGTTACCGGCACGTACGCCGGGACGCGAGGGTTGCCGGACCGACCCAGGCGATAGGGTCGGGACGACGCGGACTCCCGGCCACCGCCGAGCGTCCGCCCCACCTGCTCACCGCACAGAGGAGCCATCAGTGACCGTTCGCGTAGGTATCAACGGATTCGGCCGGATCGGCCGCAACTTCTTCCGGGCCGTCGTGGCCTCGGGCGCCGACATCGAGATCGTCGCCGTCAACGACCTGACCGACAACCAGACGCTCGCGACATTGCTGAAGTACGACTCGACCCTCGGACGTCTGGACGGCGACGTGACGTCCACCGACACCGACATCACGGCCAGCGGCCACACGTTCAAGGTCTTCGAGGAGCGCGACCCCGCGGCCCTCGACTGGGCCGCTGTGGGTGCCGACGTCGTGATCGAGTCCACCGGTTTCTTCACCGACGCCAACCAGGCGAAGGCGCACATCGCGGGTGGCGCCAAGAAGGTCATCATCTCGGCGCCCGCGAAGAACGAGGACGTCACGATCGTGATGGGCGTCAACGAGGGTGACTACGACCCGGCGCAGCACGCGATCATCTCCAACGCCTCCTGCACGACCAACTGCCTCGCGCCGATGGCGAAGGTGCTGAGCGACGAGTTCGGGATCGTCAAGGGCCTGATGACCACGATCCACGCCTACACGGGCGACCAGAACCTGCTCGACGGCCCGCACAAGGACCTGCGCCGGGCGCGCGCCGCCGCCATCAACATCGTGCCCACCTCGACCGGTGCCGCGAAGGCCATCGGCCTGGTCATGCCGGAGCTCAAGGGCAAGCTCGACGGGTACGCCCTGCGCGTCCCCGTGCCGACCGGCTCGGCGACCGACCTGACCTTCGAGGCCGGCCGCGAGACCACCGTCGACGAGGTCAACGCGGTGATGAAGGCCGCCGCAGACGGCCGCATCCTGCGCTACAGCGACGACCCGATCGTCTCCTCCGACATCGTCACCGACCCGGCGTCGTGCATCTTCGACGCCCCGCTGACCAAGGTCATCGGCAACCAGGTGAAGGTCGTCGGCTGGTACGACAACGAGTGGGGTTACTCCAACCGTCTGGTCGACCTCGTCTCCTACGTCGGCGAGACCCTCTGATCGTGAGCGGTATCGACTCCCTGGGCGACCTGCGCGGCAAGCGCGTGCTGGTCCGCTCGGACCTCAACGTCCCGCTCGACGGCACCACCATCACCGACGACGGCCGGATCCGCGCCAGCGTCCCGACCATCCGCTCGCTGGCCGAGGCCGGCGCGCGGGTGGTCGTGGTCGCGCACCTGGGCCGGCCGAAGGGTGAGCCCGACCCGAAGTACTCCCTCGGGCCGGTGGCCGCGCGCCTCGGCGAGCTGCTCGGCGCCGACGTCGCCTTCGCCACCGACACGGTGGGGGAGAGCGCCCGGCAGACCGTGGCTGGGCTGACCGACGGTCAGGTGGCCGTGCTGGAGAACGTCCGCTTCAACGCCGGCGAGACCAGCAAGGACGAGGCCGAGCGGGGCGCGTTCGCCGACCTGCTGGCCGGGCTCGCCGACGCGTTCGTCTCCGACGGCTTCGGCGTGGTGCACCGCAAGCAGGCCTCGGTCTACGACGTGGCCCAGCGGCTGCCCCACGCGATGGGCAACCTCGTGGCCACCGAGATCGAGGTGCTGCGCCGGCTCACGGTCGACCCCGAGCGCCCCTACGTCGTGGTCCTCGGCGGCTCCAAGGTGTCCGACAAGCTCGGCGTGATCGACAACCTGCTCGGCAAGGCCGACAAGCTGCTGATCGGCGGCGGCATGGTGTTCACCTTCCTCAAGGCCCAGGGCCACGAGGTGGGCAAGAGCCTGCTCGAGGAGGACCAGCTCGACATCTGCCGGGCCTACCTCGCGCGTGCCGAGGAGTCCGGGGTCGAGATCCTGCTGCCGACCGACATCGTGGTGGACACCGCGTTCCCGTCGGGTGACCGCGAGCCCGAGCCGGTCGTCGTACCCGCCACCGAGATCCCGGCCGACAGCCTGGGCCTCGACATCGGTCCCGACTCCGGTGCCGCGTTCGCCGCGGCGCTCTCGGACGCCCGGACGGTCTTCTGGAACGGCCCGATGGGGGTCTTCGAGGTCGATGCGTTCGCCGAGGGCACCCGCGCGGTGGCGCAGGCCCTCACCGAGGTGCCCGGCCTGTCCGTCGTGGGCGGCGGTGACTCCGCGGCCGCCGTGCGCAAGCTCGGCTTCGAGGAGTCGGCGTTCGGCCACATCTCCACCGGAGGCGGTGCCAGCCTCGAATACCTCGAGGGCAAGGAGCTGCCCGGTATCAAGGTCCTGGAGGACTGAGCGCACATGGCATCGAAGACCGCCGGCCGCACGCCCCTGATGGCGGGCAACTGGAAGATGAACCTCAACCACCAGGAAGCGGTGGTGCTCGTCCAGAAGCTCGCCTGGACGCTGTCGGACAAGCGGCACGACTTCGGCAAGGTCGAGGTCGTCGTGGTGCCACCGTTCACCGACCTCCGGTCGGTGCAGACGCTGGTCGACGGCGACCGGCTCTCGGTGAGGTACGCCGCCCAGGACGTCTCCATGCACGACTCCGGTGCCTACACCGGGGAGATCTCCGCCGGCATGCTGGCCAAGCTGGGCTGCAGCTACGTCGTGGTGGGCCACTCGGAGCGTCGTGAGCACCACGCGGAGAGCGACGAGGTCGTCAACAAGAAGGCGCACCAGGCGCTCGCAGCCGCGATGACGCCCATCGTGTGCGTCGGTGAGGGCCTCGAGGTCCGCCAGGCGGGCGAGCACGTGCCGTACACGCTGGCGCAGGTTGACGGCTCGCTCGCCGGCTTCACCGCGGAGCAGGTCGCGGGCCTCGTCATCGCCTACGAGCCGGTCTGGGCGATCGGCACGGGCGAGGTGGCGACCCCGGACGACGCACAGGAGGTCTGCGGGGCGATCCGGGTCCGGATCCAGGAGGTGCACGGCGACGCAGCGGCGGCCGCCGTACGCATCCTCTACGGCGGTTCGGTGAAGGCCGCGAACGTGGGCGGCATCATGCAGAAGGCCGATGTGGACGGCTGCCTGGTCGGCGGCGCGAGCCTGCAGGCCGACGAGTTCGGCGGTATCTGCCGGTTCTATGACATGCCGGTCCTGTGATCGCTTCGGCGTGACGTAGTCTTTACGACCGTGACTCTCCTCTTCACCATCGTGCTCATGGCATCGAGTGCCTTCATGATCCTCCTGGTCCTGCTCCACAAGGGCCGTGGCGGCGGTATGTCCGACATGTTCGGTGGCGGCGTCTCCAGTTCTCTGGGTGGGTCGTCGGTGGCCGAGCGCAACCTCGACCGGCTCACGGTCGGGATCGGCGTCATCTGGTTTGCCTGCGTCATCGCCCTGGGCCTGCTCCTGGCCTACCAGAACTGAGAAAGGGACCCGTTCGTGGCTGGTGGAGGAAACGCAATTCGCGGTAGCCGTGTGGGGGCCGGCCCGATGGGTGAGGCGGAGCGTGGCGAAGCTGCCCCGCGCCAGGCTGTCACCTACTTCTGTTCACATGCGCACAGCTCGGTGGTGACGTTCTCGGTCGAGGCCAACGTGCCCGACTCGTGGGACTGCCCCAAGTGCGGCCTGCCGGCCGGGCGGGACTCGGAGAACGCGCCTCCGGCGACGAAGGTCGAGCCCTACAAGACGCACCTCGCCTACGTGAAGGAGCGCCGTTCCGACAAGGAAGCGGCCGACATCCTCGACGAGGCGCTCCAGCTGCTGCGCTCGCGCCGCAAGTCCGGCGACATCATCTTCTGACCCGTCACTTCTTGTTGTCGGGATCGCGCTGACCCGGCAGTTGTTGTTGCTGGAATCGTGCTGACCCGGCAGTTGCTGCTGGGTCAGCACGACCTCCGGCGGGTGCCTGTTCGGGTGCCTGTGGAGAACGCACGGGCGACTTCCCGTCTTGGGGAAGCCTCCGGTCATGAACTCATGGCTGCATCCCGACACCGTCCTGCTCGGCGCTGACTGTCCGCTCCCACTGATCGAGCCCTTCACCGGACCCCAGGCGGCGACGCTCGGGGTCTCTTCCGCCCAGCTGCGTCATCTGCTCGAGCGCCGGCTCGTACGACGTGTGGTCCGGGGCGTGTACGCCGTGGCCCAGGCGCCCGACGACCCCGGCTTCCGGGCCATCGCCCTGCATCTCGTGCTGCCGGCCGGTGCCGTGGTGACCGATCGCACGGCCGCCTGGCTGCACGGGGTCGACATCCTGCCGCGCAGCGCGCGGAGCCAGGTACCTCCCGTGCAGGTGTTCCATCCACCCGGCAACCGAGCCCGTCGAACCGGTGTTGCCAGCGGCGAGCGCCTGCTGCTCCCGAGTGACGTGGTGGAGGTCGGGGGCATCTCGGTCACCTCCCCGCTGCGCACCGCGCTCGATCTGGCTCGCCTCCTGTGGCGCTTCGACGCGCTGGCGGCGCTGGACCAGTTCCTGCGGCTGGGGGTCACCCTGGAGGAGCTGCTCCTCGAGCTGAGCCGGTTCAAGGGATACCGAGGCATCATCCAGGCGCGCTGCCTGGTGCCGTTGGCCGATCCCCGTGCCGAGTCGGTGGCGGAGTCGGCGCTGCGCCTGCACTGGTACGACGCCGGCCTGCCGACGCCCGAGGTGCAGTGGTGGGTGTACGACGAGGCCGGGGTGCCGATCTACCGGCTGGACCTGGCCCTGCCGGAGGCCCGGTTCGCGGCGGAGTACGACGGTGTGGACTTCCACTCCGGCGAGGCCGACCAGTCGCACGATCAGCAGCGCCGGGCCTGGTTACGAGATCGCCGACGGTGGGTTGTGGAGGTCTTCCAGAACGACGACGTCTACCGACTCCACGCCGACCCCGCTCGCCGGCTCGTCGGGGGGTTGCTCCGGGCCCGCGAGGGCCTCGGCGACGGCACGACGTACATCTTCCTGCGGGGTGCGTGACAGGAACTGCCGGGTCAATGTGAATCCGGCAACAGCAACTGCCGGGTCAGCGCGAGTCCGGCAACAAGAACTGCCGGGTCAGCGAGAAGAGTCAGAGGTGGGAGGCGGAGGCCCGATCGAGGAACCAGATCGTCTCCTCGTGGCCGGTGACGCCGACGGCGGGGATCTCGTGCACGTCCACCGGCTCGGCCCCGGGCGCGGTGCTGCCACCGAGCGCACCGGCGACGGCGTCCGCCTTCGCCTCACCGCTGACGAGGAACCACACCGAACGCGCCCGGTTCAGGGCACCGAACGTGAGGCTGATCCGGCCGGGCGGCGGCTTGGGGGAGTCGGTCACACCGACGGCGACCCGGTCGTCCACGTCGAGCGCGGCGTTGCCCGGGAAGAGCGACGCGACGTGCCCGTCGGGACCGACGCCCAGCATGACCACCTCGAACTCGCCGCTGCCGTGCTCCCGCAGCTCCGAGGAGTACGCCGCGGCGCCCTCGTCGACATCGGCTGCGTTCGCGGTCGACGGCATCTCGTGCACGTGGGCCGGATCGATGCCGACCGAGTCGAGGAAGGCCGCCCGCGCCTGGCCGGCGTTGCGCTCGGGGTCCTCAGGGGCCAGGAACCGCTCGTCGCCCCACCAGACGACCACCCGCGACCAGTCGACCTCGGAGCCGGGCGTCAGTCGCGCCACCTCGCGGTGCACCGCCTCGGCGATGCTCCCGCCGGTGAGCGCGATCTGCGGGACGCGACCCGCGGCCTGGGCATCGGTGAGCCGGGCCAGCAGCTCGCCGGCCACCGAGGTGGCCAGCGCCGCGGCGTCGGCGTGGACCTCCACGCGCGGGGTGCTCACGTGGCCACCCGCATCTTGGCCAGGCGACGGGCGGTGGCGGCGTACACGTCGTCCTCGTCGAGCCGGCGCAGCTCCTCGGCGAGCAGGTCGGGCAGCTCACGGCGCTTGAGCGCGATCGGGCGGTCGGGGCGTCCGGGAGAGGTGAAGGTCGCCAGCTTGCCGTCCGCCCGGGAGATCCGGATCGGTCCATCCTTGGTCTCCATCACGACCTCGGTGATGCCGGGGCCGTCGGAGACGACCCGCTCGACCTTCACCTTGAGCCGGTCGGTGAGCCAGGCCGCCAGCAGGTCGGCGCTCGGGCTGATCCGCTCGCCCGTGATCGAGGCGCTGGTCACCTTGAGGTGATGCTGGTCCAGGGAGGCGGCCAGCAGTGCGCGCCAGGGCGTGAGCCGGGTCCAGGCCAGGTCGGTGTTGCCCTTGGAGTAGACCGCGCAGAGCTTGTGGATCGCCTGGTTCCGCGAGCGGCTCGCGGCCGCAGCGTCGGTGATCCGCCGCTGGGCCAGGGCGCCGAGCGGGTCCGCCGCCGGGTCCTCGGGCGCGTCGCAGGGCCACCAGATGGCGACGGGGGAGTCGGGCAGCAGCAGCGGGAGTACGACGGACTCCGGGTGCTTGACCACCTCGCCCTTGAGCCGGATGAGGGCAGTCTCACCGGACCAGCCGGACCCCGTGCCCACCTGGGCGTTGACCATGGGCGTGCCCCGGGCGTCACCGAGGATCACGCCGAGCACCCGGGCCGGGTGCTCGTGGGATGCCGCACGGGCCGCCGCCATCGCGTCCTCGGCCCGGTCCTCGTCGACGACGATGACCAGGGTCATCACCATGCCCATCGCCGGACTGCCGGCCCGGGTCCGGGCACGGACGAACTCCGCCGCGATCTCGGAGGAGTTGGTCTGGGTCATCTCGATCATGGTCGCCTCCACACCCGGCCGTCGCGGGCCAGCATCTTGTCCGCGGACTGCGGTCCCCAGGTGCCGGAGGGGTACTCCTCCGGCTTCCCCTTCGCTGCCCAGTGCTCGAGGATCGGGTCCAGGATCATCCAGGACAGCTCGACCTCCTCGTGCCGCGGGAAGAGGGGCGGGTCGCCGAGGAGCACGTCGAGGATCAGGCGCTCGTAGGCCTCGGGGCTCTCCTCGGTGAAAGAGCCGCCGTACGCGAAGTCCATGTTCACGTCGCGGATCTCCATCGCCGTGCCCGGCACCTTGGAGCCGAACCGCAGGGTGACGCCCTCGTCGGGCTGGACCCGGATCACCAGGGCGTTGTGGGTGAGCTCCTCGGTCGAGGTGGCCGCGAACGGCAGGTGTGGCGCCTGCTTGAAGACGATGGCCACCTCGGTGACCCGTCGCCCGAGCCGCTTCCCGGCGCGCAGGTAGAACGGCACCCCGGCCCACCGTCGCGTGTCGACGTGCAGGGTGACGGCCGCGAAGGTCTCGGTGGTCGAGGTCTTCTTGATTCCCTCCTCGTCGAGGAAGCCACCGACCTTCTCACCACCGGCCCAGCCCTCGACGTACTGGCCGCGGGCCGTCGTCAGGTCGAGCCGCCGCGGCAGCTCCACGCTGCGCAGCACCTTCTGCTTCTCGATCCGCAGGCTCTCGGCGTCGAACGAGGTGGGCTCCTCCATGGCGACCAGCGACATGAGCTGGAGCAGGTGGTTCTGGATCACGTCGCGGGCCGCGCCGATGCCGTCGTAGTAGCCGGCCCGGCCGCCGATCCCGATGTCCTCGGCCATCGTGATCTGCACGTGGTCGACGTAGTTGGAGTTCCAGATCGGTTCGAACATCGAATTGGCGAAGCGCATCGCCAGGATGTTCTGCACCGTCTCCTTGCCGAGGTAGTGGTCGATCCGGAAGATCGACCCCGACGGGAACACCGAGTCCAGGATGCCGTTGAGCGCCCGAGCCGACTCGAGGTCGTGCCCGAAGGGCTTCTCCACGACCACCCGGCGCCAGGACCCGTCACGCTGCTCGGCGAGACCGTGCTCCTGGAGCTGACCCACCACGTCGCCGAAGAAGGCGGGCGGGATCGCGAGGTAGAACGCGTGGTTGCCGCCCGTGCCCCGGACCTCGTCCAGCTCCTCGATGGTGCGCCGCAGGTGGGCGAAGGCCGCGTCGTCGGAGAAGTCCCCGGGGACGAAGCGGAACCCCTCGGCCAGCTGGTTCCACACCTCCTCGCGGAACTCGGTGCGGGCGTGCGCCTTCACCGAGTCGTGCACGATCTGCGCGAAGTCCTGGTCAGCCCAGTCGCGACGTGCGAAACCGACGAGGCTGAAGCCCGGCGGCAGCAGCCCGCGGTTGGCGAGGTCGTAGATCGCCGGCATGACCTTCTTGCGCGACAGGTCGCCGGTGACCCCGAAGAGCACCATGCCGCACGGACCCGCGATGCGGGGCAGGCGCCGGTCCTGCGGATCCCGCAACGGGTTGGTGTAGGTCACGCGAGAGCCTCCCGCACGCCGGCGAGGTCGTCGGGGCTGCTGACGTGCAGGCGCAGCACCGGGCGCCCGTGCTCGGCGAGCACTCGCCCGTCGCCGACGGCCTGGGCGGTCAGGAACTCCTGGAACGTGAACGGCCGGTCCGGGACCGCGAGGTCGGCGACCGGCTGGCCGGTGACCTGCAGGTAGACCCCGGTGGCCGGGCCGCCCTTGTGGTACTGGCCGGTCGAGTGCAGGAACCGCGGCCCCCAGCCGAACGTGACCGGCCGACCGGTGCGGACCGCGAGGCTGTCGCGGACCGAGGAGAGGGCCGCGTCCCGGTGGCGGTCGAGGTAGGCCTGGACGGAGACGTAGCCGTGCGCGTCGTCGAGTACGTCGAGCAGCGCGGCCACCGCGTCACCCACCGTGGAGGTGCCCTCGGGCAGCCAGCCCTCGGAGGCGTAGACGGTGACCGGTCCGTCGACGAACACGGGCGTGGGCGAGGATCCGCCGCCGTCGAGCATCTCGCGGGCGGCGGACTTGGCGCTCTCGACGTCCGGCTGGTCGAACGGGTTGATGCCGATCAGGCGGCCGGCAACGGCGGTGGCGTACTCCCACAGCAGGAGCTGCGCCCCCAGCGGGGCGTCGACGGAGACACCGAAGCCGGACGCGGGCCGCACCCGGTCGAAAATGAAGCCGGGCCCGAACGTCGCCAGCACCGAGTCGGTCGTGCTCGGGGAGAAGTTGGGGGAGTCCAGCGCATCGACGACGACGGGCAGGATGCCCTTGCCGTCCTTGCCGGTGGACTCGGCAACGAGCTGCTCGGCCCAGTCGCCGAAGCCGGCGTAGGGTGCGCCGGCGTTGGCGAGCACGAGCTTGTCCACCGCCGGCGAGGTTCGCGACGCCGAGGAGGGCGCCGAGTCGCAGCCCGGGGTTGTCGACGGAGTCGGCCTCGAGGGCCGGCCGGATCGCCTCGGCCTCCTCGAGCAGGACGGCGATGTCGGCGCCGGCCAGGCCACTGGGCACCAGCCCGAACGCGGTCAGGGCCGAGTAGCGGCCGCCGACCGCGGGGTCCGCGAGGAACACGCGGTAGCCGGCCTCGCGGGCCTGCTTCTCCAGCGGGGAGCCCGGGTCGGTGACGACCACGATCCGCTCGGCGGGGTCGATGCCGGCATCGGTGAAGGCCTTCTCGAAGGCCCGCCGCTGACTGTCGGTCTCGACCGTGCCACCGGACTTGCTGGACACCACGACGACGGTCTCGGCGAGCCGGTCCTCGAGCGCGGTGCGCACGAAGTCGGGGTCCGAGGAGTCGAGGACGACGAGCTCGACGCCGTCGGCCTCACAGATGACCTCGGGTGCCAGCGAGGAGCCGCCCATGCCACAGAGCACGACCCGGTAGAGCTCGTTGCTGCGGAACTCCACCTCGAGCGCCGCGATGTCGCTGATCAGCGTGCGCGAGCTCTCCGAGAGCCCGACCCAGGAGAGCCGCTTGCCGGCCTCGTCCTCCGCCTCGGGACCCCACAGCGTGCCGTTCTGGGCCGCGATCCCGCTGGCCACGCGGTCGGCGACCAGCTTCTCGACCGCCGCGGCGTACGAGCCCTCGTCGGGGTAGCCGAAGGACAGCTGGAACGCCGCCCCGGTCCCGGTGCCGTGGACGGTGTTCCAAGCTGTCTGGCTCATGCCTGTCCCTGTCCTGCCTTGTCCATCTGCCCGGTCACGGTCTCGACGAGCTCGTGCCACGACTTCTTGAACTTGTCGACGCCCTCCTGCTCCAGCACGAGGAACACGTCGTCGAAGTCGATGCCGACGCCCGCCAGGCTGTCGAAGACCGCCTGGGCCTCGCCGGCCCGACCGGAGACCTGGTCGCCGTTGACCTCTCCGTGGTCCGCGAAGGCGTCCATGGTCTTCTCGGGCATCGTGTTGACGGTCCCGGCCACGACCAGCTCGGTGACGTAGAGGGTGTCGGGGTAGTCGGGGTTCTTGACCCCGGTCGAGGCCCACAGCGGACGCTGCGCACGGGCGCCGGCGTCGGCGATGGTCTTCCACCGGTCGCTGGCCAGGACCTCCTCGAACGCGGCGTAGGCGAGACGCGCGTTCGCGATGGCGGCCTTGCCCTTGAGCGAGGCGGCCTTGGCGGTTCCGATCTCCTCGAGTCGCTGGTCGACCTCGGTGTCCACGCGGGAGACGAAGAACGACGCCACCGACTGGATCCGGCCGAGGTCGAGCCCGGCGTCGCGCGCCTGCTCGAGCCCGGTGAGGTAGGCGTCCATGACCTCGCGGTAGCGCTCGAGGCTGAAGATCAGGGTCACGTTGACGCTGATCCCCTCGGCGATGGCCGCGGTGATCGCGGGCAGGCCTTCCCTGGTGGCCGGGATCTTGATCAGCGCGTTCGACCGGTCCACGGCCGACCACAACGCCCGGGCCGAGGCGATGGTGCCCTCGGTGTCGTTGGCCAGGTCCGGCTCGACCTCGATCGAGACCCGTCCGTCCGACGGCGAGCCGTCGGCGACCGTCGCGAAGATGTCGCACGCGTTGCGGACGTCCTCGGTGGTGAGCTCGAAGACGACCCGGTCCACGGGCTCGCCCTTGTCCACCAGCTGACGGACCTGCTCGTCGTAGCGCTCGCCCTCGGCGATCGCCGCGGCGAAGATCGTGGGGTTGGTCGTGACCCCGACGACGGATCGATCCTTGATCAGGTCGGTCAGGTTGCCGGTCTCGATGCGCTCGCGGGAGAGGTCGTCGAGCCAGATCGACACGCCCGCGTCCGCGAGGGTCTTCAAACGGTCACTCATGGTGTTCCTTCCGACGTTCGGTGGCTGAGGGGTTCGTACCCCGGTGGCAGTGACTCAGTCGCTGACCGTCCGGATGCTGTCGCGGGCGGCGTTGGCGACGGCCTCGCCGGTGATGCCGTACTCCTCATAGATCCGCGCGTAGTCGGCCGAGGCGCCGTAGGTGTCGATCGACACGATCCTGCCGTGGTCGCCGACGATCTCCCGCCAGCCCTGGGCGACACCGGCCTCGACCGAGACCCGCGCCTTGACCGTCGGAGGGATGACGCTGTCGCGGTAGGCCGGGTCCTGCTCGTCGAACCACTCCCGGCACGGCATCGACACCACGCGGGCCCGGATGCCGTCCGCGGCGAGCAGCTCGCGCGCGGCGACGGCCACCTGGACCTCAGACCCGGTGCCGACGAGTACGACGTCAGGCAGGCCGCCCTCGGTGTCGAGCAGGACGTAGCCACCCCGGTGGACGTCGGAGGTGTCGCTGAAGCCCTCCTGGCCGCGGGGGAAGACCGGGACGTTCTGGCGGGTCAGCGCGATGCCGGCAGGCCGGTCGGCGCGCTCGAGCACGGCCCGCCAGGCAGCGGCGGTCTCGTTGGCGTCGGCCGGACGGACGACGTCGAGGCCCGGGATCGCGCGCAGGGCGGCGAGGTGCTCGATCGGCTGGTGGGTGGGGCCGTCCTCGCCGAGACCGATGGAGTCGTGGGTCCAGACGTAGGTGACGGGCAGGCGCATCAGGGCGGCGAGGCGGACCGCGCCGCGCATGTAGTCCGAGAACGTCAGGAAGGTGCCGCCGAAGACGCGGGTTCCGCCGTGCAGGGCGATGCCGTTCATGATCGCGCCCATGGCGTGCTCGCGGATGCCGAAGTGCAGCACGCGGCCGGCGTACGGGTCGCCCTTCCACTCGCCGGTCGACCGGCTCGCGGGGATGAAGGACGGCGCGTCCTTGATGGTCGTGTTGTTGGACTCGGCGAGGTCGGAGGAGCCGCCCCACAGCTCGGGGACCTTCGCGGCGATCGCATTGATGACCGCACCCGAGGCCTTGCGCGTGGCCATGCCCTTGGGGTCGGCGGGGAAGGTCGGCAGCTCGTCGGCCCAGCCCTCGGGCAGGGTCCGGGTCTGCAGGCGCTCGAAGAGCGCGGGGTCGGCGGACGGCTTCGTGGTCCAGTGCTGGAACGCCTTGTCCCACTCGGCCTGCGCCTGCTTGCCGCGCTCGACCAGCGAGCGCGTGTGCTCGAAGACCTCGTGGGGCACCTCGAAGTGCTGCTCGGGGTCGAAGCCGAGGATCTCCTTGGTGGCCGCGACCTCGTCGGCGCCGAGGGCCGAGCCGTGGGCCGCGCCCGTGCCCTGGGCGTTCGGGGCGGGCCAGGCGATCACGGTGCGCAGCACGATGAAGCTCGGCCGGTCGGTGACCTGCCCGGCCGCCTGGATGGCGGCGTACAGGGCGGGGACGTCCTCGGTGTAGCCGGTGCCGTCGTGGGTCCAGTCGACCGTCTGCACGTGCCAGCCGTAGGCCTCGTAGCGCTTGGCGACGTTCTCGGTGAAGGCGATGTCGGTGTCGCCCTCGATCGAGATCTGGTTGGCGTCGTAGATGACGGTGAGGTTGCCGAGCTCCTGGGTGCCGGCGATCGAGGAGGCCTCGGCGCTGACACCCTCCTCGAGGTCGCCGTCGCTGCAGATGGCGTAGATGTGGTGGTCGAAGGGCGACTCGCCCTCGGCGGCGTTGGGGTCGAGCATCCCGCGCTCGCGGCGGGCGGCCATCGCCATGCCCACGGCGTTGGCGACGCCCTGGCCGAGCGGACCGGTGGTCGTCTCGACGCCGGCCGTGTGGCCGTACTCCGGGTGGCCGGGGGTCTTGCTGCCCCAGGTGCGCAGGGTGCGGAGGTCCTCGATCTCCAGGCCCCAGCCGCCGAGGTAGAGCTGGGTGTAGAGGGTGATCGAGCTGTGGCCGCACGAGAGCACGAAGCGGTCGCGACCGGGCCACTGCGGGTCGGCCGGGTTGTGACGCATCACCTTCTGGAAGAGGAGGTACGCCGCGGGCGCCAGGCTCATCGCCGTGCCGGGGTGGCCGTTGCCGACCTTCTGCACGGCGTCCATCGCGAGGACACGCGCGGTGTCCACCGCCTTCTGGTCGACGTCGGTCCAGTCCAGTCCAGCGGCAGTGCTCACAAGGGTCCTCTCGGGGTGGCGCCTGCTGTCCGCGTCACACGCTCAGCAGGGCAGTTCTCAGGCACCGCCGAGCCTACTCACCCGAGGCGATAGACTCGAACCCAGCGGCCACCCCCAGATCCGTGCCCTGATGGTGACCCCGCGCTGTCCACCCCTTGACCCAGCCTTCGCGAGGACCTCCGTGACCTATGTCGGCCAGTCGGCCTCTGCTGTCTCACAGGCAGATGAGCCGCCGGCGACGCTCAAGGACGTGCTCGCGGCGTACGTCGGTCTCACCAAGCCGCGCGTCATCGAGCTGTTGCTGCTCACGACCGTCCCGGTCATGTTCTTCGCCGCCCGGGGCATCCCCGAGCTCGGCCTGGTCCTGGCCACCGTCGTCGGCGGCACCCTGTCGGCCGGCTCGGCCTCGGTGCTCAACTGCGTCTACGACCGCGACATCGACGAGCAGATGCGCCGCACCCGCCGCCGGGCGCTGCCGCGCCACATCGTGTCGCCGCGCTCGGCGCTGCTCTTCGGGCTCCTGCTCGGTGTCGTCTCGACGGTCGTCCTGGCCGTCTGGGTCAACTGGCTCTCCGCGATGCTCGCGCTGCTGGCCAACGCGTTCTACGTCCTCGTCTACACGATGGTGCTCAAGCGCCGGACCACCCAGAACATCGTCTGGGGCGGCCTGGCCGGCTGCTTCCCGGCCCTGATCGGCTGGACCGCGGTCACCGGCGAGCTGTCCTGGGTGCCCGTGGTGCTCTTCGCCGTCGTCTTCTTCTGGACGCCGCCGCACACCTGGGCGCTTGCGCTGCGCTACCGCGAGGACTACGCCAACGTCGACGTCCCGATGCTGCCCGTCGTGGTCCCCGCCCGCGAGGTCGGTCGCCAGATCGTGCTCTACAGCTGGGTGATGGTCGCCACGTCGCTGGTGCTGTGGCCGGTCGCCGGCACCGGGCCGTTCTACCCCGTCGCAGCCGGGGTCCTGGGCGCCGGGTTCCTGGTGGAGGCGCACCGGATGTGGGGCCGCACCAGGGGCACCGAGAGCCTCAGCGCGATCCAGCCGATGCGGCTGTTCCACTCCTCGAACCTCTACCTGTCGCTCTTGTTCGTGGCGGTGGCGCTCGACCCGCTCCTCACGCGCTGAACCCGGAGCCGGTCACCTCCGGCCGGCCGGTCACCGGTGCGCGCGAAAAAAACTTCGGCGATCGGGCAACCAATCGGGCAGAAGTTGCGTCTGTATCTCTGACGACGGCACGCCTGCCCACGGGGGAGCAGGCGTGCCTCGTCCCTTTCCGGGGCTCAGACGGGTTCGCGGACCTGGATCAGCACCCAGGTGACGCTCGCGGAGATCAGTGCCGCGCCGAGCATGTGCAGGCCCACCAGCACGATCGGCAGGTCGGTGAAGTACTGCACGAAGCCGATCGCACCCTGGGCCAGCTCGAGAGCCAGCAGCGTGACCACGGCCGTGCGGGCGGCCCGACCGGCCCCGGTCGCGCACGAGGGCGAACAGCAACCCCACCGTGAGTCCGACGAACAGGAAGACCACGTCGGCGTGCAGCTGGCTCAGCTGGAGGGGGTCCAGTCCGTTGCGGGGCGACTCGGCGTCTCCCGCGTGGGGACCGGAGCCGGTGACCACGGTGCCGACGTACAGGACCAGCCAGCCTGCGGCGAAGGTGGCCCAGGCCAGGCCGGGGAGGGGCCCGCGTGCGACGGCGGGCCGGGGGTGGTCGATCCGCTGGAGGAACAGCACCGAGACGCCCATGATCGCCAGCGAGCACAGCAGGTGGAAGGAGACGATCCACGGGTTGAGGTCGGTCAGCACCGTGATCCCGCCGATCACTGCCTGGGCAGGGATCCCGAGCCCCATGATGAGGGCCAGCCGGCGCAGGTCGCTGCGCCCGCTCTGCCAGGCCGCGACGAACGTGGCGACCGCGACGGCCGCGAGCACGAACGTCAGGGTGCGGTTGCCGAACTCGATGATCGAGTGGACGTCGTAGGCACCGTGAGGGGTGAACGAGCGGTCGGTGCAGCGCGGCCAGGTCGGACAGCCGAGGCCGGACCCGGTCAGCCGGACGGCGCCCCCGGTCACGACGAGCACGCCGTTGGCGACCAGGCTGGCCCAGCCGAGCGGCCGCAACCACCGGTCGAGTCCGGTTCGCTCGAGTGCTGCTGTCACTCCCACTTGAACGTCCTTGCGGTCAGGACCGTGCCGAGGACTGCCCAGGCGAGCAGGACGGCGAGGTCGGACCAGGTGGTCCGACCGTCGATCAGGGCGTCGCGCATCGCGTCGCCGAGGGCCCCCGAGGGCAGCCACCGGACGACGTCGCCGAACGCGCCGTACGCCGAGGCCGGCAGCACGACGGCGCCACCGGCCATCAGCAGGAGATAGACGAGGTTGGCGGCCGCGAGGGTGGCCTCCGCGCGCAGCACGCCCGCCACGAAGAGGCCCAGCGACGCGAAGGCAGCCGTGCCCAGCACGAGGGCCAGGACGGCGCCTGCCAGGCCCGGGTCGGGGTCCCAGCCGAGCGCCAGGGCCACCGCCGAGATCACCGCGACCTGGAGCACCTCGATCAGGAGCAGGCCGCCGACCTTGCCGGCCAGCAGCCCGGACCGCGGGAGCGGCGAGGAGCCGAGCCGCTTGATCACGCCGTAGCGGCGCTCGAACCCGGTCGCGATCGCGAGCGAGGTGAACGCCGTCGACATCACCGCCAGCGCCAGCACGCCGGGGGTGAAGACGTCCACGGCCGGATGCGTGAAGGTGATGCCCACGCGGTGCGCGCCCGCCACGCCGCCGATGAGCACGATGACCGGGATGACCACAGCGAGGAGCAGCTGCTCCCCGTTGCGCAGCATCAGCCGCGACTCCATGGCGGCCTGCGCCACGACCTGGCGGCCCCACGGAGCGGCTCCCGGCCTCGGGGTGAACGTGCCGTGGCCCGTCGTGGGGCCCGTCATGTGGTGAGCCCCCGTCCGGTCAGCTGCAGGAAGACGTCCTCGAGGTTGCGTTGGCCGAGGGTGAGCGACTCGGGCAGCACGTCGTTCTCCTCGCACCAGCGCGACACCTTGCCGAGCGTGGAGGCGTCGGCCGGCCCGGTGACCAGCAGGCTCAGCTCGTCGAGCTGCTTGACCTCCGTGCGCTCGCCCAGCGCCACGCGCAGCGAGTCCGGGGACCCCGGCGGGAACGGCCGGGTGACGACCAGGCGGATCGTGGCCACGGAGCCCCCGCGGGTCAGCTCGAGGGGCGTCCCGGAGGCGATCAGCCGTCCGTGGTCGATGATGTGGATCTGGTCGGCCAGCCGCTCGGCCTCGTCCATGTAGTGGGTGGTCAGCACGACCGTCACCCCGTCCGCGCGCAGCTCCTCGAGCAGGGCCCAGGTCGTGCGCCGCGCCTGCGGGTCCATGCCCGCCGTCGGTTCGTCGACGAAGACGAGCTCCGGGCGGCCGACGACCGCCATGGCCAGGCCGAGCCGCTGCTGCTGGCCGCCGGAGAGGCGCCGGTACGGCGTCCTCCCGCAGTCACCGAGTCCGACCCGCTCGGCCAGCATCGCGGTGTCGAGGGGGTGGGCGTGCAGCTTGGCGACATGGCGCAGCATCTCCATGGCGCGGACGCCGCTCCAGGCGCCGCCACCCTGGAGCATCACGCCGATGCGGGGCAGCAGGTCGGCCCGGTCCCGCACCGGGTCGAGACCCAGCACCCGCACGGTTCCCCGCTGCGGCTTGCGGTAGCCCTCGCAGGTCTCGAGCGTGGTGGTCTTGCCGGCACCGTTGGGACCGAGGACCGCGGTGATGGTCTGTCGCTCCACCACCAGGGAGAGCCCGTCGACGGCGGTCTTGTCGCCGTACCGCATCGCCAGGCCGTCGATCTCGACGGCGGGTGCGGGGGAGTGTTGCACCGGCTCAGTCTAGGTAGGGCGGTCCGGCCGGGTGCGGCCGGGCCGATCGGGGCCGCTCACGCCCCGCTCCGCTGGCGGTGGTTGAGCTCGGCCAGGACGTGCGGCTCGTCGCTGATGACGCCCGTGACGCCGATGGTGAGCACAGCGTCGAGTGCCGCCAGGTCGTTGACCGGCCAGGTCATCACGACCTCGACGTGGTCGTGGAGCTCGGCGACGATGCGGGCATCCAGCAGCGACCGGTGCACCGACACCCCGTGGATCGCCCCGGAGGTCCCGCGCAGGGGCACCGTCGAGGCGAGCCGCTGGCGCAGGCGCCCCAGCTCGGTGTGGTTGCGCGCGGAGAGCACCGGGCGGACGAACGGCAGCTTCGCGAGGGTGTCGACCGAGGGCCACCAGCGTCCGCAGACCAGCACGGGTCGGTGGTGGCCCCCCTCGTGGAGCAGGCTGGCCACCGCGCGGGCCGTCGACGCGCGGCGACCCTTGAGGTCGAGCATGAACATGGTGCCGTGGCGATCGGCCTCGAGCAGCTCGGTCAGGCCGAGGCGGGGCGCGGACGCGGACGCGAGCTCCCAGCGGTCCCAGAGGAAGGGCAGCGGACCGGCGGTCTTGAGGTGGCGGACCTCGAGCCGGCCCTTGTGCTCGTGGACGTCGCACTCGATGACGTCCACGCCGAGGACGTTGGCGGCGTGCAGCCCCGCCAGGGAGTTCCCCGCACGGTGGGCGATGGCCAGGACGGTCACTGGTGCTCCTGTCTGAGCCGGTTGCGACGCCGCTCGAGCGCCAGGGCGGCGAGGTGCCCGATCAGCACCAGCGCGACCCCGGCGACCACGTCGAGGAGGTAGTGGTTGGCCGTGGCCACCACGGCGATGGCCATCAGGATGGGCATGGCGAAGCCGACGATCTTGAGGTAGACCGAGGAGGCCGCCGACACGATGGCCATGCCGACCAGCAGGTCCCAGCCCGAGTGCAGGCTCGGCATCGCGGCGTACTGGTTGACGAAGGCGGGCGGCTGCAGCACGCGGTAGGCATGGGAGTTCTCGGTCACGGTGTCGACGAGACCGAGGCTGGCGAGGCGTGGGGGCGCCACGGGGTAGCTCACGAAGATCGCCATTCCCAAGGCGCCCGAGATCAACATCGCGTCGCGCAGTCGCAGGAACACATCACGGTGGTACAGCGCCAGCCAGACCATGGTCGCGATGATGGCCGGCCAGTGTCCCCAGATGTAGATCCAGTTGGCGATCGTCTGCAGGAACTCCGACGGCGCGATCCACCCCTGCAGGTTGTCCTCGACGTCGATGTGGAGGCGTTGCTCGAGGGCGAGGATGTCGTGGGCGTGGTCCTTGGCGACAGCCGCCGAGCTGTCGGTGAGACCCCGGATCCGGAAGTAGATGTAGGCACCCAGCACGAGAAGCCCGGCCTGGCCGAGAATCCAGGGCAGGCGCGTCCTGGTAGCTGGGGGACCCACCGACGTGTGCATGACCGCTTTCCTCGGGACGGCGCAGCGACGACTGCCTCGCGTTCATCGTGCGTGCGCGGTCAGGCGCGGGTCGGGAGGCGAAGGTCCCGAGAGCGGGCCGCATTGGTCGTCGGGGACGGCGGTCAGGCGGCGGCGAGGCTCCCGGCCCGGGGGGTGGTGTGCGCGGCCGCGTGCCGCAGGGCGCGGCGGGTGAGGTAGAGGCTGACCCCGCCCAGGGCGAGGGCCGGGAGCCAGGCCACGACGGCCTTGAGCGCGACCGCGGCGGTGGCCGCGCTCCACGGCACGCCGAGCGCGACCAGGGCGACGACGAGGGCGCCGTCGCGCGGGCTCGCGCCGTTCGGGCCGGGCAGCGCACCGGCGAGCTGGCTCGCGCCGAAGGCACCGAGCACGGCCAGCGGGGAGACGGTGTTGCCGGTTGCGGCGATGGTGCCGAGCAGGAGGCCGGCGATGGTCAGCTGGTAGCCCGCCGAGAGCAGCAGCCCGTGGGCCAGCTGCCTGGGCCGGGGGAGCGGCCGCGACGGCATGAGGTCGGGGCGGACCCGGCGGACGACCAGGGCGGCGACCACGGCCAGGACGCCGAACGCGAGCGCGCCGACGATCATCCTGACCGGCAGCGCCGAGCCGGCGAAAGCCACGAAGACAGCCAGACCGATGGCGCCGACGAACCGGTCCATCCCGACGCTCATCAGGGCGTCCCCGCGCTTGAGACCGGTCTTGGTCAGTCGGTGGATCCGCCACACGTCGGCTCCGACGTGCCCGGGGGTGAGCAGGCCGAGCAGCTCGGACTCGGCGTACGCCCGCACGTGCCAGACCCGACCCAGGCCGGCATCGGTGAGGGCCCGCCAGCGCAGCGGGCAGAGGATGTACTTGCCGACGATCCAGGGCAGCAGGCCGAGGAGGATCGGGAGGAAGCTCACCTGGGGGAGCCGGGGCAGGGTCCACGCGGGGACTGCCAGGCTGACCAAGATGCCCACGATGAGGACCGTACGAGAATGAACTGCAGAATGAGCAGCAGCGCGCAGGCTCATGGCACCCTTCAGGTGTCGACGATGATGACTGTGATATGGCCCCCGCTGCCACCTCCAGTGAAGCATTTGTTTCCCGTGCCCCGAAATCGACGTTGCCAAACCCATTAGGGCAGCCTTACTTGAAGCCGGTCGGGTATTAACGGCACACTGGCGTTGTGGAATTCGAGCAGGCTCCTGGCGGGGCGCACGACCAGCCGACGCGTCAGCGCGTCGTGCGGTCGATCCTCGTCAACGGGCCGTCGACCGCAGCGGCCCTGGCCGAGCGGCTCGACCTGACGCCGGCGGCTGTGCGGCGTCACCTCGACCAGCTCCTCGACGAAGGTGCCCTCGAGGCGCGTGAGCCGCGGAGTCTGGCGACGCGAGGCCGTGGCCGACCGGCCAAGGTGTTCGCGCTGACCGAGGTGGGGCGAGACGGCTTCGACCAGCAGTACGACGACCTCGCGGTGCAGGCGTTGCGGTTCCTCGACGAGACCGGCGGCGAGACTGCCGTGCGTGAGTTCGCCAACCGGCGGGTCGCGTTCATCGAGGAGCGTTTCAGCGACGTCAAGGACGAGAACCCGCAGCTCAGCCCGGTGGAGGTGATCGCCCGTGTCTTCACCGACAAGGGCTACGCCGCCGCTGTCCGCGACCTCCCGGTGGGACAGCAGCTGTGCCAGCAGCACTGCCCCGTCTCGCACGTCGCCCACGAGTTCCCCCAGCTGTGTGAGGCCGAGACCGAGGCCATCGGTCGCGTGCTCGGCCGCCACGTACAACGTTTGGCCACCATCGCCCACGGCGACGGGGTGTGCACCACCTGCATCCCGGACAACTCCAAGATGAAGGAGCAGGTCACCACATGACCACCATCGACGAGCGCAACCCCGAGCTCGCGGGCATCGGGCGCTACGACTTCGGCTGGAGCGACTCCGACGTCGCCGGCGCCGCCGCCAAGCGCGGTCTGAGCGAGGAGGTCGTCCGTGACATCTCGGCCAAGAAGAGCGAGCCGCAGTGGATGCTCGACCTCCGGCTGAAGGGCCTCAAGCTCTTCCACCGCAAGCCCATGCCCACGTGGGGCTCGGACCTCTCGACGATCGACTTCGAGAACATCAAGTACTTCGTCCGGTCGAGCGAGAAGCAGGCGACCACCTGGGACGACCTCCCCGAGGACATCAAGAACACCTACGACAAGCTCGGCATCCCCGAGGCGGAGAAGCAGCGCCTCGTGTCCGGTGTCGCGGCCCAGTACGAGTCCGAGGTCGTCTACCACTCGATCCGTGAGGACCTCGAGGAGCAGGGCGTCCTGTTCCTCGACACCGACACGGCGCTCAAGGAGCAGCCGGAGCTCTTCCGGGAGTACTTCGGCACCGTCATCCCGGTCGGTGACAACAAGTTCGCCGCGCTCAACACCTCGGTGTGGTCGGGCGGCTCGTTCATCTACGTCCCCAAGGGTGTCCACGTCGACATCCCGCTCCAGGCCTACTTCCGGATCAACACCGAGAACATGGGCCAGTTCGAGCGGACGCTGATCATCGTCGACGAGGACGCCTACGTGCACTACGTCGAGGGCTGCACCGCGCCGATCTACTCCTCCGACTCGCTGCACTCGGCGGTCGTGGAGATCATCGTGAAGAAGGGTGGTCGCTGCCGCTACACGACCATCCAGAACTGGTCGAACAACGTCTACAACCTCGTCACCAAGCGCGCGACCTGCGAGGCCGGCGCGACCATGGAGTGGGTCGACGGCAACATCGGCTCCAAGGTGACGATGAAGTACCCCGCCGTCTACCTCATGGGTGAGCACGCGCGCGGCGAGACGCTGTCGATCGCGTTCGCGGGCGAGGGCCAGCACCAGGACGCCGGCGCCAAGATGGTGCACGCGGCGCCCCACACCTCGAGCTCGATCCTGTCCAAGTCGGTGGCGCGCGGCGGTGGCCGTACGTCGTACCGCGGGCTGATCCAGATCAACGAGGGCGCGCACGGCTCCAAGTCCAACGTGCTGTGCGACGCGCTGCTGGTCGACCAGATCAGCCGCTCGGACACCTACCCGTACGTCGACATCCGCGAGGACGACGTGTCCATGGGCCACGAGGCGAGCGTCTCGAAGGTCTCCGACGACCAGCTCTTCTACCTCATGTCGCGCGGGATGGAGCAGGACGAGGCGATGGCCATGATCGTCCGCGGCTTCATCGAGCCCATCGCCAAGGAGCTGCCGATGGAGTACGCCCTCGAGCTGAACCGGCTCATCGAGCTCCAGATGGAAGGAGCGGTCGGCTGACCGCCGCACCGTCCCATCCGTCCCCGCACGCAGAAAGCACCCCTGTGACCCTGACTGACAACCCGGTCGCCGACGCGATCGAGACCCTTCCCCACGGCACGGTGCTCTCGCACCTGCACCCGGTGGGCTCCTTCGACGTGGCGGACCACGAGGTCCCGACCGGCCGCGAGGAGATCTGGCGGTTCACGCCGTTGAAGCGGCTGCGCGGCCTGCACGCCGACGCCGTGTTCGGCGCGAGCACGACCTCCTGCACCTGGAACACGCCCGACGGTGTGCGCATCGAGAGCGTCGACGGTGACGAGGCCCGCGCCCTGCGCGGCGTCAGCGGCCTGGTGCCCAACACGCGCTTCGTCGCGCGGGTGCTGGCCGAGGTGCCCTCCTCGCTGCTCGTGGACGTGCCGGCCGACGTCGAGGTCTCCGAGCCGATCGTGGTCGACATCTCCGGCGCTGACGCGTCGGTGACCGAGGCCGACCACGTCGTGCTGCGCTTCGGTGCGCACTCGCGCGCCGTCGTCGTGCTCAACCACGTCGGCCACGCCTCGCTGACCCAGGTCGTCGAGGTCAAGGTCGGTGACGGCGCCCAGGTGTCGGTCATCTCGCTGCAGGACTGGGCCGACGACACCGTCCACCTCACCCACCACGAGGCCTCGGTGGGTCGCGACGCGTCGTACAAGCACGTCGCGATCAGTTTCGGTGGCGACGTCGTCCGCATGGACAGCAACGTCTCGTACGCCGGTCCGGGCGGCTCCGCGGAGATGCTCGGCCTCTACTTCGCCGACGAGGGCCAGCACCTCGAGCACCGGCTCTTCGCGGACCACACGGCCCCGAAGACCAAGAGCCACGTCGTCTACAAGGGCGCGCTGCAGGGCCAGGGCGCGCACACGGTCTGGGTCGGGAACGTGCTGATCCGCAAGGTCGCCGAGGGCATCGAGACCTTCGAGGAGAACCGCAACCTGGTGCTGACCGACGGCTGCCACGCCGACTCGGTGCCGAACCTCGAGATCGAGACCGGTGAGATCGAAGGGGCCGGCCACGCGTCGGCGACCGGCCGGTTCGACGACGAGCAGCTGTTCTACCTCCGCTCGCGCGGCATCGACGAGCCCGAGGCCCGCCGGCTCGTCGTGCACGGCTTCTTCAACGACCTGATCCGCAAGATCGGCGTGCCCTCGCTGCAGGACAAGCTGATGGAGACCGTGGAGCAGGAGCTGGCCAAGAACGTCCTCAAGGACTCCGTGCTGGGTGGTGCCTGATGGGTTTCGTGCGCGTCTGCGCGCCCGAGGAGGTCCCCACCGACGAGGGCCTGGCCGTCAAGGCCGATGACATCGACGTCGTCGTGGCCCGCAACGGCGACGAGTTCTTCGCCCTGCAGGACCTCTGCTCGCACGCCGCCGTCGCGTTGAGCGAGGGCGAGGTGGCCGACTGCCAGATCGAGTGCTGGCTGCACGGCTCCCGCTTCGACCTCCGCACCGGCAAGCCCACCGGGCTGCCCGCCACCGAGCCGGTCTCGGTGTTCCCGGTCGACGTGCGCGCCGACGGCGTCTACGTCGACACCTCCGAGACGCTCAACGGCGTCCGCCCCAGCTGACCTGACTTCAGAGAAGAGAGAGACAACGATGAGCACGCTTGAGATCAAGGACCTGCACGTCTCGGTCGACACCGAGGACGGCCCCAAGGAGATCCTCAAGGGCGTCACGCTGACCATCGGCGACGGCGAGACCCACGCGATCATGGGTCCGAACGGGTCCGGCAAGTCGACCCTGGCGTACTCCATCGCCGGTCACCCCAAGTACACCGTCACCGGCGGCACCGTCACCCTCGACGGCGAGGACGTGCTGGCCATGTCGGTCGACGAGCGGGCCCGCGCCGGGCTCTTCCTCGCCATGCAGTACCCCGTCGAGGTCCCGGGTGTCTCGGTGTCGAACTTCCTGCGCACCGCCAAGACCGCGATCGACGGCGAGGCCCCCAAGCTCCGCACGTGGGTCAAGGACGTCAACGCCACGCTCGAGCAGATGAACCTCGACCCGAGCTTCGCCCAGCGCTCGGTCAACGAGGGCTTCTCGGGTGGCGAGAAGAAGCGCCACGAGATCGCCCAGCTCGAGCTGCTGAGCCCGAAGGTCGCCGTCCTCGACGAGACCGACTCGGGCCTCGACATCGACGCGCTCAAGGTCGTCTCCGACGGCGTCAACCGCTTCCGTGCCCAGGAGGGCAAGGGCGTCCTGCTGATCACGCACTACACGCGGATCCTGCGCTACATCGAGCCCGACTTCGTGCACGTCTTCGTCAACGGCCGGATCGCCGAGCAGGGCGGGCCCGAGCTCGCCGACCAGCTCGAGGCCGAGGGCTACGACAAGTACCTCAAGGCCGGAGTCTGAGTTGACCTCCCCGAGCGCGACCGGAGGGCACCTGCCCGGGCTGCTGCCCGAGCTGGAGGTCATCCGCAAGGACTTCCCGATCCTGTCCCGCACCATGGCGGGAGGGCACCCGCTGGTCTACCTCGACAGCGCGAACACCTCGCAGAAGCCGCAGGTGGTCATCGACACGATGGTCGACCACCTCGAGCGGCACAACGCGAACGTCGCGCGAGCCATGCACCAGCTCGGTGCCGAGGCGTCCGAGGCGTTCGAGGACGCGCGCGACAAGGTCGCGGCCTTCCTCAACGCGCCCAGCCGCGACGAGGTGATCTTCACCAAGAACGCCTCCGAGGCGCTCAACCTCGTCGCGAACACGCTCGCCTGGGCGACCGGTGACTGGTCCGCGGGTGTGGGGGCGATCGGTCCCGGTGACGAGGTCCTCATCACCGAGATGGAGCACCACTCCAACATCGTCCCGTGGCAGCTGCTCACCGAGCGCAAGGGCGCGACCCTGCGCTGGTTCGGGCTCACCGACGACGGCCGGCTCGACCTGTCGAACATCGACGAGCTGATCACCGAGCGGACCCGGGTCGTGTCGCTGACCTGGGTCTCCAACATGCTCGGCACCATCAACCCGGTCGCCGAGATCGCCCGCCGGGCGCACGAGGTCGGCGCGATCGTGGTCGTGGACGCCTCCCAGGCCGCTCCGCAGCTCCCCGTCGACGTCGTCGCGAGCGGCGCCGACCTGCTGGCCTTCACCGGCCACAAGGTCGTCGGCCCGACGGGCATCGGTGTCCTGTGGGGCCGTCGCGAGATCCTCGACCAGCTGCCGCCGTTCCTCGGTGGTGGCGAGATGATCGCGACCGTCACGATGGAGCGCTCGACGTACGCCGGCATCCCGCACAAGTTCGAGGCGGGCACCCCGCCGATCGTCGAGGCGGTCGGGCTGGGGGCGGCGGTCGACTACCTGCGGCACATCGGCCTGGAGAACATCCACGCCCACGAGCAGGCGCTCACCGGCTACGCCCTGGAGGGTCTGGCCACGGTGCCCGGCCTCACGGTGCTCGGACCGCTCGACGCCACGCAGCGCGGCGGTGCGATCTCCTTCGAGATCGAGGGGGTCCACCCGCACGACGTGGCCCAGGTGCTCGACTCGCGCGGCATCGCCGTCCGCGCCGGGCACCACTGTGCCAAGCCCGCCCACCAGCGGTTCGGCGTGCAGAGCTCGACCCGGATGTCGTCGTACCTCTACACCACACCGGCGGAGATCGACGCCCTCGTCGAGGGCCTCGAGTACACCCGCTCGTACTTCAAGCTGGGGGGCGACTCATGAGCTCATCCGCCAACACGGACCTGGATGCCCTCTACCAGGAGATCATCCTGGACCACTACAAGAACCCGCACCACAAGGGCCTGCGCGATCCCTACGAGGCCGAGGTCCACCACGTGAACCCGACCTGTGGGGACGAGGTCACGCTGCGCGTGCACCTCACCGACGGCAAGGTCGAGGACGTGTCCTACGACTCCGTCGGCTGTTCCATCTCGCAGGCCTCGGCCTCGGTGATGACCGACCTCCTGATCGGGAAGTCGGTCGAGGAGGCGATGGCGATCCACCAGGAGTTCCTGACCCTGATGCAGGGTCGGGGCAACGTGGAGCCCGACGAGGACGTGCTGGAGGACGGCATCGCCTTCGCCGGGGTTGCGAAGTTCCCGGCGCGCGTGAAGTGCGCCCTTCTGTCGTGGATGGCCTGGAAGGACGCGACCGCTTCGGCGGTCGAGCATGTCGAGACCAACAAGGAGAGCAAGTGAGCGAGCAGCCCGTGGACCAGCAGGTCGACCATGGTGACGACCTTCCCGAGGTCAACACCGGCGGAGGCACCGCGACGGTGACCGTCGAGGACGTCACCGAGGCGATGAAGGACGTCGTCGACCCCGAGCTCGGCATCAACGTCGTCGACCTCGGTCTCGTCTATGACGTGCACCTCGACGAGGGCCACAACTGCGTCCTCGACATGACCCTCACCTCGGCCGCCTGCCCGCTGACCGACGTGATCATGGACCAGACGAACTCCGCCCTGGAGGGCCTGGTCAACGACGTGGCGATCAACTGGGTGTGGATGCCGCCGTGGGGCCCCGACAAGATCACGCCCGACGGTCGCGAGCAGCTGCGGGCCCTGGGCTTCAACGTCTGAGGTGACGCAGGTCCTCGTCCCGGCCCAGCGCATCGAACGCTGGGTGCTCAACTTCGACGCTCGCCACGGCACCCCGGCTCTCGCCGTGGTGGCGGGCGCGCTGACGGGGGCGGCCGCGGACGGCTCGACCTTCACGGCCCGCCTCCCCTTCGACGCGGCGTACGCCGGCCTGCCCGACGCGGCGGCCTTCGCGGCCCAGGTGGCGGCGCCGGCGCAGTGGGGGATCCTCCTGGTCCGCAAGGGCGGCTTCGCGGTCGCCCGGCTGGCGGGGGAGAAGATCGTCGAGTCCAAGGTCGGCCAGCGCCACGTGCAGGGTCGCACCAAGGCCGGCGGCCAGAGCCAGCAGCGGTTCGCCCGTCGGCGGGACAACCAGGCCCGGCAGGCCTACGAGGCCGCGGCCGAGCACGCGGCGCGGATCCTGGCCTCGCCCATGCCGGTGGTCACCGGCGGCGACCACACGGCCGTCGCGGAGGTGCTCGAGGACCCGCGCCTGCGCGGGCTCGTGGTCACCGAGCCCTGGCTTCCAGTACCCGACCCCCGCCGGTCCGTCCTCGAGGAGGGCGTCCGCGACGCGTGCGCCGTGCGGATCGACGTCCACAACGCCTGATCGACCCCTAACCTGAGACCGTGACGAACGCGGTCGACCCGATCGAGATACGGGGCCTGGTCAAGACCTTCGGCACGACGCGCGCCCTCGACGGACTGGACCTGTCGGTGCGGCAGGGCGAGGTGCACGGCTTCCTCGGCCCCAACGGGGCCGGCAAGTCCACCACGATCCGGGTCCTGCTCGGGCTGCTGCGCGCGGATGCGGGCGAGGTCCGGCTCCTGGGTGGGGATCCGTGGCGCGACGCCGCGCTGCTCCACCGGCGGCTGGCCTACGTGCCCGGCGAGGTCAACCTGTGGCCCAACCTGACCGGTGGCGAGGTGATCGACCTGTTGGGTCGCCTCCGGGGCGGGATCGACCCGGCACGCCGTGACCAGCTGATCGAACGGTTCGAGCTCGACCCCACCAAGAAGGGGCGCAGCTACTCCAAGGGCAACCGGCAGAAGGTCGCCCTCGTGGCGGCCCTGGCGGCCGACGTCGAGCTCCTGCTGCTCGACGAGCCCACCTCCGGTCTCGACCCGATCATGGAGTCGGCGTTCGAGGCCTGCATCGACGACTTCCGGGGCCGGGGCAACACCGTGCTCCTGTCGAGCCACATCCTGGCCGAGGTCGAGCGCCTCTGCGACCGGGTCACGATCATCCGGGCCGGCGTCAGCGTGGAGACCGGCACCCTGGGCGAGCTCCGGCACCTCACCCGCACCTCGATCATGGCCGAGCTGGCCAGCCCGCCCGTCGGGCTGGAAGGCATGCACGGGGTCTACGACCTGTCGGTCGAGGGCAACCGGGCGAGCTTCGAGATCGACACCCACGACATCGACTCCGCGCTCGACGTGCTCCGCAAGGCCGGCGTCCGGTCGCTGACCAGCCAGCCGCCCACGCTGGAGGAGCTCTTCCTGCGCCACTACGGCGACAGGCTGGCCCCCGAGGACGACGAAACCACGTCCCGATGACCGGGGCCGGCCTCTTCCTGCGCCACTTCCTGCGGCGGGACCGCTGGATGCTGCTGTGGTGGACCCTCGGCGCCGTCGTCCTCTACTGGAGCCAGGCGGTGAGCGTCGACGGTCTCTACGCGAGCCAGGCCGAGTTCGACCGGGCCGCGGAGCTCATGGGCAGCAACGCGGCCTTCGTCGCCATGGTCGGACCGGCTCGCGCGCTCAACACCGTCGGTGGCCAGGTGGCCTGGCAGGCCAGCGCGTTCGGCGCCATCGTCGCCGGGCTGATGAGCATGTTCCTGGTCGGTCGGCACACGCGCGCCGAGGAGGAGAGCGGGCGCGACGAGCTGCTCCGCGCCCAGGCCGTGGGCCGGCTGGCGCCGATGACGGCCGCCCTGGTCGACGCGCTGATCGCCAACGTCCTGCTGGGCGCCTTCGTCGCGGCCAGCCTGGTCACCTACCCGCTTGCCGCGGCGGACTCCGTCGCCCTCGGGGTGGGCGTCACGCTGTGCGGGTGGGTGTTCACCGGGACCGCGCTCCTCGCGGCCCAGCTGACCTCCAGCACCCGGGGGATGTACGGCCTCGCCGGGGCGTTCATCGGGCTCGCCTACGTGCTGCGCGCGGTGGGCGACCTCGGGCGGCCGGCCTTCTCGTGGCTGTCCCCGATCGGCTGGTACCAGGCGATGCACGCCTTCTCCGGGGTGCGCTGGTGGCCGGGGCTGCTGCTGCTCGCCGGGGCGGCGGCCGCAACCCTGGCGGCGTACGCCGTGTTCTTCCGGCGTGACTTCGGCGCCGGCGTCCTCGCTTCCCGACCCGGCCCCGCCACGGCGGCACCCCGGCTGCGGAGCGGTTGGAGCCTCGCGTGGCGGTTGCAGCGGGGCGCCGTCATCGGCTGGAGCCTCGGCCTGTTCCTCTTCGGGGTGGCCTACGGCTCGTTCGGCTCCGACGTCGGCGACCTGGTCGGCGACTCGCAGCTCTCGCGCGACATCTTCGCGCAGTCCGCGGGCGACCTGGTCGACGGCTTCTACGCGACCGCGATCCTCATGCTCGCCCTCACTGCGGCGGGCTTCGCGATCTCCTCCGCACTGAGACCGCGCGGGGAGGAGGACGACGGACGCGTCGAGTCGCTGCTGGCCACGGGGCTGTCGCGGCTGGCCTGGCTCCTCGGCCACGTCGTGGCGACCGTGGTCGGCGTCCTGGCGGTCCTCCTCGCCGGCGGGCTCGGCCTCGGCGCGGGGTACGCCCTGGTCACCGGCGACGGGGGCCCCTTCGTCACCTACACCGTGGGGACGCTGGGCTACCTCGCCCCCGTCCTCGTGCTCAGCGGCCTGGCCCGGCTGCTGTACGGCGTGGCGCCGCGTGCGGCCGGCCTGAGCTGGCTCCTGCTCGTGCTCGCGGTGGTGGTCATGCTGTTCGGCGAGGTGTTCCGGATGCCGCAGTGGCTGCAGGACCTCTCACCCTTCGAGCATCTCGCGCTGGTGCCGGCCGAGGACTTCAGGTGGACGCCGTTCCTGACGCTGCTGGCGCTCGCGGTCTCGCTGAGCGCCGCCGGACTGCTCGCCTTCCGTCGTCGCGACATCCACTGACAACGGCCTCCGCTCTGTCAGGATGAGGCCATGTGGCAGCCCGAGCCCGGGTGGCATCCCTTGCCGTCGGGCACCGGCACGTCCACCGTCGGTGTCTGGAGGACGGTGCTGGGAGACCAGCCCGTCGTGGTCAAGCGGCTTGCGGCGCCCAGCGAGCACGACCCCGCCGAGCTGAGCGATCCCCGGCACTTCGCCTACTGGCGGCGAGCGGCAGACGTCGTGGTCTCCGGCATCACCATCGGCACCCCAGGTCTCCGGTCGCCCAACCGGTCGGCCGTCGACGAGGACGTGGAGGGGATCACCCTCACCCAGGAGTGGGTGGAGGACGCGGCCAACAGCGGTCTCTTCGCGGCCCACGGCCTGGGCCGCTTCGCGGCCGCCGATCTGGGGGAGTCGGCCTGGCTGGCGCGTGACCAGCTGCGGGACCGGATGGCCCGGGTGGAGCGTCGGGGTGGCTGGCGCACGCTCGCCCGGACCACGGTCGCCGACGTCGCCGACCACCTGTGGCGCAGGCGCGGCGCGCTCCTGGACTCGCTGGACGCGCTGGTGCAGGTCGCCCAGCACGGTGACCCGCTCCCGGCCAACCTGCCCGGGCGGGACGGGGACGACATCGTCGCCGTGGACTGGGGCACGCTGGGGCACGGACCGGTGGGCGCGGACCTCGGCTACTACTCGCTGTCGGCCCGTGAGGAGCTCGAGCCGTTGCTCGACGCCTACCTGCTCGGGCTGCCCGAGGGACTCGCAAGCCGCGAGGAGGTCGCCCTCGGAGCCCGGGTGACCGCGGTCCTCACGGCGCTGAACCGGGCCGAGTGGGCGCTGGCTCGCGTCGCCGGGGGAGAGGGCGCGCTCGCGGGGAAGTACCGGCACCCCTCAGTCGCACCGCACCTGCGTGCGTTGCAGCGCCAGTTCCCGCAGATCGAGGCGCTACTCGGTTGAGGTCTGCCCGACGGGGTCCAAAGGGCCTTGTCCGGGACCGGGGACGGGAGCGGCGGGAAGGTCCACCCAGAACACCGAGCCCTCGCCGGGCGCCGACTCGACACCCACCATGCCGCCGTCGCGCTCGGCCAACGACCGGGACAGCGACAGCCCGAGGCCGGTGCCACGGATCTCGGGGCCGGCGAACCGGACGAACGGTGAGAAGACGTCGCGCTGCTGCTCGAGGGTCAGGCCCGGCCCGGTGTCGTGCACGCTGACCCGCACCCGAGGGTGTCCGAACTCGTCGCGGGTGCTGGACGTGGTCACCCGGACACTGCCGCCCGGCACGTTGTAGGCGATCGCGTTGCCGACCAGGTTGGTGAGGATCTGGCGCAGGCCGGAGAGGGTCGTGAGCACGAGAGACGACGGGGCGACGTCGGCGGTGACCGTCACTTCGGCCGAAAGAGCCGGGGCGCGCAGCCAGTGGATGACGTCGCTCACGGCGTCGGCCACGTCGACCCACTGGCTCTCCGTGCCGCCGCCCAGCTCGGTGCCGGTGTTCAGGAGGTCCTCCACGATGGCCAGGAGGTGCTCGCCGGCGCTCAGGACCACGTCGGCGTCGTGGGCCACGCCCTTCGCGAACGGCGAGCTCTCAGTCTGGTCGCGGGCATCGGCGCCGAGCATCTCGGCCGTGCCGACGATCGCGGCGATCGGCGTGCGCAGCTCGTGCCCGATCGTGGCGAAGAACTGCTGCTGGCTGGCCCGCGCCAGGTCGCCGCGCCTGATCGCGTCGGCCAGGGAGTCGCGGGCCCGCGTCGCCGACATCCGCGATCCGAGCGCGGCGCTGAGCAGGCGAAGGTCGGCGACCTGGCTCTCGGGCCACGCGCCCGGCGTCTGCCGGGACACGGCCACGCTGCCGAACAGCGCTCCGTCCGAGACGATGGAACGCGTACACCAGCGCTCGCACACCACACGCAGCGAGCTCGCGACGATCCTGCTGCGGCCTCGGCGGCAACAGTGTCGGTGTCGACGACGGCGACGACCCGTCTCGTCGCGCGCAGCTGGGAGACAGCCACGGCAGGGAGAGGGCTTGTTCGGCTCGCGGCGTCCTGTGACGAGGGGCGACGGAGCACGTGCGCGCCGGGGCGGCTCCACTCGCGCAGCCACGCGCGCTCACCCGAAGTGGACCCAGCTTCGGTCGTCTTCGGGACGAGCTGGGTCGAGAGAGGCGGCGACCAGGTCGACCCCGGGGTACGACGACAACAACCGCCCGACGCTTCGACGGCCTCTGTGATGGTGCCTCTGCCGCTGAGGATCTCGGTGGCCAGGGCACCGGCTCTCAGCGGACACGGGAGCAGGCCCGTGAACGCATCTGGAGCGCGTCGAGGCCCGTCCGGTGGCCGAGTCGGGACATTGTCACCGGTCGTGCTCGGCAGCCGGAGCGACGCCAGGCTGCGCGCCTTGACGGTGCAGTGCGAGATACTGGCCTGGACCGACATGATGGGAGGGAGCGGGGACAGGCCGCGGCTGGTGTCGACGCGCACGGAGGACGGGGCGACGTCAGATCGAACGCCGTTCGCCCAGGAGACGAGGTGGGTCAGCTGCGCGAGCCCGAGGTTGCGTCCAGGACAGGCATGCGGCCCCGGCGCCGAACGGCAGCCAGCCGCCGGGTCGGCGGTCGCCGCTGGCCCAGCGCTGCCGGCTCGAACTCGTCGAGTGGAGGAGGCCCTCGGCTCCGGGGCCGGGAACGAGGTGCGGCAGTCGACCGAGCGCGACGGGGCTGACGAGGACGGGCGCGTAGGCCGGCACGGACGCCCGCACCGAGCTCAGGTCGCGGGTGGTGATCCGCGGCAGCAGCCAGGTCGGCGGGAACAACCGCAGGGTCTCCCAGACGAGGGCGCGCACAAGCGCGGGGTCCTCGCGCAGGCCGATGCTGCGAGGTCGTCGCGACAGGCCAGCTGGGTGAGGCACCAGGCGCCCGCGGCGATCGGCACCTGGACGCCTGCCGCCAGCGCGGTGGCCCGAGCCGCCGGATCCTCGCAGCCGAGGCCTGGTGAGCCTCTTCGATGAGGATGCGCCGCGCGCGCTGCTCGACGCGGCGGGAGGCGGACCAGCGGCGAGGCGCTCGGGACGCGCTGATGACGGGCGCGAGCGAGTCGATCCAGGCGAGGACGAGGTCGGCGATGTGGTTGCGCTGGCGCCACGTCTGCCTCGGGCACGAGCGCCGCCGTGGTCGAGCGTGCGACCGGTGCACGCAGGAAGACGAGGGTGTCGAGGTCGGGGCCCGCGAAGGTCGACTCCGCGGCTGCCAGCTCGTCGGCGAAGGTCTGCTTTCCGACCGCGACGGCCGACGCGGCCAACGGCGGAGTCGCCTTGGGGCGCGCCCTGCCTTCGGGTGCACGGCGACGAATGCGCTGTCGGCTGACGTCGAAGGGCAGCTCGAAGTCTCGCGGGGCTGGTCAGGACGGTGCGGGAGTCCTCGAGGGTGGTCACGAGCGTGGGTCCGCCCGGCGCGAGCTGGACGGGCACGGGACTGCCCGCAGCACGCAAGACGGCGCCGAGGAGCCCCTGGGGGTCCTCGACGCCGTCCTGCTTCAGTGCCCTGTTGTTCAGCGGGGCGGGTGCCACGTGTAGATCGCGCGGAGGTTGAGCCCGGCGCGCGCCACGGAGCGGCGGTGCATGAAGTGCTTCAGCATGAAGTTCCCTTCCCTTGTTGGTACCAGGCGCAAAACTATCGGGTTATCGCCGGCTTGGGACCTGTTTTCCCGCAAGGAAGTCAGTGATTCAGACCGACCTGGCCGACGATCTCGGCGAGCTGCTGGAGCCGGACCGGCTTGGGCAGCACGAGCGTCACCCCGAGCTCGTTGAGCATCGGGCGCTCCTCATGGGCCGAGGCGCTGAGCACCGCGATGGTGAGACCCTCGTGACGATCGGGATGGGCCTGGAGCCAGCGCACCACGTCCAGGCCCGTCAGGCGAGGCATCGACAGGTCGAGCAGGAGCAGGTCGTAGCGCTTCGCGGCCAGGGCATCGACAGCCTCCTGGCCGTCCTCGGCCTCGTCGACCTCGTCGTGCCCGAGCTTGTGGAGCATCCGCGCGGTGAGCGTGCGCACGGGCTCGAAGTCCTCGGCGATGAGCACCCGGAGGCTCGCCGCTCGCCTGTCTGCCTCGGACCGACCGTGGGTCTGATCGTCCGTGTCGCCGCTGGTCACGACGCTGACGCTACCGCGTCGGGGCCGGGCCGAGCGCCAGGGTTCTGGATGCTGAGCGAGGAGGGTTAGAGCGAGTTGGTGGCGAACGTGTCGCAGGCCTCGAGCGAACCCTGCTGGTAGCCGGTCTGGAACCACTTGACGCGCGAGGCCGAGGAGCCGTGCGTCCACTGCTCCGGATTCACCCGGCCACCGGTCTGCTCCTGGATCCGGTCGTCACCCACGGCGGTCGCGGCGTCGATCGCGTCCTGGATGTCCTGGTCGGAGAGGGACTCGATCAGGACCTGGCCGGTCTCGTCGTCGGTCGATGTGGCGTTCTTGGTCCACATCCCGGCGTAGCAGTCGGCCTGGAGCTCGAGGCGGACGGAGTCGCTCTTCGGCCCCTGCTGGGTCTTCACCCGGCCCATCGTGCCGAGGAGGTTCTGGATGTGGTGGCCGTACTCGTGGGCGAGGACGTAGGGCTCCACGAAGTCGCCGCTCGGTCCGTCGAGCTGCTGCTCCAGGACGGCGTCGAAGAACGTCGTGTCGAGGTAGATGTACTGGTCGCTCGGGCAGTAGAACGGGCCCACGTCGGACGTGGCCTGCCCACAACCGGTGTCGATCGCGTCGGTGAAGGTCTGCACCTGCTCGCCCTCGAACTTCGTGTCCGACTGCTTCGGCAGGGCCGTGGACCAGTAGTCGTAGAGCGAGTTCTCGACCGCGACCCGGGCGCAGTCGGAGCTCTCGTTGGCGTCGGCGCCGGTCTTGCACTGCGCGTAGCGATCGGTGTCGGCCATCCGGCTGGAGTCGAGACCGCCACCGCCACTCGGCAGCGAGCTGCCGCCGTCGCCCAGGCACTGGGTGAGGACCAGGAACAGGATGATGATGATCACACCGCCGATGCCGCCGCCGGCCTTGGCGCCACCGGGGATCGGGATGCTGGCGCCCCCACCTCCGGGGCCCCCGCCGCGCCTGCCGCGTCCCGCGTCGCGCGTGCGGCTCGTGTCCAGGCGTGCCTTCGGGTTGAAGCGCATGTGGTCCCTCTCGCGGATGGCGGGGATCGACCCCCGCCGAACTAGACTAACGAGCCTCATGATCAATGCTCAGCAGCTGGAAGTCCGCGTCGGTGCCCGTCTCCTCATGGAGAACGTCAGCTTCCGGGTCGCGGCCGGCGACAAGGTCGGCCTGGTCGGCCGCAACGGTGCCGGAAAGACCACTCTCACCAAGATCCTCGCCGGCGAGGCGTTGCCCGCGTCGGGCAAGGTCCTGGCGACCGGTGAGGTCGGCTACCTCCCCCAGGACCCCCGCATCGGCGACCCCGAGGTGCTGGCGCGCGACCGGATCCTGTCGGCGCGTGGCCTCGATGACGTCGTACGTCGTCTGCGCGCGGCCGAGGAGCAGATGGGCAGCGACGACGACGAGGTTCGCGACCGTGCGATGCGGCGCTACTCCGTGGCCGATGCCGAGCTGCACGCCGGAGGCGGGTATGCCGCCGAGTCGGAGGCTGCCACGATCGCGCGCAGCCTCGGCATCGAGGAACGGATCCTCGGCCAGCAGCTCAAGACACTCTCGGGTGGTCAGCGTCGTCGCGTCGAGCTCGCCCGCATCCTGTTCTCGGGTGCGGAGACGCTGCTCCTCGACGAGCCCACCAACCACCTCGACGCCGACTCGATCGTCTGGCTGCGCGAGTTCCTCAGGGCCCACAAGGGCGGGCTGATCGTGATCAGCCACGACAACGACCTCCTCGAGACCACGGTCAACAAGGTGCTCCACCTCGACGCCAACCGGGGCCAGATCGACGTCTACAACATGGGCTGGAAGGCCTACCTCACGCAGCGGGAGACCGACGAGCGCCGTCGCAAGCGGGAGCGGGCGAACGCCGAGACCAAGGCCAAGACGCTCACCGACCAGGCCAACAAGATGCGCGCCAAGGCCAGCAAGGCCACGGCGGCGCAGTCGATGCTCAAGCGTGCCGAGAAGATGATGTCCGGACTCGAGGGTGAACGTCAGGCCGACAAGGTCGCCCGGATCAAGTTCCCGGCGCCGGCATCCTGCGGCAAGACCCCCCTCACCGCCGAGGAGCTGTCGAAGTCGTACGGCTCGCTCGAGGTCTTCACCGACGTCGACCTCGCGATCGACAAGGGCAGCCGCGTGGTCATCCTGGGGCTGAACGGCGCAGGCAAGACCACGATGCTGCGGATCCTGGCGGGCGTCGACAAGGCCGACACCGGCAAGGTCGTTCCCGGGCACGGGCTCAAGATCGGCTACTACGCCCAGGAGCACGAGACCCTCGACGTCAACCGCACCGTGCTGCAGAACATGCAGAGCGCCGCGCCCCAGCTCACCGACACCGAGGCTCGTAGCGTGCTGGGCTCGTTCCTCTTCTCCGGCGACGACGCCACCAAGCCGGCCGGAGTTCTCTCCGGCGGCGAGAAGACCCGGCTCGCCCTGGCCAGCCTCGTGGTCTCGAGCGCCAACGTGCTGCTCCTCGACGAACCCACCAACAACCTGGACCCCGCCTCCCGCGAGGAGGTGCTGGCCGCGATCCGGACCTACGAGGGCGCGATCATCCTGGTGACCCACGACGAGGGCGCCGTCCGCGCCCTGGAGCCGGACCGGGTGCTGCTCCTGCCGGACGGCGACGAGGACCTCTGGAACGACGACTACGCCGACCTGGTGTCGCTGGCCTGACTGGCCGACCGGAGCGGCTGCCCGAGCTGTTCCTACACTTCGCTCATGACCCCTGACGCCCTCGCCGCGGCCGGCCTGCTCTTCGAGATGGCCGGACCGGTCGCCACGATCACGCTGCACCGACCCGAGGTGCGCAACGCGCAGACGCCGGCCATGTGGCGCGCGCTGGCGACGCTGGGGGAGTCCCTCCCGGACGAGACCCGTGTCGTCGTGGTGCGGGGCAGCGGGCACAGCTTCTCGGCCGGGCTCGACCGTTCGATGCTCGATCCCGCCGGCGCGGGCGAGGGCGTCGAGACCGTGGCCGACCTGCTCACGATGAGTGACGAGCAGATGTCGGCGACGATCGACGACTACCAGCGCGGGTTCACCTTCCTGCGCGACCCGCGGTTCGTCTCCGTGGCCGCGGTCCAGGGCTACGCCGTGGGTGCGGGGTTCCAGCTGGCGTTGAGCTGTGACCTGCGGGTGGTGACGGAGGACGCCCAGTTCTGCATGAAGGAGTCGGCGCTCGGGCTGGTGCCCGACCTGACGGGAACAAAGCCCCTCGTGGAGAGCGTTGGCTACGCCAGGGCGCTGGAGATCTGCGCCACGGCACGGATGGTCGGGGCGGACGAGGCGGTGGCCATCGGGCTCGCGCTGGCCGCCGTACCCGCCGCAGACCTCGATGCCACGGTCAACGACCTGGCGGGTGCCCTGACCGCGCCGCTCGCCGGTGCGGTGAGTGAGACGAAGGCGCTGCTCCAGGGAGCAGGGCAACGAGACCTCGAGGAGCAGCGTCGCCTGGAGCGTGAAGCCCAGGTGCGGCGGTTCCGCGAGGTGGCCCGGCTGATGGTCAGCCCCGGACCGGGCACGGAGTAGGAGTCAGCTTGTCGGGCATGCATGGGATGGGCCCCGCGTGGCGCCATCTGCGATCGGACCGCAGCGTCGTCAAGAGCCGCATCGACCGCGGCACCGTACGCCGCGTCCTCGGGTTCGCGCGCCCCCATCGGCGGCTGATCACCATCTTCCTCACCCTCACGGTCATCGACGCCGGCATGGTCGTGGTCACGCCGCTGCTGGTGCAGCGGATCGTCGACGACGGCATCTACCAGGGCGACACCGGGCTGATCACGCTCCTGGCGCTGGCCATGGCTGCCACCGCCGTGGTCAGCGGGCTGCTCACGGTCGGGGAGGGCTGGCTCTCGTCCCGGATCGGTGAGGGCTTGATCTACGACCTCCGCTCGCAGGTCTTCGGACACGTGCAGCGGCAGTCCCTCGCGTTCTTCACCCGCACCCAGACCGGTGCGCTGGTGTCCCGGCTCAACAACGACGTGATCGGCGCCCAGCGGGCCTTCACCTCGACCCTGTCCAGCACCGTCGCGAACACGATCTCGGTCGTCGTCGTCGGCATCGCGATGATGGTCCTGAGCTGGCAGGTGACCCTGCTCTGCCTGGCGATGTTCCCGCTGCTGCTGCTGGTCTCGCGCGGCGTGAGCGCGCGGCTCTCCGGGCTCACCCGCGACCAGATGGACGGCAACGCCGACCTCGGCAACATGATGACGGAGCGCTTCAACGTCGGTGGCGCCATGCTGCTCAAGCTCTTCGGTCGCCGCGACGAGGAGGATGCGCTGTTCGGCACCAAGGCCGCGAAGGTGCGCGACCTGGGCATCCGGATCTCGCTGATCACCCGCGTCTTCGCCGCCAGCATGATGCTGGTGCCCGCCCTCGCGACCGCACTGGTCTACGGCGTCGGCGGCCACCTCGCGGTGAGCGGGGCCCTCACCGTGGGGACCGTGCTGGCACTCGCCACGCTGCTGCTGCGTCTGCTGGGCCCGCTCCAGGGGCTGTCCAACGTCCGGATCGACGTGATGACCGCGCTGGTCAGCTTCGAGCGGGTCTTCGAGGTCCTGGACCTCCCCTCGCTGATCCAGGAGAAGCCCGACGCCGTCGTGCTGCCCGCGAGTGCCGCGCGGCTCGAGTTCGACCACGTCGCCTTCACCTACCCTCGCGCGGACGAGATCTCGCTCGCCTCGCTCGAGACCGTGGCTCGCACCGAGTCGCGCGACACGGCCCAGGTGCTGCACGACATCGGATTCGTGGCCGAGCCCGGCCAGATGGTGGCCCTGGTCGGCCCCTCGGGTGCGGGCAAGACCACGGTCACCCACCTGGTCGCGCGGCTCTACGACGTCGACGCCGGCACCGTGCGCGTCGGTGGCCAGGACGTGCGCGACGTGACGCTGCAGTCCCTGGAGGACGCGGTCGGCTACGTCACGCAGGACGCCCACATGTTCCACGACACCATCCGGGCCAACCTGCTCTACGCCCGTCCGGGCGCGGCCGACCCCGAGATCTGGCGTGCCCTGGAGGCGGCCCAGATCGCGACGCTCGTGCGGGCGCTGCCCGACGGGCTCGACACGGTCGTCGGGGACCGTGGCTACCGCCTCTCGGGTGGCGAGCGACAGCGGCTGGCCATCGGGCGGCTGCTGCTCAAGGCGCCGGCGATCGTCGTCCTCGACGAGGCCACCGCCCACCTCGACAGCGAGTCGGAGGCCGCCGTGCAGCATGCGCTCGACGCGGCGCTGGAGGGGCGCACCTCGCTGGTGATCGCGCACCGGCTCTCCACCGTGCGCAACGCCGACCGGATCCTGGTCCTCGACGGCGGTCGGATCGTCCAGTCCGGAACCCACGCCGAGCTGCTCGCGCAGGGCGGGCTGTACGCCGACCTCTACCGCACGCAGTTCATCCAGGACGTCCCGGTCGCCTGACCTCGGCGGCCGGGGCCGACGGCTCGGCGCGCACTTCCTGCCGACCGCGCCGGACACCGCGCCACTCGTCGAACGCGAGGTAGAAGAAGCCGAAGATCGCGAGCAGGCCGAAGAACCACCACTGCAAGCCGTAGAAGAAGTGCGGTCCGTTGTCGAGCTCCGGCAGCTCGGCGCCCTCGAGGGCCCGGTCGGGCGCGGGGCTCTCGGACTTCAGGTCCACGAACCCGCCGTACACCTCGCGGTCGAGCGCCTCGCCGATCGTCGCGCTGGAGATCGAACGGGTGGACTGGTTCGTCACCCGGGTGCTGTCGCCCGAGGCGTCCGTGCGCACCCAGCCCGTGACCGTGACCTCGCCGGGTGGGGGTGCGGGCACGTCGGCGGGGTCCGCGCCACGGTTGTCGGCCGCCATCCAGCCACGGTCGACGAGCAGTGCGGGACCGTCGCCGGTGACCAGCGGGACGACGACGTCGATGCCGGAGGCGCCGTCTCGGGTGCGGTACCGCACGATGACGGTGTCCTCGGTGTCGTAGGTGCCGGTGGCCGTCACCAGCCGCCACTCGTCGGTGTCCTGCACCTCGCGGCCGGGGGCCAGGACGTCGGAGACGGGTGCCGGGTCGAGCGCCTCGTTGTGACGGATGATCTGGTTGCTCGCCTTGCGGTCCTCGAGGCGGTGGAACTGCCACTCGCCGAGCAGCCACGCCGCCCACGCGAGCAGCACGACGGTGAGTGCGAAGAGCACCCACCGCCGACTGACCAGGAAGCGCATCGACCGCACGCGGCGAGGCTATCCGGGGCGTGGGCGGCCGATCGACCGGGGGCAACCTAGACTGGCGGGCGTGACGACACGGATGCTCGAGGACCGGTATGGCCGCGTGGCAACAGACCTGCGCGTCTCGTTGACCGACAGGTGCAACTTGCGTTGCTCCTACTGCATGCCGGCCGAGGGGCTCGACTGGCTGCCGGACGAGACCGTCCTGACCGACGACGAGGTCGTGAGGCTGATCCGGATCGGTGCCGAGCAGCTCGGCGTCCGCGAGGTTCGCTTCACCGGCGGGGAGCCGCTCGTGCGCCGTGGGCTCGTCGACATCGTGCGGCGTACCCGCGCGATCGACCCCGGTCTCGAGCTCTCGATCACCACCAACGCGCTGGGCCTCGAACGCAACGCCGCGGCACTGGCCGACGCCGGGCTGGACCGCGTGAACGTCAGCCTCGACACCGTTCGTGCCGACACGTTCCACCAGATCACCCGCCGCGACCGTTTCCACGACGTCGTCGCGGGACTCGAGGCTGCGCGCGACGCCGGCCTGGGGCCGATCAAGATCAACGCCGTGCTGCTGCGCGGCGTCAACGACGACCAGGCGGCCGAGCTGCTGCGCTGGTCGATCGGGCACGGCTACGACCTGCGCTTCATCGAGCAGATGCCGCTCGACGCCCAGCACGGCTGGAGCCGTGAGGCCATGATCACCGCCGACGAGATCTTCCAGCGCCTCGAGGCCGAGTTCGACCTGGCGCCGGCGTCGGAGCCCCGGGGCAGCGCCCCTGCCGAGCTGTTCATGGTCAACGGCGGACCCGCGACCGTGGGCGTCATCGCCTCGGTGACCAGGCCGTTCTGCGGCGACTGTGACCGCGTCCGGCTCACGGCCGACGGTCAGGTGCGCAACTGCCTGTTCGCCCGCGAGGAGTCCGACCTGCGCGGTGCGCTGCGGTCCGGCGCGACCGACGAGGAGATCGCCGACCGCTGGGTGGTGGCGATGCGGGGCAAGCGTGCCGGGCACGGCATCGACGACCCCACGTTCCTGCAGCCCGACCGCCCCATGTCGGCCATCGGCGGCTAGCCGGGCTGGTGGGGGACGACGTCCTTCAGGAAGCTCCGGGCACCCAGGAAGTCCGACAGCGACTCGCGGTGCTCCTCACAGGCCAGCCAGGTCTTGCGACGCTCCGGCGTGTGCAGCTTGGGGTTGTTCCACAGCAGCGCCCAGACAGCCGGCGCGTGGCAGCCCTTGGCCGAGCAGACGGCAGGGGTGTCGGCGGCAGGGGAGTCGGTCACGGTGTGGCCCTTCGGGGAAAAATGAGTGGTGCCGGACAGCCACGGGGGAAGCCGTCCGGCACCACAGCGAACTGAGACGGGGGAGACCCAGCTCGCGCCGTGATTCTGTCACGGCAGGCGCTGAAGTCAAATAGGGTCATCCTCGGGCTTGTCCTCGGAATCCGTTGCCGAGTCCAGCATGGGACGGCCGTAATCGCCGTCGAGCAGCGCAAAGCCATCGGATTTCGTGGCTGAATTGTTCGCCATCACCACTGCGACGTACGGCAAGATCAATGCGGCGGCGACCAGGACCCAGCGCAGCCACCCGTCGACGACGATCGCCGCCACGAAGCAGACGGTGCGCAGCCCCATCGACAGGAGGTAGCGCCGCTGCCGAGCGTTGATCTCGTCCTCACGACTCGTCGCAGCAGTCGTGATGCGCACGACCTCGTGGTCATGTCGGCTCAGGTCCCGGGCCATGGGTTCCATCGTACGTCGGTAGCATCGGCCTTCCACGTCGGCTACGGAGGTCCTCATGTCCAACCGCACCTACCGCGTCACCGAGATCGTCGGCACCTCGCCGAACGGCATCGACGACGCCATCCGCAACGGCATCGAGCGCGCCAGCCGCACCCTGCGCCACCTCGACTGGTTCGAGGTGACCCAGGTCCGCGGCCAGGTCAAGGACGGCACCGTCGAGCACTTCCAGGTCGGGATCAAGCTCGGTTTCCGCATGGAGGACGACTGACGCGCAGCCGCCGGTCGCGCGCGGCGCTTTAGGTCTACCCCGGGGTAATCGATAGCGTCCCTGACGTGAGCAGATCAGTCCTTGTGACCGGCGGCAACCGCGGCATCGGGCGGGCGATCGCGGAAGCGTTCCTCGCCAACGGCGACCTGGTGGCCGTGACCACCCGAAGTGGCGGCGCGCCCGAAGGGGCGCTCGACGTCCGTTGCGACGTCACCGACCCAGCGGCCGTCGAGGCGGCGTTCGTGGAGATCGAGGCGGCCCACGGGCCGGTCGAGATCCTCGTGGCCAACGCCGGCATCACGGCAGACACCCTCGTGCTCCGCATGTCCGAGGACGACTGGTCCTCGGTCATCGACACCAACCTCACCGGCTCGTTCCGGCTGGCCAAGCGGGCGGCCAAGGGCATGCTCCGGCTGCGTCGGGGCCGGATCATCTTCATCTCCTCCGTCGTGGGCCTGCTCGGCTCCGCCGGCCAGGTCAACTACGCCGCCTCCAAGGCCGGTCTGGTGGGCATGGCCCGGTCGCTGGCCCGCGAGCTCGGGTCGCGGTCGATCACCGCCAACGTGGTGGCCCCCGGCTTCGTCGAGACCGACATGACCGCGGTGCTGAGCGACGAGCAGAAGGCCGCGATCAAGACCCAGGTGCCCCTCGGGCGCTACGCGTCCCCCGAGGAGGTCGCCTCGGCGGTGACCTGGCTGGCCGGCGACGGCGCCGCCTACGTCACCGGCGCGGTCATCCCCGTCGACGGCGGACTGGGCATGGGGCACTGACCATCTCGACAGGCTCGACCACCGAAGGGGACTGACATGGGCATTCTGGACGGCAAGCGGATCCTGGTCGCGGGCGTGACGATGGACTCCTCCATCGGCTTCGCCACCGCGAAGGTCGCACAGGAACAGGGCGCCACGGTCCTGATCTCCAACTTCGGGCGCGCGCTCGGCATCACCCGGCGCATCGCCAAACGGCTTCCGACCGAGCCGCCGGTCCTCGAGCTCGACGTGACCGACCCCGAGCACCTCGAGCGACTGCCCGACCTCGTCCGCGAGCACGTCGACGGCCTCGACGGCGTGGTGCACTCGATCGCCTACGGCAACCCCGAGACCCTGCTCGGTGGCAAGTTCCTCGAGGGGCCCTGGGACGACGTGGCGCAGGCCGTGCAGGTCTCGGCCTACTCCCTGAAGTCGCTGGCCACCGCCTGCCAGCCGCTGATGGGTGCCGGTGGCTCGGTCGTCGGCATGACCTTCGACGCCACCGTGGCGTGGCCGGCGTACGACTGGATGGGCGTGGCCAAGGCGGCTCTCGAGTCGACCTCGCGCTACCTGGCCCGTGACCTCGGTCCGCACGGGATCCGCTGCAACCTGGTCTCGGCCGGGCCGCTCAAGACGCTCGCGGCCAAGGCGATCCCGGGCTTCGAGGAGCTCGACTCCATGTGGGCGGAGCGTTCGCCGCTCGGCTGGGACAACACCGACCAGACGCCGACGGCGAAGGCCGTGTGCGCGTTGCTGTCGGACTTCTTCCCGGCGACGACCGGCGAGATCGTCCACGTCGACGGCGGCTTCCACGCGATGGGGGCCTGACCCCGGTTCTGCGGGTTCGTGCGGAGCCCCTCGGACTCGGTAGCGTGCGGCGGTGACTTCCTCCTCACTCGTCGAGCTCCGGGTCCTCGAGGGACCGAACCTCTACTTCCCGCGGGCGGCCATCAAGCTGACCCTCGACATCAGCGGGCTCTCCGCGGCGTCGGACGCGACCGCTGCGCGGTTCGCGAAGCGGATCGGGCTGAAGAACGCCCGCCCCGGGCACGCGGAGTCCGGGTTCCGGCAGCGGTTCGCCACGCGTGCCGTGGCCCGGCTGGTGCGGGCCGTCGCCTCCGAGTCGGGTACCGCGCGGCTCGCGGTGCGGGTGCGTCCGACCAGCGATCCGCACCAGATCGTCGTGGCCTTCCCGTGGCAGCACCGCGAACGCGCCCAGGTGATGGGCCGAGCGATCGGGGACGTGCTGGACGCCCTGCTCAGCGCCGACATCGACACCGCGGTCAGTGATGCGGCCGCGAGGGTCGCGGCGGCCGAGCCCGGCGCCGCGCCGCACACCCTGACGCCGAGGGTCCCCGTCGTGGCCGTCACCGGCACCAACGGCAAGACCACGACCTCGCGGATGATCGCGCACATCGCGCGCACCGGCGGCAAGCTGGTCGGCTGGTCCAACACCGACGGCATCTACATCGACGGCGAGCTGGTGGAGGCCGGCGACTACTCCGGTCCGAGCGGCGCCGGTCGCGTCCTCGCCCACCGCGACGTCGAGCTCGCGGTCACCGAGACCGCCCGGGGCGGCATCCTGCTCAAGGGGATCGGCCTGACCCGCAATGACGTCTCGGTCGTCACCAACGTGACGGCCGACCACCTGGGCATGCAGGGCATCGACACCGTCGACCAGCTCGCCGAGGTCAAGGCCGTCGTCCCCCGGATCACCCGCAAGTCCGGGTGGGCCGTCCTCAACGCCGACGACCCGCGGGTCTTCGCGATGCGCGGGATCATCCGGGCCCAGCCGTGGGTGTTCTCCCGGGACCCCGACTCCCCGGCGATCCGCGAGGTCCTCGGCAGCGGTGGCCGGGCCACCACGGTGATCGACGGCTGGGTGTCGGTGCTCCTGCCGGACGGCGACGCCGACCCGCTGGTCGAGCTGGTGGACGTGCCGATGACGCTGGCGGGGCTGTCCCGGTTCAACGTGGAGAACACGCTGGCGGCAGCCTCGGCGGCACTCGCGATCGGGATCCCCCGCGAGGTGGTCATCGAAGGCCTGCGGACCTTCCGTCCCGACGCCGAGCACAACCCCGGCCGGATGAACTTCTTCTCGCTCGGGGAGGTGTCCGTCGTGATCGACCTGGCCCACAACGAGGCCGGCCTCGAGGCCCTGCTCGAGATCATGAACGGCGTACGCCGACCCGGTGCCCGGCTGCTGCTGGCGCTGGGTGTGGTCGGTGACCGCCAGGACGAGCTGATCGAGAAGCTCGCCGAGGTCGGGGCCCGTGACAGTGACGTGCTCGCGATCGCGCACAAGGACCGCTACCTGCGGGGTCGCGACGTGGAGGTGCTCGACACGCTGATGCGGGTCGGGGCCGAGCGGGTCGGCGTCACCGACATCACGTCGTACCCCACCGAGGTCGCCGGCCTGGCCGGGCTGGTCGCCCAGGCCCGGCCGGGCGACGTCGTCGGCCTGATGTGCCACGCCGAGCGCGAGGCGGTCTACGCCTGGATCGCGGAGCAGGGTGGCACGGCCGACTCGCCCGAGACCCTCTCCGCGAAGGTCCGTCAGGCGTCGGTGGCCGCCGGCACGTAGTCGGGGTCGGCCGCGGGGGCGTCGGCGCTGGCGCCGCTGCCGGCCTGGGCCTGGTTGGACCAGGTCTCCAGCTCGGCCATCACCTGGGCGTGCTTGTCGACGCACACGACGACCAGGTCGCCCTTGTTGGCGCGGCTGAGGGCATGTCGAACGGCCTCGATCTCGTCGAGGACCTGCTCGACCTGCTTGCAGCGCGCGCCTTCGGCCATCGCCGTGCGGACACCGTCGATCACGAGGTCCGCGGTGGCGCCGCGCTCCCGGCCGCGCAGGGCGACGTCCTCGCGCACGACCACCACGTCGAAGTGCTGCGCGGCGATGTGACCGAGCTCGCGCATGTCCTCGTCGCGCCGGTCGCCGGCGGTGGCGATGATGCCGATCCGCGACGGACGCGCCAGCTCGTGCGACGACGAGAGGGACTCGCCGACACGGTCCACGAAGTCACCCAGCGCCTTCATGCCCGGCGCGTTGTGGCAGTAGTCGACGATCACGTTGATGCCATTGACCTCGACCTCGTTCAACCGGCCGGGGGAGAGGTAGTAGTTCGTCGAGAAGGTCCGCAGGCCCTGCCGGATGTCGTGCAGGGGCGCCCCGGCGGCGAAGGCCGCAGCGGCCGCACCGAGCGCGTTCTGGACGTTCATCCGGGCCCGCCCGCTGAAGGTCGCGGGCAGCAGGTGGGTCCAGGCCAGCTGCATCTCGCGCCGGCCGTGCTTGACCACGATCATCTCGCCGCGCTCGGACGGGTTGAGGACCAGCGCCTTGCCACCCCGACGGCAGTGCGCGTCGATCATGTCGCGGACCTCCGAGCCGGGCTCGTCCATGGAGAACCACACGACCTGGCCCGAGCAGCGCCGGCGCATCTCGCGCACCAGCGGGTCGTCCGCGTTCAGCACGGCGTGCCCGTCGCGCGGCACGGCCTCGACCAGGACTGCCTTCACGTCGGCCAGCTGCTCGACGGTGTCGATGCCGCGCAGGCCGAGGTGGTCGGGCTGGACGTTGAGGACGACGGCGACGTCGTTGCGCTCGTAGCCGAGGCCCTCACGCAGGATGCCGCCGCGCGCGACCTCGAAGACCGCGAAGTCGACGCGGGGGTTCTGCAGGACCATCCGGGCCGACCGGGGCCCGGAGGCGTCCGACCGGATCAGCAGCCGCTCGTCGATGACGACGCCGTCCGTCGAGGTCATGCCGACCTTGCGGCCCATGCCCTTGAAGATGTGCGAGATCATCCGCGACGTCGTGGTCTTGCCGTTGGTGCCCGTCACCGCGACGATCGGGATCCGCGCGGTGGCGCCCGGCGGGAACAGCATGTCGACGACGGGCTTGGCGATGAACTGCGGCTCACCGATCGTCGGGTGGGTGTGCATCCGGAAGCCGGGGGCTGCGTTGACCTCGCAGATCGCACCGCCGGTCTCGCGCACCGGCTCGGTGATGTCGGGGCAGATGAAGTCGATGCCCGCGATGTCGAGCCCGATCATCCGGGCCGCCTCCTCGGCGATCTCGACGTTCTCCGGGTGCGCCTCGAACGTGCGGTCGATCGAGATGCCGCCCGTCGACATGTTCCCGGTCAGGGCGAGCTTGACCATCAGCCCGTCCGGCGGGACGTCGGTCATCGCGAAGCCCTGCTCGCGCACGAGCTCGACCGCCGCGGCGTCCACCTTGATCCGGGTGAGGACCTTCTCGTGGCCAACGCCGCGCCGGGGGTCGGCGTTCGCGGTGTCGACGAGCTGCTCCACGGTGCTGGTGCCGTCACCGGTCACCGACGCCGGCACCCGCTCGGCGACGGCGGCCATGCGGCCGTCGATGATCAGGCAGCGGTAGTCCTTGCCGATCACCAGGGACTCCACGATGATCCAGCCGCGACGCGACTCGCCCTTGGCGGTCACGAAGGCCTCACGGACCTCCGCCTCGTTCTGCAGGTCGAGGCAGACACCGCGGCCGTGGTTGCCGTCGAGCGGCTTCACGACAACCGGGTAGCCGATCCGCTTGGCCGCGCGCACGGCGTCGTCGGCGGTCCGCACCGAGTCCTGCTTGGGGACGGGCAGGCCGGCAGCGCCGAGCAGCCGCGTCGTCAGGTCCTTGTCGGAGGCGATGTCGACCGCGATCGAGCTGGTCTCCGAGGTCATCGTCGCGCGGATGCGCTTGGCGTGGACGCCCTGGCCCAGCTGGACCAGCGAGTGCTGGTTGAGGCGGATCCACGGGATGTCACGCGACACGGCCTCGTCGATGATCGCCTGGGTCGAGGGGCCGAAGGCGGTGCGCTCGGCGCGCAGGATGAACGACTCGAGCTCGGCGTCCCAGTCGAACTCGGGGTCGGCCTGCACCAGGTGGTTCACCAGGCGTACGGCGAGCCTGGCGGCCGCGAGGCCGACCTGCTCGTCGACGTAGCCGAACACCACGTTGTAGTGGCCGGGCTTGCCCTTGACCTGGCGGGTCTTGCCCCGTCGTACGTCGTGGCCGACGACCTGCTGGAGCGCGAGCGCGGCGTGCTCGGCGACGTGGCCCAGCCAGGTGCCCTCGTTGAGTCGCTCGACGAAGCCGCCCCGGCGGCCGCGGGAGCAGGAGTGCTCGCGCAGGCCGGGCAGCATCTGGAGGATGTTCTCGGTGAAGTCCGAGATGGTGTTGGTCGGGAACTTCTCGAGTGACCCGAGGTCAACGACCAGGTGGATGGCCTTGTCGTAGGACCAGATGTTGGCGCCGCGGTAGACGCGGGTCTCGAGGATCTCGAGATCGGGGGAGGGGCGTTCGGTCATGAGGAAGCTCCGTCCTGATGGGGGGCAGGGGGCTCTGACGGGTCGTGCTTCTTGCGGGATCTGGCCAGCCGGCGCCGCAGGGAGACCGGGTCGGCGTCCGCGGCGGCGATGTCACGGGCCATCTGTCGCAGGTCGTGGCTGGCCTCGGCGATCTCGAGGGCCTCGTCGGCGTCGTGGACGAGCGTGGTCGGCGGAACCAGGCTGCGAGTGGTGAGGTCGAACGTCGAGCCCGCCGGGAGCACGTGCAGGACGACGCCGCTGGCCAGCAACGTGGAGGATCTCTTGGCCTCATAGGCGTTGGTCACGATCCGGGAGGGGTCGAAGATCGTGACGGCTCCCCGGCCGAGCACCCGGAGGATCTCGTGGTCGTCGACGACCTCGACCACGGCCGCCGTGTCCTCGTCGACGCCGATACCGACCAGCTGGGGCGACTGCGAGACGATCATCAGCAGACGACCGTAGCGGTTGCGCTGGTCGAAGTGCTGGTCGATGACCGACGAGCGGAGCAGCCCGAGTCCTGCGGCCACCTGGGTCATCCGCTGCTTGGGCGTGGAGCCCGGACCGCCGAACGCGACCATGTGGCTGGACTGGATGCTCGCACCCGCGGACGTCCCGGCGACGACGACGCCGCGCTCGTGCGCCTCGATCAGTGCCTCCGCCAGCGGGGTGCCACTCAGGATCGCCGACAGCTTGAGCTGGTTGCCGCCGGTCATGAAGATGCCGGTGGCCTCCGTCAGCCGCTTGACGAGGTCGGAGTCGTGGGCGTCCTCACGGCTCTCCGGGCGTACGGCGACCACCTCGGCCGCGCCCAGCTTCCGGAAGAGGGCGTCGTACACCTCGACGACTTCGGGGCCGAGGGACGAGGCGGTCGGGATGACCGCGATCCTGGCCTCGGACCCCCCGCTGGCGGCGACGAAGTCGGCGAGGATCGTGCGCTTGCGCAACTTGTCCTCGGCGCCGCCGATGATCATGAGAGGTCCTCTGGGCATGACAGGGAGGCTAGGGCATGTGAGAGTGCTGCCGTGCAGCGCCAACCCCGGGTGATCGTCGTCATGCGACATGCGAAGGCCGAACAGGTCGGCCCGACCGACCTCGAGCGCGAGCTGGCGGCAAGTGGCCACGACGACGCGGCCGCCGCCGGCCGGTGGCTGGCCGAGCAGGGCATCGCACCCGACCACGTGGTCGTCTCCTCAGCCACCCGCACGCGGCAGACGTGGGAACGCGTTGCCGACGCAGCCGGTTGGCAGATCGAGGCGACCTTCGACCGTGGGCTGTACGCCGCCGGGCCCGACACCGTCCTCGACCTGATCCGCGCCCTGCCCGACGAGGCAGGCACCCTGGTCGTCGTCGGTCACAACCCGACCGTGGCCTACCTCGCTCAGATGCTGGACAGCGGCGAGGGCGACCCGTCGGTGGCCCGCGAGATGTCGTCGGGCTACCCCACGAGTGCTGTGGCCGTCTTCGACTTCGCCGGTGACTGGGTCGACCTGGACCTTGCCTCCGCGCGACTCATCGCCTTTCACGTCGGTCGCGGCTGACGCACGTGCCGCGGCCGACGGCGCCTCACACGGGCGGCGCGGGGGTGACGATGCCGGCCTCGGCGTCGGCGGCCTCGATCTCCTCACGGGAGATGCCCAGCAGGTACATGATCGCGTCGAGGTAGGGCACGTTGACCGAGGTGTCGGCGGCGTCCTGCACCAGCGGCTTGGCGTTGTAGGCGATGCCCAGGCCGGCCGCGTTGAGCATGTCGAGGTCGTTGGCGCCGTCGCCGATCGCGATCACGGAGGCCTCCGGCACCCCGACCTCGGCCGCGAACTGGCGCAGCGCCACCGCCTTGCCGGCCCGGTCCACGACATCGCCGACGATCCGGCCGGTCAGCCTGCCGTCGACGATCTCGAGCTCGTTGGCGCGTGAGAAGTGGATCCCGAGGTCGGCGGCGAGCCGGTCGGTGATCTGGCTGAAGCCGCCCGAGACGATCGCGAACCGGTAGCCGAGCCGGCGCAGGGTGCGGACCATCGTCCGGGCACCCGGAGCCAGCACGATCGCGTCGTACACCTCGTCGATCGCGGTGGCCGGGACGCCCTCGAGCAGCGCCACGCGTGAGCGGAGCGACTCCTCGAAGTCGAGCTCGCCACGCATCGCGGACTCGGTGATCGCGGCGACCTCGGACTCGAAGCCCGCGTGTGCGGCGAGCATCTCGATGACCTCGCCCTGGATGAGGGTGGAGTCCACGTCCATCACGATCAGGCGCATGCCGCGGCGCAGCAGGTTGGCCGGCTGGACGGCGACGTCGAGCTCCTGCCGGGCCGCCTCGGCGGCCAGGATGCTGCGCAGCATGTCGGGGTCGGCGCCCGAGACGTGCAGGTCGATCGCGGTGACCGGGTAGCTGGCCATCCGCTCGATCCGGTCGATGTTGGCCCCGCAGTCGGCGATCCGCCCCGCGACGGCCGCCATGGCGCCGGCCTTGAGCGGCGTGCCGATGATCGTGACGTGGGAGCGGCCGCCCTTGCGGACCTTCGTGTCACCGATGCCGCGCTCCACGTCCACGCTCATGCCCAGGTCCACCGCGGTCTGCTCGACGGCGTCCCGCAGCTTCTTCCAGTCCCGGGGGGCCGTGACCAGGACACCGAGGATGAGCCGCCGGCGCAGCACGATCTGCTCGATGTCGAGGACCTCCACCCCGGCACGCGCGAGCGTGGCGAAGATCGACGAGGTCACGCCCGGCCGGTCCTTGCCGGTGAGCGTGATGAGCAGGGTCTCCGGTTTCTGGTCAGTCATGTCGGGGCGAGGCTATCGCTGGTGCGCCCCACGCTCCTGCTCAGTCCGGGGGCCAGACCTCTGGTGAGCACGCGGCGACCAGTGCCCGGCGGCCGGCGCGGTCCAGCGGCAGCAGCGCCCCGCGCCGGGCCTCGATCTCGTACGCCGACACCGCACCCCCGTCGTCCTCCCGGGCCAGGTCGACGATGTCGAGGGCCTGCAGCGCCCGCGCGGCGAGCTCGACGCACCGGGCGGGAACCCCCTCGGGGGCGATCACGGCCTCGCGGTGTCGCAGGTTGAGCAGCCGGTCCGCGACCTCGGGGCGCCACCGGGCCACGTCGAGCCTGGCCAGCACGTCCGCAGAGTCCAGCAGCGCAGCCCGCAGGGCGCGGTCGGCGTCGCCCACGTCGACGAGCTGGCGTCGGTCGGCGGCGTGGGCGGTCCAGGTGATGGCGGCGCCGACCCGGTGCGGGACGAGCCCGACGCCCGAGCCCACGACGAGCACGGCCTCTCCGGCCTCCAGGGCGGCCGTGTTGAACAGCCGGGGACCGCCGAGACCGACGGGGTCGCCCTCGGCCGGGAACGCCGCCCCGAACCCGGTGGCGCCCGCGGTCCGCAGCCGCCCGAGTGCGGAGACCAGGGTCTCGGTCCCGTCGGCCCCCGCGAGCCCTGCGACGGCGTGTGTCGCGTCGTCGTCCAGGACGGCGTCGATGAGCAGGTCCGTCACGACGTGGCCGCGTACCCAGGCGGTGCCCCACCACGCGAGGCGGGCGGAGGCGGGGAGAGTGGCGCTCACGCCGGCTGAGAATACGCGTGGAGGCGCCCGCGGCCCCCACCCCGGTGGTCGCTAGGCTGCGGGCCATGACCGCCGTCCTCGAGTTCGCCGACGTCACCGTGCGGCGCGGCGAGGCCACCCTCCTCGACACGATCAACTGGACGGTCGAGGAGGACGAGCGCTGGGTGGTCCTCGGGCCCAACGGCGCCGGGAAGACCACCTTGCTCCAGGTCGCGGCGGCGCAGATCCACCCGACCTCCGGTGTCGCCGGCATCCTCGAGGAGGTGCTCGGCACCGTCGACGTCTTCGACCTCCGGCCGCGGATCGGCCTGACCAGTGCCGCGCTCGCCGAGCGCATCCCGCGCGACGAGCGGGTGCACGACGTGGTCGTCTCCGCGTCGTACGGCGTCGTCGGGCGCTGGCGCGAGGCCTACGACGACCTCGACCACGACCGCGCCGCCAACCTCCTGGTCGAGGTGGGCGCCCAGCGGCTGAAGGACCGGACCTTCGGGACGCTCAGCGAGGGCGAGCGCAAGCGGGTCCAGATCGCCCGGGCGCTGATGACAGATCCCGAGCTGCTGCTGCTCGACGAGCCGGCGGCGGGCCTCGACCTGGGGGGCCGCGAGGACCTCGTCTCGACGCTGTCCGTGCTGGCCATGGATGCCGACTCCCCGGCGACCGTGCTGGTGTCCCACCACGTCGAGGAGATCCCTCCCGGGTTCACCCACGCCCTGCTGCTGCGCGGCGGACGGGTGGTCGCGTCGGGGCTGCTCGACCACGTCATCACCGAGGCCAACCTCTCCGCCGCGTTCGGGATGCCGCTCGTCCTCGCCCACGAGGACGGACGCTGGGCCGCCCGCCGGCGAACCCGCCACAGCAGGGGTTGAGCGGGTCCGTCGGAGCGCTCTCCCCAGCGGCTAGGGTCTGCCCATGGACTGGTTGCGCGACAACATGTGGGAGGCCTGGCTCGGCCTGGCCATCCTCCTGGGCGTCGCCGAGATGTTCAGCCTCGACCTGGTCCTGATCATGCTCGCCGTCGGTGCGCTGGCCGGCATGGTGGCCGCGGCCCTCGACGCCGGCGTGGCGGTCCAGGTGCTGGCGGCCGCTGCGGCCTCGGTCGGGATGCTGGCGCTGGTACGCCCCGGCCTGGTCAAGCGGATCCACAGCGGTCCCGAGCTCAGGCTGGGCCACGGCAAGCTCATCGGCCAGCAGGGCGTGGTGACGGAGTCGATCTCCGCGCACGAGCACGGCCGGGTCAAGCTCGCCGGCGAGGTCTGGTCGGCGGCTCCCTACGACGAGACCCTCACCATCGCACCGGGTGAGACCGTCGAGGTGCTGCAGATCCGGGGCGCCACTGCATTCGTCCATCCCATTCCGCGTCTCGACTCCTAGAGGAGGTGCCGCATGACCGTCTTCCTGGTGCTGCTGGCTCTCGTACTCCTGTTCGTCATCGTGCTGCTCGCCAAGACCGTGCGGATCGTGCCCCAGGCGCGCGCCGGCATCGTGGAGCGCTTCGGCAAGTACAAGCAGACCCTGCCGGCCGGCCTCAACATCGTGGTGCCCTTCATCGACCGGGTGCGCTACCTCATCGACCTGCGCGAGCAGGTCGTGTCGTTCCCGCCGCAGCCGGTGATCACCGAGGACAACCTGGTGGTCTCGATCGACACCGTCATCTACTTCCAGGTCACGGACGCCGTCTCCGCGACCTATGAGATCGCGAACTACATCCAGGCCATCGAGCAGCTCACGATGACCACGCTGCGCAACATCGTCGGCGGCATGGACCTCGAGGAGACGCTGACCAGCCGCGACCAGATCAACTCCGGTCTGCGCGGCGTCCTCGACGAGGCCACCGGCAAGTGGGGCATCCGCGTCAACCGGGTCGAGCTCAAGGGGATCGACCCGCCGCCGTCGATCAAGGACTCGATGGAGAAGCAGATGCGCGCGGACCGCGACAAGCGCGCCGCGATCCTCACCGCTGAAGGCCAGCGCCAGTCGGCGATCCTCACGGCCGAGGGCTCCAAGCAGTCCGCGATCCTGAACGCCGAGGGTGACCGCGAGTCGCAGATCCTGCGTGCGCAGGCCGACCGCGAGTCCGCCATCCTGCGCGCACAGGGTGAGGGACAGGCGATCCTGACGGTCTTCCAGGCGATCCACGACGGCCGCCCGGACCAGTCGCTGCTGGCCTACCAGTACCTCCAGATGATGCCCAAGATCGCCGAGGGCGACGCCAACAAGGTCTGGATCGTCCCGAGCGAGATCGGCAAGGCGCTGGAGGGCCTGGGCTCCACCATGACCAGCCTCCAGGGCATCCCGCAGGACGTCGAAGGGCCGCTCAAGCGCGTCGACATGGGCAGCACCGAGCCGGCCACCCTCGGCGGGAGCGGTGCGCTGGCCGACAGCGAGCTGAGGAAGACCAACGCTGCCGTCGAGGCCGCGATCGCGGAGGCGGCAGCCGCCGCGAACCCGCGCAAGGGCTCGGCATCGCTCCCTGTGGACCCACCGGTGCACCCACCCGTCGACCCGACCGCCGGTCCGGGTGAGGCGGAGCAGCCACCCGCCCGGTGACGCCGTACGAGGCCGCCGCGATCCTCCTCGCCGGCATGGCTGCCGGCACCATCAACACCGTGGTGGGGTCGGGAACGTTGATCACGTTCCCGACCCTCCTCGCGTTCGGCGTGCCCCCGGTGACGGCCAACGTCTCCAACACCGTCGGGCTGGTGCCCGGGTCGGTGTCGGGGGCCGTGGGCTACCGCCGTGAGCTGGTCGGCCAGCGGTCACGGGTGCTGAAGCTCTGCCTCGCGTCGCTGATCGGCGGGCTTGCCGGCGGCCTGCTGCTGCTGGTCCTGCCCGAGGGCGCGTTCACGGCGATCGTGCCCGCGCTGATCCTGCTCGGCCTGGTCCTCGTCGTGTTCCAGCCCCGGATCGCGGTCTGGGTGGCGAAGCGTCACGACGCTGCCGGTGGGCTTCCCCACCACGGCGCGTGGTGGGTCTGGCCGGCCGTGCTGCTCACCGGTGTCTACGGCGGCTACTTCGGTGCCGCCCAGGGTGTGCTGCTCATGGCCGTGCTCGGGATCGGCATCGAGGAGTCGCTCCAGCGGCTCAACGCCGTCAAGAACGTCCTGGCCGCGGTCGTGAACGGGATCGCCGGCGTGCTCTTCATCGCCGTGGCGGACGTCGACTGGCGCGTCGTCGCGCTGATCGGGGTCGGCTCGGTGATCGGTGCCCAGCTGGGCGCCACCGTGGGCAGGAGACTGCCCCCGATGGTGCTCCGCGTCGTGATCGTCGTGGTCGGCGTGGTGGCGCTGCTGGCATTCCTCCTGGGGTGAGGCGGGCTCGACCCGGGCCTGCTCAGCCGACCTTCAACACCCGGGTCCCACCGGCGAACTCGTCGTGCCAGGCCTGGCGGTTGACCGGGTCCTTGTTGATGCCGATCGCGATCATGATGACCGCGGCCAGCGAGGCCAGGGAACCGATCAGGCCGCCGATGACGGGGATCACGCCGAGCGCCCCGAAGGCCACCCAGACGTTGCGGCGCAGGGCCTGCTCGAGCGTCGGGTTGCCACCGTCCGGACCCACGGTCCGCAGCTTCATCACCATCTTGCCGATGGTCTGGCCACGGGTGGACTCGAGGTAGCCGAAGTAGCCGAGGTAGAGGGCGGCGCTCAGCAACGACGAGATGAGGCCGGCCGCGAGGGTCGAGGCGCCGCCGAACCCGTTGGCGCTGTCGCCCATCACGACGCCCACGACGATGACGGTCACGAGGATCGCGTTGACGACACCGAGCAGCACGAAGTCGATGAGGCGGGCCAGGAACCTGTCCAGCAGCTCGCCGGGCCGGGCTCCGGTCACGGGACCGGGACCGGGAGCGCCGAAACCGGATGCGGGCGGGGGAGGTTGTTCGGTCATGACGGCTCCTCGGGATCGGACCCCGTGGGCGCGGGGGCCCCAGCCTAGGGAGTCGGACGCAGCCCCGCCAGACCCGCGAGGACTGCTCCCACAGCGGGGCCGGTGAGGGCCGCACCGGTCGTCCTGGACACCTGTCCGTCGCGGACACCGAGGTAGCCGGTGGCTGCATCGGCCAGGTCCACCGCGATCCCGGCCAGCACCAGGTTCCGCCGGGTCCTGCCGCTTGCGAGCAGGGTGATGACGCCGAGGGCGACCTCGCGCGAGCCGAAGAGTCGTGCGACGTAGGGCAGCTGGGGGTTGGCGGCCACGTCGAGCTGGAACAGCTTGCCCGCCAGCGTCGGGTTGCCGAGGGAGATGGCCCCCACGGCCAGGCGGCCCAGGGCGAGTCCGGTCACAGGGTTCATGCCCCGGACCCTAGCGATCCGTCGGGGGGCGCGGCAGTGTCGTCCACGTACGCCGTCAGCCACCGGCCGAGCTCGGCGTACGCCGCGGCGCGCGGCCCGGGCAGCGAGAGCACCACGTCGTGACGCGCGCCCTCGACGGCGACGTAGGTGACGTGCCGCCCCAGGGCGGTCGACCAGCGCCGGATCTGGGCGACGTCGAGCACGATGTCGTGGCGATGGACGTCGTCGCCCATCGCGGTCGGGATCCAGGTGGCGCCGGACGAGAGCACCAGGGCCGGGCAGCCGATGTCGAGCCCGGCATGGAGCTCGCTGTGCCCGCGGCGGACCGCGCGCAACCACCCGGCGTAGACCGGCCAGGACTGGACCGGCTTCCAGGCCAGGTCGAAGTCCCACTCGCCCTCGTGGTCGCGGTGCAGGCTGCGGGTGTAGAAGCCCGTCACGGTGCGCCGGATCTCGCGCCGCGGCCGCCGGGCACCGAGCTGGCCGAGCGCCACCGTGCCGACCGTCCGCATCAGCACGCTGCCCTGCAGGTCGAACCACGGCGAGTTCAGCGCCATGCCCCGGTGTGCCGCGGGACGACGCTCGTTGGCCCAGAGCGGCAGGATCAGCCCACCCGTGGAGTGCGCCGACGTGACGACGCGGTCGTGGCCGTCGCGCTCGGTGATCCGCTGCCAGGCCTCGTCCAGCTCGGGGAAGTACTCGCGCAGGTCGGCGACGTAGTTGGGCGTGTGGTGCGGCCGGATCGACCGGCCGTACTTGCGCAGGTCGATCGCGTAGAAGTCGTAGCCGCGCGCGTTCCACCACTCGGCGTACTCGGTGTGGAAGAAGTAGTCGGCGAAGCCGTGCACGTGCAGGATCGCCTTGGTCGTCGAGACGTCCGCGCGCCGGCTGACCAGGGTCGCGACGACCGGGCCCTCGTCGTCCGGGGGAAGCTCGATGGTCTCGGCGGAGTACGGCGCACCGAGCACGTCGGTCGTGGAGATCACGGCTGCATGATCTCACTGCGGATGGCCAGGGCCTGGTCGGGCATGTTGGTCGTGACCATCCAGGCGCGGCCGGGACGCAGCCAGTAGCGCAGGGCCATCGGGTCGTCCACGGTCCAGACCAGCAGGGGGAGACCCGAGCGGTGCGCGAAGCGGGCCACTCCCGCCATCGCCAGCCAGCGGTTGGCGACGACGGCGTTGGCGCGCGACTCCACGAACTGAGGCTCGGGGAAGAGCTCCGAGTGGCGCATCCGGATCTGCTGGCGGACGGGCCGCCCGGCGACCGAACCGCCGACGGTCAGGCCCGCGAGCACGTCGATGCCCCGCCCGTCCGACCAGTCCCGGATGGCGCGGATGGCGCGGACGTTGCCGGTCGTGACCACCAGGTTGTCGGGCCCCAGCACGTCCACGGCGCGGGCCACGGCGGCCACCTCACGGGTCCCCGCCGGGTCCGCATAGGCAGCGGCGGGGGAGCGGATCTTGAGATCGAGGTGGGCACGGGCCCTCCCGGCGAGGGCCTCGAGCGCCTCCTCGAACCGCAGGAAGTGCGGGGTCTGGCAGGCGAACTCCTCGAGGGACATGTCGGCCAGCACCCGCTGCTTCCCGTCCACCAGCAACCAGCCGTCATGGAAGAGCACGAGCGTGCCGTCGGCACAGCGCCGGATGTCGAGCTCGACGTAGTCCACGCCCAGCGCGATCGCCCGTTCGAGTGCGCCCCGGGTGTTCTCCAGGGCCGGGTCCCGGCCGGCGCCGCCGCGGTGAGCGCTGACGAGGACAGGGTCGAGAGTCACGGGCGATCGTGGGCGTGCGCCGCGGCGGCCCGCACGAGGCCGGCCAGCAGACCGACGTCGGCGGCGGTCTCGGGATGCCACTGGACGGCCACGCAGAACCGGTCGCCCGGCGTCTCCATCGCCTCCAGGGTGCCGTCTGGCGCGTGGGCGGAGGAGACGAAGCCGGGATGGCTCTCCACCGACTGGTGGTGGTGACAGCTGACGGTGAGGTGCTCGCCCACCAGCGTCGAGACCCGGGTGCCCGGCACGGTCGCCACGTCGATCTCGCCGAACTCGTCGCCTCCCGGGCTGTGCTGCTCGTGGTTCACCTGGTCGGGCGTGTGCTGGTGGAGGGCACCTCCCGCGTGGACCGCCATCAGCTGCATGCCCCGGCACACGCCCAGGACCGGGAGGCCCGCCGCGGTGGCCGCGTCGAGCAACGCGACCTCCCAGTCGTCCCGGTCGGGCCGCCAGCCGGCCGTCTCCGGGTGGGGAAGCGCGCCGTACCGCTCGGGGTCGACGTCGGCGCCGCCACTGATGATCAGGCCGTCGATCCTGGCGACCAGGGCGTCCGCGGCGCCCGCCTGCGTGAGCGGTGGCAGCAGCACCGGAACCCCGCCGGTCTCCTCGACGGCCACGGCGTAGGCGTGGGGGAGGATGTCGGCGCGCTGGCTCCAGACCCCCCAGGCCGCGTGCTCGCGGTAGGTCGTCAGCCCGATGATCGGTGCGGTCACCTCGACCTCACAGGGGGGTGACGTAGGCGCCGGAGATGCCACCGTCGACCAGGAACGTGCTGGCGGTCATGAACGACGAGTCGTCGGACGCGAGGAACAGCACCGCGCTGGCCATCTCCTCCGGCTCGCCGAAGCGACCCATCGGCACGTGCACCAGCCGGCGTGCGGCCCGCTCGGCGTCGGTGGCGAACAGCTCCTGCAGCAACGGGGTGTTGACCGGGCCCGGGCACAGTGCGTTGACCCGCACGCCCTGGCGGGCGAACTGCACGCCCAGCTCGCGGGTCATCGACAGCACGCCGCCCTTGGACGCGGAGTAGGAGATCTGCGAGGTGGCCGCGCCCATCACGGCGACGAACGAGGCCGTGTTGATGATCGAGCCCTTGCCCTGCTCGAGCATGTAGGGCAGTGCGGCCTTGCAGCACAGGTAGACGCTGGTCAGGTTGACCTCCTGCACCCGGCGCCAGGCATCGAGGTCGGTGTCGAGGATCGAGTCGTCCTCCGGCGGCGAGATGCCGGCGTTGTTGAAGGCGATGTCGACCGAGCCGTAGGTCTCCTTGGCCGTGCGGAACAGCGCGTCGACCTGCTCCTTGCTGGTCACGTCGACCTGGACGTACGTCGCCACGTCGGCGCCGCCGAGCTGGTCGACCAGCTCGTGGCCGCGCTTCTCGTCGATGTCGCCGATGACGACCTTCGCGCCCTCCTCGACGAAGCGCTGGACGGTCGCCAAGCCGATCCCGGAGCAGCCTCCGGTGACGACGGCGACCTTGTCCTGGATGCGTCCTGCCATGTGATGTCGCTCCTTGTTCGCTGGTCGAGCCTGTCAGTGGGCGATGAAGACGTTCTTCTCCTCGGTGAAAGCCTGGGGGGCGTCGGGGCCGAGCTCGCGGCCGAGGCCGCTCTGCTTGTAGCCACCGAACGGCGTCCAGTAGCGCACCGCCGCGTGGGAGTTGACGCTGAGGTTGCCGGACTCGACCGCGCGGGCCACGCGCAGGCCGCGGCCCAGGTCGCTGGTGAAGATCGACCCCGAGAGGCCGTACTCCGTGTCGTTGGCCAGCTCGACGGCGTGGGCCTCGTCGTCGAACGGCATCACCGCGACCACAGGTCCGAAGACCTCCTCGCGCCAGATCCGCGCGGACGGGTCCTCGGTGGTGACCACGCTCGGCGGCACCCAGAACCCGTCCCCACCGGGCGTCGAGCCGGCGAAGGCCACCTCGACCTCGTCGAGGTAGCTGCGGACCGTGCTCATCTGCTGGGCCGAGATGAGCGGACCCATCTCGCTGGACTCGTCGCTGGGGTCGAGCACCCGCATCCCGGACACGGCCGGCTCGAGCCTCGAGAGGAACTCGTCGTAGGCCGACCGCTCCACGAGGATCCGCGAGCGCGCGCAGCAGTCCTGGCCGGCGTTGTCGAAGACGGCGTACGGCGCGCTGGCGGCCGCGGCGGCGATGTCGGCGTCGGCGAAGACGATGTTGGAGCTCTTCCCGCCGAGCTCGAGCGTCACCCGCTTCACCTGGTCGGCGCAGCCGGCCATGATCTTCTTGCCGACCGGGGTCGAGCCGGTGAAGCACACCTTGCGCACGAGCGGGTGCGTCACGAATCGTTCCCCGACGACCGAGCCCTTGCCCGGCAGGATCGTCAGCACGTGCTCGGGAAGGCCGGCCTCGAGGGCGAGCTCGCCGAGCCGGATCGCGGTGAGGGGGGTGAGCTCGGCGGGCTTGAGCACGACGGTGTTGCCGGCAGCCAGTGCGGGCGCGAAGCCCCAGCCCGCGATGGGCATCGGGAAGTTCCAGGGCACGATGATGCCGACCACGCCGAGCGGCTCGTGGAAGGTGATGTCGATGCCACCCGCCACCGGGATCTGGCGCCCGAAGAGCCGCTCGGGGGCCGCCGAGTAGTAGTTGAGGCAGTCCCGCACGTTGCCGGCCTCCCAGCGCGCGTTGCCCCAGGTGTGGCCGGCGTTGCGCACCTCGAGCTCGGCGAGCTCCTCGATGTGCTCGTCCACCACGGCGGCGAAGCGGCGCAGCAGCGCGGCCCGCTCGCCCGGAGTCACCGCCCGCCAGGCGGTGAACGCCTCGTGCGCCCGCTCGATCGCGGCGTCGGTGTCGCTCAGGGAGGCGAGGGGGACGTCGGTGACGGGCTGCGCCGTGGCCGGGTTGACGACGGTGAACACGTCGCTGGGTGAGCTTGTCGGAACCATCAGAGCCTCTCGAATCCGCGGCGGAGCTCCCAGTCGGTGACGGCCGCGTTGTAGGCCGCGAGCTCCACGTCTGCCATGTTCACGTAGTGGTCGACGACCTCGTCACCCAGGGCCGCGCGAGCGATGGTCGACGTGGTGAAGGCCTCACGGGCCGCGGGCATCGTGGACGGCACCTTCGGCAGGCCCGAGGTGTAGGCGTTGCCGACCAGCTCCTCCCCGAGGGGGAGCTCGTTCTCGATGCCGTGCAGGCCGCCGGCGAGCATCGCGGCCAGCGCCAGATAGGGGTTCACGTCCCCGCCGGGGATGCGGTTCTCCATCCGGGCGGCCGGGCCGCGCCCGACCAGGCGGAGCGCGCAGGTCCGGTTGTCGTGCCCCCAGGCGATGGTCGTCGGCGCGAACGAGCCGTCCGCGAAACGCTTGTAGGAGTTGATGTTCGGGGCGTAGAACAGCGTGAAGTCCGCGGCGGTGGCGAGGACGCCGGCGACGAAGTGGTCGTAGAGCGCCGAACGTGTGCCCGCCTCCTTGTCCCAGAACACCAGCTCGCCGTCCTGGCCGCGCAACGAGAGGTGGATGTGGCAGGAGCTGCCCTCGCGTTGGTCGTACTTCGCCATGAACGTGATCGCCTTGCCGTGCTGGACGGCGATCTCCTTGGCCGCGGTCTTGTAGACCGCGTGGTTGTCGGCCGTGGTCATCGCCTCGGCGTAGAGGAATCCGATCTCGTGCTGACCGAGGTTGCACTCGCCCTTGGCGCCCTCGACGTCGAGCCCCGCGGCGTACATGTGGTTGCGGACGTCGCGCAGGAACGGCTCGATCCGCGTGGTGCCGAGGATCGAGTAGTCGACGTTGTACTGGTTGGAGGGCGTCAGGTCGCGATAGCCGTCGTCGTGGGCCTGCTCGTACGTCGTGTCGAACGCGATGAACTCCAGCTCGGTGCCCGACAGGGCGGTCCAGCCGTGCGCGGCGACCCGGTCCAGCTGGCGTTGCAGGATCGATCTCGGCGACTGGACGACGGGGTCGTGCTGTGCCCCGTCCTTGGGAGGCCAGACGAGGTCGCACTGCACCATCGCGGTGGCAGGCAGGTGGGTGAGCAGCCGGATGGTGTCCTCGTCCATGACGAACTCCATGTCGCCGTAGCCCTTCTCCCACGAGGAGATGGCGTAGCCGCCGACCGTGTTCATGTCGACGTCGACGGCGAGCAGGTAGTTGCACCCCTCGGTGCCGTGACCGACGACATGGTCGACGAAGTAGCGCCCGTGCAGGCGCTTGCCCTGGAGCCGCCCCTGCATGTCGGTGAAGGCCACGACCACGGTGTCGATGCTGCCCGCCTCGATGCGCTGCACGAGGTCGGACATGCTCAGGTGCCGTTCGTTGCGGGGTGCCATGGGCTCTCTCCTGATCGGGTGGGTGGATGGTCGTGAGGTGGCGAGGTCAACCCACCAGCCCGCGCAGCAGCGCCGCAGTGTCGTCGCAGTGCTCTTCCATCGCGCGTCGAGCCGCGTCGGGCCGGCCGCGGAGGATCGCGCGTGCCACGCTCGCGTGCTGGCGGTCGGAGTGGGCGAGGTTCGTCTCGAGGACGGGGATGGCCAGGAGCATCTCGTGCAGGGTCGCCTGTACCGAGGTCACGGCCTCGATGGCGCGGGGCGACCCGGTGAGGGCGGCAATGGTCAGGTGGAAGCGCGAGTCGGCCTGGCGGTGCCTCGCCGGCCTGGTCGCCTTCGCGACGTCGTCGTGCGCCTTCTGCAGCTGCTGGCGCATGGCGTCGGTCAGCTGGGCGCGCGCCGCGAGGTGGGCAGCGCCCGGCTCGACGATCCGGCGGAAGTCCAGGGCGTCGAGCCAGTCCTGTCGCTTCGCGTCGGACGTGCGCGCCGCCGCGCGGGCCGAGGGTGTCTTCGGCTTGAGCGTGACGACGGTGCCGCCACCGCGACCGCGGGTGGTCTCGACCAGTCCGGCCTCCCGGAGGGCGGCCATCGCCTCCCGGAGGGTCGCCCGCGACACGTCGAGACGGGTCGCCAGCTCGCGCTCCGACGGGAGCGTGGAGCCGAGCGGGTAGACCCCCAGCCGGATCGTGAGCGCGAGCTGCTCCACACAGGACTCGAACGCGTGGTGGCCCCGGACCGGCCGCAGCACCACCTCGGTGAGTGCGTGCTGCGGGGTGGCCGACATGGTGCTCATCCTTGGTTCGGGCGGCTGGACTGTCAATCGTTCAAAGGTCTGAGTTCAGACCAATATCCAATTGGTGTATTTACGCATCCCTCGGCCGGGTCTAGCCTCCAGACAATCGGCTCCGCTCTCCCGAGAAGGTGTCACATGCCTGAAGCACACGAACCCATTCCCGAGCACGAGGTCCACCACCTCTCCGAGGACGAGAAGCATCTGGCCAGACTCGGCTACAAGCAGGATCTGAACCGGTCCTGGTCGGAGTTCTCCAACTTCGCGATCTCGTTCTCGATCATCTCGATCCTGGCCGGCTGCTTCACGAACTTCGGAGCCGGCTTCAACAACGGCGGCCCGATCTCGATCTCGTGGACCTGGCCGATCCTGGGACTTCTCATCCTGCTGATCGGCTTCACGATGTCCGAGCTGGTGTCGGCCTACCCGACCTCGGGAGGCATCTACTGGTGGGCGTCGAAGCTCGGCGGCCCTGCGGCCGGGTTCTTCACGGGCTGGCTGAACCTGATCGGGCTGGTCGCGGTGACGGCTGGTGTGGCCTACGGCTGCGCGACGTTCATCGACCTGACGATCAGCACCTACTCGGACTCGTTCGCCGGCGACTACTCACTGACCCGGGTCTTCGTGATCTTCGTGATCGTGCTGGCCCTCGCGTCGCTGCTCAACATCTTCAGCGGACACCTGATGGCGATCATGAACAACGTCTCGGTGTGGTGGCACGTCGCGGGCGCGCTGATCATCGTCGGGATCCTGGTGATCGTGCCGGACCAGCACCAGAGCTTCAACTACGTCTTCACCGAACGCTTCAACAACTCCGGGTACAGCGACGGAAGCACCAGCAACATCGCCTTCTGGTTCGCGATCGTGCCGTTCGGGTTCCTGCTGACGCAGTACACCATCACGGGCTTCGACGCCTGCGCCCACCTGTCAGAGGAGACCGCGGAGGCGTCCAAGGCCGCTGCGAAGGGCATCTGGCGCTCCATCTTCTACTCCGTCCTCGGCGGCTACATCCTGTTGCTGTGCGTGGTTTTCGCCATCCCTGACAACGCGCAGGGCCAGCCGGACAACGCCCTGGCGGGAGCGGGCGTGGCGGGGATCTTCGTGGAGTCGCTGGGCACCAACTGGGCCACTGTCGTGCTGTTCATCTCGGCCTCGGCACAGTTCTTCTGCGCCACCTCGTGCATGACCTCTGCGTCCCGGATGACGTTCGCGTTCAGCCGGGACGGCGCGATCCCGCGCTCGGGAACGTGGCAGAAGCTCACCAAGGACAAGGTGCCGGCCAACGCGGTGATGGGGGTCGGGGTCGCCGCCGCGCTCCTCACCCTGCCGGCGCTGATCAAGGTGGACGTGAACGGAACGCCCGTGCCGCTGGCGTTCTACGCCGTCACCTCGATCGCCGTGATCGGCCTCTACCTGGCCTTCGCCATCCCGATCTGGCTGCGCTTCACCCACGGCCACAAGTTCGAGGTCGGCTCCTGGAACAACGGCGAGAAGTACAAGTGGATGAACCCCATCGCGGTCGCGGAGATCCTCATCGTGTCGCTCTTCCTGATGATGCCGTCCACGCCCGCGGCCAACCCGTTCCGTGACGAGTTCGAGTGGAAGTTCGTCAACTACGCGCCGATCGTGACGCTCGGCGCTCTGCTCCTGCTGACGATCTGGTGGCACGCTTCGGCGAAGCACTGGTTCACCGGCCCCAAGCACACGATCGACGAGGCCGTCGTCAAGGCGTTCGACGCCTGACCCCGACGCGTTGGTGACCGACTCGAAGGGCGAGCTGGAGGCCCTGCTGGACCGTGTTGCGGTCCTGCAGGGCCTTCCACGCACGGTGGTCGAGCTGCCGGGCGGGCTGACCAACCAGAACCTGCACGTCACCACCCCGGGCGGGGACTACGTCGTACGCCGCTTCCGGGGCGACGCGGCGCTGCTCGGGATCGACCGCGATGCCGAGCACGTCAACACGCGTGCGGCGCATGAGGCCGGGGTCGGGCCCGGCGTCGTGGACTACCTGCCTGATCTCGGCCTGCTGGTCATCGGCTACATCGACGGGGTCACCTACGACAACGACACGTTCGCCGAGCCCGGAGTCCTCGAGCGGGTGGCTGCCGCCTGCCGGACGCTGCACGAGGGCCCCCGCTTCGCGGGCGACTTCGACATGTTCAGGCGCCAGGCCCGCTACCGGCAGACCGTGGCCGAGTTCGGCTACCGCCTCTTCGAGGGGTACGACGACTTCGCCGACGAGTTCCAGCGAGTGCGCGCCGCCCTGGCGGTCCGCGCGGAGCCGACGGTCCCGTGCAACAACGACCTGCTGGCCGGGAACTTCGTCGACGACGGGACGAAGGTCTGGCTGATCGACTACGAGTACTCCGGCAACAACGACGCGTGCTTCGAGCTCGGCAACACGGCCACCGAGTGCGACCTCGACGCGGACCAGGTCGAGGCGCTGACCACGGCGTACTTCGGGACGCCACTGCGCCACAAGCTCGCCCGGGTGCGCCTGCAGTCGCTGGTCTCGGAGTACGGCTGGGCGCTCTGGGGAGCAATCCAGTCCGCGGCCAGCAGCATCGACTTCGACTTCGAGGGTTGGGGCCGTGACCGGTTCGAGAAGGCGGTCCGCACCTTCACCGGCCCCGACTACGAACGGCTCCTGGAGGATGTCCAGCGTGACGACTGAGGTCTCGACAGGCTCGACCCGGCGGCTGCCCGAGCGTGCGCGCGTGGTGATCGTCGGCGGCGGGGTGATCGGGACGTCGGTCGCCTACCACCTGACCAAGGCGGGGTGGACCGACGTGCTCCTGCTGGAGCAGGGCGCGCTCTCGTGCGGGACGACCTGGCACGCGGCCGGCCTGGTCGGGCCGCTGCGTGCCTCCGAGAGCGGGACCCGGCTGGTGCAGTACTCCGCCGAGCTCTACGCCTCGCTGGAGGCCGAGACGGGTCTGGCGACCGGCTACAAGAACGTCGGTGGCGTGATCGTGGCGCGCACCGAGGACCGGATGGTCCAGCTGCGGCGCACCGCGGCCAACGCGGCGGCGTACGACATGGACTGCGAGCTGCTCACGCCCGCTCAGGCCGGGGAGCTGTGGCCGGTGATGGCCACCGACGACCTGCTGGGGGCGATCTGGCTGCCCGGCGACGGCAAGGTCAACCCGACCGACGTCACGATGGCGCTCGCCAAGGGAGCGCGGCTGCGCGGCGCCCGGGTCGTGGAGCGGGCGCGGGTCACCGGGGTCGACACCGTCGAGGGACCACGCGGGCGCCGGGTGAGCGGTGTGCGCGTCGACCGGGGCGGCGAGGAGCTCCGTATCGAGGCAGAGGTCGTCGTCAACTGCGCGGGCCAGTGGGCCAAGGCCCTCGGCGAGCAGGTGGGCGCGACGGTGCCGCTGCACTCCGCCGAGCACTTCTACGTCGTCACGGAGGCGATCGACGGCGTGCACCCGGATCTGCCGATCATGCGGGACCCGGACGGCTACACCTACTTCAAGGAGGAGGTCGGCGGGCTCGTGGTGGGTGGCTTCGAACCCCAGGCCAAGCCCTGGCGCTCGCCCGACTCGATCCCCCACCCCTTCGAGTTCCAGCTGCTCGAGGAGGACTGGGAGCACTTCTCGGTGCTGATGGACGAGGCCGTGCTCCGGGTCCCGGCCCTCGCGGACACCGGCATCCGCAAGTTCTACAACGGCCCGGAGTCGTTCACCCCCGACAACCAGTTCGTGATGGGGGAGGCGCCCGGGCTCGACGGCTACTTCGTCGGCGCCGGCTTCAACTCCGTCGGGATCGCTTCGGCGGGCGGTGCCGGCCGCGCGCTGGCGGAGTGGATCGTCGAGGGTGAGCCGACCACGGACCTCGTCGGCGCCGACATCCGCCGTTTCGCCCCGTTCCACGGCGACAACCGCTGGTTGCGCGCCCGCGTCGCGGAGGTGCTGGGCCTGCACTACGCCGTCCCGTGGCCCAACCGGGAGATGGAGACGGGCCGCAACCTCCGCTGCTCGCCGGTCCACGACCGACTGGCCTCCGCGGGCGCGGTCTTCGGCTCGCGGATGGGGTGGGAGCGGCCCAACGTCTTCGCTCCGAGTCCCGAGGACGCCCGGGTGGAGTACTCCTGGGGCAAGCAGAACTGGCTGCCCTGGTCGGCTGCGGAGCAGCGCGCCACGCGGGAGTCGGTGGCGGTCTTCGACCAGACCTCGTTCTCCAAGTACGTCGTGAGCGGGCCGGGTGCCCTGGAGGCGCTGCAGTGGATCTGCGCCAACGACGTGGACGTCGAGGACGGCCGGGCCGTCTACACCCCCCTGCTCAACGCTCGCGGCACCTACGAGTCCGACCTGACGGTGACGCGGGTGTCCACCGAGGAGTTCCTGCTGGTCAGCAGCTCGGCCACCACCGTGCGCGACCAGGACTGGATCCGTCGGCACGTCCCGGAGGGACTCGAGGTCGACCTGCGCGACGAGACCTCGTCGTACGCCGTCCTCGGCGTGATGGGGCCGCGTTCTCGTGAGCTGCTCTCCCGGCTGGGCGACGCGGACCTGGGCGAGGAGGCGTTCCCGTTCGCCACGAGCAGGCTTGTCGACCTGGCGGGAGCACCGGTCCGTGCCACGCGGATGACGTACGTCGGGGAGCTGGGCTGGGAGCTGATGGTCCCGGTCGGCTCGACCGCGGCCGTCTACGACGCCCTGATGGCGGAGGGCGCCGACCTGGACGTGACGAACGCGGGCTACTACGCGATCGAGTCCCTCCGGCTGGAGAAGGGCTTCCGCGCCTTCGGTCGCGAGCTCACCCCGGAGTTCACGCCGGTCGAGGCCGGCCTCGTCTTCGCCACCGCCCTGGCCGGCGACAAGCTCTTCCTCGGGCGGGAGGCGCTGCTCGCGCACCGCGAGCGGCTGCGTGGCCCCGGCCCGCGGCGGCGCCTGGTGTCGCTCGTCCTCGACGACCCCGAGCCGATGCTCTGGGGTGGCGAGCTGGTGCTGCGCGACGGCAGTCCGATCGGGCAGGTCACCAGCGCCGCCTGGGGCGAGACGGTCGGGTCGAGCGTGGGACTGGCCTACGTCCGACGCGACGAACCGGTCACCTCCGAGTGGCTGGCAGCAGGGGGATTCGAGGTGGACGTCGGCGGTGACCGGTTCGGCGTGCGGCTGCTCCTCAAGGCACCCCTCGCCTGACGCGACCCGAGACCCCATATTCTTGATTCATTCCAGAAACGGTGGTTGGCTGGGGCCATGACCCCCGGTGAGGAAGCAACTGCCCTGCGGCAGGCCTCGCTGCGGGTGACCCGCCCCCGGGTCGCCGTGCTCTCCGCGCTGGTGGAGCGCCCGCACGCCGATGCCGACACCGTCGCGACCGAGGTCCGGCGGGAGATCGGGTCGGTGTCGACCCAGGCTGTCTACGACGTGCTCCGGGCACTCACCGAGGCCGGGCTGGTGCGCCGCATCGAACCGGCCGGCTCCTCGGCACGCTACGAGGTGCGGACCGGAGACAACCATCACCACCTCGTCTGCCGGGGCTGTGGTGCGATCACCGACGTCGACTGCGCCGTCGGTGACGCTCCGTGCCTGGTGGCCGAGGACGACCACGGCTTCCTCATCGACGAGGCCGAGGTGACCTACTGGGGCCTGTGTCCCGACTGCCGAACCCCCATGAAATCCGACCCTCAAGGAGCACGTAGTGCCTGAGAACAACCAGAAGCCGCTGACCACGGTCGCCGGTGCGCCGGTTCCCGACAACCAGAACTCCCTCACCGCCGGGCCCCGCGGCCCGCTGCTCCTGCAGGACGTGTGGTTCCTCGAGAAGCTCGCGCACTTCGACCGCGAGGTCATCCCGGAGCGCCGCATGCACGCCAAGGGGTCGGGTGCGCACGGGACGTTCACGGTCACCCACGACATCACGCAGTACACCGGCGCCAAGATCTTCTCCGAGATCGGCAAGAAGACCGACCTGTTCGTCCGGTTCTCCACCGTGGCCGGCGAGCGCGGCGCGGCCGACGCCGAGCGTGACATCCGTGGATTCTCGATGAAGTTCTACACCGAGGACGGCAACTGGGACCTGGTCGGCAACAACACGCCGGTCTTCTTCTTCCGCGACCCGCTGAAGTTCCCCGACCTCAACCACGCCGTGAAGCGTGACCCGCGCACGAACCTGCGCGATGCGGAGAACAACTGGGACTTCTGGACCAACCTGCCCGAGGCCCTGCACCAGGTCACCATCGTGATGTCGGACCGCGGCATCCCGGCCAGCTACCGCCACATGCACGGCTTCGGGTCGCACACCTACAGCCTGATCAACGAGGCCGGCGAGCGCTTCTGGGTGAAGTTCCACCACCGCACCCAGCAGGGCATCAAGAACCTGACCGACGCCGAGTCCGCCCAGCTGATCGGCGAGGACCGCGAGTCGCACCAGCGTGACCTCTTCGACGCGATCGAGGAGGGCGACTTCCCGAAGTGGAAGCTGTTCGTCCAGGTCATGCCCGAGGCCGACGCGGACACCTACCACTACCACCCGTTCGACCTGACGAAGGTGTGGTCCAAGAAGGACTACCCGCTCATCGAGGTCGGCGAGTGGGAGCTCAACCGCAACCCCGACAACTACTTCGCCGAGGTCGAGCAGGTTGCCTTCACCCCGGCGAACGTCGTGCCCGGCATCAGCTTCTCGCCGGACAAGATGCTGCAGGGCCGGCTGTTCTCCTACGGTGACGCGCAGCGCTACCGCCTCGGGGTCAACCACCACCAGATCCCGGTCAACTACCCCAAGGGTGCCGGCCAGGTGAACTCCTACCACCGCGACGGTGCGATGCGCGTCGACGGCAACCAGGGCGGCGTACCCGGCATCGAGCCGAACTCCTACGGTCGCTGGCAGGAGCAGCCGGCCTACCGCGACCCGGCCCAGGCGGTGGGCGCGATCGCGGACCGCTTCAACTTCCGCGAGGACGACGACAACTACTTCGAGCAGCCCGGGATCCTCTTCCGCGAGAAGATGACGCCCGAGCAGCAGCAGGTCCTCTTCGAGAACACCGCCCGCGCGATCGACGGTGCCTCCAAGGAGACCGTCGAGCGGCACATCGCCAACTGCACCGCGGCCGACCCGGCCTACGGCGCGGGCGTGCGCACCGCCATCGAGGCCCTGCAGGCGGGCAAGCTGTCGGACTCCGACCCGAACCCGGACAACACGCCGGCGGGCTGAGAACCTCAGTCAGCCACCAGGTGGTCGCGGCCGAACATGGCCGCGACCACCCGTGCGTTCGGGGCGCCCGCATCCAGGTCGGCGCCCGCCGCGACCAGCACCTGCACGATCTCGTCCTCGCCCTTGAAGAGCGCGCCGGCGACGGGGGACTGGTCCCGGGCGTTGCGCAGGTCCGGGTCCGCGCTCCGCGCGAGCAGCGCCCGGACCGTGTCGACCCGCCCGTGGTAGGCCGCGAGCATCAGCAACGAGTTCTGCTCGGCATCGGTCACGTTCACCGGGAGCCCGTGGTCGAGGAACTCGACCAGCTCGTCGGTGCGGCCCTCCCTGGCCAGGTCCATGGCCAGGGAGACCACGCGCGAGCTCTGGTCACTGTCGAGGCCCTCGGCCGTCGGGTCGCCCTTGTCGGTCATGTCGCACAGTTTCGCACCGCCGACGATCAGGGCCGCGAGTAGATCTCCCGGATGACGTCCTCGATGTCCGGCTCGTGGATCGACAGGTCGGCCACGTCGTACGACGCCGCCACGGCCGCGACGATCGGGGCGGCGCTGGCGTCGGAGGCGAACGACAGCCACTGGCGCGGACCCTCCACCTTCCTCGTGGTCGCGCCCGGGACGCAGATCGCCGGCGCCTCGTCGACCAGGTCCACGACCAGGGTCCGGGTCGAGCCACCCTGGCGGTGCAGGTCGGCCAGCGGCCCGTCGAAGACGGCGGTGCCGTGGTCGATCACGATCACCCGGCGACACAGTGCCTCGATGTCCTGGAGGTCGTGGGTGGTGAGCAGCAGCGTGGTCCCGCGCTCGGCGTTCAGGGTGCGCAGGAACTCGCGGAGCCTCCCCTTGCTGACCACGTCGAGCCCGATCGTCGGCTCGTCGAGGTAGAGGATCTCCGGGTCGTGGAGCAGGGCGGCGGCGATGTCACCGCGCATCCGCTGGCCCAGGCTCAGCTGACGGACCGGGGTGTCGAGCAGGTCACCGAGACTGAGCAGCTCGACGAACTCGCCGAGGTTGCTGCGGTAGCGCCCGGGCTGGATCCGGTAGATCTTCTGCAGCAGCTCGAAGGAGTCGCGCAGCGGGAGGTCCCACCACAAGGTGGTGCGCTGGCCGAAGACGACCCCGATCCTGCGGGCCAGCTCGGTGCGGTGGCGGCTGGGCTCGATGCCGGCGACGCGCAGGTGCCCGGCGGTGGGCACCAGGATGCCGGTCAGCATCTTGATGGTCGTGGACTTGCCGGCGCCGTTCGGCCCGATGTAGCCGACCATCTCGCCGGCCGCGATCTCGAAGGAGAGGTCGCGGACAGCGCGAACCTGGGTCCGGGCCCGGCTGAAGCGGCCGTTGCGGCGGCGTACGTCGAAGGTCCGCTCGAGGTCGCGCACCTCGATGAGGGGTTCGTCGGAGACCACGTCAGCTCCCGGTCGAGGTGTAGTGCCGGACGCCGGTGCGCCAGACGAGGGCAGTGAGGACCATGAGCACGGCCGCCGGCAGCGGCGCCGCGAACTGGAGCCACTGCGGCAGGCCGAACGGATCCGGTCTGCCCAGCAGGTAGAGGCAGGGGTACCAGTTGACGAAGGCGAGCGGCAGCACGAACGTCAGCGACTTCACGAGCTCGCGGGGGAACACGGTGAGGGGGTACTGCGTGACCGTGTTGCCGCCGTAGGTGAACGCGTTGGCGAACTCGCTCGCATCGCTCGTCCAGAACTGCACGCACGAGAAGATCACGAAGAGGCAGAAGAAGATGGTCGAGCCCGCGACCACCATCTCCACCGCGACGAGGGCCCGGACCGGGGTCCAGTCCACGAACCAGCCGGCCCACGCGAAGACCACGAGCGCCTGCGCGATCCGTGACACCCGGCGCAGCTGGAACTGGTCGGCGCAGACCTGGACCAGCAGCGGGACGGGACGGACCATCATCGTGTCGAGGGTGCCCATCCGCACGTGCGCCCCGATCCGCTCCACGCTCCCGATCAACAGGTCGGCGATCCCGATGCCGAGCCCGGTGGCGCCGTACAGCAGCCCGATCTCGGCGATGGAGAATCCGCCCAGCGTGTCGATGGTGTGGAACATCAGCCAGAGGCCCACGAAGTCGAGAGCGGTGATCAGTCCGCCGCCGACGGTCATGATCCAGAACGACAGCGGATAGGCCAGGGAGGCCCGGATCCACATGGCGGCGATCGAGCGGTAGTCGGTCAGCGCGCCACCCAGGCCCCCCAGCTGGTCAGCCACCCTGCACCACGACCTTGCGCGTGGCAGCCTGCAGCACCAGCTGGCAGCAGCCCAGCAGGACGATCGCCCAGAACGCCTGGAGGCCGAGCCCACCCAGCAGCGACCAGCCGGTGCGGTGGCCCAGCCAGATGTCGGCGGGTGTCTGGAGGTACGACGCCCACGGCAGCGCCAGGGCGACCTGCTTCAGCGCGCCCGGGAAGATCACGAGGGGCAGGACCATCCCGCTCCAGAAGAGCGCCAGCACACCGCTGAGCATCCGGGCGCCCTGGGCGTCCAGGAGCCAGAAGGCGGAGGACGTGAACAGGAAGCGCATCGCGAAGCTCACCACGACGGCCAGCAGGATGCTCAGCAGCACCGACGCCGAGGACGGCCGACGCCGACGTCGGCCAGCGGATGTCGAACAGGAACCAGCCCACGATGGTGGGGGCCAACCCTCGGGTCAGCAGGTGGAAGGCCGCACGGCCGAGGTCGCCGGCGAGATACCAGCCGAGCAGGTTCACGGGGCGATACAGGTCGACCGCGATGTCCCCCGACCGGATCCGGTCGGCGAGGTCGTCGGTGGTGCCGCCGCCCCACAGGGCGACGGTCATCAGCAGCGCCTGGCCGATCCAGACGTAGGTCACCGCGTCGGTGGAGTCGTACCCACCCGCGTCCGGCCGCTGTGCCCACAGTGCGAGATAGGCGTAGGAGTAGATGATCCCGAACACCGAGTTGGTGAAGATCCCCGCCAGGGTGGCTCCGGTGTAGGTGGAGTAACGCCGAAAGGAACGCGTCGCGACGGCGACGTGCAGCATGGGTGAGACCTCCGGAGCGTGGGCGAGCGCGCCATCCTCTCACCCGTGATGCGGGTCGGGGGTCGGGTCAGTTGAAGTCGCCGAAGTTGAGCACTCCGACGAGGCGGCCCTGGTCGTCGAGGCGGACACCGACGCCGGCACGGTTGGCCCGCGGCTTCATGATCACGGCCCGGTGGGTCGGGGACTTCAGCCACGCCTTGACGGCCGAGAGCGGGGTCAGGCCGGTGCCCCTCACCAGCGTCTCGCCCACCCAGTTCAGGTCGCAGCGCTTCAGGATCTTGCGCTGGTTGCGGTGCTCGAAGTCGCCGGTGTCCGCGAGGTGACCGGCCCAGCGCTCGGAGAACCCGTCCACGCAGCTGTCGAAGTAGCGCACCGGCTTGAGGTCGGCAGCCTTCCGTGCCTTGTTGATCCGCACCACGATGCGACTCTCGAACTCGGAGAGGTGCACCAGCGGGTCGAGGGAGGTGTCCGGAGCAGGCACGGCCCAGATCGAGGCCGACGCGGGTGGGGCCACCGCCGTGAACATCGCGGCGGGCGCGACGACAAGGGCGAGGGAAAGGGCGAAGGGGCGGAGAGGGGTGCGCACGAGAACTCCGTTCAGGACCCCCCACGGTCTAGACGGGGGTCAGTATGGCAGTGGTCTTGGTCACTTGTCAGTGCACAGATGTAACAATTTCTTTCGTCTCGGTGTTTGGGATACCCGTGAGTAGGGCACGACGGTGACTGCGCGACTTTCTCGAGGGGTCGGGCTTGAACACGACACTCGTCAGCCGGGTCATCCGGCACTCACTGGGGGATCAACCAACATGTCTCGACCGATCGACGTCCGACGCTCACTCGCCCTCACGGCCGCACTCGTGGTCGCCAGCTGGGGCGCCACGGCGCTGCCGGCCTCGGCCGACCCGGGCTCGGGTCAGTCCGGTGTGCACAGCCAGTCCAGCGACAGCGCGCCCGGCAAGTCCAAGGACAAGTCCCACGACAAGGACAAGTCCGGTGACAAGTCCCAGGGCCAGAACGGCAACGGTGGCCAGAACGGCAACGGAAACGGCAACGGAAACGGTGGCCAGAGCGGCAACGCGGGCTCCAACGGCAATGCCGGGTCCAACGGCAATGCCGGCGTCCAACGGCAATGCCGGCGGCAACTGGCAGCAACGGTGGCGGCAACGGTGGCGGCAACGGCGACCCGGCCGGCAACAACGGCACCGTGAAGATCGCGCCGCTGGGCGAGATGGACGGCATCCCGAACAACACGCCCCACCCGGGCTGCACCTTCCAGGTGGAGTGGTACGGCTTCGACCAGGGCGACGACATCATCTCGACGGTCACCTTCGCCATGCAGGCGCCGACCAAGGACGTCGCCCTGAGCGTCGCCGGCAACACCTCCGTCTTCGTCGGCGGCGACCCGGCCTCGGGTGCCGGCACCGACACGGGCCTCGACGGCACCGAGGCCTACACGCTCTCCTTCGACGGCACGCCGCACCCGAAGCAGGGCTACCACGTCAAGCTCACCATCGCGACGCCGAAGTCCAAGGGCAACGACACCAAGACCAAGGTCTTCTGGGTCGAGCCGTGCACGGACGACACCACCGGCGGCACGACGCCGGGCGGCACGACCCCGGGCGAGGACGGCACCGGCAGCACGACGCCGGGCGACGACACCGACGTCGAGGGCACCACGGCGGAGGACGACATCGAGACGTCGGACGACCAGCAGGGAACCACGGACGACACCGAGGTGCTCGGAACCCAGGCGTCGACCGGTGACAACAACATCGAGGTCGCCCCGGCCGAGGCCCAGGTCAACGCTGACGGCTCGCAGGTCCCGACCTCGGTCGACGCCGGCGAGAACGGTGCGATGGACTGGGTCCGGTCGCCGATGCCGCTGCTGATCATCGCGCTCGGTGGGGTCCTCGCGGCTGCCGCCTTCGTGACGCGCCGTCGCTCCCGTGTCGCTGCCGGCGAGTAACACCTCCTCGACGACCGGCCGCGGCCGCCACCACTGGTGGCTGGCCGTGGCCGGCGTCGCGTTGGTGGTCGCCGGCCTGGTGGCCTGGTTCACCCAGGAGCCCGGAGCCGGCATGTCGGAGGGGACGGTGGATGCGGCCCACGTCCCGGGTGCGGCCTCGGCGGCGAGCGGCCACGAGGCCACCCGGTCGCGGTGGGTGCCGGGCGCGCCGCGTCGCGTCATCATCCCGGCCCTCGAGGTCGACGCGTCGGTCCTGCCGATCAAGGCCCCGGGCGGGGAGCTCATCCCGCCCAGCGATCCGCAGCAGCTGGGCTGGTGGGCCGGGGGAGCGTTGCCGGGAGCGAGCCGGGGCAGCGCCCTGGTCACCGGCCACACGGTCCACACCGGCGGTGGCGCGCTCGACGACCTCGAGACCCTGCAGCGGGGTGACGAGGTCACGGTGCGCACCGACCGTGGCCGGATCCGCTACGACGTCCGCCGGGTCGTGGTCTACAGCAAGGGCAGGGTGGCCGAGGATGCCCAGCAGCTGTTCAGCCAGGAGGTCCCGGGTCGGCTGGTGCTCGTGACCTGCGAGGACTGGGACGGTACGCAGTACCTCAGCAACGTCGTCGTCATCGCCACGGCCTCGGCGGGCTCGCGTTGACCCGGCGAGCGCTCCGTTCGCCGGAATAGGCTGTCGCGCGAGACGGTTGACCATCTAGTTGCTGGTTCAACCACAAGAGAGGTTTCGCGATGCAGTTCGGCATCTTCACCGTGGGTGACGTGACCACGGATCCCACCACCGGTCGGACCCCGACCGAGCACGAGCGGATCAAGAACACGGTCGCGATCGCGAAGAAGGCCGACGAGGTGGGCCTCGACGTGGTCGCCGTGGGCCAGCACCACAACCCGCCCTTCGTGGCGTCCTCGCCCACGACGACGATGGCCTACATCGCGGCGCAGACCGAGCGGATCATCCTGTCGACGGCGACCACGCTGATCACCACGACGGACCCCGTCCGGATCGCGGAGGACTACGCGACGCTGCAGCACCTCACCGACGGCCGGATGGACCTGATGCTGGGCCGCGGGAACACCGGTCCGGTCTACCCGTGGTTCGGCAAGGACATCCGCGAGGGCATCAACCTCGCGATCGAGAACTACGCGCTGCTCCACCGCCTGTGGCGCGAGGACGTCGTCGACTGGGAGGGGCGTTTCCGCACCCCGCTCCAGGGCTTCACCTCGACCCCGCGACCGCTCGACGGCGTACCCCCGGTCGTGTGGCACGGATCGATCCGCAGCCCCGAGATCGCCGAGCAGGCGGCGTACTACGGCGACGCGTTCTTCTCCAACCACATCTTCTGGCCGGCCTCGCACACCCAGCAGATGGTCGGGCTCTACCGCCGTCGGTTCGAGCACTACGGCCACGGCGCCGCCGACCAGGCGATCGTCGGCCTCGGTGGCCAGGTCTTCATGCGCAAGAACAGCCAGGACGCCATCGCCGAGTTCCGCCCCTACTTCGACAACGCGCCGGTCTACGGCCACGGCCCGTCGTTGGAGGAGTTCACCTCGCAGACCCCGCTGACCGTCGGGTCGCCCCAGGAGGTCATCGAGAAGACGCTGGGCTTCCGCGACTACGTCGGCGACTACCAGCGCCAGCTGTTCCTCATGGACCACGCCGGGCTGCCTCTCAAGACCGTCCTCGAGCAGCTCGACCTGCTCGGCGAGGAGGTCGTGCCGGTGCTCCGCAAGGAGTTCGCCGCCCTCCGGCCGGCCCACGTCCCGGACGCTCCGACCCACGCCTCGCGCGTCGCGGCCGCTGCTGTCGCCCACCCTGTCGAGACCCAGCCTGTCGAGACCCCGGCCGGAGGTCGCGCATGAGCAGGCGCATCGCCGTCGTCACCGCCGGCCTGGGCGTGCCGTCCGCGACCCGGCTCCTGGCGGACCGCCTCGCGGCAGCGGTCACGCGCACGCTCGAGGAGCGCGGGGAGAAGGTCCACGTCGACGTCGTCGAGCTGCGCCCGCTGGCACACGCGCTGGCCGACAACCTGCTGACCGGGTTCCCGTCCGGTGAGCTGGCCGACGCCGTCGAGACCGTACGCCGGGCCGACGGGCTGGTCGCCGTCACGCCCGTGTTCTCCGCGTCCTACAGCGGTCTCTTCAAGAGCTTCTTCGACGTCCTGGACCCGGAAACCCTCGCGGGCACACCGGTCCTGGTGGCGGCGACGGCCGGCACTGCCCGACACTCGCTGGTCCTCGACCACGCGCTGCGCCCGCTCTTCTCCTACCTGCGAGCGGTCGTCGTGCCCACCGGCGTGTTCGCCGCGAGTGAGGACTTCGGCAGCACCGATGGTGGGGCGTTGTCCCAGCGGGTCGACCGCGCGGCCGGCGAGCTGGCCGCCCTGGTCTCGGCGAGGCCGTCCCGGCTCGAGCGCGAGCTGGTCGACGAGCTCGCCGACCACGTGCCGTTCGAGGAGCTGCTGCGCGGGGCCTGAGCCTGGCCCTCGCCGCCCTGCCCTTGCCGCCCTGCCCTGGTGGGCGTCAGTGCTGGTAGGTCCCGTGCAGGATCGCGCGACCTGCTGTCTTGAACGCCAGGTTGAAGGAGACGACGGCAGGTGAGGCGTCCGAGTCGACGCCCAGCGACTCCTCGTCCACCGCGTGCACGACGTAGAAGTAGCGGTGCACCTGGTCGCCCTGCGGCGGCGCGGCGCCCAGGAAGCCCTTCTCGCCGCCGTCGTTGCGGCAGTGGAAGGCGTTGCCCGGCAGGGCTCGCGAGGCGGCACCGGCCTCCAGCGAGGTGACGTCGGCCGGGAGGTCCACCAGCACCCAGTGCCAGAAGCCGCTCGGGGTCGGGGCGTCGGGGTCGAAGCAGGTGATCGTGAAGCTCCTGGTGCCCGCGGGCGCCCCCGTCCATGACAGCTGGGGGGAGGTGTTGCCCTTGCTCGCGACCTGGGCGTCCCCGAGCGGCCGGCCGTCGGCGACGTCCTCGCTGGTGACCGTGAAGGACGGCACCCGGGGAAGCAGGTCGTAGGGGTTGGGGGACACCGGGCGGTCGAGGCTCATGTCACTCCTAGCTGAGGGGTCAGGTGGCTCCCAACCTAGTCCGGTGGCTGAACGCCTCCAACGCACGTGCGTCGGGCGGCCGGAAGATGGGGCGATGGACGACTTCCCGACGTACCCCTCCGGCCTGCGGCTCGCCGGCCGACGCGTGGTCGTGGTCGGCGGCGGCCACGTCGCCCAGCGGCGGGTCCCGGGGCTGATCGCGGTGGGCGCCGTGGTGTGCGTCGTGTCGCCGGAGGTGACACCGGCGATCGAGGGCCTGGTCGGCTCGGGTGAGGTCACCTGGACCCAGCGTGGCTTCGAGGACGGCGACCTGGAGGGTGCGTGGTACGTCATCGCCGCCACCGACGACGCGAGCGCCAACGAAGCGGTGAGCGTGGCGGCTGAGGAGCGCCGGATCTTCTGCGTGCGTGCCGACGACGCCACCCGGGCGACGGCCTGGACCCCGGCCGTGGGCCGGCACGCCGGCGTCACGGTCGCGGTGCTCGGCAACCGCGACCCGCGCCGGTCGGCCTCTGTGCGCGACGAGATCCTGGAGGGCCTGCGCGAGGGACGGATCGTCGCCCGTGACCACCGGGACCGCACGCCGGGAGTGGTGCTGGTCGGCGGCGGGCCGGGGGACCCGGAGCTGATGTCGGTGGCCGGGCGCAAGGCGCTGATGGAGGCCGACGTCGTGGTGGCGGACCGGCTGGCTCCCCGTGAGCTGCTGGGCGAGCTGCCCAGCGACGTCGAGCTGATCGACGTCGCCAAGCTGCCGCGTGGCCGCTCGGCCCTGCAGGAGGAGATCAACCGCGTCATCGTGGACCGGGCGCTCGCGGGCAAGCGGGTGGTGCGCTTCAAGGGCGGCGACAACTTCGTCTTCGGTCGGGGCTACGAGGAGGTGCTGGCCTGCCGGGCGGCCGGCGTCCCGGTGACGGTCATTCCGGGCCTGAGCAGCCCGATCGCCGTACCCGCTGTCGCCGGCATCCCTGTCACGCACCGCGGGGTCGCCCACGACTTCACCGTCATCTCCGGGCACCTGCCGCCCGGCCACCCGGAGTCGCTGGTCAACTGGCGGGCCGTGGCCGGGATGGAGGGGACGGTCGTGCTCATGATGGCCGTGCAGAACGCCCCGGCCATCGCCGACGTCCTGATCTTCGGTGGCCGTCCGGCCTCCACCCCGGTGGCGGTCATCTGCGACGGCACCATGCCGGGGGAGCGGACGGTCCTCTCGACCCTGGGCTCGCTCGCGGTCGACCTGGTGGCCTCCGAGGTGAAGCCGCCGGCGATCATCGTGGTCGGTGACGTGGTCGCGGTGGCGCATCCGCAACACTTCTCCTGATGGCCACGCTGCACGAGATCTCCGACCCCGCCGACCCCCGCCTCGCCGACTACCGCGACCTGCGCGACGTCCAGATGCGCAAGCACCTGGAGTCCGAGCACGGCCTGTTCCTCGCCGAGGGCGAGAAGGTCGTACGTCGCGCCGTCGAGGCCGGCTTCACACCGCGCTCGTTCCTGATGGCGCCGCGCTGGCTGGAGGGACTGGCGGACGTGCTCGGCACCACTGACGCCCCCTGCTACGTGCTCAGCGAGTCGCTGGCCGAGGAGGTCACCGGCTTCCACGTCCACCGCGGTGCGCTGGCTTCGCTGGAGCGACGACCGCTGCCCTCGGTGGCCGAGGTGCTCGACGGAGCTCGCTCGGTGCTCGTGCTCGAGGACATCGTCGACCACACCAACATCGGCGCCATCATGCGCAGCGGGGCCGCGCTCGGCTTCGACGCCGTCCTGCTCGCACCCCGGTGCGCCGACCCGCTCTACCGCCGCTCGATCAAGGTCGCCATGGGTGCGGTGTTCACGATGCCGTGGACCCGTCTGCCCGACTGGTACGACGCCCTGCCGACGTTGTCCGAGCACGGGTTCACGACTGTCGCGCTGACCCTGGCCGACGACGCGACGCCGGTCGAGGAGGCCGTCGCGGGGGTCGACAAGGTCGCGCTCGTGCTGGGGTCGGAGGGGCACGGCCTCTCGCCCCGCTGGGAGCAGTCCGCGGACCGGCGGGCGATCATCCCGATGCGCGAGGGCATCGACTCGCTCAACGTCGCGGCCGCGACGGCGGTGGCCTGCTACATCACCGCACGGCGCTGAGCGGCCTCAGTACAGCTCGGCCAGGGTCTGGCTCAGGTTGCTCACCCCGAGCACGGGGATCGCGAGGAACCCCGCCCGCACGGCCCACGTCGCCAGCCGCCGCCGGCGCAGCGGAGCGAACAGCAGTCGACGCAGGACCAGCAGCAGGGCCACGACCACGGCGAGCGGCGCGAGCACGAAGAGGCTCAGCGGCACCAGCGCGACCAGGACCGTGGGCACGAGCCAGCGCCACGCGTCGCGCGTCGTCCACGACCCCGGCACCGCGACCCGGTCCGCCACGATCGCGAGCAGGACGCCCACCAGGAGGGGCAGTCCCACGAACAGGGCGACTGCAAACGTGAGCGGCTCGAGCACCCGGAAGTCGATGCCGTCGGAGTGGATGAGCAGCGCACCGCCGACCGCCCCGGCGGCGAGGCCGACCGTGAGCCTGCGGAACCAGACCGGTCCGATCAGCCAGGGGGAGACACCCACGTAGGCGACGGCTCCGATGAAGCCGACCACGGCACCGATGGTGACCAGGTTGTAGGTCCCCCCGAGGGTGAACTGGCCGATGGTGAAGCCGTCGTCGGACTCGACGCCGACGACGCTGTCCGGTGAGGTCAGCCGGAGCAGGAACATCGCCAGGCGACTACCCAGCCCGATGACCACGATGCCGACCGACAGTCCCGCGACCAGGAGCACGCGCATCAGCTCGGCGTACTCCTGGGCGTACGTCGGCTCGGTCCCCGGAACGCGGCCGTGCACGGGTGTGTCCCGCATGGTCCAAGGACAGACCCATCGACGCGGGTGGTCAACACCCCGCGCGGAATGGTCCAGTCGGGTGCGCGGTCGTTCTAGGGTCGGTGGATGAGCGACGCCCACGAGACGCAGGACGCCGACTCGGCGTACCACCGACTCCTGCCGATCGGCGAGCGACTCCCGGGCGACCCCCTCGTCGACGACTGGCTCTCCTGCTTCGAGGCAGTCACGATGAGGCCGCTGCAGCAGATGCGGGTGCCCGAGCGTCCCCGGGCCGGCGAGCTCGACCCGACGGAGTGTGGCCACTGCCGAGCGTCGGAGCACACGATCTGGCGCGACGACCTGTGGCACGTCAACGCCGGCTTCGCACCCATGGGGATCCCGTTCATCGGCGGTATCGCGCCCAACGACCACTGCCGGCTCGAGGACGCCCCGCTCGAGCTGTTGACGACGCTCGGGCCACTGCTCCAGCGGGTCAGCGCTGCGGTGAAGACGATCCCGGGAGTGGCCCGCACCCACTTCTCGCGCTGGGGCGACGGCAGCGAGCACTTCCACCTCTGGGCGCTCGCCCGGCCGGCGGGCATGATGCAGGGCCGCGGCGCGATGCTCGCCTTCTGGAACGACCTGCTGCCCACGATGCCGGCCGACCTCGCGGCCGAGCATCTCCGGATCGTCGCCGAGGCACTGGCCGCCGACGGCGGCGAGGCGTTTCCAGGCGCCTGAGGTCCGTCGCCCGACATCTCGTGCTTCACCGCCGTCGGCCATGGACGGACGTGACATATTGGGAGTGTGCAACGCACCTCCGGAACACCCGGGTCGCCGCTGCGCCTGGCCCTCGTGAACGACTTCGAGATCGTCACGGCCGGCCTGCGTGGCATGCTCGAGCAGTACCCGGCCCGGGTGGACGCCATCACCGTGATGGGCGGGCTTCCGGACCTGACGAACGCCGACGTCATCCTCTACGACCCCTTCGACGGGCCACGCGACGAGCGCACCGGCCTCGAGACCCTGGTGGCCAGCGTCGAGGCTCCCGTCCTGATCTTCACCTGGCACCCGCTGCCCGAGCTGGCCACCCTCGAGGCGGCAACCGGCGCCGCCGGCCGGATCTCCAAGGGCGCCAGCGCCGAGGAGATCCTCGCGGCCATCGAGGCCGCGGTCGCCGGGCAGCCGGTCGAGCCGTCTGAGAGCATCCCGAGCGACAGCAGCCCTCACCCGCTCCTCGACGAGGAGCGAGCCCTGACGCCGTGCGAGATCCAGGTCCTGGCCCTCATCGCCCAGGGACTCCTGAACACCGACATCGCCGGGGCGACCTTCACCAGCATCAACACCGTCAAGAGCCACATCCGCTCCGCCTACGACAAGATCGGGGTCTCGCGCAGGTCCCAGGCCGTGGCGTGGGCCCTCGAGCACGGTCTCCAGGTGATCAACGATCCGGCCAGCACCCTTGCTGCGGGGGACACTGACCCGACCGGACACCTGACCGTCGAGCCCTCATCCTGATCCGGCTCAGACTTCTTCGCCGGGCTCGTCTCGGCGGTGGTCCTCGTCGCCGGGGTGGCCCTGGCACCGATCACGGTACGGGAGCCAGGTTCCCACCCGCGCCGACCCCGCGAGACACGTCGCACTCCCACCCGGCGGCGCCCGGACATCCGGGTCTCAGTCGACTGGCATCTCGTAGATGATCTCGAGGCCGTCCTCGTCGTCCCACTGCTCGCCGACCTCGAGGAAGTCGAACTGGTGGATCAGCGCCAGTGACGCGGTGTTGGTGGGCGAAACGGTGGCGCGCAGGACCTGGGCGCCAGGCTCGAGTCGGGCCCGGTCCAGCATCGCCCGGAGCGCGGCGCGGGCATAGCCGCGGCGGCGAAAGGCCGGGTCGATGCCGTACCCGATCTCGACCATCCCGTCGGCGTCGGGCGCCGCGTGGAAGCCGGCCTTGCCCACGGAAAGACCCGCAGCCTCGTCGCGGACCACCCCGGTCACCCAGGGCAGGTCCTCCGGGGTGTCCACGGCCTGGCGCGCACGGAAGCGCCAGGTGCTGGTGCACTCCGCTCCCGCCAGCCAGGGCGTGAGGTCGACCGGCGAGGTACGGCGGGCCGCGTCCAGGTCTCCCACGGCCAGGGCGATCAGGGTGGCCGGGTCGAGCTGGACGATCCTGACCTCGGGGTCGCTCATGCCGGTCGGGGTCGTCACGACGACAGTATGTCGAGGTGCTGGTCGAGGCTGGCCGCGCGTCGGCCCGCGCCTCATCCTCGGTGGACGATCCCTGCGACGGCCGTGGCCACTAGCGTGGCCGTTTCGAGGGGTCGAAGGGGGAGAGCCATGCCCAGCACCGCGGCGACGAGACCGGCTCCGTTCACCAGTGAGGACTACGCGGACCGGATGAGCCGGGTCGTCGACGAGGCGCTCGAGGTGGGGTTGGACGGCGTCATCGTCGCGCCCGGCCCCGACCTGGCCTGGCTGACCGGCTACCACCCCACCGCGATCACCGAACGGCTCACCGCGCTGGTGCTCTCGCCCGGCCTGGACCACACGCTGCTCGTCCCCGTCCTGGAACGACCCGACGCGGAAGCTGCCGAGGGCGCGGCCAGCCTCCGGCTCGTCGACTGGGCCGACGGGTCGGACCCCTATCTGGCCGCGAGCGGCCTGCTGCAACCGGACGGCCGGTTCGGGATCTCCGACTCCGCCTGGGCGATGCACCTGCTCGGACTGCAGAAGGCGCTGCCGGACAGTCGCTACCGGGCGCTCAGCCACAGCCTGCCCATGCTCCGGGCGGTCAAGGACGCCAACGAGCTCGGCCGGCTCGAGATGGCCGGGGCAGCAGCGGACGCGACGTACGACGAGATCGTGCACGTGCAGTTCGCCGGCCGCCGGGAGAGCGACATTGCCTCGGACCTGGCCCGGCTGCTGCGGGAGCACGGGCACGAACAGGTCGACTTCACCGTCGTCGGCTCCGGACCCAACGGTGCCAACCCGCACCACGAGGCCGGCGACCGGGTGATCGAGCGAGGGGACGCGGTGGTCCTGGACTTCGGTGGCCTGATGTACGGCTACGGCTCGGACACCACGCGCACCGTGTGCGTCGGGCAGCCGAGTGCCGAGGTGCAGGAGGTCCACGACATCGTGAGGGAGGCCCAGCAGGCGGCGTTCGAGGCCGTGCGGCCCGGCGTGCCCTGCCAGGAGATCGACCGGGTCGCGCGAGCGGTGATCCGCGAGGCCGGGTACGGCGAGCAGTTCATCCACCGCACCGGGCACGGGATCGGGGTGACCACCCACGAACCGCCGTACGTGGTCGAGGGGGAGGAGCAGCCGCTCCGGGTGGGCATGTGCTTCTCGATCGAGCCCGGTATCTACCTGGCCGGGCGGTTCGGGGTGCGGATCGAGGACATCGTCACGGTCACTGCCGAGGGCGGCCGCCGGCTCAACGACACCGAGCACAGGCTCCACGTCGTCGCCTGACCCGCGGACAGCCACGCCCTCCTCCCTTCGGGAGTCGGCCTGAGGCGAAAGTCCCGCACCAAACGTGGCAACGTTCAGGCTGGCCAGGTCTCCGGGAACTCGTCAGCGGCCTTGTCGTGCGCCTTCTGGAGCTTCTTGCGCAGCTTGGTCGGGAGCCGGTCGCCGAAGACGGTGCCGAGCGTGTGGTCGGTCTCGTGCTGGAGGCAGCGGGCGAGCAGGCCGTTCCCGGAGAACTCGACGGGCTCGCCGTCCAGGCCGAAGCCGTGCACGGTGGCGAAGTCCGGGCGCGCGCACTCCACGAACGCACCCGGGAGCGACAGGCAGCCCTCGTCGTCGGCGTCCAGCTGCCGCTCGCCGACCTCGGGAAGCGTGAGGACGGGGTTGCACACCACGCCCACGGTCCGCTCCCCGGCCTCGTCGGGGCAGTCGAAGATGAAGACCGCCAGGTCGACCCCGATCTGGCAGGCGGCCAGGCCCACCCCGTCGGCGGCGTACATCGTCGCGACCATGTCGGCGACCAGCGACCGCAGCGAGTCGTCGTACGACGTCACCTGCTGCTGGGCGCGGTGCATCACCGGGTCGCCCCAACGGGTCATCGGGCGGACGGTGCCACCTTCGGGGAGGGGGCCGTACGGCGCGTGAGCGGGGTCGGCGGTCATGCGCGGAATCCTAGGTCTCGACGAGCTCGACCAACGAAATGCCCGCCCTCGACCAACGAAATGCGCGAGTCCGGGCGGGTTGTGACCCGCGACACGGCGACACCTGTAGCGACTGGTGTAACTCCGAGTTACATTAACTGGCATGTCCCTGACCAAGAGCCTCAAGCCCGGCGGCAAGCACGGCCTGTCCTCCCAGGAGGCCCGTGACCCGATCGGGTTCGCGGTTGCCGCCCTGAGCCGCGTCGCCCAGAGCGACCTCATCGACCGCATCGGCCTGCGCAGGCAGGCCGAGCAGGCGGTCTTCACCGTCACCCGTAGCGGCTTCAAGTCGGTCACGACGGCCAGCCGCACCTTCGCCAGGGCGGGCAAGAAGGGGCAGCCCGGGGTCCGCGTCCCGGCCGCGGCCCCGAAGGGCGTCTTCGACCTCACGCCCACCGAGGACGAGCAGATGCTCGTCGACGTGGTGACCGAGTTCGCCGACGAGGTCGTCCGCCCGGCCGCCGCCGAGGCCAACGAGACCTGCGCGGCCCCCGAGGCGCTGCTCAAGGCGAGCCTCGAGATCGGCCTGCCGATCCTGGGCGTTCCCGAGTCGCTGGGCGGCATCTCCGAGGAGCGGTCGGCCATGGCCGGCACCCTCGTCGCCGAGGCGCTCGCCAGGGGCGACATGGGCCTGGCCGTCGCCGCCCTCGCACCCGGTTCGGTCGCCACCGCGATCGGCCTGTGGGGCACCGACGAGCAGCAGAGCACCTACCTGCCGGCGTTCACCGGCAACGACGTACCCGCCGCGGCGCTCGCGCTGACCGAGCCCACCGTGCTCTTCGACGTCCTGAACCCTGGCACGACGGCCACGAAGACGGTCGACGGCTACGTCCTCAACGGCGTGAAGTCCCTGGTCGTGCGGGGCGCCGAGGCCGAGCTCTTCGTCGTCGGGGCCAGGCTCGACGACAAGCCCGTGCTCTTCCTGGTCGAGTCGTCCACCGCTGGTCTCGCCGTCGAGGGGGACCCTGCGATGGGCGTCCGCGCCGCCTCGCTGAGCAAGCTCTCCCTGACCGACGTCACCGTCCCGGCCTCGGCCGTGCTCGGCGCCACGGACGGCACGACGTACCTCGAGTGTGTACGGCTCTCGCGCCTCGCCTGGTGCGCGCTGGCCGTCGGCACCGGCCAGGCCGTGCTCGACTACGTGACGCCGTACGTCAAGGAGCGCGAGGCGTTCGGGGAGCCGATCGCCCACCGCCAGTCGGTGGCGTTCATGGTCGCCAACATCGCGATCGAGCTGCAGTCGATGCGACTGCTCACCTACAAGGCAGCCGCCCGCGCGGCCGCGGGCAAGGAGTTCGCCAGGGAGGTCGCGCTGGCCCGCAAGCTGTGTGCCGACAAGGGCATGCAGATCGGCCTGGACGGCGTGCAGCTGCTCGGCGGCCACGGCTTCGTCAAGGAGCACCCGGTGGAGCGGTGGTACCGCGACCTGCGGGCCGTCGGAATCATGGAAGGAAGCGTGCTTGTCTGATGATCAACCTCGACGATCCGAAGAAGTTCCGGCCGCTGGCCGGGCAGGCGCACCAGGTCGCCATGAACATGCTCCGCCCGATCTCGCGCAAGTACGACCGCGCCGAGCACGAGTACCCCAAGGAGCTCGACATGCTCGCCGCGATGATCGACGGGCTCTCGGAGTCCGGTGCGGCCGAGGGTGCGGGCGCCGCGGGTGTCCGGAAGACCGAGGGGAAGGACGTCGACGACGTCCGGGATGAGCGTGGAGCCGTCAAGAACGGCGCCAACCTCGCCTCCGTCATGTCCATCTCCGAGATGTGCTGGGGCGACGTGGCCCTGCTGCTCTCGATGCCGCGCCAGGGCCTCGGCAACTCCGCGATCGCCTCCGTCGCCAACGACGAGCAGGCCAAGCGCTTCGAGGGCGTGTGGGCCGGGATGGCGATCACCGAGCCGGGCATGGGCTCGGACTCGGCGAACCTCAGGACGACGGCGACCCTCGACGGTGATCACTACGTCCTCAACGGCGAGAAGATCTTCGTCACCGCGGGTGACCGCTGCGACGCCGTCGTCGTCTGGGCGACCCTCGACCGGGACGCCGGCCGGGGCGCGATCAAGTCGTTCGTCGTGCCGAAGGGCACGCCCGGCATGACGGTCGAACGACTCGAGCACAAGCTCGGCATCCGGGCCTCCGACACCGCGACCATCATCTTCGACAACTGCCGGGTCCCTGCGGAGAACCTCCTCGGCTCGCCGGAGGTCGACGTCAAGCAGGGGTTCGCCGGCGCGATGGCGACCTTCGACAACACCCGGCCGCTGGTGGCTGCGATGGCCGTCGGCTGCGCCAAGGCTTCCCTCGACCTGACCCGCGATCTCCTGGAGCGGGCGGGTGTCGACATCGACTACGACCGCCCGGCCATCACGCAGTCAGCCGCGGCCGCCAAGTACCTGCAGATGGAGGCCGACTGGGAGGCCGCGCACCTGCTGATGCTGCAGGCGGCGTGGATGGCCGACAACGGACAGCCCAACTCGCTGGAGGCCTCGATGGCCAAGGCGAAGGCCGGCCGGGTGGGGTCCGACATCACGCTCAGCTGTGTCGAGCTCGCCGGCTCCGTCGGCTACAGCGAGTCCGAGCTCCTGGAGAAGTGGGCCCGGGACTCCAAGATCCTCGACATCTTCGAGGGGACCCAGCAGATCCAGCAGCTGATCGTGGCCCGCCGGGTCCTGGGACTCTCCAGCGCCGAGCTCAAGTAGCCACAAGAAGAATCAGAACGGCCCCGGTCTCGACTGCTCGAGACCGGGGCCGTTCTGCGTCTGTGCGGTGGCGCTGCCTACGACTTGTCGGTGTCGGCTGCCTTCTGCAGGGTGCTGGCCTCGCTGGCGACCGCCTTGGCCGTGCCCGGGTCCAGGAGCGGTCGGTCGGCGTCGGGGGCCGGGGTGCTGGTCGTGTCCGCACCCGTGGTGCCGGCGGACGTGGGGGCCTCCGTCGCCGTGTCCTCGAGGACCTCCTGCGCGGTCAGGGGCGCGGACTTCTTCGCCGCCGACTTCTTCGCGGGCGCCTTCCTGGCCTCAGCCTTGGCAGCCGGGGCCTTGCTCGCTGCGGTCTTCTTGACCGGCAGCTTCGCGCCCGGTGCGGTGGGCGACTTCCTGACCGCTGCCTTGGTGGCGCCCTTCTGGGCGGGAGCCTTCTTCGCGACGACCTTGGCAACGTCGTTCGGGCTGGGCGTGGGCTCGCCGGCCGGTTCGGGTGCTGCCTTCGTGACAGGAGCGGCCTTGGACACCGGCGCCGGCTTGGAGACGGGCGCCGGGGGAACGCGCACCTCGGGTGCCGGCTTCGTGACGGGGACGGTCCTGGCGGCGGGCCTCTCGGCCGGCGCCTGCTTCCGGCCCGGCACCAGCGAGGTGACGGCACCGACGGTGCCGGTGGCCTTTCTGGTCACCCCTCCCGCGAGCATCCGGCCGAGGGCTGCGGTGCCCTTGGCCTGGTCGACGGCCTTGCCGGCCGCACCGAGGGGGTCCTTGAGCGTGCCGACGGCAACATCCTTGATCTTGCCGAGCGGGTTCTTGAGCACCACGTGCGTGTCCCTTCGCTGGACGTCAGGTCGTTCCTGCGATTCAAGCACGGGCACCCGGACGGGTCGGGGGGGTGTCGGTCAGGAGACGGCCCTGAAGGGATCGTGCTCGGCGAGGATCTTGTCGACCCGGGCCTGGTCGAGCCGGGCGACGACGTACTGGTTCTCCTGGGCGTCGCGCACGCACTTGGCGAGGGTGAACGAGGACGTGGTCAGGAACAGGGTGCCGAGGGCGAGGAAGGCACGGATCCACGGATCCACGGGAAGGTAGACGACCGCGAAGATCATGGTCAGCAGGGCGATCCCGAAGGAGAGGCCCGCCTGGAGGTAGAAGGCGTTGGTGTTCCGGGGCTGGTTGGGAGTGCTCATGGACCGAAGCGTTCCCGAGGCACGGCAGTGGGGGATCCGCGCTGCTACTCGACTCGGGCCGCCCGCTGCCTGAGTATGTGGGCCCACGCGAGGCGTGGGGCATAGTGGCCAGGTGGCCACGACCAAGAAGCGCTCGGACCTGATCGTCTCCACCCTCGAGGATGCGTTCGCACCGCTGATGGAGGCAGACCCCACGGCTTTCCGGGGGAAGTACCGCAAGATGGCGGCCGACCCGCACGCGTTCTACCGGGGCAGTGCCTGCCTCTTCTATGCCGACGTCACCGGGTCCGAGGACCCGTTCGCCGACGAGCAGAGCGGCCGGATCTGGGTGCACGGCGACCTGCACGTGGAGAACTTCGGCACCTACCTGAACTCCGACGGGCGGATGGTCTTCGACGTCAACGACTTCGACGAGGCCTACCTCGGACGCTTCACCTGGGACCTCCAGCGGTTCGCGGCGTCGCTGGCCCTGGTCGGCTGGCAGAAGGCGCTGCCCGAGCAGGACGTCCGGTCCCTGATCGGCAGGTACGTCCGGTCCTACCTCGCGCAGGTGGACGACTACCGCCGCAGCGAGGACGACGACGACTTCGCCCTGCACCTCGAGAACACCCACGGACCCATCAAGCAGGCCCTGGTCACGGCTCGGCTCCAGCGCCGAGCCGACCTGCTGGACCAGGCCACCGTCGTCATCGACGGGACCCGGATGCTGCGCGAGGACTCCTCGCTGCGGCGCCTCGGCAAGGCCGAGCGAGCGTCGGTGGTCAAGGCGTTCGAGGCCTACCTCGACACCATCCCCGAGGACAAGCGCTTCGACCGCGACCTGTTCTACGACCTGCGCGACGTCGCCGGGAAGTCGGGGTTCGGGATCGGCAGCGCCGGGCTCCCGGCGTACAACCTCCTGGTCGAGGGTTACACCCAGGCGTTGGACAACGACGTGATCCTGTCGATGAAGCAGGCGAACATCCCGGCGGTCAGCCGGTTCGTGGACACCTCCGACGTCGAGGCCTACTTCGAGCACGAGGGCCACCGCACCGTGGTCAGCCAGCGGGCACTGCAGGTCCACACCGACCCACTGCTGGGTCACACCCAGATCGACGGCGTCGGCTACGTCGTCTCCGAGGTGTCGCCCTACGAGGTGGACCTGGACTGGGCCGACATCACCGAGCCCGACGACATCGCGGCCGTCGTCGACCTGCTCGGCCGGGCGACCGCCAAGATCCACTGCGCGTCGGACGAGGACAGCGAGCAGGACCTGGTCGACTTCCAGGTCGAGGAGGCGATCGCCCGCTGCGTCGAGCGCCGCCGGCGCGAGTTCACGACGTGGGTCACCGACTTCGGGATGACGTACGCCGAACAGGTCCGCGAGGACCACGCCCATTTCGTCCACGCGTTCCGTGAGGGCCGGATCGGCGTCTCCTCGACGTAGCGACCGGCTCGTTCAGCCGGGGACCACCCCGGCCGGGGGGGACGGCTCGGCCAGCAGGTGGGCCGGGGGACCGAACCCTGCGGCCACGAACGCCGTGTCGACGGCCCGCGCCACCGCCTCGACCCGGTCCCGGGGCACCAGCGAGATCGCCGAACCGCCGAAGCCGCCGCCCGTCATCCGCGCCCCCACGGCCCCGGCCTCGACGGCCGTCGTCACCACGGTGTCCAGCTCGGGGCAGGAGATCTCGAAGTCGTCGCGCATGGAGACGTGGGAGTCGAGGAAGAGGCCCCCGAGCTCGGTCCAGCGACCGGAGCGGATCGCGTCGACCGCGGACTGCACCCGGTCGATCTCGGTCACGACGTGCCGGGCGCGGCGGCGCACCCGGTCGTCTGCCATCGACTCGACCGAACCCAGGTCGGCATGGCGCAACGAGGCCACGCCGAGAGCCCGGGTGGCCGCTTCACAGTCGGCGCGGCGGGCGGCGTACCCGTCCTCGCCGCCGTCGGAGAGCGCGTGCGAGACGCGCGTGTCCGTCACGAGCAGCGTCAGACCGGCCTCCTCGAGCGCGAGGTCGACTGCGACCGTGCTGTCGGCGTCGAAGTCGATGAGCAGCGCGCTGCCCGGGGTGGCGAGCATCGAGACCGTCTGGTCCATCCCCCCGGTCGGGGCGCCGGCCACCTCGGTCTCCGCCCGGATGCACGCGTCGACGAGGTCACGGCGTACGCCGTCGGTCAGCTCGACGCCCAGCAGGTCGGCCATCGCGACCGCCACGGAGCACTCGAGCGCCGCCGAGCTCGAGAGGCCGGCGCCCAGCGGCACCCGCCCGTCCACGAGCACGTCGACCCCCGGCACGTCGTGTCCCGCCTCGCGCAGCGCCCAGAGCACACCGGCGACGTACGACGCCCAGCCGGACACCTCGCCGGGGCCGAGCGCGTCGAGCGGGCCCTCCCAGGGCGTGGCCTCCTGCTGGCTCGCGATCCGGACCCGGCCGTCGTCGCGGCGGCCCAGGGCGGCGTAGGTCGCGTGCGGGAGGGCGAGCGGAAGGCAGAGGCCGGCGTTGTAGTCGGTGTGCTCGCCGATGAGGTTCACCCGGCCGGGTGCCCGGCCGACGACCTCCGCGGGGCTGCCGAACAGCTGCTGGAACGCACTCCGGGCTCCGCTGGCGAGATGGTCGGTGCTCCCGGGATCCACGAACGACATGGCCCCCACCCTAGGGAAGGCTCGCGTAGCGTGGCGACGTGCAGTTCCTCGATGGCGCGGCCCCGCCGCACGACCTGACCTACGACGACGTGTTCATGGTGCCGCGGCACTCCGCGATCGCGAGCCGCTACGACGTCGACCTCTCGACCTCCGACGGCACCGGGGCGACCCTCCCGCTGGTGGTCGCCAACATGACCGCGATCGCCGGCAAGCGGATGGCCGAGACCGTCGCCCGCCGCGGCGGGATCACCGTCATCCCGCAGGACATCCCGGTCCCGGTGGTGGCGGAGGTGGTCCGCTTCGTCAAGTCGCGTCACCTCGTCTTCGACACCCCGATCGAGCTGACGCCCCACCAGACGGTCGCCGAGGCGCTGTCCCTCATGCCCAAGCGCTCGCACCGCGCCGCCGTGGTCGTCCGCGACGGCCGGCCGATCGGTGTCGTCTCCGAGGCGGACTGCGCCGACGTCGACCGGTTCGCGCAGGTCCAGCACGTGATGAACCCGGCCCCGGTCCTGATCGCCGCCGACACCGACCCGCGGGACGCCTTCGACGCACTCGACGTCGCCCGTGCGGGCCTCGCGGTCGCGGTCGACGCCGAGGGGCTCCTGCTGGGCGTGCTGACCCGCACGGGCGCGCTGCGCGCGACGCTCTACACGCCGGCGGTCGACGCGTCGGGTGGCCTGCGGATCGCCGCCGCGGTGGGCGTCAACAGCGACGTCGAGCAGAAGGCCGCCGACCTGCTCGCGGCCGGTGTCGACTGCCTGGTCGTCGACACCGCCCACGGCCACCAGGACCGGATGCTCGAGGCGCTGAAGGCGGTCCGGTCGCTGTCGCCGGAGGTGCCCGTGGTCGCCGGCAACGTGGTCTCGGCGGACGGCACCCGTGCCCTGATCGACGCCGGGGCGGACATCGTCAAGGTCGGCGTGGGTCCGGGCGCGATGTGCACCACGCGGATGATGACCGGGGTCGGGCGACCCCAGCTCTCCGCGGTGCTCGAGTGTGCGACGGCCGCGCGGGCGCTCGGCAGGCATGTCTGGGCCGACGGAGGGGTGCGTCACCCGCGTGACGTCGCGCTGGCGCTGGCGGCGGGCGCGTCGTCGGTGATGATCGGCTCCTGGTTCGCCGGGACCCACGAGTCGCCGGGGGACCTGATGGAGGACTCCGACGGGCGCGCCTACAAGGTGTCGTTCGGCATGGCATCGGCCCGGGCCGTCGCCAGCCGGACCGCGTCGGAGTCGGCGTACGACCGGGCGAGGAAGGGGCTCTACGAGGAGGGCATCTCGTCCTCACGGATGTACCTCGACCGGGCCCGCCCCGGCGTCGAGGACCTGATCGACCAGATCTTCTCCGGCGTGCGCTCGGCCTGCACGTACGCCGGGGCCACCACGCTCGAGGAGCTGCACGAGCGGGCGGTGCTCGGCGTCCAGTCGGCCGCCGGGTACCACGAGGGCAGGCCGCTCGACACCAGCTGGTGACCGGTCCCGGCGCTCAGGAGCGTGAGCTGCGCTGGTGCATTCGCGCGATCGACATCGGCACCAGCAGCAGGTTCATCACGGTATGTCGGCGAACCGACACTCCCCACGGTGAATTCGCCATGGGGAGTGAGGGTTCGGCTGCATACCGTGATGAACCAACCAGGCGTCAGCCGGCCGCCGGGTCCCGGTCGACCGAGATGACGAAGTCGTCGCCGTGCTCGGTGACACCGGCGATCACGGCCTGCTCCATGGCCTCCGCGGCGTACTTCTGACGCACCATCAGCGGGTCGGTCCTCAGGTCCTTCACCAACGCGACGGACAGGCCGATCATCACCAGGACGAACGGCAGCGCTGCCACGATCGTGATGGTCTGCAGGCCGGACAGCGCGTCCGCCCCGCCCACCAGCAGCATGACCGCGGCCACGGCGCCGGTGGCGACGCCCCAGAAGATGACGGTCGGCTTGCTCGGCTCGATCGTGCCACGTTCGGACAGCGTGCCCATCACGATCGACGCGGCGTCCGCGCCGGACACGAAGAAGATCGCGACCAGCACCATCACCAGGACGCTGGCCGCGGTGGCGAGCGGGTAGGCCTGCAGCGTGGTGAACAGCTGCGACTCCACGCCACCGGCTCCGGCGATGTCGGTGCCGGTCTGCTGGAGCTTGATGGCGGCGCCGCCGAAGATGCAGAACCAGACCAGGCTGACCAGGCTCGGCACGAGCAGCACGCCGCTGACGAACTGACGGATGGTGCGTCCGCGCGAGATCCGGGCGATGAACATGCCGACGAACGGCGTCCAGGAGAGCCACCAGGCCCAGTAGAAGATCGTCCAGCTGGACAGCCAGGTGTTGGTCTTGCCGCCCTCGGCGCCGGTGCGGGCCGACATCATCGCGAGGTCCTGGACGTAGCTGCCGATCGAGGTCGGCACGAGGTTCAGGATGAAGACGGTCGGGCCGACGATGAAGACGAACAGCGCGAGCACGACGGCCAGCACCATGTTGATGTTCGAGAGCCACTGGATGCCCTTGGCGACCCCGGTGACAGCAGACAGCACGAAGGCGACCGTGAGCACGGCGATGATGCCGATCAGCACGCCGTTGCCGGCGGCGCTCATGCCGGTCACGATCTTCAGGCCGCTACGGATCTGGAGCGCGCCGAGACCGAGCGAGGCCGCGGAGCCGAAGAGCGTGGCGAAGATCGCCAGCATGTCGATGACCTTGCCCCAGGGGCCGTGCGCGTGGCGGCCGAGCAGCGGCTCGAACGCGGCGGAGATCAGCTGCAGGCGGCCCTTGCGGTAGACGCCGTACGCGATCGCGAGGCCGACGACGGCGTAGATCGCCCACGGGTGCAGGGTCCAGTGGAAGAGCGTGGTGGCCATGGCGTTCTGGGTCGCCTCGGGCGTGCCGGCCTCACCGGTCCCCGGGGGCGGGGATGCGAAGTGGCTGATCGGCTCGCTGACGCCGTAGAACATGAGCCCGATGCCCATGCCGGCGCTGAACATCATGGAGACCCAGGAGATCGTCTTGAACTCGGGCTCCTCGTCGTCACGACCGAGCTTGATGTTGCCGAAGCGGCTGAGCGCGAGCCACAGCACGAAGACGACGAAACCACTGGAGGTGAGCACGAACAGCCAGCCGGTGTTGGCCATCGTCCAGGCCAGTGAGTCGCCGGACACCTGGGCGAGGGAGGCAGTGCTGACGAACCCCCAGATGAGGAAGAGCACGGCGATGGCGGCGGTGACGCCGAACACGACCTTGTCGAGGCCCGGGCGGGACTGCGTGTCCTCGTCGACGGGTACGTCGAGAGCCGGGTGGGGCACGACGTCGTCAACGGGTGTGGTCACGGGGCCGGCGGTGGCATGTGACGCCGTGGCCTCGTCCGTGTCGGATGGGTTTCGCGCTTGCTGAGTGGTCACGTGTGTCGGCGTCCGGGACGCCGCCTCCTCGTTGGCTCGGGCGATGGGTGGCCAACGACCGTGTCAGCGGGCGTCACCTGAAATCAAGCTGAGAGTGCATGGGCCGACGTGATGTCCCGCACCCGTAACCGCGACGGGGCTGGTCAGTTGCGCGAGCTGCGCTCGCTGCGGCCACGCACGATCCCGATGAACGTCTGCACGCGCGCGTCGTCGTTGTCGACCAGCCAGGCGAGGGCGATCGTGGTCGGCGGCAGGTCGGCCACCGGCCGGTACGTCGTGTCCTTGCGTTGGTGCAGCCGCGCCACCGACATGGGCACGATCACGACCCCGGTGCCGCTGGCCACCACCTCGACCGCGTCCTTGACCGACATCGACGGCCACTCCAGCTGGGGCGCCGACGGCGTCCACCCCGACTCGTGGGGAAGGACCAGTTGCTCGTCGTCCAGGTCGGCCAGCGTGACCTCCTCGACGACCGTGGCGAGGTGCTCCGTCCCGACCACGACGACCGGGGCCTCGTCGTACAACGGGATGCAGTGCAGGCCGTCCCGGTCGACCGGCAGCCGGACCAGGCACATGTCCAGGTCGCCGCTGCGCAGGAGCGTCTCCTGCTCGCCCTGCTCGAGCGGGACCAGCTCGAGCGGGTCGCGTGCATGGCGCTTGCGCCAGACCCCGGCCCACTTGTCGGGGGTCGCCCCGGTGACGAAACCGACGCGGAAGGCTGAGGCGTTCACGGGCACACGGTAGGCGAGATTCGACGAGGGGGTCGAACGGCGCACCTGCGAGGACCAATGCCTGCTCCCGCTGACGGCCGGCGGCGATGGAATGGAGGCATGAGGAAGCTGCTCATCCTGGGAGCCGGAACAGCCGGGACCATGGTCGCCAACAAGCTGCGCCGGCGACTCGACGAGGACTGGCAGGTCACCGTCGTCGACCGGGACGACGAGCACCATTCCCAGCCCGGCTACCTCTTCGTCCCGTTCGGCGCCAGCTCGCGCGAGCAGATCGTCCGTTCACGGCACCATTTCCTGGCGGACGGGGTGACGCTGGTGCTCGGTGAGGTCGACCGGGTCGAGCCGGCCGAGAACCAGGTGCTGCTCGCCGACGGCCGGCAGCTCGACTACGACTACCTCGTGGTGGCCACGGGCACGACGCCCCGGCCCGACGAGACCCCGGGGATGGCGGACGTCGAGTGGCGCAGGAGCGTCTTCGACTTCTACACGCTGGACGGTGCCGAGGCGCTCGGCAACGCGCTCGCCGGCTTCGACCACGGCCGCCTCGTCGTGCACATCAGCGAGATGCCGATCAAGTGCCCGGTAGCGCCCCTGGAGTTCACCTTCCTGACTTCATCGAGCTCACCTCCGGCGCCCAGCTCCTCTTCATCTGAGGACGCGTCGAGGCTCGCAACCTTGGTCCCGGGCAGGCGTGACCTTTGCACCTCACCGCCGCCGGCCGGTCACGACAGAGTCGAGGCATGAAAGCACTCGTCGTCTTCGAATCGATGTTCGGCAACACCGAGCAGGTGGCCCAGGCGATCAGCGACGGGCTGGGCACGACCATGGACGTGGAGGTCGTCGACGTCGACCATGCCCCGGCTCCGATCACCGAGCCGGTCGACCTGGTGGTGGTCGGTGGGCCCACGCACGCGTTCTCCATGAGTCGCGAGGGGACGCGCGACGACGCGGTCACGCGGGGGGCGAGTCATGCCAGCAAGGTCGGGATCCGGGAGTGGCTGGACCAGCTCGCGCCGGGGCCGCACGCCGAGCGCGTCGCGACGTTCGACACCCGGGTGGGGAAGGTGCGTCACCTGCCCGGCTCCGCTGCCAGGAGCGCCGCCAAGTCGGCTCGCAAGCACGGCTACGGACCGGCGACGAAGCCCGAGAGCTTCTACGTCGAGGACGTCGAGGGACCGCTGCTGGACGGGGAGGTGGAGCGCGCACGAGCGTGGGGGGAGCACCTGGGTGCGTCGACGGCAGCCGGTCGCTCCGGCGATGCGACCTGATCTCGTCGCAGGAGGCGCAGCATGCAGGAGGTGACGATCCAGCCGGTTCCGCTCCAGCGGCTGCAGTCGCTGCTGTCGGCGCAGCGGGCCGAGGCCCTGCAGAGAACCGCTGTCCACGCCCGGTCGCTCCTCGGCGGAAGGACCGTCTGGAACTTCAGCTCCACCTCCCAGGGGGGAGGGGTCGCGGAGATGCTGCAGACCCTGCTGGCCTACGGGCGCGGGGCCGAGGTCGACACCCGCTGGCTGGTCGTGACCGGCGACCCCGCGTTCTTCGCCATCACCAAGCGGTTGCACAACATGCTCCACGCCGCACCTGGTGACGGGAGCGAGTTCGGACCTGCGCAGCGCGCCCACTACCGGGCGATCACCGAGTCGAACGAGGCGGCCGCCCGATCGATGGTGCAGCCGGGGGACATCGTGCTGCTGCACGACCCGCAGACTGCCGGCCTGGTCACCGCGCTCCAGGACCGGGGAGCACGGGTTGCCTGGCGCTGTCACGTCGGCTCGGGGATGGTCACCCCGGAGACAGACGCCGCGTGGGAGTTCCTGCGCGAGTTCATCACGCCGGCGGACGCGTTCATCTTCTCCCGGCCCCAGTACGTCCCCTCGTGGCTCCCTCCGGAGAAGGTCCGGATCATCGCCCCCTCGATCGACCCGTTCAGCACCAAGAACGACGTGCTGGCGCAGCCTGACGTGGAGGCGGCGCTCGCCCAGGCCGGCATCGTGGATCTGCACGGCGACGGCAGCCTCGTCTTCTCACGACGAGCAGGCGCCACCGGGTACGTGCGTCCCCACCGAGGCCTGATCGAGGGCGGTGGACGGATACCGGGGGAGGCCCGGATCGTGATGCAGCTCAGCCGCTGGGACCGCCTCAAGGACATGACCGGGGTGCTGAACTTCTTCGCCACCTACCTGCACGAGCTGCCCGACGACGTACACCTGCTGCTGGCGGGTCCCGACGTCTCGGGGGTCACCGACGATCCCGAGGGAGCAGAGGTGCTGGCGTCGTGCCGCGCCATGTGGCAGCACCTGCCCGCCGCCACTCGAGCCCGGACCCACCTCTGCTCCCTTCCCATGGACGACGTCGACGAGAACGCACACCTCGCCAACGCCCTGCAGCGCTACTCCTCGGTCGTCGTGCAGAAGAGCCTCGCGGAGGGCTTCGGGCTCACCGTCACCGAGCCGATGTGGAAGGCCAAGCCGGTGGTCGCGGCCGCCGTCGGCGGGATCGTGGACCAGATCGAGGACGGCATCAGCGGGGTCCTGCTGCAGGACCCGACCGACGGGGCCGGCCTGGTGAAGGCCGTGACCGGCCTGCTGGCCGACCCCGACCGGGCAGCAGTCATGGGGGCAGCCGCGCACGAACGTGTGCTGGACCGGTTCCTCGGCAACCGGCACCTCACGCAGTACGTGCAGCTCTTCGACGACCTCCTCGCGGACGACTGAGCCCTTCGTCCCTTCCACCTGTGACCCGTGGCCCTGTCGAGGGGCCGGCGGCGCCGAAGAGGCTCGAGACAGCTACCAAGGGAAGGCACGACATGAGTGCTCAGACCAAGCCCCCCGTCGTCGTGGGGGTGGACGGGACCGACCAGGGCCTCCACGCCGTGAAGTTCGCGGTTGCCGAGGCACAACGAGTCGGCTGTGGGGTCCGACTCGTCCACGTGCTGCCTGAGTTGGCCATGACGGCGCCGATCGTGCCCCTGGCCGGGTTCGAGGTCTTCGACGAGGTGGCGCAGCAGATCATGCAGCAGGCGGAGCAGACCGCCCGGATCGCGGCCGGCGGCCCCATCACCCTCGAGAAGGTGATCCGCACCGGGACGAGGGTGCACGTCCTGGTCGAGTCGAGCGAGGACGCCCGGCTGGTCGTGCTGGGTCACCGGGACCGTCCACTGCTGGGTCGCGTGTTCACCGCCTCGACGAGCACGGGTGTGGCGACCCGGGCGCACTGCCCGGTGGTGTGCATCCCGACCTTCTGGACCTCCGAGACCGACCACCGGGTGGTCGTCGTGGGAGTCGAGGAGGCCGAGCACGCCCACGAGCTGCTGTCCCGGGCCTTCGCCGCGGCCGCGAGTCGCCACGCCCGGTTGCGGGTGCTCCACGCCTGGAAGCTGCAGCGCCCCTACGACGACATCATCGTGGGTGGGCCCGAGGCCACCGAGTGGACGGTGGCGAAGACGAGCGAGCTCACGACCGCGATGGCCGGACTCAGGTCTGCCTTCCCCGAGGTCACGGTGGACGTGGACGTGCGGCACCAGGACCCCGGGGCCGCCCTGCTGGGCGCGACCGAGGGTGCGGACCTCCTCCTGCTGGGTCGACGCGGCCACGGCGCGCCGCTGGGCTTCTCGCTGGGATCCATCGCGCGGGCGCTGATCCGTGAGTCCCGCTGTCCGGTCGAGATCACGCCGCTGAACCCGGCCGCCCCGGACCTGTCCTCGCCTGATCTCGCCCTCACGGCCAGCGAGCTGTCACCGCAGACCTGACCTGCGCGGGATGGACATCAAGGGGAGCGTCGTCGCACCGTTCGCACGGACCGGGGGTTACTACGCCCGCCGCTGGACCAGCTACCTCAGTCGTCATCAGGGGGGTCAGCTTCCCGTGGCCAGGCCCACCGTCGCGCTCGCCAGACAGGCGTTCCGTGACGAGATCGTCCTGCTCGGCTTCCGGGTGTTGCGCCCGGTCAGCGATGCCCAGACCTTCGCCCGTATCGATCGCGAGGTGGTCGCGGCCCTCGACCTCTTCCAGAAGGCCGGGTGGCTCGACGACCCCGAGAGCTTCCACGAGACGCCCCCACCGCTGACGGACGTCACGCTCCGGACGGTGACGTCGGGACGGATCCACTACAAGCGACTCTCCTTCGAGAGCGGGTACGAGCCGTACCCCGGAGAACCTGGCCGGGATCGATGGCTGGGCTACACCGCCAACAAGCGGGCGTGCGCCTGGATGCTGCGCCACGAGGAGCCTCGCCCGTGGCTCGTCTGCGTGCACGGCGCCAGCATGGGCCGTCCGGCCCTCGACCTGGCGGTGTTCCGGGCCCGGTGGCTGCACGAGGACCTCGGTCTCAACGTGATCCTGCCGATCCTCCCGATGCACGGCCCCCGCGGGCGCGACCTCCCGAAGGAGCGCGCTGGCCGGCCGAGGACATGCTCGACAACATCCACGCGGCGGCCCAGGGGGTGTGGGACGTCCGGCGGCTGCTCTCGTGGATCCGGTCCGAGGACGCCCAGGCGCCGATCGGCCTGGCCAGCATCTCGCTCGGCGGGCTGGTGGCGGGGATGGTCGCGAGCCTCGAGGACGGCCTCACGTGCGCGATCCTCGGCGTTCCGGTCGCCGACCTGGTGGACCTGGTCGAGCGACACTCGGGTCTGGGGCCCCGCGACCCACGTCGTCGCACCCTGACGTCGGCCAAGCGACTGGGCAGGGTGGTCTCCCCGCTCGCGCTCACCCCGCGGGTGCCCCTCGAGGGCCGTTTCATCTACGCCGGACTGGCCGACCGCCTGGTGCACCCGCGCGACCAGGTCGCCCGGCTCTGGGAGCACTGGGGCAGGCCCGAGATCAGCTGGTACGAGGGGGGCCACACCGGCTTCTTCCGCTCGCAGTCGGTCCAGCGGTTCAGCCAGGACGCCCTCGTGCAGGCGGGTCTCGTCGACCCTTCGGCTCCGGCGCTCCGCAGACGTTGACGCTGGGGACCCGGAGGGCCGACATGCAGCGACTCAATGAGCAGGACGCGCTGATCGTCTACGGCGAAGCCACGGGCTGGCCGTTGCACCTGGCGTCGCTGCAGGTCTACGACGTCTCCCTGTCCCCGGAGGGGCTCGACCTCGAACGCGTCCGCGACCTGTGCCGACAGCGGCTTCCCCTGATCCCGGCGTTCCGGCACCGGCTGGTGCGCGTCCCGGGAGGCCTCGACCGGCCGGTCTGGGTGGCGGCCCCGGACGTCGACGTCGCCTCGCACATCCACGGGGTGCGCCTGCCGGCCCCCGGCACTGACCAGCAGCTCGCCCAGCTGGTCGGCAGCCTGACCGCGCCGCTCCTCGATCCCACCAGACCCCCGTGGGAGATGTGGGTGATCGAGGGGCTCCAGCACGACCGGGTCGCGGTCCTCGCCCGGCTGCACCACGCTGCCGGCGACGGGGTCCGGGGCCTGGCGGTCCAGGCAGCGACGTACGACGTGGACCCGACCGCCCCGATCGCCCGCCCCGGACTGGCTCCCGGGGCAGGCGAGGCCGTCCCCGGAACGCTGCGACTGCTCGGCGGAGCCGCCGTCCACCTCGCCGGAGCACCGCTGCGCATGGCGCGGACGGCCGGCCACCTCGCCCGCGCGACCGCGCGGCTGGCCGGCGTCGTACGCCGCGGCGAGGACGGCGCGCTCGCGTTGCCGCTCACAGCCCCGCGGACCTCGCTCAACCGCCGGATCAGCACCCGGCGGGGCTTCGCGTTCTGCTCGCTCCCGCTCACCCCGGTGAAGGAAGCGGCGCGGCGGGAGGGGGTGAAGGTCAACGACGTCGTGCTCGCGTTGGTGAGCGGTGCGTTGCGTCGCTATCTCGACGCGCGTGGCGAGCTGCCTGCCCGCTCCCTGGTCGCAGCCGTGCCGATGGGGCTTCCCGATGACGGGGTCGCGGACCAGGTCGGTGGCAACCGGTGGGCCGTGGTGTTCGCCTCGCTCGCGAGCGACGTGGCGGACCCCGTGGAGCGGTTGCACCGGATCGCGGCGTCGGCCCGCACCGGCAAGCGCGCCCAACAGGCGTTCGGGAGCGACCTGTGGCACGAGCTGTTCGACGTCCCCCCGTTGGTCTGGGACGTCATCGCGCGCGGCTACGTCGGCCTGCACCTGGTGGATGCCCACCCGGCAGTGGTCAACGTCGTGGTGTCCAACCTGCGTGGCGCGCCCTTCCCGCTCTACACGGCCGGCGCGCGGCTGCTGGCCAACTACCCGATGGGGCCGATCGCCGACGGGCTGGGGCTGAACATCACCGTCATCAGCTACCTCGACTCCCTCGACGTCGGACTGGCGGTCTGTCCGGACCTCGTCGAGGACCCCTGGCTGCTGGTGGACGCGTTCCACGCCGAGGTCGACGAGCTCGCCCGGCGCTACCCGGAGCCCGGTGCTCCCGTCCCGTCACGGTAGGTCGCGAGAGCGGGTGCCGGGTGTCCCCGGGTCAGGAGCTCGGGACGGTCCGCCGACCTGCGGGGTCTTTGGTCCCTACGCGTCGCCCAGGCCCGGTGCGACGGTGGGCACATGACGACTGATGAGCGCATTGCGGCGCTGGAAGCCCAGATCGACAAGCTCAAGGACCGGCAGAGCGACCTGTACAGGCAGCTGGCCCAGGCCCAGCGCGACCAGTGGCAGGGGCGCATCGATGACCTCGAGGTGCAGCTGCACCTCGGCGCCATGGAGGCCAACGACCGGGTGACCGCCCTGATGGACCAACTGCGCAACAAGTGGGCCGAGGCGCGCGGTCAGTTCGACGAGGCCACCTCGACCGCCTCGGGCGTGGCGGACACACTGCGCTCCGGGCTCGAGAAGGCCGTCCGAGACGTCCGCAACGCGCTGCTGGAGAGCAAGAACAAGATCGCCTCCTGAACCCTGCCCGACTCTCGGACTGCCTCTCGGGCCTGCTTGGCTCAGGCCTTGTTCCGGGTGGGTTCGAGCTCGCTGCGCAGGCCGGCCGGCAGCTGGACGAGCACGTGCTCGAGCTGGCCGGGGGAGAAGAGGTCCCCGAGCCCGCCCGAGATCGCACCGGCAATGCCGGGGACCTCAGCCAGGCGGACGCGGGCCTGATCGGCGAACAGCTGGGTGAACTCGGCCGCGTCGTAGCGCACCGGGACCCGCTCCGGGATCCAGCCCTCGTAGTAGACACCGCGGAGCAGTTCGGGCAGCTGCGCGCCCAGGTGCACGGCACCGTTCACGGTGAGCCGGTCACGGACGAGATGCAGCCAGGCCCGCAGGACCCGGTAGGCGTACTCGCGGTCCTGGGTGCCGAGCCGCTCGGCGACCAGGGCCAGCCACGCGTGCGCCGTCTCCTGTGCGCCGGCGAGGGGATCGTTCGGGTGGGACATCATCACTCCCGCTTCTCCAGGGACTTCTGGCCTCGAGGGAGTTCCAGCCTCGTCCCACGCGGCAGCTCAGGACAGGGACGAACGGCCCGTCGTGGCCCTGCTGCTTCGGGCCTGCTTCGGGGCCTGCCCCGGGTGGGACGTTCTGCCCTGTTCGCCGCCGGCGGCCGGAGCCAAGACTGGAATGGACAACACGACCGATCGTGAGGTCCGAACGAGGAGGGTCCGGTGACCAGACAGCGTCCGGCGGAGACCGTCGACATTCACGTGGCAACCGACGGGCAGATGCCGACGGGAGCCCCGGAGTACGCCCGGGAGAAGGTCGGCACCGTCCTGCATCTCGCGCCCGAGCCGGTCCTGGCGGCGCGGGTGCGGTTGGTCCGCCACGGCGATCCTGCGCTGCGCCACCCGGTGGTGGCCCAGGCCAACCTCGACGTGAACGGACAGCCTGTCCGCGTGCAGGCCGAGGGAGCGACCTGCTGGGAGGCGATCGACCTGCTCCAGCCGCGCCTGCGCACCCGCCTCGAACGGATCGCCGAGCAGTGGGAGGACCGGCGGGGAGGAGTTCCTTCCCGCGAGCCGCACGAGTGGCGGCACGAGTCGGAGCCCACCATCCGCCGCAGCTGGTACCCGCGTCCCGAGGAGGAGCGGGAGATCGTCCGGCACAAGGCCTTCACCCTGCCTCGCTGCGCGATCGACGACGCGGCGCGCGACATGGACCAGCTCGACTACGACTTCCACCTGTTCACCGAGACCGGCACCGGCCAGGACAGCGTCCTCTACCGGGCGGGCAGGACGGGCTACCGTCTCGCGCAGCTCACCCCGCCCAGCCCCGAGGCGCTCGCGACCCACCGGCTGCCGGTGACGATCAGCGGCCACTCGGCACCGTTGCTCAGCACGGAGGAGGCGGTGACCCGGCTCAACCTCGTGGACCTGCCGTTCCTGTTCTTCCAGGACCTCGAGCTGGCTCGTGGCGTGGTTCTCTACCACCGCTACGACGGCCACTACGGACTCATCACGCCCGCGGAGTAGGCGCCCTCGTGACGGTCCAGCCCGCCGGACACCGCAGCGCTGCCCACACCGCCGACCTGCGGATCCAGGCCTGGGCGCCGACGCGGGAAGGATGCGTCGCGCAGGCAGTGAGCGGGATGGTCGAGAGCTTCCTGGGCGAGCGCCTGCCCCCGCCGTCGGAGACGGTGGAGTACGACGTCACCGGGAGCGGCGACGCGGATCTGCTCGCCCGGGTGCTCGACGAGGTGATCTACCGCTGGGAGACCGAGGGGCAGGTGCCCGTGGCCCTGGGGGTCACCGCGACGCCGACGGGCCTGCGCCTGAGGTGCGCGGTGGCCGGCACCACCGGTCTCGTTCCCGTCGGAGCGATCCCCAAGGCCGTCTCCCTGCACGGACTCTGCTGCGAGCAGCGCGCCGACGGCTGGTGGTGCGAGGCGACCATCGACGTCTGAGGAGGATCCCATGCACACCGCGTTCGCCGAGCCCGTCCTGCGGGTGGTCGAGGAGACGCCCTACCGGTTCCGCATCGAGCAGGCTGGCCGGATGCGGGTGCCCGGCATCGTGTTCGCGTCGCGGGCACTGATCCCCGACCCTGCTCACGACAAGTCCCTGCAGCAGGTCGCCAACGTTGCGACCCTGCCCGGGATCGTCCGGGCCTCCTACGCGATGCCGGACGTGCACTGGGGCTACGGCTTCCCGATCGGCGGAGTCGCCGCGACCGACGTGGAGCACGGCGGGGTCGTGTCACCGGGCGGGGTGGGCTTCGACATCTCCTGCGGTGTGCGCCTGCTGGCCGCCGACCTGGACGCCGACGATCTCGCGCCCCGTCTCACCAGCCTGATGGACACCCTCGGACACGTCATCCCGCGTGGGCTCCAGCGCGGAGCCGTGTGGCACCTGTCGGCGCCCGCAGAGCTGTCCGGGGTCCTGACCGGGGGTGCGGCCTTTGCGGTGGAGTCCGGACACGGGGTGCCCCGGGACCTGCTGCGCTGCGAGGACGGTGGCGTGGTGGCCGAGGCCGACCCCGGCCACGTCAGCGAACGCGCTGTCGCACGCGGTCTCGGCCAGGTCGGCAGCCTCGGCTCCGGCAACCACTTTCTCGAGGTGCAGACCGTCGAGGAGATCCATGACGAGACGGCGGCCCGGGCCTTCGGACTCCGGCTCCACCAGGTCTGCGTGATGATCCACTGCGGATCTCGTGGCCTGGGCCACCAGGTGTGCACCGACCACGTGCACGTCATGGAGCTGGCCATGCAGCGCTACAAGCTCTGGGTGCCGGACCGGCAGCTCGCCTGTGCGCCGGCCGACTCCCCGGAAGGACGCGCCTACCTCGGGGCGATGGGCGCGGCCACCAACTTCGCCCGGGCGAACCGCCAGCTCCTCACCGAGGCCACCCGTCGGGCCTTCCAGCGCCACACCGGCGCGAACCTCGACCTGGTGTACGACGTCTCCCACAACCTGGCCAGCCAGGAGACCCACGAGGTGGACGGGCAGCCGAGCCTGCTCTGCGTGCACCGCAAAGGTGCCACCAGGGCGCTCCCACCGGGCCACGAGTCGCTCCCGCCGGACCTCGCCCCGGTCGGTCAGCCGGTGCTGATCCCCGGCACCATGGGCACCGCGTCGTACGTGCTCGTGGGCGTGCCGGGCAACCCGGCCTTCCACTCCACCTGCCACGGTGCGGGACGCACGATGAGCCGCCACGCCGCAGCGCGAGCCGTGCGTGGACGCGGACTGCGCGACGATCTCGAACGTCGGGGCATCGCCGTGCGTGGCACCTCCTGGCAAGGCCTCGCCGAGGAGGCACCCGCGGCGTACAAGGACGTCACCGCAGTGGTCGCGGCCAGCGTCGATGCCGGGCTCTGCCGCAAGGTCGCACGGCTCGTGCCGGTCGGCGTGGTCAAGGGTTAGGAGACTGCTGAAGAATCCGCTCTACTGCGCGCTGCGCTGCACGCACGCTGGCTGCGTTCTCGTCGGTCGACGTGGCGCTGCCACGCCTTCCCTCCTCGGCCTTGCCATCGCACGCACATCGCAACGCTCGCGACGAGCGGATTCTTCAGCACCCTCCTAGGACAGGTGCACGGTGCGGTGACCGGAACGGATGTCGGTGAGCAGCTGGCTCCGGGACAGGGTCCACGGTCCACAGGAACACGAGGCCGGCAGGTTGTCGTCCGCCATCGGCCCGGCGGCGAGCAGGTCGACGTACTCACCGTGGTGACTGCTGTGGTGTGCCACGTCCATGCGGTCGCGGGAGCCGTGTGAGTGCGGTCCCGTCACCGCTCGGTACACGAGCCCCGCACCGGTCTCGAAGACAGCCGCGACATGGTGGCTCCTGGGGCACTGGACCATGAGCCGCTGGTGTTCGGCCAGGTCGCCGGCCAGGGCCGTGATCGCCCGACGGGCGGCTTCGTGCCTTCCCTCGGAGTCGGTTCTCTGGTCCGCGTTCATGTCGCCACCTCCACGCAGCTCGTGCCCTTCACCACCCCACCGTGGCCCGGCACCGATCTCGTCGTCCAGTGACCTTCGACCCCAGTGCGGCCGGCGCCGGTGACGCCGAAACCCGGTTTCGGGGCCCGCGGTCCCCCAGGAGGACTACGTGGAGATGGTCACGGACTTCCGTCCGGGCCATGCCGGTTAGGGACCAAGGTCCCTAGTCCCTGTCCCGGTCCCGGAGTTGAGTGGGGCGGGTGTGCAGGACCGTGCACATTCCCCCACACCCGTTGGAGATGCCATGGGACCCCGTCTAGTCCGCCTTGCGGCCGAGGCAGTGGAGCGCCTCGGCGGCCAGGATGTTGCCCTGTCGAACGCACGTGGCGCCGCGACCGCACTCTCCCAGGCGCGGGCGGACCGCATCGAGGTGGAGCTCTTCCTCGAGCAGCTGACCCCGCAGCCCACGGCGGGTGCCTGGGACCAGCGGCTGGTGGACACCGAGTCCGCCCCGCGCAGCGGCTTCGGTCGCTGAGGAGGCTCCGGGTCATCCGCTGCAGGTGAGGTGCCGACGCGTCCTTCCGCTCAGACTTTCGAGTGAACGACCTTGTTCAATGAGGGAAGGAAACCTCGGATGTCATTCTGGGATGTCGTGTGGTTCATCATCATCAGCTTTGCCTTCATCGCCTACCTCATGGTCCTGTTCTCGATCCTCGGAGACCTCTTCCGGGACCGGGACACCTCAGGCTGGGCCAAGGCACTCTGGATCGTGCTGCTGATCTTCCTGCCGCTGCTGACCTCGCTGGTCTACCTGATCGTCCGGGGACCGGGGATGGCGGAGCGCAACCTCCGCAGCGCGGAGTCGCTGAAGCAGCAGCAGGACGCCTACATCCGGCAGGTGGCCAGCAGCGCCACGCCGGCCGACCAGATCGCCCAGGCCCGGGCGATGCTCGACGCAGGCACCATCTCGCAGGAGGAGTACGAGCGCCTGAAGGCGAAGGCGCTCGTGTGAGCTGAAACGTCCCGGGTCGGGCCCTTGGTCCCGAGGGCACCCCCGGAAGTCCATATCCCCGGTCTCCCCGACGCCCTAGCGTTTGGAAGTGGAAGCACGAACCCGCAGCGGGGCATGGTTCCGGGTTCGTCCACGGACGAACGTCAGGGGTTGGGGTGGAGCGGCAGCCGGATTCACGCACGGCACCGTCAGCGGAGGACCTGCTAGAGGCTGCGCGGTTCGGGATTCCGGAGCTCGCGGACCTGCATGTCCGGCGGCCACGGCTCGAACAGCTGCTGGAGCGCGCCGCGCCGGCGCCGCTGGTCCTGGTCAGCGCTCCCGCGGGCACGGGCAAGACGTCGCTCGTGGCGGAGTGGCTCCGGTGCCGCCGGTCGGGCACCGGTCTCACCGGGTGGATCACCTTCGAGGACGACGACACGACCTTCTGGGCCTTCGTGATCGACTGCCTCGACCGTCTGGGCATGGCGGTTCCCTCCCGGAGCCCGGATGCCTCGACGGACTCCCTGCTGGGACCACGACGCCTGGCTGCGCTCGCCGACGCCATCGCCGCCGCGTCGGAGCCGGTGACGCTCGTCATCGACGGCTACGAGATCGTCTCCGCCGAGCTTGCCCGCGAGATCGACCTGCTGCTGCGGCACACGTTCGGCCGCCTGCGACTGGTCATCGTCGGTCGCGTCGACCCGGTGCTGCCGCTCTACCGCTACCGGCTCGCCGACAAGCTGCGGGAGATCCGGGTGGCCGAGCTCGCCTTCACCGACGAGGAGGCCGGGCAGCTGCTGCGTGGCCTCGGGGTGACGCTGCGCGCTGACTCGGTGCAGGCGCTGAACCACCGGACCAAGGGCTGGGCCGCCGGGCTCAGGTTCGCCGGACGCATCCTGACGGATCGAGAGGATCCCGAGACGTCGGTGAGCACCGTCGTCGCCCAGGCAGGCGACATCAACGAGTACCTGGTGGGCGAGGTGCTCAACACCCAGCACCCCGACGTACGCCGCTTGCTGCTCAGGACGTGTGTGCCTGACGTGTTGTGGCCCGAGCTGGCCGACGAGCTGGCGGGACCCCACGCCGGGCATGCCCTCGGGGAGCTGACGAGGTCCAATGCGTTCATCGAGCCCGTGCCGGACCAGCCCGGCGTGTATCGCTACTACCCGTTCTTCCGGGACCTGCTGCGGGCCCAGCTGGCCTACGAGGAGCCCCGGACGATGATCGAGCTCCACCGGACGGTGGCGCGCAGCTTCCTGCGGCACGGACTCGTCGACCAGGCCATCGCCCACCTCGCCGAGATCGGCGAGTGGGACCAGGTGGCCCTACATCTCGTGGACGCCCACCTGGTCGGGCGGCTGCTGATCGAAGCCCCGAACGGGCCCCTCGCGAGCGTGGCGGCCCAGCTGCCCGCCGACCGCGAGGAGCCCGAGGCGTGCGTGGTGAGGGCTGCCGTGGCCCTGGCACTGGGCGACAGCGTCGCCGGGGCCGCGGAGCTCCTGCGTGCCCGCCGTGCTGCCGGAGAAGTGGGCGGCGAGGTGGGCGGGGACCGGGACGCGCGCGCCGCCGCGCTCGCCATCTCGGTGGCCGTGCTCGAGGCTGTGCGGGCCAGGATCGCCGACGACGCCGACTCGGCGTTGGAGGCGGCCCTCGAGGCGGAACGGGCCACCCACCCTCCACGGGCGAGCTCGCCGGCCGTGAGTGGCTCCGCCCTGCCCGGCCTCGCCGCCCTGGCCACCGGAGTGGCCCGGCTGAGGCGGGGCGAGCTCGAGATGGCCCGGGAGGCGCTGGTCGCTGCCCTCGAGTGCGAGGCGTCCGCGGCGTACGACACCTTCCGCGCGGAGTGCCTGGGCTACCTGGCGGTGGTCCTCACCCTGGACGGGCACCTCGAGCGCGCAAAGCGCACGGCGACGGAGTCGTCGGCCCTCGCCGCCAACGGGGGATCGGCGCCGGAGTGCCGCCCGCCGGCGGCGTACGTCGCGCTCGCCCTGGTCGGCCTCGAGCGGTACGACCTGGAGGCGGCGCGGCGACACATCGACACGGCCCTGATCTGTCGAGCCCTTCCGCAGGATCCCGTCTCCCGCAGTCTCGCCGCGGGTGTGCTGGCCGCCCTGGACAGTGCCGGGGGGCACCTGCAGCCGGCGTTGGCCAGGCTCGAGGCCACAGCCTCCGGTTCGGTCCGCACCGATCCCTGGCTGGGCCGGTGCCTCAGCGTCGAGGCAGCCAAGCTCAGCATCGCGAACGGAGAGGTGGAGCGTGCCCTGTCCACCCTCGCACCCCTCACGCACCAGGACGACCATGAGACCGCCGTCGTGCTGGCGGCGGCGTACGCCGAGCAGGGCGACTACGCCGCCGTCCAGGGGTGCCTGGCGGGCGTCCGGGCCGGAGCGGCGCCGCTGCGGGCGCGGGTAGCCGAGCTGTTCCTGAAAGGCGTCTGCGAGTCGCGGCAGAGCCCGCCGGTGCGGAGCCGGGACCTGCTGAGCCGCTCCCTGCGGCTCGCCGCACCGGAAGGACTGCGGCGGCCCTTCCGGGAAGCCGGTCCGGCGGCTCGACGAGTCCTGTCGGCGGACCCGAGGCTTCTGCTCGAGAACGGCTGGCTGGACAGCTCCACCGAGCGGACGGCGCCGAGTCCGGAGTCCCAGATGATCGAGGCGCTCACGGCCAGGGAGCTCGAGGTCCTGCGGCACCTCGAGGAGCTGCTGAGCACCGAGGAGATCGCGGAGAAGATGTTCGTCTCGGTGAACACGGTCCGGACCCATGTCCGCAGCATTCTGCGCAAGCTCGGCGTGAGCCGCCGGAACGCGGCGGTGAGGAAGGCACGTCGTCTCGGTCTGGTCGGGCACTGACGGGCTCCACGGACGGGCCCTCCTGACGGGCCCGGTGTCACCTCAGGCGCCGCGGTCCTGCCCGGCGCCGGTGTGTGCGGTGGTCTCGCTCGGCGTCTGCGCCGCTGGACGACCGCCGAGGAACTCGATCACGGCCAGGATGAACAACACGACCAGGGCGGTCCCGATCACCGTCCAGCCCGACGGCCTGGTCCAGAACATGAGGACGAAGCCGCCGGCGATGACCGTGGCGATCCGCAGAGCCGTCTTGTGGGCGTAGGTCCAGGTGCCGACGCGCCCGCTCTGCCACCCGTGGGCCTCGGCACCCCCGCGGAGGGAGCCGATGCCGCGGACCAGCCGGCCCCGCGTGCCCACGGCACCGGTGGAGGGACCGGTGATGAAGGCGCCGAGCGCGACGACGAGGCCGAGAACCGCGGTGGCACGCAGCGCGGTCCTCAGGAAACGGACCATCGTGTCGAAGACGCCTCCGGCCGCTTGCTCGGTGAGGATGTTCGCCGGCGTGGAGCTGACGTACCACCCTCGCGCGACCGCGAGCGCCACGCCGAGGACGACCATGGCGGCGGTGACTCCGAGAGCACCCTTCAGCAGTGCCCGCCGGCGACTCCCGGCGAGGAGCACACCCCCGGCCAGCAGGGTCAGCGCAATGATCGGCAACCACGAGCCCAGCGTGTTCAGCAGCTGGTAGAAGTTCTGTGCCTTGGTGAGGGACTCGGACTGCACCAGCACGAACGTCTGGTCGACCTCGGGGATCCTGTTGGCCAGGGTGAAGCCGAGGTCGACCAGGCGCTGCTTCACCTGCGCGATGATCGGACCCAGGTTGAGCGTGATGGCGTTCTCCTGGGCGCTCACCGCGCCACCCTCGTTGCCCTCGAGGATCTTGACGACCTGTTCGTGGGCGACCCGGTTCACCTGGTCCCAGAGCTCGGCGAACTGGGGACTCGCCACCAGGTTCTCGACCTGGGTCTGGGTGAAGCTCTCGATGCCGTTGGTCAGCGGCACCGCCAGGCCGGGCAGCGCGGCAGCGAGCCGCGGTGACATGTTCCGCTGTTCGGCCAGCGTCTCCAGCGCGTCGGTGGTGAGCCCCTCGACGTCGAGGTTGGTCAGCACGGTGGTGGTCACCTTGTCGGCGATCGCGCTCTGCACGGCAGGGTCGTCCGCGAGGGGGGCGACCGTCTCGACGTACTGGTCGGTGTCGGACAGCTGGTTGCTCGCCCACACCGACGTCACCGAGAGCGGCGCGAGCACGCAGGCCAGGATGATCAGGAAGGCGGAGGACACCGCGAACCACCTCGACCGGCCGGCCCGCTTCTCGGGGGCCGGCGCGAGAGCCGCGGACCGCCGCTGGGCCTCGAGCTGGGCCTCGAGCTGGGCCACCTGGGCGCGCAGTCGTTCGACTTCGTCGGCTTCGCTCATGTCGGGTCCCATCGCCTCCGGCGCCTCGTGGCATCAGGGCTTCACGGTCCGCTGTGACGCAGGGGGCGCACATCACCCGGAGAGGATGAGGTGACGGCTCAGCTGTGCGCCAGGCCGAGCCTGAGCTTGACCTGCCGCGCCCAGGGCTCCTGCGCGCGGTCGAACTCGGCTGCCACCACGGTGGCCGTGACGACGATCAGCGAGATGCAGAGCAGCCAGCCGATGAGGGACAGCGTGACGCCGAAGAGGCCGTACCGCTCGTTGTAGGACTCCATGAGATGCGGCATGTAGATCGAGGTGGCGACCCCGTAGAGACTGGCGCCGAGCGCCGCGAGGGCTCCGGCGGGAAGCAGGCGTCGCCAGGCGATGCGCCGATCGAGCAGCAGCCACGGGACCGAGGTCCAGAGCACCAGGCTGGCCAGCAGGGACAGGGGAGCACCGGCGACCCAGTCGAACGGGAGCTTGCGGACGAGCGTCCGGGCGAGGTAGAGCAGGCCGATCTCGATCAGCAGCGCCCCCAGCCCCAGCGTGGCGTTGAACGAGGCCCGGACCCGGGGGTGCGGCTCGAGCTGCCAGGCCTGCAGGTACATCCGCTGCATGCGTCGGGCCAGCGAGGTGCCCGAGAAGACCAGCAGGACCACGCTGAGAATGCCGGTGCTGCTCTCCCCGGAGTGCGCGAACACCTGTCGCACGGCGTCGGCGGCGCTGCCGGTGAGCTCGAACCTGCGGATGATGGCGTCGGAGACGAAGTCCTCGTTGCTCCGCGGCGCAAGTGCAGAGGCGAGCAACAGCAGGGGGATGAGGGCCGTGAAGGCCTGGGAGGCCAACGCCATCGCCCGGTCCATACCTTGCAGCGCGACGAAGGACCTGATGCACCGACCCAGGAACGAGGCGTTCAGCCGCCGGCCCAGCTCCTGCAGGTGATGGGTTGACAGCGCTCGGCCCCCCTCTGGACTTCCTCGATCGTAGCGGCGGTTCTCGGAGGCACTCGGGACCATCGGTGGTGACGCCGGGACCTTGCGCGTCTTCGCGGTCCGGCGACTGCCCACGAACGTGAAGGGGGGCGCGTCGGCGTGAGCGCCGATCGAGAGGGGTGCACGAGATGGCCGCCGATGTGGAGGCGCCCGCCGTACCGTCCGCCGCTGCATCGGGGACGAACCTTGTCTCGTCGCCCCTGCCTGATCGTCATCGACGAGGCGCACAACATCTGCCCGGCGGAGCCGCCCGACCCCGGCAGCCGGCTGTCGACGGAGAAGGCGGTCCAGATCGCCGCCGAGGGCCGCAAGTTCGGGCTCTACCTGCTGACCTCGACGCAGCGACCGCACAAGGTCCACGAGAACGTCGTGTCACAGTGCGACAACCTGTTGCTGATGAGGATGAACTCGGAGGCCGACGTCGCCGATCTCGAGCGGCTGCTCTCCTTCGTGCCACCGGGCCTGATGGCGGGCGCGACCTCCTTCCGGATGGGAGAGGCGCTGGTGGCGGGCAGGCTGCTGCCCGAGGCGGCGTACATCAGGATCGGGGAGCGCGTCTCGGAGGAGGGCGGCGCGGACCTGCCGGCGCTTTGGGCGGCCCCGCGTTCCCCTTCTTGAGCCGCGCGCCATCGAGGCCGCACCACCTCAAGTCCTCATCCTCGAGGGGTGATGTGCCGCCCGGTCGCCCGCCCTAGGAAGGAGGTGCCGAACTTTTCGCTGAGCGGATGGAGTGATGAGGACATGAAGACGGTCATCGTCGGAGGAGTCGCGGCGGGTGCCTCCACGGGTGCGCGCCTCAGGCGGCTCGATGAGTCGGCCGAGATCGTCATCCTCGAGCGGGACCACTACGTCTCGTTCGCGAACTGTGGGCTGCCGTACCACGTCGGTGGGGAGATCCCGGACCGGGAGAGCCTCCTGCTGCAGACACCTGAGAGCCTCGGCAAGAGCCTCGCGCTCGATGTACGCACCGGACAGGAAGTGATCCGGATCGACCGCGACGCCAAGGAGCTCGAGGTGCGCGACGAGAAGCAGGGGCACACGTACCGGGAGTCCTACGACAAGCTCGTGCTCTGTACCGGGGCCGAACCGATTCGGCCACCGATCCCGGGTGCGGACGACCCACGGGTCGACGTCCTGCGCAACATCCCCGACATGGACCACATCATCGCGCAGCTCGAGAAGAGCGCCACGAGTGCCGTGGTCGTGGGCGGCAGCTACATCGGCCTGGAGCTCACCGAGGCCTTCAGGGCACGTGGGCTGCACACCACTGTCGTCGAGAGAACCGAACGGCTCATGCCGTGGCTCGACCCCGAGATGACTCGCATCCTCGACTACCACGTCCGCACCCACGGCGTGGATCTCCGACTCGGCACCTCCGCCACGGCCGTTCGCAGGACCTTGCACGACCGGCTCGCGCTCGACCTCTCCGACAACACGACCCTCGAGGCTGACGTCGTCGTGATGGCCGCCGGGGCACGCCCGAAGGTGGACCTGGCCCGTGACGCCGGCATCGAGATCGGACCGCGTGGCGGGATCATGGTCGACGCGCAGATGCGTACCTCGGCCCCCGACATTCTCGCGGCCGGCGACGCCGTGGAAACCACGCATTTCATCACCGGCGAACCGACGCTGTCGATGCTGGCCGGTCCCGCGAACAGGGAAGGCCGGATCGCCGCTGACACGATCGCCGGGCGCGACAGCGGATACCGAGGGACCCAGGGGACCGCTGTGGTCAAGGTGTTCGACATGACCGCGGGCGGCACCGGCATGACGGAGACGGAGCTGCGCGCCGCCGGCATGGACTACCGCAAGGTCTACACCCACCAGAACGGGCACGCTGCGTACTACCCCGGCACCGCCCCGCTGTTCCTGAAGGTGCTCTTCGACCCCGTCGACGGCAAGCTGCTGGGTGGGCAGGTACTGGGTTGGGACGGCGTCGACAAGCGCATCGACGTCCTCGCGGTCGCCCTGCGCGCCGGCATGACCATCTACGACCTCGAGCACCTGGAGCTTGCCTACGCGCCGCCCTACGGCTCGGCGAAGGACCCGGTCAACATGGCGGGGTTCCTGGGCGCCAACCTGCTGCGCGGCGACATCGACCTCTGGTACCCGGAGGACTACCCGGACTGTGCCGGCACGGTGACGATCCTCGATACCCGCACACCGGCGGAGTTCGACGCCTGGCACATCCCCGGGGCGGTCCTCATCCCGTACACCGAACTGCGCCAGCGCCTCGACGAGGTGCCGCGGGACAGGCCGGTCTACACCTACTGCCGGTCGGGCTTCCGCAGCTACATCGCCTACTGCCTCCTCAAGCAGAGCGGGTTCGACGAGGTGGCCTTCCTGTCCGGCGGGATGATGACCTACCACGGCTATCACCGCACCCCGCTGACCGTGGGCGAGGGCGGCATGCCGATGGTGGCCCACGCAGAGGACAAGCTGGCCCAGCGCCCGGGCGCGCTCCAGCACATCTGACCGCCATGGGTGACACTCCGGTCGAAGTGGCTGTGGATCTGCGAGCCCAGCACGCGGAAGGGCCGATGTGGGACGGCGAGACAGCCCGCCTCTGGTGGGTCGACATCACCGGGGAACGGGTGCACTGCTTCGACCCGGAGTCGGGCAGCGACTGCTCGTGGAGCACCCCGGGTCAGCCCGGTGGGGTGGTCCTCAGCTCGGCAGGGCAACCGGTCGTGGCCACGCCTGAGGGGCTGGCCGTGCTCGACGGACGTACGGGCAGGACGGATCTGCTCGTTCCGGTCGAGCGGGACAGACCCGAGAACCGCGCCAACGACGTCAAGGTCGACAGCCGGGGGAGGGCGTGGGTCGGCACGATGGCCTACGACAAGCGCCCACGCAACGCAGCGCTGCATCGGGTGGAGGGCGATCGGGTGACCTGCGTGGTGGACGGCCTGACGATCTCCAACGGGCCGGCGTTCGACGAGCCGCAGGGGCGGCTCTACCTCGCCGACACCGCGCTGTGCGTCGTCGATCTCTTCGACCTCGACGCGGACAGGGGCGCCGTCTCAGGCCGTCGGCGGTTCCTCGACTTCAGCGACGCCCAGGTCTGGCCGGACGGCATGACCGTCGACGACGACGGCATGTTCTGGGTCGCGTTGGGTCGACTGGGCGAGGTCCACCGGTACCGGCCCGACGGCACGCTCGACGGTGTCATCGCGCTGCCCACGAGCAACCCCACCTCGGTGGCCTTCGGCGGTCTCGACGGTGGGGACCTCTACATCACCACCTCCTGGGCCGACGTCCCGGCGGACAGACGCGCCGCTCAGCCGCTGGCCGGCGCGATCTTCCGGTGCCGCCCCGGCGTGGCCGGACCGGCCGCGCCGCGGTTCGTCGACCCCTCGAAGGTGTCGGGCGACATCTCACCACTCCAGAAGGGCGACACTCCATGATCCAGCGCATGATCATCCTCGGAGCCTCCGGTGACCTCACCAGCCGCCTGCTGTTGCCGGCGGTGGCCCAGCTGGCCGAAGCCGACCTGCTGCCGACCGGGTTCACCATCGTCGGAGCATCCAACGCGGAGTGGTCCACCGAGGACTTCCGTCAGCACATCGCCTCGGAGCTCGAGAAGCACGCCCCCGTGCAGGCGACGACACGGGCCGCCGTCGTGAGGATGCTCAGCTTCCAGCCGTGCGACGTCACCCAGCCCGAAGAGCTCAGGGCACTTGTCGGTGAAGACCCGCCCAGCACGCTGGTCTACCTGGCCCTGCCGCCGTTCCTGTTCCAACCGGTCCTGAAGACACTCGCGGCAGCCAGGCTGCGTGCCTCGGACGCGGTGGCCATCGAGAAGCCCTTCGGCACCGACCTCGCGTCCGCACAGCAGCTCAACGAGCTCATCCGCATGGAGCTGCCCGAGCCCACGATCTTCCGGATCGACCACTTTCTCTCCAACGATCTCGTCCGCAGGGTCCTCACCCTCCGGTTCCTCAACCGGGTCTTCGAGCCCGTCTGGAACTCGGCCCACGTGGAACGGGTGGACGTCAGCTGGCTGGAGAGCCTGACCCTCGAAGGTCGGGCCGGCTACTACGACGGCGCGGGCGCGATGAAGGACATGGTGCAGAACCACCTGATGGAGGCGCTGGCACTGGTCCTCATGGAACAGCCGGCCCGCATCGACCAGCACTCCTTCCGGGACGTTCGGGTCGAGGCACTGCGCACCATCGCCACGCCGACGGCGGAACGGATGCTCCGTGACACGATCCGCGCCCGGTACACCGAAGGCACCATCGGCTCGCGGCACGTGCCGTCGTACGTCGACGAGCCCGGTGTCGACCCTCGCCGCAACACCGAGACCTACGCCTCCCTCACCCTGGGCGTGAACAGCCCCCGGTGGGCCGGGGTCCCGTTCACCCTGCGTTCCGGCAAGGCCCTCCCGGCCGACTCGGCCGAGATCGCCATCCACTTCCGCCCGCTCCCCGGCTACCTGCTCGACCAGTGGCCAGGAGCTGAGCCCAACGTGCTGAGGTTGGGACTCACCGAGCCCTACGTGCGTCTGTCCACGACTCTCAACGGGCCCGAGCGGACAGCCGAGAGCCAGGAGCTCGAGGCGCGCTCGACGGAGCCACGGTTCACCGCCTACGCTCACCTGATCCTCGAGATGCTCAGGAACGACCCGATGCTGTTCATCCGCGGCGACGAGGCCGAGGAGTCCTGGCGCATCGTCGACCCCGTGATGAGGGCCTGGTCGGCTGGTGACGTGCCGATGCAGGACTACCCCGCCGGAAAGCCGCCTCCCGGTCCGGTGTCCTGACGCCGAGCCGGCGGCGCAGGATCATCCCCAGCAGGTGAGGCAGCGGCGTACCTCGCGCACCAGACTCAACGGTGAGAGACCCGCATCTCACGGAAGGAAACCGAAATGTCGTTCTGGGACGTGGTCTGGTTCATCGTCATCAGCTTTGCCTTCGTTGCCTACCTCATGGTGATGTTCGCGATCATCACTGACCTCTTCCGGGACCGGGACGCCTCCGGCTGGGTCAAGGCGATCTGGATCGTTGCCCTGATCTTCCTGCCCCTGCTGACGTCGCTGGTCTACCTGATCTCCCGCGGTGGCGGGATGGCGGAGCGTCAGATGCGCACCGCTGAGGAGATGCGTCAGCAGCAGGAGGGCTACATCCGCGAGGTGGCCGCGAAGGCGACCCCCGCCGACCAGATCGCCCAGGCCCGGGCGATGCTCGACGCGGGTGTGATCTCGGAACCCGAGTTCGAGCGGCTCAAGGAAAAGGCGATGGTCTGAGCCGTGATCTCCCCGGTGGACGTGGCGATCGGGGCGTCCGCGCGGCTCTCGGGAGCGGCCGCTGCCGCAGCCCGCAGGGCGCGCCCGGTGGTCGAACCAGCGGCTCGGGTGGCGCTTCACCCACCGCTGGTGCCGACCCGGCTCCACCCTGCGCACTGGCTCGCCTCGGTGAGCCGCGAGGGGGCGGCGCAGCGCGTCGTGATCGAGGAGGACCTCGCTCGGCGCCTGGACGTGCTCGTGCCGGCTCTCCTGGCCGAGGTGCTCCGCCGTGCCCACCTCACCGATCTGGTGGTGCGGTACGTCGACCTCGACCAGGTCGTCGGGGCCGTCGACCTCGATGCGGCCGCGGCCCGGCTCGACCTCGAGGCAGTGGTCGAGCGGGTGGATGTGGACGCGGTCGCGCACCGGCTCGACCTCGACGCGGTGATCGACCGGCTCGACCTGACGTCCATCGTGCTCGAGCACGTGGACCTCGAGGCGATCATCGGCAGGATCCTCGACCAGCTCGATCTCGTCGGGCTCACCGAGGAGGTGATCGACGCCGTCGACCTTCCCGAGATCATCCGTGAGTCCACCGGTTCGATGGCCTCGGACACGGTGCGCACCGCGCGGATGCAGGGAATCGCGGCCGACGAGGCGGTCGCGCGTGCCATGGACCGGCTGCTGCTCCGTCATGGGCGCCGGTCCGGGGGCACGCACGACCTCGAGGACTCGACGGGTTCGTCGAGGTAGCCATGACCGAGGGCGGGATCTCGCCTGTCCCGCGAGAGGCGCGGCCCTACCAGGGCCAGCGGGCCGGCTTCGTGACGCGCATGATCGCGGCGGCGATCGACGGCGTCGTGGTCGGGTTGACGCTGCTCGTCGGGTATCTCTCGATCTCGGGCTTCCTCTTCCTGCTCCATCCTCGGGGATTCAGCTTCCCGCAGCTCGGGTTGGTGTTCAGCCTGGCCTCCGGGTTCATCGTGCTCGTCGTCTACCTGACCTTCTCCTGGTGGACCAGCGGACGCAGCTACGGCTGTCTCGTGATGGGACTGCGCGTGGTGGATCACCGCCAGCGGGAGCTGCGGCTGGCCGGCGCCCTGGTGCGGGCCTTGTTGTGCGCCGCCTTCCCCATCGGCCTGTTGTGGGTGGCCCTGAGCCGGGAGAACCGGTCGTTGCAGGATCTGCTGATGGGCACCTCGGTCGTCTACGACTGGCAGCCGAGGGGTGAGCCTCATCGCAACGGTGGCTGATCTGCGCAGCATTCATCCGTCTCGGACGATGTCGAAGGGCGTGTCGTGGACTGTCATGGAGTGGTGGGCACCGAGGTGGATGGGAATCGACTCAAATGGCTGACCGGAACTACGAGATACGTGTCACCGGACTCGTTCCGACCGAGGAGCTGCTCGCCGAGCTGGGGGACGTCGACATCGCCGAGCACGAGCTCAGGACCGTGCTGAGCGGTCGGTTCACGGACCAGGCCGCGTTGTACGGGTTCCTCAATCGCCTGCGGTCGTTCGGACTCGAGGTCGTGGAGGTACGCCGGATCGCGCAGCCGGACGAGCGAGCGGTCCCCGAGGAGCCGGAAGGGTCCGACGAGTCGGAGGAGGAGGCATGATGGCAACGCCCGGAGAATCGCAGGAGGCGGTCTACGAGCTCACGCTCGTCGGGAGCATCGGGCCCGTGGTCACGGCGGCACTCGGACCGTGCATGACCGCCATCTCGGAGATCCAGACCATTCTCGGTGCCAGGCTCCACGAGGGCGTCGACCTCGCCGATCTGGTGCTGTGGCTCGAGGCGAGGGGTCTGACGCTCGCCAGCATCTCGGTCATGTGACAGGCAGCCGTGTTAAAGCATCCGGCCGTCAGGTCGGCGACTTCAGCTCCCCGCCGTGCACGGTGATCGCGTAGATGATGACGACGTCCAGCGCGATCATCATGACCGCCCAGAGCGGGAAGGCGGCGAGGAACCCGAGGTTCACGATCGCGCTGACCATGGCCACGATGACACCGAGGACGCGACCCCACAGGGCCCCCCGCACCAGGCCGAAGCCGGCAGCCATGGCACTCGCGCCGAGGACCAGGTGGAACCACCCCCACACCGTGAAGTCCACGTCCACCAGGAGACCGCTCTGGGACACCACGTAGTACCCCTCGTCGAACAGAGCCATGAACCCGGCAAGGGCCTGGAAGGACCCGAGCATGATCATCATCATCGCGCCGAACACCACCCAGCCGGCCCAGGCGGTGGGCTCACGACGTACGTCTCGACTCATCATTGGGCGTCCTCCAGAAGGCCGTGATCCCTGCACCTCCAGTGTGGGAGCGGGGGAGGGGCGCCACCTCACCCACGCGGGATGAGGTCCCCCTCCCGCCGGGGGGCCAGAGTGAGAGCCGGACGCGTGTGACGTGCAGGCACCGGGCACAGGAGAGCTCATGTCGACCAAGGGGGTGGGACCGCCTTCCTCGCAGGGTCTGCCCACGCCCTGGGGGAGGACCGCGTTCGCCGTGGTCCTGCGGTCACTGCTGTTCTCGGTGGCCCTGTTGGTGGGCTACTTCGTCCTCCCGCTGTCCTCGCGGCTCGTCACTGCCACGGTCCTGGAGCTGGCACTCGGGCTCGTGGTCCTCAGTGGCCTGCTGGCGTGGCAGGTCCGGGAGATCGTCCGGTCGTCGGTCCCCGGTGCTCGGGCCATAGGGGCGATCATGGTGTCGGCGCCGCTGTTCCTGACGGTGTTCGCGACCACCTACTTCACCATGGCGCACTCCGACCCGGACACGTTCTCCGAGCCGTTGACACGACTGGACGCGCTGTACTTCACCCTCACGGTCTTCGCCACCGTGGGCTTCGGTGACATCACCGCTGTGTCCCAGCCCGCCCGGGCCGTGGTCATCATGCAGATGGCCGGTGGCCTCGTCCTGGTGGGCCTCATCGCGCGGGTGATCTTCGGCGCGGTCCAGGTGAGTCGCGACCGGAATCGGGCCGCGCCGTCCGAGTAGGTCGCTCGGGTCAGCTGCCCAGGACCTTCGCCTTCTGCGCGGCGAACTCCTCCTCGGTCAGGACACCCTGGTCCCGGAGGTCGGCGAGCCCCTTCAGCTGCTCCACGACGTCGCCGCCCACGGGCTGTGGGGGAGGGGGTGCCTCCTGGCTGGTCTGCTGGTCGTACGCCTGCTGGCGGTCGGCCGCGATCTGGGCATCGCGATCTGCGAACTTCTCGGCCTGGCGGCGCTGCACGCGACCGCTGACAGCAGATGCTGTTCCTGCCACCACCGCAGTCCGGGCAACGCCTCGCAGTAGTCCTGGCATCGTCTTCTCCTCAGGTGGTCGGTTCGAGGGCTTCGAGGGCGTTCATGACGTCCGGCGCCGGAATGCGCGCGCTGGCGATCAGCTCGCCTCCGCTGTTCCGCGCCGCCGCTACGAACGGGATGGCCCAGCTGTTCTCGTAGACGATCAGGGCTGCCACCGTGCCGGCCTCCATCGCCCCGGCGGCCTGCTGGACGTCCTCGTCCCCGAGCAGGCCCGAACGTGCTCCGGCGAACCAGGCGAAGCTGCCGGCGCCCTTCAGGGGGTCGTTGATCTCGAGCACCTCGACCGCGCCGTCCGGGTCCTTGCTGATCACCAGCAGGTCGTAGAGGCGGATCGTGCCGGCCTCCACCAGGTCCTTCAGCGCGCCGGCCGCCTCGCCGGTGAGCCGGTCCTGCGGGAACTCGAGGAGCACGAAGTCGATCGGCCCGTGAACGTCGGCGGATGTGGTGGTCACTGGTCACTCCTGATGAGGGTCGGGTCCATCGTCGGCACCCTCCACGATCTGCCAGCAGCCGGCCGATGCGCCTCATGCGTGGCGGATGAGTTCTCCCGGGCGGAGCAGGGCTGACCCAAGCCGCCCGGCCCGTCAGTGGTGGAAGCTGCTCGGCTGCTCCTCGTGCGGCATGGGGGCCTCGAGGTGGTCGAGCCAGTCGATCGAGGTGCGCAGGTCGCGCAGGAAGAGCTCGGCCATGTCGTGGCTGAACCCGTTGCGGGCCACGACCCGCAGGACGGCCAGGTCCTCCCGGTTGGGGGGCATCGTGTAGGCGGGGACGAGCCAGCCACGCTCCCGGAGCTTGCGGGACACGTCGTACACGTCGTACTTCGTGACGCTGCCGTCGAGACTGAAGGCGACCACGGGCAGGTCCATCCCGTGGGTGATCACGCGGAACTCCGGCATCGCCTCGAGCGCCCGGGCGATGTGCACGGCCACGTCCTGGCAGGTCTGCTGGACGAGCCGGAAGCCGTCCCTGCCGAGCCTCAGGAAGCGGTAGTACTGCAGGACCACCTGGGCGCCGGGGCGGGAGAAGTTCAGGGCGAACGTCGGCATGTCACCGCCGAGGTAGTTGACGTGGAAGACCAGGTCCTCGGGCAGGAACGCCGGCTCCCGCCACAGCACCCAGCCCACACCGGGGTAGACGAGCCCGAACTTGTGGCCCGACGACTGGATCGAGACCACCCTGGGCAGGCGGAAGTCCCAGACCAGGTCGGGCTGCACGAAGGGCGCGATGAACCCCCCGGAGGCCGCGTCGACGTGCACCGGCACCGAGATGCCGCTGCTGGCCTCGTACTCGTCCAGCGCTGCGCAGATCTCCTGCACGGGCTCGTAGCTGCCGTCCATCGTCGAACCGAGCACCGCCACCACGCCGATGGTGTTCTCGTCGACGTGGTCGAGCAGGTGCTCGGCGGTCAGGTGGAAGACCTCACCCTCGAGCGGGACGTAACGCGGCTCGACCTCCCAGTAGTTGGCGAACTTCTCCCAGACCACCTGGACGTTCGCGCCCATGACGATGTTGGGCCGATCCGTGTCCCGTCCCGCCTTGCGCCGCGCCTGCTGCCACCGGCGCTTCAGGGCGAGTCCCGCGAGCATGCATCCCTCGGAGCTTCCCGTCGTCGACGTCCCGACGCTCTCGGACGCGTGCGGCGCGCACCACAGGTCGGCGAGCATCCGGACGCAACGCGCCTCGATCTCGGCCGTCTGGGGGTACTCGTCCTTGTCGATCATGTTCTTGTCGAACGTGGCGGCGTAGAGGCGATCCGCGTCGTCGTCCATCCAGGTGGTCACGAACGTGGCGAGGTTGAACCGCGCGTTGCCGTCGAGCATCACCTCGTCCATGACGACCTGGTACGCCGTCTGCGGCAGCATCTCGCGCTCGGGCAGCCTGTCCTTGGGGACCTCCAGCATCCCGGCCCGCGCGAAGGTCGGGATGAGCGACGACTCCTGTGTTCCTTCGCGGCTCTGCTTCCAGACAGCCATGACACGCCTTCCGCCGGATCCGGGACCTGTAGACAGGCAAGCCCACCGGGCAGCGCCCTTCCTCATCCCGCGGGGATGATTCGGGCACCTCGGTGACCGGTGTGCAATGGGACCCGGACAGGAGGCCGTCATGTGTCGCTGGCTCGCCTACTCAGGCTCCCCGGTTCTGCTCGAGGACCTGCTCTACAAGCCTCAGCACTCGCTGGTCGTGCAGAGCCTGCACTCACAGCTGGGTGCGGAGACCACGAACGGCGACGGTTTCGGCGTCGGGTGGTACGGCTTCCGGGAGATGCCCGGGGTGTTCCGGAGCACCGAGCCGGCCTGGAACGACCGCAACCTGCGCGAGCTGGCCGGGCAGGTCACGTCACCACGAGTCTTCGCCCACGTTCGCGCCTCGACCGGCTCGCCCGTCCAGCTGACCAACTGCCACCCGTTCCGTCATGGAAACTGGCTGTGGATGCACAACGGGTTCATCAACGGGTTCGGCACGATGAAGCGGGACCTGGCACTCGCGGTGGACCCCGCGCACTATGCCGACATCGAGGGCACGACCGACTCCGAGCTGATGCTCTTCCTGGCGTTGACGTTCGGTCTGGAGCACGACCCCCCTGCGGCAGTGGCACGGGTCGTGGGCCTCGTCGAGGAGACAGCGCGGCGCCACGGCGTACCCCATCCGATGCAGATGAGCATCGCGACGACGGACGGCCTCACCACCTGGGCCTTCCGGTACGCCAGCGAGGGCAAGCCCCGGTCGCTCTTCCACAGCACGGACGTCTCGACGCTGCGCCAGCAGTACCCGGACAACCCGGTGCTGCATGAGCTGTCGGACGACGCGCGTCTGGTCGTGTCGGAGCCGCTCGGCGACCTGCGAGGCGCCTGGCGGGAGGTACCGGAGTCCACCTGTGTGGTCATCCGTGCCGGGCACGAGGAGCTCCTGCCGTTCCATCCGTCGATGGCCGGGCACGCCGGCTGAACCGGCTGACGGTGGGGCGGGCGGCACGGATCGTGACCGAGGAGCCCGCCGTCCCCGGCGGGCTCCTCGCCCCATGACGTCCGACGATTCAGGCCTTGAGGATGTCTCGCCCGTGGGCAGTGACGGCCCAGATGACGAAGACGTCGAAGGCGATGACGGTCACCGACCAGAAGGGGTACCACGGCATCCACATGAAGTTCGCGATGATGCTGACGCCGGCGACGATCACGGCCACCGTGCGGGCCCAGATCGCACCCGAGAACAGGGCCCCTCCGGCGAGTGCGACGATGATGCCGGCGATCAGGTGGATCCAGCCCCAGGTCGTGGTGTCGAACTGGAAGACGTAGTCCGCAGTCACGACGAAGAACTTGTCGTCGACCAACGCGACGATGCCCTGGACCACGTGCAGGATGCCCACCAGGATCATCAGCACGCCGGCGAAACTGATCACTCCGACGGCACCGCCGCTGTACTCACGTCGGTCGCCGGCCTGGCCGGTCGAGGTGTTTGCCATGACTCCTCCGTTTTGTTGGCGCGCCGCGGGCGGTGCGCACTGGATGCTCCGTTCTCAGATCTACGCCGTCGCAGCCCCGCTGCGCCTCACCCCCGCAGGATGATCCGACGACACCGGGGTGGGCCCGGTCTGCGAGCGCTTGCTCAGCTGGGTGTCCAGGGTGATGGCGGCGTCGATGAGGGACAGGTGCGTGAACGCCTGCGGGAAGTTGCCGATCTGCTCGCCGTTCAGCGCGATCTCTTCGGAGTAGAGCCCCAGGTGGTTGGCATACGTCAGCATCTTCTCGAAGGTCAATCGCGCCTTGTCGACCTCCCCAGCGCGGGCGAGCGAGTTGACGTAGTCGAAGGTGCACAGCGAGAACGTGCCCTCGGAGCCGCGAAGGCCGTCAGGGGAGGCAGCCGGGTCGTAGCGGTAGACCAGGCTGTCGGTGACCAGCTCCCCATCCATCGCCTCGAGGGTGGAGAGCCACATGGGGTCGGTCGGGGAGATGAACCCGACCGTCGACATCCGCAGCAGCGAGGAGTCGAGCACGTCGGTCTTGTAGTGCTGCACGAACGCCTGGCGCTTCGGGCTCCATCCCTTCTCCATGATCTGGGTGTAGACCGCGTCGCGCCCTGTGCGCCACCGGTCGATCGGCGCCGGCCGCCCGTGCTCGGTGGCCAAACGGATGCCCCGGTCGAGCGCGACCCAGCTCATCAACCGGCCGTAGGTGAAGTCCTGGCGACCGCCCCGGGTCTCCCAGATGCCCTCCTCGGGTTGGTCCCAGTTCTCGGCCACCCAGTCGACCATCTCGCAGAACCTCAGCCACCCCTGGTGGCTGCTCTGGAGGCCGTGCTGGTCGGCGAAGTAGATGCTGTCGATCGCCTCGCCGTAGATGTCGAGCTGGAGCTGGTCGGAGGCAGCGTTGCCGATCCGCACCGGGCTGGACCCCCGGTAGCCCTCCCAGTGGTCCAGGATCTCCTCGGTCAGGTCGCTGGACCCGTCGACCCGGTACATGATCTGCAGCGGCCCCGAGCCGTTGCCCCCGGCCTGCTCCGCGACGCGGGCGCCGAGCCAGCGGCCCAGAGCAGCCGCCTCCTCGGTGAAGCCGAGGCCCATCAGCGCGTAGACGGAGAACGAGGCGTCGCGCACCCAGGTGAAGCGGTAGTCCCAGTTCCGCTCACCGCCGACCTGCTCGGGCAGGCCCGCGGTGGGCGCCGCGACGAGGGCGCCGGTCGGGGCGTAGGTCATCAGCTTGAGCGTGATCGCCGAGCGGTTCAGTGTCTCCCGCCAGCGGCCCTCGTAGGTCGACTGCGCCAGCCAGGACTCCCAGAAGTGGACGGTCGCGTCGAAGAGCTGCTGGACCTCGGCCACGCGCACCTGCCGCGGGGGGCCCGACGTTCCCGTCTCGAGGACCAGTCCCCGCATCTGTCCGGCCTCGAGCTCGAGCTGGGCATGGAGATCGCCCTCGCCGTCCACCTGGACGTGGGCGATCCGCTCGTCCTCGGGCTCCCTGACCAGGTGGGCGGTGAGCGAGGCGTGGCTGCTCTCGAAGACGGCACCGACCTCGGTGAGCCGGGTCGTGTGCCGTGCCCGGCCGTAGTCGAAGCGGGGGGCGAGGTCGACGTCGAAGGCCATCCGGCCGCGGACGCACCGGACCATGCGGATGATCCGGTGCCGGTCGGTGGCGGTCGTGGGGTCCTCGATCGGCATGAAGTCGACGACTTCGCCGACCCCGGCCTCGGTGAGGAACCGGGTCACCAGGACGGCGGTGTCGGGGAAGTAGAGCTGCTTGGTGGTGTGGGCCTCGGTGCTCGGCCGCACCCGGCAGAGCCCGCCCTTCGCGTGGTCGAGCAGGGCTCCGAAGATGCTGGGGGAGTCGAACCGGGGGGCGCAGAACCAGTCGATGGACCCGTCGGTGGCGACCAGGGCGGAGGTCTGGAGGTCGCCGATCAGGCCGTGGTCGGCGATGGGGGGATAGTTCATGGGTCTGGTCTCCTTGACACGAGGTGTGTGATGGCAGGTCACGGCGGAACAGCTCGCTACACGGCGAGGTCCCTGCCGTGGGCGGTGATGGCGTAGATGACCAGGACATCCAGCGTGATCATCAGGACCGCCCACACGGGGGCGGCGGCGAGGAAGCCGATGTTCACGAGTGCGCTGGCCATCGCGGTGATGATCCCCACGACCCGGGCCCAGGTGGCACCGCCGGTCATGAGTCCGAAGGCGGCGGCCGCCGCCACGACGCCCACGACGAGATGGGTCCAGCCCCAGGCCTGGTAGCCGACGTGCACGACGAGGTCGTCGCTGGAGACGGCGTAGTAGGACTTCTCGAGCAGTGACACGACGCCGGCGAGTGCCTGGAAGGACCCGAGGAGGAACAGCATCATCGACGCGAAGACGACCCAGCCGGCCGACTCCTCGTCGTCCTCCACGTCGCGCCGTTGCTTCTCCCACATGTCGCCAGCGTGCGGCGATCGGCGCCGGGCTACATCACCCCCCACGGATGAGGCAGCCCCGGCCCGGGCCGCGGCAAGGTGGCGGGAGAGGCGGGGCAGTCGGCCCCTCGAGCCGTGGGAGGAGCCAGGCGGATGTCGGACGTCAAGCTGGAGCGCAAGGAGTCGTTGTCACGCGAGGAGGCGGCCACCTGGCTGCATGCGCTGTCGTCGGCGTTCGCCCGCGGCGGCGAGGTGGAGCTGCCCCTGGGTGGGGGGACCCTCAGCCTGCTGCTGCCCGAACAGGTGCAGGCCGAGTTCGAGGTCGAGGTCGATGGCGACGAGGTGCAGGTCGAGATCGAGTTCACCTGGTCGACGGCGAAGCGGGCAGAGCCGGGGCTGGGGGGATGATGACGTCCGCGCGACGCACCACGGTCAGCCTGCTCTGTCTGCTCGTGGTCGGGTCCGGGGTCAGCGCCTGTGGTGACGACGAGAGCTCGTCCCCGTCGAGCACGCCCACCAGCTCACCCACGCCCGCCGTCTGCCAGGACCTGGACGCGGTGGGCACGTCGGTCGACAAGATCAAGCAGGCGAAGATCGGCGAGGGCGCCCTGCCGGTGCTGTCGGACGAGCTGAAGAACATCGAGACCGAGCTGAAGCAGCTCCGCGCGGATGCGGACGCGGAGTACTGGACCGAGGTGGATGCCGTGAAGTCGGCAGCGTCCTCGCTGGAGTCCAGCGTCACAGCGGCCGCGGACTCCCCGACTGCCAAGACCCTGGCGGCGGTGGGCGACGGCGTCCGCGCCGTGGGTTCCTCGTTCAGCACCCTGAGCGACGCCCTCGCCACCACCTGCTGAACAGGTCAGCACAGGTATCAGCGGAGGTAGCGGCGCGCGCCGGCGTACCCGCTCCAGTACGCCGGCACGGTTTCCACGACGCTGCCGGTGTGCGGCGACTGGACGACCTGGCCCCCGCCGGCGTACATCGCGACGTGGTGGACGACGCCTGCGGTGGCGTAGAAGAGCAGGTCCCCCCGCTTGAGGTGCGCCGCCTTGATCCGCTTCCCGTGAGCCGACTGCGGGGCGGCGTCGCGGGGGACCTCCATGCCGTGTGAGCGATGGTCGAGCCAGGTGAGCCCGGAGCAGTCCACGCCGAAGCCCGAGACCCCTGCCCACAGGTAGGGCAAGCCGGTGAACAGCTGTGCTGTGCGGACCAGGTTCCGTCGCGTCGGGGGCAGCGCCGGGTCCCCCGGGGCGTGCACCGACACCGCTGCTGCCCGGATCCGCCGTACGACGCCGAGGGGGGTGCGCACGCGGACCACCCGCCCGACGGTGTCGAGGTAGGGCAACCGGGTGCCGAAGCTGATCTCGAGGACCTTCCTGCCGGTGTCGTCGTCGCGCAGCCACGCCGTCCTGCTCGTGATCGTGACGACGTCCGCGGAATGCGAGGGCGGGCGTGCGGTGAGCTGCCGGGTGGGCACCCAGCCCGGATAGCCGCGCGCGTCGCGTGGGCTCGGCTGGTCCGGCACCACGACCCTGGCCCAGTGTCCGCGCAGCCGGAGCACGCGGACCTTCTCGCCGAGCAGTGCCTGGGTGTCCGCGCGGCCGTTGAGGTCACGACGCTCGGCCAGGGTCATGTTCGTGAGCCACGCCCGGATGCGGGCGGGGCGTTGGAGGGCCGGCCGGTCGACCGGGCGCACGGATCCGGGGGTGCGCCACAGGGTGGCCACCGAGACGGCGGCCCACGCGTCGCGCCCGGCCATGATCTGCGGGGCACCAGCGGCCTGTCGCGTGGCCGGCGAGGCCCGCTCGTGCGGACTCGTGGGCGAGGTGCTGCACGAGGCGAGCAGGGCCAGCACGGCCAGCGCGCCTGCCACGGCTCGGGTCCGCGCGGCCTTCACAGCGCGCCCGGGCCTTCGGCGCCCCTCCCCGGCCAGCCCAGATCAGCGAGCTGGGCGGCTCGGACCAGGTCGTCGTCGGTGACGACGCCGACCGGGTGACCGCCCTCCGCGACGACGGCGAGGCCGCCACGCAGATGGAGCGAGAGCAGGAGGTCGGGCAGGGCCGTGTCGGGAGAGACGACGAGCAGGGCCTCCCTGCGTTGGGCGATGTCCCGCATCCGGGTGTCGGCGCGCTGGTCCGGCGGCACCCGGTCCAGCGCCGCGATGGTGGTCGCGCCGCCGAGACCGCCGTTGAGGTCCACGAGCGGGTAGACCGGCTGCGCGGCGTGCTCGGGGGGCAGGTGCTGGACGAACTGCTGGACGGTCCACCAGTCAGGGGCCACGGTGGGGGTGGGCGTCATCACCTCGCCGACGGTCAGCCCCCGCAGCCTCTCGGTCCGCACCGCATAGCCTTCACTGGCCGCCCCGCTGAGGATGAACCAGCCGACCAGGGCGAGCCAGATGCCCAGGTAGGCGCCCAGGAGCATCTCGAGGAGGCCGAGACCGATCAGGATCTTGCCCAGCAGGCGACCCGCGGACGCGGCTCGCTCCGCTGCGCGTGCCCGGTCGTGGGACTGCCACCAGAACAAGGCGCGCAGCAGCCGGCCGCCGTCGAGGGGAGCACCGGGCAACAGGTTGAACACCCCCAGCAGCACGTTGGTGAGCGCGAGCCAGGCGAGCGCTGCTCCCGGGAGGCCGGAGTTCTGGACGAGCAGGTCCAGCAGTCCGAAGACAGCACCCAGCCCGAGGCTGGTCAGGGGGCCGGACGCAGCGACCAGGGCGTCCGCCCGGGGAGTGGGCGGCTCTCCGTCCAGCTCGGTGAGCCCCCCGAGCATCCACAGGGTGATCCGCTGGACCCGCATCCGGTAGTGCCGTGCCGTGACCGCGTGCGCGAGCTCATGGAGCAGCAGGGTGACGAAGAAGATCGTGGCCGTGACGACACCGGTCACCCAGTAGGCGGCGACCGTCTCACCCGGCCGGGTCGCGGGCAGGGTCCCCGTCGCCAGGATGCCGGCGAAGAGCGCCACCGCGACCAGGACCGACCAGTGAGCGCGGATGGGCACTCCCGCGAAGTGCCCCAGGGGCACGCCGATCCCGAACGGCGTGTCCCGTCGGTTCACCGCGGGCGCAGGCTTCGTGCCGCCAGACGCCCTGCCCGGCTGTTGTTCGCTCATGACGCGTCGAGCGCATCACCGGAGGTCAGGGACCAACCAGAGGCGAAAGGCACCCGCGGGGGTGGCCGAAGACTGCGAGCCGAGGCGCTGGACCTTCCGGCCCTTCAGCGGGTCGAAGGGCCCTGTCGTGGGCGGTGCACCCGACGCACGGTGGCTGTGGGGACCACATGTCCGAGGAGACCAGGATGCAGGGATTCAGTGATCGGGTGGAGGCAGGACGTCGGCTGGCCGAGCGTCTCGAACACCTGCAGGGCCAGGACCTCGTCGTGCTCGGGCTGCCGCGCGGTGGGGTACCCGTGGCGTTCGAGGTGGCGACGGCGCTCGGAGCGCCGCTCGACGTGATCGTGGTCCGCAAGCTCGGGGTGCCGTTCCAGCCCGAGCTCGCCATGGGTGCCATCGGCGAGGGAGGCTTCCGGGTCGTCAACCAGCCGGTGCTCGACCGCGCTGGGATCACGCTGGACGAGCTGACCGCGGTGGAGAGCCGCGAGCGCGAGGTGCTGGAGACGAGGGTCGCCCTCTTCCGCCGCGGACGTGAGCGCGTCGACCTCCACGGTCGGGTCGCGGTGATCGTCGACGACGGCGTCGCCACGGGGTCCACCGCACGCGTCGCGTGCGAGGTCGCCCGGCACCTCGGCGCCGCGAAGGTGGTGCTCGCGGTTCCGGTGGCCCCGGTCGAGACGGCTCGGGACCGTGCCGGTGCCGACGAGGTCGTGTGTGTCGCCACCCCTGAGCCGTTCTTCGCCGTGGGCCAGGCCTATCGCGACTTCTCGCCGACCACTGACGAGGAGGTGGTCGCGCTGCTGGCGACGGCCGAGCGGCGGCGACGGCACACCGTGGGGGAAGGGACCGACGCCGACCTCGATGTGGTGATCCCGGTCGACGGCCTGACCCTCGAGGGGCACCTGTACCTCCCTGAGACGCCCGCCGGGGTGGTTGTCTTCGCCCATGGCAGCGGCAGCAGTCGGCACAGCCCCCGGAACCGGTTCGTCGCCTCCGTCCTCCAGCGCGCCGGACTCGGCACGTTGCTGCTCGACCTGCTCACACCGGTCGAGGAGCGTGACCGGGCGAACGTGTTCGACATCGACCTGCTGGCCAACCGCCTGGTGGGGGCGACCCGCTGGCTCTCCGCCAGGCCCGACACGGCCGCGGCACGCATCGGCCTCTTCGGGGCGAGCACGGGAGCCGCGGCCGCCCTCGTGGCGGCTGCCCAGCCGGGGATGCAGGTCGACGCGGTCGTGTCGCGAGGCGGCCGTCCGGACCTGGCCGGTCATCGCCTGAGTGAGGTGCAGGCGCCCACGCTGCTGATCGTCGGCAGCCACGACGAGCTCGTCCTCGAGCTGAACCAGCAGGCGCAGGCCCGGTTGCGCTGCCCCAGCCGACTGGCCGTGGTCGAGGGAGCCACGCACCTGTTCGAGGAGCCGGGGACCCTGGCCGAGGCTGCGGACCTGGCCAGGGACTGGTTCGTCAGCTACCTGCTCCCGAGCGAGGTCGTGGTGACCGAGGCCATCCGATGAGCCCCCTGCGGCCGGCGCCCGACAGCGAGTCGATCTCACAGATCCGGGCGCTCGCCCGGCCACTGGTCCGGAGCACCGACCTCGACGAGCTGGTCGAGGCAGTGGGCGCTGCCCGCTTCGTCTGTCTCGGCGAGGCCTCGCACGGCACGCACGAGTACTACGCCTGGCGCGCCGAGCTGAGTCGCCGGCTGATCCTGGAGCGTGGCTTCACCTGGATCGGGGTGGAGGGCGACTGGCCCGACTGCTGGCGGATCAACCGCTGGGTCCGGGGTCAGGAGGACCAGGACCTCGACGTGTTCGGGCTGCTCGCCGGGTTCGAGCGGTGGCCGACATGGATGTGGGCCAACCGGGAGGTCGCCGACTTCCTGGACTGGCTGCATGCCTGGAACCTGACCCGGCCGGACAAGGACAGGGTCGGCTTCTACGGTCTCGACGTCTACTCGCTGTGGGACTCGTTGCGCGAGACCATCTCGTGGCTCGAGGCCCATGCCCCGGAGGCGCTCCCGGCCGCGATGCGGGCGTGGCAGTGCTTCGTGCCCTACCAGGAGGACCCGCACCGCTATGCGTGGAGCACCCGGCTGGTGCCGGAGTCCTGTGAGCCAGACGTGGTCACCCTGCTCGTCGAGGTGCGACGACGCACGCAGGACCTCGTGGACGAGGACGCCTTCGACGCTGCCCAGAACGCCGAGGTCGCCGCCGGGGCCGAGCACTACTACCGGACGATGGTCCGCGGGGACCGTCGGTCCTGGAACATCCGCGACCACCACATGGCCGACACGATCGACCGGCTCGCGCAGCGGCACGGGCCGCGGTCGAAGGGCCTGGTCTGGGAGCACAACACCCACGTCGGCGACGCGCGCGCGACCGACATGGCCTCCGCCGGGCTGGTCAACGTCGGGCAGCTCGTGCGCGAGCGCCACGCTGGTGACGGCGTCGCGCTGGTCGGCTTCGCTGCGCACCGTGGCTCCGTGCTCGCGGCTGACGCCTGGGGACGGCCGGAACGGGTCCTCGTCGTGCCCGAGGCGGTCGCCGGCAGCCACGAGGATCTCCTGCACCGCGCGCTCGGCGGACCGGCCACGCTGGTGTTCGGCGAGAACCGGTCCGGGTCCTGGCTGTCGACGCGGCGAGGGCACCGGGCGATCGGCGTGGTCTACGACCCGCGACGCGAGGCAGGCAACTACGTGCCCACCGAGATGGGCCGGCGCTACGACGCGCTGGTCTGGTTCGAGGAGGCCACCGCGCTGCGGCCGTTGCACCATGAGGCGCCGCCTCGTGAACCGGAGCTCGAGACCGAGCCGACGGGCTTCTAGCCAGTGGACACCGGGACGCCTGAGCCTGCGCCCGGCTCCCCGCACGGGTCCTTCGGCCCTTGTGAGCGTGCGACGCGGGCCGAAACACTGACGGCGGTGATTCCGCCCCCACGTGGAGGCCCCGGATGGAACCTCGACTGATCGACGTCGCCGGCCTGCAGGCCCTCATCGACGCGCTCATCGGGCGCGGGTTCACCGTCATCGGGCCGACCGTCCAGGCCGGCGCCATCGCCAACGCGCCCATCGTGGGCGTGGCGGACCTGCCCGCCGGCTGGGGCGACGACCAGGACGCCGGGCACTACCGCCTTCGCCGCCGCGACGACGACGCGCTGTTCGGCTACGCGTCCGGCGCCCAGTCCGCCAAACCGGTCTTCTTCCCGACCGAGGAGGTGCTCTGGCGGGGCCGGCGGACGGGGGACGGGTTCACCGTCGAGCCGGACGAGCAGCCGGTTGCGGACGCGCCGTACGCCCTGATCGGCGTCAGGTCCTGTGACCTGACGGCGGTCGGGATCCACGACACCGTCCTGCTCGGTCGCAGGCACGAGGATGCCGCCTACGCCGCGCGCCGGGCCGCTGCCTTCGTCGTCGCCGTCACCTGTGCGGACCCCGGTGGCACGTGCTTCTGCGTCTCCATGGGTTCCGGCCCCCACCCCGAGCCCGGCCGCGGCGCGGCGTACGACCTGGCGCTGACCGAGCTGCTCGACGGCGGCCGCCACCGTTTCGTCGTCGAGGTCGGCAGCGAACGAGGCGCCGAGGTGCTCGACGAGATCGGTGCTGCCACGGCCACCGTCGAGGACCTGGGCACCGCGGCCCAGGTCGCCGATGACGCTGCCGGCCGGATGGGGCGGACCCTCGACACCGACGGCCTCAAGGAGCTCCTCTACGCAAGCGCGGAGAGTCCGATCTGGGACGACGTCGCCACTCGCTGCCTGTCGTGCACCAACTGCACGGCCGTGTGCCCGACCTGCTTCTGCACCAGCGTCGAGGACGTCACCGACCTGACCGGCGACATCGCCGGGCGCGACCGCGTCTGGGACTCCTGCTTCAACGCGGACTTCTCCTACATCCACGGTGGCGCGGTCCGTGCGTCGACCCGCTCCCGCTACCGCCAGTGGATGACGCACAAGCTCGGGTCCTGGATCGACCAGTTCGGCACGTCGGGATGCGTCGGTTGCGGCCGCTGCGTCACCTGGTGCCCGGCAGCGATCGACATCACGGCCGAGGCGGCGAACCTGCGTGACGAGGCTGCCGGCCACCGGGCGGAGGGGTGAGCCGCTTGCAGACCATCGAGCAGTACCTACCCGAGCACCCGTTCTTCGCCGGGCTCGACGAGCGGGCGTTCGCCCTGATGGCCGGCTGCGCGGTCAACACGCACTTCCGGGCCGGTGAGTTCCTGTTCCGCGAGGGCGAGTGGGCGAACACGTTCTACGTGATCCGCAGCGGACGGGTCACGATCGAGATCCGGACGCCGACCGGGAGCGTCGTGCTCGACACCGCCCGTGACGGCGACGTCGTGGGCTGGTCCTGGCTGATCCCGCCGTACCGCTGGACCTTCGACGCGCGCGCGACCGAGGACACCCGCGCGATCGTCCTCGACGGTCAGTGCCTGCGCGGCAAGTGCGAGGTCGACCCGGCGCTCGGCTACGCCCTGCTGCAGCGCGTCGTCCAGGTGATGTCGCTGCGGCTCCAGTCCGCGCGCGTCCGCCTGCTCGACCTCTACGGGCAGCGCTCATGACGATGGTCCCGCGGCCGTACCTGGTCACCGGGACGCGCCGGGACACCCATGACACCCACACCCTGGATCTCGAGTCCGTCGACGGCGAGCCGCTGGCGTTCGAGGCGGGCCAGTTCACGATGCTGCAGGCCTTCGGAGTGGGGGAGGTCCCCATCTCGATCAGCGGCGATCCCGCCCGGCCCGGCACCCTGCGGCACACCGTCCGCGACGTCGGTTCGGTGTCCCGCGCCCTGACTGCCGCCGCACCCGGCACGATGCTCGGCGTGCGGGGCCCCTTCGGCACGGGCTGGGAGGTGCGCGACGGCAGCGGGGGCGACGTGGTCTTCGTTGCCGGCGGCATCGGGCTGGCGCCGCTGCGCCCGGCCATCCTCGAGGTGTGCGCGGACCGTGGTGCCTACGACCGGGTCGCCGTCCTGTACGGCGCACGCACCCCCGAGGACATCCTCTTCGCCGACGACCTGCGCTCCTGGAGCGACGACCACCGCCTCGACGTCGACGTGATCGTCGACAGCGGCCAGCACGCCTGGCGCGGGAGCGTCGGCCTCGTCACCCAGCTCATCGAGCGGGCCGAGTTCGACGGGGCGCGTGCCCTGGCCCTGGTCTGCGGCCCCGAGGTGATGATGCGCCACTCTGCGGCCGCGCTCGGTGACCGGGGCGTTCCTCCTGCCCGGGTGCGGCTGTCCATGGAGCGCAACATGAAGTGCGGCGTGGGGCTGTGCGGTCACTGCCAGCTCCGCGAGCTGTTCCTGTGCGTGGACGGCCCCGTGCTGAGCTATGACCGGCTCGAGCCCCTCATGCTGCGAGCGGAGCTGTGAGCCGTGGCCGCCAGCGATCCCGACCCCATGACCGGCCGCTCCACCCACGGCCGACCGAAGCTCGCGGTGTGGAAGTTCGCCTCCTGCGACGGGTGTCAGCTGACGCTCCTGAACTGCGAGGACGAGCTCATCCCGCTGGCGGGTGAGATCGAGATCGCCTACTTCCCCGAGGCCACCCGTGCCGTGGTCGAGGGGCCGTACGACGTCTCGCTCGTGGAGGGCTCGATCACGACCCCGGAGGAGCTCGAGCGGATCCAGCGCGTGCGCGAGGTCTCCCGACGCCTGATCACCATCGGGGCCTGCGCGACCAGCGGCGGGATCCAGGCACTGCGCAACTTCGCCGACGTCGCCGAGTTCCGGTCGATCGTCTACGCGCACCCCGAGTACGTCGAGACACTGGCGCGCTCCACGCCGATCGCCGCGCACGTGCAGGTCGACTTCGAGCTGCGGGGATGCCCGATCGACAGGAACCAGCTGCTGGAGGTGCTCGCCGCCGAGATCCAGGGCCGCCAGCCACGGATCCCCGGTCACAGCGTGTGTGTCGAGTGCAAGCGCCGGGGGAACGTGTGCGTCACGGTCGCCCACGGGACGCCCTGCCTCGGACCCGTCACCCAGGCCGGGTGTGGCGCGCTCTGCCCAACTTTCGCGCGGGGCTGCTACGGGTGCTTCGGCCCGCAGGACACCCCGAACACGGTCTCGATCGCGAGCCGGCTGCGCACCCACGGGATGAGCGAGCCCGAGGTCATGCGGATCTTCCGCACGTTCAACGCCGCCTCGGAGGCGTTCCTGCAGGAGAGCACGCGTCACGAGCCCCCACCCCCTGGGGAGGTGCGGCCATGAACCACAGGCTCACCGACGGCGGTCACGTCCTGCACGTCGGCACGCTCGCCCGCGTCGAGGGGGAGGGGGCGATGCACATCGAGTTCCGCGACGGCAAGGTGACCGACGTCCAGCTGCGGATCTACGAGCCGCCCCGCTTCTACGAGGCGTTCCTGCGCGGGCGCGCCCACACCGAGCCCCCGGACATCACCGCGCGCATCTGTGGCATCTGCCCGGTGGCCTACCAGATGAGCGCGTGCTGGGCGATCGAGGATGCCTGTGGCGTCACGGTCCCCGAGGAGATCCGGTTGATGCGGCGTCTGCTCTACTGCGGCGAGTGGATCGAGAGCCACGCCCTGCACGTCTTCCTGCTGCACGCTCCCGACTTCCTCGGCTACGACGGCGCGATCGAGATGGCTGCGGACCACCCTGCGGTGGTCGAGCGTGGGCTGCGGATGAAGAAGGCGGGCAACCAGCTGATGAGCCTGGTCGGGGGGCGATCGATCCATCCGGTCAACGTCCGGGTCGGGGGCTTCTACCGGATGCCGAGCGTCGCCGAGCTGCGCTCGATCCGCCCCACCCTCGAACGCGCGCTCGAAGAGGCCGTCGAGACGGTCCGGCTCGTGGCCGGCTTCGACTTCCCGGACCTGGAGCAACCGTACGAGTACGTGTCGCTGCGCGCCGCCGAGGGCTACCCGATCGAGTCCGGGAGCGTGGTCACCTCGTCCGGTGCCGCGTTCGAGGTGCGTGACTTCCCCCGCCACATCGACGAGTTCCACGTCGCGCACTCCAACGCGCTCCACGCCCGGCTCGACGCCGGTGCACGCGGTCCCTACGCGGTGGGGCCGCTGGCCCGCTACACCCTCAACCACGACCGGCTCTCCCCGCTCGCGCAGCAGGCGGCGCGCGAGGCGGGGCTCGGTCCCACGTGCCGCAACCCGTTCCGCTCGATCATCGTGCGCGCGGTCGAGCTGGTCGAGGCCTACCACGAGGCGCTGCGCATCATCGACGGCTGGACGGGAAGCTCGGCCCCGAGCGTCGCGGTCCCCCCACGGGCGGGGGTGGGACACGGGGCCAGCGAGGCGCCGCGCGGCGTGCTGTTCCACCGCTACGTCCTCGATGACGCCGGGATCATCGAGGATGCCCGGATCGTCCCGCCGACCTCGCAGAACCAGCCCAGTGTCGAGGCCGATCTGCGGACCCTGGTCGAGGGCTGGACGGACCTCGACGACCATGCGCTGCAGCACCGGTGCGAGCACGCCATCCGAAACTACGACCCGTGCATCTCGTGCGCCACGCACTTCCTCGACCTGACGGTGGATCGCGGATGACCGCCGAAGGGCCCGTCAGGCCGCTCGTGGTCGGACTGGGAAGCGTGGACCGCGGCGACGATGCGGTGGGCCCGGCCGTGGCCCGGGCAGTGGGCGCGCTCGGCATCGTCGGGGTCCGGGTCGTCGAGCACGAGGACCCCACCTCGCTGCTCGACCTGTGGGCGGGACACGACGTGGTCGTCGTCGTGGACGCGGTGCGCTCGGGGCGCCCCGTCGGCACGGTCCGCCACCTCGAGACAGGGGAGCGCCGGCCCGCGATGCCCGAGTCCGCGTGGGCCGGAACCGGGTGGGGTGGCACCCACGACTTCGGTGTCGGAAGGATGGTCGAGCTCGCCCGCGCCTTGCGGCGGCTCCCCGCACGACTGGTCATCGTCGGCATAGAGGCCAGCTCCTTCGACCACGGCGTGCCACTCTCGCCCGCGGTCGCAGAAGCCGTGGACCGCGCCGTGTCGGAAGTGGTGGCCGTGCTCACCGGCGTACCTGTGCAGCAACCAGCCCCACCGCACGGTGACGAGGGGGTGACCACCCGTGTGCCTGGGCGAGCTGGCTGAGGTCACGCGGGTGACCGAGTCCGGCACCGCCGAGGTCAGCACCGGTGGCCGCAGCAGGACGGTGTCCCTGCTGACGCTGGAGGAACCGGTCGCGCCCGGCGACTGGGTCCTCGTCCACGCGGGGTTCGCGCTCTCCCGCCTCACCGCGGAGGAGGTCCACGAAGCCGCACTCATCCGGGCGACCGGGCCGCACCCATCTGGACCCGGATCGCCAGGATCGCGAGGTCATCGCCCTGGGGCACCTCGCTGAAGTCCGCGACGAGGCGACGGATCCGGTCGGCCACCTCCTGTGCAGGGAGCTGCGAGGTCTTCGCCAGCTCGTCGGCGAAGCCCACCTCGCCGAGCATCCTGTCGCCGTCCCGGCGTTCGAGCACGCCGTCGGTGACGGCGACCAGGAGATCCCCCCGGCCGAGAACGTGGCGTTCCGCCACGTAGGCCACGTGGTCCATGACACCGAGCAGGGTCTGGGGCGTCCCGATCTCGCGGACACGCCCGTCGGGGTCGACCAGGAACGGGAGCGGGTGGCCGGCGTTGACCAGATCGAGCTGCACCTGGCCGCCTTCGAGCTGCATCGTCCCGCACACCAGCGTCAGGAACCGGGCGCGCGCACCCTCCTCGAGGATCGCCGTGTTCAGCCGCTCGAGGGTCGCGGCCACAGGCAGCCCTGCACGCACCAGGGCCTTGATCGTGTGCCTGGCCAACCCGGTCACCGCCGCGGCCTCTGCCCCGGTGCCGCAGACGTCGCCGACGGCCCAGCACCAGCTGCCGTTCCCGACCGGGAACAGGTCGTAGAAGTCCCCACCGGCCGCCGCATCCTGGCCCGCGGGTTCGTAGACCACGCCGATGTCCAGACCTGGAGCCTTCGGGACCGACGGAGGCAGCAGGCTCTCCTGGAGGGCCCTGCCCGCGGCCTGGAGGTCGCCGTGCGCTCGGGCGTTGTCGATCGCCAGGGCAGCCCGCCGGGCGATGGACTCCGCAACCAGGAAGAGCTCGTTACGGAGCGGATCGCGCCGCGGCCGGCCGATCGTGATGAACCCGATCTGCCTGCCGCGGGCGACCAGCTGGATGCTGGTGGCGGCGTACCCCGGGAGCACAGTGCCGCCGTCGACCAGCTGGTCGCGGGGGATCTCCGTGACAGCCGCGCGGACCGCCTCGACCTGGCGCTCGTCCTCGTGCCAGACCTGCTGGAGGACGGGCTTGCCTCGCCCGTCCGTGAGATGGATGGCGCACCACTGCGCGATGCGGGGGACGACGATCTGGCCGGTGATCGCCATCGTCATGTCCTGGTCGAGCGACCCGGCGAGCAGGTCCCCGGCGTCCGCGATGTAGCCGAGCCAGCCGCGGCGCTCGCGCTCGGCGGCCTGGAGCCGTGCCCGGTCGGCGGTGACCGCGATGGCGTCGGCGAACAGCTGCAGCTGGGCAGCCTGGTCGTCCGTGAAACCGTTCGCCACGGCTGAGACGGCTGCCAGGGCGCCCACGAGCCTCCCCTCCACGACGAGCGGAACGACCACGAGGGAGCGCAGCTCCGTGTCCGCGAGCAGCGGCACACCGAACTCCCTGAGATCGGGCACGACGACCGGAAGATGAGCGTTGCGAAGGTCGGGCGTGCCGGGAGCGCCCGGCGGGATCCGGGTGCCGAGCAGGGTCTCGGGCAGTCCGCTCACCGCGACCACCTCGAGCTCGTCGACGAAGTCATGGAGCAGGAGCACGTACGTCGCATCCGCCGAGACCGGGTCCCTCACCCGTTCAGCGGCCAGCGTGAGGTACTCCTCGACGCTGAGTCTGACCAGGGCCTCGTCCCGCAGACCGAGCGATGCGGCTCCGGAGTGCATGACGTGAGAGGTCGAGACCGGCTGCTCGAGGAGGGCCCGCTGCTCCTCGAGGACCAGCAGCGCGACGGTCCCGCCGTGGTCGCTGCCGGCGTGCACGTGCGACGCGAACACCGCCTCCGTCGAGGCGTTCTGGCAGACCACGGCGTAGGTCCCTTGCCACCGGACCGTCCCGACGGGTGCGGCCAGCTCATCGGGCGGGCCACCTCCGGCGACCGGATCGATCAGGTCGACGTACGGTCTCCCCTTCACCTCGCCGGCAGACCAGCCGAACAAGGTCTCCGCATCGAGGTTCCAGGCCGTCACCTCGCCGGCTGCGGAGATCTCGACCACGGCCACACGCGCTCCCAGGGCGGAGGGGGGTACGTCGGAGGTTGCGACGGCCCCGACGTTCGTGCCGTCGCTGCCGCAGATCGCCCACACCCGCTTGGTGGTGGGGGTGTACTCGACGCCCCACGCCGAGGAGAGGGATGTCGTGATCACGAGTCCGCGCCCGTGCTCGGACGTGTCCGACGGCTGGTCCGGCACCATCGGGAGGGCACGACCGGGATGCCCGTCCTCCACCTCGATACGCAACTCGTGGCCCTGGAGCCCCAGCGCCAGCCGGGCAGCTGTGCCGGCGTGGACCACTGCGTTCGTCATGAGCTCACTCACGACCAGCGAGGCGGTGTCCACGAGCTCGTCGGCTCCCCAGGCCTCGAGGGTCCTGCGCGCGAACCGGCGAGCCTGGGCGACGGACCTCGCCTCCGCGGCGAAGGACCGGTGTGCGCGCATCGGGAATCGGTTCATGGACATCTCGCGGATTCATTGGCTGACGTCACTCATGGTGACAGACTCACAAGGACGAGTCGCCGCTGAGGAGTTCCTCCCATGCCCGCAGCCAAGAAGACCGCTCGACCTGGAACGGTTTCCCGTCCGGCACGAGAACGTGATCCGGACACCGCGCAGCTGGGGCGTCTCCTCACCGCGCTCAACGCCATGCGGGACGGCAACTTCCGCAAACGCCTCCCCGTCTCGGGTGACGGGATGGCGGCGGACCTGGCCATCGCCTACAACGAGATCGCCGACCGGCAGCAGCACATGCTCTCCGAACTGACCCGGGTCCAGCGCGTGGCCGGCAGGGAGGGCCGGCACAGTGAGCGGCTCCAGCCCGGCCTGGGTGAGGGGGGCTGGGCACGGTGCGTGGAGGCTGCCAACAGCCTGGTCACGGACCTCGTGCGTCCCACGGGTGAGTTCGCGCGGGTGGTCGCGGCCGTGTCCGACGGTGACCTGACCCAGCGGATGGATCTGCGTCTCGAGGGCCAGTCCCTGCGGGGCGAGCCGCTGCGGGTGGCCCGGAGCGTCAACGGGCTCGTGGACCAGCTGTCCTCCATCGCCGACGAGATCACCCGGGTGACCCGGGAGGTCGGCACCGAGGGCAAGCTGGGCGGCCAGGCGCGGGTCCGCGACGCCGACGGGAGCTGGCGTGACCTCATCGACGCGGTGAACACGATGTCGAACCGCTTGACCGCCCAGGTGCGCGACATCGCGCTGGTCACGACCGCGGTCGCCGACGGCGACCTGTCGCACACCGTCACCGTCGAGGTGTCGGGGGAGATGGCGCAGCTCAAGGACACCGTGGACCGGATGGTCGACCAGCTGTCGTCGTTCGCTTCTGAAGTGACACGCGTCGCGCGCGAGGTCGGCACCGACGGGCGGCTCGGCGGGCAGGCCGACGTCCGGGGGGTGTCGGGCACCTGGAAGGACCTCACCGACTCCGTGAACCTGATGGCGTCCAACCTGACCAGCCAGGTGCGTGGGATCTCGTCTGTCGCGCAGGCCGTGGCCCGTGGCGACCTCAGCCAGCAGATCACGGTGAGCGCCCGCGGCGAGGTCGCCGAGCTGGCCGAGACACTCAACTCCATGACCGCGACGCTGCAGACGTTCGCCGACGAGGTGACCCGAGTGGCCCGTGAGGTGGGCACCGAGGGCATCCTCGGTGGTCAGGCGGACGTGCCGGGCGTGGCCGGCCGGTGGAAGGACCTCACCGAGTCGGTCAACTACATGGCCGACAACCTGACCGCCCAGGTGCGCGACATCGCGCAGGTGACGACTGCAGTCGCCCGGGGTGACCTCAGCCAGAAGATCACCGTCGACGTCAAGGGCGAGCTCGCCCAGCTCAAGAGCACCGTCAACGTGATGGTCGACCAGCTCTCGTCCTTCGCCGACCAGGTCACTCGCGTGGCGCGCGAAGTCGGCAGCGAGGGCATCCTCGGCGGCCAGGCGGACGTGCCCGGCGTTGCGGGCACGTGGAAGGATCTGACCGACTCGGTCAACTCGATGGCCTCCAACCTGACCAACCAGGTGCGCAACATCGCGCAGGTGACGACCGCGGTGGCCCGTGGCGACCTGAGCCAGAAGATCACCGTCGACGTGCGTGGCGAGCTGGCCGAGCTGAAGACGACCGTGAACGTGATGGTCGACCAGCTGTCGTCGTTCGCTGACGAGGTGACCCGGGTGGCCCGCGAGGTGGGTGGGGAAGGCCGGCTCGGCGGGCAGGCCGCCGTACCGGGCGTGTCCGGAACCTGGCGGGACCTCACCGACTCGGTGAACTTCATGGCGGGCACGCTCACCGCGCAGGTGCGCAACATCGCCGAGGTGACCACGGCCGTCGCACGAGGCGACCTGACCCGCACGATCACGGTCGAGGCCCGCGGCGAGATCCTCGAGCTGAAGAGCACCGTGAACACCATGGTCGACCAGCTGTCGTCATTCGCCGACGAGGTCACCCGCGTCGCGAGGGAGGTCGGCACCGAGGGGCGGCTCGGTGGACAGGCGGACGTGCATGACGTCTCCGGGACCTGGAAGGACCTGACCGAGAACGTCAACATGATGGCGGCGAACCTCACGGCCCAGGTGCGCAACATCGCCGAGGTCACGACCGCGGTTGCGCAGGGGAACCTGACCAGCAAGATCACCGTCGACGCCCGTGGTGAGATCCTCGAGCTGAAGAGCACCGTGAACACGATGGTCGACCAGCTGTCGTCGTTCGCCGACGAGGTCACCCGCGTCGCGAGGGAGGTCGGCACCGAGGGGATGCTGGGCGGCCAGGCGCGCGTCCCGGGCGTGGCCGGCACCTGGCGCGACCTGACCGACTCGGTGAACTCGATGGCCTCGAACCTGACCAACCAGGTGCGCAGCATCGCGACCGTCTCGACGGGAGTCGCGCGTGGCGACCTCAGCCAGAAGATCTCGATCCAGGCGCGCGGCGAGGTGGCCGCCCTGGCCAGCACGATCAACGCCATGGTCGACACCCTGCGAGCGTTCGCGGACGAGGTGACCCGGGTGGCGCGCGAGGTGGGCACCGAAGGCATCCTTGGCGGCCAGGCCCAGGTGCGGGGCGTGTCCGGCACCTGGAAGGACCTCACCGACTCGGTGAACTCGATGGCGGGCAACCTGACCAGCCAGGTGCGCAGCATCGCCCTCGTCACCACCGCGGTCGCGCACGGCGACCTGACCCAGAAGACGTACGTCGACGCGCGCGGAGAGATCCTCGAGCTGAAGACCACGGTCAACCGGATGGTCGACCAGCTCTCGTCGTTCGCGGACGAGGTCACCCGCGTCGCGCGTGAGGTCGGCACCGACGGCATGCTCGGCGGCCAGGCCGAGGTCGCCGACGTCTCCGGCACCTGGCGCAAGCTGACGGAGAACGTCAACCAGCTGGCCGGCACCCTGACCACGCAGCTGCGTGCGATCGCCGAGGTCTCCACCGCGGTGACCCAGGGTGACCTGAGCCAGCAGATCACGGTCGAGGCCCAGGGCGAGGTCGCCGAGCTCAAGGACAACCTCAACCAGATGATCGACAACCTGCGCGAGACCACCAGGGCAAACCAGGAGCAGGACTGGCTGAAGACCAACCTGGCCCGGTTCACCGGCCACATGCAGGGTGGCCGTGACCTGCTCGACGTCACCCAGCTCATCGTGGGCGAGCTCACCCCGCTCGTGGGGGCGAGTGCGGGGTCGTTCTTCCTCGGCGAGAACGGTCACGCCGGGGTCAACACCCTGCGGCGGATCGCGTCGTACGGATACCGGCCTCGCCCCGGCGTGCCCGACACGTTCGACTTCGGTGTGGGACTGGTCGGCCAGGCCGCCCGGGGACGGGAGCGCATCCTGATCACCGACGTGCCGCCGACCTACCTGACGATCGCCTCGGGGCTCGGCGAGGCGGCTCCGCTGAGTCTCGTCATCCTCCCGGTGGTGTTCGAGGAGCGGGTGCTCGGCGTCATGGAGCTCGCGTCGTTCCACCCCTTCAGCGTCGTCCACCTGCAGTTCCTCGAGCAGCTGATGGAGATCATCGGGGTCTCGCTGAACGCCATCATCGCCAGCTCGCGTACCCAGGCGCTCCTCGAGGAGTCGCAACGCCTCGCGGGGGAGCTGCAGAACAAGTCGGGCGAGCTGCAGACCCAGCAACAGGAGCTGCAGCAGAGCAACGCCGAGCTGGAGGAGAAGGCGAGTCTGCTGGCCCAGCAGAATCGCGCCATCGAGATCAAGAACCTCGAGATCGAGGACGCCCGCAGGGCGCTCGAGGACCGCGCCGAACAGCTGGCGCTGTCGTCACGCTACAAGTCCGAGTTCCTCGCGAACATGTCCCACGAGCTGCGCACGCCGCTCAACTCGCTGCTCATCCTCGCGAAGCTGCTGGCCGACAACTCCGACCAGAACCTGAACGGGCGGCAGGTGGAGTTCGCGCAGACCATCCACAGCGCCGGAACGGACCTGCTGCAGCTGATCAACGACATCCTTGACCTGTCCAAGGTCGAGGCGGGCAAGATGGATGTCCACGCCGCCACCGTTGCCGTCTCGGGGATCGTGGAGTACGTCGAGGCGACATTCCGGCCCCTCACCGCTGAGAAGGACCTCAGGTTCTCCGTGGTGGTGTCCGAGGACGTGCCGGCAACCCTGGTGTCGGACCAGCACCGGCTGCAGCAGGTGCTGCGCAACCTGCTGTCGAACGCGGTCAAGTTCACCTCGTCCGGCGAGGTCACGCTCGTCATCCGCAGCAGCGCCCAGCAGCGCTTCACGACCCCGGCCCTGACGGTCGCGGACGGGGTGCTGGCCTTCGAGGTCACCGACACGGGCATCGGCATCCCGCCCGAGCAGCTGCGGACGATCTTCGAGGCCTTCCAGCAGGCGGACGGCACGATCAGCCGCAAGTTCGGCGGGACGGGCCTGGGGCTGTCGATCAGCCGGGAGATCGCACGCCTGATCGGGGGCGAGATCCATGTCGAGAGCGAGCCGGAACGCGGAAGCCGGTTCACGCTCTACCTGCCCACCCAGTTCCAGGGCGGCGGGCGGCCTGGAGCGCCAGCCGCAGTCCCCGTCGCTCCGGCCAGGACCCATGCGGAGCTGGCGGCGCGTCCGGAACGCGTGCTGGAACAGGTGGAGGATGACGACGGCGACATCGTGCCGGGGGATCGGATCCTGCTCGTTGCGCTGGCGGACCCCGAGCTGTGCCGGGCAGCCGTCGAGGTCGGCCGGAACCACAACTTCAAGGTCCTCGCGACGTCGTATGCCGACCGGGCCCTCGCGATCGCGGAGCAGCGGCATCCCGACGGGATGATCGTCGGCATGGACATGGCCGCCCACGACGGCACCTCCCTGCACCACCTGCTCAAGCGGCTCGGCGTGACCCGGGACATCCCGATGATCGCGGCGCACACCGTCGTGGCGGCCGAGACCGCTCACCAGGGCTGGCTGGCCGGATCGCTGGACGTGATCGAGGTGCCGTTCACCAAGGCCAAGGTCGATGCCGCGCTCGAGAACCTGGAGTCGTTCGTCGCCCGGGCCAAGCGCAGGCTACTGGTCGTCTCGCACGACAGTGGCAGTCAGAGTGCGGCCGTCGCGGAGCGGTTCGAGGCGCTGGACGAGATCGAGGTCGAGATCGTCGGAACGCCCGACGATGCGGCCGCAGCATTCAGCGAGCGCCCCTACGACTGCTTGGTGGTCGATCTCGCGCTGCCTGACCGCGGCGGCTTCGAGGTGCTCAAGCGGGTCCGGGCACGCAAACGCCTGCGTCACCGGCCGGTCGTCGTCAGCCGCAGTGACAACTTGTCGCCGCACGACGAGGCCAGACTCGCCCGGTACGGCGACGTGCTCACGCTCGCGCGGCCACAGACGCTGGACGAGCTGGTCGGCAGCGCGGCGCTGTTCCTGCATCGCTCCGACGTCGGCGCCCTCGCGGAGCCGAGCGCGCCCGTCGCGCGCCAGGCCGAGGAGGACCAGGTGTTCGCGGGCAAGCGCATCCTCATCGTCGACGACGACGTCCGCAACGTCTTCGCCCTCACCAGCGCTCTCGAACAGCACGGTATCGACGTGCTCTACGCCGAGAGCGGCGAGGAGGGGCTCAGGACGCTGCGTGGTGAGCCGGCGATCGACCTGGTGCTGATGGACGTGATGATGCCGGGCATGGACGGCTACACCGCCATGCGGGAGATCCGGAAGATCCCGGCGTTCCAGGACCTCCCGGTGATCGCCCTGACCGCGAAGGCGATGCCCGGCGACCGTGACAACAGCCTCACGGCCGGCGCATCGGACTACGTCACCAAGCCGGTCGACGTCGAGCAACTGTTGTCGGTCATCCGGTCGTGGCTCTCGTGAGCGAACGGGCCAAGATCCTGCTCGTCGACGACCGGCCCGAGAACCTTCTGGCGCTGGAGGCGATCCTGGGCGCGCTGCACCTGGTGCTGGTGCGCGCGAACTCGGGCGAGGAGGCGCTCCGCGCCCTGCTGCGGGACGAGTTCGCGCTGATCCTGCTCGATGCCCAGATGCCGGGCATGGACGGTTTCGAGACGGCGGCGCGCATCAAGCGGCGCATCCGCACCAAGGACGTGCCGATCATCTTCCTGACTGCCGTCGACAAGGACCCGGGCAGCTCCTACCGGGGCTACGTGGCCGGAGGTGCGGACTACCTGTCCAAGCCGTTCGACCCGTGGATCCTGCGGGCAAAGGTCCAGGTGTTCGTGGACCTGTGGGAGGCCGGACAGCTCCAGGCAGCGCAGACCGCCCTGTTGCGCGAGCGCGCCGTCCAGCAGGAGCACACGCTGGCCGCGCTGCAGCAGCGGTTCGCCTCGCTGGAGGAGGCGGTGGGACGGCTGGCCACGGAGCTGGGTGAGGCCCGCTCGCCGGCGCGCTCGGCCCTCGAGCGGGTCCAGGAGCAGGTCGACGTGCTGCGCGGCAGCCTGACGGGCCCGGACGGGGCCACGTCAGCGCCACCGAGTCCGGCTGTCGTGTCCCCGAAATGAAGAAAAGGCCCCGTGGAGCCGGGGCCTTTCCAGTGTCCGAGGGGGGACTTGAACCCCCACGCCCTAATACGGGCACTAGCACCTCAAGCTAGCGCGTCTGCCAATTCCGCCACCCGGACGAGTGCCTCGGAACTGTAGCAAGAGGAAGGCCCAACTCTTCAATCGGGCCCGGCGTCCGGCGGATGTCAGGATGGGGCCATGGCTGCATCCTCGCGCGACAACGAACAGGCAGTGCCGGAGCCGGCGTACGACCCCGCTGGTGAGGTGGTCGAGCTGTGCCGGGACCTGATCCGGATCGACACCTCGAACTACGGCGAGGAGGACGGTCCGGGGGAGCGGAAGGCGGCCGAGTACGTCGCCACCCTGCTGGGCGAGGTGGGCATCGACGCGCGCCTCTACGAGTCCGAGCCCGGGCGCACCTCGGTCGTGGCCCACTGGGGTGGACCGGCCGACGGCTCGGGCGGTGACGCCCTGCTCCTGCACGGCCACCTCGACGTCGTCCCGGCCGCCGCCGAGGACTGGCAGGTCGACCCGTTCTCCGGTGAGATCCAGGACGGCTACGTCTGGGGCCGGGGCGCGGTCGACATGAAGGACTTCGACGCGATGCTGCTCTCGGTGGTCCGGGCGCGTGCCCGGGCCGGCCGCGTGCCCGAGCGTCCCGTCGTGCTCTGCTTCACCGCGGACGAGGAGGCCGGGGGCCACAAGGGTGCCGAGTACCTCATCGACCACCACCGCGACGAGCTCTCGGCCTGCACGGAGGCCGTCGGCGAGGTCGGCGGCTTCAGCACCACCGTGCGGGGGCGCCGGCTCTACCTCATCGAGGCCGCCGAGAAGGGGATGGCCTGGATGCGGCTGACCGCTCGCGGCCGCGCCGGGCACGGCTCGATGATCAACCGGGAGAACGCCGTCACCGAGCTCGCCGCCGCGGTCGCCCGGATCGGCGCCCACGAGTGGCCGGTGCGGCTCACGCCCACCATGAAGACCCTGCTGGCCGCCGTCGCGGACCTGGCCGGCACCGAGGCCACGCCCGAGAACGCCGAGAGTCTCGTCGAGGAGTTCGGCGGCGCCGCCCGGATGCTCGGAGCCGTGCTGCGCAACACCACCAACCCGACCATGCTCAGCGCCGGCTACAAGGTGAACGTCATCCCCACCGAGGCGTCCGCCCATGTCGACGGCCGCTTCCTGCCCGGCTTCGAGGACGAGTTCTTCGCGACCCTGGCCGAGCTGTGCGGGGAGAACGTGAGCATCGACTACGTGTCGCGGCAGCAGCCCTGGGAGACGCCGTACGACGGGGCCCTGGTGGACGCGATGGGCCGCTCGATCCTCGCGGAGGACCCCGACGCCGTGGTGGCGCCGTACCTCATGAGCGGCGGGACCGACGCCAAGCACTTCAACAAGCTCGGCATGCGGTCCTACGGCTTCGCGCCGCTACGGCTGCCCGCCGAGCTCGACTTCACCGCGCTGTTCCACGGCGTCGACGAGCGGGTTCCGGTCGACGCGCTGGAGTTCGGGGCCCGGGTCTTCGACCGGTTCCTCGACGAGACGACTGCCTAGGAGACTGCTCCTAGCTAGAGCGTGGTGGGGCGGAGCTGCCGGATGATCTTGCGCCGCAGCACGACCCGGCGGGTGCCGTCGGACGTGATCCGCACACAGTCCAGCTCCCAGCCGCCGTGCTCGGCGCGCTCGACGAGCAGCCGGGTGACGACGTTGCGGGAGAACTCCCGCGGCAGCGTGATCCTGTCGAACTCCCACTCCACCCCGCGGTTGAGCGGGCGGGCGAGAGCGCGGGCAGTCACGTCACTCTCCCGACACGTCGTCGAGCGCCTCGACGATCTCCGGGGGCAGGGCCAGCTCCTCGACGCCCAAGGCACCCTTGAGCTGGGTGGCCGTGCGGGCACCCACCACCGGCGCGGTGACGCCGGGCCGGTCCCGCACCCAGACCAGGGCGACCTCCAGCGGGCTCCAGCCCAGCCCGTCGGCGGCCCGGACGACCGCCTCGACGATCTGGCTGGAGCGCTCACCGAGGTAGGCGTTCACGAAGTTCGCGAAGTGCGAGGACGCCGCGCGCGAGTCCGACGGGGTGCCCGAGCGGTACTTGCCGGTCAGCACGCCGCGGCCCAGCGGTGACCAGGGCAGGACGCCGAGGCCGAGCGCCGCGGCGGCCGGCAGGACCTCCTGCTCGACGGCACGGTTGAGCAGGGAGTACTCCACCTGGGTCGAGGCGAGCACCGCACGCCCCGGGACCGCTCGCTGCCAGGTCGCCGCCTGGGCGGTCTGCCAGCCCGAGTAGTTCGAGATGCCGACGTACGACGCGCGGCCGCTGCTGAGTGCCTGGTCGAGCGCGCTCAGCGTCTCCTCGATCGGGGTCTCGTCGGACCAGATGTGCACCTGCCACAGGTCGACGTTGTCGACCCCGAGCCGGCGCAGTGACGTGTCGAGGGTGGAGAGCAGGTGGCCGCGGCCCACGTTGTAGTCACGCGCCCCGCGGCGGGAGCTGATCCCGGCCTTGGTGGCGAGCACGATCTCGTCGCGGGCGACCACGTCCCCGATGAGGGTGCCGATCAGCTCCTCGGAGGCACCGTTGCCGTAGCCGGCAGCGGTGTCGAGGAACGTTCCCCCGGCCTCCGCGAAGGCGATCAGCTGGTCACGGGCCTCGTGCTCGTCGGTGTCACGGCCCCACGTCATCGTCCCGAGACCCAGCCGGGACACCTTGAGTCCGGTCGCACCGACCGACCGCTGTTGCATGGGCACAAATTAGCCGCACACCCCTGACAGCACGCCCACGGCTCGCCGTACGGACCAGAAGCCGGACCGGGGCGGTGCGGCCGGACGAGACCGGTCCGGACCGGCGCGGTGCGGTCGGACGAGACCGGACCGGACCGTAGGATGCGCCACCGTGTGGGAATTCCTTCAGGCAGTTGTCCTCGGCACGATCCAGGGACTGACCGAGTTCCTGCCGATCTCCAGCAGTGCCCATCTCCGGATCTTCCCCGAGATGTTCGGCTGGGGCGATCCGGGCGCCGCGTTCACCGCGGTCATCCAGATCGGCACCGAGCTGGCCGTGCTGATCTTCTTCCGCAAGGACATCTGGCGGATCGGGTCGACGTGGTCCAAGTCGCTGGTCAAGCCGGAGTACCGCGGGCACCTCGACGCCCGGATGGGCTGGTTCATCATCATGGGCTCGGTCCCGATCGTGATCCTCGGCGTGCTGCTCAAGGACACCATCGAGCAGGACTTCCGCAGCCTCTGGATCATCGGCACCACGCTGATCGTGGGGGGCCTGGTGCTCGGGCTCGCCGACAGCATCGGGTCGGTGGACAAGCAGATCAGGCAGATCACCCTGCGCGACGCCGTCCTGATGGGCCTGGCGCAGGCCCTGGCGCTGGTGCCCGGGGTCTCCCGGTCCGGCGCGACGCTCTCGATGGGCCGCTTCCTGGGCTACGACCGCGAGGCGGCCACGCGCTACGCCTTCCTGCTCGCCATCCCCGCCGTCGTCGGCGCGGGCGTGTTCGAGCTCAAGGAGATCCCGAACGGCGAGAACGTCTACGGCTGGGGCCCCACCATCGTCGCCACGATCGTGTCGTTCATCGTGGGGTACGCCGCGATCGCGTGGCTGCTGCGCTACGTCGCGACGAGGTCCTACACGCCGTTCGTGATCTACCGGATCGCGCTCGGCACGCTCACGCTCGTGCTGGTCGCCACCGGCGTCCTCAACGCCTGAGCGCTACAGCCAGCCGGACTTCTTGAAGAAGACCCACAGCCCGCCGGACGTGAACACCATCAGCGCCAGCGCGAACGGGTAGCCGAGGAACCAGCCCAGCTCCGGCATGTCCTGGAAGTTCATGCCGTAGACGCCGGCGATCAGCGTCGGCGCGGCGACGAGCCCGACCCCGGCCGAGATCTTGCGCATGTCCTCGTTCTGCTGGACCTGGATCCCGGCCAGGTGGGCCTCGAACGCGGTGGACAGCAGGCCGTCGAGGCTGTCGACGACCTCGGCGGCACGGGCCAGGTGGTCGGCGACGTCCCGGAAGAACGGAACGGCCGCCTCCTCGATGCCGGGCACCTGGCCCGACGCGAAGCGCCGCATCGGCTCGCGCAGCGGCATCACGGCGCGGCGTACCTCCGCGATCTCCCGCTTGAGCGTGTAGATCCGGGCCGAGTCGTTGGTGCGGGCGGGGGAGAAGACCGACTCCTCGACCTCGTCCACGTCCTCCTCGAGCGCCTCCACGACCTCGATGTAGCCGTCCACGACCCGGTCGCAGACGGCGTACACGACCGCAGAGGGGCCATGGGTGAGCACGGCCTCCGCGGACTCGAGGTAGCGCCGGGCCGAGTGGAGCTCCGAGCCGGACCCGTGGCGGACGGTCACGATGAAGTCCTCGCCGACGAAGATGTGGATCTCGCCGGTCTCGACGGCGTCGTCCTCGTCGACATACCAGAGCGTCTTGAGGATGAGGAACAGGCTGTCCTCGTAGTGCTCCAGCTTGGGCCGCTGGTGGGCATGGACGGCGTCCTCGACGGCCAGGGGGTGCAGCCCGAAGGCGACCGCGACGTCCTCGAGCTCGTGCTCGGTGGGCTCGTGCAACCCCAGCCACACGAAGTCGCCGTCGCCCTTCGCCTGGGAGCGCAGCTCGTGCAGGTCCTGGGGGGCGCAGTCCACGGGGACGCGGACACCCTTGCGGTACAGCGCACTGTCGACGATCACGTGTCGAGGTTAGTCCCACTAGGCTCCACGGCATGGCAACCGTGATCCTCGTGCGACACGGCCGGACCACCGCCAACGCCACGGGTGTGCTGGCCGGCCGGCTCCCCGGCGTCAAGCTGGACGACACCGGGCAGGGTCAGGCCACGCGCGCCGCCGAGCGCCTCGGCCGGGTCCCGCTCGCGGCGATCGTGAGCAGCCCGCTCGAGCGGTGCCGGCAGACCGCCAAGGTGATCATGGGCGCGCAGGGCGGACCCCTGACGATCGCCAGCGAGCGCGGCATCACCGAGTGCGACTACGGCGAGTGGCAGGGCCGGGCGCTCAAGGAGCTCGCCAGGGAGAAGCTCTGGACCACCGTGCAGACACAGCCGTCCGCCGCGGCGTTCCCCGGCGGCGAGTCCCTGGGAGCCATGCAGGCCCGGGCGGTGGCGGCCATCCGCCGCCACGACGCCGCCGTGGAGTCCGCCCACGGACCGGGCGCGGTGTGGGTGGCGGTCAGCCACGGCGACATCATCAAGTCGCTGCTGGCCGACGCGCTCGGCATGCACCTCGACCTCTTCCAGCGGCTGCACGTCGACCCCGCCTCGATCTCGATCGTCCGCTACACCTCGAGCCGCCCCTACGTGCTGGCCACGAACACCCACGACGGCGACCTCGCCTGGCTGGCGCCCAAGCCCGGGCGCCGCTCACGCCGCGCCGCTGATGCCCCCGTGGGTGGAGGCGCCGGTCCGGACCGTCCTTCGCCCCGCCCCTAGGGTGGTGCCATGGCACCTCTCGTCCATGACTTCGACCCGCCGGAACGGTTCGTCGCGGGCACGGTCGGCCCGCCCGGACAGCGCACGTTCTTCCTGCAGGCCCGGTCCGGTGCGCGCGTCGTCAGCGTCTCGCTGGAGAAGCAGCAGGTCTCCGCGCTGGCCGAACGGGTCGACGAGCTGCTCGACGAGGTGATGGCCAGCGGGCTCACCGACGGCATGATCCCGGCCGTCGCGCCCCGGGGCCTCGAGGACTCCGCGCCGCTCGAGCAGCCGATCGAGGAGGAGTTCCGTGCAGGCACCATGACCCTGTCGTGGGACCCCGACGACGAGCGGATCGTGATCGAGGTGTTCCCGTTCACCGAGGCGGCCGTGGTCTCGCCCGAGCAGGTCGACGAGGAGTTCGAGGAGCCCGAGCCCGAGGAGATCTTCCTGGTCCGGTTGCCCGCCGGGATGGCGCGCGCGTTCGTGAAGCGCTCCGCCCAGGTCCTCGACGCCGGACGGCCCAGCTGCCCGTTCTGCGGCAACCCCATCGACCCCGACGGGCACCTCTGCGTGCGGGCCAACGGGTTCCGTCGCCGCGACCCGTGAAGGACCTGACCGCCGACCTGCTCGAAGGTGAGCTGGTCCTGCACGGCCGGATCATGCCGGCGTCGAACGCGACGTTCATCGGCGAGATCGGCGGCGTCCGCGTGGTCTACAAGCCGGTCTCGGGGAGCGGCCCCTGTGGGACTTCCCCGACGGGACGCTCGCGGACCGCGAGGTGGCGGCGTACGTCGTCTCCGAGGAGCTCGGCTGGAACGTCGTCCCGGAGACCTGGCTGCGCGGCGGCCCGCACGGGCCGGGCATGGTCCAGCGCTGGCAGGAGCCCGACGAGGACCAGGTCGCGGTGACCCTGGTCCCTGAGGGCCGTGTCCCTCCGGGCTTCCGGCACGTCTTCGACGGCATCGACGGGCACGACCAGCCGGTCTCGCTCGTCCACGAGGACTCGGCGCCGCTGCGGCGGATGGCGATCTTCGACATCGTCGTCAACAACGCCGACCGCAAGGGCGGCCACGTGCTGGAGATGAGCGACAGGCACCGCTACGGCGTCGACCACGGCGTGACGTTCCACACCGAGAGCAAGCTGCGCACCGTCCTCTGGGGCTGGCTGGGCGAGGCCCTGACGGACGAGGAGATCGCCGCGGTCCGCGACCTGCGCGTCGCGCTCGGCGAGGACCTGGGCGTCCGTCTGGCGGCCCATCTCAGCGAGCCCGAGGTGGACGCGGTCGCCCGACGGTGTGACCGGCTCATCGCTCGGGGGGTCATGCCGGCGCCTCGGGGTGAGTGGCCGGCCATCCCGTGGCCGCCCTTCTGACTGGGTGTGTCCCTGTTCAGGACGCACTGGCTTCCCTTGACCCGCATCCCCGACGGGGGATGCGGGTTCTTGGTTGCCATCCAGCCGCCACACCACCCTGGGTGTGGTCTTGCGCTGGTTCCGACCCAGGGCCCCTTCGTGGTGCGAGGTGGCGATCGGCTCTTGACCCGGACCATCCGGGTGCAGACACGGTGCGTGTGTCAGGCGGCCACGCGTTGTGGCGGTGAAGTCGCGAGCGTTGCGGGGTAGCGGGCGAGGTTGACCGCAGCGTTGACGTCCCGGTCAAGGATCAGGCCGCAGGCCCCGCAGGAGTAGATCCGGTCCGACAGGGTCAGGTCCGGGTCGATGGCTCCGCACCCCGAGCACGTCTTCGACGACGGGAACCAGCGGTCGGCGACGATGAGCTTGGTGCCGTACCAGGCGGCCTTGTAGGCGAGCTGGTGGCGGAACTCGCCGAACGCAGCGTCCGAGACCACCCGGGCCAGCCGGCGGTTGGCGAGCATGCCGGCGGCGTTGAGGTCCTCGATCGTGACGGACGTGTAGCCGCGGGCGAGCTCGGTGGTGATGTGGTGCAGCAGGTTGCGGCGCAGGTGCGTGACCCTTGCGTGGATTCTGCCCAGGCGGCGTGCCGCCTTCTTCCGACCACCAGAGTCCCTCTTGGTTCTCGAGTACCTCTGGTTGGCCAGACTCAGGCGTACCTGGGCGTGCTGCAGCGCTTTCACCCCCGCCCACGCCTGCAGCTGGCGTCCGTGTTCGTCGGCGACGACCGCGAGGGTCTTCACCCCCAGATCCACCCCGACCCGGGCGGGGTGCCGGTTCTTGGGCGAGCGGCGTTGGTGGTGGAGTTCGGCGGCGACCCCGGTGATGGCGACGATCCACCGGCCGCGCTCGTACCGGAAGCTTGCTGCGTAGACGTGGAACCGGCCGCCGGTGAACAGCTTCGCGAGCTTGCCGGTGTGTTCGTGGACCCGGAGCTCGCCGAGCTTGGGGAACCGGATGGTCCGCGAGCCGACTGGGCGCACCGGTGAGGTCTGGCCGGGCTTCGACTTCGACCGAACCCGGAACGCGGGGGCGGTCCTGTGCCGGGACTTGAACCGCGGGAACCCGGCCGCCTTGCCGGCGCGCTCGCCCGTGCGGGACTTCGCCCAGTTCGCCAGGGCCTGCGCGGCGTTCACGCTGGCGCACTCGAACGCGTCGGCCGACACCTCACCGCGCCACGCCAGACCACGGATCTCGGTGCCGTCCTCGTCGTGCGACACCCGGGCGTCGGCGGCGCGGCCGTCCTTCCAGGCGTTCATGTGGTTAATGAACGACATCTTCGACCACGACAGCGACGGGGTGAGGTCGACCTCGGCGATCCCGTAGCTGCGCTCGGCGGCGCGCTGGTCCAGGTTGGCCTTCGCTCGGCCCAGGTGGTGGTTGTACGCCAGCCGGGCGGCACCAGCGTGGGCGAGGAGCTGCTGGTGCTGCTCACGGTTCGGGTCCAGGGTGAACCGGAACGTCGTGGCCCGGGTCAGCCGCGCGCCGGTGTGCGAGACCAGCGCGGCGCTGGCTTCCAGAGTCCCGGCGGCAACGTTTGACACGTAAGCGATGGTCCTTGACGCCACCGACAACGCAGCGGTCCCGAATAGGGACACACCCTCTGAGGCCCTCGCCGGTCGGTCCGGTCCGGCCCCTCATCTAGGCTTCGGGACATGCGTACGTGGCCTTCCCCGAAGATCCCGACCCTGCCCGTGGCGGGCCCGGCCGTGGCGGTCCGCGACACCGCCACCGGATCGATGGTCACCACGACCCCGGAAGGCCCGGCCCGGCTCTACGTCTGCGGCATCACGCCGTACGACGCCACGCACATCGGGCACGCCGCGACGTACGTCGCCTTCGACCTGCTGAACCGGGCCTGGCGCAACGCCGGGCACGACGTCGTCTACGTCCAGAACGTCACCGACGTCGACGACCCGCTGCTCGAGCGCGCGACGAAGGTCAACGTCGACTGGGTGGAGCTGGCCGAGCGCGAGACCGAGCTGTTCCGCCAGGACATGACCGCCCTGCGCGTCATCGCGCCGGAGCACTACATCGGCGCGGTCGAGTCGATCCCGCTGGTCATCGACCTGATCGGGCGGCTCCAGGACGTCGGCGCGGTCTACCCCGTCGAGGACGACCTGTACTTCTCCGTGACCGCGGACCCCGCCTTCGGCGCCGTCTCGGGCTGGGACCGCGACGAGATGCTGCGGGTCTTCCCCGAGCGGGGCGGCGACCCCGAGCGCCCGGGCAAGAAAGACCCCCTCGACTGCGTCGTGTGGCGCGGCGAGCGTCCCGGCGAGCCCTCCTGGGACAGCCCGTTCGGCCCGGGGCGGCCCGGTTGGCACATCGAGTGCACGGCGATGGCGATGAAGTTCCTCGGCTCGGCGTTCGACGTCCAGGGCGGCGGCAGCGACCTGGTCTTCCCGCACCATGAGATGTGTGCGGGCGAGGCGCAGGTGGCAGCTCCGGGGGCGCCGTTCGCGCGGGCCTACGCGCACGCCGGCATGGTGGCCTACGACGGCGAGAAGATGTCGAAGTCCAAGGGCAACCTCGTCTTCGTGTCGGCGCTGCGCAACAGCGACGTCGACCCGATGGCGATCCGGCTGGTGCTGCTGCGCCACCACTACCGCTCAGACTGGGAGTGGACCGACGCGCTGCTCTGGGACGCCGTCGACTCGGTCGTGCGCTGGCGCAAGGCGCTCTCGCTCGGCGCCGGGGCACCCGCCGGTCCGGTGGTCCAGGAGGTCCTGGCCGCGCTGGCCGACGATCTCGACGCGCCCCGGGCGGTCGCCGCGGTCGAGCGTTGGGTCTCCTCGACCCTCGGCACCGACGGCCTCGCCGACACCAGTGACCCGGACGCCGCGCTGACGATGCTGAAGACTCTCGACGCGGCGCTGGGCCTCGCGCTCTAGGAGACTGCTCCTAGCCTGCGTCGCCCTCGTCGTCGCCCCGGCGCTTGAGGTAGCGCTCGAACTCGCGCGCGATCGCCTCGCCCGACGCCTCGGGCAGGTCGGTCGTGTCCCGTGTCTCCTCGAGGGCGCGGACGTAGTCGGCGACGTCCTCGTCCTCCTCGGCCAGTTCGTCGACCCCGCGCTCCCAGGCGCGGGCGTCCTCCGGCAGGTCGCCGAGCGGGATGCTGACCTCGAGCAGCTCCTCGAGCTGACCGATCAGGGCCAGGGTGGCCTTGGGGCAGGGCGGTTGCGCCACGTAGTGCGGGACCGCGGCCCAGTAGGACACGGCCGGGATGTCGAGCCTCATGCAGGCGTCCTGGAAGACCCCGACGATGCCCGTGGGCCCTTCGTACGTCGACTGCTCGAGCTTGAGCCGGTCCACCAGCTCGGGCTCGGTGGCCGTGCCGGTCACCGGGATCGGGCGGGTGTGCGGAGTGTCGGCCAGCAGCGCCCCGAGGGTGACCACCAGCTCGCCGCCCAGGTCGTCGCAGGCGGCCAGCAGCTCGGCGCAGAACTGACGCCACCGCATGTTGGGCTCGATGCCGCGGATGAGGATCACGTCGCGGTCGAGGTCCGGGGGAGAGGCGATCGCGATCTGGGTGCTCGGCCAGGTGAGCCGGCGGTGGCCGAACTCGTCGGTGCCGACCACGGGCCGGTTGACCTGGAAGTCGTAGAACTCCTCGGGGTCGATGGCGCCGACGACCCGGGCGCCCCAGACCTTGATCAGGTGGTCCACGACCGACGACGCTGCGTCGGCGGCGTCGTTCCAGCCCTCGAAGGCGGCGATGACCAACGGGTCCACCAGGTCGGGAGCATCCACGATCTCGATCACATCCGCAGCCTAGTCAACGCCTCCGGACGGCGTACTGCATCCGGGGTACGAGGATTTCGTGGTGCCCGTCCGTGAGTGTCACCATGCGAGAGTGGTGTCCACGTCTTGGACGCCCACTTAGGCTTGGCGGGTGGCTGTCAGCCACGAGAGGAGTCACGTTGCCTTCATCGTCGGAACAGACCCTGCGGCCGGACAGCACCGAGGCGCTGACCGCGATCCTGCGCGAGCGGATCCTGGTCCTCGACGGCGCCATGGGCACCCTGATCCAGGGCTTCCAGCCGGGCGAGGCGGAGTTCCGTGGCGAGCGCTTCGCCGACTGGCCCAGCGACGTCAAGGGCAACAGCGACCTGCTCAACCTGACGCAGCCCGAGATGATCGCCTCGATCCACCGGCAGTACCTCCAGGCCGGCGCCGACCTCGTCGAGACCAACACGTTCACGGCGACCTCGATCGCCCAGGCCGACTACGGCATGCAGGACCTGGCCTACGAGATCAACCTGGCCGGCGCCCGCGTTGCGCGGGCCGCCTGCGACGAGTTCTCGACCCCCGAGCAGCCCCGCTTCGTCGCCGGGTCGCTGGGCCCCACCAACCGCACCGCCTCGATCTCGCCGGACGTCAACGACCCGGGTGCCCGCAACGTGTCCTACGACGAGCTGGTCGAGGCCTACCTCGAGCAGGGCCGGGGCCTCGTCGACGGCGGCGCCGACCTGCTGCTCGTCGAGACGATCTTCGACACGCTCAACGCCAAGGCGGCGATCTTCGCCCTGGAGACGCTGTTCGAGGAGTACGGCCGCCGCTGGCCGGTGATCATGTCCGGCACGATCACCGACGCGTCCGGTCGCACTCTCTCCGGACAGGTGACCGAGGCCTTCTGGCACTCGATCCGTCACGTCCGGCCCCTCGCGGTCGGCCTGAACTGCGCCCTCGGTGCCGACGACCTGCGTCCCTACGTCGCCGAGCTGAGCCGGCTGGCCGACACGTTCGTCTCCGCCCACCCCAATGCCGGCCTGCCCAACGCGTTCGGCGAGTACGACGAGACGCCTGACCAGATGGCTGGCACGATCGGCGAGTTCGCGTCGAGCGGGCTGGTCAACATCGTCGGCGGCTGCTGCGGCACGACGCCCGAGCACATCGAGGCGATCCGCGCCGCGGTCCGGACCGCCACCCCGCGCACACCCGCCGAGCCCCAGCCGGGCATGCACCTGGCGGGTCTCGAGCCGGTGGCCATCACCCGCGACAGCCTCTTCGTCAACGTCGGCGAGCGCACCAACATCACCGGCTCGGCCCGCTTCCGCAAGCTGATCAAGGACGGCGACTACGACGCCGCCCTCACGGTCGCCTCGCAGCAGGTCGAGAACGGCGCGCAGATCATCGACGTCAACATGGACGAGGGGATGATCGACGGCGTCGCCGCGATGGACCGCTTCCTCAAGCTGGTCGCGAGCGAGCCCGACATCAGCCGGGTCCCCGTGATGGTCGACTCCTCCAAGTGGGAGGTGATCGAGGCCGGGCTCAAGTGCGTGCAGGGCAAGCCGATCGTCAACTCGATCTCCATGAAGGAGGGCGAGGAGGCGTTCATCGAGCACGCCACCCTGTGCCGCAAGTACGGCGCCGCCGCGGTCGTGATGGCGTTCGACGAGGACGGCCAGGCCGACAACCTCGAGCGTCGCAAGGCGATCTGCCAGCGGGCCTACCGGATCCTGACCGAGCAGGTCGGCTTCCCGCCCGAGGACATCATCTTCGACCCCAACGTCTTCGCGGTCGCGACGGGCATCGAGGAGCACGCGTCGTACGGCCAGGACTTCATCGAGGCGACCCGGTGGATCAAGGAGAACCTGCCCGGGGCCCTGGTGTCCGGCGGCATCTCCAACGTGAGCTTCTCCTTCCGGGGCAACAACCCGGTGCGAGAGGCGATCCACGCGGTCTTCCTGTTCCACGCCATCAGGGCCGGGCTCGACATGGGCATCGTGAACGCCGGCGCGCTCGTGGTCTACGACGAGGTCGACCCCGAGCTCCGGGAGCGGATCGAGGACGTCATCCTCAACCGCCGGCCGGATGCCGCCGAGCGCCTGCTCGAGATCGCCGAGGAGCACAACCGCGCCGGCGCCGAGGTCGAGGCGACCGAGGAGGAGTGGCGCGCCCTGCCGCTCGGGGAGCGGATCACCCACGCCCTGGTCAAGGGGATGGACGCCCACATCGAGAGCGACACCGAGCTGCTGCGCGCCGAGATCGCCGCGCGCGGAGGCCGCCCGATCGAGGTGATCGAGGGCCCGCTGATGGACGGCATGAACGTCGTGGGCGACCTCTTCGGCGCCGGCAAGATGTTCCTGCCCCAGGTGGTGAAGTCGGCGCGCGTGATGAAGAAGGCCGTCGCCTACCTGATCCCGTTCATCGAGCAGGAGAAGCTCGACAACCCGGAGTACGCCACCGCCAAGGACACCAACGGCACCATCGTCATGGCGACCGTGAAGGGCGACGTCCACGACATCGGCAAGAACATCGTCGGCGTGGTCCTGCAGTGCAACAACTACGAGGTCATCGACCTCGGGGTGATGGTGCCGGCGCAGAAGATCCTCGACACCGCGGTGGAGATCGGCGCGGACGCCGTCGGCCTCTCCGGGCTCATCACGCCCTCCCTGGACGAGATGGTCAACGTGGCCGCCGAGATGCAGCGCCGTGGCTTCGAGATCCCGCTCCTGGTCGGGGGGGCCACGACCTCGCGCGCACACACCGCGGTCAAGGTCGACGGCAAGTACGACGGCCCCGTCGTCTGGGTCAAGGACGCCTCGCGTTCGGTGCCCACGCTGGCGGCCCTGCTCAGCGATGCCCAGCGCCCCAAGCTGCTCGCCGACATCAAGGCGGACTACGACTCCCTGCGCAAGCGGCACGCGACCAAGCACGACCGGCCGATGCTCACGCTGGAGAAGGCCCGCGCGAACCGGACGCCGATCGAGTGGGACGGCTACCAGCCGCCGGCACCCCGGGAGCCGGGAATCCACGTGCTCGAGGGCTACGACCTCGCCGAGCTGCGCGACTACATCGACTGGCAGCCCTTCTTCAACGCCTGGGAGATGAAGGGGAAGTTCCCCGACATCCTGCACAGCCCGGCGACCGGTGAGACCGCGCGCGCCCTGTTCGCCGACGCCCAGGCCATGCTGGACAAGCTGATCGAGGAGAAGTGGCTGACCGCCAATGCGGTGTTCGGCTTCTTCCCCGCCAACGCGGTCGGCGACGACATCGAGGTGTACACCGACGAGTCGCGCAGCGAGGTGCTCACCCGGCTGCACAACCTGCGCCAGCAGGGCGACCACCGCGAGGGCGTCCCGAACCGCTCGCTGGGGGACTTCGTGGCCCCGCGGGAGACCAGTCTGGCCGACCACGTGGGCGCGTTCGCCGTCACTGCTGGCCTGGGCGCCCAGGAGCACATCCTGGCGTTCAAGGAGAAGAACGACGACTACTCCGCGATCATGCTCGAGTCCCTGGCCGACCGCCTGGCCGAGGCCTTCGCCGAGCGCCTGCACCAACGTGTCCGCACCGAGTTCTGGGGCCACGTGGCGGACGAGGACCTCGACAACGAGGCGCTGATCGCCGAGAAGTACGAAGGCATCCGTCCGGCTCCGGGCTATCCGGCCTGCCCGGAGCACACGGAGAAGAGGACGCTCTGGCAGCTCCTCGACGTGCAGGAGCGCACCGGCATCGAGCTGACCGAGGGCATGGCCATGTGGCCGGGGGCGGCCGTCTCCGGCTGGTACTTCTCCCACCCGCAGTCGCAGTACTTCGTGGTCGGGCGGCTGGGCCGCGACCAGGTCGCCGACTATGCCGAGCGCAAGGGATGGACGCTGGTCGAGGCGGAACGCTGGCTCTCGTCCAACCTCGCCTACGACCCGGAGGACTGATGCGGCCTGCCGCAGTCCTCTGGGACATGGACGGCACCCTCGTCGACACCGAGCCGTACTGGATCGAGGTGGAGTACGAGATCGCCGAGAGGTACGACGGCACCTGGAGCCAGGAGCACGCCCTGAACCTGGTCGGCAACGACCTCATCGAGTCCGGGCGCTACATGCGGGAGCACATGGGGATCGACGTGGAGCCGGCCCAGATCGTCGAGGAGCTGCTCGACGGGGTGGTCGGCCGCGTGGGGAACGAGGTGCCCTGGCGACCGGGTGCCGTGGACCAGCTGGCCGCGCTCGCCGAGGCGGGGGTTCCCTGCGCGCTGGTGACGATGTCCTACCGGCGCTTCGTGGCGCCGATCCTCTCGGTGCTCCCGCCGATGACGTTCGACGCGGTGGTCACCGGAGACGCCGTGTCCCGGGGAAAGCCCCACCCGGAGCCGTACCTGCGGGCCGCGGCCCTGCTCGGCGTGGACCCCGCCTCCTGCCTGGCCATCGAGGACTCCAACACCGGAGCACGGTCCGCGGAGACTGCGGGGTGCACGGTGCTCGTGGTCCCCAACCACGTGCCGGTGCTCGACGGCCAGCGCCGGATCTTCGCCGACTCGCTCGTGGGCCTCGACCTCCCGGGGCTGTGGGGTTCCAGCCGGGCCATGTGGGACTAGTCATGGTCGTAGTACCACCGGACAATGGCGGGATGCACGCCAGGCGCCGCAGGATGGGCATTACTCGGGAGAACCACAGCACCTACTCCCTGAGCGATCCGGAAGTAGGTCCCATGTTCGTCCGACGCGGTCCCGCCATCGTGCTCAGTGTGCTGAGCGCAGCGGCCCTCGTCATCGCGCCAGTCGCGGTGGCGAGTGATGGCGGGACTGCGAAGGATGTCGACCAGTGCGACAAGTCCAGCACCTACAAGCTCAAGGTCACCACGGACGCGGACGACCGCCTCGAGGTGACCGGCATCGTCTACAGCAATGACGACGACATCTGGGACTGGAAGCTCAAGCACAACGACGACGTGTCCGCCAAGGGCGACGTGAAGTCGAACGGCGACGGCGACAAGTCCTTCAAGATCGTGCGCACCATGGTCAACCTCACCGGCCCCGACGTGATCGGCTTCCGGGCGGAGAACCAGAACACCGGCGAGGTCTGCCGCGGCGAAGTCAACTACTGAGCCAACCACGCCACAGCGGCCTATCCTGAGGACTCCTCGAGGAAAGGCGCCGCGTGAGACTGTTCAGGAGCCCGGTCACCCAGTTCCTGCTCATCGGTCTGGTCACCGTGTCCGGTATCGCCGTCGGCATCAGCTTCCTCGCGGGTCGGGCGGCGTCCGACGAGGCGATCCAGGAGGCGCGGGGCACCACCGAGGTGCTCGCGCGCTCGGTCGCCCGTCCTGACCTTCCCGTCGGGCTGGTCAAGGGTCGCCCCGGCGCCATCGACAAGTTCGACCGGTCCGTGCTCAAGCGGTTGCTGGTCGGCGAGGTCCGACACGTCAACATCGTGACCCGCGAAGGCCGGATCATCTACTCGGACCGGTCCGAGCTCATCGGCGTGGACCTCGCCCTCGACGACGACCAGCGTCGCGTCCTGGCTGCGGGCGGCACCGGCTCGTCGGTGTCCGACCCCGAACGGCCCGAGAACGGCGCCGGCGCGGTGAGCGAGAGCACGGCCGGCCTCGTGCGGATCTACACGCGGATGCGGGCTCCCGAGGGCAAGCCCCTCTTGTTCGAGGCCTACTACTCCCTGGACGAGATCGAGAGCCGTCGCCAGGAGATCTTCTCCTCGTTCCGCTGGATCACCCTCGGCCCTCTCCTGCTGCTCATCCTGCTCGTGACGCTGATGCTCCGGTTCCTCACCGGGCAGCTCACCAGCGCCGCCAAGGAGCGCGAGCGCCTGTTGCGGTCCGCGATCGACGCCTCTGACGCGGAGCGGCGCCGGATCGCGAGGGATCTCCATGACGGGGTCGTGCAGGACCTGGCCGGCACGGCCTTCTCGGTCAGCGCGATCGCCCGCGACCCGGAGACGCCGCCGGACGCCCGGGCCACCTTGCAGGGTGCCGGGGCCTCGTTGCGCGACAGCCTGAAGGCTCTGCGGTCCCTCGTGGCCGAGATCCACCCGCCCGAGCTCCATCCCGACGGGCTGGCTGCGGCGCTTGAGGATCTCATCGCTCCGGCGGACGCCGCCGGTATCCAGGCCTCGGTGAGCGTCGAGGGCGCCGAGACGGCCTCCCACGACATGGCCGCGCTGGTGTGGCGGGTGGCCCAGGAGGCGGTCCGCAACGCCATCCGGCACTCGGGGGCATCGACCCTGGCGGTGACGGTCCGGGGCGACGGGCGGCGGCTCTCACTCGAGGTCGTCGACGACGGGACGGGGTTCGAGCCGGGCCGGGTGCGCGACCCCGACAGCTACGGCCTGCGGGGCCTCAAGACCCTGGTCGCCGACTGCGGCGGCGAGCTCGGGGTGCGATCCTCTCCGGGAGAGGGCACGACCGTGCGGATGGAGGTGGACGCGGCATGACGGGGGAGAAGATCCGGGTGGTGCTGGTCGACGACCACGCGGTCATCCGGGCCGGGCTGGAGCAGCTGCTCGCCGGCACCGAGGACATCGAGGTGGTCGGCAGCGCCGGGGACGGCAAACAGGCCCTCGAGGTCGTACGCCGCGTGCGGCCCGACGTGGTCCTGATGGATCTGCAGATGCCGGTCGTCGACGGGGTCGGGGCGACGCGGATGATCGTGGCCGAGAGGCTCGGCGCCGACGTCCTGGTCCTCACCACCTTCTCCGACGGTGAGCGGATCACGGCGGCGCTCGACGCTGGCGCCGTGGGCTACCTGCTCAAGGACGCCGACCCCGACGACGTGCTCCAGGGGATCCGCGCGGTGAGCCGGGGGGAGTCGCCCATCCACCCGAAGGCAGCCCGGGCACTGCTCGGTGCTCGCGCCGGCGGAACGCAGACGCAGCTCACGTCCCGGGAGGCGGAGGTGTTGAGCCTGGTGCGCGAAGGGCTGGCCAACAAGCAGATCGCCCGCCGTCTCGACATCAGCGAGCGGACGGTCAAGGCCCACCTGACCTCCGCGTTCGCGCGGATCGGGGTCGCCGACCGCACGCAGGCCGCGCTGTGGGCCCAGCGCAATGGGATCTAGCGCAATGGGATCCAGCGTCAAATGAACAACAATCGCGGAATCGTTGCCTGATCGCGACCATCCACTGCGCTTGGTGTGGTAGCGCCTCCGTCGGCCTCGGGGTAAGTTCCGAAGCGTTCGACCCCATGACGAGCCGGGGTCCGTACCCGTGAGGTGACCAGTGAACCCCAAGAGGAAGACACTCGCAGTGGTGGCGGTGGGCGCCCTGCTCACGTCCCTGGCCGCCTGCGGCGGCGGCGACGACGACGGCGACAGCGGCAACAAGGGGGGCGCGACCGGCACGCCATGGATCCTCGGGACCACCGAGTCGATCACCGCCATGGACCCGGCCGGCTCCTACGACATCGGCTCGTGGAACATGCAGTACAACATCTTCGAGCAGCTCGTCACGATCCCGGCGAACGGCGACACCCCGGAAGGGGATGCGGCCAAGTCCTGTGAGTACGACAACCCGCAGACCGTCACCTGCACCCTGCGCGACGGGCTGAAGTTCTCCAACGGCAACGACCTGACCTCCTCGGACGTCGCCTACTCGTTCAAGCGCAACATCGAGATCGCGGACCCCAACGGCTCCTCGGTGCTGTTGGGAGCGATCAGCAACGGCGACGAGAAGGCCCCGGCTCTCGCCGACGGCGCCATCGAGACCCCGGACGACACCACGGTCGTGTTCCACCTCAACCAGCCGGACCTGACCTTCATCAAGGTGCTCACGACCGGGACCGCCTCGATCGTCGACGAGGAGACCTTCCCGGCCGACAAGCTGCTCGCCGACGACCAGGTGGTCGGCTCCGGCCCCTTCAAGCTGAGCCAGTACAAGCCCGGCGAGCAGGCGGTGCTCGAGGCCAACACCGACTACGACGGACCGCGCGCCGCCCAGTCGTCGCAGGTCTTCGTCAAGTACTACAGCGACCCCGCTCCGCTGAAGACCGACATCGAGAACGGCGGCGTGGACGTCGCCTGGCGCACGCTCAGCCCGACCGACCTCACCTCCCTCGAGGAGGGCGGCAAGGTCGACGTGATCCAGGGCCAGGGCTCGGAGTTCCGTTACTGGGTCTGGCAGCTCGAGAACGACGTAGCCAAGGACAAGGCGACCCGTCAGGCCGTCGCCCAGATCATCGACCGTGACGCCATCGCCAAGAACGCGTACGACGGGACCGTCACGCCGGCGTACTCCATCGTGCCTCCCGGCTTCGGCGGGCAGAAGGACTCCTTCCAGGAGAAGTACGGCGACCCGGACGTCGACGCAGCCAAGAAGCTGCTCGACGACGCCGGGATCAAGACCCCGGTCAGCCTGACCCTGGGCTACACCCCGACGCACTACGGCCCCAACACGGTGGACGAGGCAACCGAGCTGGCCGACCAGCTGGACAGCAGCGGGCTGTTCAAGGTGAAGACCGAGGACGCGGAGTGGGAGGAGTACCAGACCCTCTACAAGCAAGGGGCCTACGACCTCTTCATCCTGGGCTGGTACCCCGACTTCCTGGATGCGGACAACTACCTCACTCCCTTCATCCGGGACGGTGGCTTCTTCGCCAACGGGTACTCCAACGACAAGGTCAACTCGCTGCTCGACCAGGAGCTCGGCCAGACGGACGAGACCAAGCGCAACGATGAGATCGGCCAGCTCCAGGACATCGTGGCCGAGGACGTGCCGCTGGTCCCGTCGTGGAACGGGAAGAACGTCGCGGTGTCGACGTCGGCCATGCAGGGCGTCGAGGACACCCTCGACCCGACCTACATCTTCCGCTTCTGGATGATCAGCAAGAGCGGCTGACCGCGGGGTTCGTCGACCGGAGGCGCCCGCTCGCGGGCGGGCGCCCTCCGCACGCTGTGAGGAGTGCGAGAGAACGTGAGTTCCACCTCGGGGTCCCTGCCCCGCTACATCCTGGTCCGGCTGGCGCTGGTGATCCCGATGATGTGGGTGTTGCTGACCGTCGTGTTCTTCCTGCTCCGGGTCGCCCCAGGTGACCCCGTCTCGGCCGCCGTCGGGGGGAAGCTCGACGAGGATGCCCTCGATGCCCGGCGCGCGGCTCTGGGCCTGGACCGGCCGCTGATCGTGCAGTATCTCGAATACCTCGGGAACGCCGTCCGCCTCGACTTCGGCAAGACAATCAGCGACAACCGGCCGGTGCTCGACATCATCAAGGACCAGGGTGGGGCCACCCTGACCCTGACCCTGGGCGCCTTCCTCATCGCACTCCTGATCGGCCTGCCGCTGGGGCGGCTGGCCGGCAGGTATCGCGACACCTCCTCCGACGCCGGCATCCGCGTCTTCGGCGTCGTGGCATACGCCGCCCCCATCTTCTGGACCGGCGTCATGTTCGTGCTCCTGGTGGTGAACTTCTTCCCGGGTTGGCCGACCAACGACATCGCGTCGGTCGTCACGAAGTTCGAGGTGCAGCCCAGGACTCACATCCTCCTGGTCGACGCTGCCCTGGCCGGCGACCAGGATGCGTTCGTCGACGTCCTCAAGCACCACGTCCTGCCGTGCCTCGTCCTCGGCCTGGCGCTCTCGGGCGTGATCATCCGGCTGGTCCGGATCAACGTCATCCAGGCGATGAAGGGCGACTACGTGGAGGCGGCCCGGGCCCGGGGCATCTCCGAGAGACGGGTGATCCGCAAGCACGCGTTCCGCAACGCCCTGATCCCGATCATCACGGTGATCGGCCTCCAGGTGGCGATCACGCTGTCCGGCGCACTCGTCACCGAGCGCACCTTCAACTGGCCCGGGCTTGGCACGGAGCTGGTGCAGTACGTCATCGCCCGTGACTACATCGCGGTCCAGGGCCTGGTGACCTTCTTCGCGCTGGTCGTCGTGCTGGTCAGCGTCCTGGTGGACATCCTCAACGCGCTGGTCGACCCGAGGGTGAGGTACTGATGAAGAACTTCTTCCGAGGCGTCTGGAACACCAAGGGCATGGCCCGTTGGATCCTTCTCGCCGGCATCGTCATCACGGTCGTGTTCGTGCTCTTCGCCCTCTTCGCGCCCTGGATCGCGCCGTACGACTTCAACCAGACCAAGGTCGACGGCGCGAAGCTGCCCAAGCTCGCCCCCCCGTCCGGCGACCACTGGTTCGGGACCAACGACCAGTTCTACGACGTCTACTCCCGAGTCGTGTGGGGCGCGCGGACGGCGCTCGAGGTCATCGTGGTGTCCGTGGGCCTGTCGATCTTGATCGGCGTCCCACTCGGGATCGTGTCCGGTTTCGTCGGCGGCTGGTTCGACCGGCTCCTGGTCTTCGTGATGGACGCGATCTACGCGCTGCCGACGTTGCTGCTCGCGATCATCTTCGCGTTCCTGCTCCGCGGACCGCTTGGCGGTGGCGTCATGGCTGCGGCGCTCGCCATCACCGCGGTCTACATCCCGCAGTACTACCGCGTCGTGCGCAACACGATGGTCTCGGCACGCGAGGCGACCTACATCGAGGCTGCGCGGGCGCTGGGTGCCAAGCCGTTCACGATCATGCACAAATACCTCTTCGGCAACGTCGTCCAGTCCGTGCCCGTGCTGGGCACGCTCAACGCCGCCGATGCGCTGGGGGTTCTGGCGGCCCTGGGCTTCCTCGGATTCGGCATCCAGCCCAACGAGGCCTCGGAGTGGGGCTACGACATGAGCCGCGCCCTCGACGACGCCCAGGCAGGCACCTGGTGGCCGACGCTCTTCCCGGGCCTGGCGCTGGTCCTGCTGATCACCGCGCTGACCCTGGTCGGCGAGGGGCTCAACGAGACCGCCAACCCGGCGCTGCGGCGCCGCCGGCTGCGCCCGGTCGTCTTCCCGGCGCGTGAGCGCGAGGAGAGCGTCTGATGAGCCCGATCGAGCTGAACGAGAACCCCGTCGACGCGGCCGTCGCGCGAGGTCCCGTCATCGAGGCCCGGGACCTGCGGGTCTGGTACGGAACCGACCGGGGTCCCGTGCGCGCGGTCGACGGGGTCAGCTTCGAGCTGCGTCGCGGGGAGATCCTCGGGCTGGTCGGCGAGTCGGGCTGCGGGAAGTCCACCCTCGGCCGGGGGCTGCTCGGTCTCCTGCCGGACGGCGCCGCCCGTGACGGCGAGCTGCGGTTCCAGGGGCGCGACATGCTGAAGCTCAAGCCGCGGGAGCAGCACGCCATGAGGGGTCGCGACCTCGGCATGATCTTCCAGGAGCCGCTGACCCGGCTGAACCCGCTGATGCGGATCTCCGAGCACTTCTCGGAGACGCTCCGCACGCACGACAAGCAGATCACCAAGGCTGAGATCGAGCGACGCTCGCTGGAGGCGCTGCGGGTGATGGGGATCCCCCCGACCCGCTTCCGCGCGTACCCCCACGAGTTCTCCGGCGGAATGCGCCAGCGGCTGATGATCGCCCTCGTCCTGGTGCTGCGTCCGCCGTTCGTGGTCGCGGACGAGCCCACCACGGCCCTCGACGTCCTCGTCGAGGCGCAGATCATCCGGATCCTGCACGACCTCCGGCGGGAGTACGAGACCTCACTGCTGCTGATCACCCACAACCTGGGGATCATCGCCGAGGCGTGCGACCGGGTGGCGGTGATGTACGCCGGGGAGATCGTCGAGATCGGGGACGCCAGGGAGGTGTTCTCCCGCCCGAAGCACCCGTACACCCGCGAGCTGCTGCGGTCCACCATCTCCTTGCGGACGACCGGCCTGAACTACATCAACGGTGCCCCACCCGACCTGGTCGAGCCGCCCGCCGGCTGTCGCTTCCACCCGCGGTGCCCCGACGCCATGAAGATCTGTGCCGTCCGGCACCCGGTCGACCGCGACCACGGTGCGGGGAGCCGGGCGGCCTGCTGGGCGGCGGACCTGGCCCAGGGGCTGGCCACGCTCGACGAGCACGATGCTGCTCCGCTGCCGCGAGAGGAGATCTACGTTGCCGACGAAGCCTGAGCCAGTCCTCGACATCCGCGACCTCGAGGTGCACTTCCAGCTCCAGGGCGGCGCTCTGTCGCGCCTGCTGGGCCTGCGCGCGCGCACCGTCAAGGCGGTGGACGGTGTCAACCTGACGCTCGGACGCGGCGAGGTCCTGGGGCTGGTCGGCGAGTCCGGCAGCGGCAAGACCACCTTGGGACGCGCACTGCTCGGACTGGTCCCGGCCACTGACGGCGAAATCGTCTACCACGATCGCGACCGCGGGGAACGCCGGGTGTCGCACATGCGCGGCGCCGAGCTGCGGCAGCTGCGCACCGACCTGCAGATGGTGTTCCAGGACCCGAGCGCCGCGCTCAACCCCTCGATGACCATCGAGGTCGCGGTGGGCCACCCGCTCGTCATCCACCGCATCGCCCAGGGCGAGGAGCTGCACCGACGGGTGGTCGCCGCGCTCGAGCGCGTCGGGCTGTCGCCGGTCGAGCGGTTCCTGTCGAAGTACCCCTCTGACCTGTCCGGCGGCCAGAAGCAGCGGGCCGTGATCGCCCGCGCGATCATCCTCGACCCCGAGGTGCTCGTCGCGGACGAGCCGGTGTCGATGCTCGACATGAGCGTGCGCGCGAAGATCCTGCAGCTGATGCTGGACCTGAAGCGGGAGCTCGGGCTGACCTACGTCTACATCACCCACGACCTCGCCAGCGCGAAGTTCTTCTGCGACCGGATCGCGATCATGTACCTCGGCCGCGTGGTCGAGGTCGGGCCCACCGCGGAGATCTTCGCCAACCCGCGGCACCCGTACACCAAGGCCCTGCTGCAGGCGATTCCCGAGCCCGATCCCGAGCGGATGGTGCCCCGGGACCTGCCCCGCGGAGAGATCCCCGACGCCGCCGACCCTCCGCTCGGCTGCGCGTTCCACCCCCGGTGCCCGGAGGCCACACGTGACTGCGGTTGGGAGTCGCGTGACCTGCGTGCCCTGATCGAGGAGCACTGGACGCGCAGCGACCCCGCGACCTATGCCCGCGAACGCGACCTCGTCGGCGACCTCGACGCGCTCGATCGGCCGGAGACGCAGCCCAGGATCGGCAAGGGCGGCGCGGCCCAGGTGCGTGCGTTGCTGGAGCGGATGCGCCAGGAGGACCCTGACGAGCCGCTGTGGCGAGGCGTCGACGCGATGGACGACGACGGGGCGGGCGTGCGGGTCTCCTTCCACCCCGGCGAGGACCCGAAGCTGCGGCGGGCCGGCGACGTGGACGTGGCCTGCGTGCTCTATCCCGGAGGCTCCTGAGACTGGGTCACTGGCGGGGTCACCGGCTCGGTCACCGGCTCGGTCACCGGCCGGGTGACCGGGTCGGGCAGTGGTGGGGGCAGAGGCGGGGGAGTGCCGCCGTACGCCGGGCAGATCGACTGGTGCGAGCACCAGTCGCACAGCTTGCTCGGGTTGGGTCGCCAGTCGCCGGACTCCTCCGCCAGCCGGATCGCGCGCCAGATCGCCTCGACCTTGCGCTCGGTGGCGAGCAGGTCGGCCTCGTCGGGGACGTAGCGCAACATCTCGCCGTTGCCGAGGTAGACGAGCTGGAGCATCGCGGGGATCAGTCCCCGGATCCGCCACAGGACCAGGGCGTAGAACTTCATCTGGAAGAGGGCCTTGCCCTCGAAGAGCTCGCCGGGCGAGCGACCGGTCTTGTAGTCCACCACCCGGATGGCGCCGTCGGGCGCGACGTCGATCCGGTCGACGAAACCGCGCAGCAGCAGCCGCGACTCGAGCAGCGTCTCGACGTAGAGCTCCCGCTCGGCCGGCTCGAGCCGGGTCGGGTCCTCGAGGGTGAAGTAGCGGTCGAGCACCGTGCGGCAGGAGGTCAGCCAGCCGGCCATGTCGGGCCCGGTGCCGTCCACGCCGGGCACGAACATCTCCGCGATCGCGGGCTCCTCCTGGAGCAGCCGCTCCCAGGCCGGCACCAGCATCTCGCGGGCCTGCTCGGGGGTGCGCTGCAAGGCCGGGAGGTCGAAGAGGTCCTCGAGGACCTTGTGCACCACCGTGCCCCGCACCGCGTCGGGGGAGGGGGACTCGGGCAGCCGGTCGATGGTGCGGAAGCGGTAGAGGAGCGGGCAGGTCATGAAGTCGCCCGCGCGGCTCGGGGAGAGCGCCCCGAGCACCTCGACGCCGTCGACGGGCGTCGAGACGCGTTCGGCGGGTGACTGCTCCTGCACGCTCATGGACGTCACCCTAGGTGACCCCACGGACAGTCCCGAGGCCCCCGAGGGTGCGTCGGATAGCCTCGACGCGTGTCAGATGCCGATCCTCGCCCCCGTCCTCCTGGCACGTTCAAGATCGGGACCATCGCCGGCAGCGATGTCCTGGTCTCCTCCTCATGGTTCCTCGTGGCCGGCCTCATCGCCGTCGTGATGGCACCCCGGGTCGAGGAGGTCTCGCCCGGCCTCGGGCCGCTGAAGTACGTCGCCGGCCTGGCCTTCGCGGTCGTCCTCTACCTGTCCGTGCTCCTGCACGAGGCCTCGCACGCGGTCATGGCCCGCCGGTACGGCTTCCCGGTCAGCTCCATCACCCTCCACTTCCTGGGCGGCATGACCGCCATCGAGGGAGAGGCACGCAGGCCGCGCCAGGAGTTCATGATCGCGGTCGTCGGCCCGCTCACCTCGCTCGCCGTCGGCGCCGCAGCCCTCGGCGTGTGGTTCCTCGAGCCGCAGGGGCTGCTGCTGATGGCCGTCGAGGGCCTCGCGGGCGCCAACCTCCTGGTCGGCCTGCTCAACCTGATCCCCGGACTCCCGCTCGACGGCGGCCGCGTCCTGAAGTCGGTGGTCTGGGGGATCACCGGCAACGTGCACCGGGGCACCATCGTCGCCGGCTGGGGTGGCCGGATCACGGCCCTGGCCGTACTGGGCTGGCCCCTGGTCCAGAACCGCGTCACCGGCACCGGCCCCGAGCTGCTCGACTTCATCCTGGTCTTCATCGTGGCGACCTTCCTCTGGTCGGGCTCGACCGCGGCCATGGCCTCGGCCCGGCTCCGGAGCAAGCTCCCGAACCTGGTCGCCCGCGACCTGGCACGGCGTACCCTCACCGTCCCCGACGACCTGCCGCTCGCCGAAGCCGTACGCCGCGCGCAGGACGCCCACGCCGGCAGCATCGTCACCGTGACCGGCACGGGGCGACCGGTCGGCGTGGTCAACGAGGCGGCGCTGCTGGCCACCCCGGAGGACCGCCGGCCCTGGGTCCCGGTCTCCACGGTCGCGCGCACCCTCGACGAGGGCCTCAGCCTCCCGGCCACGATCACCGGCGAGGACCTGGTCCTCGCGATCAGCCGCACCCCCGCGGCCGAGTACGTCCTGGTCGAGGAGGACGGCACCATCTACGGCGTGCTGTCGACCGCCGACGTCGATAAGGCCTTCCGCGAGGCGCCCCACTAGGGTTCCCCGCATGTCCAGCACCCCCGACGAAGCCGCCCCCGAAGTCCCGCCGGAGGCCTGGTCCGGCGTCCACCGCGGCCCCCTGAGGGCTGGTGAGTGGGTGCGCCTGACCGACCAGAAGGGGCGACGCCACAACATCTGCCTCGAGCCCGGCAAGACGTTCCACACCAACCGGGGCGGCATGGCGCACGACGACCTGATCGGTCGCGACGAGGGCTTCACGATCGTCTCGTCGTCGGGTGGCGAGTACCTCGTCTTCCGGCCCCTCCTGGCCGAGTTCGTCGTGTCGATGCCGCGCGGCGCGGCCGTGGTCTACCCCAAGGACGCCGCCCAGATCGTCGCCATGTGCGACATCTTCCCGGGGGCCAACGTGGTCGAGGCCGGGGTGGGCTCGGGGGCCCTGACCTGCTCGCTGCTGCGGGCGGTCGGCCCCTTCGGCCGGGTGTCCTCCTTCGAGCGCCGCGAGGAGTTCGCGGACGTGGCGCGCAGGAACGTCCACCAGTTCTTCGGGGCTCCCGAGGGCCAGGGCCACCCCGCCTGGAGCCTCACCCTCGGCGACCTCGCCGAGGCCCTGCCGGCATCAGGGGAGCGCGCGGACCGGGTCATCCTGGACATGCTGGCGCCCTGGGAGTGCATCGACGCGGCGGCCGACGCCCTGTGGCCCGGCGGCATCCTCTGCGCCTACGTCGCCACGACGACGCAGCTGTCGCGGTTCGTCGAGTCCGTGCGGGTCCACGGCGAGTTCACCGAACCGCAGGCGTGGGAGTCGCTGGTGCGCGACTGGCACGTGGAGGGGCTCGCCGTACGTCCCGGGCACAAGATGATCGGCCACACGGCCTTCCTCGTCACCGCGCGCCGGATGGCTCCGGGCGAGCGCGCACCGCGCAAGAAGCGCCGCCCGGCCCCGGGCGCCTACGGCTCCGACTACACCGGGCCGCGGGCGGCCGACATCCCCCTGGAGGACGCACCGGAGTGACCCCACCGGGCCATCGGGTCGCCGTCGCGTCCAAATCGTGACAAACACTGGTGTTTGTGCCCTTCCCTTGCCGCGTCGCGCGGGTAGGGTCACGAGAACAGGAGGTGACGCTGATGTCCACATCAGAGGGCGTTTCCAGCACAGGCGGCCGTAGCCCCGATGAACTGGTGAGCCAGGTGCGTTTCCTGGAGGCCGAGGTCAGTGACCTCCGCCGCCGGTTGAGCGACGCACCCGGTCATTCGCGCGGTCTCGAGCTCCGGCTCGCCGACACGCAGCGCTCCCTGGCGGGGGTGACCTCGCAGAACGAGCGCCTCGCCCAGACGCTGCGTGAGGCCCGCGACCAGATCATGAAGCTCAAGGAGGAGGTCGACCGGCTGGCCCAGCCGCCCGCCGGCTTCGGCACCTTCCTGGCCCGCAACGACGACGACTCCATCGACGTCTTCACCGGTGGCCGCAAGCTCCGGGTCAACGTGAGTCCCTCGGTCGATCTCGACGCCCTCCAGCGGGGGCAGGAGGTCATGCTCAACGAGGCGCTCAACGTCGTGGCCGCGCTCGACTTCGAACAGGTCGGCGAGGTGGTGATGTTCAAGGAGCTCCTCGAGGACGGCGACCGGGCCCTCGTCATCGCCAACGCCGACGAGGAGCGCGTCGTACGCCTCGCCGAGCCGCTCCGCAAGGACACCATCCGCGCGGGTGACTCCCTGCTCCTCGACTCCCGCGCCGGCTACGTCTACGAGAAGGTGCCCAAGTCCGAGGTCGAGGAGCTCGTCCTCGAAGAGGTCCCCGACATCGACTACGCCTCGATCGGAGGCCTGGTCAACCAGATCGAGCAGATCCGCGACGCGGTCGAGCTGCCGTACCTCCACCCCGAGCTCTTCAAGGAGCACCAGCTCAAGCCCCCGAAGGGCGTGCTGCTCTACGGGCCGCCCGGCTGCGGCAAGACGCTGATCGCCAAGGCGGTCGCCAACTCGCTGGCCAAGAAGGTCGCCGCGAAGACGGGTCAGGAGGGGAAGTCCTACTTCCTCAACATCAAGGGCCCCGAGCTGCTGAACAAGTACGTCGGCGAGACCGAGCGCCACATCCGGCTCGTCTTCCAGCGGGCCCGCGAGAAGGCCAGTGAGGGCACGCCGGTGATCGTGTTCTTCGACGAGATGGACTCGCTGTTCCGCACCCGCGGGTCCGGCGTCTCCTCGGACGTCGAGAACACCATCGTCCCGCAGCTGCTCAGCGAGATCGACGGCGTCGAGCTGCTCGAGAACGTCCTGGTCATCGGCGCCTCCAACCGCGAGGACATGATCGACCCCGCGATCCTGCGGCCCGGACGGCTCGACGTGAAGATCAAGATCGAGCGTCCCGACGCCGAGTCGGCGCGCGACATCTTCTCCAAGTACCTCCTGGCCAACCTGCCGCTGCATGCCGACGACCTCACCGAGTTCGGGGGAGATCGCGACGCCTGCGTGGCCGGGATGATCCAGGCCACGGTCGAGCGGATGTACACCGAGACCGAGGAGAACCGCTTCCTGGAGGTCACCTACGCCAACGGTGACAAGGAGGTCCTGTACTTCAAGGACTTCAACTCCGGCGCGATGATCCAGAACATCGTCGACCGCGCCAAGAAGATGGCGATCAAGGACCTCCTCGACCACGAGCAGCGCGGGCTGCGGATCTCTCACCTGCTGCAGGCGTGCGTGGACGAGTTCAAGGAGAACGAGGACCTGCCCAACACCACCAACCCCGACGACTGGGCCCGCATCTCCGGCAAGAAGGGTGAGCGGATCGTCTTCATCCGCACGCTCATCACCGGCAAGCAGGGCACCGAGCCGGGACGTTCGATCGACACGGTCGCCAACACCGGCCAGTACCTCTGAGGCCCGACTGCGGGCCTGACAGCGGTGATCTGACGTCACCTGGTGACGTCAGATCACCGCTGTCCGCCTGAGCTGAGCCGACAGCATCGGCCCTGACCCCTGTGGGTCAGGGCCGATGGCCTGTCTGCGTCTGTCGCACTGGGGCGGATCTGCGCTGGACTGCTGAAGGACCGTCCCTTGCCGGACCCCTCTTTCGAGGAGGATCTCCTGGTCCATCGACCGGGCACGGTGGTGAGCACGAGCGTCGAAGGGTCAGTCGAGCAGACCTATCGAGCCGTCCTGGGCGCCCTGAGCTGAACCGACCTTGGTCGGGGCATGCCGCTGGCCCCGCCGGGTGGTGTGGGGGCGGGGTGTGGGGCGGTCAGGGTCTGGGTGGTCGGTCGCGGCTGACGTCGAGGGTGCCGTGGTGGTTGCGGAGGTACTGGTAGCCGTGGGGGCTGGTCCACAGGTAGGTGCCGCGCTCGAGCGGGGTGTAGGTCCAGGCGCTGTGGGTCTTCAACCGGTGGTGTCGTCGGCACAGCGGTGCGATGTTGCACGAGCAGGTGGGTCCGCCGGTGTCGTAGGACTCGATGTGGTCGCAGTCCGCGTCGTGCCGTCGCTGCGCGACCTGCTCGACCACCGGAGGGAGCGACGCATCAGTCAGCACGCATCGCCCGGCCGAGGTAGACGTAGGTCCACGGCCGGGAGATGCGTGGTCCGGGCAGGTAGCGCTGCTCCAGCAGCGTGACCTCCAGGCCGGCGTCGCGGATGAGCGCCGGGACGTCGCGGGTGAGGTGGCAGCCTCCCAGGACGCGCTTCTGCGTGGGCTCCAGCCGACGCTGCCAGGCCACGACGCCCTCGTCCGGCGCCAGGCCGTGCTCCAGGAAGTGGAAGCTGCCGCCGGGGCGCAGGACCCGGCGGACCTCGGCGAGGGCGGCCGCGGCGTCGGGGATCGTGCACAGGGTGAACGTGGCCAGCGCGGAGTCGTACGACGCGTCGTCCGCAGCCAGGCGCTGCCCGTCCAGCCCGGTGCGCTCGATCGCGACGGTGCTGCGCGCGCGTCGGGTGTCGGAGAGGGCCCAGCCCGTGTCCGAGGGCTCCACGGCGCCGACCGAGACGACCTGGGCCGGGTAGTGGGGCATGTTCAGGCCGCTGCCGAAGCCGATCTCGAGCACCCGTCCGTGCAGCCCGGCGCAGGTGGTCTCACGCAGCTTGCCGATCTCGTCGTTGCCCAGCGCCCGGTCGGTCAGCCGTGGCACCACGCGATCACTCCAGAGGCCCATGCGCTCGAGTCTGCCCGATCGGACCCCTGCCCGTCTGCACGCCGGTCCCTGAGCGGGCACCCCGTCGTCGGCCGCGCCGCGTAGGCTCGAGCCATGAGCGTGCGCAGGGTGATGGGGACCGAGATCGAGTACGGCATCTCGGTGCAGGGCCAGCCCCTGGCCAACCCGATGGTGGCGTCCTCGCAGGTGGTCAACGCCTACGCCTCGGCCACCATCAAGGCGCGCCGTGCCCGCTGGGACTTCGAGGAGGAGTCTCCGCTGCGCGACGCCCGCGGCTTCGACATGTCGCGCCAGGTCGCCGACCAGAGCCAGCTCACCGACGAGGACATGGGGCTGGCCAACGTCATCCTCACCAACGGTGCGCGGCTCTACGTCGACCACGCCCACCCCGAGTTCTCGACTCCCGAGTGCACGACGCCGCTCGACATCGTGCGCTGGGACAAGGCGGGGGAGCAGGTGATGCTCGACGCCGCTCGCCGGGCCGGCCAGCTTCCCGGCGGGGCGCCGATCGTGCTCTACAAGAACAACACCGACAACAAGGGTTCGTCCTACGGTGCGCACGAGAACTACCTGATGCGTCGCTCGACCCCGTTCGCCGACATCGTCCGCCACCTCACCCCGTTCTTCGTGAGCCGACAGGTCGTCTGCGGCTCCGGACGGGTCGGGATCGGCCAGGACGGCCGCGAGCACGGCTTCCAGCTGACCCAGCGCGCCGACTACTTCGAGGTCGAGGTCGGATTGGAGACAACCCTCAAGCGGCCCATCATCAACACCCGCGACGAGCCGCACGCCGACCCCGAGAAGTACCGCCGCCTCCACGTCATCATCGGTGACGCCAACCTCGCCGAGGTGTCGACGTACCTCAAGGTCGGCACCACCGCCCTGGTCCTCGCGATGATCGAGGACCGCTTCATCGGCGGCGACTTCTCCATCGACGGGCCGGTCTCCGCGCTGCGTGCGGTCTCGCACGACCCGACGCTCAAGCAGCTGATCACGCTCCGGGACGGCCGCAAGCTCACCGCGATCCAGCTCCAGCTGGAATACCTCGACCTCGCCCGCAAGTTCGTCGAGGACCGCTTCGGCTCCGACGCCGACCCGCAGACGGTCGATGTGCTGGCGCGCTGGGAGTCGGTGCTCGACCGGCTCGAGCGTGACCCCATGCTGTGCGCGTCCGAGCTGGACTGGGTGGCCAAGCTGAAGCTCCTCGAGCAGTATCGCCAGCGCGACGGCCTCGACTGGGACAGCGCCAAGCTCCAGCTGATCGACTACCAGTACTCCGACATCCGCCCCGAGAAGGGGCTCTACCACCGGCTCGTGCGCCTGGGGAAGATCGAGCGGCTGCTCGACGACCACTCGGTCGAGGTCGCCATGCACGACCCGCCCGAGGACACCCGCGCCTACTTCCGTGGCCGGTGCCTGGAGAAGTACTCCGAGCACGTCGCCGCGGCATCGTGGGACTCGGTCATCTTCGACCTGCCCGGACGTGAGTCCCTCCAGCGGGTGCCCACGATCGACCCGCTGCGGGGCAGCAAGGCCCACGTGGGCGCGCTTCTGGACCGTTGCGACACCGCCGAGGCGCTCTTTGCCGCGCTCACCCGCTGAAATTCCCGCGACTGTGGGGTTTTCGGCACCACCTACTCGCTAGGGTCGGGTCATGGCACAGGAGCAGAAGCAACCGCGCAAGTCCTCGGAGACCGAGGAGGCCACCGAGACTGCCCCCGAGACCGACGTCGCGGAGCGCAGGGAAGCGCTGGACGACGACGTGGACGCGATCCTCGACGAGATCGACGAGGTCCTCGAGGCGAACGCCGAGGACTTCGTGAAGTCGTTCATCCAGAAGGGTGGCCAGTGAGCGACTCCCCACGACTGCCGGCGGCCTACCTGCTGCCCGGCATGTCCTCCTTCAGCGACTTCCTGGCGATCCAGGCGCCCGAGCTGCTGCCCTCGCGCCGCGCCGTCCCGCAGGGCCAGGCGGGTGACCTGGCGCCGCACGGCACCACCATCGTCGCGGCGACCTTCCCCGGCGGCGTGGTGATGGCGGGTGACCGCCGCGCCACGATGGGCAACATCATCGCCCAGCGCGACATCGAGAAGGTCTTCCCCGCCGACGAGTTCTCCGCCGTCGGCATCGCCGGCGCCGCGGGCCTGGCCGTGGAGATGGTCCGGCTCTTCCAGACCGAGCTCGAGCACTACGAGAAGATCGAGGGCAGCACCCTCTCGATGGACGGCAAGGCCAACCGCCTCGCCGCCCTGATCCGCGGCAACCTCGGCATGGCCATGCAGGGACTCGCGGTCGTCCCGCTCTTCGCCGGCTTCGACCTCAACCACGACCAGGGCCGGATCTTCAGCTACGACGTCACCGGTGGCCGCTACGAGGAGACCGCCTTCCACTCGGTCGGCTCGGGCTCGCTGTTCGCCCGCGGGTCGCTGAAGAAGCTCTACCGCGACGACTTCTCCGCCGTCCAGACCGTCCAGGCCGTCGTGGAGGCGCTGTACGACGCCGCCGACGACGACTCGGCCACCGGCGGACCCGACATCACCCGGCGGATCTTCCCGGTGGTCCAGGTGATCACCGCTGCCGGCGGCCGCCGGCTGCCCGACAGCGAGGTCGCCGCGATCGCCGACCGCGTCATCGCCGGCCGGATGACCCGGCCCGACGGCCCGGCAGCGCCGCTCGAGAGTGGGGGCAACTGACATGAGCATGCCGTTCTACGTCTCTCCCGAGCAGCTGATGAAGGACCGCGCGGACTTCGCCCGCAAGGGCATCGGCCGGGGCCGGTCCGTCGTGGTCATCCAGTACGCCGACGGGGTGCTCTTCGTCTCGGAGAACCCCTCCGAGGCGCTGCACAAGGTCTCCGAGATCTACGACCGGATCGCGTTCGCCGCGGTCGGTCGCTACAACGAGTTCGAGAACCTCCGCATCGCCGGGGTCCGGCTCGCCGACATGCGCGGCTACGCCTACGACCGGCGTGACGTCACCGGCCGCGGTCTGGCCAACGCCTATGCCCAGACGCTGGGGTCGATCTTCTCCAGCGGAGGCGAGAAGCCCTATGAGGTCGAGCTGTTCGTCGCCGAGATCGGCGACGACCCGGCGGACGACCAGATCTACCGGCTGACCTACGACGGCCAGGTGGCCGACGAGCACGGTTTTGCCGTCATGGGCGGCGCCGCGGACACGGTCGCGTCGTACCTCAAGGAGCACTACACCGCGGGCGCCTCGCTCACCGACGCCCTCGGGGTCGCCGTGGCGGCTCTCGGGCACTCCACCAACGAGCGGGGGGAGAGCGCCGACCGGGTGATCCCGGAGGAGGACCTGGAGGTGGCCATCCTGGACCGCCTCCGGACCCAGCCCCGCAAGTTCAGCAGGATCCGCCCGGCCCGGCTCTCCGAGCTGCTCGGCGACCGTGGACCGGCCGTGCACAACCCCGAGCCCGAGGAGAGCGGACCGGCCCACACCGCCCCCGACGTCGGCCCGGCCGAGTCCGGCGACCAGCCGCCCACGGCACCGCCCATCGGATGACTGAGCGCATGACCGGGCTTCTCTGCGGACGACTGCGCCGAGTCGCCCCCGGATCTCAGGACCGGGCCGTAGGCTGACGTCGTGGACCGACGGATCTTCGGGATCGAGAACGAGTACGGCGTTACGTGCACGTTCAAGGGTCAGCGCCGTCTGAGTCCCGACGAGGTGGCCCGCTACCTCTTCCGCAAGGTCGTCTCGTGGGGCCGCTCGAGCAACGTGTTCCTGCGCAACGGCGCCCGGCTCTACCTCGACGTCGGCAGCCACCCGGAGTACGCCACCCCCGAGTGCGACGACATCGGCGAGCTGGTCACCCACGACAAGGCGGGGGAGCGGGTTCTCGAGGGGCTGCTCCTCGACGCCGAGCAGCGCCTGCACGACGAGGGCATCGCCGGCGAGATCTACCTGTTCAAGAACAACACCGACTCGGCCGGCAACTCCTACGGCTGCCACGAGAACTACCTGGTCGGACGGGCGGGGGAGTTCTCCCGGCTCGCCGACGTGCTGATCCCGTTCCTGGTGACCCGCCAGATCGTCGTGGGCGCCGGCAAGATCTCGCAGACGCCGCGTGGCGCGTCGTACTCCGTCTCCCAGCGCGCCGAGCACATCTGGGAGGGCGTCTCGAGCGCCACCACGCGCAGCCGTCCCATCATCAACACCCGGGACGAGCCGCACGCGGACGCCGAGAAGTACCGCCGCCTCCACGTCATCGTCGGCGACTCCAACATGAGCGAGACGACCACGATGCTCAAGGTCGCCAGCTGCGACCTGGTGCTGCGCATGATCGAGGAGGGCGTGGTCATGCGCGACCTCACGATGGAGAACCCGATCCGCGCCATCCGCGAGATCTCCCACGACGTGACCGGCCGCCGCAAGGTGCGCCTGGCCAACGGCCGCGAGGCCAGCGCGCTCGACATCCAGGGCGAGTACCTCGCCAAGGCCCGTGACTTCGTCGACCGCCGCCAGATCAGCACCCCGCTCATCGAGCGCTCGCTCGACCTGTGGGAGCGCGGTCTCAAGGCCGTGGAGTCCGACGACCTGGGCCTGGTCGACCGCGAGATCGACTGGGTCATCAAGTGGAAGCTGATCGACCGCTACCGCGCCAAGCACGGCCTGCCGCTCGGCCACCCGCGGATCGCCCAGCTCGACCTGGCCTACCACGACATCCACCGCGGTCGCGGTCTCTACTACCTGCTGGAGAAGCGCGGCGCGGTCGCCCGGGTCACCACCGACCTGAAGATCTTCGAGGCCAAGTCGGTGCCCCCGCAGACCACCCGGGCCCGGCTGCGCGGCGAGTTCATCCGCAAGGCCCAGGAGCGCCGGCGTGACTTCACGGTCGACTGGGTCCACCTCAAGCTGAATGACCAGGCGCAGCGCACCGTGCTGTGCAAGGACCCGTTCCGGGCGTACGACGAGCGCGTCCAGCGCCTGATCGACGGGATGTAGGCCGCCCGCGAGGACCGCCTGCCGGATCCCCTCAGGAACGGCGGCTAGGGTGTTCCGCGCTGTGCCCAGAACCGTTCAGTGAACGGCCATGAACTCTGTGAAGGTGTGAAACACGTGTCCCGACGACTTCGTCGCCTCTCGACCGCCCTGCTCCCGCTGCTCCTCGTCCCGATGCTCGCCTCGTGCGGCGACGACAACAGCGACGACAGCGCTTCCGCTTCCTCGCCCCTGGACTCCGTCACCATCGAGGGCGACGCCGGCACCGCGCCGAAGGTCACCTGGAAGTCCGAGATGACCGCGGACGACCTGGAGACCAAGACCCTCGTGGAGGGCGACGGGGACGTGGTCGCGGACGGTGACCAGGTGGTCACCCACATCTGGATCGGCAACGGCTTCACCAAGGAGAAGGCCTACAGCACCTACGACCAGGACCAGCCCGAGACGGTCACGGTCGACGACCAGCTCAGCCCGGTCTTCGCCGACGCGATGGCGGGCCAGACCATCGGTTCCCGCGTCGCGGTCACCGCGCCGGCGGACAAGGCGTTCGGCGAGGGCGGCAACCCGCAGCTGAAGATCGCCAACAAGGACAGCGTCCTGATCATCATCGACCTGATCAGCAAGCACACCGTCCTCGACGGCCCCGAGGGCAAGGCCCAGAAGGCCCCGGCCTGGGCCCCGAAGCTGGTGGAGAAGGACGACCAGGTCACCTCGCTCGACTTCGCCAAGGCTCCCCGCCCCGATGGCAAGCTCCGCTCGGCCACGCTGATCCAGGGTGAGGGCGCTGCGGTGAAGAAGGGCCAGACCATCACCGTCAACTACCTCGGCCAGGTCTACGGCGGCAAGTCGCCCTTCGACGAGAGCTACTCCAAGGAGCCCGCGACGTTCGCGATCGGCGCCGGCCAGGTCATCCCCGGGTGGGACAAGACCCTCGTCGGAGCCAAGATCGGCAGCCGCGTCGTGATGGCGATCCCGCCCGTGGACGGCTACGGCACCAAGGGCAACCCCCAGGCCGGCATCAAGGGCACCGACACGCTCTACTTCGTCGTCGACATCCTGGCCGCGAGCTGAGCCGGGCGGTCTGAGTCGGTGGGTCGGGGACGCATGATGAGCGGGGGAGCGGGATGACGGTGCGCAAGACCGAGCGCCTGCTGAACCTGCTCATCATGCTGCTCGTCCAGCGGCACTACGTGTCGAAGGAGCGGATCCGCGGGATCCTCTACCCCGGTTCCTCCGACGAGGCGTTCGAGAAGATGTTCGAGCGCGACAAGGAGGAGCTGCGCAGCCTCGGCGTGCCCATCGAGGTCGGCAACATCGACGCCTTCTTCGACGACGAGCCGGGCTACCGCATCCGCCCCGACGAGTTCGCGCTCCCGGAGATCAACCTCGAGGCCGATGAGGCAGCCGTGATCGGCCTCGCCACCAAGGTGTGGGAGCACGCCCGACTCGCCGAGGCGACCACGGAGGCCTTCCGCAAGCTCACCGCGCTCGGGGTGCCGCTCAACGTCTCGGCGCTCGACATCGCCGAGCCCCGGCTCACTGCCGACGAACCCTCCTTCGACGTGTTCTGGGAGGCAACCCAGGAGCGTCAGCCCGTGGAGTTCGAGTACCGCCGATCGGGGCAGGACCGGGCCAGCACCCGGCACCTCCAGCCGTGGGGCGTCGTGCGCTACTCCGGCCGCTGGTACGCCGTCGGCTTCGACACCGACCGCAAGGACGAGCGCGTCTTCCGCCTCTCGCGGGTCGAGGGTGAGGCGCGCAAGGTCGGCGAGCCCGCGTCGTACGACGTGCCGGCGGGGACCGACGTGCGCGCCACGGCCCACCGCCTCGCCCCGGCTCCCTCGACCGAGCGGGCCGTGGTCCTGGCCCGCCGGGGCGCCGGGCACGTGCTGCGCCGCAACGCGGAGAGCGTGGAGACCGATGTCGCGGGGCCCGACGACCGCACCGCCTGGGACCGGCTGGTGGTGACCAGGGGCGGCCTGGGCATGGCCGACGAGCTGCTCGGCCATGGCGCCGACGTCTTCGTCGAGGAGCCCGCAGCACTGCGCCAGGCGGTCGTCGACCGACTGCGCCTCGTCCAGGGGGGTGTCTCGTGACCAGTTCCCGACCCGCGCCCGGGGGCGCCAAGGACCAGGTGGCCCGGCTGCTCACGCTGGTGCCGTTCCTGCACGCCCGTGGGCAGGTCCGCCTCGAGGACGCCGCCGCGGCCCTGGGGGTGCCTGCAGCCCAGCTGGTCAAGGACCTCAAGGTGCTGCTCATGTGCGGGCTGCCCGGCGGCTACCCCGACGACCTGATCGACGTGGACCTCGACGGCCTCGAGGGGCCGGAGGCAGACGGGGTGATCCGGGTGTCCAACGCCGACTACCTCGCCCGCCCCCTGCGGCTCTCACCCACCGAGGCGACCGCGATCATCGTGGCGCTCCGGGCCCTGCGCAACGGCGCCCGCGACGAGACCCGCGAGGTCGTGGACCGGGCGCTCGCCAAGCTCGAGGCGGCCGCGGCCCAGGGTTCGGGCGCCCCCCGGATCGACCCCGGCGACGAGCCGGCCGCCCCCGACGAGTCGCGGCTGCGCCGTACCCTCCAGGACGCGGCCGACCGCGGCCGCCAGGTCCGGCTGACCTACTTCGTGCCGTCGCGCGACGAGGAGTCGGAGCGCACCGTCGACCCGCGCGGTGTGGTCACCGCCCACGGCTTCGCCTACCTCGACGCCTGGTGCCACAGCGCCGAGGCGCCCCGGCTGTTCCGCCTCGACCGGATCCACGAGGCCGAGGTGCTGGACGCCGCGATCGAGACGCCCGCCGAGGCCCCCCGGGACCTCGGCGACGGGATCTTCGCCCGTTCGTCCGACACGACGCTCGCGACGCTGCGGCTGGCGCCGTCGGCCCGGTGGGTCGTGGAGTACTACCCCGTCGAGGAGGTGCGGACCCTGCGCGACGGCAGCCTCGAGGTCGACCTGCTCGTCGCCGACGAGCGGTGGCTCCAGCGGCTGCTGCTCCGGCTCGCCCCGCACGCCAGCGTCGTCTCGCCCCCAGAGTTCACCCAGAAGTTCACCGCAGCCGCGCAGGACGCCCTCGGGCTCTATGCCACCCCCGGCGTACGATGAACCTGTCAGTCATCATCACGTGAGGACGCACATGACTCCGCTCATCGCAGGACTCGGACCCACCGAGCTCTTCATCATTCTCGCCGTCATCATCCTGCTCTTCGGCGCGTCCAAGCTGCCCGAGCTCGCCCGCGGAAGCGGCCGGGCGCTGCGCATCTTCAAGGCCGAGACCAAGGGCCTCATGGACGACGACGATGACGACACGAAGACCCCGGAGCAGCGCGAGCTCGAGACCCGCCAGCGGCTCCTCGACGCCGATGCCGAGCGCATCGCCCGCGAGCGCCACGACGACACGACTGCCTGACCGGCACTGACGGTGGGGATGTCGTTCGGCGGTTTCGCGCGCCTGCTGCGCGGCGCGCCGATGCATCCCGTCGGTCCCGACGGCCGGATGGCGCTGTCGGACCATCTGCGCGAGCTGCGCGCACGCCTGATCAGGTCCGTGCTGTTCGTGATCCTGGCCTTCTCGGTCGCGCTCTTCTTCTACGACCAGCTGCTCGACCTGGTCCTCGAGCCCTACAACCACGCCCGCGAGGCGCTCGACCAGAAGACGCAGACCACGGCGTACGTCGCCGGGGCCACGGGCCCGCTGATGCTGCAGCTCAAGCTCTGCGGTGTCGCCGCCATCGTGGCGTCGAGCCCCTACTGGCTCTACCAGATCTGGGCCTTCATCGTCCCGGGCCTGCACCCCAAGGAACGCAAGTGGTCGCGGGTGTTCGCGGCGATCGCCGGGCCGCTCTTCATGGTGGGCGTGGCCACCGGCTACTACGTGCTCCCGAAGGGGCTCGAGGTGCTGATCGGGTTCACCCCGGCCTCGTTGCAGAGCCTGGTGGAGTTCGGTGAGTACTTCAGCTTCCTCACCCGGATGCTCCTCGTCTTCGGGATCGCCTTCGAGATCCCGCTGTTCGTGATCATGCTCAACCTGGCCGGCGTGGTCTCCGGCAAGCAGATCGCCCGCTACCGGCCCTGGATCGTGATCGGCACCTTCGTCTTCGCCGCCGTCGCGACGCCCTCCACGGACCCGTTCTCCATGCTCATGCTTGCCATCCCGATGCTGGTGCTGTTCCTCGTCGCCGAGGTGGTGGCCCGCACCGCCGACCGGGCCCGGCGCCGGGGCGAGCACAAGACCGAGCAGTGGGCCGACGACGAGCTCTCGCCGCTGTGACCGTCGTCCCGCCGCCGTTGAGCGACGTCGACCCGTTCGACCTGCCCGAGTGGCTGGGGGAGTGCGAGGTCACCTGGACCCCCGACGTGGGGGTCCGCACGGGGCACCACGTGACCGGGCAGCTGTCCGCCGAGCTGCGAGACGGGGGCGATCCCGTGCTGGGATGCGACCTGCTGGCCGTCGACGAGGCCTACCCGTCCCCGGTCGCCGACGACCAGGTCCGGCTGCGGGCCCACCAGGCGTGGCGCCACGGCCAGATCCTGCTGGTGTCGCGCGACGACCGGCTGACGCTCGCGGTCCCGGGGACCGGTTTCACCGCCGACCTGGTGCTCGATGCGCTGGCCCGGCTGGCCAAGGCGGTCGGCGCCTCCGCCGACCGCTATGCGGCGCACCTGCGGATCGGGGCCGACACCCCACGCAGGGGCACCCCCGGCCGCTAGTCTCGGCGGGTGGCCGGCAACTCGCGCGAGATCGCTCTCCTGACCAACCCCACGTCCGGCAAGGGCAAGGGTGCACGGGCCCGGGACGCGGCCCTGGGGCGGCTGCGCGACGCGGGACTGATCGTGCGCAACCTCGAGGGACGCGACACCGACGAGGCCCTCGACCTGGCCCGGCAGTGCGTCGCCGACGGCGTCGAGGCCCTGGTGGTGTGCGGGGGCGACGGCATGGTGCACCTCGGGACCCAGGCCGTGGCCGGCACCGCCACCTCGCTGGGGATCGTGCCGGCGGGCACCGGCAACGACGTCGCCCGCTACTTCGACCTGTCCCGCAAGGACCCGCTGGCGGCGGCCGACCGCGTGATCGCCGGACGGACGCGCACCATCGACCTGGCCCGCAGCGGGTCGAAGTACTTCGTCACGGTGCTCGCCGCGGGCTTCGACGCCATCGTCAACGAGCGCGCGAACAGGATGACCTGGCCCAAGGGGCAGATGCGCTACAACCTCGCCACCCTCGCCGAGCTGCGCACCTTCGAACCGCTGCCCTACACCCTCGAGCTCGACGGTGCGACCCGCCGGCTCGACGCGATGCTGGTGGCCGTCGGCAACGGCCCGTCCTTCGGCGGGGGACTGCGGATCACCGAGGGCGCCATCCTCGATGACGGCCTGCTCGACGTCGTCATCATCAAGCCGATGAGCAAGGTCGGCCTGATTCGCACCTATCCCAAGCTGTTCAAGGGCACCCACGTCACCGTTCCGCAGTACGAGCACCATCGGGTGCGCTGTGTCACCGTCGCGGCGCCCGGCATCGTCTCCTACGCCGACGGCGAACGGTTCGGTCCGTTGCCGCTGACCATCGAGTGCGCACCCGGCGCGCTGACCGTGCTCGCCTAGGCTGGAGCCATGAGGTCCCCCAGATGAGCCCGTCGGACGATCTCTCCCCGTCGGAGCGCTACGCCGACTTCCGCGAGGGGCGCCAGCACCCGGTCTTCCGCGGCTTCGAGAGTCTCTATGCGTTCGCGCTGGACGAGTTCCAGGTCCGTGCCTGCCATGAGATCGAGGAGGGGCGCGGTGTCCTGGTCGCAGCGCCGACCGGCTCCGGCAAGACGATCGTCGGGGAGTTCGCCGTACACCTCGCGCTCGAGACCGGTCGCAAGTGCTTCTACACCACCCCGATCAAGGCGTTGTCGAACCAGAAGTTCAACGACCTCGTCGCCCGCTACGGCGCCGACAAGGTCGGCCTGCTGACCGGTGACAACGTCGTCAACGGCGACGCTCCGATCGTCGTGATGACCACCGAGGTCCTGCGCAACATGCTGTACGCCGGGTCCCGGACCCTGCTCGGCCTCGGCTTCGTGGTGATGGACGAGGTGCACTACCTCGCCGACCGGTCCCGAGGGGCCGTGTGGGAAGAGGTGATCATCCACCTGCCCGAGTCGGTGGCGCTGGTCTCGCTGTCGGCAACCGTGTCGAACGCCGAGGAGTTCGGCGAGTGGCTGGCCACCGTGCGCGGCGACACCACGACGATCGTCGAGGAGAAGCGGCCGGTGCCGCTCTACCAGCACGTCATGGTCGGCAAGCGGATGCTCGACCTCTTCGCCTCCTCCGACGTCGACGCGGCCGCCGGGTTCGTCAAGGAGGGCGCCCCGGTCAACGACGAGCTGCAGAAGATCGCCCGCGACGACTGGGCGAGCAACCGGATGAAGGACCGCCGGGCGCCGAAGGGCCGCTCCGGTCCCCGCAACGGCGGCGGACCCAAGCAGGTCGGCAACGGGCGGCGGGTCTGGATCCCCAGCCGGTACGACGTGATCGACCGCCTCGACCGGGACGGGATGCTCCCGGCCATCGTCTTCATCTTCAGCCGGGTCGGCTGCGACGCCGCCGTCACCCAGTGCCTCCAGGCCGGGGCCCGGCTCACCTCGCCGGAGGAGCGCGACACCATCTACGCGTTCGTCGAGGAGAGCTGCCGGCACCTGCCCGACGAGGACCTGCACGTCCTCGGCTACCACGACTTCCTGGACGGCCTGACCCGAGGCGTGGCCGCCCACCACGCCGGGATGCTGCCGGCCTTCAAGCACTGCGTGGAGGAGCTCTTCGTGCGGGGCCTGTGCAAGGTGGTCTTCGCCACCGAGACGCTCGCGCTGGGCATCAACATGCCCGCCCGCAGCGTCGTCATCGAGAAGCTCAGCAAGTGGAACGGCGAGACCCACGCCGAGATCACCCCGGGGGAGTACACCCAGCTCACCGGCCGGGCCGGCCGCCGCGGGCTGGACGTCGAGGGTCACGGTGTCGTGCTGTGGCAGCCGGGCATGAACCCCCGCGAGGTGGCCGGCCTTGCCTCCACCCGGACCTACCCGTTGCGCTCGTCGTTCCGGCCGTCGTACAACATGGCCGTCAACCTGGTGCACCAGTTCGGCCGGGAGCGGTCCCGCGAGCTGCTGGAGCAGTCGTTCGCCCAGTTCCAGGCGGACAAGGCAGTCGTCGGGATGGCCCGCCAGCTGCAGAAGAGCCAGGACGCGCTGGACGGCTACGCCCAGGCCGCCACCTGCCACCTCGGTGACTTCATGGAGTACGCCGCCATCCGCCGCCGCATCAGCGACGCCGAGAAGGGCGCCTCCAGGGAGCGCCGCGCGGACCGACGGGACGAGGCGGTCGCCTCGCTGGCCCGGCTCAAGCCCGGCGACGTGATCGAGGTCCCGACCGGCAAGTTCGCCGGCTTCGCGGTCGTGGTCGACCCCGGCTTCTCCGAGGAGGGTCCGCGCCCGTACGTCGTGACCGCCGACCGGCAGGCGCGGCGGCTGGCCATGATCGACTTCCCGACGCCGGTCGAGGCGGTGACCCGGCTCAAGGTGCCGAAGAACTTCAACGGACGCAACCCGCAGATGCGCCGGGACCTGGCTTCCGCCCTGCGCACGCGGACCCACAACCTGACGCCTCCTCCACCCGGCCAGGGGCGCTCCGTCGGGGACGGCTCGCGCCGCGCCGGCTCGTCGCGGCCCGCCGGCGTCGAGCAGGAGATCGCCGGGCTGCGCGGCGAACTCAAGGCGCACCCGTGCCATGCCTGCCCGGAGCGCGAGGAGCACGCGCGCTGGGCCGAGCGGTGGTTCAAGCTCGACCGGGACGCCCGCACGCTCAAGCGGCGGGTCGAGCAGCGCACCAACACCGTGGCGCGGCAGTTCGACCGGGTGTGTGACGTGCTGACCGCGCTGGACTACCTCGACGGGGACACCGTGACCCCGCGGGGCCGGCACCTCCAGCGGATCTACTCCGACATGGACCTGGTCGCGGCCGAGTCGCTGCGCCACGGGCTCTGGGACGACCTGTCTCCCTCGGAGCTGGCCGCGGCCCTCTCGGTCCTCGTCTTCGAGGCGCGCCGGCCCGATGACGCGTCCTCGCCCCGGATCCCCGGAGGTGGGGCCCAGGAGTCGATCGGCGAGATGGTGCGGCTCTGGGGAGAGCTGGACGCCCTGGAGAAGGACAACAAGCTCGACTTCCTGCGCCAGCCGGATCTGGGCTTCGCCTGGATCGCCTACCGGTGGGCGGAAGGTGACGAGCTCGATGACGTGCTCAGCCACACCGAGCTCGCGGCCGGGGACTTCGTGCGCTGGATGAAGCAGCTGCTGGACCTGGCGGGACAGGTCGCCGACGCGGCGGGCGACGCGCCGCTGCGGGCCACGGCTCGCGAGGTGGTCCGGCGTCTGCGCCGTGGTGTCGTCGCCTACTCCGGACTGGCCGAATGAGCCCCGAGTGAGCTCGGGGCGGGCACGTTGCGTCCGTCACGCCGGTTCGTGCCCTTCCCTGGCTTTTCGCCGGGTGCGCGATACCCCTAGGCTGTGGTCAATCGAAGCTTCAGCTGTGTCTCTTCAGCGTCCCTAGACCGGGCGGCACAGCTTTCCGTGAGTCGCGCGGAGGCAGCAGGGGTCGACCTCGGCTGCGTCTCGACAAACGGGGGCTTCGGGAGCGGAGCTACTGATCACAGGTCCGCGAACGTCGGGAGGGCCCTCGCGCGTCGAGAGCAGCACCGACACATCCAGGCAACCGGCTGCTCCCCTGTCAGACCCGGTTACCTGCGAGGCCGGTGGGCGCCCCCTACGGGACGGGCGTCCACCGGTCGCCGCTACTGCGTCGCTGCCGCTGCTGCTACTTCGGGGCTGCCGCCGAGGTGACCGCGTCGGCCACCGGGGTCTCGCCTCCGACGAGGTTCCACTGGGCGCCGATCGTGCCCTCGACGTCCAGCACCGCTGCCACCACCGCCGCGACATCCGCGCGGGTGACGTCGCCACGAGCCACGTCCGGGCCGAGCGCCACCAGGCCGGTGGCCGGGTCGTCGGTGAGACGGCCGGGCCGGATGATCGTCCAGTCGAGGTCGCTCTGCCGCAGCGCGGCGTCGGCGTCGCGCTTCGCCTCGACGTACGCCCGCCAGACCGGTGCGGTGTCCTCGGGCAGCGGGTCGTCCACGTTGATCGCGGAGATCTGCACGAACCTGCTGATCCCGGCCTTGCGAGCGCCCTCGATCGACTTCAGGGAGCCCCCGAGGTCCACCGTGCGCTTGCGCTCGATGTCGCCGTCGGGGCCGCCGCCCGCGGCGAACACCACGGCGTCGCAGCCCTGGAACGCATCGCGCGAGGTCCGTAGCCCCCTGGGTCTCCAGGTCGAGGATCCGCACCTCGGCCCCGAGCCCTTCGAGCTCGGCGCGGTAGGCCTCCTTGCGGACCAGGGCCACCGGGGTGTGACCGGCTGCGACCAGGGCGGGGTGGAGGTGCAGGGCCACGTGACCGTGCCCTCCGACGACTGCGATACGACTCATGCCTCCACCGTACGAGCCGGGCGGCTGGCCCGCCCGTCGTCCGGGCCGGCTCAGTCGCCGAGCACGGCCAGGATCCGCTGGACCGGGCTCTCCAACCTCCAGCGCTCGGCCAGCTCCGCGACCCGTGCGGCGTCGCGGGGCACCGACGGCAGGGCGGTGTCGGGTGCGTCGAGCGCGATGTTCCGGGCGACCGCCACCACCTGCGGCGCGACCTCGAGGTAGGCGGACGCGGCCTTGATCTTGCCCCGGGGACCGGGACCCATCTCGGCGTCCGGGTCCAGCGCCGCGGCGATGATGCCGTCGATGTCGCCGAACCGGTTCAGCAGGGTGGCCGCCGTCTTGTCACCGACACCGGCCACGCCCGGCAGCCCGTCGGAGGCATCCCCGCGCAGGGTCGCGAAGTCGGCGTACTGGTGGGCGTCGATGTCGTACTTCGCGCGCACCCAGTCGTTGGTGACCCGCTCGTGCTTTCCGACCCCGCGGGCGATGTAGAGGACCCGCACCTCCGCGTCGTCGTCGACGAGCTGGAACAGGTCGCGGTCGCCGGTCACGATGTCCACCGGCCGGCCCGCGTCGGTGGCCAGTGTCCCGATCACGTCGTCGGCCTCGTAGCCGTCGGCACCGATGACGCAGATCCCGAGCGCCTCGAGGACCTCCAGGATGATCGGGATCTGGACCTCGAGCGGGTCGGGCACCTCCTCGAGGTCGGGCGCCGGCCCGGGGACCTCCGTCTCCACGCGATGGGCCTTGTACGACGGCAACAGGTCGACGCGCCACTGGGGACGCCAGTCGTTGTCCCAGCAGCACACGAGGTGCGTCGGCCGGTAGTCGGCGACGAGCCGCGAGATGAAGTCGAGGAGCCCGCGGACGGCGTTGACGGGGGTGCCGTCCGGGGCGCTGATCTCCGGGACGCCGTAGAACGCGCGGAAGTACATGGACGCGGTGTCGAGCAGCATCAGACGGCCCGGTTCTACGCTGGTCACGAGCGGCATCCTGCCACGCCCTGAGCGCTAGTCTGTGCCTCGTGACCCCGCCAGAACTCGAAGGCACCGACCGCAAGATCCTCGACCTCCTGGCCAGCGACGGCCGGATGTCCTTCACCGACCTGGGAAAGGCCACCGGACTCTCGACGTCAGCGGTCCATCAGCGGGTCAAGCGGCTGGAGTCGCGCGGCCAGATCAAGGGGTACGGCGCCACCATCGACCACGACCAGCTGGGCCTTCCGCTCACGGCTTTCGTCTCGATCCGCCCGATCGACCCGTCCGAGCCCGACGACTATCCCGACCGGCTCCGCGACATCGTCGAGATCGAATCGTGCTGGTCGGTCGCCGGCGACGAGTCCTACATCCTGAAGGTCCGGGTGGCCACGCCACGCGACCTCGAGGACCTGCTCGCCCGGATCCGCCACGGCGCCAACGTCTCCACCCGGACGACCATCGTCCTGAGCACGCCGTACGAGAACCGCCCCGCCACCACCGGGTGACGGGGCGGTTCTCCGCGGTTCAGCTGCGGTTCAGCTGCGGGGAACTCTGCCGTCGCTGACCGTGGGGCCCGGCTTGGCAGCGACCGACGGGTTGACGACCTGGACCCAACCGTTGACGAAATCGTTGTCCGTGATGGTCGTGGCGGCCGTGCTGATGCACGCCCCCACGTTCCAGGTGCCCGCGCCCGGCACCCGCGAGGCCACGACCGCCATCGGCGTGCGGTTGGTGTCGATCTCGACGATGGAGTAGGCGCCGCCCACGAAGTTGACGAGGGTGCCACCGCCGAACGGCTGGAAACAGAGATCCAGGTTCGCGGTGACCGTGCCGCTGTTCGAGGCGATGGGCACCATCGCTGCCCCCACCAGCCGCTGCGTGCTGGTGGTGGTCACCGTTGCCTGGGGGCCGAGGAAGGCGTAGGCCCCTGCGGTGTTGGGCACAGCGGGGATGAGTCCCGCGAAGGCGGCGACGCCCACGATGCCCTGCGGTCCGTCGGCACCGGTGGCGCCAGTGGCACCGGTGGCACCGGTGGCACCCTGGGGACCTGCCTGTCCCTCGGGACCGGCGAGTCCGGGTTCACCCGGCATCCCGTCGGTCCCCGCTGGGCCCTGTGCCCCGGCTGGACCAGCCGGGCCGGCCGGGCCGGCCGGCAGCTGCCCGGACTTGAAGTCCTTGCTCAGCAAGGAGCTGTTCTTGATGTCGGCCGTGGTGACCGTGCCGTCCTTGATGTCGGCGCCGGTGATCATCCGGGCGGCCTCGGCGAGGACGGGGTTGGTGACCAGCAGGAAGGTCACGACGGAGACAGCAGCAATGGCAATGAGTTTCGAGCGCATCACAACTCCACAGGAGAAGGCCCGGCCGATCGGGGGAGGGGGCCGGGCGCGGTCTGACGAGTGTGGCGAAGCCCTGAGACACGGGCCATGACCCGAAGATGTCATGGCCCATTTCCATATGGGGTACGCCGCGTGGGGTACGCGACCTGGACGATCGAGCACGCTCACGCCGGGCCGCACAACCCCGGCGCCGACATCAGAGGACGGCACGGTCACCACGGCCGACGTCAAAGCCGGCTCGTTGCCGAGCCAGGACGTGAGGCCGGGCAGCTGGTGGCAGGGCTGGCACCGCCGGCCCTCAGGAACCAGCCGAGACTCCTGGCCAGGAGTCCGGATGAAGGTGACGCGGGCGGCTGCGCCGCGGCTCACTCGCGGCGTGGTCGATGTCTGATCCAGGCGGGTTCTCGTCCGGGTTCGCGTGGGTGTCGGCGGCGGGGTGGTGGGAGGAACTCGGGTCTGCCGTCGTCGCCTATCCGGACTTGCCAGGGGGTGTGGTGGATGGTGCGGTGGTGGTGCCCGCAGAGCAGGACCAGGTTGGCGAGCTTGGTGGTGCCGCCGTGGGCCCAGTGCACGATGTGGTGGGCGTGGCACATCACCGGCGGGCCTGGTGCAGCCGGGGAAGGCGCAGTGCTGGTCGCGGCAGACCAGGGCCCGCCACATGGGTTGGGTGACGAGGCGGTGGGTGCGGCCGACGTCGAGGACCTCCCCACGGCCGCCGAGCGCGACCGGGATGATGTCGGCATCGCACGCGAGCCGCCGGATGGTGGCGGGGGTGAGGTCGAGGCCGTCCTCGGTCAGGGAGGCGGCGGTGCCGAGGGTGGCCCAGTCGATCTGGCCGCGCAGGACCTCGAGGCTGGTGGTGACGGTGACCCGGGGCCGGGCGCCGTGGGAGTCCGGCACCACCTCGGATGGCCAGCGCGTGCTCGGCGACCTGGACGAGGGCGTCCCAGAGCCGGGCCCCGTGGTCGCGCGGGTCGACGTTCTCCTCACAGGTCTCCGGGTCGAGGGCGGGGGCGGGTGCGGTGAGCGGGAGTAGGGCTGCCTTGAGGGTGGCGGCGTCCTCGAGGGTGCCGCGGCCCTTGAGCCGGACCCCGCCGGCGCCGTCCTCGGTGATCGCGAGGAACCGGCCCAGGTGCGCGGAGCGGTCCTGGCGGTCGAGGTCCTGCTCGGCGTCGCGTTCGGCCCGGTCCGGGTCGACCACGCTGGCCAGGTGGCGGGCGGTCTTGGCCAGCTCGGTCGCGGTGAGCAGTCCGGCCTGCTCGAGCAGGAACGCCTCGGCCCGCCGCCGTAGGGCCGCGTCGTGGGGGAGCTGGTCGATCGCGTCCACGATCACCGCGACCTGTTCCGGGGAGACCGTTCCCTCCCGCAGCGCGGCATGCGTCGCCGGGAGGTCGGTGACCAGGGGGCCGGCCTGGCGGACCGCCCGGGATCCCTCGGCCCGCTGCAGCCCGGCCAGGTGGGTGAACCAGTCCGCCGTCGAGCCCCACGCGAGGTGGGTCTTGGCGATCTTCCGGGTCGTGATCTCGGCCAGCACCGATGCCTCGAGCGCGGCCAGGTGGGAGCGGAGCGTCTCGAGCTCCTCGATCGTGCCGACCAGCTCGGCCGGGGTCCGCGCCGCCCAGAGCACCTCGTCCAGGGACCCCAGCTGGGCGTCCGCGTCCGCAACCACCCCGGCCGGGGTGAGGGTCGCGAACGTGGGGTGCTCCATGTCCCGACTCAACCAGAGGGCACCGACAGTCCCGACCCGCTGACCTGCCGATATCTCACGGAATGAGACATATTCGAAAGTGTGTTCCCACTCACGTGTTCCGACCGGAACTTCACGCCGACTCGGCACCCCCAGCGGGGAACTTCACGCCGACTCGGCGGGTCGCAGTGCGACGTGCGACGTGCGACGGCGTACGGGAGTCGCTCAGTAGGCCTGGAGCGCCGCCAGCCGGCGCGAGGCCTCGGCGACCTCGGCCGCCTTGAGCGCGGACTCGTCGAGGTTGCCGTGCTCGGCCCACCAGCGCTGGCCCTCCTCGGGCAGCGTGTGGATCGGGTCGTAGTACTCGTAGGTCCGCGACAGGGCGTCCTCGGACGTGGCCTCGATGGAGGTGCGGTAGTTCTTCGTCCAGTAGGAGATGCCGCGCACGTGGTCGTAGTCGGCCAGCTGGTGCACCCAGCGCTTGCCGACGAACGGCACGTCGCAGACGATCCGCGGGGTCGCGAAGCCAGGGAGGTAGCCCATGATGTGGTGCTGCAGCCGCTGCGCGTCGGCGACCGAGACCCGCCAGTGCTCGGAGTAGGGGATCGTGTCGCACATGTAGAAGTAGTAGGGCATGATCTGCGCGCCATCGAGCAGCGCGAAGCAGAGGTCGAGCAGCGCGTGCGGGTCGGCGTTGACGCCGTTGAGCAGCACGCCCTGGTTGCGCACGTCGCGGATGCCGGTGTCCAGCATCGCGCGGGTCGCCTCCGCCACGATCGGCGTCACCGAGTTGGCGTGGTTGGTGTGCGTGTGGATCGCGACCGACACGCCCCGCTGACGTGCGAGGGTGGCGACCCGCTCCATGCCGCTGCGGACGTCGTCCTGCAGCCAGTGCTGGGGCAGCCCGATCAGCGCCTTGGTGGCGAGCCGGATGTCGCGGATGTTCTCGATCTCGAGCAGCCGGGTGAGGAAGTCCTCGAGCCGGGGCCACGGCATGTTCGCCACGTCGCCGCCGGAGACGACGACGTCGCGCACGGACGGCGTACGCCGCAGGTAGTCCATCATGTCGCCGAGCCGGTCGTTCGGCTTGCCCGTGAACTTGAGCTTCTCGATGACCGGGGTCGAGTTGCCGACGAGGTCCATCCGGGTGCAGTGCCCGCAGTACTGCGGGCAGGTCGGCAGCAGCTCGGCCAGCACCTTGGTGGGGTAGCGGTGGGTCAGCCCCTCGGCGACCCACATGTCGTGCTCGTGCAGCGAGTCGCGGGTGGCGTGCGGGTGCGACGACCAGTCCGTGCGGCGGTCGGAGAACACCGGGATCATGTAGTGCCGGATCGGGTCGGCGTAGAACGCCTCGGTCAGCGACCCCGGACCGGACGGCTCGTCGCGGGGCGCCATCGTGTTCATCATCTGCGGCGGCACCAGCATCGACATGGTCGCCCGCTCGGCCTGGTCCCGCTCCAGGTCGGCGTAGAACCGCTCGTCGACCAGGTCGCCGAGCAGCTCACGCAGCTGCTTGACGTTCTTGATGCAGTGGGCGCGCTGCCACTGCACCGAAGCCCAGTCCGCGGCCGTGACGTCCTTCCAGCCCGGGAAGCGCGTCCAGTCGGGCTCGACGAGCTCGACCCGGCGGTAGGGGTAGGGCTGGCCGGTCTCCAGACCGATGGCGGTCTCGATGCTCATGGTGTCTCCAGGCTCTGCAGGGGTGTACGGCGGGTGGCGGCGCGTTCAGTTGTGTGGGGCGCGCCACGTCTGCCAGAGTACGAGGAGAATATGCGGCCCGTCCAATGGCGCGCCGGAGAACTTCCTGTTCCAACCCCAGTTGCACGGAGGAATGTCCGCCATGACGTCTCGAGCGAGTGATCCGAACGGCCTGCACCGGGTCCTGGACGACACGGTGGTGCTGCCCCAGGCAGCGCGCCGGCTCGACACCCGCCGCGAGCTGTGGCCCGACGAGGTGCGGATCCGGGTGGAGAAGCTGAACCTCGACGCCGCGTCGTACCGCCAGCTCGAGCGCACCCATGCCGGCGACCCCGAGGCGATCCGTGCCGAGGTGCTCGCGATCGTGGCCGAGCGCGGCAAGATGCAGAATCCCGAGACCGGCTCCGGCGGCATGCTCGTCGGCACCGTCGAGGAGGTCGGGCCGGAGTCGCCCCTCGGGCTCGCGGTGGGGGACCGCGTCGCCACCCTGGTGTCGCTGACCCTGACCCCGCTCGTGATCGAGGACGGCCTGGCGGCGTGGGACGGTCGCGGGGAGCAGGTCCCGTGCGACGGGTACGCCGTGCTCTTCGGGCGCTCCATCGCCGCCGTGATCCCCGACGACCTGCCGACCGACCTGAGCCTGTCGGTGATGGACGTCTGCGGCGCCCCGGCGCTCACCGCCCGGGTGGTGGGGGAGTACGTCTCCTCGGGCGCGACAGCTGGGGGACCCACCGTCGCCGTGGTCGGTGGCGGGGGGAAGTCCGGCTCGCTCAGCCTGGCCGCCGCCCGCCGGGCCGGCGCCTCCCGGACGATCGGTGTCGTCCCGCACGATCGGGAGGCTGCGCAGCTGCGCGGCGCCGGACTGGCCGACGAGGTCGTGGTCGCCGACGCCCGCAACCCCATCGCCCTGCGCGACGCGGTCACGGCCGCCGGGGGACCGGCCGACGTCACGGTGGTCTGCGTCGACGTGCCCGGCTGTGAGGGCGGGGCGATCCTGGCAACGGCCGAGCGGGGGACGGTCATCTTCTTCTCGATGGCCACGTCGTTCTCCGCCGCGGCCCTCGGCGCCGAGGGCCTGGCGGCCGACGTCACCATGCTGGTCGGCAACGGCTACGTGCCCGGCCACGCGGCGTACGCCCTGGAGCTGCTGCGCGGCGACGCCGGCGTGCGCCGGCTCTTCGAGGACCGCCTCTCCCACGAGGCACCGGCGTGATCCGCACGCTGAAGGACCACCACACCAGCGACGAGCAGGACGCGGCATGAGCAAACTCGATCTCGACCCCACCACCGTCCGGCACGCCCGGTCCCTGGCCCGCAAAGCCGGGCGACCCATCGTCACCATGGCCAAGAAGCACACCACCGTGGCCGTCGAGCGCGCCACGCTGCGCCTCGCCGGTCTCCAGGGCGCCGACGCCGAGGGCACGCCCTGGGTGAACCGCCTGGCCGATGTGGTCCGGGCCGACCTCGCCGACCAGGGCGGCCTCTCTCACGGCGTCGCCCTCCCGGTCTGGGACGCGCTCCTGCGCGGCGAGGCCGACGACCTGGCCATGCTCGCCCAGAAGGCGTCCGCCGGCTCGGTGCGGTTCCGGCTGCCCGAGGGCAAGGACGCCACCCGGGCCCGGGCCGCCTCGCGCCGGCAGGTCGGCACCGGCATCAAGCTGATGGACACCCGCCGCAAGGAGCGCGAGCGGCTGATCAAGAGGCACGGCGACGCGCCCAGCAAGCCCTGGATCTACCTCATCGTCGCCACCGGCGACATCTACGAGGACATCCCGCAGGCCCAGCAGGCCGCGCGCGAGGGCGCCGACGTCATCGCGGTGATCCGCTCGACCGGGCAGAGCCTGCTCGACTACGTCCCCGAGGGCGCGACGCGTGAGGGCTTCGCCGGCACCTACGCCACCCAGGAGAACTTCCGGCTGATGCGGGCCGCACTCGACGAGTCGAGCAAGGAGCTCGGCCGCTACGTGCGACTGACCAACTACGCCTCCGGGCTGTGCATGCCCGAGATCGCGGCGCTGGCCGGCATGGAGCGTCTCGACATGATGCTCAACGACTCGATGTACGGCATCCTCTTCCGCGACATCAACCCGGTGCGCACCTTCGTCGACCAGCGCTTCAGCCGCCAGGTGCACGCACGTGCCGGGATCATCATCAACACCGGCGAGGACAACTACCTCACCACTGCCGACGCCATCGAGGCTGCGCACACGGTCACCACCAGCCAGCTCCTCAACGAGTACTTCGCCAAGGAAGCGGGCCTCGAGGACTGGCAGCTCGGCCTGGGGCACGCCTTCGAGATCGACCCCGAGGTCCCCGACTCGTTCCGGATGGAGCTCGCCCACGCGCTGCTGGCCCGTGAGCTGTTCCCGAACGCACCCCTGAAGTGGATGCCGCCGACGCGGCACATGACCGGGGACATCTTCCGCGGCTACCTCCTCGACGGCTTCTTCAACCTGGTCGGGGCGCTCACCGGCCAGGGCATCCTGCTCGTCGGCATGATGACCGAGGCGGTCGTCACGCCCTGGCTCTCCGACCGCGACCTGGCCCTGCAGAACGTCCGCTACGTGATGAACGCGGCAGGCAGCCTGCACGAGGACTTCCGTCCCGCCCCGGACGGCTTCATCGCCAACCGGGCGCGCCAGGTGCTGGCCGAGACCATCGAGCTGCTCGACCAGATCGTGAGCGACAGCGACGCTGCGGGCGACCCGCCGCTGCTCGCAGCCATCGCCGACGGCACCTTCGGGCTGATGAAGCGACCCGCCGACGGCGGTCGTGGCCTCGAGGGCGTGGCGAAGAAGTCGAGCGCCTACTACAACCCCGCGTCCGAGCTGCTGGAGGAGAAGTGATGGTCTCGACAGGCTCGACCGACGAGGGCAGTCCCTCGACCGACGAGGGCCGCATCCTCCGCCCGTACGGCGACACCACGGGCGACGGCATGGTCCAGGTGAGCTTCACGCTGCCGATGCCGCACTCGAAGCTGGCCGAGGGCGCGGCGGCCCAGCTCGCCAACAAGATGGGCATGGATCCCGCCCTCGTCGTGCACGCCAGGCCGATGGGTCCCGACTTCACGTTCTTCGTGGTCTACGGCCGGGTCCACCACCTCGTCGACACCAGCAAGGTCGTCGTGATCGAGCGCGACTACCCGTTGCTCACGCCCAAGGAGGCCAACGCCGCCATCAAGCGGTCGCTGCGCCGCCGGCTGGTCGTCGTCGGCGCCTGCATCGGCACCGACGCGCACACCGTCGGCATCGACGCGATCCTCAACATCAAGGGGTTCGCGGGGGAGAAGGGGCTGGAGTACTACCGCGAGGTCAAGGTCGTGAACCTCGGCGCCCAGGTCTCGGTCCCGCAGCTGGTGGACCGGGCCCGGGCCGAGAAGGCCGACGCCGTGCTGGTCTCCCAGGTCGTCAGCCAGCGTGACGCGCACCTGCTCAACACGCGTGAGATGTCGGCAGCCTTCCGCGAGTCCTACCCCTCCGACAAGCGTCCGCTGCTCGTCGTCGGTGGCCCTCGTTTCGACGAGGCGATGGCCGACGAGCTGGGTGTCGACCGCGTCTTCGGCCGGGGGACGACGCCGGGCGAGGTCGCCAGCTTCATCGTGAACCGCATCACCCACCCCACTCAGAAGGCCTCCGCATGAACGCGACCGTCGGGACCCGCGTGGTCCACCGCCGCTACGTCCCCTACTCCCACGCCCACTACGCCGGCAACCTGGTCGACGGTGCCTACAGCCTGGGCCTCTTCGGCGACGTGGCGACCGAGATGTGCATCCTGACCGACGGCGACGAGGGCCTGTTCGCGTCGTACTCCGACGTCCAGTTCCGTGCCCCGGTGCGGGCCGGCGACGTCCTCGAGATCACCTGCGAGATCACCAGGGTCGGCACGCGTTCGCGGGTCATGGACTTCGCGGTGCACGTCGTGGCGCGCGGCGCTGCGACCGAGGCCTCGCCGGGCGCTGCCAGCATGCTCCCGGAGCCGATCCTGGCCACCACGGCGACCGGCACGGTCGTCGTCCCGGGCTGATCCCGCGGGCCCCGGCGCGTCGCCGCCGACACGCCGTACCGACCCGAGATTTTGCCTTGCCCCACCCCTCGTCGCCTCGCCGCGCTGACCTGCGCATCCTTCGCATCACCGCAGGTCAGCAGGGTATTGACAGGAGGCCCACTCGCGATCCACAGTTCCCCGTTCGCTCGTGCAGATCGTGGCCGGCGGACCGGCGTCCGAGTGGCCGGGTTCGGGGGGTGGTGTACCAACCACGCGTCCGTTCTGGTTCGCGGAGGTCGGCCCGTTCCGCGAGAGCGGACACGGAAGGGTCCCGCGTCCCCTAGACAACAGCTCGACCTCGGCAGCCAGTCGTTCTCGGGTTGGTCCGAAGGGTCCGGGCCCCTTCCGGAGCTCTGCAGCCGGGGACCCTTGGATACGGTTGCCTCGTGCTGCTCCGGACCTTCCTGGCCTTCGTCGCCGGCGTGGCTCTCGCGCTGGCGTTCGAACCCGTCGCAGCGACCTTCCTGATCCCCTTCGCCGTCGCCGGTTTCGTGCTGACCACGCGCGGCCTGCGCCCGGGCCGCGCCTGGGTCCCCGGCCTCGCCTTCGGGATCGGGTTCTACTGCGTCCTGATCTTCTGGATGCGGGCGGTGGGCACCGACGCCTGGCTGGCCCTGTCCGGGATCGAGGCGGCGTTCTACGGCGTGCTCGGGGCGGTGGTCGCCGTCCTGGGCCGTCGTCGCCGGTGGCCCCTGTGGGTGGCGGCCGCGTGGGTCGCGATGGAGGCGATCCGCAGCACCTGGCCCTTCAGCGGGATGCCCTGGGGCCGGCTCGCGTTCGCCACGGTCGACACCCCGGTGGCCGACGCCCTGCCGTACGTCGGGGCCACGGGCGTCAGCTTCCTGCTCGCGCTGTCCGGGTGCCTGGTGGCCTGGGTGGTCCTCGCGCGGTCTCGGGACCGCGTGGTGGCGGTCGGGTCCCTGGTGGCGCTCGGCGCCCTGACCGCGGTGCCCGCGCTGGCGCCGTACACCCCCTCGGTCGACGACCACACCACGATCGCGGCCGTTCAGGGCAACGTTCCGGGCAACGGTGACAACATCCTGCTGGACTACCGGCAGGTCACCGACAACCACGTCCAGGCCACGATCGACCTGGCCGGCGACGTCGCAGCGGGACGTACACCGCGCCCCGACCTCGTGATCTGGCCCGAGAACTCCACCGCCGTCGACCCCTTCGCCGACGCCCAGACCGCGGCCGGGATCCACGCCGCATCGACAGCGATCGGCGTACCCCTGCTGGTGGGTGCGATGGTGGACGCGGGGCCCCAGCATGTGCTCAACCAGGGCATCGTGTGGGATCCCGTCACGGGGGCGGGGGACCGCTACTCCAAGTGGCACCCGGTGCCGTACGGCGAGTACATCCCCTTCCGCCGATTCTTCAGCGGCAACTTCGGGCGTCTCGCCCTGATCCCGCGGGACATGCTGAGCGGCACCCGCACCGAGCCGCTGAGCATTGCCGGCGTGCAGGTGGCCGACGCGATCTGCTTCGACGTGGCCTACGACGACGGCATCTACGCCCAGCTGAACCGCGGGGCGCAGATGCTGGCCGTGCAGACGAGCAACGCGACGTTCATCCACACCTCCCAGATCGACCAGCAGTTCGCGATCAGCCGGCTGCGCGCCATCGAGACCGGTCGCTACACCGTGGTGGCCGCGACCAACGGCGTCTCGGGGGTGATCGCGCCCGACGGGACGGTGCTGGACCGCGCGGGGGTGCGCACCCAGGCGGTGCTGGTCGAGAGGATCGGCCTCGACTCCGCCCTGACGCCCGCCGTGCGTCTCGGGTCCTGGCCGGGACGGCTGTGCGTCGCCGCGGCGCTTCTCGGCCTGCTGCTGGGCCGCGTCCCGTATCGTCGGAAGCAGCATCGGCGGGTGACCGAGCGCGGCCAGCGCCGACCGGTCCCCGCCACCCCGAACGACTGAAGGCGGCACCCGTGAGCATCGAGGGTCTCGGACGCGTGGTCGTGGTGGTCCCCACCTACAACGAGGCGCCCAACCTGTCCTGGATCGTGGGCCGGCTGCGCCGGGCCCAGCCCGAGGTGGACGTGCTGGTGGTCGACGACGACTCACCCGACGGCACGGGAGGGATCGCCGATGAGCTGGCCGCCGCCGACCCACAGGTGAGCGTCCTGCACCGTGCCGCCAAGGGCGGTCTGGGGGCGGCGTACCTCCACGGCTTCGCGCACGCGCTGGCGGCCGGCTACGACGTGATCGGCGAGATGGATGCCGACGGGTCCCACCAGCCCGAGCAGCTGCACCTGCTGCTCGCGGCGCTCACCGACGCCGACCTGGTGATCGGATCGCGGTGGGTGCCCGGCGGGTCCGTGGTCAACTGGCCCAAGCAGCGCGAGATCCTGTCCCGCGGGGGCAACCTCTACGTCCGGCTCCTGCTCGGCATCGAGGTGCGCGACGCGACGGCCGGCTTCCGGCTCTTCCGGCGCACCACGCTCGAGAAGATCGAGCTCGAGTCCGTGCGCTCGACCGGCTACGTCTTCCAGACCGATCTGGTGGCGCGCACGCTCCGTGCGGGCCTGACGGTGCGCGAGGTGCCCATCGAGTTCGTCGAGCGGGTGCGTGGCGACTCCAAGATGAGCGGGAAGGTCGCCGTCGAGTCGTTGAAGCGGATCACCAGCTGGGGGCTGCGGGAGCGGTCCGCGCGGCTGCGCCACGCCGTGGGGCGGCAGCGATGAGTCGCCGGCGTCGCCTCACGGTGTGGCTGCTGTTCGTGGCCTTCATCGTGGTGCCGCTGGTCGAGATCTACGTCCTGATCCAGGTGGGGCAGGTGATCGGCCCGTGGTGGACGATCCTGCTGCTGGTCCTGGACAGCATCTTCGGCACCTGGCTGATGAAGCGCGAGGGAGCCCGGGCCTGGCTGGCGCTGCGCACCGCGCTGGAGACCGGCCGGATGCCGGCCCGTGAGCTCGCCGACGGGGCGCTGATCCTGGTCGGTGGCACGCTGATGCTGAGCCCGGGCTTCGTCACCGATGCTTTCGGCATCCTGCTGATCCTGCCGCTCACCCGGCCCCTGGCGCGCCGCCTGCTCACCCGGCTGGTGGCCCGCCGGCTGCTGGGCGGGAACGTGACTCGCCCCGGACCCGGATCCGATGGATCCGTTGTCCGGGGCGAAGTCGTGGACGAGTGAACCTCGTCAGAACCGCTCGGTGACCCTCAGGCCGTTGCCTTGCGCTTCTTGGCGTTGGCACGGTGCAGGTGTGCGGGGCCGATCTCGCCACCGCGCAGCAGCTCGAGACGCTCCTTGAGGATGTCCTCGAGCTCCTTCTCGGACCGCCGCTCGAGCAGCATGTCCCAGTGCGTGCGGACCGGCTTCTCGTTCTTGACCTCTTTTTCGATGCCCGAGACACTCAGTCCTTCGGAGCCGCAGCGCGGGCACTCCCAGACGGCCGGGACATCGGCCTCGACCGACATCGTGATCTCAAAGACGTGGTTCTGCGGACAGCGGTAGCCAACCTGCTGACGAGCGGCGAACTCGATGCCGCGCTCGTCCTCGAAACTCTGGCCCCCGAGCCGCGCTCCACGAAGTGTGCGCTCTGCCATGAGCGACCTCCCAATCCTATTTCCCCCGTTGACATGACCAAGACGGTCAACCACCCGGTGGTACCCAGGTGTGTGATCCTCAATGTCATCAACGGTAGTCCTGCGCCGATGATTCCGACAAACGGTGACCAACCCGGCCGAGTGGGCGCCCTCACAGCGGCACCACGGGGCCCGGCAGCCCCTCAGACCACCTGGGGCGCGACGTTGCCGGCCTCTTCGATGCCTCGCCTCGGATCGACGCGGTAGAGCAGGGCGCCTCCGACGACGAAGAACAGGATCAGCGCGAAGATCGCCGGACGGTAGGAGTCCGTCACCTGGTGCACCAGACCGAAGACGAGCGTTCCGAGCCAGCTCGTGCCGCGCTCGCAGGCCTGGTAGAGCGAGAAGTACTCCGCCTCCCGCCCGCGGGGGATGAGCTGGCTGAAGAACGACCGGGAGAGGGCCTGGGTGCCGCCGAGCACGAGGCCGATGCCGACGGCGAGGGCGAGGAACAGCGGCATGTTCTTCTCCGGGATGAAGTAGGCCACCGTCACCACCAGCATCCACACGAGCAGACCGGCCAGGATCACCTTGCGGCTGCCCAGGGTCTCGGCCAGCTTGCCGAACAGCAGCGCGCCGAAGAAGGCCACGAACTGCACCAGCAGGATCGTCGCGATCAGCACCGAGGTGCCGAAGCCGAGCTGCTTCTCGCCGTAGGTGGACGACGAGAAGATCACCGTCTGGATGCCGTCGTTGTAGAAGAGGTAGGCGAGCAGGAACGTCAGCGTCATCGGGTAGTTGCGCATGTCCTTCAACGTCGCGAACAACTGCCCGAAGCTCTGCCGCACCAGCCCGCCGGGCTCGCGCTCGACCGCCACCGGCTCCCGGTTGCGGATCCCGCGGTAGGGGATGAACGTGAACGCCGCCCACCAGATCGCGGCCGAGAGCATGCTGACCCGCACAGCCATGCCGGTGCCCATCCCGAGCGAGTCGTGCATGGTCACCACCGCCAGGTTCACCGCCAGCAGCAGCCCGCCGCCGAGGTAGCCCAGCGCCCAGCCGCGCGACGAGACCCGGTCACGCTCGTCGGGTTCGGCGATCTCGCACAGGATGGCGTCGTAGACCACCAGGGACGAGCCGAGACAGATGTTGGCGACGAAGATGAGCAGGGCCCCGAGCTGCCAGTTGGTGCCGGTGACGAGGAACATCAGGCCGGCCGCGATGCTGCCGGCCCAGGCGAAGCCGGCCATGATCGACTTCTTCTTCGCGGACCGGTCCGCGGCCGCGCCGACCACCGGCAGGACCAGCGCGGAGACGATCGTCGCGATCGTGACGACGTAGAACACGAGCGAGCCGGGGGAGACCCCGAGGCCGAGCACGTGCAGGTCGGCCGTGCACTTGAGCCCCTTGTCCTCGTCGGTGACGAAGCCACAGGCCGCCTTCTCCGCGACGGAGATGAGGTACGGCGCGAACAGCACCGTGCCGATCGTGGTGACGTAGGCACTGTTGGCCCAGTCGTACCAGTACCAGGCCTTCTGCTCCTTGGCGCGGGCCAGCGGACCGAGGTCCGCGACGCCGACGGGCAGGTGTGTCGTCATGGCTCATCCCTCCACGGGGCTACATCCACTGGCCGCGCTTGGTCAGCACGGACCTGAGTATGTCGGTCCGGTCGGTCATCAGCCCGTCGACGCCACGGTCGAGGAGCTCGTGCATCTCGTCGGGATCGTCGATCGTCCACACGTGCACGTGCTTGCCGGCCGCGTGTGCGCGTCGTACGAGACCGCGGGTGGCCACGACCCACCGGCCGCGACGGTGGGGGATCTGGAGGGCTGCGACGCGCCCCCGCGTGAGGCGCTCGGCGAGGCGGGCGCTGGGCAGGAACCGGAACGCCCCGATCTCGAGCGGGTGGCCCGAGGTGGGGACCTGGCCGGCGGTCAGTGCCCGGAACCGGTTGAGCCGGCGGGGCGAGAACGACCCGACCAGGACCCGGTCCAGGGCGTCTCGGGCGATCAGGAACTCGGCCAGGGCCGCCACCGCCCCCTCGGACTTGATGTCGATGTTGAATCGGGTGCCCGGGAAGGCGTCGAAGAGCTCGCCCAGCGTGGGCACGCGCTCGCGGCCGCCGATGAGCGCACCCTGGATCTCGGCATGGGTGAGCGTGGCGATCTCCCCGCGCCGGTCGGTGACGCGGTCGAGCACGCCGTCGTGGAACGCGAGCAGGACCCCGTCACGCGTCACATGGACGTCGGTCTCGAGGTAGACGTAGCCCAGGGACACCGCGTGCTCGAAGGCCGCCATGGTGTTCTCCAGGCCCTCGATCTCCGGGTGGTAGGCGCCGCCGCGGTGGGCGAACGCCAGCACCTTGCTCGGATGCCGCAGCACCTCGTCGAGGTAGGGGAAGCCGGTCCGGGGGGAGGTCACCGTTGAAGTATTGCGGGCCCCCGAACCGAGGCCGCAACTCGGCCGGGCCCGGACCGGCGCGCATGCGCACCGGTCAGGGCACCTGGGCGTACCGTCGAAGCATGGAGACCTTGACCTGTCCTCGTTGCGGCACCGACATGGTCACGCGGGGCGTGGGAGGCGGCGACGGCGAGGTGAGCCAGTGCCCGGAGGGGCACGGCATCTTCCTGTCACGCGCCGATCTCGGTTCGCTCATCGAGGCCGAGAGTGACTGGCACCGCAACGCGAGCCACCACACCGCGCCGATGCCGCGGATCACCGCCGACATGCAGGCGCCACCGAGCTCGCCCACTCCCGCCCGTGCCTGGGTGGAGACCCTCTTCAGCTGAGAGCCGAGGCTGCCCTCGACCGACCGCCTCAGATGTCGCGGAACGGCTCGATGTTGGCGCCGAGAAGGTTGAGCCGCTCGGCGAGGTCCTCGTAGCCGCGGCTGATGACGTAGGTCGAGCGCAGCACCGAGGTGCCCTTGGCCGCGAGCATCGCCAGCAGGATGACCACGGCAGGCCGCAGCGCCGGCGGGCAGACGATCTCGGTGCCGGTGAAGTGGGTGGGGCCCTCGATCATCACCCGGTGCGGGTCGAGCAGCTTGACCTGGCCGCCGAGCTTGTTGAGCTCGACGAGGTAGATCGCCCGGTTCTCGTAGACCCAGTCGTGCAGCAGGGTCTGGCCCTCGGCGACCGCGGCGATGACCGCGAAGAACGGCAGGTTGTCGATGTTGAGGCCGGGGAACGGCATCGGGTGGATCTTGTCGAGCGGCGCCCGCAGGGTCGACGGCTTGGTGGTGATGTCGACCAGGCGGGTGAAGCCGTTGAGGGCGTGGTACTCGTCGGAGCGGACGTACTGGAAGCCCATCTCCTCGAGCAGCGCCAGCTCGATCTCGAGGAACTCGATGGGCACCCGGCGGATCGTGATCTCGGACTCGGTGACGATCGCGGCCGCGAGCAGCGACATGGCCTCGATCGGATCCTCGCTCGGGGCGTAGTCGACGTCGACGTTGATCTCCTCGAGCCCGGTCACGGTCAACGTGGTGGTGCCGATGCCCTCGACGCCCACGCCGAGCTTGCGCAGGAAGAAGCACAGGTCCTGGACCATGTAGTTCGACGAGGCGTTGCGGATGATCGTGGTGCCGGGGTGCAGGGCCGCGGCCATCAGGGCGTTCTCGGTGACGGTGTCGCCACGCTCGGTGAGCACGATCGGCCGGCCGGGCACGATCGCGGGGTTCACACTGGCGTGGTACATCCCGTCGGTCGCCTTGACCTCGAGCCCGAACGGGCGCAGGGCGGCCATGTGCGGCTCGACGGTGCGGGTGCCGAGGTTGCAGCCGCCGGCGTACGGCAGGTCGAAGCTGGCCTGGCGGTGCAGCAACGGGCCCAGGAACATGATCACCGAGCGGGTACGGCGGGCCGCGGCCTCGTCGATGCGGTCGAGGTCGAGCCGCTTCGGCGGGATGATCTCGAGGTCGTTGTCGGCGTTGAGCCAGCGGGTCTGGACACCCATGCTGCCGAGCACCTCGAGCAGCCGGTTGACCTCCTCGATGCGGGCGACCTTGCGCAGCGTCGTGCGGCCCTCGTTGAGCAGCGAGGCGCAGAGCAGCGCGACACCGGCGTTCTTGGACGTCTTGACGTCGATGCTGCCGGACAGCCTCGTCGGGCCGCTCACGCGCAGGTGGGTGGGGCCGGCTCCCAGGGCGACGATCTCGGAGTCCAGGGCGGAGCCGATCCGCGCGAGCATCTCGAGGGAGAGGTTCTGGTGACCCTTCTCGATCCGGTTGATCGCGCTCTGGCTGGTGGCAAGCAGGTCCGCCAGCTGCTGCTGGGTCAGGCCTCGGTGCTTGCGGGCGTCGCGGATGAGGTTTCCGATGCGGCCCTTGTATCCCTCAGTCATGGCGGTCACGCTATCTCAGTCATGAGATAAGGCAACAACCGTCGTGTTGACGGCGTGCCTGCCCCGGATGCGAGGATGCCAGCATGCGTGCCACCACGATCCATGCCCCCGGCGACATCCGTGTCTCCGACGTTCCCGACCCCACGATCACCGCTCCCACCGACGCCGTCATCAAGGTCACGGCCGGCTGCATCTGCGGCTCGGACCTGTGGCCGTACCGGGGCGAGAACGACATCGACGAGGGCAGCACGATCGGCCACGAGTGCGTCGGCGTCGTGGAGGAGGTGGGCTCCGAGGTCACCTCCTTCAAGCCGGGCGACTTCGTCATCGTGCCGTTCTGCCACAGCGACAACACCTGTGCGCACTGCCGCGCGGGCATGCAGTCCGCGTGCACGAACCAGGGCTGGACGGTGAGCGGCCAGGCGGAGTACGCCCTGATCACCCAGGCCGAGGGCACCATGGTCAAGACCGACGGCATGCCCGACGCCTCGCTGATCCCGTCCCTGCTGACGCTGTCCGACGTGATGGCCACCGGTTGGCACGCGGCCGTCGCGGCCGGCGTACGGGAAGGCGGCACGGCGGTCGTCGTCGGTGACGGCGCGGTCGGCCTCTGCGGCGTCCTCGCCGCGCACGTGATGGGCGCCGAGAAGGTCGTCGCGATGTCGCGCCACGAGCCCCGCCAGGCGATTGCCCGCCGGTTCGGGGCCACCCACATCGTCGCCGAGCGCGACGAAGCCGGTGCCGAGGCGATCAAGGAGATCACCGGGGGAGTGGGGGCCGACTCCGTGCTCGAGTGCGTGGGCACCGACCAGGCGATCAAGACCGCGTTCGCGATCGCCCGTCCCGGGTCGACGGTCGGCTTCGTCGGCGTCCCGCACGGCGTGGAGCTGCCGGTGCGCCGCATGTTCCAGAAGAACGTCGGGCTGGCCGGCGGGATCGCGCCGGTGCGCCAGTACCTCCCGGAGCTGCTCAAGCTGGTCCAGGACGGCACCATCGAGCCCGGGCTCGTCTTCGACACCACGCTGCCGCTGGCGCAGGTCGCCGACGGCTACCGCGCCATGGACGAGCGCCGCTCGATCAAGGTGCTGATCCAGCCGTGATCGGGTGAGCGCCCTCGTCCTGGGCCCCCTCGTGCGCTACGTCGACGACACGACGGCGACGGTGTGGGTCGAGACCGCGGCGGCCGGGCAGGTCACGGTGACCGCGGGGGAGCCCGCCGCCGGCGGAGCCTGCGCCACCGCGCAGACCTTCGCCGCCCACGGGCACCACTACGCGCTGGTCGAGCTCGACAGGCCTCGCCGCCGGCACCCACCACCGCTACACCGTGGACATCGACGACGACCGCGTCTGGCCACCGGTGGACTCGACCTTCCCGCCGTCGGTCATCGCGACCCTCGAGCCCGGCAAGCCGCTGCGGATGGCGTTCGGCTCCTGCCGGGTCAGCGTCGGGCACGACCAGGACGGCAACGACAAGTTCGGCGTCGACGCCCTGCGCAGCTATGCCCTGCGGATGGCCGGCGTCACCGAGAGCTCCTGGGACGACGACGAGCGGTGGCCCGACCTGATCCTGTTCCTCGGCGACCAGGTGTACGCCGACGAGACCAGCGAGGCGATGCAGGAGTTCATCGCCTCCCGGCGCGACATCGAGGAGCCCCCGGGCGAGGAGCTCAAGGACTACGAGGAGTACGCCCACCTCTACAAGCTCGCGTGGAGCGACCCCGCGAACCGCTGGCTGCTCTCGACGCTGCCCAGCGCGATGATCTTCGACGACCACGACATCCGCGACGACTGGAACACCAGCTGGACGTGGAAGCAGCAGATGGAGGCCACCCCCTGGTGGCACGACCGGATCGTCGGCGGGCTGGCGTCGTACTGGGTCTACCAGCACCTGGGCAACCTCGGCCCGGCAGCCCGGGCGGAGGACGCGCTGTGGCAGCGGGTCGCGACGTACGACGGTCCCGGTGAGCTGGACATCACCGCGGAGCTGGACGAGCTCGCCGAGCAGGCCGACCAGCACCCCGAGACCTACCGGTGGAGCTTCGCGCGTGACTTCGACACCCAGGCCCGCCTGATCGTCGTCGACTCCCGGGCCGCGCGGGTGCTCGACCCGGACAACCGCTCGATCCTCGACGACGAGGAGATGACCTGGCTGGACGGGCAGATGCGGGGCGGTTTCGACCACCTGCTGATCGGGACGTCGCTGCCCTTCCTCCTCGCACCGGGGCTGCACCATGCCGAGGCCTTCAGCGAGTCGTTGGCCGAGGGCGCCTGGGGCAAGCTCGTGGGCCGGGGCGCCGAGGTGCTGCGCCAGGCTGCGGACATGGAGCACTGGGCGGCCTTCGAGCAGGGTTTCCGCGAGGTCTCCGAGATGACGCTGGACGTGGCGGCCGGCAACCGGGGGAGAGCCCCGCGGACGATCACCTTCCTGTCCGGCGACGTGCACCACAGCTACGTCGCCGAGGCCTGGCCGGACCGGGCGGAAGGCCGTCAGGTCGCGAGCCGGATCGTGCAGGCGGTGTGCTCACCGATCCGCAACCCGTTGCCCGGGTTCATGCAGCGCGTCACGGCGGCGGCCGCCCGTCGTCCGGTCGGCGCGTTCGGCAAGCTGCTGGCCCTGTCCGGGCGGGTGCCGCGCTCGCCGCTGACCTGGAAGCTGACCGAGGGACCGTGGTACGACAACAACCTGGCGATCCTGGAGCTGCGCCCCGGCAGCGGCCTGCGGATGTGGTGGACGGCCGGCGAGGTCGTCGACGACCCCGAGCGGCCGGTGCTGCGCCGGGTGGCGACCGTCGAGGCGATCGGCTGACCCGGCAGCTGATACCAGCGATCAGGCGTAGGAGAGGCCGGGCATCCTGGCCGGCTCGCAGTCACAGGCGTCCGAGCACGCGAGGAACGTGTGCATGGCGTGCCCGCAACGGCCGCACGGCATGTCGTGCGACAGCTCGTGGCTGGTGTTCTGGACGGTGTCCCACATGGCTGATCTCTCCTTGGTCTGCCATCGAAGGTAGGACGGGTCCAGACCGGTTTCCGGTAGAAACACGGCACATGGCCCGAATGGACCATGTCCGATAGTCAGGACGGGCCAGCGATGCTGTCCGGATGTTGCGGCGCGTCGCCGTCGTCGCCGTGTGTGAGTGACAGGAAGCTGCGGTAGGCCGCGGAAGGCCCCACGACCTCCTCGTGCACGCGAACCGGCGTCTGACCGGCGGGCCACACCTCGACAGCGCGGAACGAGAACCCATCCTGGTCAGCGGCCTCGAAGCTGAGCTCGACGGCCGCGCCCACCTCGATCGTCCGGTAGCCGGCGACGAGAAGCGCCGAGTAGTGCGTCCAGCAGCCGCCAGGGGTCGCGGGGGAGTCGATGACGCCCCAGCCGTCCCCGGGGTGCCACACCCGCACCTGTCCCTGCGTCTCCATCTGGCCATCCTCGCCGCTCCGGGCAGGTTCCTCCATCGACGTGGCATCCTTCGTTAACGTCCGTCCATGGTCGAGAGCACCCACGAGGTGATGCTGGGCGTCGACCAGGTCGAGAAGCGTTACCTGAGCTGGGACCGGGACGAGCCCACGCGCGAGTGGGACGCCCTGACCAGGCTGCACCGCAGCGTCCCCGGACTCGCACCGAAGCCGTTGAACCGGCACCTCGACGGCCCACATCCGGTGGTGGTCATGTCGCGCGTTCCCGGCGAACCCCTGGGTCATGAGCCCCTGTCGGCAGGCCAGGTGGCGGCTCTGGGTCACTGCCTGCGGCGCCTGCACACCGCACTTCCCGCAGCCGAGCTGGAACACGTTCCAGAACGCAACTCGGGTCCGGGGGAGATGCTCGAGCACCTTCGCGGCTGGATCCTCCAGGACCACGCTGAGGTCGATGTGCCGGTTCGACAGGCCCTCACCAGTGCGGAGGCCTGGCTCGCCACTGGCGATGCGGAGAAGCTCGCCCGGGCGACCCGGGACCGGGTCTTCACGCAGGGCGACGGCAACATCGGCAACTTCCTCTGGGACGGCCAACGCTGCTACGTCGTGGACTTCGAGGACTCCGGCGTCAGCGACCCGGCGTACGAGATCGCCGACCTGGTCGAGCACCTCACGGTGTGGCTGCCCGAGCTGATCGACGTGGATCTGCTGGTCACGTCGCTGGAGTTCACGACGGAACAACGAGAACGCCTGCAGGGGTTCCGGAAGGTCCTGGCGGTCTTCTGGTTGCTGATGCTGCTCCCGGGCAACCGCGCGCACGGTCGGAACCCGTCCGGCACCCTCGAACGGCAGGCGCTGCGGGTGCTGCTTCTCCTCGCGTAGCACCCTCCCGACATATCGCCGATAACCGACATTATGTCAACTGGTACGGGGAGGAGCGCCCTCACCCCCTTCCCCACCCGCTTGCCGGGGTGGCACTGAAATGCAGCCACCGGTGAGGGACGGATGCGATGCTCGTCGTCGATGCACCCCTGACGATCTCGAGCCACACCAAGGAGCCTCAGCCATGGACATGCGCCTGGAACTCGTCCCGCTTCCCACGAGCGACGTGGACCGGAGCAAGGAGTTCTACGTCGACCGGCTGGGCTTCCACCTCGACCACGACGTCGAGCCCGGCAACGGGATGCGGGTCGTCCAGCTGACGCCACCCGGTTCGGCGTGCTCGATCGTCGTCGGGGTCGGGATCAGCGACCCCGACGCTCCGCGCGTGCTCAACCTGCACCTGGTGGTCGAGGATGTCGAGGAAGCCCGGGCGTACCTGTCGGGCAAGGACGTCGACATCTCCGAGGTCCAGGACATGGGAGGCGTCAAGTACGCCTACTTCAGTGACCCGGACGGGAACTCGTGGGCGCTCCAGCAGCTCCCTCGTTGACCGATCACGCGTGCCGGTCGCCTGCCCCCGGCTCGCCGCCAGTAGCCTTGCCGGCGGTCACGGGGACCTGTCCCGCTGCGCGCTCGGCCTCCCCCTCGGCACCGCCCTCGACGTGGACATCGGGCAGCCACTCGAGCCAGCCGGGCAGGTACCAGTTCCACCGGCCGAGCAACACCATGCTGGCGGGCACCAGGACGGTGCGGATCACCGTGGCGTCGATGAGCAGGGCCACTCCGACCCCGAAGCCCATCTGCTGGAAGCCGACCAGGTCACCGGACGCGAAGCCGATGAAGACGGCCACGATGATCAGCGCGGCACCCGTGATGATCCGGCCCGTGGCTCCGACGCCGTGGGCGACCGCATCGACGGTGTCCCCCGTCGCCAGGTAGCGCTCCTTGATCCGGGTGAGCAGGAAGACGTGGTAGTCCATCGACAGGGCGAACAGCACCGAGAACAGGAACACCGGCACCCACGGCTCGACCCGATCGATCTGCTGCAGTCCGAGCAGGTCGGCCCCGACGCCCTCCTGGAAGACCAGCACCATCAACCCGTAGGCGGCGCCCACGGACAACAGGTTCAGGACCACCGCCTTCAACGGCAGGACGACGGACCTGAACACGAGCAGGAGCAGCAGGAAGCTCAGGGTGAGGACGAACGTGATCACGATCGGCAACCACGTGTCGATCAAGGCGGTGTAGTCCAGGTCGAAGGCCGTGGTGCCCGTGACATAGACCCCGGCGTCGACCCCCGCGAAGGCCTTCGGGATGTAGTCGTCGCGCAGTCGCGTGATCGCCTCGCTCGCCTGAGAGCTGGCAGGGTCCTTCGTCAGGACCACCTCGACCAGGGTCAGGTCACCCCCCGGCGCGGTGGTGACGGTCGAAGGCCCGAAGTCCGCGTCGGCCGCTACCGTGTCGCGCAACCGCTCCACCGCCGCGTCCACCGCCGGTGAGGTCGGCGCATCCACCACGACCTGAGCCGGACTGGGGCGGGCACCCTCCGGGAAGTTCGCCTTGAGGGCGACGAAGCCTCGCTGTCCGACCGTGTCATCCGGCAACGTGTTCAGGCCCGCCGAGCCGGTCTGCATGCCGAGGACGGGCAGCGCCAGCGCCAGCAGCAGCCCGCTGGTCACGATGACCGTGATCACCGGACGGCGCGTGACGAGCTCGACGGCGCGTCTCCAGAACCGGCTCTCTCCCCCGTGCTGGCGGGGGACGAACGGGATCCGGCCCCGCTCGATGCGGTCACCGAGCAGGGCGAGCATCGCCGGCAGCAGGGTGAGCGCTGCCGCCACCGTGATGAGACCGACCACGATCGCGCCGAAGGCAAGACTGCGCAGGACCGTGTCCGGGACCAGGAGCATGCCCAGCAGGGCCACCACGAAGGACAGCCCGGAGAACAGGACCGCCTTGCTGGCTGTGGCGCCACAGACCGCGATGGCGGCCAGCTTGTCCAGGCCGGCGTACCGTTCCTCACGGAACCGAGAGGTGATGAACAGGGCGTAGTCGATGCCCAGGGCCAGGCCCATGGCGATCACCATGTTGACGATGAAGAAGGACAGGTCGGCCACCTGTCCGACGACAGCCGAGATGCCCAGGGCGACGACGATCGAGGCCACTGCCATCGCGAGCGGCACCAGCGCCGCCACCACTGCGCCGAAGACCAGCAGCAGCACCACCAGGGCCGCCGGCAACCCGAACTGCATCTCGCCCTGCTCCAGGTCATGCTGTGAGAGGACGGTGAAGTCGTAGCCCAGGGTCCACTCCCCCGTGATGGTGGCCGCGATGCCATCCTGGTCGTCAACGCTCTCGACGGCGTCGACGACGTCGGGGATCCCCACCACCGGATCGTCGCCGTGGTCGTCGTTGATCACCACCGGCACCAGCACGGCGGCACCGTCTGCCGACACCAGGCCCTCGGCCTGGGGGCCGAACGGGTCGCCGACGCTCTGGACTCCTTCCGCAGCCGCGATGTCGTCGCGAAGGCCGGCAACCGACTCCTGGAAGCCCGGATCGGTCACACTCCCCGTCTCCGAACGAACGACCACGAGGTCGCTCACATCGTCCCGGGCCGGGAACCGGTCCTCGAGCAGGTTGAACCCCTTCAGGGAATCCGGCTCGGTCTTGATCCCGCCCTCGGTGGTCAGCCCGGATCCCAGGAGTGTCGCGATGGACCCCAGTGACAGGCAGAGAACGACGAACCAAGCCGTCAGGGTGCGCCAAGGGTGTCGCGCGCAGGAGGCCGAGAGTCGCTGCACCGCCGATGTCTGCATGAGTGCCACCCGCTCTCGGACGCTGGCCCCCCGAGGCTTCTCATTTCTGTCCTATCCCGGCCCGGCTTGTCCTGTCGATAGCGAGAACGGGCCAGAGCGGCGCCGACGGATCACCGTCCCTGCGACAACCGTCCGGCGATGCGCTCGGCGAACGTGTGGGCGCGAGCCAGGTCCTGCCGGTCGGGGTGGCCCTTGTTGATCCCGCCGATGAGGCGCAGCGGCAGCCACGTGTCGAACCCCCGGCACGCGAACGACCCCACCACGTCGTAGCCCTTGTCACGCAGCACCGCCTCCAGCGGGCGTTGCCAGGGCAACGACTGGGAGCGGCCCCGGCCGGACGTCGTGAACAGGAAGGCGCGGGTGCCGTGGACAGGCGGGAGTCCCTCCACGAAGCGCCGCAGCCGCGGATGGGGCGAGCCCGCGAAGATGCCCGACCCGAACCCGACGACGTCGTAGTCGGCGAGCGTGTGGGGGTCCACCCCCTCAGGCTCCAGGACATGGGCCCCGAGTACGCCGACCATGGCACGCGCGACGGCGGCGGTGTTGCCGTGCGACACCGACACGCAGACGATCAGCGCCCGTGGAGTCATGGCACCGAGTCTCGTCGCCCGGATCGGCTGGAGGCAGGGGCCAAGGTCACCGAAGCGACGCTTCGAAAATGGACGGCGCCGGTCCGGTCGACCCGGCCAGGGTCGGCGCCGATGATGCACGAGGGCGAGATCGCGACCGACACCGAGCAGGTACGCCGGCTCGTGGCGAGACAGTTCCCGCAGTGGGCCGACCTGCCGGTCACGGCGGTCCCGCTGGGCGGCACCGACCACGCGCTCTACCGGCCCGTTGGCTCCCCCGTCTGGCGCCGCACCTGCCCCTCCCCGTCCCCGCGACCGTCGCCGTGGGTGCGCCCGGCGAGGGCTACCCGTGGCCGTGGTCGGTGGTCCCGTGGCTGCCCGGGGTGAACCCGACCGCTGACAACCTCGACCTGGAGGTGGCGGCCGCGGACCTGGCGGAGTTCCCCCTCATGCCGTCGACACCACGGGCGGGCCGCTGAAGACCGGGATGGACCGGGGTGTTCCGCTGGCGGCGCGAGACGACCTCACGCGCGCGGCGATCGCCGAGCCGGGCGACCGGGTGGACACGGCCCGGGTGACGTCTGCGTGGGACCGGGCGCTGTCGGCCGCGCCCTGGGCCGGTCCCCCGGTCTGGATCCACGGCGACCTCCAGGCCGGGAACCTCCTGGTGTGCGAGCGGCGACTCTCCGCCGTCATCGACTTCGGCGCACTCCGCGTCGGCGACCCGGCTCCCGACCTCGGCCCCGGCTGGAACCTGTTCGGGGACGCGCGTTCTCGCGAACGGTTCCGCGAGGCGGTGGGCTACGACGAGGACACCTGGCAGCGCGGCCGTGGCTGGGCGCTCTCCACCGCGCTGGTCGCGCTTCCCTACTACTGGGACACCCTGCCGGCCATCGTCGAGGAGTCCCAGCACCAGATCGCCGCCGTGCTCGACGACTCAACCTGAGGATCCGCTCCCCTACCCCGATGCGCCTCCTGGCCGCGTCGGTCAGTAGCGCGACTGCCGTCGCCAGTTGTCGCACCACTGCGTCGACGACGGTCGCACTCCTCCGCATGCGGGACGCTCCTTCGGCCACACGAGCTCGTCCGTCGTCGGGTCCAGCACCCTGAGTCGGTCGACCAGTGAGAGCCCGTTCATGAAGATCTCGCAGTCGCAGTAGCCGCCCATGGACCCGAGCCGGCGCTCCAGGCCGGTCGCCCTCGGGGCCCGCTCGTCCCGGAAGCGTCGGGCCCAGCGCAGGGTGTTGTCGCACCCGAACGCATCCAGCATCCTGACCACGTAGCAGCACAGGCACTCCCCCGCCACGGGCGTCGTCAGCTCCGCTGACCTGTCCCGCAGGAACGACTCCAGCTCATCGACGACACGGCTTCCGGACATCTCGAACCTCCCCTCGTGGCCCCGTTCTCGGGTCCTGGGGACGTTCTACGCCGGGCCACCGACAGTGCTGAAGTGGCCTCACCGGGGTGTGCCCCATTCGCATCCGAGCGGATTCACCGTTTGCCGGATCTGCCGAGGAGCGGTCGCCCGAGGCTACCCGGCCTCCGAGGTCAGCGCGGATCCGTTGCAAGGAGGTCGTAGGTGAACTCGTCCGAGAACGTGCCGTCGATCAATGGGTCGCTCTGCCGCGTGTGACCGGACCGACGGAACCCGGCAGCTTCGGCGACGCGCTGAGAACCGACGTTGCCCACGGCGACGCGCACGGTGAGGCGGCGCAGCCCGCTACCGCCGTCAGCTGCTGGGGTGAGCGCCTCGTCGACAACGGCGACGGCTGCGGCGGTTGTGACACCCGTGCCACGGGCCGTTGGGTGAGCCCAGTAGCCGAGTGCCGCCGTGTCGGCCAGCTCGCCGCCGCGCCCGATCAGGCTGATGTGCCCCAGCAGTTCGTCGGTGTTCGCATCGGCAATCGCCCAACTCATGTGGCTTCCCGTTGCGACCCCACCGAGCGCACGCTCGATGAAACCGTGAGCGTGCTCCAAGCTGTACCGCTCGTTGATGATGTCGCCGCCGAGCCACTTGATCGTTTCTGGGTCCGAGCACGCCTGTTGCACCCGGGGTGCGTCCTCGGCCTTCAGCAGGCGCAAGGTCACGCCGCGTCCGTCTGGGGCCTTGGTGGTGAGGTGGTCGCGCATGGCGGCGACGGTATCCGAGGGCGCTGTTCCGTTGCACTCGGAAATCGCACTCCCATGCCGCGATCCGTTCGCTCTGCCGAGATCCGGGCGTCGCTCAGCGCGGCAGAGGGTTCGGGCCGGTCGCGGTCACGAGCCGCTGCGGCACCCAGTCGTCGACGTGATGGAACCCGTCGTCGAACGGGCCAGCATCGAGCTCGACGGATGCCCTCAGTGAAAGTCGATAGAACTTCACGTGGGTGAAGTCTTCGAACAAGATGTAGACGGGGTCGGGGGTGCTGTTCGGGCCCTGGAATTGCTGTCCCGTCAGGACTGGCTTGTGGGCTCCCACGAACGCGTCGAAACTGTCGCCGACGACGACGCCGAGGTGCTCCAACCCCATCTTGTAGACGCGCTGGTGCACGGGCGGTATGAGCTCGATGAGCGGGACGACCTTGCCGTCGAGGACTTCGAGTGGCTCGGCGGGAACGATCAAGGAGATCGGGCGGCCGTTCCAGACGTTCTCGCGATTGGCGACCGCGTGGCGTTCGAGCAGGTTCCGCACATGCGCGTACTGGTCCCACTCCGGCACGCGGACGGCGAGGTGGCTGAGCGGGTACGGGCGGATGTCGATGCCCCGGGCGAGCAGGCGGTCGTGCTGCTGAGCGGCGAACGCCCTGTAGTCCCCGATGATGTCGCCCACAGGATCGGCCATCGCCGCCTCCTCTCGGCCGCCATCGTACGACGGGGTGGGCGGCGGACGCTCAGCGCACGCGCGTCAGGCCGCCCGCGCGCATCCCACGGCGCGCTGCCCCTGGGCGGGCGTTGGAGCCGGTTGCGTGCAAACACGCGTTTACGCCGTCGGCGGGCGATTCTGGCCATCTGGGCGCACGCTGGCGGCGAGCGCACGCGGCAGCCGTCAGCGCCGCCACTCGACCAGCAGACGCAGCACATTGTCCGCTCGGGTGGCTGCCAGTCAGTTCAGCAGAGAGTGGCTTGCCAGATCAGGCGCTTCACAGCGGCCCGGTCGCCGGCACAAGACCTCCCGCCAGGACGAGCTGGTGTCAGATGGCACCCACGAACTCCATAACTCCCGCACCTGCGGACCAGGTGCGGGTCAAGGGAAGCCGGTGAGTCCTGACCGGGGCACCCCCAGTCAGATCTCGCCGAGTCGGGGCAGCACGTCCTGACACATCTGCGTGGTCCAGCCGACCGGGTCGTCACCGGCGGGCACGGCCGTGACCAGCTCGATGCCGACAGCGGCGTACTCCGTCATCAGGGTCAGGAAGCCGTCGGTGTCGTCGAGCGGGTTCCCGCCGAAGATGACCGTCTTCTGGATCTCGGCGATGTCGCGCCCGGTCTCCTCACAGTGCCGCGCCAGCACGTCGAGCTTGTGCGCCACGACCTCGGGGCCCTCGCCGAACAGGTTGCAGGCGTCGGCGTACTGCGCCACCAGGCGCAGCGTCTTCCGCTCGCCGCTGCCGCCGATCATGATCGGCGGGCGGGGCTGCTGGAGCGGCGCGGGCACGCAGACCGTCTCGGCCAGCGTGTAGTGCTTACCCGCGAACTCCCCGTCGTCGGCGCTCCACATCTGCCGGCAGATCCGCAGCGTCTCCTCGAGCCGCTCGAAGCGCTCGGACGTCGGGGGGAACGGGACCCCCAGCCCGAGGTGCTCGCGCTCGTACCAGGCGGCCCCGAGGCCGAGCATCGCCCGCCCCCCGGACAGCACGTCGAGGGTCGTCACGATCTTGGCGAGCAGGCCCGGGTGGCGGTACGTCGTGCCGGTCACCAGCAGGCTCAGCCGCAGCCGCTCGGTGAGGGCAGCGAGGTAGCCCAGCGTGGTGTAGCCCTCGAGCATCGGCTCCGCCGGCCCACCGAGGTTCTCCATCTGGAACCAGTGGTCCATCACGGTGAACATCGCGGCGCCGCCCTGGTCGGCGACCCGGGCCGTCTCGGCCAGCCGCGGCGCCAACGCCTCGGGACCGCCGGGGTGACTGAAGTTCGCGTAGTGGATACCGAGTTGCACGTCTCGTCCTCCGGGGTGCGCTGCTGGGGCTCCGCGAGCCTAGCCCGGCGGATTGGGCGCGTAAACGCATCGCAGGGCGAACGTGACAGGTAGCGTTTTGCTGGTGGCCCACTTCTCCGATTCCCCGAGCACCTCGGGTGGAGGGCCGGGCAGGCACCTGTTCGACGCGGGCCGGGTCGAGGCCCTGCGGGCGGTGGGGCTGACCCGGGTGTCCGACCCGGACATGGAGCGCTTCGCCCAGCGGGTGCGCGACCAGCTCGACGTGCCGGTCGCCCTGGTCTCCCTGGTCGAGGTGGACCAGCAGGTCTTCCCCGGCATGTGTGGACTGCCCGCCCCATGGTCCGAGCGCCGCGCCACGCCCCTGAGCCACTCGTTCTGTCAGCACGTCGTCGAGTCGGGCGAGCCCCTGGTGATCGCCGACGCACGCACCGATCCGCTCGTCCGGGACAACCTCGCCGTCAGCGAGCTCGGCGTCGTGGCCTACGCCGGCATGCCCCTGACCGACGACGACGGGCACGTCCTCGGCTCGCTGTGCGCGATCGACTCCGAGGTCCGTCACTGGTCCACGGACGAGCTGCGCCTGCTCGCGGACGTGGCCCGGGACTGCCGCAACGAGCTGCGCCTGCGCCTGTCCCGCCTCGACGCCCGGCGCGAGCGACAGCGCCGTGACCAGGTCGAGGCGCTGCTGCAGCTCCAGGTCAGCCGGTCCCGCCGGATGCTGTCGATCGCGGAGTCCCTCAACGAGACCCGCACCGAGGACGGGGTCCGGGCGCGCCTGACCCGCCTGGTCGACGGGATTCCCGGCTTCGCGTCCGTGCGGCTCCACCTCGCCGACGTGCTCGACTCCGGGGTGCCCCTCTCCCCCGCCGTCGTCGAGGCGGCGCGCCGAGGCGCGCTCGTGTGCGAGTCCGACCTCCGCACCGATTCCCCGGAGTCCCCCGATTCCGGCGTCACCCTGCTGGCCGCACTGCAGGCCCACCACGCCGGTGACGACGTCCGCGCCGTGGTCTGCGCGCCCGTGACCGGCTCGGGCGGCCTGCTCGGCGTCCTGGAGATGCTGTGGACCGTGCCCCGCCCTCTCGACGAGCAGGAGCACACGATGTCCTCCACGCTCGCGTCGTACGTCGCGCAGGCACTGGAGCGGGCCCACCTGATCGAGCGCCGGATCGCGGTCGCCCACCAGCTGCAGTCGGCGATGCTGACCACCCTGCCGGACGTCCCGGGCCTGCCGATGGCGGCCTGCTACGTGCCGGCCACGGCGGAGGAGTGGGTCGGCGGCGACTGGTACGACGCGATCGTGCTCCCCCCGACCGACGCTGCGCACGACCTCACCGTGGCGATCACGGTGGGCGACGTCCTGGGGCACGACATCCCGGCTGCGGCGGTGATGGGGCAGGCCCGGGCCATGCTCCGCCAGGCGGCCTTCGACCGGCCCGGCGAGGGGCCGGCCGACGTGATCACGCACTTCGAGCAGGCGTGCGAGGCGCTGGACGTCGAGGCCCAGGGCAGCGCCGTCGTGGCGTTCCTCGAGCGCACGGCCGCCACCGGAGCCTGGACGATGACCTGGACCTCCGCCGGGCACCCGCCGCCGATCCTTGCGCTGCCCGACGGCTCGGTGCGCCGACTCGACCTCTCCGCCGAGGAGCAGGGCATGCTGTTCGGCTACCGCGACGTGTTCGACGCCCCGCGGGAGGACTCCCGGATCGAGCTGCCCGCCGGGTCCACCGTGCTCTTCTACTCCGACGGCGTGATCGAGCTGCCCGGCGTGCACCTCGACGTGCAGATGGACGAGCTCGGCGACCTGCTCCAGATCGAGCACCTGCGCGGCCCGCAGGCGGTGGTCGACGCGATCAGCATGCAGTTCGGCAGCGGGTACGACGACGTCGTCGCCCTGGCCGTCCGGGTCCCCCTGCCTGACTGACGCCCGGGCGAGCCGCCAGCAGGCCTTCGAGAGGGCCGTCGAGCTCGGCCTTCGGCTTCCTGAACTCCGGAGTGACCGGGCTTCACCAGCGCATCGACGGTGGGAATCCGACCGAGCTGACTGACTGGGTGCCGGAGGTTCGCGCCCGATTCCAGAATGCCGACGACATCTGCCTTGCGGTGGCGAGGTGGCCGCACGGCACGCGGTCGGGCCCGCAAGCTCAAGTCGATGAGCGGGAACTCCCGTGCGGGTCGAGCTCCTGATCGGTCAGGCGCTCCGCCAGCTGGTGCAGGTCGGAGTCGGACAGCCCGTGTGCACGGAGGTAGGCGGACGCGCCACCGAAGCGTCCGTCCAGGTGGTCGAGGAGGCCGGCCATCGTGTCCGCACTGGCATGCTGGCGCGAGGCGATCCGGCTCCGACGGTCCGGGTCGTCGATCCTCGCCATCTCGGCGGCGAAGAACGCGGCGAGATCCGCTTCGTCGGTCCTCGTGTAGCGGGTCGTCGCGACGATCGCCGCGTCAGGAGTTCCGAGGACTGCCGAGGATCGACTCGCACCCTCGGACTGGTGACTACTTCGGCGAGATCAGCATGATCGACGGCAGACCCGATCTGCGACCGTCATTCGAGTCGAGCCCTTGAAGGCGCTGGCGATTCCACACGAGGACTTCGAGGCGGTGGTCGACGAGGATCCCGGGTTCGCCGCCACCTGCTCAAGACCCTGTGCGCGCGTCTGCGCGAGGCCGAGGCGCGGTCATCGGGCTGATCTCCGGCGGCGAGACCAGTGGCTGAGCATCCCGAGGTCGAGCAGGACCAGGCGCGTGCCTTACGTGATGCGCAGGAGCACCTGGCGGCGACCCGGGAGGTGCTCGAAGCGCTGGGCCGCAGCGGCGATGACCCGTCGGCGGTGCTCGACGTGGTGGTCGAGCGCGCCGCCGGCCTCTGCGAGGCGCAGGCGGCCCAGCTCTACCTCATCGCCGGCGACGAGGTACGGATCTCCCGCGTCTCGGGAGCCAGGCCCCGCGGCTGCGCGAGTACCTGCTCCAGCACCCACTCTCCCTCGACCGCACCTCCCTCAGTGGACGCGTGGCGCTCGACCGGCGATCAGGATCTCCGCGTGCGGTCCTTCCCTATCGCGCCGGCCTGCACCAGCACCCCGCCTTCGGGGGCCTGGATGATGTGTCGGATCGCTGCGGTGATGGTCCGGCCGTTGCGGTCGATGCTGCCGACGTAGAGGTCGAGCAAGGTCCTCGGTCGCCGCCACAGCATCCCTGAGGTGATCCATGCGAGGGTCGCACCAGGGGCGCGACCCGGTACATCCCTCGCCCGGCCAGGGTGCTGGGGCGGCGTGCGGTCTCGTGCTCCGACCTCAGGTCCAGCACCGTCCCGGATGCCCTCCTCCGCCGGCTCGATCATGGAGTACGACGCCGCGGTGGACACCTTCCACGTCCGGGCGGCTCACGGCAGCAGCAAGGAGCTGCTCAGGGCCTGCGACGGCGTGTCCATCGGCGCGGGCTCCTCCCTGTCGCAGAGCGGTCGCCGAGCCCACTCGTCTCCGGGAGCGATCTCGCCACCGTCACCCGGGACCCCCACCTCGAGGAGCTGTACCGCGACGGGTGGCGCTCAGTGCTCGCCGTGCCCATGCTGCGTCAGGACCAGCTTGTCGGTGCCCTGGTCGTGCGGCGGCGCATCCCCGGCGAGTTCCCCGACGACGTGGGCACCCTCCTCCAGTCGCTCGCCAACCAGTCCGCACTGGCGATCGTGAACGCGCGCATGTTCCGCGAGCTCAGCATCAGCCGCCGCGACCTCGAGGCGGCCAGTCGGCACAAGTCGGAGTTCCTCGCCAGCATGTCCCACGAGCTGCGGACCCCGCTCAATGCCGTGATCGGCTTCTCGGACGTGCTCCTCGGCGGCATGTTCGGTGAGCTCAACGAGCGGCAGGAGGAGTACCTCGGCGACATCCTCAGCTCGGGCCGCCACCTCCTCGAGCTGATCAACGAGATCCTCGACCTCTCGAAGATCGAGGCCGGGCAGATGCGGCTGGAACCCACGGTGTTCTCGGTGCCCAACTCGCTGGACTACGCCCTGTCGGTAGTGCGGGACCGGGCCGCCCGCAACGGCATCGACCTCACCGCTGGAGGTGGCCGACGACGTCGGACCTCGTCGAGTCCGACGAGCTCCGCTTCAAGCAGGTGGTGGTCAACCTCGTCGGCAACGCCGTGAAGTTCACCCCCGCGGGCGGCGCGGTCGGTGTCCGGGCGCGTCGGGAGTCGAGCGAGCTCGTCGTGTCCGTGTCCGACACCGGCATCGGCATCGCGCAGGAGGACCGGGAGAAGATCTTCGAGTCTTTCCAGCAGGGTGGCCGTGGAGCGGTCAAGGAGGAGGGCACCGGGCTCGGGCTCACGCTCTGTCGCCGCATCGTCGAGCTCTTCGGCGGCCGGATCACGGTGGAGTCCGAGGTAGGGCCGCGGCAGCCGCTTCGACGTGCGCATCCCGGTCATGCCGTACCGACCCGTGCGACGACGGCCCGGCTGCCGACCGCGGTGGTGGCGCGATCCTGCTCGTGGACGACGACCGTGCCTCGCTCGAGCTCATGGCCGCGCACCTGGAGGGCGTCCTGGTCCGCGCCTGCTGCGCGCCCACGACGGCGCCATGGCCCTGGAGCTCGCCCGTACCGCCGCACCCGCCGCCGTCGTCCTCGACATCCTGCTCCCCGGCCTCGACGGCTGGCAGGTGCTCGCTCGGCTGCGGGAGGACCCGGCCACCGCCGGCGTCCCGGTGATCGTGGTCTCGGTCGTCGACGACCGGGCGCGGGGCGCCGACCTCGGCGCCGCGGCGTACCTCGTCAAGCCGCTCGCCCGCGACGAGCTGGTGACCGCCCTGCGCCGCGTGCGGCGTTGCCGCCCGGGAACAGCGCCCGACCGGTGAGGGGGCTGCCTGATGGCCGTCGGCCACGATCCTCGTCGTCGAGGACAACCGGCTGAACATGAAGCTCGTCCGCGACGTGCTGCGAGCACGCCGGGTACGCCGTGGTGGAGTCCGCACCGGTGAGGACGGCGTCGCGCTGGCCTGGCGACGCGACCCGACCTCGTCCTGATGGACCTGCAGCTGCCGGATCGACGGCACCGAGGCCCTGCGGCGGATCCGGCAGGCGCGAACTCCGGGCTGGCGTCATGCCCGTCGTGGCCGTGACCGCCTCGACCATGCCGTCGGACAGGGAGGCCGCCGCGCGGGCCGGCTTCGACGGCTTCCTGGAGAAGCCGATCAACGTTCGCGCCCTGCCCGCCCAGGTCGCCTCGTTCCTGGCGGGTGCGACGTGACCGCAGCGCCTCAGCATCCTCGCCGTCGACGACGAGCCGCTGAACCTGCGCCTGCCTCGAGGCCGTGCTCGCGCCGCGGGGGCACACGGTCGTGCGCGCCGCCTCGGGCAACGAGTGTCTCGACGTGCTGACCCGCCAGGCGGTCGACCTGGTGCTGCTCGACGTGGTGATGCCCGGCCTCGACGGCTACGAGGTGTGCCGGCGCATCCGCGCCGACGAGCGCACGGCGTACCTGCCGGTCGTCATGCTCACCGCGAGCGACGCCCAGCAGCGGGTGGTGGCGCTCGAGACCGGCGCCGACGACTTCGTCCGCAAGCCGTTCGACCGCAGCGAGCTGCTCGCTCGCGTGGCGTCCCTCGGTCGCATCAAGCGCTACCAGGACACCATCACCGCGCAGCGGGCCGAGCTGGCGACGCTGAACCGCGAGCTCGAGGAGCGGATCGCGGAGCAGGTGCGCGAGATCGAGCGGATGAGCCGGCTGCGTCGCTTCCTTCGCCGCAGCTCGCCGAGGTCGTGATGGCCGACGAGGCCCTGCTCGCCAGCCACCGGCGCGAGGTGGTCGTGGTGTTCTGCGACCTGCGCGACTTCACGACCTTCGCCGAGACGAGCGAGCCGGAGGAGGTGATCGACCTGCTGCGCGACTATCACCGCCTGCTGGGCGACATCATCGACGCACGGACACAGCCAATCAGACCGGACGCGCCAGCAGCCAGCCCGCCCCGACCACCAGGCACGCGCCGGTCACCGCGAGGAAGAACCCCACCCAGACCAGGCCTGGCAAGCGGGTCAGCCGGGCCAGCGTGTCGGCGTCGGAGTCCCGTGCCCGGCCGCGGCGCCGCTGGCCCTGGAGCTCCAGCACCGGCCGGGGCGCGGCCAGCAGCAGGAACCAGGTGCCGGCGTACGCCACCAGGGACTGGGCCTGCTCGCTGGCCCACCAGGACACCGCGAGCACCCCGAGGCCGGCCACGAGCACGGCGTACAGGCCGTAGAAGTTACGGATCTGCAGCAGCAGCAGGCCCAGGAGCAGGACCGCGAACCAGAGGACCGCCAGGGCGTGGCGCTCCCGCAGCAGGAACGCCGCACCCAGCCCGAGCAGCCCCGGGCCGACGTAGCCGGCCAGCGCGGTGAGGACCATGCCCGGGCCGGCGGGGCGGCCCCGCGACACGGTGAGCCCGGAGGTGTCGGAGTGCAGCCGGATCCCGGCGAGGCGACGACCGCTGACCAGCGCGGCGACGCCGTGGGCGCCCTCGTGGGCGATGGTGACGACGTGGCGGGCGACCCGCCAGGCCTCCGGCACCGCGACCAGGGCCAGCGCGAAGAGCCCGGTCGCCAGCACGGCCAGGTCCTGCGGCGGGGGCTGGATGCCGACGGCGTCGTTCCAGACGCGGGCCAGGACATCGGGGAGGCTCACGCCCCCACCCTGCCAGTCCAACCTGTCAGTCCTCACCCGGGCGGAGGACCCCGGGCGCGGTCCCGCGCGGCTACCCTGCCCGGATGAGTGACGACGCCCCGACTCCCCAGCACTGCCGCCCGGACGGCGTCGACGACGCCACCGTGGAGGCCCTCGGCAGGCTGTCCGAGGCACTGGAGGCCGTCGAGGTCGCCCGCGGCCACCTCTACGCCTTCCACCGGCTCTCCGGCACCGCCGACCTCGCGCTCGGGGACGCGGTGGACCAGCTGCGCGACGCCGGGCACACCGAGCTCGCCGACCGCATCGAGCGTGAGCTGGTCGGACGCAACGTCATCGAGGGCCGCTGGACCTTCCAGATCGTCGAGGACTACGACGACAGCTACTACGCCACGTTCCGCGCGCTCGAGGAGCAGGCCCGCAACGAGCTCGTCGGCGGCCGACGCCACCTCTTCGAGGCGGAGATGAAGGAGGACCGCCGCACCCACGGCCACCCCGCCCACACGGCACGCCCCCACGAGTGCGGCCCGCAGGGCTGACTGCCCCGTGGTGCACGCGGGCCGCCACGTCCTAGGTTGGAGCACATGGCGAGCATCCCGACGTACACCCTGAACGACGGCACGACGCTGCCGGCGATCGGCTTCGGCACCTACCCGCTCAAGGGCGAGGAGGCCGTCACGGCCATCACGTCCGCGATCGCCTCCGGCTACCGGCTCCTCGACACGGCGGTGAACTACCGCAACGAGACCGAGGTCGGCGAGGCCGTGCGTCGCGCGGGTCTGCCGCGCGCCGAGATCCAGGTCGCGAGCAAGCTGCCCGGGCGCCACCACGCCTACGACGACGCGATCCGCAGCGTCCGCGCCTCCCTCGAGGCCCTCGGCCTCGACCACCTCGACCTGCACCTGATCCACTGGCCGAACCCCAGCGTCGGCCGCTACCCGGAGGCCTGGCGGGCGCTGGTCGACCTGCAGAAGGACGGGCTGGTCCGCTCGATCGGCGTCTCGAACTTCACCGAGGAGCACCTGCGCCGGATCATCGACGAGACCGGCGTCACTCCCGCGGTCAACCAGATCGAGCTGCACCCCTACTTCCCGCAGGTCCAGATGCGCGAGGTCAACGCGCGCCTCGGCATCCAGACCGAGTCCTGGAGCCCGCTCGGCAAGCGGCAGGCGCCCTTCACGGAGCCGCCCGTCGTCGCCGCCGCCGAGAAGTACGGCGTCACGCCCGGCCAGGTGATCCTGCGCTGGCAAATGGAGCTGGGCTCGATCCCGATCCCCAAGTCGGCCACCCCCGAACGGCAGCGCCAGAACCTCGACGTCTTCGGCTTCTCCCTCACCGACGACGAGGTCGCCGCGATCACCGGGCTCGGCCGCGCCGACGGCCGGCTCTTCGGTGGCGACCCGGAGACGCACGAGGAGCAGTGATGCCCTCGACGCCCTACCTCAAGGTCGATCTGGTGCGGCTGCGCCACAACGTACGGCGCGCGGCGGAGCGGACCGCGGCCGCGGGGGTGGCCCTGCGACCCCACGTGAAGACCCACAAGTCGATCGAGATCGCCCAGCTCCAGCTGGCGGCCGGCGCCGTCGGGATCACCGTGGCCACGATCGGCGAGGCCGAGACGTTCGTCCGCCACGGCTTCACCGACGTGTTCGTGGCCTATCCGCTCTGGCTGGACCACCGGTCCGCGGGACGGTTGCGGGACCTGACGGCCGACGCGGACCTGGCGATCGGCGTGGACTCGGTCGAGGGCGCCGCGAACGCCGGCCGCCTGCTGGGCGACACCACCATCGAGGCGCTGGTGGAGGTCGACTCCGGACACCACCGCAGCGGGGTGGCGCCGCGGGACGCCGGAATCGTGGCGGGGACCGCGCAGCGAACCGGGCTGCACGTCCGCGGGGTCTTCACGTTCCCGGGGCACAGCTACTCCCCCGACGCCCTCGCCTCGGCCGCGGCCGACGAGGCCGAGGCCCTGACGGTGGGCGCGAAGGCCCTGCGCGAGGCCGGGATCGAGCCGCTCGTCCTGAGCGGCGGATCCACGCCCAGCCTCGCCCACGCCGACACCGATGTGCTGAGCGAGCTGCGGCCGGGGGTCTACGTCTTCGGCGACGCCCAGCAGTGGGAGCTCGGCACCATGGCGCCGGCCGAGATCGCGCTCACCTGTCGTTCGACGGTCGTCAGCCACGCCGGTGGCCGGCTCGTCCTGGACGCCGGCAGCAAGGTGCTCGGGGCCGACCGGGCGGCCTGGGCCACGGGGTTCGGCCGGCTCCCCGACCACCCCGAGGCCCGCGTCGTGCTGCTCTCGGAGCACCACGCCGTCGTGGACCTCGCCGGGGCCTCCCTGCCGCCGCTGGGCAGCCAGGTGGACGTGGTGCCGAACCATGTCTGCAACGCGGTCAACCTGGTCGACGAGCTCTACGCCGACGAGGCCGGCGAGCTGCGCCGCTGGTCGGTCGCCGCCCGGGGCCTGAACTCCTGAGCCCTCCCCTACGATCGTCCCCATGTCTGTGAAGCTGCCCCTGAAGCGACCCCTCGCCGCCCTCGCCACCCTGGTGGCCGTCTCCGCCCTGGCCGGCTGCTCGGACGACTCGTCCGACACCGCCACGGACACCGCGCCGACGCGCGAGGCCACCGGCCCGGCCTGCACCTACGAGTCCGACGGGCGTGAGCCGGCCAAGAAGGTCGACCTGCCGCCGGACCACGCCGCGGTCAGCGGCCAGGTGGACGCGACGATCGCCACCGGGGTGGGCGACCTCAAGGCCACGCTCGACGCCGACGCCACCCCCTGCACGGTCAACTCGTTCGTCTCGCTCGCCGACCAGGGCTACTTCGACGACACCAGCTGCCACCGCCTGACCACCCAGGGCATCTACGTGCTCCAGTGCGGCGACCCGACCGCGACCGGCTCCGGCGGCCCGGGCTACTCCTTCGCGGACGAGCTCTCCGGCAAGGAGACCTACGGCGCCGGAACGCTCGCGATGGCCAACGCCGGCCAGGACACCAACGGCTCGCAGTTCTTCATCGTCTACGGCGACAGCCAGCTGCCCCCGTCGTACGCCGTCTTCGGCACGATCGACGCTGCGTCGCTCGAGATCGTCAAGGGCGTCGCCGACAAGGGCACCGAGGACGGTGGCCCCGACGGCACCCCCAAGCAGCCCGTCGAGATCAAGTCCGTCTCCGTCGACTGAGCCGCGCGTCAGAGCGGAAAGGCCACCCCTGTCAGCGACTCCGACACCGTCCACAGCTCCCGGGCGAGGTCGGGGTCGCTGGCCGCCCGGCTCCGGCCGACCAGCGTCGGCCAGCCGTTGAGCTCCCGGGCCCGGTGCGGCCCGACGTAGCTGTTGCCCGGCAGGTCCATCGTGGCCGCGTACAGCGTGGGCAGAGCGCCCTGCCAGGCCGGCATGCCCAGCAGTCGGTTGCCGACCCCGGCCAGCTTCGTGAAGGCGGCGTTGCCGGTCCCGCTCTGGATGGCGGTCGAGGTGTAGCCCGGGTGCGCCGCGGTCACCCGCAGCGTCGAGCCGGCCGCGGTGAGACGGCGCTGCAGCTCGGCGACGAACAGCAGGTTGGCGAGCTTCGAGGTGGCATAGGCGGCGTAGGGCCGGTAGCCGCGACGCTGCCAGTTCAGGTCGGTGACGTCGAGGTTGCCGGACCGGTGCGAGGCCGAGGCCACCACGACGACGCGGTCGGTCAACCGGGGCAGCAGGAGGTTGGTCAGGGCGAAGTGGCCGAGGTGGTTGGTCGCAAGCTGGGTCTCGAAGCCATCCACGGTGAGCGCGAACGGGATGCCCAGCACCCCCGCGTTGTTGATGAGCACGTCGACGTCCCCGACGCGGCCCGCGAACTCCCGGACCGAGGACAGGTCCGCGACGTCGAGCCGTTGCACGCTGACGCGCGGCCCCATGCCCGCCGCGGCGGCCTCGCCCTTGGCGATGTTCCGCACCGCCAGCACGACCTCGGCACCGCTCGCGGCCAGCCGGCGAGCGGTCTCGAGCCCGATCCCGCTGCTGGCGCCGGTGACGACGAAGCGGCGGCCTTCCTGGCGGGGCACCGCCGTCCAGGGGCCGGGGCGGTCACGAGGAGCCATCAAGACTCCAGGATCCGTTTGAGGGCGGCCAGGTCCTTGCTCGTGGCACGTCGCATCGCCGCCTCCATCAGCGGCACTGCGATCCGCGCGAACCCCGTCGGCTCTCCGACGTTGCGCAGCGTCATCCGGGTCCCACCGTCGCTCGGCTGCCACGTGTAGGTCGTCCGCATCGGGAATGGTCCCTGGGCGGTCTGCATCACCAGCCGCTCGCCCGCGACCAGCTCGACCACCTCGTAGGTGTAGGCGAGCCGCCGGCCCAGGAACGTCGCCACGAAGTCGAGCTGGGAACCGACGGCCACTGGTGGGGGCGTCCGCCACTCGACGCTGCGGATGTTGACGTACCAGGCAGGCGCGTTGCCCGGGTCGCCGGCGTACGACGCCACGTCCTCCACGGGCCGGTCGATGACGGTCTCCACCTCGACGTCAACGGGCACCGCTAGCTCGTCTCGACGTAGTCGACGGGCTCGCCGAGGGCGACCGTGCGGCCGACGGTGCAGAGCCGGTCACGGATCTGCTGGAGGGTGCGCGGCACGACCTCGCGGGCGCGGTCGCCGTCCTCACCCTCGGGGAACCGGACGTCGAAGGTGACCTTCAGCCCGACCAGGTGGCTGCCCTGGTCGTCGCGCACCTTGTGGCCCTCGGCCACTGCGTGGAAGGCGATCGCATCGGCGCGCTTCTTCGTGATCAGGTCCAGGTCGATGGCGCCGCAGCCGGCCAGGGCCGCGAGCAACAGCTCCACGGGGCTGAAGTCAGGGTCGTCGCCCGACCCGATCGGGAGCTGTCCCCCACGCCCGTTCGTGGCTTTGTAGCGCCCCTCCCCGATGCGGGTCAGGTCGATGCTGCGCAGCGTGGGATCCGGGGTCTCGTCGCTCATGGCATCAGCCTGCCAGACCCCGCGCCGGCGGGCCGGGCGCACGCCGTACTGTCCCTGCATGCGCACCGTCTTCCGCTGTGACGACCCCGCGGTGAACCCCTACCGGCTGCTCACCTCGATCGTGGTCCCCCGCCCGATCGCCTGGATCTCCACCCTCGACGCCGACGGAGTCGGCAACCTCGCGCCGCACTCGTTCTTCAGCGTGGCCTGCGCCAACCCGCCGATCGTGTCGTGGACCTCGGTGGGCGCCAAGGACACCCTGGCCAACGTGCTGGCCACCGGGGAGTTCGTCGTCAACCTGGCGAGCCTGCCGATGCTGGACATGATCAACAACAGCAGTGCCCGGTTCGGGTCGGACATCGACGAGGCCGGAGCCCTGGACGTCGCGCTGGAGCCCAGCGCGACGGTGGCACCGCCGCGCGTGGCCCACTCCCCCGCCTCGCTGGAGTGCACCCTGCACTCCACGCACGAGCTCGGCGACTCGACGCTGGTGCTGGGGCGCGTCGTGGCGATCACGGTGGACGAGGAGGCCCTGGTCGACGGGCTGCCTGCAGTCGAGCACCTCCAGCCGCTCTCCCGCCTCGGAGGCGACCTGTGGGGGCTCCCCCCGGAGACGATCGCCGTACGCCGCCCGCAGCGCCCGTCCGACATCGTCTGAAGTTGTCTGACAGTCCGACGAACACGCCCGGGCTGCTGCTTGTGTTGCATGATCGGGCCCGGTTGGGGATGGTGGAAGTTGCCCTGCACGCCAATCGGAAGGCGAGTCATGCTCACCCTCACCGAGAACGCCAGCACGATCGTCAAGGACATCACCTCCCAGCCCGGTCTCGCGGAGACCGCCGGCCTGCGGATCACCTCCGAGCAGACCCCGGAGCCCACGTTCGCGGTCAGCGCGGCCGAGGCTCCCGAGCCCGGCGACCAGACCATCGAGCAGGCCGGAGCACTCGTCTACCTCGACGAGGGCGCCGCCGTCATGCTCGACGACAAGGTGCTCGACGCAGCTGTGGACCCCGAGGGCAAGGTGGAGTTCGCCCTCGGCCTCCAGGGCTGAGCCAGGACTCTCGACGCGCGACGGACCCCGGGCCTGTGCCCGGGGTCCGCTGTGTCTGCCCCACTGTGCCTGCCTCGGTGTCTGCAGGCCGAGCCCCGGTCAGGCGACGAAGATGCAGAACGGATGGCCCGCCAGGTCCGCGAACACGTACAACGGCTCGTCGGGGTCCTCGGTCCGGTCGAGGAGGAGCTCTGCGCCCAGGGCCACGGCTCGTTCACGCTGCCGGTCCAGCTCGGCCCGGCTCGACACCGTGAAGTCGAGGTGCAGCTGCATCGGGACGTCGTGGCGGGGCCACGTGGTCCGAGGCAGGTGATCGACCTGCTGGAAGGCCAGCCTGCGCGCTCCGTCGGAGTCGACGAGCACGAGCCAGTCCGCCTCGTCCGGAGCTCCGTCCGCGGGCGCCTCGTCGCCGGGTCGGTACTGCAGCCCGAGCAGCTGCCGGTAGAACTCGGCGAGCTCTCGCGCGTTCAGGGTGTCGAGAGCGGTGTGCAGAAGCCGGGGGTACTCAGCCATGGGCGTTCCCCCCTGCGCCGAGACGAGGTTCGCAGATCCTGCCAGTCACTCGTCAAACGACTCGAGATCGGCGAACTGACGTCCAGCGACACTTTTGAACCCGCTGAGGACCGTGCACGCGGCAGCGAACACCGAGGCGAGCACGGCGGCTCCGAGCCAGAGCCCCAGCTCGCTGGAGAGCGGGCGCGGGTAGTGATCCAGCAGGAACGCGACCCGGACCCAGGCGAGCACGGCAAAGGCACCCAACGCCCACGCAAGGCCCCAGAGCTCGCCTGCGGTGAATCCGTCGTCTCGATCTGTCACGGTGGCAACGTAGTCCATCAACAGCGTCTCGGAGGCGCGCGAGCAGCCGGCGACAAGGATGTGTCCCACGGCGCCGGTGATCCTCGGCGGCGGCAAGCGGCTCTTCGAGGGGTTCGAGAAGGACCTCGACCTCGAGGTGCTCGGCACGTGGAGCTCGCCGTACGCCACCCACGTGCGGTACGCCCTCAGGCGGCCCGAGGCGGCGTCCGCCACGCCGTGACCCGGTCCGCGAACGGTGCCTGGTGGACGTGCGCACCTGCGCCGGGCTGCCACACTTCAGCTCATGCGGGTGTCATCGCACGGAGGTGTTCCATCGCTGGAGCAGCTGGTCCTGCTCCTGGCTTCGGCGAACGAGCCCCGGATCGGGTACAGCGGCGTCCTCTCGACGTTCGACGCCGGTCAGGTCACGCGTCGATGGCGGGTCTGGCGGCTGAGAGGTCTCGCCCGCATCGAAGCTCCCCCGGGAACCCTGAGTCTCCTCGCCGGCACGGACTTCTACTGGCGCTCGTGGCCCATCGACGACGGGGTGACCCGGATACCGCGGGACCCCGCGGCCCCCTTCGACTTCGACCTCAGCGCGTTGGCCATGCTCGACCCTCATCGGTACTGGACGGAGTGGCTGGGCGCCGACCCCGCACTCGTGATGAGGACGCTTCGCGGAGCGGAACACCAGGGACGACCGGCCTGGCGCTTCACGGCCCCGGGGGTGAAGGGCGGTTCACCCGTTCTGACAGTCGACGCAGAGCTGGGGCTGAGAGTCCGAGCCGAGCGAGCTGACGTCGGCCACCTCGAGGAGTGGAGCGGGCTCACGGTCGAGCCATCGCTGGATCCCTCGTTCTTCGAGTACGACTGAGGATTCCCGGGTCGAGGCTCCAGCAGGAGATCGTCGACACGCTCGACTGCGACATCCCCGGCAGGTGGCCGCCCCCAGCCGCTCGCTACGTTGGAGTCGAGCGGGCCCCGGTGATGGGACCCGGCTGACCCGAGGAGATGCGATGCCACGGCGGGAGCCACGAACGGTGACGCTCCACGGTCACCAGCTCTCCTACCTGGACAGCGGCACCGGTGAGGTCGTGCTCTTCATCCACGGCATCCTCGGCTCGCACCGCAACTGGGCGCACCTCATCGACCGCCTCGACGACGACCACCGGGTGATCGTGCCGGACCTCTTCGGGCACGGCCACTCCGCCAAGCCGATGGGTGACTACTCGCTCGGCGCCCATGCCGCGACCCTGCGCGACCTGCTCGACCGCCTCGGCATCGAGCGGGTCACCCTCGTCGGGCACTCCCTGGGTGGCGGGATCGCGATGCAGTTCTACTACCTGTTCCCGGAGCGGGTGGAGCGCCTGGTCCTGGTCGCGAGCGGCGGTCTCGGCCGGGAGGTCAACCCGGTACTGCGGTCCGCCACCCTGCCCGGGGCCGAGTGGGTGCTGCCCGTCATCGCCTCGCGCTGGGTCCGCAAGCGCGCCGAGGCCACCGGACGTGTCATGTCGAAGGTGGGATGGACGCCCGGCTCGGACATCACCGCGATCTGGCAAGGCTTCACCTCGCTCGAGGACGCCGAGAGCCGGCGCGCCTTCCTGGCAACGACCCGCTCGGTCATCGACCCCGGTGGCCAGAGCGTCAGCGCCCACGACTACCTCCCCGAAGCCCTCCCGATCCCGACCCTCATCGTCTGGGGCTCCCGGGACCGGATGATCCCGGCCTGGCACGCGATCAGCGCCCAGCAGGCGATGCCGGACTGCCGCGTCGAGCTGTTCAAGGGGGCCGGCCACTTCCCCCACCTCGACGAGCCGGACCGCTTCGCCGTGCTGGTGCGGGACTTCATCGCGACGACGCGCCGCGACGAACCGCCGGGCACGCTCGACGCGCGCACCCACCCGTAGGTCCGGCCGACCGCTCCTCTGGCACGAGGTCCTCCGCCCTCAGGAAGACCCGAGCCGCCGTGCGAGGTACGGCGCGGTGGCGCTGCCCGGGGCGTGAGCGACCTCGGCGGGAGTGCCGATCGCCACCACCCGGCCACCGGCCTCACCACCACCCGGGCCGAGGTCGATGACCCAGTCGGCGCTGGCGATCGTGTCCAGGTCGTGCTCGACCAGCACGACCGTGTTGCCCGCGTCGACGAGCCGGTGCAGCTGCCTGAGCAGCAGCGCGATGTCCGCCGGGTGCAGCCCCGCGGTCGGCTCGTCGAGCAGGTAGAGCGCGTGCCCGCGGCGGGCTCGCTGCAGCTCGGTCGCCAGCTTGATGCGCTGCGCCTCACCACCGCTGAGCTCCGTCGCCGGCTGACCGAGCCGGAGGTAGCCCAGACCGACGTCGCGGAGCGTCTCGAGGCTCCGGGAGGCAGCAGTGACGTCGACGAGGAACTTGGCGGCGTCGTCGACGGACATCGCCAGCACGTCCGCGATGCTCTTCTCCCGGTAGGTCACCTCGAGCGTCTCGGCGTTGTACCGGGCGCCGTGGCAGGTCGGGCACGGCGCGTAGGTCCCGGGCAGGAAGAGCAGCTCGACCGCGACGAACCCTTCGCCCTGGCAGGTCTCGCACCGCCCGTCCGCCACGTTGAAGGAGAACCGCCCCGCGGTGTACCCGCGCGCCTTCGCCTCGTCCGTCGCCGCGTACAGCTTGCGCACCGCGTCGAACATCCCTGTGTACGTCGCCAGGTTGGACCGGGGCGTGCGGCCGATCGGCCGCTGGTCGACCCGGACCAGCCGGTCGAACGCCTCGAGTCCTGACGCGTCCTGGACGTCGACCTCGAGCCCCGGGCCGCCGGCCTCGTCGGACTCGTCGCGCGCGAGCCCGAGGTGGCTGCGGACCACCTCGGCGAGCACCTGGGTGACCAGCGTCGACTTCCCGCTGCCGGACACTCCGGTCACCGCCGTCAGCACGCCGAGGGGCACGTCGACGGACACGTCGTGCAGGTTGTGGCGAGTGGCGCCGCGCAGGTGCAGCCAGCCCTGCGGCGTCCTGGCGTGCTGCTCGAGTGGCTGGGCGCGCCCGAAGAGGTACTGGCTTGTGACCGACTCCTCGACCTGCTCGAGGCCTGGCACCGGACCGGAGTAGAGGACCTGTCCGCCGCCCTCACCCGCCCCGGGGCCGATGTCGACCACCCAGTCCGCCCGTCGTACGACGTCCATGTCGTGCTCGACGACGAACAGCGAGTTGCCCGACGCCTTCAGGCGGTCCAGCACGTCCATCAGTGGTTCAGCGTCGGCCGGGTGCAGGCCCGCGGAGGGCTCGTCGAGCACGTAGACGACGCCGAACAGCCCCGAGCGCAGCTGGGTGGCGATCCGCAGGCGCTGTGCCTCGCCCGGCGACAGGGTCGTGGAGCTGCGTCCGAGGCTGAGGTAGCCCAGGCCGAGGTCGAGCAGGACCTCGACGCGCGCGACCAGGTCGGCGCAGATCCGGATCGCGACCTCGGTCGTCTCCCCGGACAGATCCGACGTGGCGGGTGCGGCCACGGACTGCGCCGCGATCGGCCGCAGCAGCGCCAGGAGCCCGGAGAACGACATGGCGTTGAGCTCGGCAACGGAGTGGCCGGCGAAGGTCACGGCGAGCGCCTCCGGCCGCAGCCCGCTGCCCTGGCACCCGGGACACGACACGCTCCGGACGAACCGCATCGCCCGGTCGCGCATCCGCTCACTCGTGGAGTCCGCGAGGACGTGCATGACGTGCTTGCGGGCGCTCCAGAACTTCCCGTAGTAGCCGTGGTCGATGCGGTCCCGCTCGGGCTTGATCAGGACCGAGGGCTGCTCGTCGGTGTAGAGCAGCCAGTCCCGGTCCTTCTTCCTGAGCCTGCTCCAGGGCTTGTCGACGTCGATGCCGAGACCGCTGACGATGCTGCGCAGGTTGGCACCCTGCCAGGCACCCGGCCAGGCCGCGACCGCGCCATCGCGGATGCTCAGCGACGTGTCCGGGACGAGCAGCTCCTCGTCAACGTCGTGCACGACCCCGAGTCCATGGCAGCGCGGGCAGGCTCCGGCCGCGGTGTTGGGCGAGAACGCCTCGGCGGCCAGCAGGGTGGCGCCCGACGGGTAGGTCCCGGCGCGGGAGTAGAGCATCCGCAGCAGGTTGGACAGGGTGGTGATGGTGCCGACCGTTGACCGCGAGCTGGGCGCCCCGCGGCGCTGCTGCAGGGCGACGGCCGGCGGCAGCCCGGTGATCTCCTGGACGTGCGGCGCGCCCACCTGCTGCAGCAGCCGGCGGGCGTACGGCGCGACCGACTCGAAGTACCGGCGCTGCGCCTCGGCGTACAGCGTGCCGAAGGCCAGCGAGGACTTCCCCGATCCGGAGACCCCGGTGAAGGCGACCATCGCGTCGCGGGGAATGTCGACGTCGACGTTCCTCAGGTTGTGCTCGCTCGCGCCCCGGACGTGCACGAAGTGGTCAGTAGCGTCGTTGTTCACGACTCCCCCTTACCCCGTGGGCCCACACCCATCCCGTGACGTGCGCGACGCGGGACCCTTCGGTCGGGCTGGGTCTCACTGGTCGTGTCCCATTTCGGTGGTCAGCGCACTGGGGACAACGTCCGGACATGCCGATGACAGCGCGCTTGGGCCGCGGCTCAGGATGGGCGGCAGTCCACCGCGACGACGATGCGGGTTGAGAGCTCGTCGGCGTCGACGGCTGCCGTGGCGAAACGGATCGGCACTTCGCGCGGCACCTGGGTTGTCGGCCCGGTCGGGTTGGGGCGTAGGCAAGAGGGCCAGCCCCCGGTGTGCGTGGCGCCTCCCGCGTCGATCCAGTACGCGACGTCGTCCGGGATGGCATAGGTGAAGCCGTCCACGTCGATACTCACCAGGGGATGATCTGCTCCTCCGACAACCTGGGCCGTGACCGAGTGCCAATCGGCCTGCTCGGTAACTCGCGCTCCGATCGCATACCCAGCGGTGGCAGCAACGACCGAGAGGACGCCCCCAAGCAGCAGCGCGCTACGGCGAGACTGGACCATGGGCCCGGACCGTACAGCCTCAGGTGTCGATGGACGGGCGAAACGCCCGGACATGCCGCTGACGGTGCGCGGAACTTCCGATGTGGGGACGGTTCGTAACGGCTAATCGGTTGCGACCTGGACGGCGCTCAGGATGCTCGGCAGGCTGGCCGGGTGGGCCATCTTCAAGTCTGCGAGATCGCTGGGCCGGAACCAGCGAAGATCGTCGTGCTCCTCGGGTGCGGCGTTGACAGGTTCGCCTTCCCAGCGCGTGACGAGGAACGCGTGCATGTCGAGGGTGGGGTCACTGACCGTCATCGGGATGGGTTGGGGGTCGTGGACGTGGACCCCGAGTTCTTCGAGGCATTCCCGCCTGACGGCCTGGTGAGGCAACTCGCTCGACTCGACATGTCCGCCGACGAGGTCCCAACAGTCGGGATACCACCGACGCGATGGATGGCGATGCACCAGAAGCACTAGACCGTCGCGCACAAGTGCAGCGACTGAGAGCGGGATCTGGGCGGCCATGCGCAGGACGCTAGTCGAGGAGCCGGACACGTCCGCACATGCCGCTGAGAGCGCGCGTCGAGATGGTGTCGGCGGGCAGGCAGGGTCTACTTCCCAGCACTTCTTCCACCCTCCGGTGAAACCCGTCTCTGCCTCTTACCTGCTGGGAGGGCCTACGGCCACGGTACAGAAGCAACTCACTCATCTAGCCGCGATCCGCGCTGTCATGTCGATGAGCGAACGGGCTTGGGGTCAGGCGGGTACGAGGACGAAGAACAGAAAGCCCATAAAGGACTTCCCCTCAAACCCCGGTGGAATCAGGTCAGAAGGGGTGTCTGGAGCAACGGGCGGTTCGCTGATACCCGCGATGCGGAACCCAGCGGCAGCGAAGGCGTCAGCCATCGCGTGTAGCGGACGGTGCCAGAAGGTGAGGTAAACCGTCTGGCCGTCGAACTCGTAGTCCTCGGTGTACTTCGTCACCCCGAAGTAGTCACCCTCTGGGTACTGGATCGCGTAGGCAGCGGGGTGATTCACCGAGATGAAAACGCGACCACCAGGTTTCAACACCCGCCGAAACTCCGATAGGGGGCCTGACCAGTCCGCCAAGTAGTGGAGGGCAAGCGAACAGAACACGTCGTCAAACTCAGTGTCGGCGTACGGGAAAGGGTCGGCAAGATCTGCCACCCGCAACTCGGTGTCGGCACCCAACTTCCGCCGCGCCAAGTCGATCATGGCCGCACTCAGGTCGAAGCCCGCTACGACGGCACCCCTCGCTCGCAACGACGCCATCAGCGGCCCGGCTCCGCAGCCTGCATCGAGGACGCGGTGGCCTGCTACGTCCCCTGCAAGGTGGAGCGTCGCTGGCTTCTCGTAGTACCGGTTGAACAAGCCTGATTCGCTCTGCGCCGCGTAAGCCTCCGCGAAGAGGTCGTAGTCGCTATCTGTCACCGTTGGCGCCCTTCTGCTTGGAGCCCGAATGCCCCCAGGAAGGCAACCACAGGCGCGACCAACAGCGTGACCGCGACACGCACGCTCATGCCGCGTTGACGCTCGCGAGCTTTGGCGTGCTTGTGGAGGGATGAACACTGCCGAACTGCTTCCCGCTCTCTCAGACCGTGACGATCAGATCCTCCGTCTGGCCGTCGCCGCGTACCTGGCCCGCTACAAGGGTCAATCCCGTGTACATACCGCATCCGACCTCAACACTTATCTCAACTGGTGCCTCGAACGTTGCCTCGATCCGCTCGACGCGAGGCGAGCACACGTGGAGCTCTTCCTCCGGTGGATGCAGGAAGTTCGACGGCTCAAGCCCTCCACCGTCTCCAGGCGGTTGTCGGTCCTGTCGGGCTTCTACAGGACCTGCGTCATCGACGGGATCCTCGAGCATTCCCCGGCCGAGTACGTCCGTCGGCCACATGTGCCACCGGAGTCACCCACCTTTGGTCTGAGTCATCTGCAGTTCGAGGCGATGCTCACTGCGGGCCGCGAGTCGGGCAACGTCAACGACTTCGCGCTCGTCGTCATGCTCGGGCTGCTCGGCCTCAGGATCTTCGAGGCCACCGGCGCCGACATCGCGGCGCTCGGCGAAGTCCGTGGGCACAGGGTCCTGCGCGTTCACGGCAAGGGCGACAAGATCGCCCTGGTGCCGTTGCCACCAGCGGTCAGCCGGGCCATCGACCGCGCGGCCGACAGCCGCGAGAGCGGCCCGCTCCTGCTCAACCGCGATGGCCGACGCATGGATCCCCACGCCGACACCCGTCGACTCCGGGCGCTCGCGCTCGTTGCCGGCGTGTCCACCGACCGGATGCACCCGCACATGCTCAGACCTCCGAGACGTCCAGATAGCCGCCCGACACGCCGATCCCCGAACCACATTGCGCTACGACCGCGCACGCACGAACCTGGACCGTCATCCCAACTACATCCTCGCGGCCTACATGGCATCAGCCACCTGACGCGCAGATCTGCCGAGATCCGCGCGTGACCAGATGGCCGATCGCGGTGACGACTGCACGCCCTATCGGCGATGTGGATCTGCCGAAGCGTGGATGTGTGGGTCTGCGCTCTGGCCAGCGGCGGCAGGAGGGTTCACGATAGGCCCGATGAATGACGTGCCGGACGACAGTAGCGATAGCCGCCTCACGCACGGGCTGCTGTCGGCCGTTGGCTCCGCCCTCTTCGCCGGCGCCCTCGATGCTCAGCTGACGGAGATGCTCCGCGAGACGTTCCGCACGCGGATGCCTGCTGTGGACGTCTCAGATGACGTGGCGCTCGGTAGGGCCATTGAGGACCTGGCCATCCGGTTCCGCGATCAGCTGTAGAGCGGCTACGTCCCCCTGGATCTGCCGCGATCCGCGCTCATGGCTCATGAGCGTGCGTCGGGGGATGTACGTTCGCGGGATGCCGACATGGACCACGCCCGAGCGACCTGAGCCACCGAACAACCCGGTAGACGAGCGTGCAGCTCTCGAAGACCGCCTTGAGTACCAGCGCACCACACTGCTGCTCAAGTGTGGTGGGCTCACGCCCGAGCAGTTGGCGGAGCAGTCCGTGCCACCATCGAACCTCTCGCTGCTCGGCCTGATCCGCCACATGTCTGGAGTCGAGGCCTGGTTTCACTCCTACGACGGGGAACCAGACCACATGTTCTTCTGGAACTACGTCCCAGGCGCTACGGACGGCTTCGGGGACATCAGCGTGGATCGTGCCGCCGACGATCTAGCCAGTCATGAAGCAAGCGTCGAGCGGTCGCGCAAGGCCGTTAGTGAACGCGGTCTCGACGAAGCGATCCCCGGCGAGGACTACACGCTGCGCTGGATCTACCTGCACATGATCGAGGAGTACGCACGCCACAACGGCCACGCGGATCTCCTCCGCGAACGCATCGACGGCGCCACTGGGGAGTAGCCCTGCGGATACGACCGCTCCTGCCGCGATCCGCGCGTGCCGATGAGCGGGCAGTCCGAAACGCGCGTGCCTACCGACCGAGCTTCGCGGGTGACATGGTCTGACCGGTGAATTTTCCGCTCCTTGTTGGTCTGTACGCCGAATGCCGACTCACGGGAGGCTGACGCCATGCGGAAACTGACCTTTGGCATGAACCTGAGCCTGGACGGATACATCGCCGCGCCCGGCGACGACCTCGGCTGGAGCGTGCCGAGCGACGAGCTGTTCCAGTGGTGGTCCGACCGGGTGGGGGCGACGGGCCTGGCGCTGTACGGGCGCAAACTGTGGGAGACGATGAGCTCCCATTGGCCGACCGCCGACCAGCAGCCTGGCGCCACACCGGCGCAGATCGAGTTCGCCCGGCGCTGGCGGGACATGCCGAAGGTGGTGTTCTCCTCGACGACCAGCGCGGTCAACTGGAACGCCCGTCTGGTCACCGGCGACGCTGTCACCGAGATCACCCGGCTCAAGACTGAGGATGGCGGTCCCATGGACGTCGCCGGCGCCACCCTCGCCGCGGCGGCCATGCGGGCCGGGCTGATCGACGAGTACGCGATCGTCACCCACCCGGTCCTGGTGGGCGGCGGCACGCCGTTCTTCACGGCCCTGAACAACTGGGTGAACCTGAACCTGGTGGAGACCCGGACGTTTCCCGACGGCGTGCTCCTGACCAGGTACGAGACCAGGCGCTGAATACCCGACCTCGGATCGGCGCGGGCTCACGAGCGACGCTTGCGCTGAGGCTCATGCCCTTGCTTCATGCCGCTGCGCGGCTGTCCGCTCATGGCTCATAGCCGCGATGCGCGCGCCCGAACTTGCCGATGAGCGGTCGGCCTTCGGTGGGGGGCCGCGTAGCAACCGCCCATGTCGTACGACGCTTACTCGCCGGTGACCGGAGTCTGGGGAGTTGAAGGCGTTTGGGACGTTGCCTTCGGCGGACTGATCGTCGCCGCGGTGGGATCCCTAGTGCTGGTCTTGGCGATCAGGCGCTGGCATCGCATGATCGGGCTCCTTGCCATCCTGATGCTATTTCCGACCTATGCCGGGCTGACGTGGCTCGGTGACGTGCAGGTGCCAGGTCGAGGTGGCGAGCGCGTGTCGTGTCTGTTGCAGGGACCTGTCGACTTCAGCACGGACTGTGGCGGCGCGTACTTCGGTAGGTATGCGCTGGTCGCAAGTCCGCTCTTGCTCGAACTCCTTGCGCTGTCTTGCGTGCTGAGTTTTCAGTTGCGTGCGCGTGCTTGCCGAACGAGCAGTGCTCGGCCGTGACGTCTGGACATGCCGCGCTTAGGGCGTACGGAGTCCCGCACGTATCCTCGCCGCGGTGAAAGCGCGAGTGATTCTGGTGGGGTTGGGGGCTGTGGTGCTGGGTCTTGTGCTCCTTTGCGCGGCATTCGTGTTCTGGAACGTCAACGGGATCGCCGCCATCGACACGTTGGACGGCAAGCCGCCGGGTCTCCTGCATGGGTACGGCGTCATCGCGACCCTCATGCTGGCCGGGGTTGGCGCTCTGGTCTTTGGCGTTCGCCGCATTGCCGTCAGGCGGTCGTAGTCGGTTCGCCCGGCCCGTCCGGACATGCCGCTGTCCGCTGGAAGGCTCTACCTGGCCCCGTCCCGTTGCCGGGCCGCTCCGCACGGCTGCACGCCGCTTATCCTGTGGTCGTGGACTTCATCGAGACTTGGGCGTTCGTCCTCGGCCCCATCAGTGGTGTCCTGCTGCTTCCGCTGGCATGGGTGGTGGTGAACAACAGTGCATCGGCTGCCCGGCACAAGTCTGCGATGACGGTGCTCGCGGTGCTCAGTGGCGTCCTGGTTGTAGGGCACTGGGCCGTGTGGTCGTTCTCCTTCGACTACTACCGGGGCGAGTCCCATCCCAACGACCTTTTCGAGGTCAGCAGCGTGCTGATGTACGCGAGCGCGCTCGCTTGCCTTGCCACCATGGGAACGGCAGGGACGCTGTGGTTCCGCTCCCGAGGCTGCGTCAGCCCAGTTTCCTAGAGACTGCCGGCACCGATTGACGCGGCTCGCCGCAACGCACTCATCTGCCGCACCTGGCGAGTGCTGTGGCCGTACGCACATACCCCTTTGATGGTGCGCGGAACTGTCCAATTGGGTGCACCTCCGGGTGCCCATGCTGTCCGCTGATTGCGGTTACGCCGCCTCTCGATGCAGAGGTCGGCGGTCCGCGCGGTTGGCTGCTCACCCATCCTCGAAAGGGTCGATGCGTGCAGCCCGTCCGAAGGACTAACGTCGCAGACGAGCCAGCCACAGGAGCAAGCACGCGGGTGAATGGTGTCGGCGTCGACCGGAACAGACTCTGGACCGACGTGGGCCGCCCCGCCCGACGACACCGACCATGCACGGTCTAAGGACGAGGTAAGGGCGATGAGGGACAAAGCGAGCAAACTCAGGCTGACGTTGGCAGGCGCCGCGGCGCTGGCCGTCGCGGGCGGCGCGGCCGCTGCAGACGGAAGCCCGGCGAGCGTCGATCGCGGACGCGGCGGGTCCACCGCCGTCTTCGTCACCCTTCAGGGCCTCAACGGCGAGGAGGTCGGCCGGGTGAAGCTGCTCCAGAAGCCCGGCGAGGTCGTGGTGAGCGGGACCGCGCAGGGGCTGACACCAGGCTTCCACGGGTTCCACATCCACGCGATCGGACTGTGTGAGGCGGGCGCGCCCTCGGGGCCGTTCACGACCGCGGGCGGTCATTACACCGGAGGGCTGCCGAATCACGGCGACCACGCCGGCGACATGCCATCGCTGCTGGTGATGCAAGACGGTCACGCGTCGGCGAGCTTCGTCACCGACCGGTTCACCCTCGACGAACTGCGCGACCTCGACGGGTCGGCGGTCATGGTGCACGCCGGTCGGGACAACTTCGCCAACATCCCTTCCCGGTACACATCAGGTGCCGTGGCCGGTCCAGACGCAACCACGCTCGCCACGGGCGACGCTGGGAGCCGTGCAGCGTGTGGAGTCATCGACTGACAACGCGGGTGCCTCCGACTGAGGGCTCCATGCCATCGCGCAGTCCCGTGGAAGTACGAGCCTGGGATCCTTGCCGGCGCTTGCGGACTCTCGGAGCTCCGTCATCTTCGGGATCGATACCGGTGCCCGTTCCGGCAGATCAGCGGCCAGGTGGCGGACGAAAGAAGCACATGCCGATGATCGGGCGGCTGGGGTCGAACCATGTGTAACGAGTGACCGGCCGTTCAGCAGCTGACTCGCACCTCCGCGACGCAGGTGTCGCGCCCGCCGCCACCCTCGGCACGGTCCCGGCCGCCTCGGCCGTAGATCTGGTCGTCGCCGCCGGAGCCACGCAGCACGTTGCGGGCACCGTTCCCGCGGATCACGTCGGCATACGCAGTGCCGTCGACATCCTCGACGCCGACCAGTCGCATCACGCCCGCCTCGGGGCTCGACGCCTTCTCCCGTGCCAGGTCGACTCGGACCGCTTGGTCGCCGAACCAGAACCCGACCCAGTCGGTTCCCTTCCCGCCGTTCGCGGTGGGCGTCGACAGGCCGATCTGGAGGTGATCGTCCCCCGGACCGCCGAGCAGCCTCGGCGACCCGATCTCAGACTTCAACTCGTCCCGGCCCGGTCCGCCCCGCACCACAGAGGTGTAGCCCGCGATCACCGTGTCGTTGCCGGAACCGGCGGTGACGCGAGACGAGTACCACACCTGCGCCCGGTCGTCACCCTTGCCCAGGTCGATGACGTCGGCACCCGGAGAGACCGCACTGACGGTGTCGTCTCCAGGGCCGGCACAGATGGTGTCGTCGCCCCCGTTGTCGTCCTGGTAGACGTCGTCCCCGCCCCCGAGCACGACCACGTCGTCGCCGTCGGTTCCGGTGACGACGTCGTTGCCGTCAGCGAAGACCATGGTGGCCGGCTTGCCGCCGCAGGTCGGGACGGCGTGCGCGGCCGGCACGGCCGCGAGCCCGGCGACGACAAGGGCGAGGACAGTGAGGGTGCGATGCACATGATCCTCCAGCGCAGGGCGGTTGGGGCCCGAGCATCGCACCTGCCGAGTCCCCGTGTCAGGCGAAACTCAACCGGATCAGCCGCGATGCGCGCGCCCGAACTTGCCGAGATCCGGTAGTTCGGACGGAGGCATCCCAGATTGACGCAGGCTACGACGAGCACCATGAGGAAGTGGCAACGCCAGGGATGCGTTCCTGAGCTGCGTCAGCGCGGGTCGGCTTTGCGGGGGTCTCCGGACCTCTTGGCGGCACGGTCCGCCGCGGTCGGCTTGTTGCGGCCGGCCCACCAGCGCCAACCCGCTGTGACCACGATGGCGCCGGCCAGAGACCCGACCATCCCGCTCGGCTTCAGGTCAAGACCATCCCCGGACAGCAGGCTGGTCAACAACCCACCGATGAACGAGCCAACGAGCCCGGCCGCGATCGCCATCGTCCAGTCGATCTTGCCGTGCGATCGTCCGAGGATCAGTTGCGCACCTGCGCCGACAAGCATGCCGAACAAGATGATGGCGAGGATAAGCATGCCCAAAGAATAGCCGCGAGGGGTCCAGTTGGTCGCCTCTGAATCTTCATGCGTCCGCACATCATGGTGCCTCCTGGAGCCAGGGGCCATCGTGGGTGGATCGCTAGATTGCCACCTAGCCGTTGATTGTCGCCCCCAGGTAGTTAGGGCGTCGCCTACCCGGAGTCACGCGCCTCGGCTCGTGAATACGCGACGCAAGAGCCGACTCGAACGCACTCACAGCCGCGATCCGCGCCGACATGCCGATGAGCGGACGTACGTCCTTTCGCCGCGTAGGCGACTCTGAAGAACGCCCGGATCTGCCGATGAGCGGACGTGGTCGCAGGCCAGCCTGAGATTCGTCACTAGCCGTTGCTGGCGGCCTGGCACGGGTGCACGCTCGGACTGGCGCAGGCCCTTCCGCTCGAGAAGCGGCTCGTCGACCACTTCGCACCACAGTCGTCGCGGCGGGCGGAGGCCCGGTACTCGACGTCGGGTGCGGACCCGGGTGGCTGACCCGAGACCTGGCGTCACGTGGTCTGGCGGTCGCAGGCATCGACATCTCGACCGCCATGCTCCGCGTGGCACGCACCAACAACCCAGGACTCGGCTTCGCCGCAGCATCCCTCACCAGACCCCGCCGCCGACGGCGCGACCGCAGGCGCTTCGCGGTACGTGTTGCACGAGTCCGACGAGGTCCTTCAGGCCGCAATCCGAGAACTCGCTCGGGTGGTCGTCCCAGGCGGATCTCTCATGCTCGGCGGCCACGTCGGCGGCAGCACCTCGTCAGACCGAGGGCTACGGCGGTCTCCCCATGCGAGTGCTCTTCGCGCGCCGCAGCCCCGAAACCTACGCGCACCTACTGCGCAAGGCCGGCGGGTCGACGCTCCCGTCGCGTCGGACGCCGCCATCCGCTCGAGAGGCTCGACGACGACGCCAAGCTGACGACCCGCACCGCCGGCATCGGGCTGCCGGTGCTCGCCGCAGTGAGGGGGCTGCGCTCGCCTGGTTCGCCGCGAGCTGCGCCGGGTGCTGGAGCGGCGCCGCTGTCCGGTGGTGACCCGCTCAGGCGCACCGTGCGCATCGACGGCGGCGGAGCTGCTCGGCGGGCTCGACATCACAGGGGCGTCGATCGACCGTGGTCGAGCGCCCTGCACGCGCGCGCACCTGGTCGCAAAGTCAATCGATGACGAGTCACCGCGCGGACCCGGAACATCGCCCGCGCTTCTCGGGGCGGCGGGGGCCCTCGTCGGGTCTCGCCCGGGCCTTGATCAGCGGCGCGACGATGATGTCCACGTCCATCGGCCCAGAATAGTGACCATCGACGATCTGCCCGGATCGCCGCACCGCGCGGTCCTGCCGAGAGCGTGCGGCCCGAGGAGCCTGTTCAGGTGTCGCTTGGCCGTTGCCGGATGGCCTGAACGGGTTGAGGATGAACAGGGCGAGCAACAGGTAGCCGACAACGGCCGCGATGGGCAGGAACAGCCCCACGAGGATCATCACGACGTACAGGCCAAGAGTCCGTGCGCCGCGTGGTGAGGGTCTTCACGTCCTCGTCTGCCAGGTCGGGGTTTACCAGGTGCTCGCGGACCGCGGCGCCACACGACCGAGACCATGACCAACCCCAACAACAGGTTGACCCCGTAGACGGTGGCAGCAATCCGTTCCGCATCCGACTCATGCACGTACTCCGCCAGCAGCCTCGCGGCGAAGGGCAGGAACGACACCACGAGGAGCAGCAGCAGGTTCAGACGTATCAGCACAGAGTTGGCGTGATCGAGGTACTCGGTGATCACGGTGTGGGCGAACCAGACCGCTCCGATGGTTGCGAAGCTCACGAAGTAGGCCAAGTAAGAGGGCCATTGGTCGCCAAGCGCACCGAGTAGGTCGCCCCCGGAGCCGGCGGGGACGCCGATCTCCAGAATGAGCAGCGTGATCGCGATTGCGAACACCCCGTCACTGAAGGCCTCCATTCGTCCCGTCCGATACGCGGGATGGGAGTTAGTGGCCTTGGGCTCAGTCATGGTCGGACGGTAAGGCCGCCTCCGCGTGGAGACCCCACCCACCGCGGATGACATCCGCCGACGCACTCACATGCCGCGATCCGCGCGGAACTGCCTGCCGATAAGCGGACATCTCGTGCCGACCCGAGGGGCTAGATTGCCCATCATGCGACTGACCGTCCGGTTCCTGTGTCGCGTCGCCAGTCACAGGTGGGCGCCGTACGGGCCCCCGCCGCGGTATGCCGACTACCTACCTCATGTCGTGACTTGCGAACGCTGCGGCGCGTATCAGTTCGCCGATGGACAACCCGTGGCAGATACCGAGCTCCCAAGGGTCCGCCCATACCCACCGATGCCTCCGCCAGATTCGCCAACCGGATGGTTTCGATACACCGAAGACGAAGAGCGACCGGGGCACTGAACATCCGCTCATCAGCGGTCGGTCATGCCGTGAGCCGTAGTCGGTTCAGCGCCCGGTGATGTACTGGGCCGCGTCGAATCCGGAACCCCCGTGCGTGTCCTCCTCGGTGTCGCTGGCTGCATGCTCGTCCAGCCAGACGACCGCGGCGTCGTCGTGGCGACTCGCAGCCAGCACGTACGCGATGATGTTCGCCTCTTCGCAGGTGAAATATGGGCCAACTCGCTCCGCCGTATCGGGGCAGCCAAAGACTCGGGCCAAGAGGTCCAGTGCTTTGTCCAGGTCACGGCCTTCGTCGCGCCCGGCGCGAAGCATGCGAATCAATGCTGGATCCACGCCCATGAGGTTGGCGTACCCACAAGCGCCGCACATGATTCACCATCAGACGCGGCGCAGCCCCTCCGGCACGGTGGGCGGAGCAGAACGCCTGTACGTGACCCCCTCCGGCCATGGGATAGGAACCTTGCTCGGTGGGGCATCCATCGCCGCGGGGCGCCCACCACTTCCTGCGATGCCCGGTGGGCGTACGGCTCCCATGGACGGCGCTGCGTGACGGCTCATGCCGCGATGACGCTGGAGTTCATCCGAATGAGTGTCGGGCCTGCTCCAGGTTCGACTGGTGGGGGCCGGAGAGCCAGTCTTGATCCAGACGCGCGTCGACCGGTTCCTCTCCTCGCCGCAGCGCGTCGATGTAGGCATGATCGACGGCGAGGCGGGCCGCCACCTCGGGACCCTCGGCGACGGCCCCGTGGCCGGGGACCATGACATGGACGTGCCGGGCAGCCTCACCCAGCCGGTCGAGTGCCGTCTCATAGGCGCCCACCTGATCGGGGCGGCGAGGGTCGAGGAGCGGGATCAGGACGTCGGAGAGCATGTCGCCGGCGAGCAGGACGCCACGGTCCGCGAGGAGGACCGCGGCGTGGCCGATGGCGTGCGCCTGATGCTCGACGATCTCGCCCGGCACGGGTCGCCCGTCCGCGGGCAGCGGGGTGAGGAGCCCGATCAGCTCGAGAGGGATGCCCGACGCGCTCTGCGCCGCCATCGCCTGCGCCCGCTCTCGGACTTCGCTGGCAGCCTGGGCGCCGTCAGCGGTGGCATAGCGCGGCACGTCGCCGAAGCGGGAATGCCAGAGCAGGTGGTCCCAATGGGGATGCGTGGAGAACCCGGCGACCACCGGAATGCCGAGCCGGTCCACGTCATCGGCGAGCTGGTCCAGATCGGAACCGTCGATGCCGGGATCGACCAGGATCAACCCGCTCTCCCCCCGCACCACGACGGCATTGCTCCAGACCCACTGGCTCTGCCGGACCCAGACGCCGTCGGCAACCTGATTCAGCATGGGTGCACTCTCCAACCGAGATGTTGTTGGCTGACACGATCTGCGGCATCGCGTCGCCTTGCGGGACGGGCCCGTCGCGGCGGACGGCGGACTCGTCGACTACTGACCTGTTCCGTTCGCGGAACTCATCGCTGCCGCGCGGCAGTCTCCCTGTCCAGGTCGCTGATCGCGGCAGGACCCGTCGACCGCCCGTTGCTCATCGTCCACCCGTGGCTCGCTGGCGGCAGCGGCGAAGGCGTCAGTCCTGGAGGCCGCCCCACGACCAGTGCGGCATGCGAAGACCATCAGGTACATCGTCGGCGGACCGGTGATAGCGGGACACGGTCGTCGTGGTCGCCCAGGCGAAGTAGTCGTGCAGCACCGACCGGAGCGTGGTGCCATCGGAGATGCCGAGGTACGCCGTCGGGCCGCCGAGCGCCTCGGCCCAGTACGCCGCCAGGCGCTCGGCGTGCTCAGGGTGGAAACCATGGCTGAACGCGTGGCTGACCACCTCGTCCGAGCCGAGGAAGCGTGAGAGCTGCTCTGCGTCACTGGGCTCGGCGTAGCGAATACGCACGCCTGGCTCTGGATTCACCGGCTCATCGTGCCACTCTGCATCTTCGAGACAAGGGTCCGTCGCTGGGTGGCCTTGGGCCCTGTCATGTCCACGCGTGGCTGCGGTTCGCTGAAGGTGCAGACGTCTGGCCTCCAGCACCCGGACGTGGAAAGGATGTGGTCTCCGTGAGTACCGCGATCGCGGTCTCGGGACTGGTGAAGGACTTCGGGTCCAGGACGCGGGCCCTCGACCACCTCGACCTGCAGGTCGAGACGGGCGAGGTGCACGGCTTCCTCGGGCCGAACGGTGCCGGGAAGACAACCACCATCCGCATCCTGCTCGGGTTGCTGCGCGCCGACGACGGTCACGTAGACCTGCTCGGCGGTGACCCGTGGCGCGATGCGGTGGCGCTGCACCGGCGTCTCGCCTACGTGCCCGGTGAGGTGAACCTGTGGCCCAACCTCACCGGTGGTGAGGTGATCGACCTGCTCGGCGAGCTGCGGGGAGGTCTCGACGCCTCCCGTCGAGAGGAGCTGCTCGAGCGCTTCCAGCTCGACCCGACCAAGAAGATCCGCGCCTACTCCAAGGGCAACCGGCAGAAGGTCGCCCTCGTGGCGGCGTTCTCCTCCGACGTGGAGCTCTACCTGCTGGACGAGCCGACCTCCGGTCTCGACCCGCTGATGGAGGCGGTGTTCCAAGACGTCGTTCAGGAGCTTCGCGCCGGCGGACGCAGCATCCTTCTGTCCAGCCACATCCTGTCCGAGGTCGAGGCGCTGTGTGACCGCGTCACGATCATCCGGGCGGGTCGGGCGGCCGAGAGCGGCACGTTCGACGAGCTGCGCCATCTCACCCGCACGTCGGTGGTGGTCGACACCGCGAAGCCGCTGGAGCCGGTGACGCACTGGCCCGGAGTGCACGACGCCCGGGTGCAGGACGGCCACGCGGAGTTCAGCGTCGACCCGGGCGAGCTCAACCACGTGCTCGAGCACCTCGTCGAGCTCGAGGTGCGGTCCCTGGTCACCTCGCCGCCCACGCTGGAGGAGCTGTTCCTGCGCCACTACGACGTGGACATCGCCGGGCCTGGTGCGGATCCGGTTGCCGAGGTGGTGAGGGCGCGATGAGCGGCTTCACCGGCACGATGCGACTGGTCCGCCTCGCGCTGCGGCGGGACCGGATCACCCTGCCCGCATGGATCCTGGGCATGGCTGCCTTCCTGGCTGCCACGACCGCCATGTTCGAGGACAGCTACGCGAAGCATCCCGAGCTCCTGGTGCCGGACACCCAGGTCGTCATCGAGAACCCGGGGATGCGGGTCCTGGGCCTCGTGACAGGCCCCACTGTGGGGGGCTACACCCTGCACCGGGACGGACTCACCCTGGCGGTGCTCGCCGCCCTCATGAGTGTCCTCGCCGTCGTCCGCCACACTCGTCAGTCCGAGGAGCTCGGTCGGGAGGAGATGCTGGGCGCCGGCGTCGTCGGTCGCTACGCCTCCCTGGCCGCGGCAGTCACCGTCGCGCTCGCAGCCAACGTCGCATTGGCCGGGCTGCTCGGGCTCGGCATGATCGTCGCCGGACAGCCCGTCACCGGTTCGCTGGTGGCCGGCACCTCGATCGCGCTGGTGGGCGTGGCGTTCACCGGTGTCGCCGCCGTGACCTCGCAGCTGGCGTCGACCGCGCGCGGGGCGACCGGTCTCGCCGGTGCGGCTCTGGGGGTCTCGTTCCTGCTCGCGGCCCTGGGCAACATGCTCGGCACGGTCGACTCCGCCGCGCTGAGGGTGACCAGTGCCTGGCCGGCCTGGCTCTCGCCGATCGGCTGGGGCCAGCAGATGCGGCCGTTCGCGGACAACCTGTGGTGGCCCGCGGGTCTCTCCTTGCTCGCCCTCGGGCTGTTGTCCTGGGCGGCGGTCGTCCTCGTCGGCAGGCGCGACGTCGGCCGCGGCATGTGGCCCGAGCGCAGGGGTGCCGCCCATGCGCGGCCGAGCCTGCTGAGCCCGACTGGCCTTGTCTTTCGGCTGCAGCGCGGAACGCTGCTCGGCTGGGCGATCGGGCTGGTCGGCTTCGGCCTGGTCTTCGGTGCGCTGAGCGAACAGATCAGTGGGATCGAGGGAGAGGCGACGGAGTGGTACACCACCTTCGGCGGTGATGCGGACCTGCTCGGGGCCTACTGGGCGTCGATGATGCAGATGGCCGGCATGGTTGTCGCCGCCTATGTCGTCGCCCTCCTGCTTCGCCTGCACCACGACGAGGCGCAGGGCACGCTGGAGCCGGTGCTCGGAACCGCAGTCTCCCGTCTTCGCTGGCTCGCTGCGTACGCCGCCAACGCCCTGGTCGGCGCCACGTTGCTGATCCTGCTCTTCGCGGTGGCGATGGTCATCACCGGCGGACTGGTCCTGGGAGACCCTGCCTCGCTGCTCCTCGACCTCGTCGGCGCTGCGCTGGTCCAGCTCCCCGCCATCGGGGTCCTCGGCGCCGCTGTCCTCGCGCTCGTGATGTTGTTGCCGCGGTGGTCGGTGGGGTTGTCCTGGACGCTGGTGGTGTCCGCCATCTTCGTGGGGCCGATGTTCGGTCCCTCACTGGGCTTGCCGACGTGGCTGCTCGACCTGTCACCGTTCACCCACGTGCCCAACGCTCCCGCCGTCCCCGTCAGCCTGGGGCCCGTGCTCGGCCTGGTCGCGGCCTGCGCGCTGCTCGCCGGTGCCGGAGCCCTGGCCATGCACCGCAGGAACCTCGCCCTACCTGCCTAGATGAGGAAGGTGGGGCCGCCGGCGGGGCGCCATCGGGACACATGTGGCACTTCGACACCGGTCGAGCTCGTCGAGCAGCAGCACCCTGACGGTCTACCTACGCACCACGCCGGCGTCCTTCACGCCGTCAGGATGCCTGACCCGTCAGCGGCTGCGGCGACGCAGCGCCCAGCGGGCGCGTCGTTCGTCCTGGCGGGCGAGCTCGACGGTGCGCAGGAGCGCACGGTCCGGGCCGGCGTGGGCCCGTGAGTCGACGATCCCGTAGGCCAGGTGCAGCTGCGTGGTCATGAAGTGTTCATCCCCTTCGGCCCGGTTTCCGGGCCGCATCGTGTAACAAGTATTGCCGCTGATTCGGCTCTTACATTCTACGGATGTGGAGGGGGCGAGCCGCATCGACGACGACGTGATGTCGCCCACCACAGGGGCGCCTGCCGCACGGGGGTCGAGAGGGTCGCTGACGGGGGCGCTGACAGGATCGGACCCATGACCACCAAGACCCACGAGATCCGCCTCGCCTCGCGCCCGTCCGGCTGGCCCACCCCGGAGAACTTCACGCTGGTCGAGACCGAGCTGCCCGACCCGGGGCCGGGCCAGGTGCTGGTCCGCAACACCTTCATGTCCGTCGACCCCTACATGCGCGGCCGGATGAACGACGTGAAGTCCTACGTGCCGCCGTTCCAGCTCGGCGCTCCGCTCGACGGCGGCGCCGTCGGCGAGGTCGTCGCCTCGGGTGACGACACCTTCCAGGTCGGCGACACCGTGCTGCACCAGGCCGGCTGGCGCGAGCACGCACTGCTCCCCACCTCGGCCGCCCGCCGAGTGGACGTCGACCGGGTCCCTGCCTCCGCCTACCTCGGCGTGCTCGGCATGCCCGGCCTCACGGCCTACGTCGGGCTGACCCGGATCGCGGAGCTGAAGGAGGGCGACTCGGTGCTGATCTCGGGCGCTGCCGGCGCCGTGGGATCGGTCGCCGGCCAGCTGGCCCGGCTGATGGGCGCCGGCAAGGTCGTCGGCTCGGCAGGCAGCGCCGAGAAGGTCGCCTGGGTGACCGACGAGCTGGGCTTCGACGCCGCGGTCAACTACAAGGACGGCCCGATCGCCAAGCTCCTCAAGGAGCACGCGCCGTTCGACGTCTACTTCGACAACGTCGGCGGTGACCACCTCGAGGCCGCCATGTTCCACATGAACGACTTCGGCCGGATCGCGGCCTGTGGCGCGGTCGCGCAGTACAACGACGAGAAGCCGACCCCCGGGCCGCGCAACATGATGATGATCGTGAGCAAGCGGCTCACCCTGCGCGGCTTCATCGTCTCCGACCACGGCGACCTCGCCTCGGAGTTCTACCGGCGTGCCGGCGCCTGGGTGGCGGAGGGCAGGCTGACCTACCGGGAGACCGTCGTCGACGGGCTCGACCATGCCGTCGACGCCTTCATCGACCTGCTCCGCGGCGCCAACACCGGCAAGATGCTCGTGCGGCTCAGCTGACAGGCCCAGCGTTCACAGGGCTCGAGCCGCCGGGGCGCTCGCGCCGGAAGCGTTGCACCAGCGCCGCCGAGGCCTCCTCGCCGTCGACGGCCAGGCCGGCGACCACACCGTCGACGTCGGCGGGGCTGCGGTTCTGGCTGAGCTTGAGCTTGGTCTCGACCCGCTCGATGACCAGCTCCACCCCGACGATCGCGCGCAGCTGGCCGGCGACGAACGCGGGCGGCGCGTCGTCGACCGACCACGGCTCGGCCCGGTGCCGCTCGTGGTGGTCGGTCAGGCTCCGCACCAGCCGCTCGACCCACTCCACGTCGTCGTGCACGACGAGGTCGCCGTGGACGTGCACGGTCACGTAGTTCCAGGTGGGGACCACGCGGCCGTGCTCGGCCTTCGCGGCGTACCACGACGGCGAGACGTAGGCGTCGGGCCCGCGGACGATGACCAGCGCCTGGCCCAGCGCCGGGCGGCGCCACTGGTCGTTGGCGCGGGCGACGTGGCCCACCAGCGAGCCGTGCGGGCCCCCGGTGGGGTCGAAGAGCAGGGGCAGGTACGTCGCCGCCAACCCCTCCGCGGTGGCGGTGACCAGGTCGGCGGCGCGGACCCCGGCGAGGAGCTCGGCGGTCTCGTCGGCCCCGGCGGCGAAGTGGGCGGGGACGTACACGTCAGGGAACGACCGGCTGGTCGAGGCACTCGCGCGGCAGGTCGAACCAGCGCAGGTGCTCGAAGTCGGCACTGAGGCTGGCCGGGTGGTCGGCCAGGTCCGGCCCCGCAGCCGCGGCCAGGATCGCCGCCCCGTCGACCAGGTGCTCGGCGAGCAGCTCCTCTCCCCCGGTCGCCCGGTTGGAGGGCATCGAGACCGTGCCGCCGGCGTACGACACGTCGTACAGGCTCAGCGGCGGGGTGACCACGCCGTCGCGGTGCCGCCACATCCCGGTGGCGGTGTCGAAGACGTAGTCCCCGAGCAGCCGCCACCCGTCGTGCGCCACCAGCCGGACCGCCTCGACCAGGTAGTCGGCCACCGCGTCGGAGACGAAGTAGTTGAAGTTCACGCGGACCCAGCCGGGCTTGATGCCCTCGCAGCCGCCGGTGATCTCCCGCTCGAACTCGTGGGAGCGCTCGAGGTCGATGCCGAGCAGCCGGTGCCCGTAGGGGCCGGCGCAGGAGCAGCCGCCCCGCGACTGGATGCCGAAGAGGTCGTTGAGCAGCGCCACGACGTAGTTGTGGTGCAGGTAGCGACCCGACGGCGAGCGCACCACGAAGGAGACGATGGAGAGCCGCTCCGCCTCGAGGTTGCCGAGCAGCTCGATGGCGGGCTCGGCGCGCCAGGCGGTCACGGCACGCCGCAGGTGGCGCTCCTCCTGGGCCCGGATGGTCTCGGTGCCGACGGCCTGCTTGAGCTGGAAGACCAGGCCCGCGCGGATCGACTCGATGATGGCGGGAGTGCCACCCTCCTCGCGGTGCGTCGGGTCGTCGAGGTAACGGTGGTCGTCGTCGTTGACGTAGGCGACGGTCCCGCCACCCGGCACGTCCGGGACCCGGTTGGTGAAGAGCTCGCGCCGGGCGACCAGGACGCCCGGGGTCGACGGCCCACCGATGAACTTGTGCGGGGAGAGGAAGATCGCGTCCTTGTAGGACAGCGGGCGCGCGGCGTCGACGGCGCGCATCTCGATGTCGATGTACGGCGCGGCCGCGGCGAAGTCCCAGAAGCTGAGCGCCCCGTGCTCGTGGAGCAGGGTGGAGATGCCGGCGGTGTCGGACACGATGCCGGTCACGTTGGAGGCGGCCGAGAACGAGCCGATCTTCAGCGGCCGCTCGGCGTACTTCTCGAGCTGCTCGCGCAGGTCCTCCTGGTCGACCCCGCCGTCGGCGTCCTGCCGGATCGTGACGACGTCCGCGATCGACTCGCGCCACGGGATCTCGTTGGAGTGGTGCTCGTAGGGGCCGATGAAGACGACCGGCCGCTCAGCGGGCGGGATGTGCTCGGAGAGGTGGTGCAGGTCGTCGAGCGCCGAGGGGATGCGCAGGCCGAGGATCCCGATCAGCTTCGCGAGGGCTCCCGTGCACCCCGACCCGGCGAAGACCACGACGGAGTCGTGGTCACCGCCGACCCCCGCATGGATGATCGCGCGGGCCTCCTCACGCAGCCGGGTCGTCTGGAGTCCGGTGCCGCTGGACTCGGTGTGGGTGTTGGCGTAGCTCGGCAGCACCTGGTCGCGGATGAAGTCCTCGATGAAGCCCAGTGCCCGACCGGAGGCGGTGTAGTCGGCGTACGTCACGCGGCGGCGGCCGTACGGCGTCTCCATCACGTGGTCCTCGCCGATGACCGCGTCGCGGATCAGGCACAGCAGGGCCTCCTTCTCGGCCGTCTGCTGGGCCTCCGCACCGCTCTGCTCCGCCATGACGCCGCCCTCCCTCGTGTGAACCCCTCCCTGCCCAGAGTAGGCAACGGCGGGCCGGGAGCATCACTCCCGGCCCGCCGTCGACGTGAGTGGTGCTACTTGACGATGACCTTCACGCGCTTGCGGCCGTCAACGACCTTGTCCAGCGGGTCGGTCACCTTGGTCGAGGTGATCTCACCCCGGCGCTTGAAGAAGCTCATCGAGGCCTGCACCTCGTCGTTGCGGACCATGGTGTCGACGAACTTCTCGGCCTGGGCGACCGAGCGCGGGTACTGCAGGTTCGACCACACGTAGGAGCCGCCGAGGACCTGCATCCGGCCGACCATGCCCTGGGCCTCGTCCGGGATCTTCATCGAGACCGGGACGGTCCGCGAACCGGACGCGCCGGTCAGGACCGCGCGCAGGACAGCCGTCTTGCCGGCCTTGGCGAACACCGGGGCGCCCTTGCCCACCTTCTGCCACGCGCCACCGACACGCTGCTCGAGCCGGGACACCGTCCAGGTGGAGTTGTCGTCGTTGACGGCGGAGTCCATGGTGACGTCGTCGATCGTGACGCCCTTGATCGCGCTCAGGGAGTAGACGAAGTCAGCCAGGTCCCAGGCCGCCGCGAACGTGATGTCGTAGTCCGAGGCGAAGCGGTCGGTCACCGCGAGGCTGAAGGTCGAGCCGTCCTGCTCGTGGCCGTTGATGGTCCACGAGAGCAGCTCGGAGCCCTCGATGATCCCGTCGATCACGCGGTCGTGGTTGGCGATCGTCTCGTAGAACGTCGTGGACGCCGCACCCTCGGGCACCGAGACGTGGCTCGAGCCCGTGCGTGCACGGCTGCGGTAGGCCACCGACGAGGTGATGTCGCTCGTCTCGGGCACCGCCCCGAGGAGCCCGGTGATGCCGGTCAGGTGGTCATCGGTGATGGTCCCGGCGGGCGCACCCAGGTTGGCGACCTTGAAAGGCGCCCCCAGGGACTCACGCTGGATGTAGATCGCGTCCGCGGGGTGCAGGGTCAGCGAGGTCTCGCCGAGGAACGTCATCGGGTGGCCGAAGCCGACGATCTTGCCGTTGCAGACCGACGTGGCGGTGCCGACGCCGGCCTGGGTGACGTCGCCGTAGGACAGCGACGCAGCCAGGTTGCCACCGGCCACGACGGTCTCGGGACCGGCGCCGGCGCCGGGAGCGGCGGAGCGACCCATCGCGTAGGTGTCCTTGGGGAGCCAGGCGTGCTTGCGCGTCGCCGACTCGGCCTTGCGCAGGCGCTTGTCACCGACCCCGGAGACACCCAGCGGCATCGGCAGCTGGGAGAAGCCCTGGGCAGCCTCCGCCCGGGTCACGTCCGTGTGCCCCGCGATCGTCCGGGCGGCGGCGTCGCCGACCTTGACCGTGCCCGGCCGGGCCGCGCTCAGGTAGTCGTCCATGTCGTCGAACGGCGTCACGCCGGCGACCCAGGACGGGCCCCAGGAGAGGCCGTAGGCGACGGCACCGATGAGACGGCCGTCCTCCGCGTAGACCGGCGAGCCGGACATGCCCTGCCAGATGCCGCCGATCTTGTCGGGGTCCGGCGGGGTCATCTCCACCATGATCATGTCGAGGTCGGGCGCGATGCCGTCCTCGAGGACACCGAGCACCTCGCCGGTGAACTCCTGAGGAGCGGTGCCCTCGGTGACCGACATGGCCCTCACCGGGTCGCCCTTGGCGAGGTCGGCGACGGGGAACGACGCGGTGCAGTCCCCGGCGGGCTCAGCGGACTGGGCCGGCCCGGACGCGACGGCCGACGCACTGAGGCACAGCCCCGTCACGGCGGCGAAAGACGCCAGGGCACGGCCCCGGCGCATGACACTGATTGGCTTCATCAAGCCACTCCCTCTTCCCGAAAGCTGGACGTGACTGACGTCCCCAGTGAACGTAAGACGCCGGGCGGGACCAGATGGTTGCCTCGGATCTGCGTCAAGGAAAAGCGTAGGGATGTTTGCGCCGCGCCGGGCAGGGTCCAAGGGCTCTTTACCGATCCGAGACCTCAGCCGCTGGGCATGGGGGTGAGCGAGCATAGGGTGACCGAGTGACGAACCCTTTCCAGAGCCTCCAGCACACCGAGGCCCAGGCCCGCTTCGACCTCATCACCGTCGAGGAGTACGACGTCCGCCTCGACCTCACCGGCGGCAAGGGCGATGACGACGCGACCTTCCGGTCGGTCACCACGATCCGGTTCACCTCCCGCGGCGGACCGACGTTCGTGGACCTCAAGCCGGCCGGCCTCCACGAGATCCGGTTCAACGGCAGCCCGCTGGACGTGGACCTGCTGGAGCGGGGCCGCCTGCCGCTCGTCACCGTCGAGGGTCCCAACGAGCTGGTCGTGGACGCGGTGATGCGTTTCCGCAACGACGGCGAGGGCCTGCACCGCAGCGTCGACCCGGCCGACGGCAAGCACTACGTCTACGGCATGTCGTTCATGGACGCGGCACCCAGCATCTTCGCCTGCTTCGACCAGCCCGACCTGAAGGCGCCGTACACCTTCCACGTCACCGCCCCGAGCGACTGGGTCGTGGTCGGCAACGCGCCCGGGGAGCAGGTCGAGACCGGGCCCGGGGGCTCGGCGCAGTGGGAGTTCGAGCGGACCCAGCCGCTGTCGACGTACTTCGTGACCCTCGTGGCCGGGCCCTACCACCTGATCCGCGACAAGCACGACGGGATCGCGCTGGGCCTCAGCGCCCGGGCGAGCCTGGCCAAGGACCTCGACGCCGATGCCGACGAGCTGTTCACGATGACCAGGCAGTGCTTCGACGAGTTCCACCGGCTCTTCGGCATCCGCTACCCGTTCGGCGACTACCACCAGGCCTTCGTCCCCGAGTTCAACGCCGGCGCGATGGAGAACCCGGGCTGCGTGACCTTCCGCGACCCGCTCATCTTCAGCTCGCGGGTGACCCGGGGCGTGCGCATCCAGCGGGCGACGACCGTCGCGCACGAGATGGCGCACCAGTGGTTCGGCAACATCGTCACCCCCAAGTGGTGGGACGACCTCTGGCTCAACGAGTCGTTCGCCGAGTACATGGGCAACCGGGTCACCGCCGACGTCACGGAGTACGACGACGCCTGGACCCACAACGCCTACGCCCGCCGGCAGTGGGGCCTCGTGGCCGACCAGCGGCCCAGCACCCACTCCGTCGCGGGCAACGGAGCCTTCGACGCGACCGCGGCGCTGCAGAACTTCGACGGCATCTCCTACACCAAGGGATCCAGCATCCTCAAGCAGCTCAACGCCACCCTCGGCGACGAGGTCTTCTTCGCCGGCGCCATCGACCACTTCACCCGGCACCGCTTCGGCAACGCGACCATGCACGACCTGTTCGCGAGCTGGGAGAGCGCCGGCGCGGGCGACCTGTCGTCGTTCACCAGCAGCTGGCTGCGCACCGCCGGCCCCGACACGATCGCGCTCGACCGCGAGGCCGGCGTCGTACGCCGCACCCCGCCGGCCGACCACCCGGCCGACCGGCCGCACACCTTGCGGGTCTCGACCGCGGCACCCGGCGGCAGCTGGGAGACGCAGACCCTCAGTGTCGACGGCCCGGAGACGCCGTACGCCGTGGCCGCCGGCTCCGCGGTGGTCCTCGACCCGTTCGAGGACACCTGGGCGCTGGTCCAGCCCGACGCCGCCACGATGACGGCGCTGAAGGCCCTGCTCCCCCGCACCGAGGACACCCGGATGCGCGCCGGCGTCTGGAACAACGTGCGCACCGGCTTCCACAACGCCACGATCGACCCGGCCGACGTGCTCGACCTCCTCGTGAGCGGCCTGCCGGTCGAGGACAGCGACGACGCGGTGTTCTACACGATGCCGTGGGTGATCTCGAAGGTCGCGACCCTCGCCGCCGACCCGGTCGCCGCGCTGGAGCGGATCCACGACGCCGCGATCGCCAAGGTGGGCTCGGCGCCGGCCGGGTCCACGCTCCAGCTCTCCGCGTTCCAGGCGGCCGTGAGCTCGGCGACCGACTCCGGCGAGCTGCGTTCCTGGCTGGCCGGCCGGGTCCTGCCCGAGGGCATCGAGCTCGACCTCGACCTGCGCTGGCGGGTCCTCGTGCAGCTCGCGGTGCTCGGCGAGGCCGACCGCACCGAGCTCCAGGCAGCCCTCGACGCGGAGCCGACCGCGCGCTCGCGCGTCGAGCACGCCCGGGCCATGGCCTCGCTGCCGGACGCCGAGGCCAAGGCCTGGGCCTGGCAGCGGTTCACCGGTGAGGTCGACGTCCCGAACTACGAGCTCGAGGCCACCGGCCTGGGCATGTGGCGCGGCGGCCAGGAGCACCTGACCGAGGCGTACGTCGACCGCTACTTCGCCGACCTGCCCGACACCGTCAGCTCCCGCAGCGGCTGGGTCCTCGCGGATGCGGCGGGCTGGTTCTTCCCGACCACGTCGTTGACCGACGAGACCGTCGCGAAGTCACAGGCCCTGATCTCCCGTCCCGGGCTCGACCTGTCCATCCAGCGCCGCCTCGTCGACCTCGCCGACGAGCTCGAGCGCCGGCTGGCCATCCGCCGGGCCTACCCGTCGTCGTGAGCGAACGGCCACGCCGCCCCGGGCCGACGGTCCGGACCCGGGTGCACGAGCTGACCGAGGACGGCACGGAGCGGCGCCACGAGGACCGGCTCGCCACCGAGGAGCCACTCGAGATCCGGCTCGCCTGGCCCGGCGCTCCCGCGCGCCGCGTCTGGGTGACGATGCGGACTCCCGGGCACGACTTCGAGCTGGCCGCGGGCTGGCTCACGCACGAGGGGATCGCCCGCCCCGGGGAGATCGCCGGAGTGGCCTACTGCACCGACGCGGACCTCGCTCCGGAGCAGGAGTTCAACGTCGTCACGGTCACACTGTCCGGTCCCCCGGCGAGCGACCCCGGACACCGGCACAGCACGCAGTCGACGGGCTCCTCGGCGTGCGGGGTCTGCGGCAAGGACAGCATCGAGTCCGCCCTGACGATCTCCTCGGCCCCACGGTGGGCCGGAGCGCTGCCCGACGCGGCCGTCGTACGGCGCCTGCCCGAGCTCCTGCGTGAGCACCAGACGGTCTTCTCCCGCACCGGTGGGGTGCACGCGGCCGGCCTGTTCGAGGCCGACGGCGGGCTCCTGGTCGTGCGCGAGGACGTGGGCCGGCACAACGCCGTGGACAAGGTCACCGGGGCCCGGGTGCTCGCGGGGTCGTCCCCGGCCACGGCCTGCCTGGTCGTCAGCGGACGGGCCGGGTTCGAGCTGGTGCAGAAGGCGGTCTCGGTCGGCACCGGCGCCCTCGTCGCGGTCGGGGCGCCGACGAGCCTGTCCGTGCACCTCGCCCGCGAGAGCGGTCTCACGCTCTACGGCTTCACCTCCACGACCCGCTGCGTGCGCTACTCCTGACTCGGTCGGGGCCAGCGCGGCGTGGGTACGCCGGACTGTCGGTGCTCCTTCCTAGGTTGGTCGCATGCGCATCCTCCACACCTCCGACTGGCACCTGGGCCGGTCGTTCCACCGTGAGGGGATGCTGGTCCACCAGGAGGCCTTCGTCGACCACCTGCTCGCCGTGGTGGAGTCCGAGCGCGTCGACCTCGTGGTCGTCGCTGGTGACGTCTACGACCGGGCGCTCCCCCACGTCGACGCCGTCCGGCTCGCCGACGAGACGCTGGCCCGGCTCGCCGCCTCGCGCGCCCAGGTGGTGCTGACCAGCGGCAACCACGACTCGGCCCAGCGACTCGGGTTCAGCTCGCGGCTGATCGACGCGGCCGGGGTCTTCATCCGCACCGACGCCTCGACGGTCGGCGTCCCGGTCGTGCTCGGCGACGAGCACGGCCCGGTGGTCGTGCACGGCATCCCCTACCTCGACCCCGATGCGGTCCGCGAGCCGTGGGGGTTGCCCGGTCGCTCCCACGAGGCCGCGCTCACCGAGGCGATGCGGCGGGTCCGGGCGGACCTGGCGTCCCGGTCCGCCGGCACCCGTTCGGTGGTGCTGGCCCACGCCTTCGTGGCCGGCGCGGAGCCGAGCGACTCCGAGCGCGACATCAGCGTCGGCGGGGTGTCGCTGGTGCCGACCTCGGTGTTCGACGACATCGACTACGTCGCCCTGGGCCACCTGCACGGCCGGCACACGCTGACCGACGCGATCCGCTACAGCGGCTCACCGCTCGCCTACTCCTTCTCCGAGGCGACCCAGCGCAAAGGTTCGTGGCTGGTCGAGCTCGGCCCCGACGGCCTCACCTCCTGCGACTTCGTCGACGCTCCCGTGCCGCGCGCACTGGCGCGGCTCCGCGGCTCGCTCGAGGAGCTGCTCGATGACCCCCGGTTCGGGGTGCACGAGCAGGCCTGGGTGCAGGCGACCCTGACCGACGACGTCCGTCCGGTGCAGGCGATGGAGCGGCTCCGTGCGCGCTTCCCGCACACCCTGGTCATCGGCTTCGACCCGCAGTCGGGCCTCCCCGCCGGCGCGCCGGCGGCCCGGGTGCACGGCCGCAGTGACCACGAGATCGCCCTGGACTTCGTCGTGGAGATGCGCGGGGTGGCGGCCTCGGTCGACGAGTCCACCCTCCTGCGCGAGGCCTTCGACTCCTGCTGCGAGGACGCCGACTTCGACGTCCTGGTCTCGCCGGCGGACGTCTCGCGGACCGACTGATGCGCCTGCACCACCTCGAGATCACCGCCTTCGGCCCGTTCGCCGACACGGTCGCCATCGACTTCGACCACCTCTCCGACGCCGGGCTGTTCCTGCTGTCGGGACCCACCGGGTCGGGCAAGACCAGCGTCCTCGACGCCGTCTGCTTCGCGCTGTACGGCGACGTCCCCGGCGAGCGCAACGCCGCCAAGCGCCTGCGGTCCGACCACGCGGCGCCCGGGGTCGCGCCCCGGGTCACCCTCGAGGCCACCCTGTCCGGCCGTCGGTTCCGGATCGTCCGCTCCCCTGCCTGGGAGCGGCCCAAGAAGCGTGGCACGGGCACCACGTCGCAGCAGGCCTCGGTCACGATCGCGGAGCGGGTCGACGGATCGTGGCAGCCGCTGTCCAGTCGTCTCGACGAGACCGGCCACCTCGTGACCCGACTGGTCGGAATGAACGTCACCCAGTTCACCCAGGTGGCGATGTTGCCGCAGGGCCGCTTCCAGGCGTTCCTGCGCGCCCGCTCCGAGGAGCGCCACAAGCTGCTCCAGCAGCTCTTCCGGACCGGGCGGTTCGAGGAGGTCGAGCGCTGGCTGCGCGACCGGCGCCAGGGGTTGCGCCGCGAGTCGGAGGCAGCCCACCAGCGGGTGGCCGACCTGGTCAGCCGGGTCAGCGAGGCGACCGAGGCCGACCTGCCCGACGACTGGGACATCCGCGAGCTGCACCCGCCGGCCGCGTCCGGTGAGCTGCTGGCCTGGGCCTCCGGGCTCCGCCGGGCCGCCGTCGACACCCGCCAGGTGAGCGGGGAGCAGGCCGCGTCCGCCGCCACGCTCGAGGAGACGGCCCGGCACGGTCTCGAACAGGCGCGCGCCCAGGTCGAGCGACGTGCCCGGGTGGACGCCGCCCTGACCGAGCACACGCGGCTGCTCGGCGACGCGGACACGCACGAAGCCGCTCGCGGGATGGTCGACGCCGCCCGCCGGGCATCGGCGGTCGCACCCTGCCAGCGTCTGGCCCGCACCGCCGAGGTCGCCCACCAGCGTGCGCAGCTCGCCGCGGGCGCGGCCACCCAACGGGCCGCCGACGAGCTCGGCCTGCTCATGGTCGACGCCGAGACCCTGACCAGTGCCGTCGAGCGCGCCGGGGACGACGCCGCGAGCGTGCGTGCGGCCCTGCCCCGCGAGCAGCAGCTGCGCGTCCTCGCCGAGGAGATCGCGGCCGCTCAGCGCCGGCAGGTGAGCCTGGTCGAGCGCCGGGAGGCCGTCACGGCCGACCGGGCGAGACTGCCCGACCGGATCACGGGCCTGCGCGCCGAGCTCGCCGCCGCGCACACGGCGACCCAGGCAGTGACGGCCGTCGAGGCCCGGCTCGCCGACCTCGTGGCCCGCCTCGAGGCCCACCGCCAGGTCACCGTGCTCGACGCCGAGCTCGCCGCGGCCCGGGTCACCCTGCTGGCCGCCTCGAGCGCGGCCACCCTGCGTCGCGAGGAGTGGCTCGACCTGCGCGAGGCCCGGCTCGAGGGCATGGCAGCCGAGATCGCCGGCGCGCTGGCCGTCGGCGCCTGCTGTCCGGTCTGCGGCTCGGCCGACCACCCGCACAAGGCCGACCCCGCCCCCGGGGCGCCGGACGCGAAGGCCGAGAAGGCCGCCCTCAAGCTCCTCGACGACGCCAAGGCCACCGAGCTCCTGCACGACGAGCTGGTCCGTGACCTGACCACCCGCCTCGCCGTGGCCCACCACCACGCCGGCGACCTCCCGGCCGACGACCTCCGCGCGCGGCGCACCGAGGCACAGGGCGAGCTTGCCCGGCTGCGGGCCTGTGCCCACCGGGCCGCGGCGCTGGAGCAGCAGCTGACCACGGCTGAGGCCGACCGCGAGCGCCTGGCCGAGGAGCTGGGGCTCCTCGAGGTGGAGACAGCCACCCTCGACGCGTCGGTCCGCAGCACCACCGCCGAGCTCACCGCCGTGCGGGCCGAGGTGGAGGCCCTGCTCGACGGCGCCCGCGACCTGACCAGCCAGCTCGCCGTCCACCTGGCTCGGGCCGAGGCCGGACGCGCGGCGCTGCGGGCCCTGGCCGACCTGGCCGCCGCCGAGGGGGCGGTCGCCGAGACCCACGAGGCGCTCGCGCTGGCCGTCGAGGAGGCCGGGTTCGGCTCGGCCCAGGAAGCCGCCGCCGCGCTGCTCGGCAAGGACGACATGGCGGTGCTGGAGGCGCGGATCGCCCACCACCAGCGCCGGCTCGCCGCCGTGACCGCGGTGCTCGAGGAGCCCGGCGCCGCCGAGGTCGCCGCCGCCGCCCCGCCCGACCTGGCTGCACTGGAGGAGACCCACACCGTGGCGCTGGCGGCCCTCGGCGAGGCCCGGTCCCGGGCAGCCCTGTGGACCACCCGGGTGCAGCGCCTGACCGCGCTGGTCATCGACCTGGACGCGGCGCTCGAGGACTGGGCACCGCTGCGCGAGTCGCTGGAGCTGACCGCCCGGCTGGCGAGTTTCGTCGACGGCAAGTCCCCCGACAACCGGCTCCAGATGCGGCTGTCGGCCTATGTCCTGGCCTACCGGCTCTCCCAGGTCGTGGCCGCGGCCAACGAGCGGCTGGCCCGGATGAGCGACCAGCGCTACTCCCTCGAGCACACCGGCCGGCGCGGGGCCGGCGAGACCCGCGGCGGCCTCAGCCTCCTGGTCCGCGACGACTGGTCCGGTGAGTCCCGGGACCCCGCCACCCTGTCCGGGGGCGAGACCTTCGTGGTCTCCCTGGCACTCGCGCTCGGCCTCGCCGACGTGATCACCCAGGAGGCCGGCGGGGCCGACCTCGACACGCTCTTCGTGGACGAGGGATTCGGCTCGCTCGACGCCGACACCCTCGATGACGTGATGGACACCCTCGACTCGCTGCGCGACGGCGGCCGGGTGGTCGGCGTCGTCAGCCACGTCGCCGAGATGCGCGACCGGATCCCGACCCAGCTGCAGGTGATGAAGTCCCGCCAGGGATCGACGCTCGCGCTCAGCCGCTGACCCGGCTTCCTCGGGCTAGGGTCAACAGGTGAGCTTCGACGTCACGGCCGACTCCTACGCCCGGTTCATGGGGCGGTTCTCCGAACCGCTCGCCGAGCTGTTCGTCGACCACGTCTCCGTGCACCCCGGGCAGCGGGCCCTCGATGTCGGGTGCGGCCCCGGCGCCCTGACCGCCCGGCTCGTCGCCCGGCTGGGCGCCGACCAGGTGGCCGCCATCGACCCCTCACCCCCCTTCGTCGCAGCCACCCGGGAGCGCTTCCCGGGAGTCGACGTACGCCAGGGCACCGCCGAGCAGCTCCCCTTCCCCGACGACGGGTTCGACCTCGCCCTCGCCCAGCTGGTCGTGCACTTCATGGCCGACCCGGTGGCCGGGCTGCGGGAGATGGGGAGGGTGGCCCGTCCCGGCGGCGTGGTCGCTGCGTGCGTGTGGGACCACGCGGGCGGTGGCGGACCGCTGTCGGCGTTCTGGTCGACGGTCCACGAGGTCGACCCGGGCGCGCCAGGCGAGGCTGAGCTTCCCGGCACCCGCGAGGGTCATCTCGCCGAGCTCTGCCAAGCCGCCGGCCTGCGGAACATCACGAGCAGCGCACTGGAGGTGACCGTCGCGTTCCCGACGTTCGACGACTGGTGGGAGCCCTACACCCTCGGGGTCGGGCCGGCCGGGGCGTACGTCGCCGGGCTCGACAACCAGCACCTCGAGCGGCTGCGCTCACGCTGCGCGGAGCACCTGCCCCCGGCCCCGTTCGAGATCACCGCCGTGGCCTGGTGCGTGCGGGCCGAAGCGTGAGTCTGACTCTGCTGGTGTGACTCTGCTGGTCTGGAGCGGCACGCCCTTCTCCGTTGAGCGGATCTCGGCCCCGGCGTAGCGTCCAGCCATGTCGTACCCCGAGCCCACGTACTTCGGAACCGGTGAGGTCAGTGCGCGGTTCCGGCCCGCAGACACCCCACCGGAGCTTCCTCGGCCGGGTGGCGCCGCGAGCTATCTCGCGACCGGCGCCAGCACCGACGGGAGGTTCGGCCTCTACCGCTGGGACATGGGGCCCGAGCCGGCCGGGGCGAACCCGCACTTCCACCGCACGATCAGCGAGTCCTTCTTCGTGCTCTCGGGAACCGTGAAGCTCTACGACGGCAACGGCTGGATCGACGCGCACCCGGGCGACTTCGACTACGTGCCCGAGGGAGGAGTCCACGGCTTTCGCAACGAGTCCGGTGAGCCCACCTCGCTCCTCATCCTGTTCGCCCCCGGCGCCCCCCGCGAGGCCTACTTCGAGGGGCTCGTCGAGCTGGCCGAAGGACGCTGGAAGCCCAGCCACGAGGAGCTGCTGGCGTTCTTCGAGGAGCACGACAACATCTACATCTGACTGGACGCTGACTGCGCCTGACATCCGACCCTCCTTCTTTTTGAACAAACGTTTGTTCAAAAAGAAGAGAGGCCCACCATGCGGAGGATCCAGCGTCCGCCGGCCCGTTTCTCCCGTCGGGCGGATCGGCGCCCCCGTCCCCGGAACGCCCTCAGCGGACGCAGGTTCAAGCGGGACGCTGTCTACAGCTCCTTGTGGTACGCCTTGGTCGTTCCGGTTGCGCGGCTCGAGACCTTGCCACCGGGCTGTTCTCCGGGACGGTTGCCGCGGCGCTGCTTGTTGCCCACCCACACCACAGCCGCCAGCAGAGCTGTCGCGACGCCAACGATGATCACCAAGGTCCACATGCCCCACATCGTGCCCTGCCGGTGGGTCAACCGCAGCACTTCCCCGCCGACCCGGCGTGTTGATCGTTCGCGCGAACCCAGGCATCTGGCCGCCACCAGAGGGTAGGAAGGGACCATGGCGATCGAGACGGACCTGACCGTGGCCGTGACCGGGCCGACCGGAACCTTCGGGTTCGGTCTCATGCCGCTCCTGCAGGAGGACGAGCGGGTCTCCCGGGTGGTGGGCGTCGCCCGCAGGCCCTTCGAGCCCACCGAGCACGGCTGGACCAAGATGGACTACCGGCAGGGCGACGTACGCGACCCCGACGCCCTGGTGGACGCCTTCGCGGGTGCGGACGTCGTCGTCCACCTCGCCTTCCTCATCGTCGGCGGCGATCAGGAGACGACACGCGCCATCAACGTGGAGGGCACGATCAACGCCTTCCGTGCGGCAGCAGCGGCCGGTGCCCGCCGGTTCGTCTACGCCTCGTCGGTCGCGGCGTACGGATTCCATCGTGACAACCCGGTCGGGATGACCGAGGAGTGGCCGGTCAGACCGTCGGGTCGACTGTTCTACGCCCGGGAGAAGGCCGAGCTCGAGGACCTGCTCGCCGAGGAAGCGACGGAGCACCCCGACGTCGAGCTCTACCTCCTGCGTCCTCCGATCGTGCTGGGTCCGCACACCCTCGGCGCCAAGAGTGTGCCGTGGCTGCTGACACCGCTGGCCCGTCTCCTGGAGCACGGCCCGCGTCGCCTTCCGTTCCCAGTCCCCGCGCTGGTCCCCGACCTCGACGTCCAGTTCATCCATGAGGACGACGTCGGGCGAGCTCTCGTCCAGTGCATCGTGGCGGCCGGCCCGCCGGGGGCCTACAACATCGCGGCAGACGACCTGCTCAGCGTCGTGGACATCGCCCGCGAGATCGGGATCGTCGCGCTGCCGCTGCCCGGCGCTCCGGCACGTGCCGCGGCACGTGTCCTGTCGGCGCTGCCGCTGCTGCCGTCCTCCGCGCAGTGGGTGGAGGCGTTGAGCCACCCCGCGATCATGGACACCACCAAGGCGCGGACGCAGCTGGGCTGGTCGCCGCAGATCACCGCGCTCGAGGCGCTGCGCGACACGCTGAGGAGGTGAACGCCGGCGGTCAGGCCGCGGGGTCCGACTGGACAGCCGTGCCTGCCATCAGCTCGGCGCGACGCAGCCCCTGCTCGAGGGCCAGCGGATAGACCTCGTGCGCGCGGGCCTCGTCGAAGAGCGACAGGGGGTGTGCGCCGACCACACGCGCCATCGCACGGTTGGGTCGGATCATGGTGATGGTGCTGCCCGGGTGGCGTTCGCGCCACCGACGCAGCTCGCGCTCGAGCAGGAACCCGGCCGCGCGACCCACCGGTCCCAGCACCGCCCCGGCCAGGGGGGCCACCACGATGACGTGGTCGGCTTCGGCCGCTGCGTCGATCGAGGTGGCCGACCACATTCCCCCGTCGACGTAGAGCCGTCCGTCCACCCGGTGGGGCGGCAGCAGTCCCGGCACCGCGGACGACGCCGCGACCAGGTCCGCCAGCGGGAAGCGGGCTCCGTCGAGGATGTGCCGGCGGCGGGTGCGGACACAGACCGCAGACACGGCGACGCGGGGGTGTCTGGCCTCCCCGAAGAGCTCTCGGGCCAGGTCGGCCAGGATCCCGCTGCGCCGGTTCGGCACCGACGGCGGCGTGATCGTCAGGAAGTCGGACCAGCCCAGGCCGAGTGCCAGGGCCGAAGCGGTCCAGGCCCCCGCGGAGGTGCCCAGGGCCGGTGCCGACGCGACCGGGATCCCGGCCGCCATCAGGCCGGCCGCGACACCCGCGGTGTAGGCGATCCCGAAGGCCCCGCCGCCGCCGTAGACCATGGTCAGCGGGTGACGGGCAGCCACCAGGGCAGGGACACCGTCGAAGTCGACGTTCTCCTGCTGACTGTGTTCGTGTGTGTGCTCGTGTGCCATCCCGGCCACCCCCGTACTGTTCCGCTGCCCTTTCATCGTCCCTCGCGGCCGACCCGAAACGGAGTGGCCTTCGTCCCGAGACCGGACAGACCAACGGCACCTGTGGGAGCACGGTCGGGTGGTGCGGACGAACCCACCTGGACGTGCGTCGCTACCCAAAACTGGTGGCGCGCATCGGATAGGTTCGCCCCATGAGTGGACTCTCGGCCGCACCGGTCCTCGATCCGAGCTTCACCGCACTCCCCTACCGGGCGCTCGGCGAGGCTGCCCTGTCACGCGCGAAGGAGCTCGGGGTCAGCCACGCCGACTTCCGGTTCGAGCGGGTCCGCTACCAGCACCTCGGGGTGCGCGACGGCGCGCTCCAGGGCGCCAGCGACCGGGAGGACCTCGGTTTCGCCGTCCGGGTGATCCACCGCGGCGCCTGGGGCTTCGCCGCCGGAGTGATGCTCACCCCCGACGAGGCCGTGCGGGTGGCCGAGACCGCGGTGGCGGTCGCGCAGGTCGCCGCCGAGATGACCAGCGCGCCGGTCGAGATCGCCCCGGAGCCGGTCTACGACGACGTCACCTGGGTGTCGTCGTACGACGTGAACCCGCTGGAGGTGCCCACCGCCGAGAAGGCCGCCCTCCTCATCGACTGGACCAACCGGCTGCGCACCGGGGCCGCTGTCGACCACGCATCGGCCAGCCTCGAGCAGGTGCACGAGAACAAGTACTACGCCGACCTCGCCGGCACCCGGACCACCCAGCAACGGGTGCGGCTCCAGCCCGGCTTCGAGGCGATGGGCGCCGGGGCCGACACGTTCGACTCCATGGCCTCGATCGCGCCACCGGTCGGCCGCGGCTGGGAGTACCTCACGGACGGCAGCTATGACTGGGACGGTGAGATCGCCCAGGTCCCCGAGCTCCTGGCCGAGAAGCTGAAGGCTCCGAGCGTCGAGCCGGGCAGCTACGACCTGGTCATCCACCCGTCGAACCTGTGGCTCACGATCCACGAGTCGATCGGCCACGCGACCGAGCTGGACCGTGCGCTGGGCTACGAGGCCAACTACGCCGGCACCTCGTTCGCGACCTACGACAAGCTCAACACGCTGCAGTACGGCTCCCCCGTCATGAACGTCACCGGTGACCGCACGGTCGAGCACGGCCTCGCCACCATCGGCTACGACGACGAGGGAGTGCAGACCCAGAGCTGGGACATCATCAAGGACGGCGTCCTCGTCGGCTACCAGCTCGACCGGCCCATGGGAGCCATGAAGCCCGAGCTCAATCCCGGGCCCTCGGGGGCCGGCCGCTCCAACGGCTGCGCCTACGCCGACTCCTCGAGCCACATCCCGATCCAGCGGATGGCCAACGTCTCGCTCCGGCCCGACCCGGACGGCCCCTCGACGCAGGAGCTGATCAGCCGGGTCGAGCGCGGGCTCTACGTCGTGGGCGACAAGAGCTGGTCGATCGACATGCAGCGCTTCAACTTCCAGTTCACCGGCCAGCGGTTCTACCGGATCGCGGACGGCGAGCTCGTCGGCCAGGTGCGCGACGTCGCCTACCAGGCCACCACCACGGAGTTCTGGAACTCCATGGAGGCCGTGGGCGGGCCGGAGACCTGGCAGCTCGGCGGCGCCTTCAACTGCGGCAAGGCCCAGCCCGGGCAGGTCGCGAGCGTCAGCCACGGCTGCCCGACCTCGCTGTTCCGCGGCGTCAACATCCTCAACACCAACGACGAGGCAGGCAGCTGATGACCACCCAGTCGATTGTCATGACCCCGCAGTCCCTCGTCGACCACGCCGTCGCCACCTCGGTCGCCGACGACTGCATCGTGATCGTCCGCGACACCACCAGCGCCAACCTGCGCTGGGCCAACAACACGCTGACCACCAACGGCGTGATGCACGGCGTGACGGCCACGGTCATCTCGTTCGTCCGTTCCGCCGACGGCGTCTCGACCGGCTCGGTCACCGGCAGTGCGACCACGCAGGCCCAGGTCTCCGCCCTGGTCGGGGCCGCCGACGCGGCCGCACGGGCCGGCTCCCCCGCCGAGGACGCCAACGACCTGGTTCGCGACCGCGTCTCCGCGGACTGGGACGAGACGGCCGTGCCGACCGACATCCACGTCTACGACAGGTTCGCACCGGAGCTGGGTGAGGCGTTCGGGCGCGCCTCGTCGGCGGCCCGGGTGCTCTACGGCTTCGTCAACCACGAGGTGACCACGACCTACCTCGGCTCCACGACCGGTCTCCGGCTGCGCCACGTCCAGCCGACCGGTCACTACGCCTGCACCGGCAAGACCGCCGACCTGAGCCAGAGCGCCTGGGTGGGTGGCGCCACCCGCGACTTCGCCGACGTCGATGCGCTGGCCATGGAGGCGACCGTGGCGCAGCGCCTCGGCTGGGGCTCGCGCCGCATCGACCTGCCGGCCGGTCGCTACGACACGATCCTGCCGCCGACGGCCGTGGCCGACCTGATGATCGACGCCTACTGGTACGCCGGCGCCCGGGTCGCCCACGAGGGCCAGTCGGTCTACAGCAAGCGCGGGGGCGGCACCCGGATCGGCGAGACGATCGCCAAGCCGGGGGTCAACCTGTTCTCCGACCCGTCGTACGCCGGCCTGGAGTGCGGGCCGTTCGCGCTCGCCTCGGCCTCGGCCAACGAGACGTCGGTGTTCGACAACGGACTGCCGCTCGGGCGCACGGACTGGATCCGCGACGGGCAGCTCACCTCGCTGCTCCAGACCCGCCACTCGGCCGCGATGACCCAGCAGCCGGTCACCCCGATGGTCGACAACCTGGTGCTGTCGATCGACGGCGCCAGCGGCAGCATCGACGACCTGGTCGCCGGGACCGAGCGCGGCCTGCTGCTCACCTGCCTCTGGTACATCCGCGCCGTGGACGAGCAGACCCTGCTGCTCACGGGGCTCACCCGGGACGGGGTCTACCTGGTGGAGAACGGCGAGATCACCGGCGCGGTGAACAACTACCGCTTCAACGAGAGCCCGGTCGACCTGCTGCGACGCTTCTCCCACGCGTCGGAGACCGAGCCGAGCTTCAGCCGCGAGTGGGGCGACGACTACTTCTCGCGCACGGCCACGCCCGCGCTCCGGATCCCCGACTTCAACATGTCGAGCGTCTCGCAGGCGATGTAGCGCGGCCGCGGGCCTCAGTCGATCAGTCGGCCCACGACGTAGGCCAGCAGGTTCTGGAGCAGGAAGAGCACCGGGAGGCCGACACCGACGGCGAGCGGCACCCACGCGTCGCGTCGTCCGCCACGTCGGGCGCGCAACCCGAAGTGGGCCACGACGACCGCCGGCAGCGCCAGGACCACGATGGCCGGCCCACCCGCGGCCAGGGCCACCCAGAGCGGGGCCATCTCGTCCCCCGACTCGTAGCCGTAGAGACTCGCCAGGCCTTCGCCGACCACGAACGCGGCGAGGATCGAGACCAGGTAGAGGCTCATCGACCACCACGCCCGGCTGTAGTCGCGGTCCGGAGAGGAAACCCGGTGGTCCCGCTCCACGCGTCGCGTGCGCGGATCCGGCCGGGGTCGCTTGCCGGTCGGTGTCGGGCCGGTGCTCATGCCACACCTCCTCGGAAGTTGCCACCAGCCAACCCCCGCGCACGCGCCACCGACCAGAGGCTGTCGACCCGAGCCTGCGGCCGCAGGTCCCGACCAGGTCCAGACCTGGGCGAGCCGGTGCAACCGGGTGTCCTGCCCGCGCGTATCCCCGGTGTCCAACCACCACAGTGTTCGACCACGACCCAGGAGCACCACCATCATGCGCACCACCCAGCTCACCATCGGCAGCCTGGCTGTCATCGCCACCTCCGCCCTGATCGGGGCGGCAGCGCCGGCGTCCCCGGCCACCGCGGTGTCCGCCCAGCAGGGCACCACTACCCAGAACGAGCGCGGCATCGTGATCGAGTGCACCGGCAAGGTCCGGGGCAAGAAGGTCTGGACGAGCCTCTACGAGAACAACGTCTACGTGAACGTGATCCAGGTCGTCATCGGCGACAACGGCACGGGCAACTCACGCGAGGTCGAGAAGGGCTTCCTCGACGATGGGGCGGTTCGCGGCAGCGTCAAGGTCGCGGGCAAGAAGGCGCTGATCACCGGCACCGCCCACCGGGTCGGCAAGAAGAAGTTGATCCACGAGGAGCATGACGACGCCGGCCAGCACATCACGGTCGACGGCTTCCACCGGCGCCTCGCGAACGACCTCGAGCTGACCTACGCCGGCCGGACGGTGCCTCTGGCCTGCGACCACGCGTTCTTCTACAACCTGACCGTGACCAAGGAGGACATCACCGACTGACACAGCCGTCAACTGACACGCCCGTCAGGAGAGCCAGGCACGGAGCCGCTTGCGGGACACGCGGGCCCAGAGCTGCTCGAGCTCGCGGTCCAGCCGGGCGGCCCGTTCCTGCTCGAGGGCGTGCAGGCGACCGTAGGTGAAGGTGCTCTCGTCCGACGCGGAGGCCTCCTCGGCCAGGGCGAGGAGGTCCCGCCGGGTCACCACCGAGTCCTGGCGCTCCCCCAGCAGCTGCGAGAGCTGCTTCCCGGCCTTGGCCAACCGCCGCGCGTCGCGGCCCCAGGCAGGCACCAGCGCCTCCACCACGTAGCGCAGACGCTTGGCCGCCTTGCGGGCCTCGTGCACGGCGACGTCGCGGTCCTCCGCCCCGGCGATGGCCTCGACCCTGTCGCGCAGGCGGTCCCAGTCCCGCAGCACCAGGGCGCGTACGACGTCGCGCGCCGGCTCCCCGGCCTGCTCGGTCCACGGCGGGTCCGCCGTGAGACGGTCCAGCGCCGCGAGCAGGTCGAGATACCTGCGCGAGTCCAGGGCGTCCGTCACGGCACCGGTCGCGGCGCCCTCGCGGCCGGCGTACGTCGCGGCGATCCGCGCCCGCACCGGCCCGACCACGAAGGCCGCGGGCTCGGCGTCCACCATCCCCAGCAGGCGTTCGCAGGCGACCTCGAGGTCGCGGGCGTCGCCCAGGGTCCGCGCCAGCCAGCCGAGCTCGCGGCGGATGGGGTCGGCGACCCCGGGGTCGACCAGCGGCCGGTAGGTCGCCAGCGCCGAGCGCATCCGGCGGGTCGCGACCCGGGCGGTGTGCACGGCGTCGGGCTCACCCCGGCGAATCTCGCTGTCCCGGCGGGCCAGCTCGGCGGCCTGCTCGACCAGCAGTCGCTGCAGCACCCTGCCCGACTCCCGGGCCGGCTTCGGCCTCGGCACCCGGGGCGGTCGCGGAACCCGGTCGCCGAGCACCCGCTCGATCTTGCGCTGGACGGGGCTGACCTCCACGCCCGCCTCGGCCAGCAGCCGGGTCGCCGCCTCGAGCAGGGTGGTGTCCCCGTCGACGAGCTCGAGCTCCCACTCCCGCCACGACGACTCGGCCGAAGGCTCGCCCAGGCTCGTCCCGGTCACCCGGTCGTCGGCGAGCTCGGCGAGGACGGCACCGTCCGCGCCGAGCAGCCCGTACGTCGTCCGGTGGGTGGCGATGGTGGCGACCGGACGCAGGGCGGCGCCACGGCTCCAGGCCGTCACGGCGTCGCGCAGCGGCTTCGGGGGGACGTGCCGGGCCCGGTCCAGCGGCAGGTGGACCTCGTCGCGCCCAGCCCCCGCCGGCACCTTCAGGTGCCAGCCCTCGTCCGTGCCGCCCACGCGACGACGCAGCGTGACCCCGGCCCGGACCAGGGCGAGGTCGTCGGTGTCGAAGTAGACCGCGTCGAGCTCGCTGATGACCGGAGCGCCGACGGTCACGACACCGGGCACGGCGCTCAGCTCGGGCAGCCGGGCCTCCTCCGTGACGGCCCAGGTCAGCTCGACCTCGTGATGGTGCGCCATACCCCCGGGTCTACCGCATCCGCGTGAAAGGCGGAGGTGCTCAGAGTCCCGGATGTCCGCCCGGAATCGGGGCTTCCGGGTCGTACGGCGTCCGGGTGTAGATGAACGTCGCGATGTCGAGATGGCTGACCGAGCCGTCGGGTCGTCGTACGACGTGGAGCTCCTCGCCGGCGTGGTAGCCAGACGTCCCGACGACGCGTCCGCCGGCCACCGCGAAGCGGTAGTTCTCCTTGCCGCGGGCGGTGCGGGCCACCAGCTGCTCGCCCTCCATCGCGAAGACGAACGGCGTGGTGCCCCAGTGCCACACGCCCAGGGCGTCGGCGAGCTCGGACGGGACCGAGACGGTCGGGGTCCACGGCACGGCCGTCGTGGGCTCGCTGGCCTCGAGCTCCTCCAGCAGAGCGACCACGAGCTCGCCGGGAGCCATGCCCGTCGTGGCGTTGGCGAGCACGACCGCGCCGGTTCGGCGCGGCCGGTCGACGAAGCACCCGGCGAGGAACCCGGGCATCGAGCCGGTGTGCCCCATCAGCATCCCGGACCCGCCCGCCAGGAGCTGGAACCCGAGTCCGTGGGCGTAGCCCAGCGCATCCTCGCGGTCACCGGACTGCGGGTGCGCCGCGACCTCGAGCAGGTCCTGCGACAGCACGTCGTCGTGGCCGCCGAGCAGGAAGGCGTTGTACGTCGCGAGGTCGGCCAGGGTGGCCCAGACCTGGCCCGCGGGTGCCATCGCCCCGGTGTCGGTGGCCGGCTCGCGGACGAGGTTCCCGGCGTACGGGTGCACGCTCAGTCCCGGTGCCGCCGCGCCGGTCGGGAGGTACGACGTGCGCGTCATGGCGAGCGGGTCGAGCAGTCGGGTCTGCACGCACTCCCACCAGGTCGCGCCGTGCAACCGCGCGACGATCTCCCCGAGCAGCGCATAGCCCAGGTTGGAGTAGTGGAACTGCTGCAGCGCCGGGAAGACCGTGCGGCTGCCGTCGTTGGCCGCGACCAGCTCGTCGAAGGTGAGCCCGGCGGATCGTTCCCACCAGGAACCGACCGGCTCGGACGGCATCCCCGAGCCGTGCGCCAGCAGGCTGCGGACCGTCTGGTCGGCGTACCCGACGTCGCCGAGCACGCTCGAGGCCGGGTCGTCGAGCGCGAGCCTGCCATCGCGCACGAGCTGGAGCACGAGCACCGCGGTCATGGTCTTGGTGATCGAGCCGAGGCGGTACTGCACGTCGAGCGGGCCGCCGTCGGGCACGTCGCCGTACCCCGCCGACCAGACGAGCGCCCCGTCGCGCAGGACGCCGGCCACGACCGAGGGCAGCCGGCCGCTCGCCTGGGCGGCGGCGAGCCGGGCCAGCAACCGCCGGGCCGTGACCTGGGCGACCTGCTCGGTCATTCGACGAACGCCTCCGGGGGCGGGCAGGCGCACACCAGGTTGCGGTCGCCGTAGGCCTGGTCGATCCGGGCCACCGGCGGCCAGTACTTGTCGGGGTCGATCCCGCTCGGGAAGACCGCGAGCTCGCGCGGGTAGGCGCGGTCCCACTCGCCCACCAGCGCCCGCGACGTGTGCGGAGCGCCGCGCAGCGGGGACTCCTCGGGGGTCCACTCCCCCGCGCCGACCCGGTCGATCTCGGCCTTGATCGCGATCATCGCGTCGCAGAACCGGTCGATCTCCGCCAGGTCCTCGGACTCGGTCGGCTCGACCATCAGCGTGCCGGCGACCGGGAAGGACATGGTCGGCGCGTGGAAGCCGTAGTCGACGAGCCGCTTGGCCACGTCGTCCACGCTCACGCCGGTCTCCTTGGTCAGGCCGCGCACGTCGAGGATGCACTCGTGGGCGACCAGGCCGCCGTGCCCGCGGTAGAGCACCGGGTAGTGGTCGCCGAGCCGGCTCGCGATGTAGTTGGCCGACAGCACCGCCGTGGCGGTCGCCTTCGTCAGGCCCTCGGCGCCCATCAGCCGGATGTAGGCCCACGAGATCGGCAGGATGCCGGCGGAGCCGTACGGCGCCGCGCTGATCGGTCCGATCCCCTGGCGCTTGGACTCCTCGGGGTGCATGGCGTGCGAGGGGAGGTACGGCGCCAGGTGGGCGCGCACCGCGACCGGTCCGACGCCGGGGCCGCCACCACCGTGCGGGATGCAGAACGTCTTGTGCAGGTTGAGGTGGGACACGTCGCCGCCGAACTCGCCCGGCTTCGCGTAGCCGAGCAGGGCGTTGAGGTTGGCGCCGTCGACATAGACCTGCCCACCGTGGCCGTGCACGATCTCGCAGAGCTCGGTGATCGAGTCCTCGTAGGCGCCGTGCGTCGAGGGGTAGGTCACCATGATCGCGGCCAGGTCCTGGGCGTGCTCGTCGCACTGGGCCCGCAGGTCGTCGAGGTCGATGGCGCCGTCGGCGGCGGCCTTCACGACCACGACCTTCATGCCGGCCATCACCGCGGAGGCGGCGTTGGTGCCGTGCGCCGAGGACGGGATCAGGCAGATGTTGCGGGCGGCCTCGCCGTTGGCGCGGTGGTAGCCCCGGATCGCCAGCAGCCCGGCGAGCTCGCCCTGCGAGCCGGCGTTCGGCTGGATCGAGACCCGGTCGTAACCGGTGACCTCGGCCAGCCAGCCCTCGAGCTCGGTGACGAGCTGGCGGTAGCCGGCCGCATCCTCGGCCGGCGCGAACGGGTGCAGGTCGGCGAAGCCGGGCAGCGAGACGGGCTCCATCTCGGTGGTGGCGTTGAGCTTCATCGTGCAGGAGCCGAGCGGGATCATGCCGCGGTCCAGCGCGTAGTCGCGCGCGGACAGCTTGCGCAGGTAGCGCAGCATCGCCGTCTCGCTGTGGTGGGTGGAGAACACCTCGTGGGTGAGGTACGCCGTCTCGCGCCGCAGGGCGTCGGGGAGCGCGTCGCCGGCGGCCTCGTCCAGGGCCGCGATGTCCCCGGCAGGCCCGCTGGTGTCCACGCCGAACGCCTTGAGCACGCTGGTCAGCGTGGAGCGGCTGGTGGTCTCCGAGGTCGAGATCCCGACCCGGTCCTCGTCGACCAGCCGCAGCTGGACGCCGTACGACCGGGCGGCGGTGACGACGTCGGCCGCACGGCCGGGCACGCGCACCGAGAGGGTGTCGAAGAACTCCTCGTGCTCGACCTCGACCCCGGACTCGCGCAGGGCGCGGGCGAGCACCGCGGCGTAGCGGTGGGCACGGGTCGCGATCGCCTTGAGCCCCTCGGGACCGTGGTAGACGGCGTACATCGAGGCCACGACCGCGAGCAGCACCTGGGCGGTGCAGATGTTGGAGGTCGCCTTGTCACGGCGGATGTGCTGCTCGCGGGTCTGCAGGGCCAGGCGGTACGCCGGGCGGCCCTCGGCGTCGACCGACACCCCGACCAGCCGGCCCGGCAGGTGGCGCTCGAGACCGGCGGCCACGGCCATGTAGCCGGCGTGCGGGCCGCCGTAGAACAGCGGGACGCCGAAGCGCTGCGAGGAGCCGACGACGACGTCGGCACCGAGCGTGCCCGGGGCCTCGAGCACGGTCAGCGCGAGCAGGTCCGCGGCGACGACGGCCAGGGCGTTGCGCTCGTGCGCCTGACCGATCACCGTGCGCGGGTCGAGCACCCGGCCCGATGCACCGGGGTACTGCACGAGCACGCCGCACAGCTCACCGTCGGGCAGGCCCGCGGTCAGGTCGGCGACGACCACGTCGATGCCCATCGCCTCGGCGCGCGTGCGCACCACGTCGATGGTCTGCGGGAGGGCGTCGGCGTCCACGACGAACGGCCCGGAGGCCTTCTTGTTGCCTCGGCGCACGAGCGTCATCGCCTCGGCGGCGGCGGTCGCCTCGTCCAGCAGGGAGGAGTTGGCGGTGGGCAGGCCGGTCAGGTCACCGATCACGGTCTGGAAGTTGATCAGCGCCTCGAGCCGGCCCTGCGAGATCTCGGGCTGGTACGGCGTGTAGGCGGTGTACCAGCTGGGGTCCTCGAGCACGTTGCGCCGGATGACCGGCGGGGTGATCGTGGCGTGGTAGCCGAGCCCGATCATGGTCTCCCCCGGCCGGTTGGCGGCGGCGAGGGCACGCAGCTCGCGGGCCGTGGCCTCCTCGGTCAACGGCGTCGGGAGGTCGAGGTCGGCGGCCGCCCGGATGCCCCCGGGCACGGCGGCCTCCATCAACGCGTCGAGCGAGGCGAAACCGAGCCGCTCCAGCATGGAGTCGACGTCGGCGGGCCGCAGTCCGATGTGTCGGTCGACGAACGGCGATGCCGCATCGAGATCGGACAGGCTCGGGTGGTCAGACACGGGGGCTCCTCGGCTGGGCAACTCGGGGTCAAGGGTCGATCGGAGTCGCCTCCCCCTCTGTCACCGTCCCGGTTCCCACCGGGTCTGCTCCAGAGTTGCCTGGTCCACACGGTCCTGGCGCCTGAGAGGTTCCGGGGAGGAATTGCCCCTTCGGCGCTCCACCCGGGGCCTCACGACACCGAGCGGAGACTCTCCCGTGCGGGATTGTCGGCACCGTCAATCTACCACCGGGACCGTGTGCCCCCATGACAACGGCCCGCCGCCACGAGGGCGACGGGCCGGTTCAGGGCTTCGGGGTGGGACTTCGGGCGGATCAGCCGGTCTGGCGAGCGGCGCGGCGGGCGGCGAGCTCGTCGCCCGCGGTGGAGGACGGCTCGTCCTCGGCAGTGCGCTCGCTCGGCAGTGCGGCGAGGGTGCCCTCGATCTCCTGCCAGACACCGCCGATCGCGATGCCGAAGACGCCCTGGCCGCCCTGGAGCAGGTCGATGATCTCGTCGTTGCTGGTGCACTCGTAGACCGAGGCGCCGTCGCTCATCAGGGTGACGCGGGTCAGGTCGTCGGTGCCGCGCTGGAGCAGGTGCTGGACGGCGGTGCGGATCTGCTGCAGCGAGATGCCGGCGTCGAGCAGGCGCTTGATGACCTTGAGGATCAGGATGTCGCGGAAGGAGTAGAGCCGCTGGGAGCCGGACCCCTTGGCGCCGCGCACGGTCGGTTCGACCAGGCCGGTGCGGGCCCAGTAGTCGAGCTGGCGGTAGGTGATGCCGGCCGCGCTGCACGCGGTCGGGCCGCGGTAGCCGGTGTCGCTGGGCAGCGGGGAGACGTCGTCGGTGAAGAGGAGGCCCTGCTCCTCGGCTGCCTCGGCAGCGATGGCGGCCTCGGGCGTGGCGCCCAGTTCCTGCTCGTTCTCGTTCACACGGTCCTCCGCGGGTCTACTCCGTTGAGCGTAACCCCCGGGGAAGTGAAGCGCTCACGCTCGGGACGAGCGCAACGACAACGGTGGAGTTACAACAGAGACAGTTCAAGGTAAGCCTCGACCTGAGGGTGGTCAACGACAGCAGCGGCGTGTCGCAACCCTCAACCTCAACTTGAGGGTCAGAGTTCGCGCTGGATCAGGAGCCCTCGGTCGGGGCGTCGAAGTCCTCGGGCGTGACCTGGTCGAGGAACTCGCGGAACTTCTCCACCTCGTCCTCCTGCTCGGCCGGCACCGCCAGCCCGGCCTCGTCGAGGACCTCCTCGGAGCACATGATCCGGGTGCCGGTGCGCAGCGCGAGCGCGATCGAGTCGGAGGGTCGGGCGCTGACCTCGGCACCGGAGCCGAAGACGAGGGTGGCGAAGAAGACGCCGTCCTTGACGTCGGTGATCCGCACCTCGGTGAGCTCGTTGCCGGTCGCGTCCAGCACGTCCTTCATCAGGTCGTGGGTCAGCGGCCGCGGGGGGACCACCCCCTGCTGGGCGAAGGCGATCGCGGTGGCCTCGACGGCCCCGATCCAGATCGGGAGATACCGCTCCCCCGTGACCTCGCGCAGCAGCACGATCGGCTGGTTCGAGGGCATCTCGACCCGGACTCCCATGACATCGACTTCGCGCACGACATCACCCTACTCCGGGGGCGGAACTTGCTCGACCGGCGCCGGGCACCTGGTCAGGAGGAGCCCGGCGGGAGGCTCAGGAGGACCGCAGGCCGATCTTGACGAGGGTCGCGTGCAGCCGCACGGACAGGGCGGCGATCTCGCTGACCGCCTCCTCGGCACGCGCCTTGGCGGCGGCGTCCCGGCTGCGCCGGTGCGGGGCGATGACCTGCTCCACGAGGCCGACCTCGCGGTCCGCGGAGGTCTTGAAGGCCCGCAGGTGCCGCGGCTCGAAGCCGAAGTCGGCGAGCTCGCGGGCCGTCCGGGCCACGACCAGCGCGTCGGTGTCGTAGTGGCCCGTGCCGGGGCGCGGGCTGATCAGGGCGTACTGCTCGAGCTGGTCGAGCAGCTCCTCGGAGATCTCGGCGATCTTGATGAGCTCGCGGCGCGAGAGCCGCAGGTGGTCGCGCCGGGTGAACGACGAGGCGCTGGGCAGGCCGTCGGCCGCCAGGGCGACGCTGGGCACGGTCGGGACCACGGCGTCGATCGGCGGCGGCTCGAGCCCGCGGTCGATGGCGTCGAGGTGCTCGCCGATCACCTTCAGCGGGAGGTAGTGGTCGCGCTGCATGCGCAGGACGTAGCGGAGCCGCTCGACGTCCTCACCGGAGAACTTGCGGTAGCCCGCAGGGGTGCGCTCGGGCTTGATCAGGCCCTTGTCCTCGAGGAAGCGGATCTTGGGGATGGTGATCCCCGGAAAATCGGGGCGAAGCCGGTCCAGCACCTCGCCGATGTTCATCCGCGCCCGGGACGACCCCGAGGCCGCGACGGAGGAGGGCATGGTCACGCGCTCTCGTGTCCGGAGAAGAACACCAGGCGGTACTTGCCGATCTGCACCTCGTCGCCGTCCTTGAGCTGGACCCGGTCGATCCGGTCGCGGTTGACGTAGGTGCCGTTGAGGCTGCCGACGTCGCTCACCGTGAAGGTGTCGCCGCTGCGGTTGAACTCCGCGTGCCGGCGCGAGACCGTCACGTCGTCGAGGAAGATCTCGCTGTCGGGGTGGCGACCCGCGTTGACCACGTCGGCGTCCAGCAGGAAGCGGCTGCCGGCGCCCGGTCCGCGCTGCACGACCAGGAGCGCGTGGCCGGCGGGCAACGCGTCCACGGCCGCGGCGTCGACCGGGTTGAGCTTGCGGTCGGAGGTCTCGACCTTGTCCCCGCCGAGGCCGATGGCGATCGTCGCCGTCGTCTCACCGGCAGGTTCCTGCGCCCCGCTGTCGGGGCTCACCAGTCGGGTGCCGCACTGGGAGCAGAAGCGGGCGTCGTCAGGGTTCTGCTTGCCACACGCTGTGCAGAACGGCATCGGTCATCCTCCGGATCGGTGTCGCTGTCACCCTGCCCCTGCCGGGGGGTAACCCTCAAGGCAGGGCTGAGGTTGACGGTTGCTCCGAACCTATCAGTCCGGGGCGGGTCTTCAAGCGGGCACGCGAAAAGCTCGGCGCTCAGCCCTCGAGCGAGGCGACGTAGGTGGCGGCGTCGAGCAGCGCGTCGAGCTGGGCGGGGTCGGACGGGACGACCTCGAACAGCCAGCCGCCGGCGTACGGGTCGGTGTTGACCAGCTCGGGGGTCGCGTCCAGGGCGTCGTTGCGGGCCACGACCTCGCCGTCCACCGGCGCATAGATGTCGCTCACCGACTTGGTCGACTCCAGCTCGCCGCAGGTGCTGCCGGCGCTCACCGTGTCGCCCACCTCGGGCAGCGAGACGTAGACGATGTCGCCGAGCGCGTCCTGGGCGTAGTCGGTGATCCCGATCCGGACGGAGCCCTCGTGGTCACCGGGCGTGCGCAGCCACTCGTGCTCGGTGGTGTACTTCAGGTCGTCGGGGTACAAGGGAGCTCCTGTCGGTGGACGAGTGCCGCAGCACGTGACGTGCGCAGGCTACTGCCCCGGATCGGGTTGGGCGTACTGAGGTTGCGACGGTTCGCGGACGCTCTCGATGTCGAGCGACTTCAGCTCGACGACCTCGACCGTCGCCCCGTCGGCCTCGAACTCGCTCTTCGGCCCCCGCGGGAAGGTCAGGGCCCCGGCCAGGGTGTGCGGCTCCCCGATCACGTCGAGGACGTAGGGCGCCGACAGCAGGGTCCCGTCGACGTAGATGCCGCCGACGGCGTCCTCGAAGGAGCTCTGGGCCACCAGCCGCACCTGCCCGTTGACCTGCATCGCCTCGGCTCCGGCCGCACGCAGCTCCTGCACCGAGTCCAGCAGGTCGTCGATGTCGATCGGGGTGTCGGACTCCGTGATCGTGACCCGGATCCCGGGACCGGTGACCGGCACCAGGCCGGCCATGATCGCGAGCGTGTCCGAGCGCTCCTGCGCCTGGGCCAGCGCCGCCTGGCGCGCGTCGGTGCTCGACTGCAGGTCGCGGCGGGTCGCCTCGAGGCGCGAGATCTCGGACTCGGCCCGCTGGGTCGTGCCGGCCAGGCCGTTCAGCACGTCGATCAGGTCCTGCTCGCGGTAGCTCGCGTAGGTGTCGTCCACCTCGTTGGCCCGGACCTGGGTGACGGCGGCGAAGCCGACCACCGTGAGCAGCACCCCGACGACGGCCTGCCCGCGCGAAGGGCGCCGCATCATCGCGGAGAACAGCCGCTGACGGCCGGTCGGCGGCTGCTGCTGCTCAGGCATGGAACAGGTGCCGCCGGATGGCGGCGACGTTGGAGAAGATGCGGATCCCGAGCACGACGATCACACCCGTGGACAGCTGCCCACCGACGCCCAGCTTGTCGCCGAGGTAGACGATCGACGCAGCGATCACGACGTTGCTGAAGAACGAGACGACGAAGACCTTGTCGTCGAAGATGCCGTCGAGGTACGCGCGCAGCCCACCGAAGACCGCGTCCAGGGCAGCGACGACGGCGATGGGCAGGTAGGGCTCCAGGCTGACCGGGACATCGGGCTGGAAGATCAGTCCCAGCACGATGCCGATCAGCAACCCGAGTGCGGCGATCACGGCTTGGTCTCCTCGTCCATGTGCTTGTCACTGTTCTCTGCGGCCGTCCCGGGCGTCACCGCACGCAGCGGGCGCATCCGGGCCGCCGGCAACGACAACGATTCCTCATTCTGCATGTCGAACACGAATCCCAGCTGATCGACCAGGCTGAACCACTCCTGGCCGTGGGTGCTCGAGAGCAGGTTGGCCTGCAGGGTCTGGGTGTCGCCGACGGCCAGCACGGTGTACGGCGGCGACAGCGGGCGGCTGTTCACGTGGATGGCCACGTTGACGTTGCGGATCGCACTCAGGACGGTGAGCCGCTGGCCGTTGATGGAGATCGCCTCGGCGCCCGCGTTCCAGAGCCCGTCGACCAGGATGGCCAGGTCCTCGTCGCGCACCGACTGGGTCTCGTCGCCGTTGGGCGCATCGTCCACGACGATCTTGACCCCCTCCCCGGTGACCGGCACGAACCCCGTGACCGCCTCCAGGCGGCGCAGCCGCGAGGCCGAGGCCTGCTCGGTGAGGGTCAGCTGGCTGAGCCGGCTGCTGAGCCCGACGTTTCGCTCACGCAGCCGGACGATGTCGTCCTGCATGTCCGAGACGGACGTGCGCTCATCGACGATCTGCGCGATCAGGGTCGCCCGGCCGGCGCTGTCGACGCCGGCGTTGCGCGAGGTCTGCACGGCGGCCGTGGTGACGAGGATGCCGAAGACCGCGATCACGACCGCGGCGATGCGGTGCGGCCGCCCGCGTGGCGGCTGGGGTGTTCCGGCGGCCCGGCGCTCGGCCACGTGGAGATAGTCCTCGTCGAGCGACTGCTGGGTGATCAGGCTCAGCAGCGGCATGGTGACGCGGTCGGGCAGCTGCCGGTCCGGGCGGATCTCAGACATCGGGGACGGCCGCCGTACGTCGTTCGGTGGTGGCCAGCAGCCTGCGCACCTGCCAGGCGTAGAGGATCCCCGCCCACCAGTAGAGGCCGATGCCCCAGAAGGCGAACGCCCAGCCGAAGACGCGGGCGAGGCTGGCGACGATGCCCTCGCCGTCACCCAGCAGCAGCAGCGGGAAGGCGTAGAGCAGGTTGAACGTCGCGGCCTTGCCGAGGAAGTGCACCGGCAGGGCGCTGTAGCCGCGCGTGCGCAGCAGCGGGACCAGGCCCCACATCAGGAGGTCGCGCAGCGGCAGCGAGATCGCCATCCACCACGGGATCACGTCGCGCAGCGCGAGGCCCACGACGACGGCCAGGATGTAGAGGCGGTCCGCGACCGGGTCGAGGATCTGGCCCACGACCGAGGTCTGGTTCAGCCGCCGGGCCAGCCAGCCGTCGAGGAAGTCGGTGATGCCGGAGACCACCAGCAGGCCCAGCGCCCAGCCGTCGGCCTCGGGGCCGAGCACGAGCCAGAGGAACACGGGTACGCCGGCCAGCCGGAGCATGCTCAACAGGTTGGGGAGTGTCCACACGCGGTTGCGCGCCGAATCATCCGCCACTGCTGCCTGCATTTCCCTCGTCCGCCTTGACAAGAACACCCTAGCCGCCGGTGCGGCACCGCGGTGGCAGCCCCGCCCAGCGCCGAGGAGGCCTCTCGTTGCGCAGCCGTCAGGCCGACTCCTCGAGGTGCGCTGCGTCGCGGATCTCGCCGACCAGCTCCTCGATGACGTCCTCGAGCGTCGCGAGCCCCAGGGTTGTCCCCTCCCTGTCCACGACCCGGGCCATGTGCGCGCCCCGGCGCTGCAGGGTCTCGAGCGCGTCGTGCAGCGGGTCGTCGGTGGCGACCGGGGCGAACGGACGGATCCACTTGTCGTCGATCGGCAGCTGGCGGCGGGTCTCGTCGGGCTCGAGCACGTCCTTGATGTGGAGGTAGCCGAGCAGCTCGCCGTCCTCGGTCGCGACCGGGAACCGGCTGTAGCCGGTCGCCGCGCACACGGCCTCGATGTCGGCTGCGCTCGAGCCACGGCGCACGGTGGTGAGGGTGTCGGCCGGCATCAGCACGGCGGCCACGGTCTTCTCGGTGAAGCCGAGGGCGCCCGCCAGCCGGTCGTACTCGTCAGCCTCCAGCAGGCCCTCGCCGCGGGACTCCTCGACCAGGGCGGCGACCTCCTCGCGGGTGTAGGTCGAGCTGACCTCGTCCATCAGCTTCACCCCCACCAGCTTGAGGATGGCGGACGCGATCGCGTTGATCACGATGATCACCGGGCGCAGCACGGTGACGATCCCCCAGATCGGCGGGCCGAGCACCAGCGCCGCCCGGTCGGGTCCGGCCAGCGCGATGTTCTTGGGGATCATCTCCCCCATCACGACGTGCAGGTAGACCACGATCGCGAGGCCGACCACGAAGGCGACCGGGTGCAGGAACGACTCGGGCACGTGGGCGGCGTGCAGCACGGGCTCCAGCAGGTGGGAGACCGCCGGCTCACCGACGGCACCGAGGACCAGCGAGCAGACCGTGATGCCGAGCTGGTTGACGCCGATGACCAGCGAGATGTTCTCCATCGCCCGCAGCGTGGTGCGCGCGACGCGCGAGCCGGCCTCGGCGCGGGGCTCGATCTGGGTACGCCGCGCGGAGACCAGGGCGAACTCCGCCGCGACGAAGAAGGCGTTGCCGAGCAGGAGCAGGAGCGCGACGAGGATGGCGGTGAGACTGTTCATGACTCCCCCGCCGCCCTGTCCGCGGGTCCGTCGAGCAGGCGCAGGCTGACCCGGTCGATCCGCAGCCCGTCCATCCGCTCGACCGTCAGCACGGCGAGCCTCTCGCGCGGCTCGTCGGGGTCGGACGTGTCGGGCACCGGCACCTCCGCGATGTCACCCGGCTCGGGCACCCGGCCGAGCACCCGCAGCACGAGTCCGGCGATGGTGTCGTAGTCCTCGTGGTCGGGCAGCGCGATGTCGGTGAGGTCCTCGACCTCGTCCGGGCGGAGCAGGCCGGACAGCGACCAGGCACCGTCGCGCCGCTGGCGGGCCCGGGCCCCCAGCCGGTCGTGCTCGTCGGCGATGTCGCCCACGATCTCCTCGATGACGTCCTCGAGCGTGACGATGCCGGCGTGGCCGCCGTACTCGTCGAGGACGACCGCCAGCTGGAAGCCGTCCTTGCGGAGCAGCGCCAGCAGCGGGTCGAGGCGCAACGAGTCGGGCACCACGATCGGCTTGGCCATCAGGTGCTTGATCCGGGTGGTCGGCCGCTCGTGGACGGGCAGCGCCACCGCGTGCTTGACGTGGACGGTGCCGACGACGTTCTCGTCGTCGTCGAGCACCGGGAACCGGGAGTGGCCGGTCTCGCGCGCCAGGTCGATGACGGCGCTGGCCCGGTCGGTGGCCTCGAGGCTGACGGTGCGCACCCGCGGCGTCATGATCTCGCCGGCGGTGCGGGAGCCGAACTCCACCGAGCGCTCCATCAGCTCGGCCGTGTCCGCGTCGAGCGTGCCCTGCTCGGCCGAACGCTGGATCAGCGACGCCAGCTCGGTGGAGCTGCGGGCGGAGCGGAGCTCCTCCTGCGGCTCGATGCCGATCCGGCGCACGAACGCGTTGGCCGAGCCGTTCAGCACCCGGATCGGGATCCGGTTGACCGCGGTGAAGGTCCGCTGGAAGCGCTGGGTGGCGCGCGCGGTCTCCATCGGCTTGGCCAGCGCGAGGTTCTTGGGGACCAGCTCGCCGAAGATCATCGTGAGGAAGGTGCCCACGGTCAGGCCGACGCCGACCGCGATCGGTCGTACGGCGCCCTCGGGGATGCCCATCGACCGCAGCGGGCTGTCGATGAGCTCGGCGATCGCCGGCTCGGCGAGGAAACCGATCGCGAGGTTGGTGATGGTGATGCCCACCTGGGCACCCGACAGCTGGGTGGACAGGGTGCGGAGTGCCTGCTGCACGCCCTGGGCGCTGGTGTCGCCACTCGCCGCCGCCTGCTCGACCTTGCTGCGGTCGACGGTGACGAAGGCGAACTCGGCAGCCACGAACACACCGCAGGCCACGATCAGCAGCAGTGCGGTGGCCAGCAGGATCCACGCGGTCATCGGCGCCCTCCCCGGGTGTCAAGGGAGAGCGGGCGACTTTGAGAGCCGTCCATCGGGGTGGCTTGTGATCCTTACGCTTGCGGGCTGTCGGTGTGAGCACTCTACCGGGGCGACCCCCTCACGCAGACTCGGCGGCACTTCCGGGTGGTGGCACCGCAGAGCCGCTACGAAACGGGCCCCGAAACCTGCCCGGGGCCGTAGCCTGTGCCCGACGATCCTGCGGTTCTCGGAGGCCGAAGGGCGTCCCTCCCTGGAGTCTGCGCATGTCCCCCACCCCCGTCGGCGGTCCCACGCGACGGTCCCTGCTCGGCGGAGCCGCCGTGGCCGGGATCGCCGGTGCCTCGGCTGCGCCAGCGAGCGCCACGTCGTACAGGCCCCTGCGTACACGCCTGCCCACCACCGCGGCGCTCCGCTGCTCTCCTCGCGGGCCCGGCACCTCGTCGGTCGCTTCTCCTACGGCGTCACCCCCGGGCTCGCGGCCCAGGTCAGGCGCCAGGGCGGCGCCGGCGCGTGGTTCTCCCGCCAGCTGGCGCCGGGGGCCATCGCCGACAGCGGCACCGACCGCTACGTCGACTGGTGGCCGGGTCTCTCGCGCGACCCCGCCGACCTCTGGTCGCGGCAGGTCAACGGGGTCGAGGGCGGCTGGGAGGTGATGAACGACTACGCGCGCTGGGTGCTGATGCGCCGGATGACCTCACGCCGCCAGCTGCTCGAGGTGCTCACCGAGTTCTGGGAGAACCACCTCAACGTCCCGGCGCTCGGCGACGCCCAGTTCGTGCACCGCCGGGCCTACGGTGACGCGATCCGCGCCGGTGCACTGGGCCGGTTCGACGAGCTGCTGCACACCGCGATCACCCACCCCGCGATGCTCATCTACCTCGACAACGCGGTCTCGACCGCGGCCCACCCCAACGAGAACCTCGGGCGGGAGCTGCTCGAGCTGCACACCGTCGGGCGCGGGCGCTTCGACGAGGACGACGTCAAGGACAGCGCCCGCATCCTGACCGGCTGGACCGTCGACATGTGGGACACCTGGCAGCCGTCGTACCGCACGAGCACCCACTGGCGCGGCGCCGTGCGGGTGATGGGGTTCTCCGACCCGAACGAGGATGCTGACGGCCGTGGTGTCACCCGCCGCTACCTGACCTACCTGGCCCACCACCCGGCGACGGCCCAGCGGATCGCGCGCCGGCTCGCCACCAAGTTCGTGCGCGACGACCCGCCGCAGTCGCTGGTCGACCGGCTCGCGGGGATCTACCTCGAGCACGACACCGCGATCGTGCCGGTGCTCCGCGCCCTCGTCGCGTCGTCCGCCTTCGCCGACTCGGCGGGCAGGAAGGTGCGGGACCCGGGCGAGGACCTGGTCGCGACCTACCGGGCGCTGGACGTGACCGTCGAGCGTCCGACCGTCGAGCGCGCCGCGGCCAACCAGATGCTCTGGGCGGTGAGCAACATGGGCACGATGCCGTTCGCCTGGCCACGCCCAGACGGCCAGCCGATCGACAGCGAGTCCTGGGCGACCCCTGCCCGGCTGCTGGCCTCGATGGACACGCACTACTCCATGAGCGGGGGCTGGTGGCCCAGCGAGGAGATCACCTACCGTTCGCGCCCGTCGTGGGTGCCGTCGTACCCGCTGCGGTTCGACCTGCTCGTCGACCACCTCTCCCAACGGATCCTGCACCGGCGCTCCACCGCGCAACTGCTGCGCGCGTGCTGCGAGTCCGTGGGGCTGGCCCCCCACGAGCAGATCACCCGCGACCACGGGCTGGTGAAGTGGGAGATGCCGCGGCTCCTCACGACCTTCCTCGACTCCCCCGCGTTCCTGACCAGGTGAAGCGATGACAGATCCCAGGATGTCCTCGACCGCCTGCTGCGCGGAGTACGCCGCCCTGACGAACACCGCCCTGCCGAACGCCTTCATGTCGCGCCGCGGGCTGTTTGCCGGAGCGCTCGCCCTGGCCGGGACCAGCACCGTGCTGGGCTCTGCGGTGGTGCACGCGTCCGCCGCCGCGGCGCAGCCGGCGTCGTCGGTGCTGGTGGTGCTGTCCCTGCGCGGCGCCGCCGACGGCCTGTCACTGGTGGTCCCGCACGCCGACCCCGTCTACTACCGAGCGCGGCCTCGGCTGGCGATCCCGGCGGACCGACTGCTGGTCAAGGACGGACAGTTCGGCCTGCACCCCGAGCTCGCTCCCCTGGTCCCGCTGTGGCAGGCGGGCAGGATGGCCGCCGTCCACGCAACCGGCCTGCCCGCGCCCAACCGCTCGCACTTCGCCGCGATGGAGGAGGTCGAGGACGCCAACCCGGGCTCGACGACCCGGGTGGGCTGGCTGAACCGGCTGATCGGCACCGACGACGAGCACTCACCGCTGCAGGGCTTCGACCTGGGGTCCAGCACGACGCCGGCCTCGCTCTACGGCCCCGAGGACACGATGTCCGCCGGCGGCGTCGACGAGGTCCGGATCGCGGGCGAGGACCGGTGGGACGACGGGGGCCGCCGGAGTTCGCTGCGGACGATGTGGGACGGCAACGGCTCGCCACTGGGCAGGGCCATGCGCTCGACCTTCGCGGCGGTGGACGGCTTCGGCCCGGTCCGGGCGACCGACCCCGGGCCCGCGCACGGAGCGACGTACCCCGCCGGGGACCTGGGGCGCGCCCTGGCCTCGGTCGCCCGCGTCATCCGTGGCGACGTCGGCGTCGAGGTGATCACCGTCGACCAGGGTGACTGGGACATGCACGCCGACCTCGGCACCGTCGACTGGGGCCGGATGGTCCGCAACGCCGGTGAGCTCGCCTCCGCCGTCGCTGCCTTCTTCACCGACCTCGGCTCGCTGGCCGACAAGGTCACGCTGGTGACGCTGAGCGAGTTCGGCCGCCGGGTGGTCGAGAATGCGAACCACGGTCTCGACCACGGCTACGGCAACGTGATGTTCCTGGCCGGCGCGGGCGTCAGGGGCGGCACCTACTACGGCACCTGGCCCGGGCTCACCGACGACATCGACTCCGACCTGCTCGTCACGACCGACTATCGCAGCGTGCTCTCCGAGGTGGTCGCCTCCCGCTTCGGGGCCTCCACGAGCACGGTGTTCCCCGGCTTCGTCCGCGAGCACGTGGGCGTGATGCAGGGGCAGTGACCCCTCTTTCTTTTTGAACAAACGTTTGTTCAAAAAGAAAGAGGGGTGGCGAGGCTCAATGGGCGAGATAGGTCGCGGCCATGTCGAGGCCGCCGTGTCCTGACTCGACGGCCCGCGCGAAGTGCTCGCGGATCCCCGGCAGGACTCCCAGATCGAGGTCGGCGCCGCGTGCGGCGGCCAGGATCAGGTCGGCGTCCTTCAGGGCGCCCGCGAGGGCGAACGCCGGGTCGAGCTTCCCCTCGAGCATCGCGGTGCCCTTGAGCTGGACGTACGGCGCGTCGAGCGCCCCGCCCCTGACCGCCTCGAGGAAGAGCCGGGGGTCCAGCCCGAGATCGCGGGTGAGGGCCAGGGACTCGGCGACGCCCTCGACGACGGTGAAGACCCACGCGTTGACGGCCAGCTTGAGCCGCGACCCGGCTCCCGCCTCGCCGACCCACATGGTGCGGCTTCCGATCGCGTCGAGGACGGGGTCGACCCGCTCCCGCACCTGCTCCGGGCCGGACGCCAGGACGACGAGGGTGCCCTGCTCGGCCGGCTTCTTGGTGCCGAGGACGGGTGCGTCCACGAACGCGACACCCAGGTCGGCAGCGAGCACAGCCAGGCGGGCGGTCCCCTCGACCCCCACGGTGCTCTGCTGGAGCCACACCGCATCGGTCACGAGCGCGCCCCGGGCCTGCTCCATCGTGGCCGCGACGCTGTCGGCGTCGTACAACACCGTCAGTACGATGTCGGCCCCCTCGACGGCCTCGGCCACCGAGCCGGCCACGGTGGCCACGTCCGCGAGCGGCTCGGCCCTCGATGACGTCCGGTTCCAGACCCGCAGGGGCAGTCCCGCGGCCGCGATGCTGCGCGCCATGCCGGCCCCCATGGTTCCGGTGCCGAGGAGTGCAACAGTGGGCAGGTCGCTCATGGTGGTCCCTTCGAGAGTGCGGCGATCTGAGATGTGCCCCGACCGTACGTGCCGACGCTGCGGCGCAGGTCCACCCGCAGGTCCGCCCGCAGGGGGACCATGTGCCCTGCTGCTGGCCGCCCCTCTCCCCTAGCCTCGCAAATGAGGGACGACACCGGGTGCGGGTGTCTGGCTGAGGAGGACCCCATGGGCTACGACGACGATGTCACCACCCGCCTGTCCACGGAGGAGTGCTGGGACCTCCTGCGTGACGACGAGTTCGGACGGCTCGCGTTCCGGATGGCCGACGAGGTGCACCTCGTCCCCGTCAACTACATCGTGGACGGCGACACGCTCCTCTTCCGCACGGGCGAGGGCAACAAGCTGCTCGGCGTGCTCATGCACCCCGAGGTGGTCTTCGAGATCGACTGGTACGACGAGACCCGGGCACAGAGCGTGGTGGTGCGCGGTCTCGCCCGGGTCCTGGAGGAGGACGAGGAGCACCGTGCGGACGCCGCGGGGCTGCGCCCGTGGATCTCCAGCCTGAAGTACAACGTGGTGGAGATCCGTCCGACCCAGCTGTCCGGCTACGCCTTCCAGCTGGACCGCCAGCCCCGGGAGTGACCCCCGGGCACCTTTGATCGGGGGCGGACCCGGTCAGGGGCGCACCGGTCAGGCGCGACCGTCGAGGAACATCCGCAGCCGGGCGCGGGTGTGCTCGTCGTCGCCCGGCACGTGCCCGTTGACGGCTCGACTGGCCCAGCCGAGCCGCAACGCCACCTCGCACGCGGCCACGAGGTCCCCGTCGTACCTCCCGGCGAACGGCGCCAGGTAGGCGTCGCGGAAGCGGTCGGTGTCGACGGAGTTCTCCTCGTCGTCGAGCCCCCAGGCCAGCTGGCCCTCGAGGGTCACCGACAGCGTGAAGAGCGGGTGCGAGATGCACGCGTCGCCCCAGTCGAGCAGCAGGTGACGCCCGTCGCGCACGAACACCTGGCCGTCGTGGAGGTCGTCGTGCTGGATCGTCTCCGGGATCCCGAAGGCCTCGAGCCGGTCGCAGAGCTCGGCCACCCAGGGCGTCGCCGCACGGAAGCGGGGCTCGGCGTCGATCTCGTCGAGGAGTCGCTCGTACTTCTCGGGCAGCGTCGCGAGGCGCAGGTCGGGCACCCCGAGCGCCAGCAGCTCTTCGACGTCGTCGGTGAGCGCAAGCTGGACCTCGGCGCAGCGCCCGAGAACGTCGAACCAGCGCTCGAGGCTGCGTTCCCGGGTGACCAGGGTGCGCAGCGACTCCCCCGCGTCCGTCATCAGCATCCAGCCCCGGTCGAGGTCGGCGGCGACCAGGGGCGGCACGACGTCGGGTCGCCGCTGCGACAGCAGGCCCACCAGGGCGGCCTCGTGGACCAGGGAGTCGGCGTTGGCCTTGAACCAGAGGACGCCCTCGGCGGTCGGCACGCGCAGCACGGTCGACCACGGGCGGACGTGCGGCTGCTCGATCTGGCCGGACACGGAGCGTCCGAGCCCCTCGAGCTCGGCGTGGATCCACGCGTGTGCCGTGGCCAGCCAGTCCGGGTCCTGCCAGCGGCTCTGCATGGCGAGACGGTACGTCGTACCCGACCCGCGGGGCCCGTCATTTTCGGCCGTCATCGTGGCCGGCCCGGACAGCGGTACATGCCCCCAATGGGTCATGGCCGGGGGCCCCACCGGGTGGACAGTCGAGGGACTCAGAGAGGGGGCAACCATGCCTGAATTCATGGACGTCCACACGGGCATGGCGGGCGTGACGCCCGACCCCGTCCAGGCCTGACCTCTGGCCTGAAGTCAGGTCCGAAGCCCGGCCTGACCCCGGCCGGGTCAGGACTCCGGCACGTCGTCGTCGAAGTCGTCCGGCTCCGCGACCTCGACCCGGTCCCGGCCCAGCCGCTTGGCGCGGTAGAGCGCCCGGTCCGCGGCGTGGCTGGCCACGATCGCGCCACGGTCGTCCACGACCGCCACGCCGATCGAGATCCCGGTCCCGTGCTGGACGTCGGCGATCCAGGCCGCGGCCAGGTCCCGGAGCCGCTGCTCGACGACCGGGACGGGCGCGGCCGAGAAGACGACCAGGAACTCGTCGCCGCCGTAGCGACCGACGAAGTCACTGTCCCGGACGCGCGAGCGCAGGAGCCTGCCGAAGCAGCGCAAGGCACTGTCGCCGGCGGCATGTCCGCGGGTGTCGTTGACCTGCTTGAAGCCGTCGAGGTCCATCAGGCAGACGACGTCACCGATCGCGGCAGACTCGAGCCGGGGGGCGATCTCGCCACGGCCGGCCACCCCGGTGAGCGAGTCCACCGTCGCGCGCCGAGCCTGGCGCTGGTGGCGGTCGCACTGGTCGGCCACCGCCCTCGCGTCCTCCACCAGGACGGGAAGGTGCCGGGCCAGCCGGCGGGTCGCGCGCTCAGCGCCACCCGATGCCGCGACCGCCACCGGCTCGCCGACACCGAGCGAGACGTCGAGCGGCAGGGCGGACGCCTGCGCCTCCCGCGCCGGAACGATCTCGCCACCCAGGTCCTCGACGACCGTCCGCAGCACGCGGGCCGCCTGGCTGCGCCGGTCCACCCTCAGCAGGGCGCGGGTCGCACGCAGGACGATCGCCTCGGCGGCAACGTCGACCTCGTCGACGATCGGTTGACCAGACTGGCCGGGATCGGGTGGTGGGCACACCGGTCGGCTCGCTCCTTGCGCGTGCGGAGGGCGGTCGGCATCGCGCTGCATGCCAACCCCTCGAGTGTTGATGCGGACGGTGCAGGAGATCCTCTGCACCTGGAGCATCGGCAGGCCAAATCACAGACTTGAGGTTTCGATTCAACCGACGCATGCGAATCAGGCCCGCACACGTCCGGGTGACATACGCTGCGGAGACAGACACACGGCAGTACCAGGGGGTTCCATCCGCATGAGTCACGACGCGCTCGGGCGCGTATCGGCTGCAGCACCGTTCTCGACCTTGCCCCTCGCCACGATGGCCCTCAGCCTCGACGGGGAGCTGCTCGAGGTCAACGGCGCCCTGTGCCACCTGCTCGACAGGCAGCGCGAGGATCTCGTCGGCGCCCAGCTCGACTCCCTCTCGCGCTTCCCCACCGAGGTCGACACGGCTCAGCAGTCGCTGACGGCTGCGCGTCGGGGCACCCCGAACGGCGACTTCCGCCAGGAGTGGCTGAACGTCGGCTCCGGGGTCGTGGCGCACGTCCGGGTCGCGTGGACCCTGGCGCTCGACGACCTGGGCGAGCCGGCCGGCCTCACCGCGGTGTGCGTGGACGAGACCCGCCAGGTCCTCGCCGAACGGAGGGCGGCGTCCAGCGAGGCGCGCTTCGAGCAGTCCGGGGTGCCCCAGACCTCTCTGGATCTGCGCGGACGCGTGGTCGACGCCAACCGGGCCTTCTGCAAGCTCGTGGGCCTGGGCCCGGACCAGCTGATGGGCCGCTCCCTCACCGAGCTCGGGCACCGGATCGACGACGGTGACGCAGACGAGCTGGCCAAGCAGCTGCTCGCCGGCGACGCCGACTCGATCCAGGTCGAACAGGTCCTCCAGCTCCCGGACGGCCGCCCCATCCACGTGCTGGCGGACGCCACGACCCTGCGCAACAGTGCCGGCGAGGCCACCGGAGTGGCCATCCACCTCCATGACCTCACGGCCATGCGCGACGTCGAGCGCCGGCGCCAGCAGCAGGAGGACTTCTTCCTCGCCCTCTCCCAGCGCGCCAGCGACCTCGCCGTCGTCATCGACTCGATCGGCCAGATCATGTACGTCTCCCCCGCCCTGGGCAGCGTCACCGGGCACAACGCCGAGGACGTCCTCGGCGCGGACGGCACGAGCTACATCCATCCCGAGGACGCCGCATCGATGCGCGGCCTGATGGGCCGGGTGATGAACGGCTGGGACGGCACGATCACGCTGCGGATCCGCGACGCGATGGGCACGTGGAGGTGGTTCGAGGCCACCTTGAGCAACCTCCTGCACACCGCTGTCGGCGGCGTCGTGTGCAACCTGCGCGACATCACCGAGCGCCTCGAGGCCGAGCGCGCGCTGCGGGCCTCCGAGGCCCGCTACCGTGCCATCGCCGACAGCGCCGACGAGGGCCTGTGGGTGGCGACGGCCGATGGTCGCACGCTCTACGCCAACAGCCGCCTGTGCGAGATCCTCGGCATCGAGCCCGACGAGATCTACGACCAGTCGGTGGCCGACCTCTTCGTCGGCGTTCCGCGCGAGATGATGCGCCTGCGGCTCGCCCAGCGTCATGCCCGCGGTGCCGAGCGCTACGAGACGACCTATCTCCACCCCGACGGCGGCGAGCGCATCCTGCGGTTCGCGGCGGCACCCCTCGACGTCGGCGACGCCGAGACCGACCAGCCGACCGCCCTCGCCATGGTCACCGACATCACCGAGTCCCGGCGCCTCGAGCTCGAGCTGTCGCGGTCGGTCCTCCACGACAGCCTCACCGGCCTGCCGAACCGGGCGCTGCTGCTCGACCGCCTCGAGCACGCCCTCACCCGGGACACCGGCACCACGGCCGTCCTCTTCGTGGACCTCGACCAGTTCAAGATCATCAACGACGCCCGTGGCCACACGGTCGGCGACGAGCTCCTCGTCACCGTCGCCGAGCGCCTGAGCGTCAGCGCCCGGCCCGCCGACACGGTGGCCCGCTTCGGCGGCGACGAGTTCCTCGTGATCTGCGAGAAGATCGACGAGGCGCAGGCGCACCGGATCGCCACCGAGCTCCTCACCGCCCTCGACGAGCCCTTCACCGTCGGCGGCGACACCCTGCACGTCGCGGCCTCGATCGGCATCGCACTGTCTCCCGCGCCCACCGCCGAGCACCTGCTCCGCAACGCCGAGACCGCGATGTACGCCGCGAAGAACGCGGGTCGCCGCGGCGTCCGCGTCTTCGACGCCTCCCTGGCCGAACAGGCCCGGGAGCTCTTCGAGCTCGGCGGCGAGCTCCGGGCGGCCCTGGCCCGCGACGAGCTGGTCATGCACTACCAACCCATCATCGACCTCGAGACCGGACGCGTGGTCGGTGTCGAGGCCCTCGCCAGGTGGGACCACCCGACGCTGGGCTCGATCCCGCCGGACCGGTTCGTGGCCCTGGCGGAGAACACCGGGCTCTCGCCCGAGCTCGACCGCTGGGCCCTGCGCCGTGGCCTGTGTGGCGCGCGCGACCTCCGGGCGTCCGGCGCCCTCGCCCGCGAGACCTACGTCGCGGTGAACCTCTCGGGCCGGAACCTCGCGGACCCCGGCCTCGAGGAGCACATCGCCGCCTGCGCCCAGACCGCCGGCCTGGCACCCCACGACGTCGTGCTGGAGATCACCGAGCGGGCCATCATGGCGGACCACGAACCGGCCGTCGCGCTGCTCGGTCGGCTGCGCGAGCAGGGCTTCCAGGTCGCGATGGACGACTTCGGGACCGGGCACAGCTCCCTGTCCCTCCTCCACGCGCTCCCGATCTCGACCCTGAAGATCGATCGCAGCTTCGTCGCCGACATCTCGAGCGGCGACAACGCCCTCGCCATCACCACCTCGATCGTGGAGCTCGCCCGAGCGGTCGGCGTCACCGTCGTCGCCGAGGGTGTGGAGACGGCCGAGCACGCCCGGTTGCTGCGCGAGCTGGGCTGCGCCACGGGGCAGGGCTGGCTGTGGAGCGCCGCGGTGTCCCCGGAGGACGCCGTACGCACGGGCGCACTGGTGCGCACCTACGACATGGGTGCTTCCGCGGCGGGCGACTGACCGCCGTCCCGGGGTGCGGCCGCGAGCGCGGTGCGTCCCCCACCGAGCTCCTTCGCCTCGTACATCGCCACATCCGCGAGCCGGATCAGGTGGGCAACCTCGTGCGGCGGCGACATGGCGACCCCGATGCTGACCCCCATGCGGACCGGCCCTCGGGTCAGCTCGATCGGCACGGCCAACGCCTCATGGATCCGTGACGCCACGAGCAGGACCGCCGCCTCGTCGGCGTTCTCGCAGATGACGGCGAACTCGTCGCCCCCGAGCCGGCCCACCGTGTCGGTCGCCCGCACTGCCGCAGCCAGGCGCGTGCCGACCTCCTTGAGGAGCTCGTCGCCGGCCTCGTGGCCCTGGCTGTCGTTGATGGGCTTGAACCCGTCCAGGTCGAGGAAGAGGACCCCCATCGGCGCGTCCGTGGTCCGGCGCTGCCGAGCTGCGGCCATCTTGAGCCGGTCGAGCACGAGGTAGCGGTTCGGCAACGCGGTCAGCGGGTCATGGAGGGCCTGGCGTCGCAGCTCGTCCTGCACCCGGCGCTCGTCGGTGACGTCGGAGACCATCGACAGCCAGCCCAGGGGCTCGGCACCGTCGTGGTGCAACAGGCTGCGGGTGACGTGCAGGACTCGCGTGCGGCCGTCGGGGTGGCGGTACTTCGTCTCGAACTGCTCCGGGCCGTTCGTGGTCTCCACCGTCGGGACCGGCTCCTCCCCACCGGGGAAGCGCCGGAGCAGCGCGGGTACGTCGAGGGTGGTCAGGCTCTCGAGGCTCAACCCCAGGATCTCGCCGACCTTCTCGTTGGCCAGCATGGTCGTCCCGTCCGGAGCCGTGGCCACGATCCCTTCCTGGGCGGTCTCGACGATGGCGCGGTGCAACGCCTCCGAGAAGCGCAGCAGGCGCTCGCCCTCGACCCGGTCGGTGAGGTCCTGCAGGTTGACGACCAGGCCGGCCAGGTCCGGCTCCGCCAGGCAGTTGGCCAGGGCGCCCTCGATCCAGTGCCAGCTGCCCGCCCGGTCCTGCATCCGGGAGAGGCAGCGCTGGGGATGCTCGGGCTGGGCCAGCACCCGCTCCACTGCCGTCCGCGACTTCTCGACGTCCTCGGCGTGCAGCAGCGAGGTGACCGTGCGTCCCACGAGCTCGTCGGGCGCGTAGCCGAGCATGCGCGCCGCCGCCGGGGTGGCGTGCACGACCTCGAAGGCGGCGTCGGTGACCAGGGCGGTGTCCCAGGAGCGCCGGGCCAGCGCGCGCTCGAGGCTTCCCTGGGCGTGCGGCTGGACCGCCACCTCGTCCCGGGCGTCGCGCAGGATGCTCGTGACCCCGACGACGTCTCCCGCGGCATCGCGTAGTGCCCCGAGCGTTACCCAGGTCGCGACCAGGGTCCCGTCGCGCCGGGCGAGCACGTCGACGTACGGCGCCGCGTCCTGGCCGGCGAGCACCTGAGCCACGTGCGCCGAACGGACATCCGTCGCTCCCGGGCGGGCAAGCGCAGAGATCGGTCGGCCGACGAGCTCCGAGGGGGGCCAGCCCAGCAGTGGCTCTGCTGCCGCGCTGGCCCAGATGACCGTCTCGTCGAGATCCACGCAGACGATGCAGTCGCGCGACGTGGCTGCGATGGCGGACAACAGCAGGGTGGGGTCGATGTCGTGCACGGTCCCGCCCCCCTGTTCGTGCTGTTCGACGAATCCCCCGAGCCATGGTGACACCGGCTCCAAGGCGGTGCGGCAAGACGGTGGAATGTCCCCCGGACCCGCGGAGCCATCTGGTCAGGCCAGGCCCACGAGCCGCAGATAGCCTTGCCAGAGCGGCTCTCCGGCAAACATGCCGAGCGCCGCGCCGCTGAGCAGGAACGGCCCGTGCGGGACCTTGGCCCGCCTGGCGACTCGCCCGGACGCGATCAGGGCCACCCCGACGACCGCCCCGATCATGAACCCGCCGGCGAGCCCGACGACGCTGGCTCCCCAGCCCAGCCAGCCGAGCGCGAGGCCGAGGACCGGGGCCAGGGCGACGTCGCCGAGCCCCATCCCCCGTCCGGCGTCAGCAGCCAGATGCCGCCGTACACGCCGAGCCAGATGCCCAGCGAGAGCAGGGCGGTCGGCAGCACCGCGACACCGTGCAGTGCCACGTCGACGCCGAGGGCGACCACGGTCCCCACCGCGGCCGCACCGGTGATGGAGAACGGCAGCCGGCGGTGGTCCAGGTCGATCATGAACAGCGCGACACCGGCCGCGAGGACCGCGAGCGCCGCGGCGGTGTAGATCGTGGCGCCGAAGCGCCAGCCGGCCACGACGAACAGCACGGCCGTGGCGAGCTCCACGAGGGGGTAGCGCCCCGAGATCGAGACCGAGCAGTCGCGACACCGGCCGCGCAGCAGCAGCCAGGAGAGGACGGGGACGTTGTCGCGCGGCCGCACCGGGTGGCCGCACGCGGGGCAGGCCGACCCGGGGGACGCGATGGACAGGCCCGCCGGGACCCGGTGGATGACGACGTTCAGGAACGAACCCACCAGGAGCCCCGCCCCGAGCAGGAACGCCAGCAGGAGCTCGAGCGGTACGACGGTCATCCTCACGGCTCCGGAACGGGCTCGAAGGTCTGCTCCAGGATCCGCTGCTCGGCGGAGCCGAGCAGGGCGAGCAGCTCACGGCGCTGGGTGATGATCGCGTCCGCCAGGTCGGCCATCGAGCCCGCGACTTCCGCGGCCAGGTGCCGGTCCTGCAGCTCCAGGACAGCCTCCCAGCGCAGCTGCACCGAGGCGAGCTCCTGGTCGCCGGCGAGGGAGGCGGCCGCGACGAGGTAGGCCTCGAAGGTTGCCACGTCGGCCTGCCGCGACATCCGCAGCGCGCTGGCGTACTCGCCCTCGACGACCATCTCCCGCGCGACCGCCATGCAGTCTCCCGCCGCGGCCAACAGCTCGACCACCAGCTCCTCGGCCGTCCGGTCCCCGAGCCGGCCCTGGCCGTCGGTCGGGAGCTCGTCGTCGTCGACGTCGGTCCAGGTCGGGGCGCCGATGTGGTCGAGGGACATGAACTCGTCGGCCAGCATCTGGCGCACGGACTCGTCGAAGGTGTTCACCAGGGCGTCCCGGGCGATGTCCACCACCATCTGCGGGGTGAGCTCACCGAGATCACTCGTCGCCAGGATGTCGAGAGAGGTGGCGACGGCCTCGCCCACCGCTGCGAGCTGGGCATCCGGGTCGTCGGCCTCCGCGAGCCCGTTCTGCCAGAGCAGCTGCTCGAGCACGTGGAGGTCGGAGGTCCAGGCAGCCAGCTGGGCCTGGTGGGTGGCGCCACGACGCGCGTAGGCGTGCGACTGCTCGCTGAGCCGCTCACGGATGAAGGTCGGGTCGCGCAGGTCGGAGGTCACGGGTTCGTCTCTCGGTCTCAGGCCCCGCGCCGGCCCCAGCGTCGCTGACGCGGGGGCTGGACCGGTGCGGGTGGGGGCACGGGCAGGACGAGGTCCGGGTCGCGCGGGGCAGGCATGACCTGCTCGGGCTCGAGGTCCTGCTCGACGGGAGCGGCCTGGCTCGGTTCGAACGTGGTGGTGTCGGTTGCCGGCTCGATGCCCGGCTCCGGGAAAGCCTGCTCCGCGAAGCTCTGCTCCGCGAAGCCCTGCTCCGGGAAGCCCTGCTCCGGGCCGGCCTGCTCGGGCGGGGCCTGGTAGCCGGGGTTGTGGTCCACGAGGGCGGCCGGGCTCGGCTCGAACGCGGGCGCTGCGTAGGCCTGCTCGAGCGGGGCGTGCTCAACGGGGCTCTGCTCATCGGGGCTGTGCTCGAGGGTTGCCGTCGGGGCGGGCGCCTGCGTCGTGACCGCGCCGAGCTGGATGAGGGCGGCCGGCAGGGCCAGTCGCTCGTCGTCCCGGGACTGGGCCAGGGCCATCCGGTGCCCGGCCAGGTCGAACGCCACGGCGGGAAGCACCGGCCGGGTCAGGTCGTCGGGGGCGTCGAGCCGGTCGATCGCCGCCGCGACGCGGGCAAGCGTGCGCTCCGGAAGCTCGTCTTCCAGGGTGCGTTGGCCGAGGCCCCGGATCGTGGCCGCGACCTGCCGACGGAAAGAGGCCTCCTCGGCCTCCTGGTCGCCCGACGCGGTGGCACCCGGCTCCGTCTGGAGCCGGCCGAGGGCCTCCTCCAGCGTCCGGACCTGCGCCTTGAGGGAGCGAATGTTGACCGACTCGCGGCTCTGCGGCGCGTCGAAGACCGCGTCCGCCTCGAGCGGCTCGGCAGCGGTGCCTGCTTCGGCGGCGGGCACCTCGTCAGCGGGCACCTCATCGACCGGCTCCAGGTCGATGTGCTGGGCGTCGACCGGCTCCGCCTCGCACGGCACCCACGGCTCCTCGTCGGGCTCGACGTCGAGCGGGTCATCTGCCGAGTCCACGCCGCAGGGGGCCCATGGCTCCTCGTCGGCGGCATCGAGGTCGACCCAGTCCGGGTCCGTCAGGGCGTCCAGCGAGGCCCAGGGGTCCTCCTCGCCCAGGTCCGCCGGGAGGGACTCCGACTCCGGCTCCGACCCTGACTGCGGCTCCGAGTCCGAGTCCTGTACTGATTCCAGGGTCTCCGGCTCGCCCTCGGCCGAGACCTGGTTCCGCCGACGGCGCAGCACGAGGACGACGAGCAGGAGCAGGGCGATGGCGAGAGCACCGCAGATCGGCAGCAGCAGCGGGTTGTCCATGGCGATCCTCTGGTGACGTCGGTCCTGGTTCAGATGGAGTATCGGTGCGCCGAACGACGGACTGAAGGCCGCGCCCGACGCGGTGGTTCAGCTGCCGACGCTGTCGGGGTCCAGGTCGTCGCCGGGATCCGCGACCGGAGGCATCACGAACATGTCGCCAGTGATGGTGGTGGTGTACTCGCCGCCCTCTCCCCCGCCGCCCAGGGTGACCCCGGTGACGAGGTAGGCGCGCGGCATGAGCTCGAGGTTCTCCAGCAGCTGTTCGGTCTGGTCGTAGCCGCCGGTGACGTTCACCGTGACGGTCTGGCGAGCCAGGTTCGACCCCGCCGGCGGAGCCGCCGCGCCCACTCCACCGGTGGCCGGGTCGGCGCCTCCGATCGTCGGCGGCGTCGGCGCCAGCGTCGTCACGCCGTCCGCGCCGATACCGGCGTCCACGGCGGCCGCCGTGACGTCCCGGAACAGCCCCGGCTGGTCGGCCGTGGGCGGGAACTTCTCCGCCAGCTCGCGGGCGGCCTTCCGGGTCGGAGCCAGCTGGAGCTGCTGCCTGCGCAGGGAGGCGAGCTGGAGCGTCAGCACGTCGTTCTGGTCGGAGATGCTCTGGATCTCGAGGCGGGCGTCGGCGAGCGCGGTCGTCTCGGGACCGACCACGAGCACCCAGCCCAGGGCGGCCACGACGAGCAGCGAGACGGAGCCCACGATCTTGGTCGCGGTCGGCGTACGCAGGTTCACTTCACGTCTCCTGTCGGGACCGGGTTGCCGTAGCGCTTGCTGAAGACCGACTGGGAGAGCCCGACCGAGCCGCTGAACGACACGCCGGCACCGCCCCCGGCGGTGGTGGTGTTGATGAACGGCTCCACGAAGAGCTTGGCCTTGTCGAGCGCGAGCACGAGCTCACCGACCACCGCACGGCTCGTCGCGGTGCCCGACAGGGTCACGCACCCGACCACGGTGAGGGTGTTGAAGGGGTCGGGACCCGGGCACGGCGACACGACCGGGACCGGGGCGGCGCCGGCAGCGGCGGCGATGGGCGCGGGGGCCAGCGTGATCGCGAGCGAGTCCAGGCTCGCCCCGGCCGGGGTCGCGCTGCGGATGTCGGCGAGGATCTCGGAGAAGTAGATCTCACGCTCCATCGTCGTCTGCACCGTCTGCTGCTGGGCGGCCACTCCGGCGACGAACGCCTTGACCGGCAACAGCTTGGTGGTCTCGGCGTTGAGCCGGGTGGTCTCGGCCCGCTCGACGACGACGAGCTTCTCGGTCTCGCCGACCCGCAGGTGCTGGGCGCCCCAGAGGGCGGTGATCAGGACGGCCAGGGCGAGCCCGCCGGCGACGAAGCGGCGGCGCAGCTTGCGTGCGGCGATCACCTCGAACGCCGCCGGCGAGAGCAGGTTGACCACCGGCAGGCCGGGGCGCGGGTGGCTCTGGCGACCGGGGCGCGTCATCGGCCCACTCCCGCGCAGAGCCCGGCGGGAACCACCAGCGACGGATCGTCCTCGTCGAGGTCCGACCGCTTCGGCGCGCGGACCTGGCGGCGTACGTCGAGACGCTCCACCGGCACGTTCAGCCGCTCCTGGAGCAGCTCGCCCAGCCCGCCGAGGCGGGAGCCCGACCCGGTGAGGAGCAGGCGTGCCACGTCGGCCGGGGCCTCCCCGATTCCCTCGGTCACCGAGGTCCGGTAGTAGTCCAGCGTGGTGATGATCTCGCCGACCAGGCTCTCGACCGCCGCCACGATGACCTGCTGGGCGGGGTGGTCCTGGCCGTCGCGGTGCTGGGTGACGGACTCGCGCTGCGCCTGGTCCATCCGCGCGTGGCCGGGCAGCCCGGCGAAGACCTTGGTGCGCTCCGCGTCCTCCCAGGTCCAGTCGTAGCGCTGTTGCACGGCGCGCGTGATCGAGTCGCCCCCCACCCCGGCGATCGTGCGCACGTAGCGCGGGACACCACCGGCGTGGACCACGACCGACACGACGTCCGCACCGATGTCGACGATGGCCTCGACCTCGCCGCCGGGCTCCAGGACCGGCGTACGCGCCCGGACCAGGGCGAACGGCAGCAGGTCGACGCCGCGCACGTGCAGCTTGGCCCGCTGGGCGGCCTCCACGAACGTGTCGACGACCTCGCGGGTGGCGGCCACCAGCAGGATGCGCGCGATCTTGCGCGGCTCCTCGCCCTCGGCGGCCAGGTCCAGCTCCTCGAGCAGGTGGTAGTCGAGGTTGGCGTCCTCCACCGGGAAGGGCAGCGCGTCCTCGACCTGGTAGCGCAGGGCCTTGCGGAAGTCGGCGGGCGGCATCCAGTCCAGGTCCATCTGGCGCACGAGCACGCCGGCGCTGGCGATACCGAGGGTGACGGTGCGGTTCTTGAACTTGCCCTTGGCCCACAGCTCGCGGATCGCCTCGGTCAGCGCCTCACCGTCGATCACGGTGCCGGCGCGCACGACCCCCGCGGGCAGCGGCACGGACGCGAAGCGGCGCAGCGTGGCCCGCTTGCGCCTCGGCACGAACTCGGCTGCGCGGACGCCGGTGCTGCCGATGTCCAGTCCGACCAGGGTGCGTGCCATCGAGTTCCTCAGGGATTCAGTGCCGATTGGGCCGACAAGGGCGTGCCTACAAGTACGTCGGAAGGGTTCATCGGCACTCGGGGAGCCGAACTTGAGCCTGTCTGAGGGGGTGCCCGGACAATGACCGATAGCTGGCGCAAACAGCCGCAGTGGTGGGTATGGTGCGTCCGCAATCACTGTCAGGAAGAGCAATCGGGTGACCCTCCGCATCGCACCGCTTCTGCAGGCCGTCGTCGTCAACCACGGCTCGGACCTGCACATCAAGGCGGGCAGCGCGCCCAAAATCAGGATCTCGGGATCCCTGGTGGCGCTCCAGGTCGACGCGATGACGCCCGAGGACGCCGAGTCGCTGATCCGCGAGACCATGTCGCCCGACATCGACGCGGTCTTCACCGCCACCAACGAGGCCGACTACGCCCTCGCCGTGGCCGGGGTCGGTCGCTTCCGCGTGAGCGCCTTCCGGTCCCGGGGTGCGGCCGGCTGCGTGATGCGGCTGGTCGGCGATGCCCCGCTCTCCCTGCAGGACCTCGGCATGCCGGAGGTCATCCGGCGCCTCGCCCTGGAGCCCCGCGGGCTGGTCCTGGTGACGGGCCCGACCGGGTCCGGCAAGACGACCACGCTGGGCGCCATGGTGGACGCGGTGAACGAGAGCCGCGCCGTCCACATCCTCACCATCGAGGACCCGATCGAGGTCATCCACCGCGACAAGCAGGCCAGCGTCACCCAGCGCGAGCTGGGCACCGACACCGCCGACTGGTCCACCGCCCTGCGCTCGGCGATGCGCCAGGACCCCGACGTGATCCTGATCGGCGAGATGCGCGACGCCGAGACCGCCCGGGCCGCGCTGTCCGCCGCGGAGACCGGGCACTTCGTGATGTCGACGCTGCACACCACGGACGCCAAGGAGACGGTGAACCGGATCATCGACTTCTTCCCGCCGCACGAGCAGAAGCAGGTCCGGCTCGGCCTCGCCTCCTCGCTGCGCGGCATCATCTGCCAGCGCCTCGTGCCCTGCGCCAACGGGCAGGGCCGCGCGGTGATCATGGAGGTCGCGGTCAACAGCCCGCGGCTCGCCGAGGCGATCGCCGACCCGGAGCGGATCGACATGATCCCCGAGATCATCGCCGGCGACGGCGGCTACTCCGGCATGCAGACCTTCGACCAGGACCTCGTCAGCCTGGTCCTGGAGGGCAAGGTGTCCATCCAGACGGCGAAGCTGGTCAGCTCGTCGACCCACGACTTCATGGTCATGCTCAAGCGCGCCGGGGTGGATCCAGCCCTCGTCGATGCCGATACCCACTAGGTGAGGATCCAGATGGCCGCCCATTCCAGCTCCAGCCACCCGCGTCGGGGCTCCGTCACGTCCACGGTCCCCTCCGAGGAGCTCGCCTCGCTCGACCTCCCCCAGCTGCGCGACTACCGCCACCGGCTCGAGGCCGAGGAGGACAAGGTCTCCTACTGGCGCCGGCTCGCCCATGCCCGGATCGACGTGCTGGAGGCGCAGTCGAGCAGCACCAGCACGCTCGGCGTCGCCGACCTGGTCCGGGTGCTCGGCGACACCGCCAGCGGCCAGACCCGCCGCGCGCTGGTCAGCGTGAAGCCGGCCGAGCCGCTGCCCGACCTGCCCGAGCTCACCGAGATGTGGTCCAGCCACGTCGAGCCGGGCGACGCCGACCAGGCGGCGGACGCCGTACGACGCCTGCGCACGGCCGAGCAGCAGCTCACCGACTACCGCCACGCCCTGCACGAGCGCATCGACGAGGCGACCGGCGAGCTCATCCTGCGCTACCGCGCGAACCCGCGCGCCGCCCTCGCCCTCATCCCTCAGGAGTGATCTGAATGTCCGTTCACACGTCCGGAGGGACGCCGCTGGCCCTGCTCGAAGGGGGCTTCATCACGTCCGAGCAGCTCGACGAGGCGACCGCGCTCGCCGAGGAGCGCTCCCAGTCCGTCCTCGAGGTGCTGCTCGACACCGGCACCGTGGACCGCACCGCCGTCATGCGCACCGCGGCCGCCTCGGCCGGGCTGGAGTACGTCGAGCTCACCGACTACCAGGTCGACGGCTCCGCCGCCGCCCTGCTGCCGGCCGACTTCGCGCGCCGCAGCTGCGTGCTGCCGCTCAAGCGGGAGGACGGCGAGCTGATCGTGGCCGTCGGCATCCGGCAGGCCGGCAACATCGAGCTCAAGGACGACCTGACCCGGATGACCCGGAGCCGGGTGCGGTTCGCGATCGCGAACCGGGCCGACATCGCGGCCAAGCTCAACCAGGTCTACCGGGCCGAGGGCGAGCTCCACGACCTCACCTCCGACCTCACGGTGCACGACGACGAGTCCGAGGACCTGGTCAACCTCACCCAGGTCTCCGACGAGGCCCCCGTCGTCCGCTTCGTGAACCTGCTCATCAACCAGGCGATCAGCGACCGCGCCTCCGACATCCACATCGAGCCGACCGAGCACGACCTGCGGGTCCGCTACCGCATCGACGGCGTGCTGATCGACGCGCACCGCTCCCCCAAGAACATCCAGAACGGCGTGACCTCGCGGCTCAAGATCATGGCCGAGATGAACATCGCCGAGCGCCGGATCCCGCAGGACGGCCGGATGTCGATGAACCACCACGGGCGCCGGATCGACCTCCGGGTCGCGACGCTGCCGACGGTGTGGGGCGAGAAGGTCGTGGCCCGGATCCTCGACAACAGCAACACCCAGATGGGGCTCAGCGACCTCGGCTTCAGCGAGGCGAACTACCAGCGGTTCCAGGGCTCCTACTCCAAGCCCTACGGGATGATCCTGGCCACCGGCCCGACGGGTTCCGGCAAGTCCACGACGCTCTACGCGACGCTGAACCAGCTCAACCGGCCCGAGGTCAACGTGATCACCGTCGAGGACCCGGTGGAGTACCGCCTCGCCGGGATCAACCAGGTGCAGACCAACGTCAAGGCCGGCCTGACCTTCGCCTCGGCGCTGCGCTCGATCCTGCGTTCCGACCCCGACATCGTGCTGATCGGTGAGATCCGCGACCACGAGACCGCCCAGATCGCGATCGAGGCCGCCCTCACCGGTCACCTCGTGCTCTCGACCCTGCACACGAACGACGCCCCGTCCGCGGTCACCCGGCTGGTGGAGATGGGCATCGAGCCGTTCCTCGTCGGGTCCGCGCTGGACTCCGTGCTCGCCCAGCGGCTGTGCCGCACCCTGTGCACCCGCTGCCGCGAGGCCTACCAGCCCGAGCTCAGCGAGCTGGTCCGGATCGGCTTCCCGCTCCTCGACGGCGAGGAGCCGCCCACGCTCTACCGCCCGATCGGCTGCTCGCGGTGTGCGCACACCGGCTACCGCGGCCGGATGGCGCTGCACGAGGTGATGACGGTGACCGAGGACATCGCCCGGATGGCCGTGGCCCGCGCCTCGACCGACGACATCGCCCGCGCCGCGCAGGAGGACGGGATGATCGGGCTCCGCGACGACGGCTGGGCGAAGGTGGCCCGGGGGCTGACCTCGATCGAGGAGATCCTGCGCGTGGTCGTGCTGACGACGTCGGGGTGGATTCAGTTCCGGGTGACTGAATCGCCGACCGCGGAGTCGGGGTGCCCCTACGATCCGCGCGCCGCGCGGATCAGCTCCCGGGCCGCCACGGTGTCCCGGTGCGTGCGCAAGGACCGCCAATGCTTGTCCACGTGTGCCACCACCCGGGCGGCCTCCTCGACCAGGCCCCACTGCGCGAACAGCAGCGCCCACGTCGGCCGGTTCATCGGAACCACGCGGTTCGGGTCCTCACTCACCCAGGCGGCGAAGCCGGTCCGGTCGCGAGTGACGTCCAGGACCGGCAACACCTCACCGACCAGCAGCCGGCGCAAGGCGTCCGCGTTCGGCGGGACCCAGTGTTGGGCGAGCTGGGCGCAGTGCCCCGGCGCCACCCGGTCCGGGGACGAGATGGTGTCGCGGCCGAACCCGGGCACGTGTGTCCCCGACATCACCCAGACCAGTCCGTCGTACAGGATCCCGTCACTGGACGTGCCGGCCGCTGGCGCAAACCCGATCGACTGGACGAACCCGTCGCCCCCTTCCCGGTAGAAGTACCGGACGCCTGAGCGCGAGTTCGCGAACCCGGCCTGCTCGAGCAGCGGCCGCAGCGCGGGCGCCAGGGCCTCGACCTGATCGTGGGACAGCACGGCCGAGGGCGCCGGCTCCCGCGGGGACCGGTTCACCTCGACGACCGCGCGGATCACCGCAGCCTTCACATCAGCAAGGGCCAGCGACGTGCGCAGGTAGACGACCTCGCGGTCCTCGGGCAGCACGGCCTCGATGTCAGGCTGGTCGGCCAGCGCCTGGTCCAGCCCGTCGTCGTGCGCGTCGCAGTAGCAGTTGATCTCGTCGCCGAACAACACCACCGTGTCGTACCCCTCCACATCGTCGGAGTCGTGGACGTCAACCCAGGCCGGTAGCTCCTCGAGCGTGGGTTCTACGTCCGGGTACCGACGGACCAACGGGCCGTCGGCGGCGGCCTCAGCGATCGCGGCAGCGACGGGGTCGGTCGACGTGGCCGGCCTTCGGAGACTGCGCTGCTGCCTCGATCGCCAACGCATCTAGACGCCCTTCCACCCGAGTCGCCCGCTTCGGTCCGGGCGGGCATGGGTCTTGATGGTGCCGGACGCTGCCGCGATCCGCAGGAGTTTCCGGACGCATGGCCCCGTGCTCAAGTCGGTGGGCCGGGCGACCGATGAACACAGTGGCCCGCCCCACGCTCATGCCCCCGCTCGGAGGATCCCCCGTGTCTGAACTCGCCCGGAACGGCTTCGGCCTCCCTCTCGCCCCGCGTGTCGCGCCGGTCGCGCAGCCGGCTCCGGTAGTCCCATCGGTCGTCACTCCGGTCGTCGGCGGTCACGGTCCAGCCGACGGTCGCGCCGGTCCCGGCGGCCACGGTCCCGGTGCCCACGCTCGCGATGCCCATGGCACCGGTGCCGCCCGTCACGACGCCCCCTGCCCAAGCACCGGCTGCCGCCGTACCGGCTCCTGCGGCACCCGCTGCCCCGGCGCCCGGCTCGGGTCAGGCACCGCCCGCGCAGGCTGCGCCGCGCGTCATCCTCGACGACCTGCTGATCCACGTGCTGAAGCTGGGCGGCTCCGACCTGCACCTCACCCGGGGTGCGGCTCCGACCGTCCGGTTGCGCGGTGAGATGGTGCCGATCGAGGGCTACCCGCCGCTCAGCCACACCCAGCTCCAGGCGGCGTTGTACGGCGTGATGACCGAGCGTCAGCGCAAGGTCTTCGAGGAGGAGCTCGAGCTCGACTTCGCCTACGCCGTGCCCGGCCACGCCCGGTTCCGCGTCAACATCTTCCAGCAGCGCGAGGCGATCGGCGCCGTGATGCGGATGATCCCCTGGGAGATCCAGCCGCTGGAGAACCTCGGGATGCCGCCCGTCCTCGCCCGCTTCGCCGAGCTCAAGCGCGGCCTGGTCCTGGTCACCGGTCCGACCGGGTCGGGCAAGTCCACGACGCTGGCCGCGATCATCGACCGGATCAACCGCACCCGCAGCGGCCACATCGTCACCATCGAGGACCCGATCGAGTTCCTGCACGAGCACCGCGGCTGCCTGGTCAACCAGCGCGAGGTCGGCGGCGACACCCACGACTTCCGCACCGCGCTCAAGCACGTGCTGCGCCAGGACCCCGACGTGATCCTGGTCGGCGAGCTCCGCGACCTCGACACGATCTCGGTGGCCCTCACCGCGGCCGAGACCGGCCACCTCGTCTTCGCCACCCTGCACACCCAGTCCGCCCAGGACACGATCACCCGCGTGGTCGACGTCTTCCCGTCCGCGCAGCAGCAGCAGGTGCGCACCCAGCTGGCCGCGACCCTGCAGGGCGTCGCCTGCCAGGCCCTCGTCAAGACGGCCGACGGCAAGGGTCGGGCCGCGGCCGTGGAGATCATGGTCTGCAACCCCGGCATCCGCGCGATGATCCGCGACGACAAGCTCCAGCAGATCCAGGGCGCGTTGCAGGCCGGCGGCCGTGACGGCATGCAGACCCTCAACGCCCACCTCGCCGCGCTGGTGAAGGAGGGCCGGATCACCTTCGAGGCCGGGCTGGAGACCTGCTCCGACCGCGGCGACTTCGAGACCCTGGTCGGCTCCAACGCCCAGCGCGCCACCCAGTCCTGGCAGTGACTTCGCGACCCAGTTCCTTCCGACGAGTTCCCTGAGAGACCACCATGGCGAGCACGACGCAGTACAGCTACAAGGTCAAGGACGCCCGCGGGAAGTTCTCCGAGGGCAAGGTCGAGGCGGCCTCGGAGGTCGCGGTCGCCGACAAGCTGCGCGCGATGGGCTACGTCCCGCTCGAGGTGAAGCCCGCCAACCAGGGCATGCAGCGCGAGATCAAGTTCGGCGGCAAGAAGCGGGTCAAGACCAAGGACCTCGCGGTCTTCTCCCGCCAGTTCGCCACGATGATCGACGCCGGCCTGACCATGCTGCGCGCCCTGACGATCATGGCCGACCAGGTCGACAACCTCGAGCTGCGCCGGGTGCTGCGCAGCGTCAAGGAGGACATCGAGGCGGGTCTGAGCCTCTCCTCGGCGATGGCGAAGTGGCCCGACGTCTTCCCCGCGCTGATGACCAACATGTGCAAGGCCGGCGAGGCCGGCGGCTTCCTCGACACCGCGCTGCGCCAGGTGGCCGACAACTTCGAGGCCGAGGTCAAGCTGCGCGCCAAGATCAAGGCCGCGCTCACCTACCCGGTCGTGGTGTTCATCCTGGCGATGCTGATGTGCGTCGCGATGCTGGTCTTCGTGGTCCCGGTCTTCAAGGACATGTTCAAGGACCTCGGCGGCACGCTGCCGCTGCCCACCCAGGTGCTGGTCTTCCTCTCCGAGGCGATGCAGATCATCCTGCCCGTCATGATCGTGCTCGGCATCGCCGGCGTGTGGTGGTGGCGCAAGTTCGGCAAGACCGAGCGGGTGCGCAACGTGGTGGACCCGCTGAAGCTGAAGATGCCGGTGTTCGGCGGCCTGGTGCAGAAGCTGGCGCTGGCCCGCTTCGCGCGCAACCTCGGCACGCTGCTCTCCTCCGGCGTCCCGATCCTGCAGTCGCTCGACATCGTCGCGGACACGACCGGCTCGGTCGTGATCTCCCGCGCCCTGGTCCAGGTCCAGGAGTCGGTGCGTCGCGGCGAGTCCGTCGCCGGCCCGCTCGCGGAGCACCCGATCTTCCCCTCCATGGTCGTCCAGATGATCGCCTCGGGCGAGGAGTCCGGCTCCATCGACCAGATGCTCAAGAAGATCGCGCAGTTCTACGACGAGGAGGTCGAGACGACCACCGAGTCGCTGACCGCCATGATCGAGCCGCTGATGATCGCCTTCCTCGGTGGCGTGGTCGGGTCGATGATCGTGGCGCTGTACATGCCGATCTTCAAGGTCTTCGACATGATCGGCTGATTGCTCTCAACCTTGCGATGGGTGGCGAGTGCCTACGCGCGCAGCCCGCGGTCGATCTCCGCGAGCGCCCGGGTGAGGTCCACGGTCGGGACCCAACCCCACCCGTGGGCGCGCCCGGCCAGGATGCGCCCGGTCCACGCGGGCCCGTCGTCCCAGACCGGTTCGAGGCCGAGCGCCCCGGTGACCGTCTCGTAGTAGTCACGGGCCGTGGCCGGCCCCGCCGCCACGTTGACGACGGTGCACGCGCCCGCGACCGGGCCACGCTCCGGGTCGGTCGACGTCTCCACGCGGCCCGACGCCACGTCCGCGGCAAGGGAAGCGAGGTCGTCGACGTGCACCCACGCGAAGCTCTGGTCGGGCACGGCGCGGCGTGCCTGTTCCTCGTCGCGGATCGCGGCCGGCCGGAGGGTGTTCCAGATCGAGCTCTCGCCAGGCGCCGAGGATCGCCGGCGGGCGGAGCAGGACGCAGGTGAGACCGTCGACCTCGGCCAGGGCGGCGTCGGTGTCCCGCTTGGTGACGGCGTAGGCGTCGGCATCGTCGGCGACCAGCGCGGAGGTCTCATCGACGTCACCGATCCCGGGCGAGCGGTCATAGACCGCCGCGGTGGAGATGTGCACCAGGCGTTCGACACCCGCGTCGCGGGCCGCCCGCGCGAGGACCGGCGTACCTCGACCGCAACCCGGTGCTGGGTCTCGAAGTCCGTCCCCATCGGGTGCACGGTCGTGACGACGGCACTCGCGCCCGCCACGACGGCGGCCGCGAAGTCGGGGTCGTGGAACTCCCCCACCCACTCCTCGACGCCCGCGAGTGCCGGGGCGGTGCCGGATCGGCGTACGACGGCACGCACGGTCGCGCCCCTGTCGACGAGCGCCGCACAGGTGCGGGAGCCGACGAGGCCGTTCGCTCCGGTGACCACGACGACCGGGGACGGGGCAGCGCTCGACTCAGTCATGCCGCCACCCTCGCACGGGCACCTTCGCGTCACGCCGAACTGGGACGACGAATGGTCGGCACTCGGTAGCCTCCGGTCCCCTGCGCCGGGGTGGCTAGCGGTCGACCTCGCGATAGTTCTTGGTGGCGAAGGTGCTCAGGCCCGGAGGCCGGTTGGCCAGGTAGCAGGAGTCGAGGGAGATGTCCGAGGTGCCGGTCAGGTCCAGGTTGTTGGCCGAGATGGTGCCGGTGAACGTGGCCGTGCCGTTTGCCTTGGTTACGTTGCCGTAGGGGTCGCCCGAGACCATGAAGAGCGACGCCGCCAGCGTGCTGTTGGAGTTCAGCCGGGCATCGCCGCCCTCGATGATCACCATGAGCGAGCGGGACGGGCAGGCCGGATCGGTGGCGCTGAGGTTGGCCGGCCGGTTCCACGGCGACACGGCCAGCTGGTTGAGGTCGACCTCGCGTCCGTTCGCGGCCGCCGCCGTCAGGTCGATGTAGAGCACCGAGTCGGGGTCACTGGGGATCGGGGCGATCGTGGCAGAGGTCCGGTAGTTGCCCTGGCTCATCGCCAGCGACTTCAGCTGCTCGAGCTGCGCCTGGGTGAACGATGGTTGGCTGACCCCGTAGCGGGTGTACAGGGCCGCGTCGTCGGCGAGCAACGAGCTCTGCAGGTACTTGTACGCGATGGGGTTGCCCGAGTCGCTGAACTGCGGCAGGGCACCGAAGCCGGGATAGGGGGTCGCGGTCGTCGCGTTCCTGGCGCGGTCGAAGCACGCACCCCCGGACGTCAACGGGCCGCCGAACTTGTCCTCGTCATAGGGGTAGTCCGGATTGCAGTACCTGGCCTCCCCCGTCTTCGTGGGGTCGTGGATCGGCTTGTTCGTGCCCGGGCAGGTCTTGCCCGACCCCTGGTCATCGGTGATCACCTGCGAGGTGTGTGCCGCCGCGGGAACGCCGTACGCCTCGTCGATGCCGCTGAACTGGATCTGGGAGCGCTTGTAGATGCAGCCGGTCGAGAAGATCGAGACCCGCTGAACCCCGGCGTTCCCGCCGCCTGCGATCGAGTTCGCCACAATCCCGAAGAGGAGGGGCATCGGCGAGATCCATATGTCGGCGGTAACCGACCGACCCGCCCCGCCACCGGCGACGCCGGTGGAGTGCACGCGATACACGCCAGGCTTGTTGGCGGGGTACTTCGCAATCGGCTCGATCCAGACCTGGTACTTCTGGCCGGCCTTGCCGTTCACGGTGACCGTGGCCGGGTTGGTGCTGTTGCCCCAGGGCTCGGAGGGGCAAGCCGGTGAGCAGCCGTTGAGCGTGCGCACGTTGTGGTTCTTCAGGTAGATCACGGCCTGGGCGACGCCGGCATCGGAGGCGTTGAGCGCCGAACCCGCCTGCTGGGACAGGCGGGCCGAGACCAGGTTGTTCGTCGTGACCATCGCGACGGTCAGCGTGAGGGCGCTGATCAGTGCCAGCATCATCATCACCACGAGCAGGGCGGCTCCCCGCTCGTCTCGGCGTCGGACGGGATGCCGCGTCACGAGGCGGCTGCGAAGTGCATGGCGATTCACGTGGTCCTCAGTTCTGCGCCTGGTTGCGAAGTCCGACCTGGGTCTCATAGGTCTGTTGGTGCGAACCCTCGAGCACGCTGAGCGTCACCGCGACCAGGTCGATCTTGGCCAGCTCCGGTGCGTCGAGCACTCCGTTGTGGTTCCCGATGGCGCTCGCGTCCAGCTCGGTCCAGTCCGTGATGCCGTCCTTGAAGCCCGTGGGATTGGTGCCGTCCATGGGATTGGTCCCGTCGTACTGCCACAGCGAGGAGCGGAATTCGACCTGAAAGGCACTCACCTGCTCGGAGAGGATCGGCCGGGTGACAGCGTTGCCGGCCTGGTCGTTCGCGGTCAGCGTGAGCTTCTTCGCCACCGAGTCGTAGCGGTACGTCAGCACCTCGGGATCGGCCGCGACGGTGTTGATCACCTGGTTGTTGTTGAAGTCCACGCCGAGCGTCAGGCTGGTGTCCCCGCCCACGGTGGCCGGCACGACGGCCGCCCTGATCTCCGTGGCCTGGCGCAGCTCCCGGGTGAGCCGCTCGGTGGCGATCCGGGCCTGCTCGTTGATATTGGTGAACTGACGCACGTTCGTGGTCGCCCGGCTCATCGAGAGCACCGAGGTCATGATCAACGAACCCAGCAAGAGGAAGAGGCCCATCGCCACCATCAGCTCGACCAGGGTGAAGCCCGCGTCGAGCGACTCCTCCTCCCGCTCACCAATCATCGGTAGTCACCCGTGCTGCAGGAGACGGCGCCGATGGTGAAGGAGATCGCGGAGGTCGAGTCCTGGAGGTAGGGGCCCACACCACCCACCACGCCCTCGCGCGTGGGCTGCGTGATCAGGGTGACTGCCCCGGGGAGGCTGACCTCGGCGGTCTTGGCCGTGGTGATCTTCTTGATGTCCGCGTCGAGAAGTGACTTCCACGACGAGATGTAGTCACCGAGCGTGAGTCCGTTTCCCACGGACAGCCCGAGCCGTGCCACGGTGAGCGGATCCGTCGCGTTGCCCTGGGTCAGTGTCGGCAGCGCGGTGTAGCCGGAGCCGTCGTAGTACGACACCGTGGCGGAGTAGTCGGCGGTGGCCGTCGCGGTTGGCCTGGGTGAGCGTGCAGGACGCCGTTGCCCTGTCCAGCGAGATCTTGAGGATGCCCTGGGCGCGCAACGTGGTCGGGAACACCCGCACCTGTTGCTCTGAGCTGTCGCGCAGGCGGTCACCGAGGTGTCGGTGGCATCGAGGAAGCCCGTGCCGGTGAGGTAGGACGCCACAGCCGGACCGGTTGCGCTGCAGCCGCTGACCCTGGGCATGGCGCCGTGCACGGAGGTGTCGAGGGAGAACATCGGCTTGGAGGGATCGGCTTCAAACGGTTGCCGGAAAGGCCGTTGGAGAACTGGAAGCCGTCGTTGTTCGCGCCGTCGGGGATGATCGCGCCATCGGGGATCATCGCGCGCACCGGGGCTGTGGACGTGCCGGCACTCGGCAGACCGTTGTTCGGCCTTGGCCGAAGCCTGGTCGACCTGGGTGCCGCCGAAGCAGAGGTAGGAGCAGCTCGACGAGCGGGAGCGCCATGGCGTTCTCGGTAGTCGAAGAGGCGGCGGTGTCAACCGGCGCCACCAGGTTCTTCACGGCGCCGGTGATCTGCCGCCAGCGAGGTGCCCGCCGATGCCGCGGACAGCCGTCGTGATTGCGCGGGAGCCGGTGAAGAGCTCACCAGACAGGTTGATGACGCCGAGTTGCTCCAGCAGGTTGGTGTCGGCGTTCAGCGCCGACGAGACCCGCAAGGTGTCGGCCTCTGCCTTGGAGGTGAGCAGCGGCGCCATCGGGCTGGCTCGCTCCACCTGGGTGTAGATCACCGCGACCGGAACCCGTTGGCCACCGATAGAACCGCCGACCGTGACGCCAAGCTGCGAGGAGGCTGGGATGTCGGGTTCGGTGGGCTCCAGCGGATCGGCGTCGTAGTTGGCGATGGGCGGGACCGCGACCGGCGGGGTGCCCGCCGAGAGGAACTGCGTGGAGATGACCATGGAGAAGACGCCGAGGCCGGGCGGAGACGACCGGGTTGATCACCTTGCGATAGAGCGGGCCCGGTGGGTTCCCACTGGCAGTGGCCGGCGGGCCGCTCACCCCTACCGCTCACGTAGCCCGTCCAGCTGGTGGGCGGCAGCGCCGTCAACGTCGGCGAGGCGCACGACGGGCCAGACCCCCGGGGAGTCCATGTCGCGGTAGCTAGGTGTCGAGGACGTCCTTGAAGTCGCCAGCCGACTTCACAAATGCATCGCCATGTTATTGCTGACAGTTACGTATTGCTCATCACACGAAACTGATCGCCACAACTGACAAGGCAAGGGCGGACGAGGCCACCAAGCAGAACCTGCCAAATACCCGCGCCTAACTCTCGCCGGCCTCGTGGCGCGCCTGCTGAACTTCCCCTACTTCCGCAAAGTCGGTTACACGCCAGCCCTGTTTCGCCAGTCCCTGTTCACCCAGCTCCTCGAAGCCATCATCGCCCCCAGCCGCATGACCGGCGGCTCCCTGGATGACCCCCTGCGCGCTTGGTCCCAATCAGGCAAGCTCTGCTGAGCCAACGAAGTCTGGAGCTTCGTCTCTACCCTCGGCCAGGTCATAGTGAACCAATCGCTCGACGACCCCGAAGTCGAAGCCTTCTTAGAAGACGCCTTCCGCGTCCTGACATTTCACCAGTCCAAAAGGCCTTCGTCGACGAGGTCTTTCGCTCCTCGAACCGGTCACGCCGCCCGCCCTCGGGTCAGATTGCTGCCCAGGGACCTCAGCAAGGACAGCCCGTGCCATTCAAGAGCACGGCGGAATCCTATTCGACCAACCCAACGATCAACAAGGCTCGCCAGCGAGACGCGGCCCGCGAGATCTCTCGTCGCCATCACCCGGCCCAAGCAGCGCCTAGCCCTTCTCCATGACCCAAGCCACCCAGCCGGCTTCATGGACCAGCCGGAACTGGTTCGCCCTGTTGTGGCCAACTCATCGTTCGTATTGCTCCTCCGTCTGGGTTCATTCCGGAGGCGAACACGGCGGCGCTCATCGACCCCATCCCCAGGTCGCCAAGGCCGCACTGAAGCTGCTCTCGTCGCGACAGCGAACGCTCGGCAGGGTCGTCGAAGACTTGGCGCTGCGGACGTGCCACCCGCGTGGCGCGGCTACTTCTCGGCTGTGCGGGCCGCCACGAGCACATCGTCGAGCAGGCGCCTGAAGCCTGCGCGCGGATCACGCACCAGGAGATTGCCGCCATGGTGGGGTCCGTGCGCGAAGTTGTACAGCGCGTATTGAAGGAGCTTGAACGCGATGGAGCCATTGCGCTCGGGCGCAGCAGCATCCTCATTCGTGACCAGTCCAAGCTCGAGCAGTGGGCGCATCTGAGTGTATGACGCGCTCGCGATGCACTTCTCTCTCTACCCTTCGCAATGCCCCTTTAGACAAAACCCAGAACCGCCCAGCGCCTGGAGTAGGGAGGTAGCGGAACCACACGTCACCTTGTGCGTTGCGGTAGTGTATTAGTGGGGGCTCCAGATGGCTACTCGGGAGGACTATCGCCGCTACGCCGAAAAGTGCCTAGACCTCGCGCGCGTCGTCACGGACCCGCGAGATCGGGCGGCGTTGGTGCACATGGCGCAAGTTTGGCTGCGCCTCGCAGGTGAGGAGGTCGAGCCAAGCCCTAGGCAGATGGCTGATTAGGACCGCCAACCTTATCGGCCAGCTGATCCCAAACCTCAGCCATTTCGTCCAGCACTTTGCGCTCTCGTTCGGTTCTCACCGATTGTTTGATGCGACGGCAGTGCTCTGCAAACTTGCGGTATTCTGCTGGCGTTTCCATGCGGACTCAACGGCTCCCATCCCACCGCAGTTCCGAGCACATGAATGCCATGCCGGTGGAACCACCGATCGCAGCGCTGCCATCGCCCACGCGGTCTGGCTTCAACGATGGGTCGCCGGGATTTGTCTCACTTGTTCACTTGTTGCTCTTGGGTGACAGTCTTTGCTGTAGTTTTGCGGCTGTCGCTAAACTGAACCCCAGTGACGAAGCCCCGGGAAACCGTCGTTTCCCCCGGGGCTTCGCTTTTAATTGGTGGGGCACTGGACATGTACTGGCTCGGTTGGCGTATTGCTAGGACGAGGCGTGCTCTACCGGTTTCGTAAGCGCACCTTGGCGTACGTCAACGCTGAATATATGACCGACCTCGAATTCGTTTGCAAGTCTAAAATTTGCCAAAGATTTCGGAACTCGAATTCCTGCATAGCGAAGTACTCGTCAGTATGGGCGCGGTGCGGATGGTCGTACTTCTCTGCCACGGCTGTATCAAGGTCTTCCGCCAGGTACAGCACGCTTTGCCCAGCATGATTGTCCCAACCGGCCTTCCGGTACGAGATGTTTGCTAGGATCTGGTGCCGAGACATCCATTGGTTTGTCTTTCTCCTCTTCTTTAATCACCCTGATACGACACCAAGGGCGATCCTGCAACTGCGCTAAGGGAAATCGTGAGACAGCTCTGCTTAGATTTGCCTGCCGAGCGGGTGCTTCAGACCCAAGTATGAGGTAGCTCGACAGAAAAGAATGAAAACCATCAGTGACTTGCGGAACCGCTGGGTGCACGCACAATTCGACGGGCTCTTGCGGCCATCCCGGGATCCTGGCGCAATACGGAGCTGTCTCAGCGAAAGGGCACGTTCACAGAGGGACAAATCAAGAACCTGCATGTGTAAGCGTACCGATTTGGCGGCACTTCAAGGTCATAGAGTATATCACTCTTGTCCAAAACAGGTTCTTGCAGTCTGAAATAGGGGGAGTGCCCTCCTATAATTGACGTTGGCGAGCCATTCCTTGGCGGGAACTCGCCAAACGCTGCCCACAGGAGGGCAACCCAATCGTACAAGTCGCGAGCCTGTTCAATCAACTGCTCCAGCACTTTCCCCGAACCGAGTTCGCCGCACTCGTAAAGAAGCACGCCGCCGAGCGTGACGCCAAGGGCTTTACCTGCTGGACGCAGTTCGTCTCCATGCTGTTCTGTCAACTGGGACGCGCCGATTCGCTGCGCGAGATCTGCAACGGCCTGGGCTGCTGCCTGGGGCGGTTGGTGCATGTGGGGATTGCCAGAGCGCCTTGCCGCTCCACCCTGTCCTATGCCAACGAACACCGTCCGGCCGCTCTATTCGAGGATCTGTTCTTTACCGCGCTGGCGCGGTTCCGCGAGCAACAAGGGCTGGGCACACGCCAGCACAAGTTCCGCTTCAAGAACAAACTCCTCAGCCTGGACTCGACCACCATCTCGCTCTGCCTAACGCTGTTTCCCTGGGCCAAGTTCCGCCGTGCCAAAGGCGGCGTCAAGGCCCACGTCCTGCTGGACCATGACGACTACCTGCCCGCCTACGTGCTGCTCACCGAAGCCAAACGCAGCGACGTCAAACTGGCCGATTCCTTCCGGCTGAATCCCGGCTCGATTGTGGCCATCGATCGCGGCTATATCGACTACGCCCTGTTCGGCCGCTGGAGCATGGCCGGCGTCTTCTTTGTCACCCGCCTGAAGGAGAACGCCGCCTTTGAGGTGGTCGAGGAATGCGAGATCCCGCAGAACCGCAACATCCGCGCCGACCAACTCATCCGCCTCACCGGCGTCCAAGCCCAAGCCGACTATCCCGACCTGCTGCGCCGCATCGTGGTTTGGGATGCCGAAAACGAGCGCGAGATCGTCTTGCTGACCAATCTGCTGGAGTTCGGCTCCACCACCATCGCCGCGATCTACAAAGAGCGCTGGCAAATCGAGCTGTTCTTCAAAGCGCTCAAGCAAAATCTGACCGTGAAGACCTTCGTCGGCACCAGCGAGAACGCACTCCGCATCCAGATTTGGACAGCCTTGATCGCCCTGCTCCTGCTGAAATGGCTGCACCACCTCTCCAAGGCCAACTGGTCGCTGTCCAATCTGGCCTCGATGCTGCGGCTGAACCTGTTTACCTATCGCGAATTGACCCAGTGGATTGACAATCCCATGGGCACGCCACCCCTGATCCCGGCTGCCGAACAACTTACCCTGGCGTTGGTATGACTTGGACAGGCTGCGACACTTCAAACCGGAGACCTCCACCCAAATAGCCCACCGGAGTCCCTCCAAGACGCGTGTTTTCAGCAGACCGCGCTACAGGTCTCGTCCTGTCTTGG